>NZ_UPPP01000057.1 GCF_900476375.1 Allolucifera butyrica | reverse complement strand
AAAGTGTAGGAAGTTAGCATCCCGGTACAGCTCGGACTGTTTGAGAGAAATGATTTTAGCCGCGAGCTCGTCACCGAGTGCATGAGCAGGCTTGCAATTCGTGTTCTTGTGAATCAGAACCGCAGGCCCTTCCTGGATAAATCCTTTCTTTAATCTGATTACCTGGCGATTGCTTAAGCCTAGACTAGATGCAGCCTGTGCAAGGGTAAAATCTCCGTCAACAAGCTTTTGCAATATGGTGTACCTGTTTAGTTGTTTTTGGGACAATTGATAATGCACCTCGTTGTTCATAGTGACATTTTATCGCGATAATCTACAAGGTGACATTATCACAAGTTAAACACAGTAAGCCAGCGGAGTGCTTGACAAAAACAGAGATACAAGATAAAATTATAATAAAATTGAAGGGATTCCAAAAGGGGAGTAGCTTGCTAGGGTTGGCGTCAACAACCGATGCATGGGCATCTGGCGCGGCCGTTGGTTTAAAGCCAATAAGCGAGACCTTTGGTATGTATAAGCGTACCAAATGGTCTCTTTTTTGCATATGTGAACCTGACAACCGGGAGAGTCTCTGTTTATTTGCATAAAAAAGGATTTCGAATGCTATAAATAGAAAAAGATACCAAAAATTGTTTGTCGGGAGGAATCAAAGTGGAGCGGGATCAGCTTGTTAGTGAAACCATAGAACGGTATGAAACCTATATTAATCCTTCCATGGCCAGGCTATTCCGGTTTATGGGGTTGGCAACCATAGAATGGGAAGCGGCAGGAGATATTATCAAAGATATTGACGGCAAGGAATATATTGATTGCCTGGGAGGATACGGCGTGTTCAGCCTGGGTCACCGTCACCCCAAGGTGGTTGCGGCGGTAAAAGAGCAAATTGACCGCATGCCTTTATCCAGTAAGGTACTTTTTTCCAAACCCATGGCCGACCTGGCGGCCCTGCTGGCCGATATAACACCGGGAGATTTACGGTATAGTTTTATTGTCAATAGCGGCACGGAAGCGGTGGAAGGCGCTTTAAAACTGGCCCGCATTCATACGGGCCGCACCAAAATTGTTGCCACGCTGAATTCGTTTCATGGCAAAACGATGGGCGCTCTTAGCGCTACCGGGCGGGATATGTTCCGCGAGCCGTTTCAGCCGCTGCTGGAGGGTTTTGTGCATGTTCCGTTCGGTCAGATTGAGGCAATGGAGCAAGTTGTTGATGCGGATACGGCGGCTGTAATCCTTGAGCCGATTCAGGGAGAGGGCGGCATTATCGTACCGCCGTCCGGCTATTTGGCGGCGGTGAGAGCCCTCTGCGACAAGCACGGCGCCTTGTTGATTTGTGATGAAGTACAGACCGGGCTGGGACGAACCGGAAAAATGTTTGCTGTCGAGCACGAGCAGGTTGTGCCTGATATTCTGACCACGGCCAAGGCGCTTGGTGGCGGCGTTATGCCTATCGGCGCCTTTACAGCCCGGGAAAAGGTATGGGATAAATATATTGTCAGTCCTCTTTTGCATACTACCACTTTTGGCGGCAATCCGCTGGCCTGTGCGGCGGCTGTCGCGGCAATCCAGGCGATTCAGGAGGAACATTTGGTCGAGCGGTCCGCCCGGATGGGAACCTATTTTATGAGCCGGCTGCAAATGATCCGGGAACGCTATCCTGACGTAATTCAGACGGTGCGGGGAAAAGGCCTGATGATCGGGTTGGAACTTACCAAGGAAGGGATTGGCGGCCTGTTAATGTCCGAATTGATTGCGCAGGGTGTTTTGGTTGCATATACCCTGAATAATCCGAAAGTCATCCGGATTGAACCGCCTTTAATGATTACCGAGGAAAATATAAATAAAGTCATTGCCATTCTTGCCAAGGGAGTGGCAACCGCACACGACATGATTGATGAATTATGATTTGTTAAGGAGGAAAAACCTATGCCATATGTCGAAGTATCATTGCCGGTATACTGCGAACGGCAAAAAGTATATCCTTTATTGAAGGAAATGGAAAAATATCCTGAATTTATGCCTGATTTAGTCAGTGTGGAAGTGATGGAACGGACAGAAAATACGACGGTAACAAAATGGGTATCCAACGTTGACGGCCGTATTATCAAATGGACGGAAAAAGACATTTTTGATGATGAAAATATGCATATCGCCTATCAGCAAATCGAGGGGGATTTGAAAAAGTTCCAGGGAGAGTGGATATTGACGCCTTTTGACGGGGGAACGGAAATTAAATTAACCGTGGATTTTGAGTTTGGAATTCCCATGATTGCCGGTTTGTTGAATCCGATTTTAAAAAAGAAGGTACGGTTAAATAGCGAAAATATGCTGAATGCAATTAAGGAAAAAGTGGAAATGCCTGCTTAATACCATTTTTTTCTTGAAAGGGGTGATGTGGACGAGTTGCGGAAAAGAGATACTAAGATAAGAGATTATTCGATTAGTACAGCTACGGAGGTGGCAAAATGAATACATTAAAAACGACTGTGTTATTAGCAGCACTGACGGGACTGCTTTTGGCCGTGGGAGACTTTTTCGGCGGCACCAAAGGTATGACGATCATGTTTTTTGTCTCGATGATGATGAACTTCTCCAGTTACTGGTTTAGCGATAAAATTGTGCTTAGTATGTACGGGGCTCGGGAAGTTACGCCGCAACAGGCGCCGGATCTGGTCCGTATGGTTGCGGGATTGGCGCAGAAAGCCAAGATTCCTATGCCGAAGGTGTATATTATCGATACGGATGTGCCGAATGCCTTTGCGACCGGCAGAGACCCCGAGCATGCTGCGGTTGCGGCAACTACCGGAATTATGCGGGCTCTCAGTTATGAAGAACTGGAAGGAGTCATGGCGCATGAATTATCCCATGTGAAACACCGGGATACGCTAATTAGTACCGTGGTAGCAACCATTGCGGGGATCATTACCATGATCGGGCATATTGCCCAGTGGGCGGCTCTTTTCGGGGGCGGCCGCAGCAATGATGATGATAACGGAGCCGGCGGAATTGTGGGCTATATCTTCCTGATTGTACTGGCGCCGCTGGCGGCAACATTGATCCAGCTTGGCATATCCCGGTCACGGGAGTATATGGCCGATGAATCGGGCGGCAGACTGTCCGGCAATCCGCTGGCTTTGGCCAGTGCTTTGCAAAAGATAGAGCACTATGCCCAGCACCGCGTAATGCCGGACGCTACGCCGGCCACGTCGCATCTGTTTATCATCAATCCATTCAGCGGCGGCGGAGACTGGATGATGAGCCTGTTTAGTACGCATCCGTCGACAACACAGCGGGTTGCCCGCTTGCAGGAACTGGCAAAGCAGATACGGTAATTTTTTAACAGCCACTAAAAAATAATAGTGGCTGTTTTTTATATGATTTTCAGACGGATTTGCCCGCGCCCTGCGCTCTGCGCCAAGAGCCGAAAGATATATATTGACTTTCCCTGCTGATTTGTTAAAATTTATTTGGTTGATTTTATATTTAAAGGAGGTATATGATGAGTTGAACGCCTTAGGTCGCCACATTCTGGCAGAGTTTTATGGCTGCAATGCCAATATCCTGAACGATGTGGAGAAAGTTGAGACCGTAATGGTGAATGCTGCTTTAGAAGCGGGAGCCGAAGTACGGGAAGTGGCTTTTCACAAGTTCAGCCCACAGGGAGTTAGTGGAGTGGTAGTCATATCTGAGTCGCATCTGGCGATTCATACTTGGCCGGAGTTAAGGTACGCGGCAATTGATGTGTTCACTTGCGGTGATCGGGTGAATCCATGGGATGCCTGCCATTATCTGGTGGAAAGTCTTCAGGCAACGGAAGTAGATTCGACAGAAGTTCAGCGTGGTAAATTAAAGGAACTAAATGCGCAAAAAGTATCTTAAGGAGGGGTTTTTATTCTCCTGGTTGTAAATCGGAAAGACGTGATTCATTAGTTTCCATGACAGCATACCTGCCGTCATGGAATTTTTTTTACTTTTTGACAGTTGCCGTAGCTGTCCATATAATGGTAATGGATAGTAAATTATTCTTTGCCGCAGACTAAGCTATATTAAAAGGAGGTAATATTGCCTATGGACAAAACTTTGCAATGGCTGCAGGAAATATCGGAAGCACCGGGTGTGTCCGGTTTTGAGGGAAAAGTGAAAGCCTTGCTGACGGCTAAGCTGGGGAATATTGCCGAAGTTTCCCATGACAAGATTGGCAGTGTTATTTTCCGGAAAGCAGGTTCCCAACCGGGCCCTAAAATTATGCTGGCCAGTCATATGGACGAGATCGGCTTTATGGTAAAATCAATTACCAAAGAGGGATTTTTGAAGTTTGCCACGCTGGGCGGCTGGTGGGAACAGGTTATGCTTGGCCAAAGGGTCACTGTTTTCACTTCCCGCGGTGAACTGCCCGGTGTGATTGGCAGTAAACCGCCCCATATTTTGACCCCGGAAGAGCGCAAAAAGGTAGTGCAAAAAAGGGAAATGTTTATCGATGTAGGCGCTGCCGGCGAGGCAGAGGCCAAAGAAAGTTTTGGCATCCGGCCGGGAGACCCGATCGTTCCCTCCAGCACGTTTGCCGTGATGGCGAATGAGAAATACCTCATGTCCAAGGCATGGGACAACCGGATTGGCTGTGCCGTTATGGCTGACGTAATGGAAAAATTACAGTATGAGCTCCATCCGAATGTGGTGTTTGGGGTAGGAACGGTGCAGGAAGAAGTCGGTCTGCGGGGCGCTCAAACCAGCGTGAGTACGGTAAATCCGGATATCGCTTTTGCAGTGGATACTTGTATTGCCGGTGACACACCGGGGATAACGGAAGATCAGGCGGCAAGCAAATTGGGCAAGGGCGTAGCCATTTCCATATACGATTCCAGCATGGTTCCTCATACTAAACTTCGTAATTTTGTAATCCGGGTTGCCGAGGAAAATCACATTCCCTTTCAGTTGGATTTTATGGAAGGCGGCGGTACGGATGCAGGGAAAATCCATGTTCATTCTCAAGGCGTGCCCAGCCTGGTACTGTCGATTCCCACCCGGTATATCCATAGTCATAACAGTGTTATTCACCGTGACGATTATGAGGCGGCCGTGCAGTTGCTGCTTGGAGTTGTGAAAAAAGTAGACGAGTCTGTCTATAAAGAGCTGACGGAAAACTGATTTTCAGTGCCTAATAAAAATTAAATGATTGCGGGGAGATGCTTATGGAGGAAACTTTGGTTTTAGTTAAGCCCGACGGGGTTGCCCGCGGCCTGACCGGGGAGATTATCGCCCGGTTTGAACGGCGCGGGTTGCAAATTGCCGGACTTAAAATGCTGCGTTTGTCCCGGGCTCAGGCGGAAAAACACTATGAGGAACACACCGGTAAACCGTTTTTTGCGGGATTAGTGGATTTTATTACTTCGGGTCCGTTGGTTGCCATGGTTGTCAGGGGAGAAAGTGCGGTTAAAGTAGTCCGGTCCATGATGGGAGCCACCAACCCGGTTGAAGCGGCCCCCGGTACGATTCGCGGCGAGTTTGCCCTTGCTATGAGCCGGAATGTGATTCACGGCTCGGACAGTGTGCAAAGCGCTAAACGGGAAATTAGCCTTTTTTTTGGCGAGCATGAGGTGTTGAAGTGAAATGGTGAAAGTATATACGAAGACGGGCGATGACGGTACAACCGGTCTTTTAACCGGGCAAAGGGTGTCCAAAGATAGTTTGCGGGTGGAAGCCTATGGAACGGTTGATGAGGTAAATTCCGCTTTAGGCATGGCCAGAGCGCTATGCACCGACACGGAAGTACGTCAAACGATTCACAATTTGCAAAAGCTATTAATGTTGCTTATGGCGGAAATTGCCAGTCAGGATGCCGGAAAGTCCTTTGTTCATTCCGAACATAGTATTACTTTGGAGCAACAGATTGATCATTTTGACGCGAAATTGCCGCCGTTAAATCATTTTATTGTTCCCGGAGATACGCCGGGAGCGGCGGCGCTTGATTTAGCCCGCACCGTGACCCGCCGGGCCGAGCGGTGTGTTCTTAGATTATCCCATGAGGAACCGGTAAACGAGCAGGTGCGGATTGTTTTAAACCGTTTATCGGACTTGTGTTTTGTCTTATCACGCATGGAAAGCCAGGAAAGAGGATGAAATTATGCCGATTTATGAGTTTACGTGTAAAAACTGCGGTGAATCGTTTGAACAATTGTGTCCGGTAAACTGGCGGGGAGCGGTTACCTGCCCTAACTGTAAAGCGGATAATTTGGAGAAAATGATTTCCCGTTTTAATGGTGCCGGGTCCAGTTCGGGCTGCGGGTCCTGTTCGGGGAAAAATTGCGGCAGTTGCAAGTAAAAAACGACACGCTCTTATGGGGTGCCACATATACTATAACGAGCATTACATAGTGTTAAGTAGCAAGGGGGCGAGAGCGGTGAAAATAAGAATCTATAGTATGGTTGTCCCGAAACCGCTGCGTAGAATTGTACGCGTCTTTTGCCGGTGATGATAGAAAATAAAATACGGTTCTAAAAGGCTGCCTCTGCGGAGGCAGTCCTTTTATTAACCTCCGCTTATGACAAGACGATCCTTCTGCCTGGATTATTCGCCCAAAATGATTCCCAGATAGTTTCCCTGCGCCCCGAGCCCTGCGCCAAGAGCCGAAAAACGCGTCAGCGGTTTTTCTTAGCTATAGCTGGTATAAAAGGGATATATACCCATATAATAATCAATAAATTAACCACAAATCGCCTGAAAAGCAGGAAAATTTACAGTTGACAGAGAATTGTAAAAATTAAATTTTCACACTATGCAGGATTTGTGTGGACAGGAAATTTGCCAGAGGAGGGACAGATTTTGAAAGAGTACAAAAGTGACAGGATAAGAAATGTAGGGATCGTTGCTCACGGCGGAGCCGGGAAGACATCGTTGAGCGAGGCTTTCTTATTCAATGCCGGAGCAACCAACCGGCTGGGCCGGGTAGACGACGGCTCGGCAATTACCGATTTTGAACCGGAAGAAATGAAAAGAAAAGTCACGATTAGTGCCGCGTTGGCCCCGTGTGAATGGCATGAAAATAAAATGAATTTTATTGATACTCCCGGCTATGCCGATTTTGTTGCCGAGGTAAAAGGAGTATTGCGGGCTGTGGAAAGTGTGGTCGTTGTATTATGTGCTGCGGCCGGAGTGGAAGTAGAGACGGAAAAAGTCTGGGGTTATGCCGCTGATTTGGGTCTGCCCCGCATAGCGTTTATAAATAAAATGGACCGTGAAAACGCTGATTTTCAGGGAGTTCTCCATAGTATGAAAGAGAAATTGGGCGGGACCATTGTGCCGCTTCAATTGCCAATTGGTGCTGTAGATACGTTTAAAGGCGTTGTTGATTTAGTTACAATGAAAGCGTACATCCCTGCCAATAGTCAGGGAATACAATACTCTGAAGCAGAAATCCCCTCCGACCTGGTAACGCAGGCACAAGAAGCAAGACTGGCTCTGATTGAAGCGGCCGCGGAAACAGACGACGAATTATTGACTAAATATTTGGATGGAGAAGAACTGACAGATGAAGAAATAAAACGGGGTCTTGTAAAAGGAATTTCTCAAGGCTCGTTTTGTCCGGTGTTATGTGGATCGGCTTACAAAAATATTGGAGTCCGGCAATTAATGGATGCCGTTGCGATGTATCTTCCTTCGCCGGAGAAAAAAATTGCCTCCGGGGGGCATCCTGCAACCAGGGAAACGATAGAACGCAACATTTCAGACCCTTTTTCAGCGCTGGTTTTTAAAACCACGGCGGACCCGTTTGTAGGCCGGTTGAGCTTTATTAGAATTTTTTCCGGCGCCATTAAGCCGGATAGCAGCTTATATAATGCGACCAAAGAAAAAACGGAGAGAATCGGCAGCATTTTTACATTGCGCGGTAAGCAGCAGGACCCGGTTAACGTTGCTAATGCCGGCGATATTGTTGTAGTGGCGAAATTACAAGAGGCTGCTACGGGCGATACGCTGTGCGATAAAGACAACCCGATTTTATTTGATCCCGTCAGCTATCCCAAACCTATGTTTATTATGAGTATTGAGGCGAAAAATAAAGGAGACGAAGATAAACTTGGCAATAGTCTTCACCGTATGGTAGATGAGGATGCAACCTTCCAGCTCGAAAAAAACAATGAGACCCATCAGCTCTTGGTAAAAGGTCTTAGTGATTTGCATCTGGACGTAATCGTAGAGAGAATGAAGCGGAAATTTGGGATTGACGTAAAGTTAAGTGAGCCTAAAATCCCGTATCGTGAAACGATCCGCTCCAGTGTGAAGGTGGAATATAAACACAAAAAGCAAAGCGGCGGACACGGACAATACGGACATGTCTGGCTGCAAATGGATCCCGTGGCTCCGGGAGGCGGCTTTGAATTTAGTGAAAGTATCTTCGGCGGCGCAGTGCCCCGGCAGTATTTCCCCGCCGTTGAGAAAGGAATCCGGGATGCATTGTCCAATGGTGTACTGGCGGGCTATCCGGTAACGGACATTAAGGTGAATTTGTTTGACGGGTCCTATCATGATGTGGATTCTTCGGAAATGGCTTTTAAGATTGCCGCTTCTTCGGCTTTTAAAAAGGGAGCGTTGCAGGCGAAACCGGTTTTGCTGGAGCCTGTTTATTCCGTAGAAGTAACCGTGCCGGAATCTTATATGGGCGATATTATCGGCGATTTTAACAGCAGACGCGGACGTATCTTAGGGATGGAACCGGTCGGTAAAGGATTGGGTGTTGTTAGGGCGCAGGTTCCCTTGACCGAAGTATTGCGGTATTCCATTGATTTACGGTCTATGACTCAAGGCCGGGGCCGTTTTGATATGACGTTTGATCACTATGAAGATGTGCCGCAACGGATTGCCGAAAACATCATTGCCAGTTATAAAAAGGAAAAGACAGAAGAATAAGAAGAAAAAAGCAGCAATCCGCTTATCCGGATTGCTGCTTTTTTTACGTTCAACATTATAAACAATGGTCGGGGCGACAGGATTCGAACCTGCGGCCTCTTAGTCCCGAACCAAGCGCGCTACCAAACTGCGCTACGCCCCGTTGACATCACAGTTATTAATTATACACAGGATACTTCTTTCTGTCAACCTATCTCTGCTGTTTTTTTTATTTTTATCTAATCTGAGAAATTTATAAAATTTACCGGCATTCAGAGAGTGAGAGCCGGGGTTCCAGGCGAAGTTCAAATGTTCGTGGCCAAGGCAGCTCTGTTTTAAGGGTCAGGGATGTTATAACTACTTTTTTTTCGCCGGCGGTGGTCTGTATGGGAAAAGGCCGCTGATAAAAAGCGGTTTGAAACAGGGTTTGCGCATTTGCCGCCATCTCAGACTGAATTTGTGCCTGTACTGGTTCGTAATGTTCGTCAAGATGATTGGGGTCAATGCCGAGTTCCCGCAGCTTTTTGTTAATGCGGGGCTCGGTATTTTTTTGATAGTACCAGTCTTCTAAAATACGGTTACTTAAAAATTCCAGGTTTTTTTTATATAATAATAATGTTGCGGCTGAATCAGGACTTCTTTTTAATGCCAGGGAAAAAATAGCGGCTTGTGTCAGCGCGGTTCCAATGGAATTACTGGCGGTATTCCAGCCGGCATAGGCGATTAACCGGGCAATATCGGCGTGCACCGACAGTAAATAGGGTAATAGCGTTTCCGATGCCTGAAAGGTTTCTCCCAAATCAACAAGGGCTACCTTATAACCGTGTTGTAAGAGGGATTGGACTTCCTGCGCAGCGGTTAGTAAATCCCGGTGGTTAGTCGTTGGAGTTCCTATATGAACATAGAGGATAAAATCGGCTTCCGCAGGATTTTCCACTTGTATGCCCCGGATTAAAGCGATCTTTTCCTCTACACAGCGAGCTACCGAGCACGGCATGTAAGGCATAATTTGTTGCGGCGCTGTTGGCTGGGAGTAAATTACTTTAATTCGCGGCCGCTGCCGGTAATTTTTCATTAGACTATAGCCAAGCAGGGTGACTGCCACTTCGTCGGTACCGCGGGTGATGAATAGGGAATTTGCCAACTGTGGTCTTTGGTCCAGATAGTGCTGGATGATTTCCCGGTTAATATTGGGAATGCCAAAGGGCTGACTGTCGTCTTGTCCTACGACTAAACCGGCAAGAAGCTGGTTTTTCAGCATATTGGCCAAGCGTAAATTAGTCAGCGTATTTTGTTGGTACATTGTCAGATAGCGGTTCAACAGGCGGGACGGCAGTTGTTTTTCTAAATTGCTGAATTCGGCGATATCCAAAGGATTTTCAAAACAGGCGATTTCGTCTTTTAAAATGGAGTAACGCAGCATTTTATCACGGTACAAGCCATTGCTGCGGTTATCGGCAATAATGAGCCGGGGGATGATCGTAAAAGCATAGACCGGGAGCCGGGGATTGTCTTGATGGATCGCGGCCAGAGTATTTATTGCCGCCTGCCGGTCAGCTTCCGTACCAACCGGCAGGCGAGACGCCAACAGTCCTCCGTGAATGAGCATGTCCGTCGAAACGATGGCGGCGTCAGCCTTGGGGCAATTGCGGGAAAGCCATTCCCGCAAAGCCGGACGGTTAGCCGGTCGTGTATAGGAATCCATGAGTTCGGCGGGAGGCATAATAATGGTTGCCTGCGCCAAGCCGGCAAGCTGCTGAACGAATTGAGTACAGGCAGGTCTGCTGTCAAGGGGCATTAGCAGAATTCTCATAGGTTTGGTGCTCTGAGCCGGGGAGACGGACTGGGTTATGCCGGTATGCCTGCCGGTGTGTTTGCCAAAGGGAAAAATAATCGTCAAGCCGGCGAGAAATAAAAAAATAAAGACGATAATTTTTTTCAGCATTATGGCACCTCGATAACAATTTGCGAGAAATTTGCTAAAAATTAAGGAGGATTCTGTCGATTACTATTTACTTTAGTGAAAATGTGTTAAAATATAGAATGGAATTGTGAGGCTTGTATGAGAATTATAACTGGAACTGCCAAAGGTGTTATTTTAAAGGGACCTGCCGGTAATGCAACCCGTCCTACTGCCGACAGAGTAAAGGAGTCTCTGTTCAGTATTCTCGGAAGTCGTATTATTGATGCCTCGGTTTTGGATTTGTTTGCCGGAACGGGTAATTTGGGTCTGGAAGCGCTCAGCCGGGGAGCGGAAAAAGCCGTATTTATCGACCAAAGCTTGCAGAGTGTGGCTTTGATTAAAGAGAATGCGAGACGCACGAAGTTAGCTGACCGGACCGAAATTTACAAAAATGATGTATTTAAGGCAATTGATAAATTGAGTCAAACGGGGCGGAGCTTTGATTTGATTTTTTGTGACCCGCCCTATAACCAGGGTCTGATAACGGCAGTGCTCGAAAAAGTGGCATTTTATACGATATTGAATCCGGAAGCCATGCTGATCATTGAACATTCAAGGCATGAAATGATAAACTCCGAGTTACCGTCTTTTCAAATTTTGCGGACGGAAAAATATGGCGAAACATTAGTTAGTTTTTTGTTATACAAAAGCGCGCTGGAGGGTTAACTGTGCGAATTGCTGTCTGTCCAGGAAGTTTTGATCCTGTTACCAACGGCCATCTTGATATTTTCGAACGGGCCAGTAAAATGTTTGATTTGTTAATTGTTGCTGTCTTTCAAAATCCGAATAAAAAGCCGTCTTTTTCCATGGAAGAACGCGTTGCCATGCTGGAAGCGGCTACCGCTCATATTCCGAACATTAAAGTGGATGGATTCTCCGGATTATTAACGGACTATGTCCGGCAGCAAGATACGAATATTATTATCCGGGGGCTAAGAGCGCTGAGTGATTTTGAATATGAGTTTCAGCGGGCGCTGCTTATTAAAAAAGTAGACCCGGTTATGGAGACAGTCTTTATTATGACCAGTAGTGAATATTCCTGTATCAGCTCGAGCGGAATCAAAGAACTGGCTATGTTCGGCGGCTCCATTACCGGCTTGGTTCCTGTCAGTGCCGAAGACAAGATCGTGCAGCGGTTAGCGGGGATTTGAGGCAATTTTAGAAAGCGGGAGAGGTACAGTATGACAATTGAAGAGATATTAGACGAAATGGAAAATGCTTTGCTGGATGCGGCGCGTCTTCCTTTAACCAATAAAAGAATTGTGGAGGAAGACGATTGGGCCCGTTTGCTGGATGACTTGCGGGAAGCTTTGCCCAATGAAATTATGGAGGCCAACCGCATAGTGAAGGAAAGACAGCGTATTTTGGAGGATGCGCAGAATCAGGCCCAAAATATTATTGATCAGGCCAAAGGTTATATTGCCAAGTTAACGGATGAGAACATTATAACCCAGCAAGCGCAGGAGCAAGCCAATGAGATTGTAGTCCAGGCCCGTAAAATGGCTAAAGATTTACAAAGTGATGCCGTTGCCTATGCCGGTGATGTATTTAATCAGTTGGAGTCGAGTTTGGAAAAGTCGCTGGAGATCGTCCGGCTTGGCCATGCCAATTTAGAGCAAGCGAAGAAAAATGAGTAAAAAGATAAGGAGCATTAAGCTCCTTATCTTTTTGCATAACTTATGATCCCCAGTAAGATTTGACACACTACGGATAGTAAAATTAATATTCCCATGAGCCAAAGAACTTGCTGCCCCATTTGCTCCATCCGGGTAATCCAAAAAGTAAGCGTATTGGTACCGCTCATATTGAACATAACCGGAACGCTTAAGCTCTTAGTCATAACATGGGCGGGGCCCAAAAAGAACAGTGTCAAAAGACCGGCCAAAATTGCGTGTAACAGGCGGGCAACCATATAGGGGCCCATACGAATTCCCGATTCAATGACGATGCTTGCTACCTGACCGTGAACCGACAAACCGCTCCAGGCAATAATCGCGCTGGCCATTGTCACTTTTTCAATAAGGGGGGCATTGGCTTGACTGGCCGCCAAGGTTCCTAAGTCAATCTCAAAAAGACCGCTAACCATGGATGAGGCTAAGCTGCTATGAAAGCCAATTGCATTTAGGAAGGTGGCGAACATACCGGTTAGCAGCGTGGTTAAGCCGGCAACGGAAATAATGCGCAAAAATACGGAGAAGAGAATGATGAACCCGCCGATTAGTAAAATGGTATTCATGGAGTTACGCACCGAATCTCCCAATAGCTGTCCTGTGGAGCGTTTGTCTTCCTGCCTGGCATTATATAAGGCGCGTAAAGCCCGTAGCAAAATATTTCCCTGCGAGACGGCAAGGGAAGGTTTGTGGCTGTCGCGGCTGCGTCCGTGAAAACGGAAAATAAAACCGACAAGAAAGCTGGATAAATAATGGGCTAAGGCAATGGTGGCTCCCAATTCCGGCATGCCAAACATGCCGACGGCTACTGCGCCAAACATAAACAAGGGATCGGCCGTATTGGTAAAGGAGAGCAGACGCTCTGCCTCCACGGCGGTACACATCTGGTTTTTGCGAAATTTGCAGGTAATTACCGCATCCATGGGATAACCGGAAGCCAGCCCCATAGACATGGCAAAAGCTCCAATGCCCGGAACATTAAACAGGGGGCGCATAAGCGGTTCCAGTAAGACGCCGATAAAGTGCACAACGCCGAATCCCATTAAGATTTCGGATAAAATAAAAAAAGGCAATAAAGAAGGAAAGACAACATTCCACCACAAATTTAATCCCAGGATGGCAGAGTCAAATGCATCTTTGGGATATACTATCATAGCGATAGTGATAAATACGGTACCAAATGCCATAAAATATGCTAGTAGCCGGGAACGATAGCGTTTGCCCCTGCCCCAAATCTTCATACAGCAATCTCCTCCTCTATCCCAGGCGGTTTGCTAATATATATATTGAGGGGGCCGAGGTAATATAACTAAATGACGGATGATAAAATTTTACGGGAGAGTGTGATCAGATGAGACCCAAAATCGGATTGGCACTTGGTTCGGGCGGGCTGCGCGGGTTGGTGCATGTTGGCGTATTAAATGTTTTGGAACGGGAAAAAATTCCGGTTGATTATATCGCCGGCTGCAGTATTGGCAGTCTGATTGGCGCCTTATATGCATCCGGCCTAAATACGGAGACGATCGTTAAGTTGGCGAAAAATTTGAAGCGGCGGCATTGGCTGGATTTTAGCATCCCCAAAATGGGAATTGTAGCCGGGGAAAGAATTTTAGAAATGATGCGTTTGCTGACCCGGCAGAAAAGTTTTGCCGAATTAACGATTCCCCTGGCTGTCGTTGCCACGGAATTAAATCATGGACGGGAAATTATTTTTACGGAAGGGAATGTCGCTCAGGCTGTACGGGCCAGTATCTCCGTGCCGGGTATTTTTATTCCTTTTGAACTGGACGGGATGTTACTGGTTGACGGGGCGGTGTTAAATCCGACGCCAATGGATGCGGTGCGAAAGATGGGCGCGGATATTGTGATTGCCGTCGATCTGGCTCATGCCGGCACAGTTTGCAATATTACCAATATGTTTGATGTCATTATCCAGTCCATTGATATTATGGAACGGGAACTTTTGAAACAACGGCAGGAATGCTGTGATGTTTTACTCCAGCCCGATGTGGCGCATATTTCACCAAGTTCGTTTGAGGCTATTGATGAATGTCTGGAAATCGGTGAACGGGTGGCGGAAGCGGCCCTGCCGCAAATTAAGTACTTATTGGAGTCGACGGAATGTAGACAGGAGAGTGGAGAAAGTCCCAACCCCCGGTATGCCAGTCCGGGTTAGGAAAACCGAATACATAGCTGTCACTGGCCAGCGTATCCAGGGCCAGCATGGATTGCAGGGGAGAAAGATCAAGGGTACTATTTCGCTGTTTACTGTTCAAAAAACCGGTTGTTTTGATTATGACGGGCAGAACAGCTTTTGACGTGATGTGTTTCAATAAGTTGCGCCCGTTCCTGTTAAAAGCAAGAACACGGATGTAAAGCGGACCGGTTTGGTCGCAGGAGATTAATTGCGCTTGTGTTGTTCCCAATAGGGCATGCATTAGGATTCGCTGTATGCGGGAAAAAGAGTAACGCCTGCTTTTGATTAACCCGGTCAGTTCAGAGACGCTCGTTGCCCTAAGCGCCGCTTCTTTAATTTTATAATGTAATCCCTCGGCTACATCCGGCAACTGCTGTAATTGATCAAGGGGCATGGTACGAATTGTATGCAGCAGGATGGCGGAAAAACGGTCAAACGTAACGGGGCCGCAGCCTTGCTGCAGCTTGTCCAGCAGAATATGTACGCTGGATGGCGGCATCACACCGGTCAACAGCGCCATCAAGTCCTTTTCCTCTTTGTACGTAAGAACGGTTTGGCGAATGGCGGTCGCACTGGCAAAAGGTGTGGTCAACCGGTTAGCGTGATAGGGTGCGTATTGACGCTGTACGGGAACCGGCACCAGCGTGGGGGCAAATTGTTTTATCGCCCGTAAATATTCAAAAGCCAGGATATTATTTGGCGAGGCTACAAAATCTATATTTATACCGGCGTGTTTTTGCAAAGCTTTTCCCAAGGCAGCCGCATAGGACTGACCTGTTTTCAAATTATAACGCAAATCCTGTAACGTTTGTTCCTGTTGCATTACCCCGGCTACTTTGGTTAAAGCGGACAAATCGGCGTATTCCGCGCCGAAGCAGACATGACTGACGATGCCTAGAGAATGAAGCAGGCGGATTCCGCCTGCGGCAAAGTACTGGGCGCTGCGTACGGCAAATACGACAGGCAGCTCAATTACCAGGTCCACACCGGCCGATACGGCCATGGCGGCTCGCTGCCACTTGTCGATTATAGCCGGTTCGCCCCGCTGGACAAAGTGGCCGCTCATAACGGCAATTGCATAAGGACAACGGGATAGCTCTTTTGCCTTGGCGACTTGCCACTGGTGGCCATTATGAAAAGGATTATATTCTGCAATAATTCCAACTGCCTGCATAATCGGTTTTCCCTCCGCTGTTTGCGTCTATTTCTTTTTGGACAAAATAAGTCAAAATCCTGCCGTTTCCGTGCGAGAAAAAGGAAATATTGTACAATGCTTTTTCATTTTGCAGGGAAAATAATACTTATGGCGAATAAGATGCTTCATGGTCTAATGGTCTAACCATAACTTTAAGTTTTCACAGGGGGGTTCATAATGAAAATTTTAGTCGTGAACTGCGGCAGTTCTTCGATTAAGTATCAGCTCTTTGATATGACTGATGAATCAGTGCTGGCCAAAGGTCTGGTTGAGCGGATCGGCATTGAGGGGTCTGTTCTGACTCATCAGCCGGCCGGCAAACCGAAAGCAGTGATTAATGCCGACATTAAAAACCACAGCATTGGAATTAAACTGGTTTTGGAAGCGTTAACAGACGCCAACCACGGTGTTATCGGCAGCATGAAAGAAATTGCCGCCGTGGGGCACCGGGTCGTGCACGCCGGCGAAAAATTTGCCGATTCCGTGTTAATCACGCCGGAAGTTATGAAAGCGCTGGATGAATGTATCGAAATGGCGCCGTTACATAATCCGCCTAATATTCTGGGAATCGAAGCGTGTGCGGAACTCATACCCGGCGTACCGCAAACCGGTGTTTTTGATACCGCTTTTCATCAAACAATGCCGAAACATGCCTTTTTATATGGACTGCCTTATGAAGCTTATGAGAAATACGGCTTGAGACGGTACGGCTTTCACGGTACGTCTCATAAATATGTTTCCCAGCGGGCTGCCGAGTTGATGGACGAACAGCTTACCAATTTACGGATTATTACTTGCCATTTGGGAAATGGCGCCAGTATTGCCGCCGTAAAATTTGGCAAATCGGTCGATACCAGCATGGGTTTTACCCCGTTGGAAGGGCTGGTTATGGGGACGCGCTGCGGTGAAATCGATCCCGCTATTATTCCGTACCTTATGAAAAAAGAAGGAATGACACCGGACCAAATTGACAGCTATTTGAATAAAAAATCGGGTGTATTAGGGGTATCCGGCGTATCCAGCGATTTTAGAGATATTGAAGAAGCCGCTGTCGCCGGCAATGACCGGGCTCAACTGGCCCTGGAAATGTTCGCCTACAAAGTTCGCAAATATATTGGCAGCTATGCCGCCGCTATGGGTGGAGCCGATGCCATTGTCTTTACCGCCGGACTGGGTGAAAATTCTGCCAGCATGCGGGATAAGATTTGTAATGGCCTTGAGTTTCTGGGAACCAGAATTGATCCGGTGAAGAATAATGTGCGCGGCAAAGCCCAGGAAATTAGTGTGGATGGAGCAAAGGTTAAGATCTTCATTATACCTACGAATGAAGAATTGGTGATTGCCCGGGATACAAAAACCATTTGCGCCGGGTTGGTGTAGTAATTCGCAGGTAGGGGCGGTTTTTTCGCCTCTACCTTTTTAGTTTTTGAGATTTCTTGACAAACTATAAGGGTATCGCTATAATAAATGAAGGTTGGGGTGGAAAATGATGAAAATTAATCTTTTGCCAATTAAAACACAGGTTGGATCTCATAAATCATTTTCATTTGTTGCTTCAGCCGGAGAACTTGGCATCCCTGGTGAACAGGATCATTTTGACGGGGATATAACCGTCAAAGGCCAGGTTATTAATTTGGGACCCGGATTCAAGGTGGAAGGGACGATTTACGCCAGGGCGGAGTACCCTTGCAATCGCTGCCTGGAACCTTTTTTTACGACTCTGGAAATTCCTTTTGAAGATGAATATCAGGAATCGCGTAATGAAACGGACGACCCCCAGGCGGAGGTAGCTTATTTCCAGGGGGATGAACTCGACTTGACGGATTTAATCCGTGAGAGCCTGCTTCTTGCCGAACCATTGCAAATCGTATGTTCGGAAAATTGCCGGGGGTTATGTTCACAATGCGGCGCCAATTTAAATGTGAAGGCATGTTCTTGTAAACGGAATGATATTGACCCGAGACTGGCCGCTTTGCAGCATTTTTTGGAACATAAGTAATATTGGTCAATTCCCGTTAAGGAGGTGGATAGGAATATGGCAGTACCTAAGCGTAAAATGTCGAAATCGCGCCGTGATAAACGCCGCGCTAATTGGAAATTAACGGCTCCCGGATTGGTAGAATGTCCGCAATGTCACGAAATGAAGTTGCCGCACCGCGTTTGTCCTGAATGTGGTCATTATAACGGCAAGGTTGTTGTAAAAGTAGAATAAATTTGTTAACGCTGAGCAAGATATAGGGCAATTAACCCTTATGATCTTGCTCATTATTTTTTTTCTTGCAACTTTAAGAGTAAGTGGCTATAATAATTACTAAGAATTGGTATTAGTACTTGTTTATAAAATTAGGTGATTATAATGGCGCGAGCACAAAAAAGATTACGACAGGAATTACTTAAAGAAAAATTACAGGAAACACCGTTTCTGACTGATGAAGAGCTGGCGGTGGTACTTGAGGTTAGCGTCCAGACCGTCCGGCTGGACCGTTTGGAGTTGGGAATCCCGGAACTTCGCGAGCGAACCAAGCAGATGGCGGAAGAAGCGCGGACCAAGCTCAAGGCAATTGCGAGCGGCGAAGTGATTGGTGAGCTAATTGACCTTGAATTGGGAAAGAGCGGTATTTCTGTTTTGAGTATAACACCGGATATGGTGTTTGAGAAAACGAAAGTTGTAAAAGGCCATTATATTTTTGCTCAAGCCAATTCGCTTGCTCTCGCCGTGATTGATGCCCCCGCCGCGGTGACAGGGGTTGCCAACATCAAGTTTAAAATGCCGGCTCATGTTGGTGAGAAGTTAATCGCGAAAGCGGAGGTAGTCAAAAAAAGAGGCAATAAATATTTTATTTGGGTAAAAACTAGGAACGATGCACACGAATTATTTCGTGCCAAATTTATTATGGCTTCATTGGAATCGTGAAGGGAGATTATGAATGAAGGTTGCTGTTGATGCCATGGGAGGCGATTATGCGCCGGAAGAAGTTGTTCTCGGGGCGGTGGAAGCAGCCAGAGAATATAAATGTGAAATTATACTGGTTGGAGACCAGGATAAAATAATGCATTCTCTGAATGAATTTGAAAATTGGCAGGAGTTGGGGATTTCCGTCCACCATGCCAGCCAGGTTATTGAAATGCATGAACATCCGGGAGCGGCTGTCCGCAAAAAAAAAGATGCGTCCGTAGTTGTTGCCACCCGTCTGGTAAAGGAAGGAAACTGCGATGTAGTGATATCGGCGGGCAGTACCGGGGCGGCTTCGGCGGCAGCGCTGTTTGGACTCGGAAGAATTAAAGGGATTGAAAGACCCGCTATAGCCACACCGATTCCTAATCTTACCGGCACGACTGTTTTGCTTGATTCCGGCGCCAATGTGGACGGCAAGCCGAAACATTTGCTGCAGAGTGCCGTTATGGGTTCGATTTATGCCGAGTACATTTTAGGAATGCCGAACCCGCGCGTAGGATTGTTAAATATCGGTGAAGAGGAGACAAAAGGCAATGAGCAGGTTTTAAGCACGTATCCATTGTTAAAACAGTCTCATACAATAAATTTTATCGGCAATGTGGAAGGTCGTGATATTTCCAAGGGAACCGTGGATGTTGTCGTATGTGACGGTTTTGTCGGGAATATCGTGCTAAAATTCGGCGAAGGACTGGCCAGTGCAATTATGCAACTGGTTAAAGACGCAATAAAAAGCAGTGGTTTTCTTACTAAGGTTGCTTCACTCATGATTTTACCGGCCCTGAGAAGGCTGAAAAAAAAGCTGGATTATGCGGAATATGGCGGGGCGCCGCTTTTGGGTGTGGACGGGGGTTGTATAATCTGTCATGGCAGTTCAAAGGCCAAAGCGATAAAGAACGCAATCCGCGTTGCCAAGGAGTTTACCGAAACTCGAGTCGTTGATCATATCCGCGAAAACATTGCCAAGGAGGGAATTATCACGAATGGAAATGAATGAGAATGGAGTCGGGATCATCGGCTTGGGATGTTACGTTCCGGAAAAGATTGTCACGAATAAAGATCTTGAAAAAATAGTTGATACGTCGGATGAATGGATCGTAGACCGCACCGGCATCCGTGAGCGGCGAGTCGTGAGTGAGGATATGGCAACCTCCGACTTAGCTGTCAAGGCTGCTCAGAAGGCTTTGGCTGATGCGGGGGTTGCCGGTGAAGAAATTGATTTGATTATTGCCGCCACCGCTACGCCGGATATGGCCTTTCCGTCGGTAGCCTGTCTGGTTCAAGCCGAAATTAAGGCATCGAAGGCGGCAGCCTTTGATCTGACGGCTGGATGTTCCGGCTTTGTCTATGCCTTAGTTGTTGGTTCGCAGATGATTAAAGCGGGCTTGTACAAAAAGGTTTTGGTTATTGGTGCGGAAACGCTGTCCCGCATTTTAGACTGGACAGACAGAAATACCTGCGTTTTGTTTGGTGATGGCGCCGGTGCTGCCGTTTTGGGGGCTGTTGACGCCGGTTGCGGCATTATTGGGGCTCATCTGGGGGCGGATGGTGCCGGCGGGGACCTGTTAAAACTGCCGGCAGGAGGTTCCCGGTTACCGGCCTCGGCGGAAACGGTTTCGCAGCGCTTACATTTTGTTCATATGAATGGCAATGAAGTTTTCAAGTTTGCCGTTAAGGTTATGGGTGAGGCGGCGGTTAAAGCACTGGAATCGGCTGGCCTGAGTTCTAAAGATGTGGATTATTTAGTGCCCCATCAGGCCAATATCCGGATTATTCAATCGGCAGCCAAACGATTGAAATTACCTATTGAGAAAGTCATTATTAATGTTGATAAATATGGGAATACTTCGGCGGCTTCGATTCCGATCGCTCTGGATGAAGCCGTAAAAAGCGGTAAAATTAAAAACGGGGATGTCGCCGTGCTGGTTGGATTCGGTGCCGGTTTAACGTGGGCTTCCTGTGTCTTAAAATGGTGCAAGGAGGACAAGACGATTGCTTAACAATGAATTATGCCAATTATTGGGTATCGATTATCCCATTTTGCAGGGAGGAATGGCCTGGGTGGCGACTGCGGAACTGGCAGCTGCCGTTTCCAATGCCGGCAGCTTGGGCGTTATCGGCGCAGGCCATATGCCGCCGGCGGTTTTACGGGAAGAAATACATAAAACAAAAAGGTTAACCAACAAACCGTTTGGCGTTAATATTATGTTAATGTCACCCTTTGTAAAAGAAGTAATGCAAGTTGTGGTTGAGGAACGGGTACCCGTCGTTACGACCGGAGCGGGAAATCCTGGGGAATATATTCCGGCCCTGAAAGAAATTGGCAGTAAAGTGATTCCTGTCGTTGCTTCCGTCGCTTTGGCGAAACGGTTGGAGCGGGTTGGTGTAGATGCGGTGATTGCCGAAGGAATGGAGAGCGGCGGGCATGTCGGGGAAGTAACAACCATGTCTTTAGTGCCGCAGGTTGTGGATGCCCTTTCCATTCCGGTGATTGCTGCCGGTGGAATTGGTGATGCCCGGGGCATGGTGGCTGCTTTTGCCCTGGGGGCCAAGGGAGTTCAGATTGGTACCCGTTTTGTTGCGTCGGTCGAATGCATAGCCCATCCGAATTATAAAGAAACCGTTTTGCGGGCCAAGGAACGCTCTACCGTGATTACCGGACTTTCCACCGGACATCCGGTTCGTGTTATCGCTAATAAATTAACGCGGGAATTTGCCGAACTGGAGCGGAGTGGCGCGTCACCGGAGGAGTTGGACCGCCTGGGAGCGGGGAAACTGAAAATAGCCGCCCGTGACGGGGATGTGGAATACGGTTCGGTTATGATTGGTCAGGTTGCCGGCCTGGTTGATTCCATTAAGCCGGTTAAGGAGATTGTGGAAGAGATTGTAAACGATATTCCCAAGGTTTTTGAACGGCTAAGAGGGGGGAATAAAGCATGAGCAAAACGGCATTTGTTTTTCCGGGGCAAGGGTCGCAGGCGGTAGGAATGGGAAAGGAATTGTATGACCGTTATGATGTGGCTAAATCCGTTTTTAAACAAGCCGATGAGGCATTAGGCTTTTCCCTTACCGAGCTATGCTTCAACGGGCCAGAAGAGGAATTACGCAAGACGTTTAATACGCAGCCGGCCATTTTGACGGTGAGTGTTGTATGTTATGAGGTTCTAAAGGAACATGGGGTTTTGCCTCAGATTACGGGCGGGCATAGTTTAGGGGAATATTCCGCTCTGGTTGCTGCAGGCGCGTTGTCTTTTGCCGATGCGGTCAGACTGGTCCGTAAGCGCGGGCAGTATATGCAAGAGGCCGTTCCGCTGGGCGAGGGAAGTATGGCGGCCATTTTGGGACTTGAGCGCAGCCGGGTTGTGGAAATCTGTGACCAGGTCCAAGCGGAGTCCGGGGTCGTTCAGGCGGTTAATTTTAATTGCCCGGGTCAAATTGTCATTGCCGGTAAAACGGCGGCGGTGGAAAAAGCGGCAGAACAGTTAAAAGCAGCCGGAGCCAAGCGGGCAGTTATGCTGCCTGTCAGTGCACCGTTTCACAGTACCCTGCTGAAACCGGCGGCGGAAAAATTAGGAGCCGAGCTGGCAAAAGTGGCTGTTCGTGACGCAACAATTCCTGTTGTCGCGAATGTAAACGGTCAAATTGTAACCCAGGGGCAGGCAATCAAAGCTTCTCTGGTTGAACAAGCGGCCAGTCCTGTTTTGTGGGAAGATTGTGTGGCTCAGATTGTAAATTATGGTGCCGATACCTTTGTTGAAGTAGGACCGGGAAAGGTTTTAACCGGATTTACGAAAAAAATTGCTAAAGAGGTTACGGCATTAAACGTGGAAGATATGGCGTCTTTAGAAAAAACCCTTGATTATTTCAAGGAGGTTCGTTAAAATGCTTTTAGATGGTAAAGTGGCAATTGTTACCGGCGGTTCGCGAGGAATCGGCAGGGCAGCCGCTATTGAGCTGGCCAGGAACGGAGCGAAAATTGTTCTTAATTATGCCGGCAATTTGCAAGCGGCGCAACAAACGCAAGAACAGATTGTGGCCATTGGTGGACAGGCAATTCTTGTGCAGGGAAATGTCGGTGACTCTCAGGCGGTAGAAAACCTGATTAAGCAAACGCTGGATGCTTTCGGACGTGTTGACATTCTGGTTAATAATGCCGGGATCACCCGGGATAATCTTTTAATGCGGATGAAAGAAGAAGATTGGGATGCGGTTATGAATATCAATCTAAAAGGGATCTTTCTCTGTACAAAAGCGGTATCCCGTGTAATGATGAAGCAAAAATGTGGCAAAATAATTAATATGACTTCCGTTGTCGGCGTTATGGGCAATGCCGGGCAGGCTAATTATGCCGCTGCCAAAGCAGGCGTAATCGGATTTACGAAATCAATGGCTAAAGAACTGGCATCCCGTAATATAACGGTGAATGCTATTGCACCGGGCTATATTAGTACCGACATGACCGGTGTTTTACCGGAACAGGTCAAAAATGAATTAGCCGGCAAAATACCGCTCGGCAGATTGGGAACGCCTGAGGATATTGCTGCTTGTGTGCTGTTTTTGGCATCGGAATCGGCAAATTATATTACAGGGCAGACTTTACATGTTGACGGCGGTATGGTAATGTAAATCTGTCTTGGAAGGAGGTGAATAGTATGACAACTTTCGAGAAGGTAAAAGAAATCGTAGTAGAACAACTTGGTGTTGATGAAGCCGACGTTGCTATGGATTCCACCTTTATTGATGATCTGGGCGCTGATTCGCTGGATATCGTTGAATTGATTATGGCCTTTGAAGAGGAATTTAATATTGAGATTCCTGACGAAGTGGCTGAAAAAATCAAAACCGTTAAAGACGCTGTCGGATACATAGACGCGGAAAAACAGGGTTAATTAATTTATTACCTGAGCAAAAAGAAAGTCCCGTGAAATTCTTCTTTTTCGCGGGACTTTCTTAAAGGTAATGTTGTTTGCAATTGAATGGAGGAGTTATTACTTGAAACTTCCAGAACTTAGAATCGGTCATCTTGTTGCGAAAATACCTATTATGCAGGGCGGAATGGCCGTCAGAATTTCTACGGCCCGTTTGGCGGCAGCCGTCGCCGACGCCGGTGGGATTGGCCTGATTGCCGCTTCCGGGATGTCTTTTGATGAATTGAGGCACGAAATTCGATTGGCCCGCTCACTGACTAAAGGAATTGTAGGCATCAATATTATGGTTGCTGCAAGACAATTTATCGGGATTGTTAAAACGGCAATTGAAGAAGGTATTGATCTTATTGTACCGGGAGCCGGTTTTTCACGGGATGTTTTTGGATTGGGAAGAGAGTCAGGCACGCCAATTGTAACAATGGTTTCCAACATAAAAGGGGCCAAACTGGCAGAAAAACTGGGTGCTGCTGCTGTAGTTGTCGAGGGGAAGGAAGCAGGGGGACATCTTGGTACCAATCAGTCAATGCGAGTTGTGTTACCGGATATTAAGAAAGCAATCAATATTCCTGTTCTTGGTGCTGGAGGAGTTATTAACGGCCGCGATATCGTAGATGTCATGAATTTGGGAGCGGACGGTGTGCAAATGGGGACCCGGTTTGCCGCCAGTGAAGAATCGAACGCCGCTCCGGCTTTAAAAGAATTTTATTTAAAAGCGAAACCTGAAGATGTGGTACTGATTAAAAGTCCTGTGGGACTGCCGGGACAAGCTGTTAAAAATCCATTTGCAAAGAAAATTCTGGAAGGTACTGCGCCGACTCCCGATTCCTGTGATGTGTGTCTCAAACATTGTGCCAAGAATTTTTGCATTATTAAAGCTCTCATTCGGGCACAACAGGGCGATGTGGAATCCGGGCTGGTTTTTACCGGCGAGTACGTTCATAAAATAAAAGAAATTCTGCCTGTAAAAGAAATATTTTCCCGACTATTAAAGGAAATTGACGAGATAAATTAGATGAGGTGATGGGTTTGAAGAAGAGAGTTGTCGTGACAGGATTAGGTGCTATAACCCCCGTTGGTATTGGAAAAGATAATTTTTGGCAAGCTTTGCTTGCCGGTAAATCGGGGATTAGTAAAATTTCCCGCTTTGATGCCAGTGAATATGCTACCCAAATTATTGGGGATGTAAAAGATTTTGATGTAACCCAGTTTATCGACAAAAAAGAAGCAAAGCGGATGGACCGTTTTACGCAGTTTGCCATCGCCGCGGCCAAAATGGCTTTTGCCGATGCCGGCATGGATCTGGAACAGGAAGACCGCACCCGGATCGGTACGGTCATCGGTACGGGAATCGGCGGCATGGACACACTGCATGAACAATTCCGGACATTATTTGAAAAGGGACCCGGACGGATTAGTCCGTTTTTTGTGCCGATGATGATTGGCAATATGGCAGCCGGACAAACTTCCATCACGTTCGGTTTGCAGGGACCCTGTACCTGTGTGGTGACCGCCTGCGCTACCGGTACCAACGCAATCGGTGATGCTTTTAAAATCGTTCAGCGCGGCGATGCGGATGTGATGGTCGCCGGTGGTACGGAAGCCGCTGGTTCACCGGCAGCCGTCGCCGGTTTTTGTGCGATGAAGGCGATGTCAACGCGCAATGAAGAACCGGAAAAAGCATCCCGTCCATTTGAAAGAGACCGGAACGGGTTTATTATGGGGGAAGGCTCCGGTATTGTGATTCTGGAGTCGTTAGAACATGCTTTGGCGCGTGGCGCCCATATTTATGCCGAAATCGCCGGCTATGGCTATAATGCCGATGCCTATCATATTACGGCGCCGGCTCCGGAAGGAGTGCAAGCCGCCAAGTGTATGGCTATGGCAATCCGGGATGCGGGGCTTGAACCGGCAGCGGTTGATTATATTAATGCCCATGGCACGTCCACACCATTAAATGATAAAAATGAAACATTAGCTATAAAAAGTTTATTTGGTGAACACGCTTATAAATTGGCTGTGAGTTCCATTAAATCAATGACGGGCCATTTGCTGGGAGCTGCCGGCGGCATTGAATGTATCGCTACGGCGCTGACAATCGAAACCGGTATGATTCCGCCAACTATTAATTATGATAATCCTGACCCCGAACTTGACCTGGATTACGTTCCCAATAAGGCCAGGGCCCAGGCAGTGAATGTGGCCATATCGAATTCTTTTGGCTTTGGCGGCCACAATGCCACTATTTTATTGAAAAAGTATCAAGCCTAAGTTATGAAAGCGCATTCTGTTGACCATCGGTCCCGGGCTTTACGTGCCTTAGCGGCAACACTGCAGGTGGATTTTACCGACCTTTCCCTGCTTCATCAAGCCTTGGTTCATACCTCTTATGCCAATGAATGTAAATTACATCCCTTTTGTCATAATGAGCGGCTGGAATTTCTGGGCGATGCGATTCTTGATTTAATCATCAGCGATTATTTATTTCGGACCTATCCTCAATTGCCGGAAGGGGAATTAACCAAAGCCAGAGCGATGATCGTTTGTGAACCCTCATTGGCAAAGCGGGCGAGGGAATTAAGGATCGGGGATTATCTGTTTTTGGGAAAAGGGGAGGAACTCTCCGGCGGGCGGGAGCGCATTTCCATTCTGGCTGATACGTTTGAAGCGATTATTGGTGCTATTTATCTCGATCGGGGTTTGGAACAAGCCCGTTCCTTCGTTTTGAATCAACTGCAGGAAATGTTATCCTTGATTGAAAAAGGAGATTACAAGAAAGACTACAAAACGTTATTGCAGGAAGTTGTGCAGAAAAACAGTGATAGCAAAATACACTATGAAGTGCTGGAAGAGCATGGTCCCGACCATGACAAGGTTTTCAAAATCGGAGTGCTGGTAAATTCCCAATGTTTGGGAGAAGGATCGGGAAAAAGCAAGAAGGAAGCCGAGCAGCGTGCTGCTCAGCAAGCATTGGATTATCTGAATAGGATATGATTAATTATTAAAAAGACGGTTCAGCCGTCTTTTTGCATTAATACCGGATAGACTGCGCTGGTCCGCAAATTTATTCTGAGCAACGGGGAGAACGAAGGATGAAACATTATATTATACCGATTTTTATTCCTCATTATGGGTGTCGGCACCAGTGTATTTTTTGTAACCAGAAAAAAATTACCGGCCGGGAAACACCGGTTGCCGCCCGGGACGTGGCGGACATTATTGATAAACAGTTAGCGAGTATTAACCAGGAACGGCATATTGAGGTTGCTTTTTACGGCGGCAGTTTCACCGCGTTACCGCTCAATTTGCAAAAAGAGTTGCTTTCACCGGCGTGGGAACGGCTGCAGTTGGGAAAAATCAGGACCCTTCGTGTTTCCACCAGGCCTGACTGTATTGATGCAGCGATTTTGGAAAATTTAAAGCAATTCGGGGTATCGATTGTCGAATTAGGTGTACAGTCCCTTGATAATGAAGTACTAAGGCAAAGTGCGCGGGGACATCTGGCTAGTCATGTGACTGCCGCGGTTAGTCAAATTAAAGCCAAGGGATTACTTTGCGGTATCCAGCTAATGCCCGGGCTTCCCGGAGAAACCAGGCTGAGTCTGATGGAGACGGCGTGCAAGGTGATTCAGCTTAGGCCTGATTTTATCCGCATTTATCCGACACTGGTTATTGCCGACACCAAGCTGGCCCGGTTATATTCGGAAGGCCGTTTTCAGCCTTTATCTCTGAACGAGGCGGTACGGCAGGCCGCCTTTTTAAAACTGGTCTTCGAACGGCAGGGTATACGAGTAATTCGCACCGGGTTACAGACAACGGCAGAATTATGTTCGCCCGGTGTTGTACTGGCGGGACCGTTTCATCCGGCCTTTGGAGAAATGGTGGAGTCATATCTTTTTTATTTGATGATTGTTCGTTTTCTCGAGAGCACGCCTGTCTTACCGCGTTTCTTTTCGATTCATCATTATCCGCAGGATCATTCCAAATTGCGGGGAGTTGCCGGCCAAAATCTTCGCCGCTGGAAAGAAGAGTATGGTATTGTTCAAATCCGGTTCATTGCCGACGGTGAGCAGAAAAATGAGTTAAGAATTGAATGGCAGGCGCATCAATATATAATTAATAAGGAAATGATTTTTTTATAAATAAAATATGTAAAAGAAGGAATTTTTAGGAAACGTGCGGAATATTTTATTCATAAAGCCCTGACATCAAAGGAGGTTAAGTAATGGAAGTACTGAAAGTATCTGCTCAATCCAGTCCGAAATCTGTAGCAGGAGCGCTCGCTGCCGTACTTAGAGAAAAGGGATCTGCGGAGGTACAGGCAGTTGGTGCGGGGGCGGTCAACCAGGCTATTAAAGCAGTTGCCATTGCCCGTGGTTTTGTTGCACCGAATGGAATTGATCTGGTTACCATACCTGCTTTTGCCGAAATTTCTATTGATGGAGAAGAACGAACCGCTATTCGTTTTATCGTCGAACCACGCTGAATATCCTCTGCTGAAAAACCTGTTTGCCTGGCAAACAGGTTTTTTTAACGATTCTTCCTGCTTAAAGACCTTCAGGTCTTTTTGTGTAGGGATTGTACAAATTTGTCCTTCCGTGGTAAAATTTTGGTGAGCTAAATTTGAATTATAAGGGTGATCTTTTTGCTGTTGCGCAAATTTGAGGCCTATGGATTTAAATCGTTTGCGGACAAGATCGAAATGGAGTTTGGCCAGGGTATTACGGCGATTGTAGGACCAAACGGCAGCGGAAAAAGTAATATTTCGGATGCCATACGGTGGGTGCTTGGCGAGCAGAGTATCCGCACTTTGCGTGGCGCCAAAATGGAAGATGTCATTTTTGCCGGCAGTTCGGAACGCCGGCCTCTTGGCGCGGCGGAAGTTTCGCTGATTTTTGATAACAGTGACGGGTTATTGCCTCTGGATTTTAATGAAGTTACTATCACGCGCCGGATTTTCCGGTCAGGCGATAGCGAGTATTATATTAATAAATCATTGTGCCGTTTGAAAGACATTCATGATCTTCTGGCGGGGACCGGCTTGGGACGGGATGCCATGGCTGTCATTGGCCAGAATAGGGTGGATGAGGTATTAAATAATAAAGCGGAAGAACGGCGGCTGTTATTTGAGGAAGCGGCCGGAATAACCAAATATAAGCAAAGAAAAAGGGAAGCGCTGCGGAAACTGGAGGATACCGAGCAAAACCTGAGCCGCGTGACAGATATAACCTCGGAAATTGAGACCCAGTTAATTCCGCTGGCGGAAAGTGCAGTCCGGACGACCCAATTTAACCAATTGCAAAAAGAATTAACAGTGAACCAAGTCACTTTGCTGTTAAAGAAGATACAAAAGGCCGAAGGAGTTCTGAATCATTCCGTCGTCGAACAAGAACGGCTTAGGAATGAAGAGATTACCTATAGTACCCAGTTAAATAAGACAGAGGCGGAACAAGAAAGCGCTACTGCCGAACTGCAGCAAAAAGATGCCCAATTAAAAACGATTGAGGAAGAAATCCGCCATATTAGTATGGAGGTCGAAAGAGCAGACGGGAAAATCGCCGTTTTGCGTGAAAAAGAAGAATATGGCAAACAGACTGACGAACGGCTGACGCAGGAGAAAGCGAGACTGGAATGGCAAAGCAATGAATTAATAGCGCACAGCGGTGAAAATCAGCAAAAAATAGCAGCCAAGCAGGAGCAAAAGCAGGAAATTGACAAGGAACTGCAAGCAAAGGCGGAGCAGTATCAAGCCGTAGTTTCTTCCATTGAGCGACTGGAACAGCAATTGCAGGACGGACAGGAAAGAACGTTTAATCATTTGCAGGAATTGGTTGACGCCCGCAATGAATTGCGGGCAACGGAAAAAGAATTAGCCCTTCTTAAAAACAAGCAAAGCCAGCTGGAAAGAGAACATAACGAGCATTGTACGCAACATCAGCAGGCAGAGATTCAGTATAAAAATTTGTTAGCGGAAAAGAACGAACTGCAGACTAAATTACAGGAGCAACGGCAACAAATTCAGTTAGTGAATCAGGATAAAGCGGAATTAGAGCATCGTTTTGCAGAACTTTCCGGTCAGGAAAAAAGATTGACGGAGCAAGTCAATGAATTATCCTCCCGGCGCAAAATTCTGTCGGACATGCAGCAGGAATATGAGGGATTCAGCCGCGGCATTAAGAGCATTCTTAAAAGCAAGGGAAGCTGGCGTGACGATATTTGCGGGGCTGTGGCCCAAATCCTTACCGTGCCGGACGCTTATGTAACGGCGGTGGAAATCGCATTAGGCGGGGCTTTGCAGCATATTATAACCGAAAATGAGGAAACTGCCAAACAGGCCATTCGTTTCTTGAAACAGAATAATTTAGGGCGGGCCACTTTTTTGCCTTTAAATACGGTCAGAGCCGGCAAACCCCGGGACTTCGAGGTCAGAGCGGCTAAGTCAAAGGGCGCTGTTGGTTTTGCTGCCCAATTGGTAAGCTGCGAACCGCGTTTTCAAGGGATCGTTGATTATTTGCTGGGACGGACCGTTGTTGCGGAAAATGTTGACGATGCATTAGCAATCGCCAGACAGGCTTCATTTAGCGTGAAAATTGTCACCCTTGACGGCGAGGTCATCAATCCCGGCGGTTCTATGACCGGCGGGAGCGTTCAGCGCCGGGAAGCCAGTTTTCTAGGCCGCGGTAATGAAATTCAAAACATTACGGCAAGATTGGACGAGCTTAAAAAGCAGCAGGTTTCCCTGCAACAGGCCATATTGGCGGCGCAAAATAAAATGGGTCAGGCGGATGAATCCCTGAATCGGTTGCAAACCCACTGCCGGGGCTGGGAATTAAGACTGGCCGAATTGGCTGCCGTCGAAGATATGGTGCAGGCAGACTGCAGGCGATTGCTTTTTTCTGTTGAGACAATTGCCAAGGATATTTCCTTATGCAGCCGGGAACAAACGGAAGCGGAACAAAAAATTCAGGCGACCCAAGCCAGGATCGTTGAATTGGAGAATCGGGACAATGACCATAAACAGCAAGTCGCTCTTTGGCAGGAGACCCTTAAAAATTTATTACAGGAAAAAGAACAAGTTAACGAAACGATTACCGAATTAAAAGTAATTGTTTCTGCCGTGACACAGGAACTGGTTGCGCTCAATGGGTCACAGGCTCACTCAGTCAATGAAATTGCGGCGCTGTCCGGGAAGATTCAAGCTTTAACCAGGGAACAGGAGGAAAATGCGCAGCAACTGGAGCAATTTTCGCAGGAACTGGCGCAGACAATTCTTGCCAGGTCGGCAATGGAGGAACAAATAAACCGTCTGACTAAGGAACAGGAAACGGTTTATGGTGCGAAACTTAATTTGCTGGCTGCTTTGCAAAAGTTTGACAAAGCGGTCAAAGACTGCCGCCGTCGCTGCCAGGACGCCCAAGCCCGGTTGCATGAGATTGAGATGCTCCATGTTAAATACCAGTATGAAATCGACCATTGCCAGGACCAGTTGAAGAATTATTATGCCCTCAGTTTGGAAGAGGCCCAGGCGTATTTTTGCGATCGGGCCACGGAAGAAATTTTAAAAGATATTGAGAGGCTGGAAAATGGAATTGCCTCTCTGGGCCCGGTTAATCCTGCGGCCATTGAAGAACATGAAAAATTGCAGGAACGATATCAGTTTTTACAGCAGCAATCAGAGGATTTGATTACTGCCCGTGATGCGCTGTCGTCAATTATTAACGAGATTGATACGACCATGGCCAAACAGTTTAAAGCCGCGTTTCAGACAATCAACGATTATTTCGGTGATATTTTCAACCGGCTCTTTGGCGGGGGAAAGGCCTGTCTGGAATTGGTGGAACCGGATAATCTACTCAATACGGGAATTGAGATTTTGGTTGAGCCGCCAGGGAAAAAACGGCAAAATTTAACACTCTTATCGGGTGGCGAACGGGCCTTGACGGTAATTGCCCTCTTGTTTGCTTTCTTGGCATATCGCCCGGCGCCTTTTTGTGTAGTGGATGAAATTGACGCCGCATTGGATGAAGCCAATGTGCAGCGGTTTGGCAATTTTTTGCGGGATTATGCCCAAAATACCCAGTTTATTGTGGTAACGCACCGTAAGGGTACTATGGAAGCTGCCGATATTATGCATGGTGTGACTATGGAAGAATCAGGTATATCCAGGCTGGTTTCGGTAAAATTTATAGATAAAGCGGGTTAGGCCGATAAAGGAGGATCTAGTGTTGGGCTTTTTTGATAAATTAAAGACGGGACTGGAAAAGACAAGACATACATTTACGGAACGAATTGAACAGTTAATCACCGGGCATGGAAAAATTGACGAAGAATTGCTGGATGATCTTGAGGCAATCTTACTTTCCGCCGACGTGGGGGTAAAAACAACCGGTAAGCTGATGCAAAATATTAAGGCAGCCATTAAAAAGAATGAAATTCAGACAGCAGACCAATTAAAGCCTTTTTTACAGGACCAAATCAACAGCATATTAACCGGGGGAGAAACCGACGGGGGTAAAGATTATCCGGCGCCCTTTATTATCATGGTGGTCGGTGTGAATGGCGTCGGCAAAACGACGACCATCGGCAAATTGGGCCATTATTACCGGCAGCAGGGAAGAAAGGTTTTGTTGGCCGCGGCGGATACCTTTAGGGCGGCGGCCATTGACCAGCTCGAAATATGGGCCGGCCGGACCGGCGCGGAACTCATCAAACATAGTGAGGGGTCAGACCCTGCCGCCGTGGCCTTTGACGCCGTACAGGCCGCTAAGGCACGCAAGGCTGATGTTTTAATTGTTGATACGGCAGGCCGGCTGCATACGAAATCCAATCTTATGGACGAACTGAAAAAGATTCGCCGGGTGATTGCCCGGGAAATTCCTGATGCGCCGCAGGAGACGCTTTTGGTTTTGGACGCAACAACCGGCCAGAATGCGGTGAATCAGGCCAGGACTTTTGGGGATGTCGTTCAGGTTTCCGGTGTTGTTCTTACTAAACTGGATGGAACGGCCAAAGGCGGTGTGGTGATCGCAGTGAAAGAGGAACTGGGCGTACCGGTCCGCTGGATCGGTATCGGGGAAGGAATGGACGACTTGCGTCCGTTTGATGCTGCAGAATTTGCCGGCGCTTTATTCGCTGACAAGTAAATAGGCTTGACAAATAAAACAGGACCTTGTAAAATTATGCTGACAAGTATATTTACTTGTCAGCATTTTAAGTTATTGATTTTAAGCCAGGTGACAGTTGTGCTGGACAAAGTTTTGCGGGTAGGCTTACTTTATGATTACTACGGTGCTTTATTGACCGAAAAGCAGCAACAATGTCTGGAAATGCATTATCTCCATGATTTATCCTTATCGGAGATTGCGGCTGAGTTTTCGGTGTCACGGCAAGCTGTGCATGATATTATCCGGCGGGCCGAACAAATTCTGGAGGAGCATGAAAGCAAGCTGAAGCTGGTGCAGCGCCATCAGCAAGACCAGCAAGTGATGAAAAAGGTCCATGAATTGCTTTGCTCCCTGCCGGACGAGATGCGTCAACGGCCTGAGATTCAAGAATCCATACATCAAATTGGCCTTTTGCTAAATTTCCCAAAGGAGTTGTAGTGATGGTTTTTGAGGGGTTAGCCGATAAGCTGCAGCAGACTTTTAAGAAGCTCCGCGGACGGGGGAAATTATCGGAGGCGGATGTCAATGAGGCAATGCGGGAAGTACGTATGGCCTTGTTGGAAGCCGACGTTAATTTTAAAGTTGTAAAAGATTTTATCAGCAGGATTAAGGAACGGGCCGTCGGGCAGGAAGTGATGGAAAGTCTGACTCCCGGCCAATATGTGGTTAAGATTGTCAATGATGAATTGACCAATCTTATGGGCGGAACGCAGAGCCGGATTACGATTTCCTCGAAACCGCCGACCGTTGTTATGCTGGTTGGACTGCAAGGGGCAGGGAAAACGACAACTGCCGGCAAACTGGCACATTACTTGAAAAAGCAAAATAAACGGCCTCTATTAGTTGCTGCCGATATATACCGGCCTGCGGCGATAAAACAATTGGAAGTGTTAGGCGAACAGCTGGAGATTCCCGTTTTTTCCCTGGGTGATAGGGAGAATCCTGTTACAATTGCCCAGAAAGCCATTCAACGGGCCCTGGCGTATGCCAATGATATTGTAATTATTGATACGGCCGGCCGTCTTCATATTAACGAAGAACTTATGCAGGAGCTCAAATCGGTGAAGCAGGCGGTCAAACCGCATGAAATTTTGCTGGTTGTAGATTCCATGACCGGGCAGGACGCGGTTACCGTAGCTGAAAATTTTAACCAGCAACTGGGACTGGATGGTGTCATCCTGACTAAGCTGGACGGGGATGCCAGGGGCGGCGCCGCTTTATCCATTAAAGCCGTAACCGGCTGCCCGATTAAGTTTGCGGGTATGGGTGAAAAACTGGATGCCCTGGAACCATTTCATCCCGACCGGATGGCTTCGCGCATTTTAGGTATGGGTGACGTATTGAGCCTGATTGAAAAGGCGCAAACGGCAATTGACCTGGAAAAAGCGCAGGAAATGGAGAAAAAATTCCGGAAAGAGGAATTTACTCTGGATGACTTTTTGGATCAAATGGAACAAGTGCGGAAATTGGGGCCTCTGGACCAAATTCTGGGCATGCTGCCGGGCATGGGTAATTTGAAAAAGCTTCAGGACGTGAAGATTGACGAGAAGGAAATCAAACGGATCGAGGCCATTATTCGGTCCATGACGAAAAAGGAACGCAAGGACCCTGCGATTATTAACGGCAGCCGTCGTAAACGGATTGCCCTGGGGAGCGGTACCCGTGTCCAAGAGGTGAATAAGCTGCTTAAACAATTTACCGAAGCCAGAAAAATGATGAAAAAGCTGCAGGAAATGAAAAAAAGTGGTAAGAAGAACAGCGGGTTCCGGTTGCCGTTTATGCGCTAGTTAGCAATAAAATTATGATAATGGGATATTCTATGAAGGAGGTGAATGTTTGTGGCAGTTAAAATTCGTTTAAAACGTATGGGAGCCAAAAAAAGCCCTTTTTATCGCGTTGTAGTAGCGGATTCCCGTTCGCCGCGTGATGGCCGCTTTATTGAGTCTCTGGGACATTATGACTCGACGACTGAGCCTGCAGTGATTAAGATTGATGAAGAAAAAGCAATTGATTGGCTGCAAAAAGGCGCTCAACCGACTGATACTGTAAAGACGCTTTTCAGCAAAGCGGGTATCATGAAAAAATGGGATGAAATTAAGCGCGCTAAGAAAGAGGCTTGATAACTTATGAAAGATTTAGTCGAGGTTATCGCCAAGGCTTTAGTGAAGAATCCGGAGCAAGTCAATGTTACAGCGTCAGAAGACAGTGATGCCGTCGTTTACGAGTTGCATGTAGCCTCTGAAGATATGGGCAAGGTAATTGGTAAACAAGGCCGTATTGCCAAAGCAATAAGAACAGTAGTAAAAGCAGCAGCAACCAGGGAAAATAAAAAAGTAATGGTTGAAATCGTGTAAGAAGGTGACTGACTATGGACAGTATGACTCTGAAATGTCCGGTGACCATTAAGGCTAAAGTGACGGAAGAGTTGAAAAAACATTTAGCTGCCGAAATTCAGGAGGCCATAAAAAAGGCCGATATGGAGTTGCAGCAAATTGAATTTCACGGTAAGCGCCTTTTGACCGAACAGGCCAGGCAGGATGCCCAGGGACTTACTGCTTTACGGCAGCAAATTGATGCGGAAAAGCAGAAACGTCTGGATTTTAAAAATCATATGCTGGAAAAGCTGAAGGAAACCGCTCAACTGGAAATCGGTGCGGAAATTGTTCAAGGAACGATGGAACGGCTGATTACCGTAAGTGTAGGCGATGATTTGCAAAAATTGATGGGTATGGAAATTTTGCTGGAAGACGGCAAAATACTGGCATTTCGCAGCTAAGTTATGACTGATAATTTTATTGCGATTGGAAAAATTGTTGCCCCGCACGGTGTGCGGGGTGATGTTCGTGTTATTCCGCTTACCGATTTTCCGGAACGGTTCAACGGTTTAAAAACGGTATATTTGGAAGACGGCACCAGTCTTTCTGTTCAAGACGCACGTTTCCACAAGCAGTTTGTGCTGCTTAGGTTCCGTGGCCTGGATACAATGAATGCGGTGGAAGGATTACGGGGCAAACTGATTCAGGTACAGCGCAAAGATGCGGTTCTTTTACCGGAGGGGCATTATTATCAATTTGAAATTATCGGGTTAAAAGTCTATACCGTAGCCGGCGATAAATTGGGCACCATTACGGATATTATCCGGACCGGCAGTAATGACGTTTATGTGGTCGAACAGGCCGATAAACGGCCGGTGCTGGTTCCGGCGCTGAAAAAAGTAGTTAAGAAAATTGATATTAAGGCCGGGCAAATGATGGTAGAACTACAGAAGGAATGGGAATAATATGCGTATTGATATCCTGTCCTTATTTCCGGAAATGTTTGCGGGGCCTTTCGGCCATAGTATTCTGAAACGGGCCCAGGACAACGGACTGTTGCAGATTCAGGTAACGAATCCGCGTGATTTTACAAGCGATAAACATCATATTGTGGACGATTATCCGTTTGGCGGCGGTTCGGGGATGGTAATGAAGCCTGAGCCGCTCTACCAGGCAGTGCAGCATGTTCTGACGACAACCAATATAGAAGAGCGGCGGATTATTTTGATGTGTCCCGGCGGCAGCTTGTTCAGCCAACATAAGGCTAAGGAATTGTCCCGGTACGGGCAGCTTATCTTTATTTGCGGTCATTATGAAGGCATTGATGAGCGGGTTCGCCTGCATCTTGCCGATGAGGCAATCTCGATTGGCGATTACGTTTTAACCGGCGGAGAACTGCCGGCTATGGTGGTTGTTGATACCGTCGCCCGCATGATTCCCGGTGTGCTTGGGGCGGAAGACGCAGCCGAGGGTGATTCATTTTATCATGGTCTTTTGGAGTATCCGCAATATACAAGGCCGCGGGAATTTTGCGGCTGGGAAGTACCCGAAGTGTTATTGTCGGGAGACCATGCAAGAATTAATAAATGGCGCCGCCAACAATCTCTAAAAAATACACTAATACGACGGCCTGATTTATTGCAAAATATTGAACTGAGTCCGGATGATGAAAAATTGCTGGCGGAAATAATGAATGAAGTTTCAGGAGGCTAGCATGGCAGTACCTGTTTACCTGGGATTGGTACATTATCCGATATACAATAAGCATGGTGAAGTAATCACCACGGCGGTGACCAATTTTGATGTTCATGATATTGCGCGTACTTCCCGTACTTATGGTATAAAACGGTATTATATTATTCATCCCCTGGAAAGCCAAGTGAATTTAGTTAAAGAAATTATGGGTTACTGGCAGGCCGGTTATGGCGGCGAGTATAATCCCGACCGGCGGGAAGCCTTCCGTATCCTTGATATTTTGCCGGATATTACTGCGGCCGCGGAAACAATCCGTTCGCAGGAAGGTCAATATCCGTTGATTGTTACAACGGATGCCCGGAAATTTACCAATACGGTATCCTATGGAAGCATGCGTCAACGGATTGAACAGGGAAATAGGCCTTGTTTATTGCTATTTGGCACCGGCTGGGGGATGGAAAAAACGGTTATGGAAAAGTTCGACTATATTCTTGAGCCGATTTATGGTCCAAGTGACTATAATCATTTACCGGTTCGTGCCGCCGTAGCTATTATTTTAGACCGCCTGCTTGGTGAAAAATGGTGGGAATAGGAATTGTGTTTTTGGTAAAGTTATGATATAATTGCTGTCGTGTAAAACGGACGGTCCTCTGCCTAACAGCATGAACGTCTAGTATAAGGAGGAAGTATTATGGATATTATTAAAGCGTTAGAACAGGAACAACTTCGGCAAGATATTCCGTCATTTCAATCTGGGGATACCGTACGGGTGCACGTTAAGGTTGTAGAAGGCAGCCGTGAGCGGATCCAGGTATTTGAAGGAGTTGTCATTAAACGTCAAAGTGGCGGTGTCCGCGAAACGTTTACTGTTAGAAGAATTTCCTATGGTGTGGGAGTGGAGCGTACCTTTCCCGTTCATTCACCACGCATTGATAAGATTGAAGTTGTCCGCAGAGGCGTTGTCCGCCGGGCTAAGCTTTACTATTTGCGCAATCTGACCGGCAAGGCAGCCCGTATTAAAGAAAAACGTTAGTATCATAATAATTAGGGACTGTAGACAGTCCCTTTTCTTCACGATAAACGAAGTAAAATATTTCCAGGAAATATTTTACTTCGTTTATTCAGGGAGCAGTAATAGCAATCAGGCCAACATTGAGTTTTTATCTAGGAGGTGTTATATTGAGCAACACAAATCTGGGAGAAGAAATCAAGGATTGGGTTATATCGATTTTAATAGCCGTTATACTGGCCTTTTTCATTCGCCACTTTATTGTTGAATTATATATGGTGGAAGGACCTTCTATGCGGCCCACATTACTTAACGGCGAACGCTTGGTAGTAAATAAATTTATTTATCGTTTCAAAACACCGGAACGTGGAGATGTATTGATTTTCCGTTATCCGCGCGATCCCAGCCGGGACTTTATAAAAAGAGTGATTGCCGTGGCCGGTGATACAATTGAAATTAAGGACGGCCGGGTATTTGTCAATGGGCAATTACAGAATGAACCCTATATTTTGGAACCTATGCGTGGTTCGTATCCTCTATCCACGGTTCCGCCAGGGACGATTTTTGTTATGGGGGATAACCGTAATAACTCGGAAGACAGTCGATTTCCGGATGTGGGCTTTGTACCGCTTGATTTAGTAAAGGGAAAAGCGATGGTGGTTTTTTGGCCGCTTGACCATATGAAAACTCTTCCTTAGTATAAATTGACGATAAGGAAGTGAGTTGAATGGAGATTCAATGGTTTCCCGGGCATATGGCAAAAGCGCACCGGATGATTAAGGAACATTTAAAGCTGGTCGATGTGGTCATTGAATTGCTCGACGCCAGGATTCCCGTCAGCAGCGCCAATCCTATGATTCATGAAGTGATTGAGAATAAGCCGCGGATTTTAGTACTGAATAAAGAAGACTTGGCTGAGCCGGAATGGACAGAACGGTGGGTAAAATATTTTACCGGTCGAGGACTGCCGGTGGTGAAACTTAATTCGGCTACGGGCCGGGGAATGCGGGAACTTGTCGGCCGGGTAGAGGCAATAGGCGGCGATAAGATGGCCAGACTGGCGGCGAAAGGGATTAAAGGACGCGCCATAAGGGCCATGATTTTAGGCATTCCGAATGTGGGCAAATCTTCGTTGATTAACCGGCTATTAGGTACGGCTGCCGTCCGGACGGCAGATAAGCCGGGCGTTACTCGTGGCAAACAGTGGATTCGAATCGGTAAGACCCTGGAATTGCTGGATACACCGGGAGTTTTATGGCCTAAACTGGAAGATGCGGACGTAGCTTTCAAATTGGCTTTAACGGGAGCAATTAATGATGATGTATATGATTTGGAAAAGGTGATTCACCAATTTTTAGCCTGGCTGAAACAGTATCATAGCGAAAGGCTTCTTGCCCGGTATCAGCTTTCGGTCCCGCTGCCTGTTGACGACGGGGAGCTGTTGGGAAGGATCGGTGCCAAAAGAGGTTGCCTGCGCAGCGGCGGCATTATTGATTATGAAAAAGCGGGTAAAATTGTATTACAGGAGTTTCGTGCCGGTAAGCTAGGCCCGATTACACTGGATTACCCTCCGGAGCCTGTAAATCAAGGAAATGAATAGCGTGTTTGCCATCCGATATCCAATAAGAATAGTTTGCCTGAGGCTCTTGGCCTCAGGTTTTTTTGTGGGATCAGAAAAGACCGCGCAGCGGTTTTTCCCTTATAGTAGTAACCAATATATTTATCCGTCATAAGATGGTGTATAGAGAGTTATTACTTACTGAAGGAGGAATTTCTATGGGTTTCGGAGGTCGCGGTTTTGGCGGTAGTTGGATATTTATCATAATCATAATCATTTTGCTGCTGTTCTTCTGTTGTTTTGACAATGAATTCTCTTCAAGTTGTTAATACCCTATAACATAGTTATCGGTTGATTCAGCAAAGTCGATTTTTCAGGCCACATTGATTGATGTCAGGATCCATTGTGAGCGCACCCGGCAGATTTTTCGCTGGGTGTATTCCTTTTTCAGTATAGCTTATAGTAATTTTGTAAATTGACATTGATTATCGGGAATGGTATATTTATCATAAAAATAAATATACACTTTTGTTTATGAAAGGAATGATTGTAATGGCCCAGATTTATTCCCATGAAGGCTATTGTGATCTTGCAGACAAAGAGAAAAAAAATAGTAATAAGTTTCTCGGAATTGGTATCTATGCCGTGTATATGTTACTGGCTGCCGCTGCTACTTGGTATACGATTTCTCATCAGATTTATATAGACCCTACCGTGCTGCAGTAGGGTTATTCTAAAACTCATCTGCTGCCCTTCGGGGCGGTCTTTTATTTTACTGGCTTTTTAAATTACTTCATTTCTGCCGAAGCAAAATTAAATACTACTAAAATAAATGCAGTTATTAAAAAAGTGATTATCCAGGCCCAAAAAGGTTTTAAATAATGAAGCCTAAGAATCGAAAACATAATACAATCAAAAAGAGCCGTTGATGACCAGGACCAGCCATTTGTATAGTAAATTCCTTTTATCACTTGAGAGTCAATCCATTCTAAGCCACTATAAATTGAAATCCAGAGAACCATATAAGCAATTTGATATAAACGATTGCCGGCAGGAAATTTAGAGAGGTAGGTAAAAGTAGTGGCGGTTAATATAAAGAAACAATTGATAAATTCCGCTACTGTCTGGGTTTTTACCAGGGCATCCGGAGGATAGTTCCATAAACTGTGACGGTAAACTAAAAAACTTACGCTCAGATCGACAGTCATTGTAAATAAGATTGTGGGGTAATATTTTTCCTGATTTTCCCAGTCACCCCATTTCCATGCACTAAGCAGAAATCCTAGAACGAGAAAAATTCTAAAAAGAAGAATAACCCATAACTGATTTACCGTTAACGAAAGCCCAAGCTGATGAATCATAGGGGATAGGTTCACAGATATCCTCCTCGAAAAAGACTTGTTATTTATAGGTATTGAAATAATGTGTAACCTATGCCAAGATCATTATAATTATTAGGAATGCATTTGATTCATAAAGCAGAGAGAAAATGCCCATAACCACATTTTAGTAGGCTATGGGCATTCTTATTATCAAGTTTTTATCCTTCTAAACAATGTCGGTTGAAAAAGTTTCACGTGGAATAAATTTCCAGGAAATAAACTTTTGAAGCTTAAGAATGGTGACGTGATTTTATTTAATAACTTTACTTGATTTTATTATAATGTTTATAACTTTTGCGGCAATTTTTTCCTGGTCTCTAGGTGATATTGGGTAATCTCTAAGCTCTCGAAAGATTTCATGCCTTAATTTTCGTTCATCTAAATCAATAACCACGATTGTCACCTCCTTCTCAGTTTGCTTTAGGGAATTCATTCATTTTAAGATGTTTCAATTTTAAGGTTTAAATGGGTGGCTGATTATTTCCTATATTGCAGATTACGCTGCTAAATCTCTGACGGTTACAAATAAATCGTTATGTTGTTTAAAAATAAAAAAACCCGGGCTATACCCGAGATGAGAGAGAAGAATATTATGGAAGGAGCCGATACAATATGATCGTACAAGGACTAATCATATTTTGACACACCATGTGCTACCGGCTCCTAATAATAGTATATTCATAAAGCTGAAATTTATACGGAAGACGGGAAAGACCCTTTTATTTTCAGTCATTATCCAGAAAAGCAACGACTTGATTTAATTTGGTTAACGTGACCGGAGATATTTTTAATGTTCGGTTCGATTGCCCGGATCCTCCATATACAAAGGGATATTGTAAAAGTTTTTTATCAAATATGGCTGGCAGTGTAAGGCCGACGACCGGCGTACTGCCAGGTTCAAAGCCGGTAATTTCCTGGACTTTATTTTTGTTTGCCAATTTAGCCCAAGAAACATTTAAGATTTTTGCAATTCGCTCAAAATCGATGCGATTACGGCTACCCGAGAAGATGATAGCGAAATGTCCCTTATCCGTCTTGATAATTAACGTGGGTGCGGTCTGACCCGTTTTAATGCCAAAATATTCAGCTCCCTCAACTGCCGAGTAAATTTGTTTTTCGTGAAATATAAATTCATAGTCAACCTTAGCGTTTTCCAAAATGTTTTGAACAAGATCCATTTATAAGAGCCTCTCAGTTTTTACTCTATTTTACCATACTCTTGAATTCTCCAATAGTACAGGTGTTCAATCTTTTGATTTAGGGAAGGGATTATTCTTCTTTGCAAGAATTACTAAAGTTAGATTACATACGGGGGTGATTATGTGAATACCGATTCTATGACAGTTGCTCAGATTACCCGGTTATTAAACAGCGACAGCATAGCCCCGCAGTTATTGCAGGCCCTGAAAAAAGATACCCGCCGTATGGTTGTTCGTCTGTTGCAACAATGGGAACAACGCCGTCTTAAAGCCGCGAAAGAACGGGAAAGGGTAAAAAAACTGTATGCCTATGAGAGCTCACTAAAAGCTCAAGGTTGTCAGTTTATTGCCGGTGTTGATGAAGCCGGCCGCGGGCCATTGGCCGGTCCGGTTGTAATTGCCGCTGTAATCTTGCCGTATGAATGCCATTTTCCCCTGTTAAATGATTCTAAAAAGCTGTTACCCTCACAGCGGGAAACATTGTATACATTAATTATGGAAAAAGCTGTGGCTGTCAGTTATCAGATCATTGAAAACGAACTAATTGACCAAATCAATATTTACCAGGCTACGATACAAGGTATGTACCGGGCGATTGCCGCCCTTTCCCCCACGGCGGACAGTGCTTTAATCGATGCCGTACCTTTAAGCGATTTATTGGTCCCTTCATTATCCATAGTCGGCGGTGATGCTAAAAGTGCTTCCATTGCGGCCGCTTCCATTATAGCAAAGGTGGAGAGGGACCGGATTATGGATAAGTTACATACTGATTTTCCTATGTATGGTTTTTGCCGCAATAAAGGATATGGAACACCGGAGCATCTGGAAGCATTGCGGAACTATGGACCCTGCCCCTTTCACCGCCGTACTTTTGAACCAGTAAAGTCATGGGGGAAACAGTCATGAGTATAAATACGATTTCGCCTGTTACAGCTCTTGCGTCTGCCGCAATAATGGAAGCAAGCCCGCAAGAGACCACGGATTTAAATTTATTGGCGGCTCAGGACGGCGGTGCCCCGGAGACTCAACTGGCAAGTGCCAATGTACAGCTAAGTATGGAAATTGTTTTGAAAAGCGCTTTGGCGGAGTTCGGCCAAGTCTTAGTGAACAGAGAAAACCTGTTGCTGTCATTACCTCCGTCGGTACGGCAACCCGTACAGGAAATGTTACAGCAATCCCTGGATGCCCGGATTTTAGTTTCCCAGGGCCTGGTTTCGTTAGTACGGGGGCAAACACGTACCGGGGAGAAACTGGTCGCATTGGCTAATCTTTTGGCGGAAGCAAGTTCGCTTTCTCCCGATACACAAGATGGCTATCCTGCCGGGACGCTCCGGCAGTTTTTAGGGAATTTTCAAGCGGAGTATTCAGGCATGACAGATACCCAAAGGAGCGGGGGCGAGAAAGTTCTTTTGGCGATGGTCGCGCAGTTGCTTGCGCAGGATAAAACAGACCGCAGAGTTTCGGACCGGAGCCAATCTAATTTAACCCAGAAAAGCCAGCCGGAGGGCGGCGCAAATACGGGCAATTTAATTAAGGATGTTGCACCCTCACGGCAGTCAACGGGATTTTCGACGGTACCTGCTGATACGACGGCAGAAAATAAGAATCCTGAAGGGAAGGTTCTTGCAGAGCTGTCGCTTAATCAGCCCGATGCCGGGGACGAAGATAAGACAAGTCCTGCTACGCGAGCCAATGTTCCCCCTGGGACAGTTCCGTCAGGCCCTAATGGCCCAGATACCGCCGAAGCCAGAAAGCTGTCGTCCTTAGTTACCCAGTTTACGCCGGGCAGGACGGAGGAGATGCCGGCTCCCGCAACGGGAAGGCAGGAATTTGTTTTTATGGAGAATGAAAGGGAATCTTTTGGTCAACCGGGCGACTTTGAGAAATTATTTTCCGGAATTAAGCAAATGAAGGGCCAATTGTTATCAGAAATGGATGGTAAATTATCTGCGCCGGAAAAAATTTTTTTAGATAAGCTGATAAAGTTTTTTTCGCTTCAGGCACCCGCATCTTTAAGGGAAGCGGCAAAGATGTTCGTAATGCCGGAATTATTCGACGCCTGGGTGCTTATGAAATTGCCCGATGCGGCGAAATGGCTGGAATTGGACGCCCGGAAAATGCGCCAGTCCGCTGATTCTTTACGGGAGCTCGGGATGTCGCTGCAAAAGCAGGAAGCGCCGGCTGACGAGGGGCCTTCCGGTACGAATGCCACTGTATTTACGGTTCCCATGTATTTTGGCAATCCACCGCAACCGTATCCGGCCTATGTTCATATTTATCGGGAGAAGGATGGCAAGGGCGGCAGTGCCGTTCAAAATTATGACGTGTGGCTTCGTATTTCTTTGGCAACAGAAAATGTAGGAATTGTAGATATGACGTTTCATTATTATCAGGGTGACCAAGTCGATGTGAAAGTAAATTTCGCGGATGAAGATGAGGCTGCTGTGTTTGCTGCCTATCTTCCGGACTTGCAGAATTCTTTCGGCAACAGCTCTTTGCAGGTGACAAATATTCAGGTAGAAGCAACCGGACGGACTACAGGTGAAGACAATGGAAAATCCTAAATCGAACAACGAAACCAAACAAGCCATAGCGCTGCATTACAACCCGGAACGGCAGAATGCCCCCCGCGTTGTGGCCAAGGGCACTGGTTTAATCGCCGAGAATATTTTGAATATCGCCAAGCAGTCCGCCGTTCCCGTTTATCAAAATAAAACGGTTGCCGGAATGTTGATGGCAGTAGAGCTGGATCGTGAAATTCCGGCTGCATTATATCAAGTTGTTGCCGAGGTTTTAGCCTATGTATACCGGCTGGACCAGGAAGCCGGGAAACGCCGTATCCGCAGATAACTAGTAAGAGCGGAGGTTACTATGCGCCGAATACTATTAGAAAATATTGTTCCCGGCATGAAGCTGGTTAAGCCTTTATACAGCGCGGAAGGCAATGTACTTTTAAATGCCGGAATCGAACTGAATGAACGTTATATAAGCCGTTTGAAAGAGTTAGATGTTTCCTATATCTACATTGAGGATGATTTAACCGGGGATATTGAGATCAGCGATGTGATCAGCGACGAAACCAGGATTGAATCCGTGGCCGGTGTAAAGGACATTGTGGACCGGGTTAAGGTAGGTAAAGGGATTGACGCCAGCCAGGCCAAGCAGGTTACCAATACACTGGCCGATGAGCTAAGCCGGAATCATGATGTTTTACTTAATTTTACCGATATGCGCACTAAAAATGATTATTTGTTCAGTCATTCCGTCAATGTTTGTATTTTATCAATTATGACTGCCCTTTCTCTTGGATTCGACGAATTACGGCTGCGGGACCTGGGAGTGGGAGCGCTATTACATGATGTGGGAAAGACCCGTATTGCCGAGGACATTTTGAATAAGACGGAGCGATTGACGGCTGCTGAAGCGGAAGAAATAAAAAAGCACCCCCAATATGGCTTTGAAGTTTTGCGCAAAAATCCTGATATCAGTCTTTTATCCGCCCACTGTGCATTTCAGCACCATGAAAGATACGACGGCAGCGGTTATCCGCGCGGGATAAAAGCGGAAGAAATTCATATCTTTTCGCGCATTGTGGCGATTGCGGATGTATACGATGCGCTTACGGCCGATGTCAGTTACCGAAAAGCACTGCCTGTTTATGAAGCATTGGCGATTATCATGAAATCAGGCGGAACTTATTTTGATGAAGAATTGGTAAATGCATTTGCCGATAACATCGCAATTTATCCGGTTGGGTGTGTTGTACGACTGAATACGGGAGAATTTGGGGTCGTTGTAAGCAGTACACGGGAAAATAAGACAAAGCCGGTTGTACGAATTATTAGCGATGAAAATAAACAACGCATTAACCGGTTGGTTGAGGTTGATTTAGCCCAAAATTCCCGCGTATATATTGCAGATATTGTTGAGCGCTGAATAGGGGGATACCATTGAATCGTTCAGCTTTAGGGGATGTTGGTGAAGCGGCGGCAGCCCAGTTTTTAAGCGATGCGGGATACCGGATTCTGCAGCGGAAATACCGGACAAAGACCGGTGAAATTGATATTATTGCTCTTGATAAGCGGGTACTGGTTTTTATTGAAGTGAAAGCACGGCGAAGTACCAGATATGGGACCCCTTCAGAAGCCGTCGATTATTATAAACAGAGAAAGATCATCAATACCGCATTGTGTTACTTGAATCAGACTCATAACCCCCAAGCGGAGATACGGTTTGATGTCGTGGAAGTTTATTTGGACCCGTTCAATAAAGGAAAGTGCAATCATATTATCAACGCATTTGGTGATTAATGATTAGACTGTAATGGTGACTGTCCAATAGACCTTTTGGCAGCGGAGTTTGTTATTTAGCATGGCCTTGGCAGGGACGGGAACCAAACCGGAGGTATGGCTATGTACGCACAGACTTTTGGGGCAACAACGTTTGGATTAAATGGAGCATTAGTTCATGTTGAAGTGGATATTGCGAATGGAATTCCCGGTTTTGACATTGTTGGACTGCCCGATACTGCCGTTCGGGAAAGCCGCGAACGGGTGCGTGCGGCAATTAAAAATGCCGGCTTTGAATTCCCAACCAGGCGAATTACAGTTAACCTTGCACCGGCCGATATGAAGAAGGATAGTCCCGGCTTGGATCTTCCTATTGCAATCGGTATTATGGCAGCGAGCGGACAGGTGGATCCTATCTCATGCCAGCAGTATGTATTTATTGGCGAATTGTCATTAGAGGGACGGTTGCGCGGAATTACCGGATTGCTGCCAATGGCGGTTGACTGTGCGAAAGACGGTAAAACTACTTTAATGGTTGCGCCGGAGAATGCGCAGGAAGCTTTATTGGTGAAGGATGTGACCATTTACGCTCCGGATACACTGACACAGGTTGTTCTCCATTTACGCAGCGAACAACTGATCACTCTGGAAACCAGAGCGGTGACCGGGGAGAAAACAGAGAAGTCAATTGACAATGATTTTTCCGAGGTTCAAGGGCAGTTTCAGGCGAAACGTGCCCTGGAAGTGGCTGCCGCCGGAGGGCATAATGTACTGTTGATTGGTCCGCCGGGGTCAGGAAAAACCATGCTGGCCCGCCGTATAACTTCGATTCTGCCAACTATGTCGGATCAGGAAGCCTTAGAAGTAACTAAAATTTATAGTGTGGCCGGCTATCTGTCCAATTGCCGGGGATTAGTCAGGGAACGACCGTTCCGCAGTCCGCATCATACCGTATCGGCGGCAGGAATGATTGGCGGCGGTTCTATTCCACGACCGGGAGAAGTAACGTTAAGCCATAATGGTGTTTTATTTTTAGATGAATTGCCGGAATTTCCCCGTGATGTTCTGGAGGTCCTGCGCCAGCCGTTGGAAGATGGCGAAGTGACAATCTCCAGAGTGCACGCATCTCTTTCCTACCCGGCTAAAATTATGTTTATTGCTGCAATGAATCCTTGTCCGTGCGGAGAATACCTCGTGCAAAGGAATATTGAACGGATATGTTTGCCTGTGGCTTCTTAGCCCCAGGATTTTTTGTTTCTACGATAATTTTATGGACCAGCGCTTTGACGATTTCCCGCTTGAGTTCAAAGTTTGGTTCACCATTACCAAGTTTTTCTCGAAGGTCATCCAGAAAAAGTTTAGCACTAGAAAAACGTTGGGACATGGTGTCAACCGAGTCCATTTTGATTACAAGCTGATCAAGGCGGCTTTGCAGTTCTAGCTTTTCAATATTGATTTTTTGTAATTGCTGCTCTACGTCCTTGGCCTCTATAAGTTTCTTACGATAAAGATCGAGGATGCTTTGTTTTTCAACTTCTTTTTCGTCCATGGATTTTGTTATAAGGGCTCTTTCCGTTTCGATTTGCAGTACCCTGGATTTATTTTCTTGGATGCTATTTTCAAACTGATTGAGGGCTTCACCAGGGGACATGATGAATTTTACACAGTCGTTCCAAACCTGGTTTTCAATCCAATCCTGAGGAAGATTTTTCGATCCGCATTTCCCCATGAGAGAGCCCCTATAGGTTGTTTTGCCATTGCATATATAACATCCGCGTTGGCTGCTAGAATAAGCTGTTCCGCAGTAAGTTAGGCTACAACAACCGCATTTAATTAAACCGCGGAGTAGATATTGTCTTTTGGAATTATGCACAGATTCAAGCTGGTTATTATGAAGGACTTGCTGAGCTCTGTCCCAAATTTCTTCAGAAACAATAGCAGGTACTTCACGCGAAATGATTTCGCGCTGTTTCTTGGAACGTTTTCCGTATAAATGAATCCCTTTATAGGTTTCGTTGACGATCATGTTCCGGACCCGAGCGGGGCGCCATATGCCTGCGGTATTTTCTATTCTTTTTCCTTTTCTTGCCTGACGACCGGCAATAGCGTAAGCTGGAGGAATACCGAGAGAGTTTAGATAATCTGCAATTTTGATCGTAGAGATGCCATCATCGGCAGTAATGTGATATATGAGCCTTACAACATCGACCTCGGTCATGTCCATTCCGGGTAAGGGGTTTTTATCGCTTAATTCTAGGCATTTTTCTTCGTTTACGATATAGCCGTAAGGAACTATACCCCCGAGCCATTTGCCTTCTCTGGCAGCTCTGTTGGCCCCGAGCCAGAGGCGTTCCAGAATGGTTTCTCTATCCATATCGGCGACGCCGGCCAAGACAGTGAGAAGAAGACGGCCAGCAGCCGTAGAGGTATCGAAAGGCTCCGTCATAGAACGAATTTTTACTCCGTACTGCTCAAGGTCATATACAGCATTGAGAATTACCCGGGCGGTACGGCCCAGGCGGTCCAGTTTGTATATTAGCAGTAATTTTACTTTGCCAGCTTTTGCATCCTCGAGTAATCTTCGACCTTCTGGTCGTTCTTGAAGGGGGAGAGTTCCTGTAACGCCGTCATCACGATACCAGCCGGCGATAGGGAGTTGGTGAAGGTCACAGTATTTAGTTCCGAAATCTACTTGGTTTTGGATCGTTCCTCGTTCAGCCTGATCTTCGGAGGAGGTTCGGGCATAGAGTCTGGTTTCTTCTGATTCAAACATAAGAAAACTCCTTTATTCTAGTACGTATGTTCGGTATGTTGGTGAAGAAAAAAGCGGTTTCCCGCCTAAACTACGATAATAATTATAATACTTGCTTTAGAAAAGAAAATCCTGCCTATTCAAATAGGTAATGGAATTTATGACTCCGCGGATGCGGAGCTACTTTTATGGCTTACAAACCTTACATGGCCTATACCCGGCGTTAATAGCATCATCCCGGGATTCAAAAAATACTTTGTGTGATTCAGACATTCGGCCTACATAGCGACAATATGAATAATGGAAGATGCCCGAATGGGAATTGCCTATGTATGTTGCACTAAACGGGACTATAGCAGGGTGGGGCGTTATTAAGGCATCGCCGGCGTAATCATTAAGTTCTACAATTTTATTTGTTATGAACTGAGAATGATACTGTGGAGTAGCAAGGGCGGATGATAAAGTAAGAAGCAGTAAAAAGGCGAGTAGTAGTGCTAATTTTTTGCGCATCCGTTCCACCTCCTCTCGTCTGTTTTAGTAAAGCTTCACCCGATGGTGATATTAACAACAAGTTTCTTTGAATCCTTAATTTCTTTAATTATTTGTTTCCATTGCTCGCTGGTTAAAAAGGCTTGTCCTGATTGAACGCAATAACAAACCATTTTGCTGTTAACTCCGGCGGTAAAACTGGTAACAGAAAGAATTCCATCGGCGGCCATTAGCGAAATATCGTGACCTGGTGAGATGGCGGAAGCCAGTTCGAGAAATTGAGCACGATTGACGGTAATTTTCATAATTGGCCTCCTAATAATTAATCACAGCATATTTTGTGCTGTGATTTTTGCTGGTTAAGAGATTAAGTTATATAAGGTTTCGAAGATAAAAGAGAAAATCCTGCAAATTTTTTCACTAAATGCAATTTAGCAGGATACTGTTATCTTTATGGAGAAAACGCCCATAATTCACAAGAAAATGAACTAGGGGCTGAAAGTGTAATAAATGCAGCAAAGATGTATTTGAAAGCACAGGGCATTAAGATAATAGTCCTGACTATAATGAAATACTGATTGCCGAATCAGGATATATGGGTAAAAATAAAGGAGGTAATAATTTGAAGATTAATAAGATAAAATATCCAGTACCACTTTCCGATATCAAAGATATTGAAAATGACAATATAGATGTATTTGTTGAGTTGGAGGATGGTATCACGTATACTGTGGTAGTTAGTACACCAAAAAATTTAATGTGGTATATGGATAAAGAAGAAATGAATTATATTAATCCTAGTCCTCCGTTTATTATAGTTCGGACTTTAACTGAAGATAATATAAAAAACGCTTTAGAATCCTTTGCAGAGAAAGATGCTTATTGGCTAAAGCTGTACCATCTAGTAGGGAAGCGGGATGATGTTTTTAATATTAAAGAAATGGATAAGGTAATTAAAGACATGCATGAAGAGATGTTGAAGGATTACGTGGAGTTTATTGGTAAATCTTGAATGTTTAATAGATGAGTTGTTTAACCTGAAAAAATATGTTTTCTAAAGTATCAAGGTCAACGGACGAAAACCCGCTGACCTTTTTCGGGTACTTACAGAAATAAAGCATCTGGCAGGAATTGTCGGGGCATTTGGTGAATGGCGTAGGAAAAGTACTTTGCCTCTGTTAAGTCGGCATGGAGCTTAGAACAATTGTCGAATATAGAAAACAATTAGGATATTACTTGGGGGAACTAAAGTGGAGTGTGAAAAAATAATAGTTAGAAATAAAATTTATAGAAAAGGCGATCTTGTTTCGAAACTGATATTGTTAACTGTTGATTATAACTTTAGTAGTGACTCTGACTTCAAAAAACATTATGGTATGGATACTATAATGAAAGAACTGTTTGATGAAGAAGTCGAAAAAAGTGATTTTGAAAGTACACAAATTTATCAAAAATATTTAGAGGTCAAAAAAACAGGAGAAGATAACGAATTTTTTCAAGTAATGTATAAAATAAAAGATGATTTAGGCATAAAAATCTCCGAGCATATTTATCTACATCATATAGCAACTGGGCTAGCGATTAAAGAAAATCGGATTGTACCTTGGGAGTGTGTTGATAGCAAGTTGTATATTGCCGATACCTGGTGGGAATCCGATGATAACATAATAGACGACATGCGTAATTTATCCATTATCGAGTTTTTGTCTAAATATAAAGGATATTAAATGAAGATGATAGTTCCGAATGAATATTAGGATGTTATAAACTAGAGTGCCATATGTATCCTAGAGACAATGTCCCAGAATATAAAAGGAATGATAAATGGTGATTATTTTTAGTAAAAAGGAAATAGATAAAATTCAGAACGTTAACTTTCATGATGCGAAAATTTCAAAGATTATTAGTGATTACGATGAAGGGACAGTTGAAATGCCCATAATTATGGATGATACTCATCAATATGCTGCATTGCTGAAATTTGAAAACGTAGCATATGTGGAAGTGAATCGTAAAGAACCATGGGGACCTGGTTGTTACATTTTCACGTTAAATGTAGATGACGATGAAGGTGATTATTTTAAGGTGAGTATTTTGCTTAACTCTGGAGATAAAGTAATTATTATTGCAGCTAAAATGGTTTATTCTTTCAGTTAGACAGTTTTTGGGGGATGGGCATTCAGGTCAACAGAGGAAAATCCGCTGACTTTTTTTCTGGGCGCTTATAGAAAGCCGGATTTTGTAATATTTGCTATTTAAATACATGAATATGTTAGAATATGATGAATAGGTCCCAATTTAAGGCAGGAATAACATTTCTTGCGACGAAAAATAGATTTATATATGTTTCACGATAGGATGATTACTACATGACAAATAAAAAGTTCAAACTCATTGATTTATTCTGTGGCGCTGGAGGACTTTCTCTTGGTTTTGCAGGGAAAGAATTCGGGCATAACTTTAAATCGATATGGGCTAACGATTTCAATCAGTACGCAGCGAATACCTATAATGCAAATTTCGGCAAGCATTGTGTCGTTGGTGACATAGTTGACATACTAAAGGATCCTAAAGTAAAGATTCCTGAAGCCGATGTTGTAATTGGTGGTCCTCCTTGCCAGGGATTTAGCTTGTTGAATAAAAACCGTGATGGTGATCCGCGTAGACATCTTTGGCGTCCGTATATGGACGTTGTCGAGCGATCGGGCGCTGAAATATTTGTTATGGAAAACGTTCCCCAAATTCTTGATTCAGCAGAATTTGAGGATATTGCTGAGTATGCCGAAAAATTAGGTTTTTTTCTAACAAAAGCAAAATTGTGTGCTGCCGACTATGGCGTATCTCAGATTCGCTTTAGAGCTTTCATAATTGGTTGTCGGTTTATTGACCCTAATAATTTCTTTCCGCCATTAAAAACCCACTATAATCCTAATCTTGGTCCCGTATTACCTTTAAAGATACAGAACGAATATATTTCCGATGCTCGTCCATGGCAAACGGTACGGGATGCCATTGGGGACTTGCCAAGGCCAGTAGGTACACAAATCAGAGAAGAAGATCCTCCGCTTAATTTGCATTTTGGCCGGACGCCTACAGAAACAAGCCTCAGACGATACGAATCGATTCCGAATGAAGGAATGAATCGTTTTGATTTACAAAAAAGAGCACCGGAGTTGACTCCAAAGTGTTGGATAAAAAAGACTTCTGGAGGTACGGACTTATTCGGCCGTCTCTGGTGGGATAGACCTTCCGTCACCATCCGTACAGAGTTCTTTAAACCTGAAAAGGGACGTTATCTCCATCCTTGCCAGCATCGACCGATTACCCATCGGGAAGCAGCTCGAATTCAGTCTTTCCCTGATTCTTTCCGTTTTTTAGGCAGTAAGATAGAAATCGCAAAACAAATTGGTAATGCAGTCCCTCCGCGACTGGCTGCAGAAATTGCGGGTTGTGTTGAGAATCTCCTTAATGCAAGGAGCAAAGAAAAAAGTGCCTGACCGATTCACCCGGGAAGAAAGAAGCCGGATAATGTCGCGGGTTAAGGGGAAGAACACCGGACCTGAAATTAAAATAAGAAGCACGCTTCATAGTCTTGGTTTTAGGTTCCGATTAAACCGAAAAGATCTTCCTGGAAAACCGGATATTGTGTTGCCGAAGTACAAAGCTGTCATATTTGTTCATGGTTGTTTTTGGCATGGGCATAGTTGTAAGCGAGGACATCGACCCCAGACAAATGAAGAATTCTGGAATAAAAAAATTGATGGAAATATAAAGCGTGACCAGGTTAATATGAATAATCTGGAGAAGCTTGGATGGCGGGTCTTGGTAATTTGGCAATGTGAAATAAAACAAATGGATGCTCTTATAGTGCGTATAAAAGAATTTTTAAATAGTGAAGACGTTAAAGGTCACTGATTTTTGCGGTTTTTTTGGGGATACCGGCAGAATGAACGGTGGCCCCAAATGAGGGAAAAGGAGCGAACAAATTGGCGAGACGGTCGATGCCTAACGGGAATCCAGAAAAACTTCGACAATCCCTAGTTGAATTATTAACGAACTTTGCAACAGAGCTTAAGAGAAGTGATCTCCGAAAAAAGGTCATTGCTTTAATTCCGGCCTTTCATAAACTTCGAGACCTAGGCAGTTCCTTAATTCCTGAGAGTGAAGCGCCTTCAGCACGTGACCGGATAATCGCTTATCTCCGTCAATATCCTCAAAAAGTTATTGATGGTGACGAACTTATGGTGGTATCTGGGATTGGAGAATGGGCACGTCGAGTTAGAGAATTGCGAGTTCAATTCGGCTGGTGGATTTATTCCGGAGTCACGTTTAAAGACATGGCCGAAGATCAAGAGGAAGTAGATTCTTTAAAGGCTATAGGTATTGATCCATCCAAAATTAAACCGGATCAATATGTGCTAATGCGTATCGAGGAAGATAGGGATGCAGCGCATCGTTGGAATGTCCTTAATGAAATACGCACAAAGAAAATTGCTGTTAAGGACAAGATTATAGAGTATTTTCGGCGAAATGTTGGGGTTCAGATTACCGGTGAAGAGCTAAAATATTTAGCTAAGGATAAAAGTGAATGGCCGAGGCGAGTCAGAGAATTACGTACGGAAGATGGTTGGCCTATAGCTACTAAAAATACCGGCCGGGATGATTTGGCTGTCGGTGTTTATGTTTTAGAAGAAGATAAACAGACCTATGAACATGACCGTAAAATCCCTGATCCCGTCCGTGTGGAGGTTTTGAAGCGAGACGGATTCAAATGCGCTGAATGCGGTTGGAGCAGAAATATGCTTTCTCGTGAAGATCCACGTAAAATGCTTGAACTTCACCACCGGCAGCATCACAAGGACGGTGGCGAAAATACCGCTGAAAATCTTATTACTCTCTGCAATGTATGCCACGATACTGAACATCGAAAAAAACATTAACCTGATGATTCGGAAGATAGTTCGTTTAAAATAAACTGCCAATATTTTTAAATAACATACAAAATTTAGCAGGATACTCTACCATTAGAAAACGCCCATAACTTTAGTAGGTTATGGGTGTTGTTCTAAGCTGAAGCTTATCTGCTGCGGCTTCTTGTTTTTTCTTTTAACAAAAATAAATGTAAAACGCTAATATTATAAACAGATTTCACGATATATTAAGTGACAGAATGGAAAATAATGTGATGTAATTTTGAAAGGAACCATATAATGTTTCCATCAGATTTTTTTATATATGCTGGTTTTGGTGGCTTATTTCTTTATATTTTTTGCGATATAATGTGGGAAAGTATAATTCCAGCAATCAAGAGAAAGTATTTCAATCGAGTAAAAGACAAAGATGAATAAAGAGAACCCTATACATTTTTAAATTCGTCGATTTGAGAATGCTCGCATTATCTGCCAATGTTTTTAAATAACATACAAAATTTAGCAGGATACTTCCACTATTATGAAGAAAACGCCCATAACTTACATTTTAGTAGGTTACGGGCATTTATATTTCTAATCTGACGTAGCAAATACAGTTAATTGATAATAGCTAGTTTGAGGGCTATGTGAGTCGAATAATATTAGAATATAAAAAGGCAGATGGAGTATTTTATGAAAAATATAATTCAGGCGGTATTTATTGATAGGGATGGTACCATAGGCGGAGATGGAGAAGTAATTTATCCCGGCGAATTCACACTGTATCCTTTTACAAAAAACGCTTTTAAATTATTAAAAAAAGAGAATATAAAGATATTTGCATTTACTAATCAACCTGGAATTTCTTTGGGTAATTCTACGGAAGATAGATTTGTGAAAGAGTTATTAGATTTTGGATTAGAGGATGCATATATATGTCCGCACACTCCGGAGCAATGCTGTATGTGTCGAAAGCCAGAAGCTGGTTTATTGTTAAAAGCAGCAGTTAAACATGGACTGGATCTTTCAAGGTGCGCAGTAATTGGCGATAGGTTGACTGACATGTTGGCCGCAGACAAAGTACACGCGCGAAAAATATTAGTAATGACGGGAGTCGGTAAAGAGTCAGTTAGAGAGTATCAGGATAAATTGTTAAAAATAGAACTTGATTATATAGCAGCGAACTTATTAGGAGCCGTTGAATGGATATTGGAATAATAAACATTTGCTATTTAAATTAGGAACAGCTCAGAAATATATGTCAAGAATGGTTGAAATTGAGCCATTTTAGCCGGTTCGATTTTGAGCCACCGGTTGGAAAAATCAGCTGAGCGAATAAGCAGTTTTACATTAATTCCAATTATTTTCAAATAACATACAAAATTTAGCAGGATACTGCCATCTTTATGGAGAAAACGCCCATAACTTACATTTTTAGTAGATTGTGGACGTTGTTATTACTTATAGGAAGGCCTGTGCACGGTAAATTGGAACTTTATTTGCATGCGGAACTAATTATAACTAATAGTTAATGGGAGAGATGTTAAATTGGTCCAGAAAAAATTTACTGTAACTAAACCTAGCCAGCAGTACTTGAAATCGATACATATATTACAATTAAAAAGTTTAAAAGATGTTGAAATTAACTTTGAAGGTTCAGAACTTACTGCAATTATGGGTGTAAATGGATCTGGTAAATCAACAATAATTCATGCTCTGGCGTGTTGCTATAAGCCTTTAAATTCGGATCAGAAAAATTGGAAGTTTAGTGAATTTTTTATACCAACTACCTATTCACAGTGGCAAGGCAGTGAATTTTCTATTAAGTATGATTATAGGATTGGGTCGAAAGAATATAATGATGTATTTACGATTTACAAAAAAACATCTGATCGTTGGTCTCCCAAATATGATAGACGACCTAGTAGGAATATAATCTATATTGGTATTGATACTTGTGTTCCGAAAATTGAAAGAGAAAAAAAGCAGAGCCGAATTGAGTTTGCATCAACTTTAGCTTTGAAAGATGATATTTCAATTCTTGTAAAAGAAAATGCAGGCAAGGTTATGAATAGAGAATATAGTTCGTATAATGAAATTCAGACTAAAAGATCAAGATATATTGGTGTAGAACATAAATTAGATAAATATTCTGACTTAAGTATGGGAGCTGGTGAACAGCGCATTTTTTACATATTATCTGAAGTGTTTCGTTCTCCAAAGTATTCTCTAATTTTAATAGACGAAATAGATCTTTTGCTGCATACAGATGCACTTAAAAGATTACTTAAAGTTATAAAACGAAGAGCAGTTGACAAGAGTTTACAGGTTGTTTTTACCACTCATGCACAATCAGTTACAAATATGGATTCTTTCATTAATATTCGACATATTTGTCAAACTCCTAGTAAATCACTTTGTTTTAATGAAACTAAACCTGATGCTATTTTCAGATTAACTGGCGAAACTAACCGTCCTCTAGAAATTTTCGTAGAAGATGATTTCGCAAAGGCTATTGTTGATTGGATATGCTTAGAGAGTGGATATTCAATATTGGTAAGTGTCAAAGAATATGGGGCATGTATTAATAGCTTTACTTTAATAGCTGGAATTTTACTTAAAGGTGAATCCATTGAGAACACAATTATAATTCTTGATGGTGATGTTTATAAAAGTGATAATGAGAAAAAGGAAAAAATAAATCAGGTATTAACGGGAAATACGAGACAGGCTGAGCAAATGCGAAATCAAGCTATGAGGCAATTAATTCAATTTAATCTTCCACAAGGTTTTAATCCAGAAAAGTATGTTGTAGAATTAATAAAAACGTTACCTGATGAGAATGGAAACGTTATTAAGCAAGCTGCTTTAGAAATTGAATGTGTTGAAGATAAGCATAATTTTGTTGATTCACTAGTTGATAGACTTGGTTACTCTGATCGCCGCTGTGTTGGTTTAACATCAATTGTTGATCTTGCTGCAAAGTCATCGTCGTGGAATAAGTTTATAGCTCCAATTAAAGATTGGCTATTATTGCATGAGTCGCTTAAAGAGGTAGCCGCAAGTAAAAAAGAATCTTAAGAGTGTGGAGATATTTACTCCCGTTCGGCTGCCTATGTCAGTGAGAAAAAACCAGTATGGCGTGCGTATAAATATCCCCTTGGTTATTATTTTAAAACTTTAGTTTTTTGGAGCAGTTATCAATTTAGATTAAGAAAAGAGCGAGTTTAAGGGGCGATTAAGTTGGAAGATAGTTATAAAGGCAAAATCGCTAAACATGAAGAATTGAGACAAGGCCAACAGTATACTCAAGAAAAAAAATTTTGTGATAGTATATTAGTCGATTTTATTAAAACGGCAAGGGGTATCTCAATTTGTTCAATACGTGGAGGCGGAAGAGAAAATTCTCTTACATTTAATTTGTTTGATTTTTTCTTTGAGTCAGCAGTTGGAATTAGTGTCATGATTAAAGAAGGCGTTCTTAATCCGGCGAAAAGAGAATTACGCTATGTTCTTGAAACATCCGTTAAAGCACTGCTCGTTGATCAGACACTTACTAAGCAGACTTACCATGAAAAGATTGCATATTTAGGCACAAGTATTCCCCGGTCTTCTATAGATTGTGTGGATGATATTAATTTTTTTATTACTGACAATCAAAGTAAGCTTCTAATAAATGATGTTAAGCAGTTGTTTGGAGAGCTTAGTCAATATGTGCATCCTTCAGAAGAACAAATAAAAGAATATATATTACGTTGTAATGAAGGGGCTTCAATTGGTTTGGAGACGGGAAAAGAACTTAAACGAATGAATGCACCTTTTCGAACATACGAAATAGTTTTAGTTTTAAGCTTGCATGCTTTAGGCTTTTCACAATCAGGTGATATGTTTATAAATCTTTTTGATGACAGTCCTAAATGGAAGTTTCACAAAGGGCGACATATGAAAGCTATGTCGGCATTATATGACTATAAAGCCGAAAGAAGGAAATAGGGGAAATAGTTGGCTATCGGGCCGGTACAGGTATTAGTATCAACTAGTAAGATAAATAGTACATAAGACTGTTTGGGAGAGGATATTAAATGTCTAAAGGAAACATGATCGTATCAATAATTGGAGTAGTGGGTTCGTATGCCTCATTAGCTGGATTAATCTTGGCAATGAAACCAGTGACTAGCGGTCTAAATACTTTTGAGATACTGTGGTTGATAATATGGCTATTTCCTTCTAGTTATGCTGCCATAGTAATATATAGGCAATATGTTGCCATGAACCCTAAGGTATATCAATCAATTGAGGAAGTTAATCAATATATGTTTAATTGGATTTCTAAGGGCGGTAAAGTTGCTATATGTACTCGGGATATGAGTTGGAGTGATGGAGCGAATATTCGTCCATTATTATTTTTAAAAGCTAAAAGAAATGAATTATGTATCGTTTTACCAAAGCATACCGATTTATCCATAGAATTGAAAAATGCCGGCGCGGAAATTTATACTTATGAGGAATTAGAGCATACTCCGACGTGCAGATTTACTATAGTCGATAAGGACAAAGATTATGCGCGTGTTGCAGTTGGGCGTAAGATTAATAATCAACATATTATTGAAGAATTCTCGTTAGGCAGTCATCCGGTTTTTTCAGTTGCAAATGACTTAGTTGAAGTTTTAAAAAAATATAATGAGAAAGTTAAAAGAGGATAATTTATGGCGAGACCAGTATTTGGAAAAACTTATAAAGAAATAACAAAAGAGTGGGATGAAATTGCATTAGTACGTTTAAACCAAATTGAAAATGGACAAGACCTGAGTTTTACGCATGTTATAACACCATGTATATTTGAAATGCTATCTGGTTGTGATTTATCAAAAGTGATAGATCTGGGATGTGGTACTGGAGCATTGACAAGAATGATTGCTCAAAAGGCAAAGCATGTTATTGGTATTGATATTAGTAAGCGTAATGTAGAATTAGCACAAAATGCATCAACAACATTTTCTAATATTGATTATATTAATATTGATATTGAGAGCTTGAGTAGTAAATTTATTGAAGCGTCCTTTTCAACTGTAGTTGCAAGTATGACTCTTATGACAGTGCTAAATCTTGACCAAGTTCTACAAATAATTGCTAAGATTTTAAAACCGAGAGCCCATTTGGTTTTTACTATAACACATCCGTGTTTTTGGCCTTTATATTGGAATTATGCAAAAGAACAATGGTTTAACTATCATAAAGAAATTCCTGTAGAGGCTGATTTCAAGATTTCGTTGGATAGAAAAGAAAGAGGTGTAACTACTCATATTCATAGACCGCTTGAGAAGTATGTAAACAGTTTAACTGAAGCAGGTTTTAGTATTGAAAAAATTTATGAACCAGTCCCTTCCGAAGAAATTCAAGAAAAGTATTCAGGAAAGTGGGAATATCCGAGGTTTATGGGAATTAAATGTATCTTAACAAATTAAAGAATTTAAATAAATTGAGTAGCATTTCAAATCCCATTATTAATCCAATCGTTCCCGACATCAAACAAATTTAGCAGGAGCGAGGGACTGCTAATGACCCAGATCCAAAGCTGATCTTTAAAATTGACCCGTTTATTTTTCCTTACAAACTCTTCTGCTTCTTCCTCTCGTTCATGGTGCCGGTCATCCAGCCCAATGGCATAGGAATTATCGTTCATATGCTCGGAAACATGACAGCACTCATGGAGGAGGGTGTCGCGTTCAGCCTCCAGCGATAAGCTGGAATCAATAAATATGTGAGTTCTGCCTTTTCTAGATTTATAAACGAAACCGTGTGGATTTCCGATCAATTTAACTTTATGAAATAATAGTTCACCAGTACTTACCATATTGTTAATTTTACGAAGATTCATGTACTACCACTTTCTCCTTCAAAAAAATCATCATTTTATCAAAAATGTAGAGAGAAATAACAAAACACGGTTTATGCCGTGTTTTTTATATTTCTCGCTTATAAATCTTCCTGAGCCTCTTCTTCCTCAACTATTTTGATATAGCGTATTATACGCTTTAATGCTTGAGGGGAGAGGCTTTTTATTTGCCTAAAAAAGAGTTTAAGATCTTCACGTTCTTCAAGTTCTTTCCAAAATTCAAGTAGTTCCGGATCGTCGGAAATAGCTGAGCGGATTGTTGTCTTGGCAGCCTCGGTAGGGGAATCTATCAGACCTAGAAGGTAGTCTGTGGTAACACCAAAAAAGTTTGCTAGACGGGAAAGGGTGGCGTTATCTGGTTCACGTTCTCCATTTTCATATCTATTGTAATTGACCCGTGAAATACCTAACTTTTCTGCAGCCTGAGATTGATTAAGGCCGCTTTTTTCACGTAATTCTTTTAGTCGCTCAGAAATCATAAAATCACCACCTATTTCAATTATAACTTTATTACCAATCTGGTAAAACTATTGTACCGAAAAGGTAATAAAATCATTGACATTACCGGATTGGTACATTAAAATATAAATATAGATTACCAAAATGGTACAGATGGGGGTGATAAGATGGGACTTTCAGGAATAGTTCTCAAAACTATTAAGAAATTGCGTATTGATAATAAATATAGTCTAAATGATGTTGCCAAAGGGATTGGATATGAAACAGCAAAAGGATATTATGATTTAGAAAGTGGGAAAACGGATATAAAGCTTGAGCATCTTGAAAAATTATCTAAATTTTATAAAGTACCATTGGAAATTTTTTTAAATCCCAATAGTACCATAACGGTACATGGGGAGGAACCTACTAATATTCAAAAAGCAACCAATGGGCCAGATCCGAAACCGGCGGCGTAGACTGCCGAATGTGGTGAGGAGAGCGGCAAAAATTTATAATCCTTTTTTGTATTCATCTAGAAGGTTACAAGTAACTATAAATTTCCAGTCTTTTAGTACATCTTCTGGAATCTCAATTTTCTGGGTTGAGCCATCCTTTAGTGTTAAAACAACGCCTATTTTTTCGGCATTTACCATTGGAAGTAAGGTGGAGTTATCAACTTTAAATCCTACATAGTTTGTGCTAATTGATTTTACCTTAAGAGGGTAAGTTTTCTGAGTTTCGCCATTATAAGTCACAAAACAGGGCAAATTTTTAGTTGAGAAAGTAATATCTGTTACGGCACTTTGATTTGTATTTGGTGGTGTAAATAAGCTTAAGTACAAACTATGGGAAGTATTAGTCTTGGTAATTCCTAGAAGAGAGTCAAAAAATCCCTGACGGCTTAATGTTACATATGCATGTTTGTTTGTTCCATTAATTGTATATTCGTATGTTCTTTCCAACCCAATATAGTTATCTGATAATGTTTTATTCACTTCTGCAAATGCAAATGAGTTGGTCAAAGCGAGTATGAACAGTAAAAGAATAATAACCTTTTTCATTAATTAGCATCCTTTCTGAATGTAAAATGATTTAACCCAGTTAAACATTTGTAGTCTTATTCGATTCTGCAGGTCCATCCTTAATAAAAGGCATTATCAGCAATAATAGTATGCCAATCCCAAACTACCGACGTCCCAACCCAGCAGCCTGAAGAAAAGAGACAAAGTCATAGGTTATCCAAATTACCAGAATCCCGTATGATCAATCGTTTGAAATGGGTACTCAAAGGATTTGGGGTAATGGTCAACCAAACTGGCGGTACAGTTCTTTCTGCTCTAACCTGCTCTTGATATTTTAGGGGAACCCATTTTCCATCCTGATAAGAAAAGGAGATTTTATAAACTCCGGGCGTTACATTTTTATTGAAAGTCTCAGTAGCTTCAGCCAATTCTTTTGTTGGTTGGGCTGGGCTCACAAATATGTACATCTCATAGATGAGAAAACCAGTATACTGACCTGTTTTTGAAGCTGGTTTCTGGATTGCGTAGGAGTAATTCTCGGTAACGACACATTTACTTTTTCTCCAACCCTCTTTTACAGTTGGCGATATGTTCCCGGGAATAAAGTAGATCATTACTCTCGGATCTTCTTTGTATCCGTTAATGTGTTTGGTTACTAAATCATGAAAAGAGGAAGCTATTTCTTGTTCGTCTGGTGCAGCCAGTACAGTTGTAGCAGTCAAGTTAAGTAATAGCAACACTAAAACAATGAGTTTTCTCAATACTTATCATCCTTTTTGAAATATTGAAGAACCAAATCGTTGCCTGTTTGCTAAGCTAAATATCAGCTCAAAAATCAATAAGGTGTGTTTTATCTTTTTTATTCCTTTCCGGAGTGTCCGAGAGGCCAAGTAAATAGTCAACACTGACGTTAAAATAATCTGCGATAGAAACTGTCATCTCAAGATTAGGAAGACGAATACCTGATTCCCAATGCCCTATTGTTTGCTTAATTACACCTAATTCTTTTCCTAATTGTTCTAAGGTAAGATTTCTTGATAATCGCAATTCTTTCAATTTAAGACTAAACATTTCTTTATTAAACATTTTAAACAGCCCCTTGACAGTCTACGGTATGTAGACTAAAATGAAGGTAATAAGTCTACATTGTGTAGACGTAGCGAATTGAGGTGGTGATTATGACCAAATTAAAACATGAGAGGATTATTCGCGGCTTAACAGTGCGTCAACTTGCCTATAGATTGAATTTATCATTTCAATATGTCAGTCTTTTAGAAAATGGCAAGCGCAAACCATCATTTGATGTGGCGCAGAGGATGAAAGAATTCTTCGGCATCCCGGCAGAAGAACTTCTGGCGGTGAACGATGAATCAGACCCGAAACCGGCAGCGTGAGGAGGTGAGACTGATGGCAGAAATTCGTCCAGTTGATGAACGCGTTGATCAAGTAAAAATAATAGAAGTAATTCAAGTTGTCGTTTGCAAGGGACAGGGAACACAAGAATCCCCGGGTAGGCGCGTAGAAAAATTTTTTAAAACAGATGGAACTTTTATTGGGCAAATAGATCCTTGTGAACGAGCTAATCGCGAACCAAAAAAGCAGCTTTCTCCACAACTTTTTCAGCAAGAATCAAATGCGATAAAGCGAGAGTGAAAATTTTTATGTCTTCAACGTCATAATCGGGATGCTTTTGAATGATATGAGTTTGGTCGTTGCCAAGCCATGTGGCCGCTTTAGCAATCATTTGAATATTTTTATATTCAATACGTTTTATCGAAGCACCAAGAGCTTCTTTTAAGATATTTTCTCGTTCATCTGGATACAAATCAATGAGATAGCTTTTTACGAGAAATTCTACGGCTTTTCGATATCCCATCCCAGCTATTTTATCAAGATTAGAACTTTCAGCAATTGCCGATTGCCTATAAATTTCGTAGAAGTCAGGGAAGTGTTCTTTTATTTCAAATGGAATGTCGAGTTTGGGCTTAGGATGTGGATAAATATTGACGCATTGATATACCTTTTTAGAAACTTCTTTATATTCGCCTAGATACGTACATTCACATGTGGCGCATAAGAAAATAATAGCAATTATTCTTTTCCCTTTTTCTTCAGGAATTGTAGACAATCTAGAGTTGGCGCTCAGATAGGTTGGGTGCCCCCCTTGCAAACAATGAGGACATATAGATGGAAAATCGATTTCGCAGTTCAAATTTTTATCGTCAAAATCTATTTCTTCAATCATAGTTCTTACCTCCGCCGATCAAGTGTTTGTCCATAAGCTTATCAATTCTTTCCGGCCTGTGGAAGTGACGAACAATTAACATGTGCTTAGCAAGTACTTAACATCTATATTAGTGAATTTTCGCTAAGAAGGTCAAATTTCCTGTACCGTGAGGTGAATTTAGGTGGATTTTGGAAAACGAATTCATTTTTTCCGGCTCAAGCTTGGCAAATCTCAAAAGATGATTGAAGGTGAAACGGGCATTCCACAAAGGACGTTGAGCGACTGGGAAAATAGCAAGTCCGAACCATGCGTAACCGACATTATAAAACTTGCGACAGCCTTTAACGTAACCGTTGCCGAGCTGTTTGCCGATGATTAACGCTTTAATTTTTTATATTTCATTTGAGAGGAGAAATTTTTATGGCTCAGAGACCTATAAACATTACTATTACCAGAATTTACGACCCGAACGCATCAAACGCTGAAAAGAAGGCTGAGATTGACAAGATTCTTCTTAAATATCAGCATGAGCTGCTTAAGAGTGATCCTAAGCCGCCAACACCCGCAGCGTGAGGTGGAGCCAATGTATTGCGCCAGGTGTGGGCATGTGTTTCAAAAGAATGAGCACTGGGTTTGGGCGGTGCTTCCGGGCGGGACTCAACCGGTACCGACATGCTCAGATGACCGGCAATGTGTAGGCCACCTGAGACGCCCGAAATGTGGACAAGTTACCGCTAAAATGCGGAAGTCCGGGAAATCGCCCGGCGGTATGTTCTGAGAAAGGGGGTGAAAAGTGCATGAGACGGTTTATATCGATGCTTTTGACATGGTGGCCGAATCGCAAACGCCGGCAGTTGCAAGAAATTAAAAATATTCGCTGGCGGATGGGATGGGACCGGTACTTTGCTAGTGGCAAGTGGTAAAAAAGAAGCCTACCCGGTTATACGGATAGGCGAAGCGGGGTGAGGCGCATTACTCCTCTTGGAATAATTATCGCATGGAAGGGAGGTGAACACGATGTACAGAGCCTGCCGAAAAGGAGCTAAATTGGCGCTATTGGATGCTAGTTCAGAACTTAAAATGGCGCGAGAAACTCTTGTAAAAATTGAGTACTTTCAAGAAGAAGCGCATCCCAAGAAAGTGGTGCAGATGTGCGAACTGTATAACGCCGGTAAGCGGCTTGCCATGTGGCACTGCGCCAATCATTGCAGCATTGGCCGGTATTGCGGCCATGAATTTATCGAAATGATTCCGACGCTGGCCGGGATGCAGTTGCTAGGCGCGATTGATGATGTAGCTTTAACAAAGCACAATCTGGTCCAAGTGCTGCGTGATGGGCGAATTACCCGGGATGAGCTGCCGATCATCGACTCCATTTTGAATAAGTGCCATGAATTTACCAGAGCAGCTATTGCGTTAGAACTAGAAAAAGAAAAGACCGCCTTGAGAGCGGCTAAATAAAAAGATTTGGATTTAATTCGCTACATTTATTTTAACACTTGACGTAATAAGCGTCAATTTGGAGGGATGTCAGATGAATGTGATTACGATGAAATCATTCCGGATTTTGCACAAAAAAATGATGATCAGTGTGGAATACCGGTCTGGTTATCAGCTTGGGATCGGCATCCGGGAGCTTTTTGAGCGGCTGAGTATTGAGCGATTACAGTCATTACGCAGAACCTATCTTTGCTTACATACACAGTTTGCAGCTGGCTTGGCAATGGTTTGTTTGGAGGTCATCTATGAAAAATTTCGTGGAAGGGGGGCTGCGGCATGAGTAATGTAAGGCCTACACTAAACTGTCCCTACTGCAATACTGCCGGGCAAAAGACTGCGGAGTACCGGCGCTTGATTACCTTTAAATGCCCTAAGTGCGGGCACGAGTGGAGTACGCTGAAAATGCCATCAAAAGAGACGAAGCAAAAATTTATTTCTTAATTACTTTACATGATCTGAGTATGACGCTCATAACTTTTTCTGCAATTTTTTCTTGGTCTTCTTCTGATACCGGGTACCCGCTAAGCTCACGGATGATCTCCCGTTTTAACTTTTTTTCATCTAAATCAATAACCACAGATTTACCTCCTCGCAGTTTATTATCAATCTATTGCAAATTACGCTGGTAAATCGATTAAGGTTACAGTCCATATCAGGTATTCAAAAAACAGAGGAAAGGGGGATACTTATGAATTGTCAATCGTGTACTACCCCGGCTAAACCGGCAGCGGCATCGCCGGAGATGGAGTGCAAGGAAAGTATTTGTTGCGTACTATGCGCCAATGAGAAGGCATGTAATAGCCGGCAACCATGTGGGAAGGAGCTGAAAACAGCATGACCGGTAATGTGTTTCCGAACATAAAAAAAGCCGCCCACAAGGAGCGGTCAATAAAAATATTACGTCACGCTCATTGTAGCACGGCTACATGAGGCTGTAAAGGAGAGAGAATTTATGAAATCGACTGGAATTGTTCGTAAAACGGACCAACTTGGGAGGATTGTAATTCCTTCCGAATTACGCAAGGTGCTGGATATAAGCGACCAAGACGAGCTGGAGATTTTTGTTGATGGCGACCTGATTATTCTTCATAAATATGAACCGAAATGCATGTTCTGCGGGGATACCGACGACGTGATTAATTTTAGAGGAAAGAACGTCTGTCGGGAATGCCGGGAGCAACTGGCATTGTTGGGGTGATGAGGCCGTGACTGACTTGCCGGATATTACGCAACGCCCCTGGTGGACTGCAGCTTGTCCGTATCGTGATCCTCATGCGCCGGATGATGAGGAAGAAGAGGAACCACCCTAGGGTTGGATGTTATTTTGTTTTTAAAATTGGATGAGGAGGACGAGAATTATGGCATTGCCTGAAAATAAAGTTGTTCGTTTGGATGAGCTTCCGCTGGAGAAACAAGTGGATGCTTTAAAAAAGCAAATGGTGGCCGTTCTGGGGGACGGCCAGGTTTTTGTGAAGCGCACGCCGACTGGAGCCATTAAAGCCGTAAAAAGCGTTGTTACCCTAAGTGAGGCAAACGGGGAAATCGCAGTGATTCAGGGGAAAGCGATGACAACCGGGAAAGGGTTTTACCGGGCGAATCAAATCGCCAATTTGAGTATCATTACGCCGGAGAAATTGACGTTGCCGACGGGACAGGTTGTCGTTAATCCTTTCCCTGTTGTGGATCCGGAATCACAGACCCTGAGAAAAGTGTGGGTCAAGAAGATGGCCATCGGCTGCGGCCCTACCGGAAACCTTGTGATTACGACCGCAACGCTGCTTTATGATATCAACATGTATTTTATTCAGGACCTAATGAAAAAGGTGACTAAAAATAGCGGCGCTGGCCGGATTTGTTTGGAAACGATGCTGACCGAAGAAGAGAAAAAGACCGGTATTTTTTATAAGATCGATGGCAATATGGGGGTTTGGGCCAATACCTCCCATGCCGAAATCCTAAAAGCGATTGATACCTTTATTAATAAGAAAAACTTTGCCGAACGGAATGCCCAGACCATTGCGGAGCGGCTGGCGATGGCGAAGCATCCGGCGTTATCCCATATTGCCTATGTGAATTTTCAGGGCCCGGACTATAAACGGGTTGCGAAGGAAGTCATTATCGGCTACGTGAACGACGATAACCCTAATACGCTGATGGATTTGGCGGCCAAAGCCGAACGAGGAGAGGAAATCACCGTCAACGGCCAACGAGTGGATATTATCAATGTAACGGCGGAGGCTTCTGTGGATGATATTGCCGTGGAAGCCGATGACGAGGAAAAGGCTGCGACGGCGCACCCGGAAGAAGGAGCCTCTCAGCAGCCGGTCTTGGGAGGTGACCTTTTCTAATGATTCACTCCATTGAATTTCACAACTTCAAAGGACAAGCGGATGTCCAGGAACTATCCGGGAAGGACTTGTTTATTGGCCGTAACGGCAGCGGGAAGACCACCAGGGTGCAAGCCCTGGGGCTTTCCATGCTCGGGTACATCCCGGGAGAAGAAAAAACAGCGGCCGGCACGTTCAAATACGCTACGGGCGACACCATGACGGTGGGGTTAAAAACCGGGGACTTTCAGTTTACCCGCACCTTTGGTAAAGAAGAGAAGAAAAATAACAAAACCGGCGAGACAACCATCAGCATTAAGGAGACCCTGGTGGTTGCACCCGGGCGGGGGGAACGAAACGACACGGCTAAAAAGGCCCGGGTCAGCTCCGAAATCGGGAACTTTCCAGTCATGCTGGATTTCAATGAGTTTTTGCAAAAGACAGATACGCAGCGGCGAGATTTTATTTATAGTCTAAGTCCCATCGCTTCGGAAACCTGGGACCGCGAGAAGATCCACCGGTATTTGGTGGACAAGCTCTTGACCGTGGAACTACAGGAAAATAATGCGGAACAGTACGAGACCATGCAAGAGCTAATTACTCAGACTATCGAGAAATACCCGGTTGGGTTCGGAGTGCAAGACGGCCTCCAGGCGATGCTCGATTGGGTGGGAGCGGAAAAGCAACTCTGGGACCGGAAAAAGGCGGACGCCCAGGGCGCGGTGCGACAGTTTGCCGACCTTAAGAATTCGATGGACGAAACGGATCGGAACATTCTTGGTTTTAAAACAGAGCTTGAGGATTTACAGCGCCAGTTAATTGAAGTAGAAAAAATCCTGGCGGCGGATGAGCAAAAAGTGAAGGCGAACGCCAAACAGCAGCAGAGGACGACGGAACTGCAGCAGTTGATTGCCGATCTGAACGCCAATGTGGTCAATGCGGATACCTCCGGGATTGACCGGCAGATTGCCGAGCACCAGGGACAAATCCTGCAGCCGCCTGCTGTTGAAGGAGAAATGCAGCAGTTACAGGCTAAAAGAGATACGATGCAGGATGAGAGGAACGCCTTGGTAGATAAACAGCAGAACGTGGGGCTGAAGATCAAAGAGATTGCCGGTCAAGTAGCCGCCCTGGAGGGAGCGTTAGGCACCACCGGAACCATGAAAGGGCGCTGCATGATCAATCCCATGATTGCCTGCCCCAAAGATTTTTCCGGCTTTGGCGACTATGTTGCCAAGCAAAAAGAAAAGGCGACGGAGACGGTTGCCGCCTTTAAAGCTGAAGCGGCCGGGTATGCTGGCCAGATAAAAAAGCTAGATGCTGACCTGAAAGCTGTCGGGGACCAGCAAACCGCATTAATGAAACAAATCCAAGAAGTGAACGCCCGGAATACCTCCATCAATCAGTCCATTTCCGAGTTGATGAAACAGAAAAATGCAATACTGGCTGCCGCTTCCGACCGGCAAAACAAATTAAAGCTGTACCAGGATGAATTGAATAAACTCTTGGCGACGCCACTGCAGCCGGTTACCAGCGTGGAACTATCGCAATCCAGGGCTAACGGCATTAAAACCCGGATGGATGTCTTGAAAAAGACGATTGGGGAAAAAGAAAAAGCCAAGCAAGCTATTCTGATGCTGCAGCAATCGGCGATTACTAACCGGAAGGCTGAATATAACAGTGTTTGCCTAAAGCTCATTCAGGAAACGTTGGGACTCAAGGGCATCAAAGGAGAGCTTGTAAAGGAACTGCTGGACCCGATTTGCAACGATATTACTGCGAATTTATCGCTTATGGGTTTTGCCCAATGTCCTTTCTTCCAGACCGAAAGCGATACGGGGAAAGAAATCTTTCAATTTGGCTGGATAAATGAGAAAGGACATCGCGTAAACTTTGACGCTCTCAGCACTGGCCAACAGACCGTATTCCTGGCGGCCATGATGGTGACCGTGATTGACCGGGCCCAGCCGAAACTTCATGTTTTAGTGATGGATAACTTAAATCATTTGGACCATAAAAACTTTCAAATGCTGATCGATGGTCTCTCCAAGATAAAGGACAAGCTCGACAATATTCTTTTAGCCGGCGCGATTGAATTTCCGTTTACTGCGGATGGGTGGAAAGTCTGGGATTTAAGCCCGGTAGCGGAAATGTTGGATACCGATTCTATGGTTATCGATGATGCGGAGGTGAAGAAAAGTGCCTAAGTGCTATGATTGCGGCAAAGAACAGCCAATACTGCGAAGCGAAACGAGGCTGGAAATAAAACATGGAGTCGCGCTTTGTGATGAGTGCTTTGATAAATCCAAAAAGAATGCAGAAGGGAAGAAGAAAAATGGGTGATATAGCGGACATGATGTTGGACGGTACGTTGTGTGAGCAGTGCGGCTGTTATATTGGGGAATCGGTTGGGTACCCCAGGCTTTGCGAAGATTGCCAAGCTGAGGAGGGCTAAGATGAATAACCTTCTTGATGGCCTCAATGAAAATCAACTGCGGGCGGTCACATCAACGGCCCCGGTCATCCTCACCTTGGCTGGCGCAGGCAGCGGCAAAACTACGGTTTTAACGCGTCGAATCGCCAATCTGCATCTGAATCAACGGGTTGGTACCACCAATATGCTGGCCCTTACTTTCACCCGATTAGCCGGAAAAGAAATGAAAGAACGGGTTATTCGATTGATCGGCGAGGAAGAAGGGAAAAAACTTTTCTGTAATACCTTTCATGCTTTTGCCGTATCGGTTCTGCGCCGGTGGGGCCATAAGCTTGGCATTGAAGAAAACTTTACGATATACGACCAGGAGGACCGGGAAGAAATCCTGCAGCGAATTATCAAAGACTTTGGAAGCCGGACAACCTTAAAGAAGGTTTTGGACCGTCATGAAAAATGCGGGGATTATCGGAAAGAGGAGATTCTATATCCGGAAGAATGCAAGGTCCTCGTTGAATACGGATACCGCTGCAAACAAAATAACGCGGTGGATTTGGACCGGTTAATTGATGTAGTTATCCGGCTGTGGGAACTTCATCCGGATGTATTGAACGAGTATCGCCAAACCTTTACCCATGTGTTTGTAGATGAATTTCAGGACACGAATGCCGAACAGGCATACATGCTGGATCTACTAAAAGCGCCCAACCTCTATGTAGTAGGCGACGACTTCCAAGCCATTTATGGATGGCGGGGAGCCAATGTGAACTTTATCCTGGACTTTGCCGTCCATAACCCGGGCTGTGAAGTCATTAAACTGGAGGAGAACTACCGGTCGACGGACCAAATTGTTGCCGCGGCAAACCGGTTAATCAAGCATAATATCCGGCAGACGGAAAAGACGCTCATTGCGCATAAGAACGGGGTGGAGGTCCAAATAGAAAGCTATCAAGACTCCAACGTGGAAGCGGCAGCCATTGCTCGGCTCATTACCAAGGTGAACGGGGAGTGCGGCGTTCCCTTACAGCAGATTGTCGTGTTGGCCAGGACCAATAATCAGGTGGATACTATCCTAAGAGGTTTGCAGCAAAGGGCGATTCCGTTTCAACGGATTGCCGGCAGGGAGGACTCCTTTGACTCGCCGGCAGTGCGGCCGCTACTGCAATGGATGTACTTCTTATATAACCGGCGAGATAACACAGCCTTGAAAAAGTGCCTGCGCCTATTCGATATCCGGCTGCTGCAGATGAATGAACTTGAGTTTCATGCCTTGACTAACGATGTGTCCCTATGGGATGCCATGCAGACCTATCGGGATGATCCGAACCACTTTAGCCATTCGTTTCTAGAAGCCGTAGCAGCGGTTGACAGGAAACTGGAGTCGGATGCTATTTACTTGCCTGCGGATTGCTTTGTCGCATTAAATAACCTCATAAACCCGAAAAGGTATTACGATTCGCCGGATATCGAACAGGCGAGAAACTCTATTTCGAAATGGGAAGAGTCCAAGAATGAGTTGGGTGAAAATCACTCGATTCAGGCGTTTTTAAAATTCCTTCGTTATCGGGATGTCCAGGAAAAATTGGTAGAAGAAAAAGAAGCGGTCAAGTTAATGACCGTCCATGCCAGCAAAGGGCTCGAATTTGATACCGTAATTGTAGCCGGGATGAATCAGAATGTGTTCCCGTCCAAGCGCGGGGACATGGAGGAAGAGCGGCGCTTGTTCTATGTAGCCGTGACCCGGGCTAAGAACCGGTTATTCATTACCTGGCCGGAGCGGGCCCAGGATTGGCGAGGTTCGATGATGCCGGTTCCTCCCAGTCAATTTTTAAGTGAGTTAGCTAGTTAAGCGAAGGAGGGCAGACTTTGACACAATGCCTAGTCTGCCCTAATTTGATACCGATTATGCAGAGGGGTGAGGCAAATGGCAGAAGAAAGTCGGTTAATTGTTGTGGATGAATGGTCTGGAAAGTACATGATTAATGAAGTCTACCGGGACCCGGCGAAAAAGCTGGTGCAGAAGTTTCCGGAGATTAAGCATGTGCCGGTTGAGGCTATTCTTTTTATTGATAATGTGGACGGAAACGGCAAGAACCGGGACAAGGTGAAGTTTGCGGAAATTCGCAAAGTACCGGATAAGTGGCAAGACCTGGTGAAGCAGATGACCAACCGGACGTTTTGCTATATGGTCGAGTTTTATAAAAAGAATCTGGAAGATATGACATGGAGCCAGGTTCTGCTGGTGCTTTATCGAGAACTGCGGAAGATTGACACCGATGGGGAGTTAAAGGCTTACGCAATCGAAGAGTGGCCCGAAGTGTTCTATAGTCTTGGGACGGATTGGCAAGATAAGCACCGGCTCATCACCAACCTAATTGAAGCCAATGGGGATTGGGATAATATGCGGCAGCCGCGGTTATTTGAGCCGACTGAAAGTTCATTGCGGCGGGTGAAGTAGGATGAGTTATCAAAAGGACGAAAGAGATTTTGCTGAAATGAGTTGATCTTGTGAACTATCTTGCGGAAATATTGGCCTTCTCTGAATGGAAGGAAGTGAACCCGTTACCTGCCAGCGCAATTGCCTTATGGTACGAATTGATGGCCATTTGCAATAAGGCTGGATGGATACAGGAATTCACTGTTCCAAACGGACTGCTACAGGCTAAATGTAGCCTCAGCCGAAAAGAATTTGACCATGCCCGCAGTGTTCTTATCAACTTTGGCCGGATAAAATACAAAAAATCCGATAGAGTTAACCAAGCTGGCAAATATTTACTTGTTCCGTTTGTTCAAAAGGGACAACAGGAAGGGCAACAAAAGGGACAGCAGGAGGGGCAACGACAGGCACACACAGGGGACAACGTAAGGGGCACATTATATAAACATAAACCTAAACAAAACCTAAACGAAAATATAAAAAATAATAGCGCGCGCGAGGACTTCCCTGTTGATAACTTTTCAGATGGACAATCATGTCCAAAGTGCGGAGGGCAGGGGTGGTACATTGAACAGGTGCCATTTAATAACGGGATGGATACCAAGACGGTAGCTGTTCAGTGCGATTGCAAGAAAAAGCCAGAGTGGGCGTTGGGATCATGATTCAGCTTACATGGAACAGCCTTTCTGAAGACACGCGCCGGCGGAATCCGCACTTGAAAGAGCTGCTGCTGAAAGAACAGAAGCGGGCCAAGTATAATAATAACCGGACTGAGGTTGACGGGATTCTGTTTGACAGCGAGAAAGAGGCCGCAAAATATGGCGAGCTCAAGATTTTAAAGCTTGTGGGGGAAGTTGTGAAATTTGAGCTGCAGCCGGCGTTCTTACTCCAGGAAGGGTATTTTGACCAGGGCAAATGGGTACGGCCGATGGTCTATCGGGCTGATTTTCGGGTTTGGTATCGGGATGGACGGGTCGTGGTGATTGATACGAAAGGATACAGGACGAAGGAGTACCGGCTGAAAAAGAAGCTGTTTCGGAAGAAGTACCCGGAGATTGAGTTTGTGGAGGAGTGAAGGGGAAAGTTATTTCCTGGGAAATAATGGTATCTCACTTGCGATGTGGGCCAAAACAACTTAAATAAGGGGCACTTGAGAAGCGGGCCGGTAGTCTTGGATTTTGGACGATGTCCGGCAGATTAAACCAGTCCCGGTAAAGGGGCGGCAGAGGATGTGGAATTGGGAGGATGTTCAGGCATAAAAAAGACCCGGGATTAACCGGGTATGGGAGAGGAGAAATCTTCTTGATGGGAACCGATAATATGGTTTGGAGTGACATGACAATTGCATCCATGACTCTGGTTCGGCTCCCAACCATAGTATGGTAAAATTGGCTGAATTTATGCATAGGGGGCAGAATATGAAACTCAAAGTATCCTACGGCCAAACCAAAAGCCTACCCGGATTTAACAATGTCCGGGCAAATGCAGAATTTGAGGTTGAGGTTAACGATATAACTAAGATTGATGACGCATATCAGCATGCGTGGAAGATCGTGCGAGACCAGGTGAATAAGAATCTGGAGCCGGGACTTCCGCAAGAGGAAATTCCATTTTAGATAGGCAGGGACAATGGAAATAGAATGAGAATTTTAAATTGAAATTATTGGTGTTTTAAGGAGTGAGAATATGGGGGATAATGGCGCATGTATTGACGATTCGAGAAAATACCGTTATAGATTATGGCGTGATTTTGATACAGGGTCCGGAATTGTTACATTCATCATGCTTAATCCAAGTACAGCGGATGCTACTTATAATGATCCTACGATTACTCGATGTATTGGGTTTGCTAAGGCGTGGGGTTACGGTCGTTTAGAAGTTGTAAATCTATTTGCGTATAGGTCAACGGACCCAAGTGTACTCTTAAAGGCTAATAATCCAGTTGGTGATGAAAATGATCGTCATATTATTGAGGCGGTAGAAAAATCTAATATGGTTGTAGCAGCTTGGGGAGAAAAAGGAAAAATTTTAAAAAGAAACAAGAAAGTGGAGGCGCTTTTAAAAAATTTGAGTGTAATATATGCTTTGGAAATAACTAAAAAAGGATTTCCTAAACACCCACTTTTTGTCAAAGAAGATGTAATTCCCATAGAGTTTTTAAGATAGAAGGGCGGCCAATCACCGTCCTATTCGCATGTAATGAAGCGGGGAGGGGTAAGCTTGGATTGCATTAGAGAAGCGGAGAACTATTTACGATATTACCGGGAGCTGAAACAAAGCATTGAACATTCGAATTACATGATTGAGCGTCTTGTAATGAAAACTGCCCCGGCGGATGCTTCGGCGATACGATTGGAGCCAACAGGGATTCACGCAGCGCGTCCCAATAATACGTTAAATCAGATATACCAATTACAAAAGTGGCAGGAGATGAAAGATCGGACGCTGGAGGAAATTGAGAAGGTGGACCGAGTCCTGGATTCTATTTGCCAGGACCATGGCTGTGAGCGGTATAAGGATATTTTGGTTATGTGGTACGTGGAGAAGCTGGATAGGGAAGATATTGCTAGCAAGTTGGGGTATAGTCGAAGATCTATATTTTATTTAAAAGATAAGGCTATTCGTAAATTTACGGTGTCATTATTTGGATTTGAAGCCTTGCAAGCTATATGATTGCACTTTTCTTGCACACTTTTTTGACTTTGGCCGTGATAAAATGATATTGTGAAATAAATATGAAAAAGGCCGTCTGTAGAGGCGACCCAGTTAGTAGAGAATATTTATTTTCTTTGCGAGCATCATTGAAAGGATTGTCAAGCTGAGATTTTTGTTAACTTTAACATAACGTTACCGTATTTGAAAGTCTGTGAAATAATAAAACTATGTTGCCGAAAATTAGTAGAATATCGACTAATAATTATAAATTTAACTTAAGGTTCGTTCGCTATGGCATGTTAGGTGGAGAGGCTGGATTAATTAAATAAAGAATTATAAAAATAGCAAGACCACCAAGCGCACTTATGGTAATTCTTTTGGAAATGGAAAAATTGACTTTAATGTAGCCAGGGACAAAATAATATAAAACTATAGCAGCGCCAATCGCACCTATAATTCTAATATACCAATATTGTGTTCCTGTTAATATGGGAAAAGTAAAGGATAAAATTAAACCTGAAATAAGAAATATTAATCCAATTACTGATCCAATTTTTTGCTGGGTACTAAATGCGGGTCTTTTCCACAGGGAATGTTTTTTGCGATATAAGAAACCATATGTCGGAAGCCCCAAAGATTGGAAGCTTTCTTCTATTTCTTTCGCTTTCCTTGAATTGGAAGCCTTGATAACGCTTTGAATGGTTGAATATGCGTTTGTTGATGGTTTTGGTTGTTGCAAGTTAAAGGAAGAGCAGAAAGCAGTTATCATTTTCCAATGGTATAATATTGTTTCACAATAATTAATACAGTCCTCAATTTTGCGAGTTATTAAATCCTGATTATCAATAGTGCATTCATCTAGTGAACGTTCCATTATAGTGAATAATTTTACTGCTTGGGCATGAGCAACATTTAAGACTTCTTGTGGGTTTTCAATAGTTTGGTTTTCCATTAAATTATTTATGATGGGTCTTAGTTCTTGCATTAATAATGTTTTTTGGTTTTGTATTTCATTTTCATAATCAGAATAATTCATTTTCACTTACCTAATAAATTAATGATTTGGGAATACATAACATTTAAGTCACTCATATCAAGACCTGCATATTTATAAGTTCGAAATCCCGCAACGTGTTTCTCTACAATTTGACCCCAAGCGGCTTCAGTACGACTGGACAGTGGGATTCTATTAATATCAGTAAATATTTTATTAAGTTCTTCGTTGGTAGGGTGTCCAGGAGGTAATCCAAACTTTATTTGTAATGCAGTTTTAAATCTACTAATGGACATAGCAATCACCTTCTAAAAAAATGTAATTAATAGTAAATAATTCAACAAAATTTTTTATTAACCTGCAAATTTAATAAATATTCGAAACTGACTGTCGAATTTTAAGTTACTCTAGAATACAAAAACCTTCTGTTTTTATCATACTGCAGGAATGCATTTCTTTTTGCCGAACAAGGGTATAAAAATGGTAAAAGGAGTGAAGGGCTAAATGGATTATAAATCTAATTTAATCCAAGAAATGGGTAGGCAACTTTTATTGGTTTCAGGAGTTAACGAAATTAAAGGTATCAATCTGGCAAATGAGCAGATTGGTATACCCAAACTCGAAATTGAAGAAAGCGATAAGTTTAGGTTCATAATTACTGCTAATAATAAAGAGTTTTTCCCATTTTCCTTCGCTGTAAGTAAGAAATATGAAAAAGTAACAATTGATTTTTTAAAAAATAATGGAAAGGTTATTTGCATATTTAAAGAAATTGATCCGAAAAAATTAGGATATACAAAGGATGAACTTGATGATTTAAAAGTTGACGGTAGTATATTTATTGATGGATTAGCAGAAGAAGTTATCAATCAATTGAAATGAAATAACGTAGAATTTGGAGAGCCTTCGGGCTCTTTTTTCGTATTCTAAAAAGAGAACCATCAAGAATCCTATATGTGGGATTCTTGATGGTTTAGTTGCTATTAGAACGGAGATTAAATCCTGCTACCCCCTTGACTTTTAGGCGACAGTAAGTGATTAATACAACAACGCTAAAACAAGTAAAGGGGATTAGACGATGAGTACTAAAGCCGATTTCTTTGTAGGAACTGGACGGGATGCGAAATATTTAGGAAGTATAAGATGGGACGGGTATCCTGAAGGTATAGATCCTAAAATACTAAGATCGAGAACTCAAAAGGGATTTGAAAAGAATGTTAAAAAGTTCCTTGCAAATCGCGAAGACGGAACATTGACAAATCAGGGAGAATCCTGGACGTGGGAAGAAAGTATTCAGATTATAGACTATGCTTATTGCTTCGTTAACAATCAGGTGATGGCAAGCTATTTTGGTGATACTTTATTTAATCCAGTTAAGGAGGCAGCATGTTAGCAGATAAAATTCCAGTATATTGCGCACATGACGAACTAGCGGATATAGCAACGCTAGTTCCGAATCCGCACAATCCAAACACACATCCTAAAAAACAAATAGAGCTTTTGGCCAAAATTATTAAAAACCAGGGCTGGCGTGCTCCGATCACCGTGAGCAACCGCTCTGGTTTTGTTGTACGTGGCCATGGCCGGCTTTTAGCGGCGCAGCTGTTGAATGTATCGATGGTGCCGATTGATCGGCAGGATTACGCCACTGAGGCCGAAGAATGGGCGGACCTGATTGGCGATAATCGTATTGCCGAACTTTCACAGCTTGATGAGAACCTATTGGCCAGTTTGCTGTCGGAAATAAATATCGGTGATTTTGACGTAGGTTTGACCGGCTTCACTGAGAAACAAATTGACAATTTACTGGCTGATTTCAATGTGGTCGAAGTCAAAGAAGATAATTTCGACCCTGCTGCAGCTGCGGCGGAGATTAAAGAACCGATTACAAAGCCCGGGGACATTTGGCAGCTCGGCCGTCACCGGCTTATGTGCGGCGATGCTACTGTGATTACCGATGTAGAAAAGTTGATGGCTGGCAATTTGGCGGCAATGGTATTCACGGACCCACCTTATAACGTGAATTATCAGGGCGGAACCGATGAACAGCTGACGATCAAGAATGATAATATGCCGGCGGAACGGTTCAATCAGTTTTTACTGGATGCTTTTACATCAATGTTTACGGCTGCTGCGCCGGGTGGCGCCATCTATGTCTGTCATGCTGATTCGGAAGGCTCCAACTTCCGGGGAGCCCTGCAGGATTCCGGCTGGTTGCTTAAGCAGTGCCTAATCTGGGCAAAGAATCAGTTTGTTCTCGGCCGACAGGATTATCAATGGCAGCATGAGCCGATTTTGTACGGGTGGAAGCCTGGGGCCGCGCACCAATGGTATGGGGGACGAAAGAAAGGGACGGTAATTGAGGATTTCGCCTCCTTGTTAGTACAGCAAGATGGCGAAAGTTCGCTACTGACATTTACGACGGGGCTTCAAACAATAACCGTTCGGGTACCATCCTATGAAGTTCTGCAATCCGGCGATGATAGTCTATCTACGGTTTGGCGATTTGAGAAGCCGCTACGGAACGGTGAACATCCGACGATGAAGCCGATTGGTCTTTGTGCCCGGGCGATACAAAATTCAAGTCGGCCAGGTGAGATTGTGGCCGACTTTTTTGGTGGATCCGGAAGTACGCTGATGGCGGCGGAGCAGACTGGGCGTGTTTGTTGTACGATGGAACTGGATCCAGTGTATTGTGATGTGATTGTTCGAAGGTGGAAGGAGTTTACGGGGCAAAAAGCCGTTAGATATCTATAAGTATTTAATGGTAAAATTTTAGATTATAAATCTATTTGATTAGAGTCTAAATATATTAAAATACTAGCTATTGCGCGCATACAAAAGGCAATATTATTTATAGTTGTTAAAATACTATCTACAAACTCTTGCGTTATTAGTAATGGAACGAATTGTACATTTAATCCATTAATATTCTCTTTTTCAACTACTTTTTTAAAGTTTATAACTTCTTCTTTTGTGCTAAATAGTAGAAAACGATGTTTAATTTTATTGTACATTTTTACAAGGTCATCTTGATTGCTAGGGTATGAAAATTCTCTATCTGTAATGTGATATGCGACATAAAATTCATATGGCGATGAGCTTTCGTCTTTACTCCAATTAGCTTTATATAAAGTTGTAGCTTGATTGATAAGCTTGGCTAACTCACTATATAGTTTACTAACATGCAGATAAGCTTCAGCCGTCATTTTATTCTCAAGTTCCATTAACGTTGGAATTCCAATCATGGTTGAAAGGTCTATTAAAGAATCTGAGTGTGTTTTGATTTCATTAAAAAAGTCATTATGTTTTAACTTATTTAATGCATAGTGACTAAAGATGCTTTTTTTGTGCCGATTTTTAACTGCGTAACAAAATGAACCGAAATTTTCAAGACTATTAACAAGTTCAGCTATTAATCTTGCGGTTATAATTCTTTGAATATGCCCTGACATATCCATTGAGGGTCGGAACAGAGTGTTAGAAAGATGATTAGAGATAGACGATGGATCTTCTCCTGCATTGTATAATGCAATAGAAGTTATTGGCTTTTCCCAAAATTGTAGATAAAATGCCTCTTTTAAAAATGTCCTATCTACTTCTTTAAGCATTTAAATATCACCTACATTTTTTCTATTAAAGGACGGATGCGCTAACATCCGTCCCATTCCGGGCACCCCCGGCCAGGAGACAGTAGAAGGACCGCGGCCGCGGATCGTAGGAGATACTGTCTCGCAATCCATTTTAAGGGATTAGCGGGGTGCTATGCAATGTGTAAAACGAACGGATGTTCTGGTAAAAATCGGCAGGATCTTTTAATTACGCACGAAATCGCATTAATTGAGGGAATTGCAGAATCTAAGGCCAAATACCGAAAAGTTGTCCAGGCTGGTATTGCAAAATGGGTGGGTGACTTTCAAAAGGGACTTATAGAAATCAAAACGATTGATGATTTAAAGAAGCTCGTCGAACTGGATTTGGAACTCCAGCGCGATGAGCTTTAGTTTTTAAAAGAATACCCGGGAGGTGGTGACGAGTGTAGATGCCAAAAGCAAGAAGTCCGAACAGGGATAAAGCGTTTGAGCTATGGAAAGATAGCGGCGGTAAAAAACCGCTAATTGACATTGCTGCGGAACTTGGAATATCCGATGTACAAGTTCGAAAATGGAAGAACGTTGACCAGTGGGAGGAACGGTTGAATGGTAACGCCGTTACCATTCCGAATAGTAACGTTACCAATCAAATGAATAGTAACGTTACCATTAAAAATAAAGGCGGTGCTCCCAAAGGTAACAAAAATGCAGTGGGTCACGGCGCGCCAAAAGGCAATAAGAATGCTCTCGGTAACCATGGAGGCGCTCCTCCCGGGAATAAAAATGCCGTAACGACCGGTGAATTTGAAACCATCTGGTGGGATTGCCTAACCGAAGAGGAGCAAGCTCTTTGCAATACCATCAATACGGATACATTAGCTCAGGTTGAAGATGACCTTAAGCTGATTTCCTTACGGGAGCGCCGCATGATGGAGCGGATCCGGAAACGAATGGACGGTCTGACCGAAAAACAGCGTAAGGTGCTGCACGAATTGCGGGTTGAGAAAAATCCGATTGAGGTATATGACGAAAAGACCGGACAAACTAAAGTGGTCGTGATTCCGGAACCTAAGTTGGTAGTGACTGAAATTACAGAAACGGAATGCCGGGCCATAGACGATATTTTAAAGTTGGAAGAAGCATTAACCCGGGTACAGGAGAAGAAAACTCGCTTAATTGCCTTAAAGCATAGCATTGAAACAGCCAATAAAGGCAGTGAAGGGACTGCTGCTGCTCAAGATCATGCCAAACGGGTACAGGAAGCGTGGGCGAACCGATGATCACTGTTGAGCCTATTTTATTGGAGCCCCGCGCAATTCGTTTTTATGCAGATCATCCGATTGAATATGTAAAGGAAGTAGTTGGCGCAACACCTGACGAGAATCAAGGGCCAATCCTTGAAAGCTGCGCCAAAAAACAGCTTACTTCTGTTCGGAGTGGTCACGGGATTGGTAAATCAGCAGTAGAATCCTGGATCATCAAGTGGGTCATGTATTCCCGTCCATTTCCCAAGGTGCCTTGTACAGCGCCGACACAGCACCAGTTGCACGATATCCTTTGGGCGGAACTCAATAAGTGGAACCGGCAATCTGCCGACGGTGGCCTCTTTGAATGGACCGATGAACGCTTCTATCATAAGGCGCACCGGGAAGAGTGGTTCGCTGTTCCCCGAACTGCAACCAAGCCAGATGCCTTGCAAGGCTTTCATGCGGACCATGTTTTTTATGTGATTGATGAAGCGTCCGGTGTAGCGGATAAGATTTTTGAGCCGGTTCTAGGCGCACTCTCCACCGAAGGTGCAGGGTTGCTGGCCTGCGGCAACCCCACACAGTTGGCCGGATGGTTCTTCGATAGTCATAATAAAAACCGGGGAATGTACAGTGTCTTTCATATTGATGGCCGGAATTCACCCCGGGTATCGAAGCAGTTTGTACAAATGATCATCAATATGTACGGGGAGGATTCCGATGTATTTCGGGTCCGGGTAGCCGGGGAATTTCCCAAAGCCATGCCGGACAGTTTTGTTCCCCTGGATTGGGTGGAACGCAATAGTGAAAAGGTGCTGTTGGTTGTATTACCACGGATGATTGACATCGGGATTGACGTATCTAGATACGGCGACGATGAATCGGTCATCTGTCCGGTCTTTGATAAAAAATATCAGCAGAAGCCGGAAATCTACAACCATAATGATACTATGGAATTGACCGGCCGCACGGTCCAAATGGTGGAGAGATACAATGAAAAATATCAGAACCGGCCGACAAAAATCAAGGTGGACTGCGACGGCCTTGGAGTCGGAGTGCATGACCGATTAAAAGAAATAATTAAAGAGCGTAGATGGAAGCACGTTACCGTCCATGAAGGGCACTTTGGGGGCAAAGGCGGTTTGTTGAAATCGGATGACCCGGTTCGCTTTTCCAACAGTACTGGCTTAATGTGGGGAATCCTCCGGGAAAAACTTAGGCATGATGATATTGTTCTCTGGTATGACGATCGTCAAATCAGCCAGATCAGTAATCGCAAATATCGGGTTAACTCCGACGGAGAAATTGAGCTGGAACGAAAAGAAGACATGAAAAAGCGTGGACTTACGTCTCCGGACCGGGCCGACGCTTTAGTTTTGGCATTATGGGAACCGCAGTCCAAGATTTTTGCCGGACGAATGGATATTTACTAGGGGGAGGTGAAAGTGTGGCCGAGAATAAAGACAGCGCACCAAACATTATTCCGTTTGTACCCATCAATGACAACTATGAGTTTTTGGATCACGCCTATACCGGCGGCGGCGGTTTTTTGGACGGCAGTTACTTAGTGCCCCATGTTCAGGAGACTCCGACGAAATACAGCCGGCGCAAGGCCCTATCCTATTATGCAAACTATGTGAAAACGGTAGTCAACTCGCTGGTTGATCCGGTTTTTCGCAAACAGGCTGTACGAGATTGGGACGGCCGGGAGCGGGAGAACGAACTCTTCTCCCTATTTCAGAAAGACGTAGACCGAAAAGGAACCACTATCCAGCGGTTTATGAAAAAGACGCTGAAGAAAGCGAAGCTGCATGGCGTAGCGTTCCTGGTGGTCGATAATGCGCCAGACCAGCCGGTGAATCAAGCTGAGGTTATTGCACAGCGCGCGTTTCCCTACGTGTATTTAGTGCAAGCGAGGCAGGTCAAAGCCTATGAATGTAATAAAGACGGAATCCTTACTTCCATCACCTATGAGATTTATTCACGGCAGGCCAGTGGGACTGCCGTAACGCAAAAGCTGGCGGAACGCTGGACCTGGACCGAAACATCTTGGAAAAAAGAAGCGGGGGGCGGAACAACGGAAACAGAGCACAACTTAGGCGTTGTGCCCGTCATTCCGCTTTTCGGTACCGAAGCCGACGACGGAGATATGTCGCCCGTCAGTGATATGCTGGCCATCGCGAGAATTAATCTCGCGATTTTTAATTTGTGCAGTGAACTGCGGGAACCATTACGGAATCAAGCCTTTGCCATGCTTTGCTATCCGATAACTGATTCGGCTGATTTTGACCGGTTAAAGGACATGGTGACTGGTACGGAAACGGCTCTGGGATATGACGGGACCGCCGGCACCGCTCCGTCTTTTATTTCTCCGTCAGCGGATCAGGCGGCGCTGATTCAGAATGAACTGAGTCGTCTAGTCGATGAAATCTATCGGATTGCCAACCTTACTAGTGTGGTGGGGTTACAGCAGAAAGTATCCGGGGTTGCCAAACAATGGGATTTCGAGCAAACCAACCAGTGTTTGGCGGATCTGGCCGAGAACTGCCAGAATGCGGAACTGCGGATTGCGTATCTATTTGAAAAATGGACGAACTCAACCCTTCATTACCGCTGCGTTTATCCGGACGATTTCGGGATTGTGGATATTGGCGCCGCTCTGGACGAGGTTACAAAGGCGATGGACCTTAATATCGGCGGCAAATTTCAGAAGGAAGTTAAACGCAAAGCGGCGGAAACCTTTCTGGGGGACCTGCCGGAAGACCGGTTTGACGCGGTAATGGAGGATATTGAGCAGCAAACCGAAGCAGTGCAACAAGCAGCCGCCTTTAAAATAAATCCGGGGGAGAACTAGTGGATGGCCAAGCGTGACGATTATGTCAAAACGTTGTTAACGGTTTTGGCTGAATACGGCAAAACCATGGATGCCGAAGGCGCTTTGCTGGTTAAGGCAATCCGCGAACTACTGGACAAAGGCGTACCGGTCGCTGCTGCCGTGGAAACGGCGCTGAAACAGCTAGAATATCCTGCGATGATTGCAGAAAGTATCGTGAATTCGATCTATCGAATGGCTTTAGCCGGGTACGGCATCCCTACATCGATTCGTGTAAAGGCTTCTATTAAAGAAGCAATCACCCAGACGCTAACCGAGGTTCCCTGGTCCGGTGACCAAATGAAACTTTCCACTCGGTTATATGGTACGGGGAAAGCCATGCGGGAAACGATTGTAAATACCATTCAGACGTCGCTGAACCGGCAAAAGGGACTGGAAGCGTTATCCAGGCAACTCTATGACGGGTATAAATCAGGGAAGAATGTAATTCCTCCGGCCGACTTGCCTGAATATCTGAAAAAACTGCATACAGCGGCCCGAGCGGTGGCATCCGGGGACACAGCGTCGAGGAAAGAATTTGAGAAAGCTCTTGGCAGCGCGAAAGCTAACATGGATAAAATGACTGTCAGAAACCGAGCCGGGACACCGAATGGCGATTTGATGCTCACCTATAAAAATTTGATGAAAGAAGCCGAGAAGATTGTCAATGCCGCCGGAAAGCTCAATACGGAAGCGTTGGATCGGGCTGCATGGGTAGCTGTACAGGAAAAAGCCAGGTATCACGCGGACCGGATTGCCCGGACGGAGAACGCCCGGGCCTGGTTTGACGGGTTTGTTTTGGAAACACAAAACGATGAGCTGGTTTGGGGTTATCACTGGGTCCTCAGTAACCGGCATAAGTATGTGCTGTTTGATCAATGTGACGTATGTGCGAATGCCGATGTCGGTTATGGCCCGGGGATTTATCCAAAAAACAAAGTTCCGTTGATTCCGCGGCACCCGCACTGTATGTGCAGCTTAGAACTGGTTTACTATGATGAGGTGGATCCATCTGTATCGTTTAATCCGGACGGGGTCCGCGAGTATATTGACGGCCTCAGAAATGCGCAAAAGGAAACGTTGTTTGGCGTGCAAGGCGTCAGGGAATATGAGAAGGGGGCCAACTGGCAAACCCTGCTGCGCGGTTGGGATGGATTTAACAATCCGTCCAGCCGGCTAAAGCCGAAAGACATGGCAGGCTTTGATTGATATCAGGAAACTGCTGAAGTGGAGGTGATTCGAATGCAAAAATAGTAAACGCCGACCAGGCGTTTTTCTTTTATCCCAAATTAGAAGGAGGCTAAACAACTTGAATTTAGAGGAACTACTCAAAGCCCTGGGCCTGCTGCCGGAGGGGCAAAAATTCGTAGAGGCGATCAAGACTATTCTCGCAGTTAAGGACGGTGAAGTCGCCAAGAAAAGCAATCAATATAAAACCCTAACCCAGACCCTCAAAGAAACCGAGGACAAGCTGAAAACTGTCACGGGGCATCTGACTAAGTTTTACGACCATACCGGGATTGATGATACGGCCGAGGACCTGGATGCAGCTCTGGAGGAATACATCAAAGGCATTACCAGTGGCAAAGGAGATGGGAAACCGGCTCCTGAGATCGCCCAGCTCCAGAAAGATCTTGCCAAGCTGCAGCGGGAACTCAAAAAATCAATCGAGGCGCAAACGGCAGCCGAGAAAAAGGCTGAGGAGGAAACAGCGAAACGGCAAACCAGCGAAAAGAATCGCGTTCTCTTGGCGGCGCTTACGGAAAATAAGGCCATCAAACCGGATCAACTCCTAAAAATCCTTTCCGATCGACTCAAAGTCACCGATGATGATTCGGTCGTTTTTGTTAAGGAAGATGGGGAGGAAATCAAGGTGCAGGATGGCGTGAAAAGTTATTTGGACGCCAATCCGGAATTTATGCAGAATTACCAAAACCCCGGCGGCGGCAGCGGTGGCGGCAGTTCTACAGGAGGACAGGCCGGCAGTTTCGGCAAAGAGCTGGCCAAACAGGTCAGCACGCAGCAAACCCAATCACTGCAAAAAGGCAGAGAATTTTATTTTGGCAAAGGAGAGTAAAGAGCCATGAAATTTGTGCAAACGGATTATTTAGGGACCAAAAATATACTTCGATTCCCGGACCATTATGCAGCCGTTCCGGTGATTGTCGATGATACGGGGATTACGGCAGATGAGGACGGTAAAAAGATTGTACCGGCCGGTACCATTATCGCCGGGGTGGGCGGCAAGGCGTTGGCGGACCCGGATAACATCAAGGTCGCTCATGCCAATACGGCTGACGCGGAAGGGGTTCTGCTTAATGACGTAGATGTTACCTACGGTTCCCACGGCGGCGCGATGCTGATTCACGGGTTTTTAAAAACAGACAAGCTGCCGGAGACGCCGGACGCCGCAGCCGTTACGGCTTTGGCAGGCCGCATTGTTTTCCTAAAGTAATGAACATTGAATAATGAGAGGATGAAAATCAATGAGAACTATTTTTGATTTAATTAACGCCCGGGAAATTGGCGTTTACTACACCGAGACGGCTTCCAACCGAATCCCCTACCTGGGGGAAGTGCTGTTTCCGGCCAAAAAGAAACTAGGATTAACGCTGTCCTGGATTAAAGGCAGCCAGGGATTGCCGGTCGCTCTGGCACCGGCGGAATTTGACGTCAAGGCCCCGGTACGGGACCGGATTGGCGTATCCCGCATTGAAACCGAAATGCCGTTCTTCCGGGAAAGTATGCGGATTGGGGAAAAAGACCGGCAGCAAATCCTGATGGCCATGGAAGCAGCCAACAAGGATATTATGAACCCAATCATCCAGAAAATCTTTGATGATGCCGGCAACCTCATTAAAGGAGTTGATGTGGATGCCGAGCGGATGCGCATGCAGCTTTTGGCCGGCGGGAAAATCAAGATTGCCGCCAGCGGCGTGGCTTATGATTATGACTATAAGATGAAGTCCTCTCAAAAGCGGTCCTTGAGTGGTACGAGCAAGTGGTCCGATACGGTGAATTCCAATCCCGTAGAAGATATCCTGACGGAGATGGACACAGCCGAGGACGAAACCGGCAACCGGCCTACCAGTGCGATTTGCACCCGGAAAACCTGGGGGTATCTCTTGCAAAATGAAAAAATCAAGAAGGACATGAACGTTCAAAACGGCCAGAACATCATTATGACCGACGCGGTGCTTGAACAATATTTCTTAAACAAGTTGAAGCTGAAAGTTGTGGTGTATAACAAGAAATTTTTACTGGAAGTCAATGGCGCCTCGCAGCAATTTTTCCCGGACAATGTCTTTACCCTGATTCCGGACGGCGATTTGGGCAATACCTATTTTGGTACTACGCCGGAAGAAGCGGATCTTCTGACGAATGCGTCCCAGGCCAAGGTTTCCATCGTGAACACGGGCACCGCGGTGACGACTTACGCCGAGCCGCACCCGGTCAACGTCTTAACCATTGTTTCCGCCATTTGCCTGCCTTCTTTTGAGGCCATTGACAGTGTGCGGATCCTGAGCGTGGCGTAATATGGCGGACGGGGTAATTCAACTGTCAGACCGGAGAGAAGGAGGCCAAGTCCAATTCAGCCTTGACTATAAAGCGCTTTTGATTATGGCGGAAAAATCTCCCGCGATATCACAAAAGGTTATGCAAGCAGCGATGGGAAAAGCGTGCCGGGCCGTGGTGCGCATCGCGAGAGTGAAGCATAAGTTCCGAACGATTAAGGGAAATGCCGACAAGGCGATTCGGTACACCTTTGATAAAAAGGCAGGCGAAGGAGTTGTTTACCTGGATGAGGACAAGGCCCCGTACATTCGCTATCTGCATGAAGGATCCGGCCTTTATGGACCGTATCACAAAGCGTTTGATATCTTTCCTAAAAATAAAAAGATGTTGCGTTTTGCGACGTCGCCGAATACGGCTTTGTGGAGACCCGATCCCTATGGCCGCTTTCATGAAGGCGGTTTTACATATGCATTTGGCGTGACCAATCCCGGTATCAAGAAAGACCAGTTTCTTTATGCTGCCGGAGACGATGCGCAGATGGAAATCCAGGCTATTTTTGACAGTGCCATGAATGATTTAGCCAACCAACTGAATCAGATGACAGGAGGTGCTTAACTATGGCTTATTTTGATCCAGTAGAAGTTCGTGATGAACTTTTAAAAAGCCTTATTAAGGAGGAAGACATCAAGGAAAGTACTGGCTATATTGATGATATTGCCATTCGTCTTGGCGTGAATCCGGCCAGGATTCCCAAGCCTGCGCCGTATCAGGTAAAGACCCTCGCCCTGTGCTACGCCCTCATGGTGAGCGCGCAAAATGCATCGCTCCAGAACGGCAGCGGCGGTGAAAATGGGGCCGATGCCTATGAAATTAAGCGCAGGGTCTATAAAGCGCGGGTGGATGAATTGGAAGCCCAGGTTACGATGCAAACCTTGCTTGGCGGCGGCAGCGCCGGCCGGAAGTTTCCGGTCTCTATCCCTTTGGGGCGGTGCTGACATGCTGTACTGGTGGCCAATCGCCAAGCATGTAAGCGCCTTTCTGGCGGCAAAGCCGGAATTCGCGGCTCCTTGGAGCATTTACCCTGGAAGTAAGGGAAGTGCCAAGTCATATCCGTGTATTGAGGTGCAATGGGATGAGGAAGCAGGAGTCTCGATCCATAAAGCCAACCAAGGCAATCTTACCCTTTGGCTGGATATTTGGGTACGTTCCGACCAGGTAACGCCGGATGAAGTGTATCAACAGCAGTATGAGGCGCAGCTTGCGATTTTAAACAGTTTGGAAGAGTGGTCCGACTTGCTTTTAGAGGAGGTAGGTCTGGCGGTTAAAATCGATTGTCCGGGAATTGCCTCCCAGGGAACCATTACCCGGCCGTCCTTTGGCTGCCGCATGATCATTACAATGGAATGGAGGAAGTGAGAAGATGGGAACTCCGAGTGCAAAAAATCTTTTACTTGGCGCAGGCCAGGTTTTCTTCGACCGGTTCGATGCCGGCGGCAATCGTACCGGTCTTCGTCATTTCGGCAATGTGCCGAAATTCAATCTAAAGACGGAAGTGGATAAGGTTGAGAAAAAATCATCCATGAATGCGGCGCGGACAACCTATGCCGAGGCGATTCGGGAAATTAAATCGAGCGCGGACTTGACGCTGGAGGAATTTGACCCGGCGAATCTGGCGCTGGCTCTATTGGGTGAGGAAGGTGTTATTATCCAGGAAGCCGGTAGCGTAGCTGACCAAAAGCAAAAAGCCTATAAGGGGCGTATGATTCAAGTCGATGCCTATAATATCTCTGATATTGTCGTAAAGCCTATCAATCCAACGCCGGCTGTTATTGCGGCTGTGGCGCCGGTCGGGAATGTAACCAGTGATGGTACGGTGACGTCGAGCGGCACCTATACCGGCGCCACCGCGGAAGGTTATTACATCGTGATTACTGCCGCTCCCACGAATGCCGGGACGATTACCGGTTGCAAATATCAATGGAAGAAAGGATTATCCGGAGTGCTAAGTTCAGATGTTACTGCATCCGGAAATGCTCAATCGCTTGAAAAAGGAATCAGTGTGAAGTTGTCGCTAAGCGGTTCCCAGAGCTTTGTCGTAGGAGATACGTGGAAAATTTCAGTTACGCCGGCGATGACCGAATATACAGCTGGGACTGATTTTAAAACAAACAGCGTACTTTGCCGCGGCGGGCTGATTTCTATTCCCGAGACTTCCCGTATTCCGGATGCTACAGATGTGTTGGTTAGCTACACAAAAGCGGCCGGCGCATTTCCTAAAGTAGCGGCGGCCACGGTTGGTTCTGTGGAAGGATTTATGCTGTTTTTGGGTGACCCAACCAAAGGACCCGCTTATAATGGGGAGTTCTGGCATGTATCGGTTACACCAAACGGTGACGTGGCACTAATCGGGGAAGATTTTGCCGGGTTTGATATTACCGTTACTGTTCTGGATGACCGCGAAAATCACCCGAATGAACCGCTACACCGTTTAATTAAGCTGAATTAACACAGGAGGGCGAGCATGATTGCGTCGCCCTTAACTTATTTTTGAAGGAGATCGATTATGAGCGACAAGGATTTGGAGATTCTCATTCCGGATAACCCGGTTACTTTGGCCAGCGGGGAAATCGTCGTGATTCGCCCGTTTCCCTTTGCCAAGTTGCCGCGGGTCATTGCTTTGATTAATTCGATTGGTGTTGGGATTTTCTCGCTGTTAGAAGCCCGGAACGGGGTTACTGTCGGTGAAGTTGAATCGATAGCAGGTACAGCTACGTTAGAAATTGATGATTTAGTTGTAAATAAGGTTAATGAATTTGTCACTTCTCATTTTGACGAAGTCATTGAAATCATGGGCATTTATTGCAGTCGGCCGAAAGAATTCTTTTTAGATGAAGAAAAAGGGCCGAACATTGAAGAAGCCTGCGTAATTCTCTTTACCATTATCGAACGGCATCTTGTTTTTTTTACGAAAACGCTGCGGCCGATTCTGGCGCAGATCCGGAGCAAGACGCAGTTACCTGGGGACACATCGTCAAAACCTTAAAACGGGAAGGGCATTTGTTTAGCGAGATCATGAACTATACGCTGGATCAGATGCTCTTTTTCTATACCGATGCGGTATTATCCAGGATCGACTATATGCAGGACGTTCGAGTGGCCGTATGGGGCGATGAAAAAGGACTGGAAAAATACATGACCAGAATTGTGGAGGGGTAAGCGTGGCTACAATTAAATTAACGATTTCTGCGGAAAACGCGCAGGCGATCGCTGCCCTGAAACAAATCGCCGGGACCGCAGTGCAGACGGGAAGCAGCATTGAAAAGGCCGGAACGGGCGGTAGCAGTGCTCTAAGTCAAGCAGCTGGCAGTGCAGTGTCATTAGGACAGAAATTAGCCAATATTACCATTGTTGCTGGCGGCATTACAATGGTACTGAATAAGATAAAAGAGGCAGCCAAGGCTTTGATTGCACCGGGCATTGACTTTTCTAAGCAAATGGAAATCAGTAAACTCGGTGTTGCCGGCGTACTCATGAGCATGACCCTGTTGAATGGACAGGCATTACAGCTTCCTCAGGCATTAGCTATTAGCGGGAAGTCACTGGATGAATTAGCGGAGGCAAGCGGTCGAATTGGTTTGCCCTTAAGTGAATTGAGTGAAACATTCCAGGCAATTGTTGGCGCCGGATTAACGCAAAAGATGACCATGCAAGAAATCGTGGATTTTACGATTACAGGGACCAAAGCAGTAAAAACAATGATGGCCGGCGTTGGCAATGAAGGCATGCAGATTGTCCAGGAACTGCGTAGCATGGTTAGCGGAAACATTGACCAGAATTCCCAGGTGGCGCGGTCCCTGGGGATCACTAATGCCGATATTGAGAAGGCGAAACAAAGTGCCGGCGGACTATTCAAGTATTTACAGGACAAGTTAAGTGGTTTTGCTGAAATCGTGAAAGTATATCCGGACACTCTGAAAGGCAAGATGGATCGACTGAAGACCGTGTTTCAGCAGGTCAGCAGCCAAGGCTCAGAACCCTTTACGGAACTGCTAAAGGAAGGCTTGGATGCGATTACGGCTCAGTTGCTGGTCACAGAGACGCATGTGACGGAAACGGGAGAAACGCTAAAAACGGTGAAACTGAATCCGGAACTGATTAGCGATTTTAAGCAAGTTAGCACCTACATCGTGGGGCTTTTACACGATGGGGCGAATTTCGCCGTTACATTAGGAAGTCTAGCTTCCGGGCCTGCGTCGGCGGTATTAGCCGTAATTAAACTCATTCTTGATAATGCGGCGCAAGTTACTTTCACTCTTTTGGCGTGGATGGCTATTAGTAAATTACGGCCAATTTTAGTAGATATTATTCAACAAATACAATATGAACTTTCTATTTTCCGGATGTTGGTGGCAACGAGCGGAGCGTTCAAGGCGACTCTAATCACTACGGGCACGGTGATTAAATCGCTATTGGTTACGACCGGGTGGGGTATATTAGCGGCAGCAATTGGGTATGCTGCTGATCAAGCTTTTAAGTTGTATGAAAATCTAACGAAAGCGGGTAAGGCCAAGCACAACTATTTCAAGGAAAAAGAAGATAGTATGCGTCCTATTCCTGAACAATTGGAAGGAAAGCTTAGTCAGCCTATCTATAATGTCAATTCCGATGTAAATATGGGAGGCATGAGCCAAGAAGTCATTCTTAAGTTAGAGAAGTTCATTGCCGCGATTAACTATATGTTTCCTGACCGAGAGGTGACGGTAACCAGCGGTTACCGAGATTGGGGAGGACATATAAATGGACAAAAGGCGGACATCGATGTTCAAGGAATGAAAGATCCCTTATTTAGACAGCAATTAATTAGTCTTGGTAAGGAGTTTGGGATTGCCATCCTGGATGAAGTGGATGGACCGGCTTCGGACACGCCGGAAGCTCGTGAGAATTGGGGTCCCCATCTTGATTTGGATATGAACGGTGCCGGATTGCAAACAGGGGGGCAGGGTGATCTGTCTCTCAAGAATCCGAAAGATGAGGCGGAGTCCATCGCGAAAGCAAAAATTGCTTTGGCGGAAGCGACGGAAAAGCAGGAACTGCAAGCCTATCTTGATGGGGTGAAAAGCGACCAATTAAAGCTGGATCAACGCAGGCAAGCGACGAAGGATAATCTTGTCAGTGATGAATTACCCGCCATCAGCGAAGCCGACTATTACAAACAAACCGATTTGAATAAAGTGGCCCAGGTGGAAGTGGAAATTAAGCTACTGGAAACCCAACGAGATAATCTGCAGAAGCTGGCAACCAATAATAACCTGGATGGTGCGGAAGCTTCGGTTAATTTAAAAGCTCAAATAGTAGAAAAGGAAACGGAAATTGCCCAAAAGCGAAATGAACTGGCGCAAACTCTACAGCAGCTTGGGTTTGAAGAAGCGCAGGCCCAAAAAGATCTTTTGGAGAAAATCACTGATATGCAAGCCCAACTTCTGGAAGCGCAAGGAAAAACGGCTGAAGCTGCCAGAATACGAAATGAAAAGGACAAACAGCAGCTGATTACTCAGCTAAAGGCGAATGATCAAACTGATGCGGTAGAAACGGTTACGAAGCTTTACGACATAAAACAGGCACAGGCCGATTTTGAGCAACTGTCGATGGAATACGAAAACTATAAAACAAAACTGGAAGATGATATCGCTGAACTAGGGATGCAACTTTCCGGCGGCAATATTGCTCCCGGCGTATATAGAACTAAACTACAGAATTTACTTGTGGAGTTTGATGGTTATACAAAAGGCATCAAGGACAAATTTGACGCACTAGTAAAAGTACTGAATGATCCCAAATTTACGGAGCAGATCCACAATATGATTCCGGAAGAGATGCAAGACCATTTTACGAAATTAAATGACCTGGTTACGCGTATCCAAAATGAAGAACAAACCCGGTTAGCTGCCCTGGATTTAGAAAAAGCACAAACCGGTATGACAGACCTTTCGTATGATCAGAAAAAGTTAGAGATTCAGAAACAAACTGCCCAGACTATATTAAATGAACTGATCCCTGCTATGGATAAATTGAAGCCCTATTTATCGCCAGATCAATATAATGGGTTTGTAAAGCTAAAACAGGACATCGAGGGAGTTACGAATCAGCTGGATCCGCTCAAAGAAAAACTAAATGATATGGCGCGAAACAGTTTAGAGGAGTTTTTTACAACTGGGATTAATGAGTGCAAAAATCTGGGCGATGCGTTCCGGAATCTCATTTCATCCATGTTGAGCGAACTGCAACGGCTCTATGCGAAAGAGTTGGCGAGCCGCCTTTACAATGGCTTTGCCAATTTATTTGGAGGACTTGCGTCTGGGTTAGGGTCCGGCACTAAGACAACCGTAAATTCCAAAGATCATTATGCCGATGGCGGTCGGATTAATAGTGGCAAAATCTCCGGGCCCGGTACCAGTACTAGCGATAGCATTCTCGCGTGGGTTGGCAATGCACGCAAGTTCATTCGGATTGCGAATGGCGAATTCGTAATGCGCGGGGCGGCCGTTCGAAAATATGGTGTAGCATATCTTGATCGTTTAAATCGGGGGCTTGTGCCCAAGAGGATGCTGCCTGCATTTGCTGCCGGCGGTTCTTTGACCGGGAGTACTAAGACAGTACAAAGTCCTCAAGAATTAGCGGCATCTTTAGTCAATAATAACAGCACCAGTATTCCCTTGAAGATCATTAACGTGAATGATCCCAATGAAGTAGGGCGCTACCTGAACAGCCAGGCCGGGGAAAAAGTCATGGTTAATTGGATGAAAAACAATGTTGGTACGGTACGGCAGATATTGAAGATTCGGGGGTAAGGTTGTATGGTAAAAAAATACTTTTACAAATTGTATAAACAGGGTATAATGAACATAGGATAAAACATCAAACGCCCCTGCGGGGGCAGGAGCGTTTGACTTAGGAATACGGGAGTTACCTCCGTAGTTCTTGGATGATCAAATAAATCATCCAGAGAAAACCGCTTGAGACGCTGATCTTAAACCATTTCGTCTTAAAGCGCATGGAAATCACCTCCTGTATTCGGTTTTGGGACGAGTAGCCGCTCGTCCCTTTAACATTATAGCACGGGAATTGGAAAAAACGTCCTGATACAGGACGTTTTTTTATGCCTAAATTCAGTATTTGCCAAGAAAGGGTGGTACCATGGCAACTTACAACGGAACGGCCAATAACCTGCAGGAGCTCCTGCAAGGCTTGACCGTTTTTCTTACGGATCCGGCCGCGTTCGGTGCCGGCAACGCCTGGCAGCGCATGCGGCCGGCAAGTACCAGCGACATAGTAGACGAAGTAATCTTGAAAGGCGTCGGCGATGGGCAGGACGCCATATATATTGGCTTCAAAATTAAACCCGGGGCCGTGAGCGGACAGCAAGACCTTGTCTTAAATGGCTTTGCCGGGTACGATTCCGGCCTTACCTGGGAGGAGCAGCCGGGATCCATTTATCATGCCAAACTGCCAACCCTGGCGCTCGTATCCAATACTTTTCTTACCTACTGGGTCAGCGCCAACACCAGCCGGGTCATTCTGGTTGTTGAACTGTCGAGCCAATATGAGAGCGCTTATCTTGGCCTCATGAAACCGGTGGCCGTAGAGCGGCAGTATCCGTATCCTTTGGTAGTCGGCGGCAGCTATATTGAAGGTAGTGCCTGGACCAACAACACGCCGGGACACAGTGCCTTTACCAACCCGGGCAGCGATGTATACGCCGGATTGGGCGCCTACGGAACACACGCTGCAGACAACTCTCAGGAGGATACCACGTCACTGCGGGTGCGCCGGCCCGACGGCTCTTGGCGCTCCGGACTGAACCGCAGCAATGTGGACAAGGCGCTGCACTTTGAAAAACTGTGCGTGTGGCCGACCAATACCGAACCGGTCCGTACCCTCACGGTGTATGACAAGACGCTGACTATTGAGAATGTCATCATGTACCCGTTTTTGTTATACGAGAGCTATCCCGTAGGAATCCTAGGGCAGTTTGACGGGGTATATTGGGTGGGCAACCGGGAAGATTTGTCGGCTAAGGACAGCATTGTCTACAACGATAAAGTGTATAAGGTCTTCAGTAATGTCTTCCGACGCGACAATGACCAATATTTTGCCATCGAATGGGCGTAGGGGGAGCGGACTATGCCATATACACACGGCTATGCGGCCGGATTTGACGAGCTTATCGCCCAAATCATAGAATGGGCAACGGATACAACAGTTCACGGCGTCGATGCCTGGGAACTTATGCGCAGCGAACCCTGGCCCCGTGGTACCATTTTAAAGACCCACGGTTGGGAAGAGGGAGAACATTTCTATATCGGCCTCATGCCCCAGGCTATTCAAAAAGGAAAAACCTACAGTGACTGGTTCTTGCAAAAGCAAGTTCTCGCCTCCCGGTTTGTGTGGGCGGCCGATGGACTGAATCTACCGGGGCAAGCTTTTGACGCCGCCGGACAAGTCATAACAATTAAGACATACAGCTCAGCCAGCAGCAATGTGACCTATTCCTTTTCCTCTCCGCCGGATATCTTTACTGCCTCCGCGCAAGCCTTGTTTTTCGGCGTATTCAAGCAATATGCTGAGGGATTAGACTGGCACGAACAGCCAGGAGGTATGGACTTCAACGAGATTGAGCTGCAGCCGATCTATTATGTGAGCAGTAGAAATACGCACACGAAAATGAAATTTTCGCCGCCCTTGTTTCCTGGAACTGGGTATCCGGCCATTAGCATGGATTATTCCGGCCCAATTGAGGGGTACATTGAATACTGGCTCACAAAGGACGCCCACCGCCTAATTGTAGTGGTTAAGAACCGGGAGTACTGGGATATGGCGTATCTTGGCTTTTTGGAACCGTATCAGGCTAAGACCCAATATGCGTTTCCAGCCGTAGTCATCGGCGGGACTTCCGGTGCGGTCATGGGCGGCGAAGACGTCGTGCTCAATACCGGCAGCAGTATCACGTATTCCACCGCGGTTTCCGGTGTCCGCTTTGATTACCGGCCGTCGAATTGGGCGCTTACACATGGGGTGCCTATGTTTGCCGGCGCACCGGCCGATGAAAGAGCGGCCTTATCCCAGGTTCGCCTGATGCTGCCGGATGGAGAGTGGCAGTCCTTTGCGAATTGGGTTCAGGGAGCGACGGTTGTCAATAATACCAATTCCAGCGGGACGGTCACGGGTCATTCCTTTACCCGCAGTGAGCCTACGCGGGCTGCCAAAATTGGCCATTTTTTACGGCCGGCTTGCAGCGACCTCGGGGGAACGGGGCATGTCTACCGGACTAATAAGAATAAGCTAACCTATCAAATGGAACCATTGGAGTTTGTGGAAGACGCCGGCTCGGTCCATAACCTCTTTGGCCGGGCCTGGCGCGTATACTGGCCCAGTTTCCGGGTAACACAATACGGGGAAATAAGGATTGACGGCAAACTTCATCTCATGTTGCCCAACGCTTGGGAAGACCGCCGTTGGTATATCGCGAACGGAAGGACCAATCTTATCGATCCGGATAGTCTATTAGCGCAGGAAAACGAAATTGAACGACTTTCCCGGCAGATGAACTGCCTGGTCAGATTGGAGGATTAGTATGGCCTATCAATTATTTAAAAACGTCGGCGGGCCGAATGATGTATTAACGAAGATTCGGGATTTTGCCGTAGCGCAGGGATGGACGGTGCTGGAAAATTTGACAGAGGACTTACCTCTGGATGGGATGGCGACCAGTGACGGTTTGCGCCTGGTGATTCAGCATGGAGATGTGATTGCTCATTTCCGGTCCGCCAATGGGAAAGCAATTTTTCCCACCCAAGTCAATACGGATAACGCTTATGGTATTGGCTTAGTTTGTTCCACCGCATACACGGCCATTCCGGTCAGCGGCAAATGGTTTGATCAGACGGGTGCTACAGTGCATACGTCCGGACAGATAATGGGCGCGGGAATTCCCGTCAAGCCTGACAGTGGCTGGAATCTGTACCTGAATGCCATTTCGGACCCCAATATTCTCTTGCTTGTTTCCCTGGAGGTAGCGGCCGGCGTATTTCAGCATTTGGCCGTGGCCAATGTACAAAAAATTGGTTCTTGGACGGGCGGCACAATTTATAGCGGCAGCCGCAACAGCTACTATATGTTCACCGCATCAAAAACATTTGACGCTACCACCATCGAAGCAGAAAGCAATCCGCTATTCGGCATGAGCAAATACGCCAGTACGTTTCTCCGGGCGGATATTGATGCCGCGCCGCAGCGTTTGCCGGCCATATTGTGGGCGAGCGCCGGCGCCGATTTGGCGGATCTGAAGTATGGCTATACCGGCAAAATCCTGGGGCTGCCGGTTAAAAAGCAGGATACCCTAACTGAAACCTGGGACCCCAAGATTCCGCATTATGCCTATCTGCAGTCCCAGGCGACGACCGATCCCGGGCGCAACGTGAATACCCTAAACTGTATTTCGGTCAACTTGCCCATGGCGCTCTATGTGCAGCGGGACCCGGACGGCCTGCGCAATTTTAGCCAATGCGGCTATGTGCCGGGTATCTATTTTGTTTCCACTCGCAATATGGCGCCGGGGCAAACCTATGAAATCGATTATCCCCAGTCCGGCAAACTGCATCAAGTCTTTCCTTTTACGCGCCGGGGCGGACTCTATGGTTATGACGGATTTTCAGTGCAGCAATAAGGTGGGGTGAACCGGTGAGAAATGCAGCGATGTTTCTTGCAATTGAGGGAATGTCTGTTAAAAATCCAATGTTTACGACGCCGCCCCATCCTTTTTATTCGGTATATGCCCAGGACTTAGCGACGGTTATGGGAATGACGATTCCCGCTACGATCCGGGGGAATGAACTAACGAATACGCTGTTAGGGTATTTGCGGATTCCATGGGGAGAGGAGACGACTCTGAACTATTCGGCATTGCAAGAGGGCTGGACCTATACTTGGGATGTAGATCAAAAAACATTTGCCGTGACGGATGCGAATAACGCGATTACGCTGTACCGTGATATCGGGAGTATTAGCGCCCTTGGCGTATCCTGGGATGTATTGACCAGCGCTCAATTCTTGATTAAGACGCCGGCGTACCTGCAATGGTCTGTCTTTCTTATTGCTGCTAAGCAAGATAAAAAGCAGAATTGCAAGCTGGTTTCGTATGCGTGGGGTGAGGCGGATCATTATCTGGTCACTCTTTTTCATGCGGTTTATTCCTTCCTCGTTGGTTGGCCAACCGGAGTCGGCGGCGATGCCGGCTTAACCCAGGATGACTATAGCGGAATCGCGGTTCTTTCTGATTGCCTGCTGGCCAAGGCCAAAGAGTTGGTGACCGCGGGCGGCTATCCAAACAACCTGCAATCCGGGAATCGCGGGATTTGCGGTTCCAAAGCGGCCGTTAAGCGGCAGAGCCTCTTAGCAATGATAGAATCAACGCTGATGATCCGGCTGTTTGCCGCCAAGTTATTGAACGGATCGGATGCAGTGTTCGAACCGTGGCTGCTCTATAAACTCTTTCAGTGGCTGGGGCAGGCTCAACCCAGCGAGTCGGCTGATAAAATTTTTGATCTTTCGCCGTGGTGGGGGTAACTATGAATTTATCGGAACGTATTGAATTTTTGACGCAAATCCATACCGCCTGGGACGGAACGGAGCAGCGGGCGGCGTTGCGGCTCCAACCCCGGCGGTATGTATCTTACGAATATATCGGCGTGAAAAACTGGCAGAGCCAATATTTACGTGCCCTGACATATACGCAACAGACGCAAAAACTGCAGTTTCCTCTTTGGCATGGAGCAGCCCGATTGAAAAGGAAGGCGGAGCCGGGCGGGCAGACAGTCCATCTGGATACTGATCAACTTTGGGCTTACCGTGGCTGCAGCGGTGTCATGCTATGGACGAATGATACGGTAGGCGGCATGCCATATGCGTTACAAACCATAGCCAGCGATGGGGTACTGGGACTAAAGGAGGAGATGGCGGATGCTTGGGCTGCGGGGAAGACTGTCGTCTGTCCCTTGGCTTGGGGCGTACTGCAGCAGGAAGACAAATATACTAATGAGCATTCGCTGCTTACAACCATGCAGATTAACGTGGAACTGCTTCCCGGCCAGTTGGCGCCGGACTTTCCCCAGGCTCTCGACGAATTTCATGATGAACCGGTATCGCAAATTTGGGGCAAGGATTTACCGACGCAGTATCAAGGAAGCGAACTCTTCCTGACACCGCCGCCGTGGACCAAAGAAATCACGGCGAATTTTCAGCGTAACGCCAACCGACTGGATAATAACAGCGGCGTGTTTCTTTACGACCTGAAAAGCACGGACCCGACAGAAACGAAGGAAATTGAATATGTACTCACCAGCCGCGTGGAGATCAACAATCTGCAGCGGTTTTTTTGTCGCTGTCAGGGCCGGCTTAAATCCTTCTGGGCGCCAACCTGGCTGAGCGACGTCGAATTGGCAGCGGCCGCGCCGGCGGGTCAAAACTTTCTTCTGGCCAAATGGCCTTTATATTGGAAGTATTATTCAGCCGGTCAGCGCCGGAAGAACCTGGTGGTCTTTAAAAAAGACGGGAGCGGCCAACTGCTTAGTATTGCGGGGTATGGTATCGACTCTACAGGGGAGCGGGGCAAACTCTATTTGGATTCCCCCTTGTCTTCGCCGCTCGAGTCGGAGGAGGTGTTAATGCTTTCCTATCTTTGCCGGTACCGTTTGGATAACGATACCCTAACAACCGACTACGACACGGTAGATGTAGCAACGATGACATTCAATCTAGCGGAGGTGACCGAGTAATGGCGGACAGCAACATTACTCTTTATGAAAACTCGGTGCAGAACGGCCGGCCTGTGGAGTGTTATCAATTTACCCATGCCGGTATGAACTATCAATATACGTCAGCCAATCAGGATGTTTCCATCATTTTTACCGAGAATGGGCTGCAGCGAACGGAAAAATACTTCGCCGATTACATTGAACGGGAAACCATCAAACCGGCTAGCAGCAGCGATTCCGTGAGCGTGACGATAAAGGTTTCCAAGGATAACGCCGTCGCCAAGCTTTATCAGGGACCACCGCCGGAAAAGCCGGTCTATTGCAAGATCTACCGGCTTCATGCGCAGGATCTAAGTAACTTCGACGTTGCTTTTTACGGTCGTGTCAGCCAGGCGTCCTTTGAGGCTTCCGAGTGCAGTCTGACGGTAAAGCTGGAAGATTGGCTGTCCAAAGAAATTCCCAACGGGGCGCGGCAGTTTACCTGTAATAGCATGATCTTCGATTCCAAGTGCCGGCTCAAAGAAGAGGATTGGGTGGTAGCCGCGTTTGTGGACCGGGTAGTGGGGTTGGATGTCTATTCCACGACCTTCGCCCAGTATCCAGACGGCTATTTTACCGGCGGCTTTCTCCGTTTTGACGGCGGCATCCGGCAAATTGCCGAGCATGTTGATGACCGAGTTAAAGTCAAGTATCCGTTTCTTAGCACGCCCCGCAACGAGATTGTGGTTGCGCCGGGCTGCGACCATTTGTTCAAGACCTGCGCGACGCGATTCCGGAACACGCTTAATTTTACGGGCTGTCTCTATGTGCCGCCGGCCAATCCGGAAAAGACCAATGTCGGCAAGGGTGCTTACTGGGTGGATTCGCAGGTGGTGCAGCGCGATACCAACGGATTTGTTGGTAACATTGAAATGTAAGAAGGTGAAGCTATGGCAATGAATCCGTATGTGGGCTGGAGCGTCACGACCCTGTTGTCCTGGTTTTTAAATAAAGGGAGCAACAGCAGTTCCGAATCGGATAGCGAACCGGAAGAACTGAGCATTGCCGAAACGAAGACCGGCACGCCGGTACCGGTGGTTATGGGGCGGGCCTTAATAAAATCTCCACTAGTAATTTACTATGGAGACTTCCGGGCCGACATCTACACGGAGACCTATGCGGCGCACGCCAATTTTTCGGCCTGGCCGGTCATTTTAACCACTCTGTTGGAATGGATGACCAAACCGAAAACGGGGGATACTGCGACGAAACATACTCATGATTGGTCAGGCGGCAATAGCGGCGGTCCTGTAAAGGGAACCACAACGGAGAACAGACCTGACCCGATTCCGACGAAGGAAAAAGAAGGACCGAAATATCTTATGCTGTTGGCCCAGTGGCTTTTGATGTGGCTCATCAATGGCCGAAACTTGAAAACAACTATGCAAAAGGGGTTCAAGTATTATTTGGGGTACCAGATGCTGGCCTGCTGGTCGGGTCCGAACTTACGGCTGCGGGGCATTTATCTGGGACAGACCAAAGTATGGGAAGGGAACGAAGCGCGGGAGGTTCATCATGATGCACCCTTTGTCTTTACTGTGAATAATGATGAATTGTTTGGCGGTCCGGATGAAAACGGCGGCTTTATCGGCGATATCCGGGTTTACTTAGGCGGCGACAACCAGCCTGCCGATTCATGGATGCAGCAGCAAATGCAGGCTGACAACATTGACGAGGAACTGCGAGGACTGACGCCGGCGTACCGGCCCTTTGTGTCATTGGTCGTGCCGACGGCTTATGTGGGCAAGCAGGCCACCATACCGGAGACATGGCTGGATATTCAGTTTTGTCCGGACCGGCTGGGCCTGGGGCCCATCGGCGACGACGCCAACCCGGCCGAAATCCTTTACGAATTGCACGTCAACAGGGAGTGGGGCTTATGCGAAAGCCCGGATTTATTGGATTTGGATTCCCTGCTGGCGATCGGGCAAAAATTGCAGGACGAAAAGCTGGGTGTAACCGTAACGCTCAGTGACAAGAGCGAAGCCCGTTCGGTCGTGGATTCCCTTTGCGACCATGTGAATATGGTGCGGTACGTGGATCCGCGAACAGGTAAGTTAACCTTTAAATTAATCCGGGACGACTATGATGCGGCCACGGTGCCCGTCTTGAACGAGAAAAATTGTTCCTCCATCACCTTGACCCGCCTGGATTGGCGGGAAACGGTGGGGGAAATTTGCGTGACCTATACGGACCGGTCGGCCCAGTATGAGCAGAGTAATATCACCGAGAACGATCCAGCCAACGTGGAAATCAACGCTGGCGCTAAGACGACCAAGACCTACGACTATCCCTATTTTACAACGGCGGAAAATGCGCTGTGGGCGGCCAAGCGGGAGAGCAAGCAGCAGGGTTATCCGCTGGCGTCGGTCAGTATCGAGGGCAACCGGCAGCTATCCAGCCTCCGGACGGGAGAGGTAGTCTGTTTGAACTGGGCGCCTTACGGCATCAAGAATATGCTGCTTCGAATCACGGACGTGGACATTGGTGATTTCACTGGGGGAACGGTCAAGCTGGAGGCGCTGGAAGATGTGTTTGGCCTGGAAAAGACGGAATTCGGATTTCCCGGCTCTCCGGGCTGGACGAAAGAACCGGTCTATCCCACGAGGGTACAGGACTTCCGGTATTTAGAGCTGCCCTGGGAACTGATGCCATCTCCTGATAGCTATGTGTTCGCCATGGCGGCCCGGCCCGACCCCAAGACGCAGCGCTGGACGGTATGGCGGCAGCGGAGCGGCGCCAGCTGGGAAAGCACCAGCAGCATGACCCGCTGGACGGCGGCTGGCCGTTTGGTTTATGACTATGAAGAATTCACTGACGCCGAGGACATGGCCGGATTTGAGATTGCCGATTTGGGTGGACTTGACCAGTTGAAATCAGGTGTGCTCGCCGGCGGGGCGCCGGATCTAGTGTCGGCCCGGCGGGGTGGCAAGGTGTTGGTTATTGGCGAAGAAATAATGGCCTGGAGCAGCTTGGTGCAACTGCCCAACGGGAATTGGCGGGTGCAGGGCATCTTGCGCGGCGTCCATGACACGGTACCGGCGGCGCATGGGGCCGGCGACAACGTCTTTTTCCTGGACTCCGGCAGCTACGCCAACGTAACCACCGGCGGGCCGGTCATCGCCGCCGGTGAGACCACGCAAGAAGCGTACAATATTACGACGTCCACGGTAGACGCAGAAGAGACCTTCGACTATACCAAGGTAAAGTCACTCAGTACCCGGCGCCGGCCGGAACGGCCCAATCCACCGGGACGCCTCCGGCTGAGTGCTCATCTAGTGGAAAATGTAATTCATACCGACACATTAATCGGTGATGTAGAGCTGGCCTGGGCACCCAGGAACAAGCTCTTTTCTTTTGGCTGCGTGTCCCAAAACGACGCCCAGGAATACTGGACCGGGGCGGCATTTACGACACCGGATAAAGCGGACTATCTCATCCGGGTTTATGTGGGCGGTACGCTGGCGGCGGAACACAGCATCCTCGACGCCGGCTGGGTATATTCCTGGGCGCAGCGCTGCCGGGACAGCCGCAATTTACTGGATACAACGCGGCTGGAGCTTTATACCCGGGTGAACGGGTTGGAGTCCTACCAGCCCCAACAACGCACCTTTACCTGGAACATTCCGACGCTGGCCGATGGCTGCGAAAGCGAAGCGGAAGCGTTGGAGCGGTTGGCCGAATGGGGAACAGCCGACCGAATCTTGATTCCGGCTGGGCCGCTGACGGAGGAAAAGCAAATCTTGTATACGGAAATGCCCGTGTTGCTTCTGGGGACAAAGACAACAAACCAAGAGCAAGGCACCGTGGCCTGCCAGGACGGCAATTGGCTAATTCCGGACGGCCGGCTGCTGGTCGTAACCGGTGAAAAGGCCTGCCAGGTCATTACCATGGAAGAAGGGTACACCATCGTCTCCTGGTTTGTGGCGACCGCATCCGGCGGTAAGGCCTATTACCGCTGGAACGGGACAGCGATGGAAGAAACCGAGATTGGAGAGTAGATATGCAAACACAAAATTTGGCCATTCCTTTATTGGCAGGAACGGATTTAGTTTCCCGCACCAAAATTAATGAAGCCTTTGAAGCTGTCGATCAAAAGGCATTGGGGCCGAATCATACCGAGAGCAAGGCCCATTGGGCGCTTTGGCAGCCTGGCGCCGCTTACAGCAAAGGAGACCTGGTTCGTACGGATCAGCTGCCGTCTTGGGGTTTTTTGGAATGCACCACTGCTGGCACATCGGATACCGTAGCCTTGGTGGCGCCTGTCGCCGAAGGAACTTCCGTCAACGACGGGTCCGTCACCTGGATCTTGCGCCGGCTCGGATCGGCCGTGGATCTAACGGATATGGAGGCCGGGTTATCTGCGGCAAACCAGAAGATTCAGGAACTGCAGTCTGGAATCGGGGAATTGAACCAGCGAATTCCTGTGCCGGCCGGCGGTACAACCGGACAGGTCCTGGTGAAAAAGTCCACTGCTGACGGAGATGTGCAATGGCAGGACTCCGCCGGCGTCCAGGGGACGTTTGGGGGAGAGTTTGCCACAAAGGCGGATTTATTGGCCGCTACGGATCTTCAAATTGGCTACAACTATATTGTTACTGCGGACGAAAGCCAGGGCGGGCGCAGGAGTTACTATAGCTATCAGCCGGGGAAGGTTTGGCAGTACATGGGGTCTTTTGCCGACGGGATGGCAACCGGTTCCAATAGCAACGTCTACAGCTATCAGTGGAATAGTGCTGCGGACGTTGTTGCGAATACGGAAAAAAGTTTATCTATTCCACCCAACCCCCAGTTTAACCGGTTGGCGCCCACCGTTTTGAAATTAGAGGCAGGGATAGTAGACCAGGTTCAGACGGTTTGCGAGTTTGATAGTGAGGCAGCTGCTTCCTTTGTTTATGATTCGCGGTATGTTGAGTTTGTCGGCAGCGGGACGGGTGTCAGCAGTCAGATGCGGCTGAAAACAATCTATCAAGAAGCATTGAGTATAAAAGGTACCTTGGACGGAACCGGGCAGTATAGCGAATCCGATTGGGTTGACCCGACGAAGTGGAAAACGGTTGAGAAAACGGAGGTGATTTAGTGGGGGCAAATGTTAATTCCTCTTTTTTTATTTTAAACGACGGAACGGCAAAAGCTTGTGGTTTGAATAATGGGGGGCAGTTAGGAGATGGAACAACAACAGACCGTTCTAGACCAGTTGCTATTTTAGAGGTAACCGGAGTAAAACAGATTGCGGCCGGAGTTATTCATACGGTCTTTTTAATGAAAGACGGAACAGTAAAAGCCTGCGGAAACAATGGTTTTGGCCAGCTTGGAGATGGAACCACGACAAGTCATATTACTCCGGCAATTATTCCGGGTTTGACTGGCGTAAAGCAGATCGCGGCTGGAACCTATCACACCGTGTTTCTAATGGAGGATGGAACCGTACAAAGCTGCGGGTATAACAGTAATGGGCAACTGGGGGACGGAACCACAACGAACCGTTCTACTCGGGTGATAATTTCCGGATTAGTTGGCGTAAAGCAGATTGTTGCGGGAGAAACGCATACTATGTTTTTAATGGAAGACGGAACAGTAAAAGCTTGTGGTTTGAATAGTAATGGACAACTTGGCGATGGGAGCATATCAGATCGGTATATCCCAGTGATTGTTTCCGGAGTAACAGGGGTAAAGCAAATTGCTATCGGCGCTAATTATTCTGTTTTTCTTATGAAAGACGGAACAGTAAAAGCCTGCGGAAACAACGGTTTTGGCCAGTTTGGAGATGGAACCACGACGAATCAGTCTACTCCCGTGACGATTCTGGGACTGACTGGAGTAAAGCAGATTGCGGCCGGAGTCATTCATACGGTCTTTTTAATGGAGGAAGGAAAGGTAAAAGCTTGTGGATATAATTACTATGGCCAACTAGGGGATGGAACTACAACAAATCGTTCCACTCCGATAGTAGTTTCGGGCGTAAGTCAAGTAAAACAGGTTGCTGCCGGCGGTTATCATACTATCTTTCTTATGGAGGATGGAACAGTAAAAGCTTGTGGGTATAACGCTAAAGGCCAGATGGGGGACGGAACTACAACGAATCGTTCTACTTCAGTGCTAATTTCTGGCTTGACTGAAGTTGCGGCAATTCCGGGAATCTTAGTAGTTGTCGCGGCTTCAACGAAGTTTCTGTTCCTGACAACGGATGATAGCGCCAAAAAATATATAACTGCTTGGGAGTCCGTTTCGTCAGGTTGGTTCGCTCTTTCAGAGGCGCAAAAAAAGTCCTTTTTTCTTAGTGACGGAATGGATACGCTGCCGCTGCAGTCGGCTTTCGGTCAACTGGGCAAGTACAAGATTCTTTGTTACAAGGAGGATGCTGCAGCGGCGCCCGGTACGCTGCAGTTGACTTGTGTGCCGCCGGACCAATTGATTTATGCGGCGGAAGATCTGGATCTAGCCAATTGCAGCGTCATAGATTGGATTCACGTTAATGACGGCGTAACCATGGAAGCCGGCGAAGGAAAGATCCGGTATGTAGCCAGCCGGATTCAAGGGAAAACCTGGTGGGCATTTAATGGTTCAGAGTGGGTTCAAGTCGTTGATACTGTGAATTCCGCAGATGGTATGATTGCCGATGGCCGGTTTATCCCTTCCGCTGAAGGGGTGACTCGGCTAGTCACGCAAGGAATGACCCAGGAGCAATTTGATTCGGCGCCGTGGCAGTCCTGGCTGATCGATATGGGTTATACCAAGGTCCGGTTTGGGTATGTCCTAAGCCTGGCATCAAGTACAGATACTGCTTTCTGCGATAATTTGAAATATCAGTATGATGGGCAAGGGGAATGGAAGGTAGCAGTTAATGGGGCTGACTATGAGGCACGGTTTAGCAATACCGCGTTAAAAATTAAGTGGTTGACGGGTGGATATCGGGTTAAGGTAAATTATTGAGGTGGTACGTGCCAAGAGAACCTTGCCGCGGTATGGCGGTTATTTTTAGGTCTTAGATAGTTTAAATTTTAGTATTTTTTGAATGTATCTTATTGAGAGGAGGGGTGGACGTGATTGAATATACACAAACGGAGCTCCGTATTATGGGTATATTTTCAGCCATAGGCGCAGTTTTTTCTTTTCTTGTCGGAGGAATGGATGCGCCAATTAAAGCACTGTTGGTGCTCATCTGCGTTGATTACGGAACGGGGATGGTAGCTGCCTGGAAGACGGGAACGCTAAGTAGTCAGCGCGGTTTTAATGGTCTTGGCCGAAAGATAACGATTTTGGCAGTGGTGGCGTTTGCTAATATGCTGGACGTTTCCATGGGACTGCAGCATATATTTCGGAGTATGGCCATTTTCGGATATGCCGGCATGGAAGGCATGAGCATTTGCGAAAACATTGATAGGGCGGGGTATGGCGAGTATATCCCGCAGTTTATCAGGGATAAGTTAATTCAACTTAGAGAAGAGAAGGGGGTTAAAATATGAAGGGTATTGATATAAGCGAAAATAATGGTACTGTTGATTGGCAATCTGTAGTGGATGCTGGCTGCGAATTTGCTATAATCCGGCTGGGTTATGGTCTTCGTCATCTTGACGGAAACTTTGCCAACAACGTGAATGGGGCCTTGGAGGCCGGCCTGAAAATTGGCGTGTATTTTTACAGTTACGCTCTGACTGTCGATGAAGCCAAGGACGAAGCACAGTATGTTCAGGGGATTATGCAGGATTATGGGGTCAATCCGGAATTAGGTATTTGGTATGACATGGAGGATGCGGACGGCTATAAGGAACGGAATGGGATGCCAGACAATCAAACTATCACGGATATGTGTTCTGCCTTTATCTGTGCGCTGAATGAAGCCGGATATCAGCATGTTGGGATTTACGCTTCCTACTCATGGCTGACGGGTGTAATTGACACTTCCCAATTGGCCAATTATGTACCGTATTGGAATGCTCAGTGGGGAAGCAGTAACGATTTCTCGCAGGCCAGGATGTGGCAGTACACGGACTCTTTTAGCATTAATGGCCAAGATTTTGACGGAGACGAATATTACGGGTAAGTTTTAGGGCCACCGCTGAATTTGGCGGTGGTTTTAATATGGAAATAAAACTGGAGGAATGCAAAATGTCTGATGGAAACAAAACGGTTGATGGAGTGGATTTGTCCAAGCTTACAGCGGACCAACTCATTTCACTCTCGGAAGAAGAATGGAACGAGTTTTATAGTGTAGTAAAGGCCGCTATTGCCGCGAAAAAAGCGGAAGCACAGGCGAAAGTAAAAGCCAAAATTAAAGAAGCGGTTACTGTTGTGAATACTTATATCTTGCCGGTTGTGAAGTATGTTGCCGGAGCGGCTATTCTGTTAAAAGTGTTTGGAGTAATATAATGAAAGAAAAATTCATCGCTTTCATAAGAGAGCATTGGAAATATCTTGTGGGGCTGGCATTAGTGCTGGCCCTGCTTGTTTTTGGCTATCGGGAATACCAGCAGTGGAAGCAGCACATCTTAGAGCAGGCACAAAAAAGTACGGTTCCCACGATCAACGTCACTACTACCGGCGCGTCGGCGAAAGCGGATGATCTGAAAACCGTGTATATTCAGGGGCAAAACACCGTTACTCATGAAATTGTTTATGTACCGAAGGAAACCACGACCGTTCAGCAGCCGGATGGAACCATAAAACAGGTCCAGGAAAAGACAGATGTGCAGTTCGATAATAGGCAAGGAAAAATTTATGTGAAAGTGAACGGAAAGGACTATGAAGTTCCGGATAATGTCCAGGAAAATACGAAATTTGAAAACGGGAAGCTGGTTATTACAGATCAGTCCGAAATACATATTAATGTGACAACGCCGAAGCCGGTCATGAATGCCGGTGTTGGATGGTCAAGGAACGGGCCGGCATTAGAGATAAATGGTCCATTGACAGGGTCTATAAGCTGGTGGGCCTATGGAGACAAAAAAACAATTGTTGGCGGGATACAGTTTCCGATAATGAAATAGCAGTTCTCCCCCTAGGTTTAGCCGGTCAGCGATGGCCGGCTCTTTTTTTATTTTTTGTAAAAAAGGTTTACCCGTTTAAATAAGAAGCTGGAATGAATTTATATAAGTGAAAGCTGATAGACAGGAAAAAACACACTAAATAAAGAGTTCCTTGGCTATTGTCGGCTAATAAAAAAATGGAGGTATAATTTTATGTATCAAATGGACCAATACACAGTATCATTATTGCATTTTGACGGTGGTATTACTGACGAGAGCGGGAAAGTGTGGACAGCCCAGAATGGTGCTGCTACTAGTACTGCACAGTCAAAATTTGGTGGTGCATCGTTATTTTTAAATGGAACTAATCAATATTTAACAACATCGAATAGTACGGATTTTGATTTTGGTAATGGAGATTTTACTGTAGATTGGTGGGAATATAGAGAAACTGGAGATGGAAATAATCGGAGTGTATTTGTTAGAGATGGAGCAGATACCACAGCATATACATCATTTCTGATAGGTAATGTTGATGTTCACGGGACTGGAATTTCGTGCGTTTTTTCCGGTGATAATACATCATGGGATGTGGGTACACTTCTTTTGGGAACTGCAATTTTAAATTCATGGACTCATTATGCTGTAGTAAGAAAAGGAAGTACTTTCTATGGTTTTCAAAACGGTACCCTCAAAGGTACTTTGACTTCTTCAGCATCATTAGCCCCCAGTAATGGTAATCCTGCTATTGGAAAATATTTTGATAAAAACCAAAATACGTTTCAAGGTTATATTGATGAATTCCGTGTTTCAAATGTTGCTCGATGGACATCAAACTTTGCGGCTACAGCACCAACCAACTTAACTGCTATTGCCGGTGATGCCCAAGTAACGCTTTCATGGGACGCTGTTGATGGAGCAACCAGCTATAACGTAAAACGTGCAGCAACCTCCGGTGGCCCATATACTACTGTAGCAAGCAATGTTACCACTACAAGCTATGTTGATAACACGGTAACTAATGGTACTACCTATTACTATGTTGTAACTGTAGTAGACAGTAATGGTAATGAAAGTGCCAATTCGAATGAAGCTTCTGCAACTCCGATAGCGCCAAGTGGGCACGGTCTTTTGCGAATTACCATGTTAGACTCAAGCGAGCGAGAGTACGAGCTGTCTGACAATGAAATTAATAAATTCATCGAGTGGTGCAATCGTACCGTTGGTACCGGTAACGCATACTACAGCTTCGATAAGACTTACAATGTCGGAGAATTTAAAAACCGGAAAGAATATCTGATGTTTGAAAAAATCATCAGTTTTGAGGTTATGGAACTTACAAAGTAAATAATTTTGCCCGGATTACGTTTATTCACTATCCAGGCTTTTTTCCAACATTTACCTATAACACACTCCTTGATCTCCTACCCGTGCAGCTCTTATAATTGAGATACAAACATATGTTCTGCGAGGGCGTGAAAAAATGGGCAAGGTATTCGTAGAAGTTATTGCAGTCCATGACATCGAGGGAAAAATCCGGCCATTATCCCTGAAATGGGAAGACGGGCGGGTATTCGAGATTGACCGGGTCCTGGATGCCCGGCAGGCGGCATCTTTAAAGGGCGGGGGCTGTGGTATGCGTTACACTTGCCGGATAGGTCGGCGGGAATTTTTCCTGTTTTGCGACGAGGGACGTTGGTTTGTGGAAAAGAAATAAAACTTAATTGTTTTATAGCTGGTCAGAAATGACTGGCTTTTTTGCTTGTATGTATAAAAATGTAAAACAATACATTGAAAATGTTGTTTTTTTATATTGCTAATTTTTATTTATGATATATAATGTTTAACAGAGAAAACATATCTTGGAAGTTAAAAAGAATTTGCTTTTGATGTGATTCGAGCGAGCCCAATAGAAAGGAGTCTATTGGCAAAAAACAAGGAGGTTATTTCATGATTAACAGTTTAACAAGCTCCAGTATGGGGGAATTGGGTACACCTTTATCTAGTCAATCAGTAACGGTAAAAACATCAACAACAAACTCATCCTTGGCAAATGAAACTAATTCTACCACTTCTACATTTAGCCCAGCATACGTAGTTTCTTTAGGAGAAACAAATGCGTCTAGTGCAACCTATACCATGCAAAGCATTCTTAATAATGCTTCGATGGTAACAAACAGCACTCAAGCACAGGGTGCAAGTAATCAAAATATGGTATTGGCTGCGGCGATGGATCTGCCTGGTGATCCAACGGGTGGTACTCCAAGCGACCCAACTGGTGGCTTTCCTAGTAATCCTACCGGAGGTTTACCCAGTAATCCAACTGGGGGCTTTTTAGGCGACATAACGGGTAGTTTTTTTCCTAAGTATCCTAATTCTATTTATAAGGCATTTAAAGATTTAATAGAAAGCGGAGAACTAAGAATGATAAAGAAATGGGGACCATTGACTATTGGCTACGACATAGTGTTATTGGCGCTGATAAAATGACCCTATATGGCAATTGAAAATTGACCCCTCCCAAAAAAGGAGGGAAAAATATGGACAACCAGAAAACATTTCCCCATGAGCAAGGTCATGGGAGTGAAGAACAAATGCTTTCGCAAGACCAGTGGTCCGAAGTTCGTGCAATGGCAAAGGCAGGTAAGAGAATTAAACAAATTAGCCGCGACCTAGGGGTGAGTAGAAATACCATTCGCAAGGTGCTACGTACCCAGCAAAGGAGCGGATACCAGCGTACCAGGAATAAACCGGGTATTCTGGACGAATATTTCCCGTTTCTACAAGGCCGTGCGCCGGAAGTCTTTTACAATGCCACGACCCTATTCCAAGAACTCAAAGCACGAGGCTATAAAGGCGGCTATACAACTGTTAGAGA
>NZ_UPPP01000053.1 GCF_900476375.1 Allolucifera butyrica | reverse complement strand
AAAATTCCGGCCGGATTTGAAATGCTGGTCAATAACTTTTCTGCCGGTATCATTGGCGCGTTGCTGGCGCTCTTGGCCTATACGGGCGTTGAACCGGTCGTGCTGGCGTTAAACAACATACTGAAAAGCGGTGTGGAATCCATCGTGGCGGCGGGACTGCTGCCGCTGGCATCCATCTTTATCGAGCCAGGCAAAATCCTGTTTTTGAATAACGCCATCAATCATGGCATATTAAGCCCGATCGGTGTGCAGCAAGCGAAAGAAGTCGGCAAGTCCATCTTCTTCCTGCTGGAACCGAACCCGGGTCCGGGCTTAGGCATTCTGTTAGCTTATTGGGTATTTTCCAAAGGAATGATCAAACAATCGGCGCCCGGCGCCATTATCATCCACTTCCTGGGTGGTATCCATGAAATTTACTTCCCCTATGTATTGATGAATCCGTTGTTGATTCTGGCGGTAATCGCGGGTGGCGCCAGCGGTGTCCTGACCTTTGTCACCTTCCACGCCGGTCTGGTGGCGACTCCGTCGCCAGGAAGCATTTTTGCCCTGATGGCCATGACGCCGAAAGGCGGTTATCTGGGTGTACTGGCGGGCGTGCTGGTATCCACGGTTGTTAGCTTCTTAGTTGCGTCCGTGTTTGTGAAACGGGCCAGCGCCAAAATGGACGATGAAGAACTGACGGATGCGCAGGAACGGGTCAAAGAACTCAAAGGAACCCCGGTAAAAACAACGGTAAAGAAAAACGTCAGGAAAGTCGTATTTGCCTGTGACGCCGGTATGGGTTCGAGTGCCATGGGGGCGACCGCCTTGCGTAACAGGCTGAAAAAAGCCGGCTTTTCTTTGGAAGTAGTCAACTGCGCCATTGAAGACATTCCCGCCGACGCGGAAATTGTTGTTACCCATGAAAAATTAGCCGGCAGGGCGAAACAGGCTGCTCCCCAGGCCGAACATATTCTGGTGCGTGATTTTATTGAAAATCAGGTGATGGAAATCCTGCTTGACCACCTGGAGCCTGCCGCAACGGAACCGGTTGAGCAAGCAGACGATTCCAATGATGAAAATCCGATATTGCGCAAGAAGAATATCAAACTAGGACTGGCCGGTACCGACAAGTATGAAGCCATCCGCCAGGCCGGCCGGTTACTGCAGCAGGGCGGTTATGTAAAGGAAGACTATATTGAAGCCATGATCCAACGGGAAAATGACCTCAGCACATACATCGGCAAGGGAATTGCCATTCCCCATGGCGTTGGTAAGGCCAAAGAGGAAATTATCCAGTCCGGCATGGTCGTCCTGCAATATCCTGAAGGGGTGCCGTTCGGTGATGAAATGGCTTATCTGGTCATCGGTATCGCCGGCGCGGGCAATGAACACTTAAGTATTCTTGCCAATATTGCTACCGCCATTGAAGAAGAAGAAGATAACATTACGGAAATTTTACGGACTACCGGTGATGTGAATCTTATCTACGACCTTTTTACTCTTAAAAATGAGTAAAGAAATTTCACGGAGGAAAGAACAATGATTACAACCGTTACATTAAATCCTGCGATTGATAAGACTGTTGAAATTAACAGTTTTGCCGTTAATAGTGTCAACCGGATTTCATCGGTCAGGCTGGATGTGGGAGGAAAAGGGATCAATGTGTCCAAGGTATTGTTAAACCTGGATGGCCGGAGCCGGGCCGTAGGGATTCTGGCGGGAAAAGCGGGCGAGTATATCCGGCAATACCTCGATGAGGCCGGTATTGAAAATGATTTTATATTCGTTCCCGGGGAAACCAGAACCAATCTCAAAGTGGTGGACCAGACGAAGCACACCAACACCGATATTAATGAGATCGGCCTGGAAGTAACCGCCGGGGACATGGAACGGGTGAAAGAGAAGGTTTTGCGCGATTTGGACGCTCATTCCGTCGTCGTATTTTCCGGCAGCGTACCCCGCAATGTGAATGCTGATGTTTACCGCCAATGGATTGAAGCGGTGAATAAAGCGGGAGCCCGGACGATTCTGGATGCGGACGGGGAGTTATTTAAACAGGGAATCGAGGCCGGACCCTATTTGATAAAACCCAATATTCATGAACTGGAAAATTGGCTGGACCGGAAGATCAATACCATGCCGGAAATTGCCGCGACGGCCCGGCGGCTCATGCAGCAGTACGGCATCGCCGTAGTGGTGGTCTCTTTAGGGGAAAAAGGCGCCTTATTTGTAAATCAGGATGGCGCTATCTGGGCGCATGGCATTTGCGTAGAGGTAAAGAGTACGGTCGGGGCGGGAGATTCCATGGTGGCTGCCCTGGCTTATGCGCTGGATGCCGGCTACTCCTGGGAAAAAGCGATCAGCCTGGCCGTAGCCGCCGGGACCGCCAATGTAATGACCGCCGGTACGGAGCCCAGTTCATTGGCAGCGGTTCAGGAGCTGGAAAAGCAGGTCACCTGGGAATATTTGCTTGACGATACGAAGATAGAGGTGGGAATGTAAATGAAAACGAGAGCAGTACGTTTATATGGCAAAAAGGATTTGCGGCTGGAGGAATTTGAACTGCCGGCGCTGCAGGATGATGAAATATTGGTCCGGGTCGTATCCGACAGTATCTGTATGTCCACTTATAAAGCGGCGATTTTGGGGCCGGAGCATAAGAGGGTGCCGAAGGATGTAGCCCAAAATCCGGTCATTGTCGGTCATGAAATGGCGGGGGAGATTGTGGCGGTCGGCGCCAAATGGAAGGACCAGTTTAAGGCGGGCGAGAAATTTTCCATGCAACCGGCCCTGAATTATAAAGGCAGTATGGATTCGCCGGGTTACTCCTACCGCTATTGCGGCGGCGACGCCACCTATATTATTATGCCGCAGGAAGTCATGGAACTGGGCTGCCTGCTAAAATACAACGGCGAGTCCTATTATGACGCTTCGCTGGCGGAACCCATGTCCTGCATTATCGGTGCTTTTCACGCCTCCTATCATACCACCATGGGAAGTTACGAACATAAGATGGGGATTGTGGAAGGCGGCAAGCTGGCTATCCTGGCCGGCGCCGGCCCAATGGGACTGGGAGCGGTCGATTACGCGCTGCACTGTGACCGCAGACCGGGATTGATTATAGTTTCTGATGTGGATGAGTCGCGGCTCGCCCGGGCCCGTTCCATCTTTCCGGCCGACGAGGCGAAAAAAGAGGGAATTGAGCTTCTGTTCGTAAATACCGGCGACAAGGCGGACCCGGTGGCCTATCTGCGGGAGTTAACCGGCGGGACCGGTTTTGATGATGTTTTTGTTTTTGCACCGGTCAAGCCGGTCGTGGAGCAGGGGGATAAGATACTGGGCCGGGACGGCTGCCTGAATTTCTTTGCCGGGCCCACGGACGTCAATTTCTCCGCCGCCTGCAACTTCTATAATGTGCACTATAATTCGAGCCACGTTATGGGAACAACCGGCGGAAACACCAATGACATGCTGGAGTCTTTGCGGCTGACGGAAGCGGGCGCGATCAATCCCGCCGTGATGGTTACGCATATTGGCGGCCTGGACAGCGCGGCGGCGGCGACGCTGCAATTGCCCGAGATTCCGGGAGGGAAAAAATTGATTTATACCAACATTGATATGGAGTTAACGGCCATTGACGAGTTTGCCGCCAAAGGCCGGAGCAATCCCCATTTTGCCAAATTGGCGGAAATCACGCAGCGCAACCGGGGCCTGTGGTGCGCCGAAGCCGAACGCTATTTGTTGAATAACTGGAAGCAATAATAAGAAAAACCGCTAATGCCGGTTTTTCGGTCCATGGCGCAGGGCTCAGGGCGCGGGGAAACCAGTCCGAAATCATCTACCGGCATAGTCTCTTTGAGTCTGCCAAGGATATACTTTCTTTAAAAAAATAAAAAGAACTGCCGGCGATCGTCGGCAGTTCTTTTTACTATCCCTGCCCTGCGCCAAGAGCCAAGAGCCGAAAAACCGCGTCAGCGGTTTTTCTTAATTCCGGGGCAGTATTACCCGGGTTAATCCTTTTAGATTGACCCAGGCCCGGAAGGCACCGGCCAGATGTAGGACTCCCGACGGAAAGGCCGGACCGAAAAAGGACAGGCTGCCGCTTAGCAGCAGGGGGGTAGAATCGATAGAAGCCCTGGTAAATAAGGCAATCCGGTCAAATACCTCACTCAACTGGCCACCGATAACCCAGCCTTTCAGGACTGTAAGGGCCAGATTCTGGCTTTCCAGTTCTTCCAGTTCTTCAATAAGCCGGTACTGCCGGCTTAGCATTATTGGCGGACCTGCAGGTATGTCATTCGGAAGGGGAGACTGGGTCAACGGGGCAGTAACAGGACGGGGGGAAGGGGTAAACGGTCCTTCGACAAACGTAATGATATCACAAATGTCAATAAGCACCTGACTCACCGGAACCGGCGCGGTCATGTCGCAGTTGTCGGCTTCGTCCGGACCGAGCGCTAAGTAATTCACATTACACGGCGAAATAACACTGACTGTATCGCCGTCAATGCGGGCTATGCGGCCAAAGACGGCTGAGCCGTCGATTAGAAGAAACAATATGTTGTGATTTTGCAAGTCAATTAATTTGCGGTAAATAACCCGGTTGCCAAATTGGCGTAACGGAACATTTCTCAATTGGCGGACCTCCTTTTGCAGCGTAACAAGAAAGCATTTCGCAATATACCTATGAGTAAGACCTGAAATCGGTTACCCGAAGCAAGCGTTGTCTTCCTGCTTAAAGACCCTTTGGGTCTTTCTTAGAATTAGAAAATGGATTGGCTCATACATTGTACCAAATGCCTCATTAAAGGCGGTGAGAGATGGTATGCATGGTTTTTGGAATACCCTAATGTATAACTTTGCGATTGCCTGCGGGGTGATTGTAGGGGCCAGCCTGTTTGCCGGTATGGCAGCCTTGTTTATGAACCAGCCCCCAATTAAGACCATGGCGGAAGTAGCGGCATCGTTAAAAATCTGGGCGGTAGCTGTTGCGTTAGGCGGTACCTTTTCCTCCCTGGAGGTTTTGGAGCAAGGTATTTTAAAAGGAGAAATACGGGGCATGACAAAACACGTGCTCTATATATCGGCCGCATTAGCCGGAGCCAATACCGGCTGCGGTATTATTCAACTCCTTAAAATCTGTGGTGCCTTATGGGAAAAATGAATCGAAAAATTGCTTTTGTTATTTTCTTTTTTACCGGTTTCGTGTTCGGTCTGATTGCCGGGGCATTCGGCATTTTTACCTTTGTGAGTTACCGGAATGAACAATATTATGAGCGGATTCATCAACTGTCTTATGAAATTCGTGAGAAAGATCTGCATCTGGCAAAATTAAAAGAAGGGACCAATAAAAACAGACTGTTAATTAAAGATGCCCAGGTTGAGTTAGTTTATCAGGGTGAACTGCCGGATAAAACGGCGCTGGAACAAGCGATCAAAGCCAGAATCGCTATCTTGATTGGTAAGGAGGTAAAATATGCCGACCCGGACCTGATCGGGGAAATGATCGACCGTCAGCTGATTCAACTGCACGGCCGTGTGTATAAATTAAAACTGGTAAAATTACTGGTTGGTGAGATGGTCAAAGCCTGGGTTGAAGTAAAACCGGTTGCGGGATCATAGCAGAGAGAGGGGGTTTGAGATGAGTGAGGCCGGACGAGAACCGTTTTTTACTCTTAAAAGCACGTGGCGCCGGATTCTGGTTTGACATGGAGCATGTGGTTGGCGGGCTGCTCATTGCGGAAATGGCCGGAAGAATTCCTATTGTTTATTGGGGAAAAAACAGTATTTACGGAGGTTCGGATGAGGTAAACGCTTTTGAACAGTTTTTTCTGCCCGTATCCGCTTATTCCGTCCGGAATTTAATGCGGCCGGATTACCGGGTCTGCCCGGCGATGTGGAATCCGGATAATTTAATCACTGAGGAAACATCCCGATTTATAACGGCGTGGTGGTATCCAATGGAGGAGATGCTGGCCAGGACGGAAGAAGTTATGGTTTTAGGCTGGGCTCCGGTCCATTTGGTCCAATCCTGGCTGCAGCAACCACATCCGGCCTGTGGAACCGGCCCGGAAGGCATTTATCGCTATATCTTTTCTAAATATATTACACTGCAGCCGTCCCTCGCCGGGGAAATGGATGCTTTTTACGACGCCTATATGCAAAAACGGCATATTCTGGCCGTTCATGTGCGGGCCAGCGATAAAGTCACGGAAATAGCTGATTTACACCGGATTAACCAACTGTATTATCCGGCAATAGAAAGGTATCTGGCGCAAAATCCCGATACTTTTATTTTTTTACTGACCGAGTCGGAAACCATTTTAGCCGAATACAGGAACGTATTTAAAGAACGGCTTATTTACACCCACTGCCGGCGCACCCGCGGTGAAATTCCCATCTATGACCCGGATCGGACTAAAGCAATACGTATGGGCGCCGAAGTCTTAAAGGACACCTATCTGGCTTTGCGCTGCAACGCTTTTTTCGGCAATTCCCATTCCAATGTCTCCAACGCCGTGGTGCGGCTGAAAAAGTGGCCGGCCGGCAGCGTTAAACTATTTTCGGTGAATGACCTATAGCGCATTTATAATAAAAAACAAAGAAGCACAACCAGGCGGTTGTGCTTTTGGCGGTTGTGCTTATTCTGCCTGCGTGGATTCATTCCGGCGAGCTTCAATTTGTTCAACGACCAGCGACACAGCGCCGACTGCGGCAGTTGTCGTTCCAACCGGTGTAATGACAGTACCGACAGTACTAAGCGGTGGCGTCAGAATAACATTGGTGGCGCGCAATTCAAATACGGAAAGGGGAGGGTCACTAACAAGCGAGGATGTATCCAAAATCTGCATGGCGGCGATTTCGAAGGTTGTAGATGCGGTCGTAAAAGGAATGCCGACCCCGAATCCCACCTGGGGAGCCGTTTGGAAGACCCGTTCAATGACTACGCCGTCCCGTAAGAGGTCGAATTCTACCTGGGCAAATCCGCCGGAAGTTAGGGCAAGCGCACTGGCAAGGGGTGTGAAGGTCGCGCTCCAGTTGATGATGGCCCGTACCAGATAGGCAGCGCGGTGCGAGCAGACGATTATGGAACAGAGAGGCACCGTACCGCCGGCCGGCAGCGTAGTGGGAAAGGGCGGGAATACGGTAGTGTTGCCTTCACACTCAAAGACCCTTTCAATTTCTTTTAATGTGGCCATAAAGATCCTCCTTTTTTTAAATACAAAATGTTAGAGAAAGCTCTAGTACATTGTATGCGGCAGCGCAGGAAAATGATGATAAATGGTTTGGTTTTTTTGTCAATATACAGGTTTTTTTGGGACCGCTCTTTTTAAATCTTCCCGTACCATTATTTGCACCAGGTCCGGGAAGGTGACGGTCGGTTTCCAGCCTAATTGCCGGGTAGCCTTGGCAGTGTCTCCTAACAAAAGGTCGACGTCGGCGGGGCGAAAATAACGGGGATCCACTTTTACCAAGGTTTTTCCGGTATCCGCACAGATGCCTGTTTCGTTAATGCCTTCTTCCCGCCAAAGCAGCCGGATTCCAACCGCGTCAAAAGCCAATTCCACAAATTCACGGACCGAATGGGTTTCCGCCGTGGCGATTACGTAGTCATCGGGAAATTCCTGCTGCAGCATCAGCCACATGGCGCGAACGTAATCGCCGGCAAAACCCCAGTCCCGCTTGGCATTTAAATTTCCCAGATGCAACGTATCCTGCAGCCCTAATTTAATATTGGCGACCGCCTTGGTAATTTTCCGGCTGACAAATGTTTCCCCCCGCAGGGGCGATTCATGATTAAACAGGATGCCGTTGCAGGCAAACAGATTATATGATTCGCGGTAGTTTACAGTGATCCAATAGGCATACAGCTTTGCCACTCCATAAGGACTGCGGGGATAAAAGGGGGTCGTTTCCCGCTGCGGGGTTTCGTGGACTTTGCCATACAGTTCGCTGGTAGAGGCCTGATAAAATCTTGTTTTTCCGGCCAGTTCCGCCAAACGGATGGCCTCAAGCAGCCGGAGCGTTCCCAGCCCATCGGTATTGGCTGTGTATTCCGGCGCTTCAAAAGAAACTTTAACATGGCTTTGCGCCGCCAGATTATAAACTTCATCAGGCTGCACTTCCTGGACAATGTTATTTAGGCTGGCGGCATCCGTCAAATCGCCGAAATGCAAAAACAACTTAGGATCCTCTTTGACAAAATTACGGTATAAATGTTCAATCCGTTCGGTATTCGGCACCGACGACTGACGCTGAATGCCATGGACCTCATACCCTTTATTCAATAAAAGTTCGGCGAGATAGGCTCCATCCTGGCCGGTTATTCCGGTAATCAGCGCTTTTTTCATAACGCACTCCTTTAACATTTCGTCATACCATCTTATGCGGGAGCCTTATGAATGTGCCTGAACACCGGAAAGTAATTTTTCTGTCATTGCTCACCGTTTTACCACCCGGTCATATACTACAGTATGCATAGCAGCCGATGCCGGTGAGCAAGGGGGAGCAATATGAAAGCCGTTATTCTGGCGGGAGGGTTAGGTACCCGGCTGAGTGAGGAAACCCAAATCCGGCCTAAACCGATGGTGGAGATCGGCGGCAAGCCGATTCTCTGGCATATTATGAAGTTATATTCCTTTTTTGGTATTAATGATTTTATTATTTGCTGCGGTTATAAAGGGTACATGATCAAGGAATATTTTGCCAATTATTCACTACATATGTCGGATGTTACTTTTAACATGCAGTCAAACCGGACGGTAGTGCATCAGAATTATGCCGAGCCGTGGCAGGTGACATTGGTTGATACGGGTGATACGACAATGACCGGCGGGAGGCTGAAACGGGTTCAGTCTTTTATTGGCGATGAAACGTTTTGTTTTACTTATGGGGATGGTTTAAGCGATATTAACATCCGTGAATTAATCGAATTTCACAGACAGCAGGGAACGCATGCAACCGTAACGGCAATTCAGCCGCTGGGACGTTTTGGCGCGTTAAGCATTGAAGGGAACAAGGTGGTGGATTTTGCGGAGAAGCCCCGCGGCGATGATACCTGGATTAACGGCGGTTTTTTTGTTTTAGAGCCGGCGGTATTCCGCCTTATTAAAGGGGATGAAACCACGTGGGAGTATGAACCGTTGGAAAGTTTAGCGCGGGAAAGTCAATTGGCAGCCTATAAATACACCGGTTTTTGGCGTCCTATGGATACGCTGCGCGACAAAATTTATCTGGAAGAACTGTGGCAGAAGGGCAAAGCGCCCTGGAAAATTTGGGATCAGGGTGATTGATGATGACAGACCCGGCTTTTTGGCGCGGCAGGAAAGTATTTATTACGGGACATACCGGTTTTAAGGGGGCTTGGCTTTGCCTTTGGCTTTACCGGTTAGGGGCGGAAGTAACCGGTTATTCACTGGAACCGCCGACTACGCCCAGCTTGTTTGCGTTATGCGGACTGGATCGATTGATGGTTTCTCATATTGCGGATATTCGGGATGCCTGCTGTTTGGAGAGCGCGCTGCGGGATTCCCGGGCGGAAATTGTGGTTCATTTGGCGGCGCAATCCCTGGTGCGAATGTCCTATCAAAACCCGGCGGAAACGTACGCGACCAATTTAATGGGACTGGTAAATTTGCTGGAAGCGGTAAGAAACAACAACCAGGTCCGGGCGGTCGTCAGTGTAACTTCCGATAAATGTTACGAGGATAAAACCTGGATATGGGGCTATCGTGAGAATGATTCCCTGGGCGGGTATGATCCCTATGCCGCCAGCAAGGCCTGCTGCGAGTTAATTACGGCTTCCTACCGGAACTCCTTTTTTCATCCCGGCAACTATTCGAAGCACGGCGTGGGGATCGCTTCGGCCCGGGCCGGCAATGTGATCGGCGGGGGTGACTGGGCCGCAGACCGGTTAATTCCCGATTGTTTCCGGGCAATCATACGGGGGCAAACGATCAGTCTGCGTTATCCGCAGGCAATCCGGCCCTGGCAGCATGTGCTGGAACCGCTTGGCGGCTATTTGCTTTTGGCCCGGATGCTGTATGAAAACGGTCCGCAATATTCTGAAGCCTGGAATTTCGGTCCGGATGCCGCCGATGCCAAACCGGTCCAATGGGTCGTTAACCGGTTTTACCAATTATGGGGAGGTGACGCGGTAGCTAATATGGTTTATGCGAATCTTCCCCATGAAACCGGCTGTTTAAAGCTTGACTGCGCTAAGGCGAAAAGCCGGCTGGGCTGGGCGCCGCGAAGGGATATTGAGTGGGCCTTGCAAAAAACGGTGGAGTGGCTGCGGGCCTATATGGAGCAGCAGGAAATGCGGGATCTTTGTTTTCAACAAATTGAGGAATATCAGTCGGTGGCAGTGGGAAGATGAGCAATCCCGAAAATATTGAAAAGGTGAGAGCAGCATGGAAAAAAAATGCCGCTTTTGCGGCACTCCCCTGAAACATACCTTTGCCGACCTGGGATTATCGCCGCTGGCGAATTGTTTTATCCGCGAGGCGGACTTAAATAAAAAGGAATATTTTTATCCGTTGCATGCATATGTATGCGAACAATGCCTGCTGGTGCAACTGGAAGAGATTGAGGCGCCGGAACGGATTTTTTCGGAATACGCTTATTTTAGTTCCTATTCGGCCAGCTGGCTTGACCATGCGCGGAGATATGCCGCTGCTATGATTCGCCGTTTTCCCCTTGACAAACAGTCCCTGGTTGTCGAAATCGCCAGCAATGACGGCTATCTTCTCCAGTATTTCCAGGCAGACGGAGTACCGGTTCTGGGAATCGAGCCGGCGGCTAATGTTGCCGAAGTTGCCGCGGCTAAGGGAATCCTTACGTTAGTACGTTTTTTTGGTACGAAACTGGCGGCGGAATTGGCCGCTCAGGGAATTGCGGCCGATTTGCTGATAGGAAATAATGTTCTGGCCCATGTACCGGAATTAAATGACTTTGTTGCCGGGATGAAAATGATTTTAAAACCTCACGGCCTGATTACGATGGAGTTTCCGCACTTGCTGAAGCTGATGCAATTCAACCAGTTCGACACAATTTATCATGAGCATTTTTCCTACTTTACCCTGCGTTTTGTGCAAAATCTGTTGGCGGCACATGGCCTTAAATTGTTTGATGCGGAGGAACTGCCTACCCATGGCGGGTCACTGCGGGTTTTTGCCTGTCATCAGGAGGATGCTCTGCGGACCGTCAGCCATAGCGTGCCGGACCTTTGCCGTCAGGAAGAGGAGCAGGGTCTTGCCAGTCTGGAAACATACCGGAATTTTGACGAGAAGATAAAAAAGGTAAAGCGGGACCTGCTGACATTTCTCATCCAAATTAAAGAGCAGGATAAAACGATAGCCGGGTACGGGGCGCCGGCCAAGGGGAATACCTTATTAAACTATTGCGGGGTACGCACGGATTTATTAGATTATACTGTCGACCGCAACCCCTATAAACAAGGAACGTATTTGCCCGGAACCCGGATTCCGGTTTTTTCCCCGGAAAGGATTGGCGCAACCAGGCCGGATTATGTTTTCATCCTGCCCTGGAACTTAAAGACGGAAATTGCAGCACAACTGCAAGAAATTCGCAGCTGGGGAGGAAAGTTTATCGTTCCCATACCGGAAGTGCAGGTGTTTTAAAATGATTTTTCATAAGACCGGGCTGGAAGGGGCCTTTCTTGTCGAATATGAGGCGAACGCCGATGAACGGGGTTTTTTTGCCCGTACCTGGTGCCGCCGGGAATTTGTTGAACAGGGCTTAAATCCGGAACTGGTCCAGTGCAGTATTTCATTTAATAAAAAAAAGGGAACCCTGCGGGGAATGCATTATCAGGCCGCTCCCTATGCGGAAGCCAAGCTGGTGCGTTGTACCCGGGGAGCAATTTATGACGTAATTATTGATTTGCGTCCGGACTCGCCGGATTGGCGCAGGTGGTTTGGCGTGGAATTAGCGGTGGCAAATAACAAAATGCTATACGTTCCGGAAGGGTTCGCCCATGGTTTTATCACCCTTGCCGACAATACGGAAGTATTTTATCAGATGTCGGCATATTATCAGCCGGAAGCAACCAAAGGCGTGCGCTGGAACGACCCGGCTTTCGGCATTCAGTGGCCAATTCCGGTTGAAATGATTTCCCGTAAAGACGAGAGTTATGGAGCGTATTGGTCATGAAGAAAATCTTGCTGACCGGGGCGGCCGGTTTTATAGGACGCCAAACCATTCCCAGCTTGCTGGAAAAGAACTATGAAGTGCATGCCATATATTACCGGTCTGCCGATTTGCCTTATCACCGGCAGGACGGAGTATACTGGCGCCAGTGCAATCTGTTGGACGGGGAGGCAGTAAGAAAAATCGTAATGGAGGTTGCTCCCAGCCATTTATTGCATTTATCCTGGTGCACCGCCCCGGGAGAATATGAGTCGTCACCGGAGAATCTTTCCTGGGTTCAGGCCAGCCTGGGCTTATTGTTGAATTTTGCGGCCAATGGCGGCAAGCGGACTGTATTTTGCGGCAGTTGCGCGGAATATGACTGGTCGTACGGTTTTTGCTCCGAAGGGGTGACCCCGGCCAGACCGGCCACCCTGTATGGATGCTGCAAAAACAGCTTGCAGGAAATGCTGGCCCGGTTTAGCCGGGAACGGGAACTAAGCAGTGCCTGGGGCCGGGTCTTTTTTTTCTATGGTCCCCATGAGCACCCCCGCCGTTTAGTGGCTTCCGTCATATCTTCCTTGCTGCAGGGCCGGGAGGCAAACTGTACTCATGGCAACCAGATACGCGATTTTTTATACGTAAAGGATGTCGCCGCCGCACTGGTAACTTTGCTGGACAGCAATGTAGAGGGACCGGTAAATATTGCTTCGGGGCAGCCTGTCCGGCTGAGCCAAATCATTAGCCGGATTGCCGGCAAAACCGGGGGCGCAGACCGGGTCAAACTGGGAAGGCTGCCGGTTTCTCCCCAGGAGCCGCCTTTGGTAGTGGCCGATGTTCGCAGGCTAACGCAGGAAGTGAGCTGGCACCCCGGCTATAATTTGGATTCAGGATTGGAGGAAACCATTGACTGGTGGAGGCAGCATCTGAAATGGTTGAGCGGAGGAGAAAATGAAGCGAAGCTTGATTTGTCCGGTATGCGGGTCCCGGGCGAATGATTTTTTACAGCGCCCCAATGTACCCATTCACCAACATTTGTTATGGAACAGTCAGGATGCGGCCCGGGGAACCGGGCGGGGAGACTTGACGCTGGCTTGCTGCGGCCAATGCGGCTTTATCTTTAACAGTACCTTTGAACCGGCGAAACTGGTTTATGGGGAGAATTACGAAAATTCGCAGCTTTGTTCCCCCTTTTTCAATCATTATATTGACGGATTAATTGGGCATTTAATTGAGGAACAAAAAGTGCAGAACTGCCGGGTTATCGAAGTTGGCTGCGGCCAGGGCAGCTTCTTAAAGCGGCTTGTTGAGCGGGGAACGGGAATTTCCGGCTATGGGTTTGATCCCAGTTACCGCGGGCCGGCAACCACGCCGGACGGGCGAATTACTTTTCTGGCAGCGTATTATGGGCCCGGTTTCGCCGGTATTGCTGCAGATTTCGTTATCTGCCGCCATGTTATCGAGCATGTTGCCGACCCGGTTGCCTTATTGACGTCAATCCACCAAGCCCTAAGCCATTCACCCCGGGCGCGTCTTTTCCTGGAAACTCCCGCCGTTGACTGGATTTTACACAATGCGGCTTACTGGGACTTTTTCTATGAACATTGTTCTTATTTTACGGCGGCTTCCCTGGCCAGGGCGGTGGAAACAGCCGGTTTTGCAGTCAGGAATGTCTGCCGCAAGTTTAACGGCCAATACCTCTGGCTGGAAGCCGTGATTGCTCCGGACGAAACAGCCATTGTCCAGCCGGCGGAACCGCTCGTGGACTTAGTAAAACAGTTTGCTCTCCGGGAACGGTCTTTTATAGCAAAATGGCGTGATATTCTAGAACGCAAGTTAATCCGGGGAGAAAAAACTGCCGTCTGGGGTGCGGGAGCCAAGGGCGTCACTTTTGTCAATCTAATGGATCCGGAAGGTAAGTATTTGGAGTGCGTTGTTGACATAAATCCGAAAAAACAAGGAAATTTTTTGCCGGGAACCGGGCACCCGATTGTGGGTATTCCTGCGCTGGCTGAGCGCCGGATTTCGTCGGTTATTTTAATGAATCCAAATTATAAGGAAGAGGTTATGGCCATGCTTAACGACTTGCCGGCGAATATTGTTTTAGTAGAAATGGAGAATGACTATGAAACTGATAATTGATACGGATTTGCAAACCGTTTGCTGTCAAAATGACAATAGGGAATACAGTGTACCGCTTTACTCGCGGGAAGCGTTTGAACTGCTATCCCGCTGGTGGGTAAAAATCGGCTGGAATGAAAAGTATGAGTATACATTCAGCTGGCTGGGACGGCCGATTATTCAATTACCGGAAGACATGGTCCGGATCCAGGAAGTGCTTTACCGTATCAAGCCCGACGTCATTATTGAGACCGGAGTGGCTCATGGCGGTTCCCTGATTTATTATGCCGGCCTTTGTAAAGTGATGGGAAACGGGCGGGTGGTCGGCATTGACATTGATATCAGGCCGCACAACCGGCGGGCCATTGAGGAGCATGAACTTGCCTCCTATATAACGCTGATCGAAGGGGATTCGACCGCTTCGGCTGTTCTAACGTTGGTAAAAAGCAATGTGCAGGCGGGAGAGACGGTGGCGGTTATTTTAGATTCCTGCCATACCCAAAAGCATGTGGCCGCCGAATTGGAAGCCTATGCACCGCTTGTTTCGCCGGGTTCCTATATTATAGTAACGGATGGAATCATGCAGGAATTATTTGATACGCCGCGCGGCAATCCGGAGTGGCAATGGGATAATCCCGGCAGTGCCGTTGAAGAGTTTTTGCAAATTCATCCTGAATTTATCTGTGAACGGCCTGCCTGGGTTTTTAATGAGAGCCAATTAGCGGAAGAGGTCACGAATTGGCCAAAGGCCTGGCTTAAACGCCTGTTTTAAACGTAGTTTCCGAAGGAGGCATAAATTTAACTTGGACAATAAGATACCCGTAGTTAGTATCGGATTACCCGTATATAACGGGGAGAGATATCTACGGCAAGCGGTGGAGAGTCTTCTGGCGCAGGATTATGGTGATTTTGAACTGATTATCGCCGATAACGCGTCCACCGATTCCACTTTTACAATATGCCGGGAATATGCAGTCTGCGATAAACGGGTCCGTTTATATCAAAACGGCCGCAATCTGGGATCGGCGCAAAATTTTAATAAAGTTTTCAACATGTCGGCGGGAAAGTATTTTATGTGGGCAGCCTGCGACGACCTTTGGGAGCCGTCCTGTTTAGGTAAGTGTGTTACCCGGCTGGAAGCAAATCCGGCTGCTATAATGTGCACCTGCGATACCCAGCATATGGACCAATCCGGCAACAAACTGGGACTTCAGATTGTTGCCGAGACGGCCGGGATGGATGCCGTTCAACGGGTTCACCGGCTGATGACCTATCTGGGAGGGTTTATCCTTTACGGGGTAATCCGGTCGGACATATTGCGAAAAACCAGTCTGGTGCAGCCGAAATTCGGTCCCGATATTATCCTGTTAATGGAATTGACGCTGCTGGGAGAAGTTGTAAAGGTTCCCGAAATACTATTCTTTTATCGTTTTGTCGTAAAACCGCTTGATCAGTATATGTCTTCCATTGAACCCGGCCTGAAATCGGTAACTAAGCCTTGCACCGGTCTGCTGCGGGATATGCGGCGGGTAATCCTGGAATCCGGCCTGCCTGATTCCGTAAAAGCGGCGGCGGAAAATGAATTTATGGAATGTTTAATGCTGGAAAGCCTGCATTGGAAAAAGCAAATACTTTGCGAGAATATAATGGAATTGTCTGCGTTGGATGAAGCAAATCTCAAAAAAGCGATCCATCATCTTATCGCTGCCGGCGATGATTCAAACCCCGCGCCTTGAGCCCTGCGCTAAGAGCTGAAAGACCACGCAGAAGTCTTTCTTAAAAGTATATGGAGGTTGCTAGCGGTGAAGTTTGTATCCTATGCGCAAAACCTGGAAGATGTTATGTTATGGCGTATTTTTAAAACTCTTCCCCAAGGATTTTATATCGACGTTGGGGCCTATGATCCCGTCGTTGATTCCGTGACGAAAGCGTTTTATGACCACGGCTGGCGCGGCATCAATATGGAACCGGCGTATCCATGTTATCAGCGTCTGTGTCAAGTACGTACGGAAGATATAAATCTGCCGATCGCTGCCGGCGCCAAAGACGGTCTTTTTCCCTACTATGAGATACCGGATTCGGGATTGTCAACTCTGGACGGGGCGATTGCGGAGCAGCACCGGCAAAACGGCTGGCCGGTTGTAAAAAGTACGGTTTCGGTGCTGACTTTGGCTACCATCTGCCGGCAATATGTGAAAGAGTCAATTCATTTTTTAAAAGTAGATGTTGAGGGAACGGAGCAGCAAGTCCTGCAGGGAATGAACTTTCAGCAATATCGTCCCTGGATCGTATTGGTCGAGGCTACGCTGCCGCTTGGCCAGATGCAGAATTATGCGGATTGGGAATCCATTCTGCTGGATAGTGATTATCAATATGTTTATTTTGACGGACTAAACCGTTTCTATATTGCCAATGAAAAAGCGGTTGAACTGAAACCGCATTTTTATGCTCCACCTAATTTCTTTGATGGATATCAGCGCTATGCGGAATCAGCTTGCCAAAAATCCAAAACAGACCGGCTGCTGCAACCGCAGGAAGAGACAACGCATGAGTTTTATTTTCACCGTCCGGAACATATTATGGCTCCGCTATGGCCGGCACAGGCAGAAAAGACGGAACAGGTCTCCCTGCTGACGGAACGGTTGCGCCAGGATGTTGACCGCCGGCGGCAAAAGCTGAATGGCTGACTGGGGGGTAGGTATGCGAATTGTTATTGATTTACAGGCCTGTCAAACCGAAGGGTCTCATAACCGGGGGATTGGCCGTTATTCTTTGGCCTTAGCCAAGGCGATCGCCGGGCAGCAGGAAAATCACGACGTCCGGTTTGTTTTGAACGCCCTGTATGAAGACCAGGTTAAAGCGGTTAAAGACCAGTTTAAGGAACTGGTTGCGCCGGCAAAATTCAGTTCTTATCAGTTTCCTTATCCGGATAAAGCCTATGGTTCAGCGGACGATTACCGCCGTCCCGTAGCGGAGGTTTTGATACGGCATCATTATGCCCAGTTGCGTCCCGATATTCTGCATATATCCAGCGTATTTGAAGGCTATGGCGGTAAAGCGGTCGTGCCCGGACGGCTTTCGCGGCTGCCGGGGATAATTTTTTCCGCCACGCTTTATGACTTAATTCCCTTAATTATGAGTGACCTTTATTTACCGGACAATGCCATGAAGAGGTGGTACCGGAACCGGCTGCAGATCATTAGAGAATGTGACTTGCTTCTGGCAATTTCGGAAGCATCCCGTAAAGATGCGATTCAGTATCTGGGAATTTTACCGGAAAAGATTGTGACCATATCCGGAGCGGCGGATGCTCATTTCCGGCCGCTTACTCTTTCTGACGGAGAGGTCCGGTCATTTTTACAGCGATATAAAATAAAAGAGAAATTTGTTTTATATACCGGCGGTATTGACTACCGCAAGAATATTGAAGGAACGGTCCGCGCTTATGCAAAATTGCCGGAAGGGATCCGGCGGCGCTATCAATTGGTGATTGTCTGCGGTATGAATCAAGAGCAGCAATCCGCGCTCTTAGCCTATGCCGCCCGGGAAGGACTGGCCGGAGGGGAGATCGCTTTTGCCGGTTTTGTGCCGGAAGAGGACCTGGTGAGGCTATATAATTTGTGCACGTTATTTATATTTCCGTCACTCTACGAGGGTTTTGGCCTGCCAATTCTGGAAGCCATGTTTTGCGGCGCACCGGTATTAGGAGCCGATAATTCCAGTATTCCCGAAATTGTGGGCCGCCAGGACGCGTTGTTTGACGGGAAACGGCCGGATGCGATTGCCGCAGCGCTGTACCGGGGACTGACAGACACAGGTTACCGGAATGATCTGAAGGCTTGGAGCGCTAAACGGGCCGGGGAGTTCAACTGGGACCGCTCGGCGGCGAAAGCGCTGGCGGCGTTTGAGGAAGCGCGGGAACGGAGCCAGCCGCGTAACGCGATGATAACGGCCCAATATTTGCCGCGGCGCAAAATGGCCTGCTTTTTTTTTACTGCCGGCTCTCAATTTATTATCGCGGCATCAATATTGCCGGAACTGGCCCGCTATTATGAAATTGATTTGTTTATGGATGATTCCTTGGCCAAAGATGAATATATTATTGATAACTTTCCTATCTTTCCCTGCCGGGAATTCAACCAGCGCCATGCAGCCTATGATATCACAATTTATCCCTTGGGAAACCCGGCGGATCTTAAAGCGGCGTACGAGTTGCTACAGCAGCATCCCGGAATTGTGGTGCTGCATGATTTCTTTCCAGAGTATCCGGATAATTGTTCTATTCCCGATACGGCACTGGGGATTATTGTTCATTCCCGGCGGGCGGAAGAACCGGCGAAATGGTTTTATAAACAAAGGGTTCCCCTTTCTTGGGAATGGATTGATATAGACCAGCATCCCGGCCGGGTTGCCGCTCAATATACAGTTGCTATTGAAAAAAATCTTCAACAGCAGATTTATAAACAGCAAGCCATGTTGGTAGCCGAATTGGGTGAAGCTTTGGCGCCGCATCCATTTCCGGAACCAGAGCTGGAACAGATCGCGGACTTTGCCATTGCCAGCATACCAACGTTTCAACCGTCCCGGCTATTAATTGATGTGAGCTTCACAATTGAGGCCCGGAATCACGGTGGAATCCAACGAGTAGTAAAAAACATTACAACCCAATTATGCCAAAAGGAGCAGCGAGGCTGGCACGCTATGCCGGTGCGTTCGGCAAAAGGCAAGCTTTATCCCTGTCAGGGCGGGCGCCTTTTTCCGGCTGGTCCGGTTCCCCTGAGCGATGCGCAGGACGCGTGCCTGCAGCTTGAGGAAAATGATATTTTTTTACTGCTCGATGCATCCTGGCTTTACTATGATGATTGCCGGGAAGTAATTGCGCAAATAACGCAGCTGCGAGGCCGTATTTATACGGTGGTATATGATTTGCTGCCGGTCTTATTTCCTTCCTGTGCCGACAGCCGATTTTCCCACTGGCTCGAAACGGCTGTGCGGGAAAGTGACGGATTGGTCTCAATATCCAGAACCGTGGCCGATGAACTGGCGGTTTATATTCAGCAGCAGGGTCTTGTTCATAAACAGGATTTAAAGATTGGTTATTTCCATCTGGGAGCGGATATTCAGGTTTTGCCGGCGGAAGCTGCCGTACGGCCCCAGGTAACGGAGTGGTTTAATGATAAAAGCCGGAATCTTTTCCTGATGGTTGGCACCATTGCCCCGCGTAAAGGTCATGCGTTTGCGCTGGCTGCATTTGAGCGGTTATGGGATGCCGGTGTGGACGTAAAACTGGCGATTGCCGGGAACAATTGGGTTTGTAAAGATTTTGCCGGCCGACTGCTCTCTCATCCGGAATACGGGAGACGGTTAATATGGTTTGACAATCCGACTGATGCGGAAATCCTCTGCTGTTACCGCCATGCCGCCGCCTTGCTGTTTCCTTCCAATGCCGAAGGATTTGGCCTGCCGTTGATGGAAGCGGCGCAATCCGGGTTGCCGGTCTTATGCAGTGATATTCCGGTATTCAGGGAAGTCGCCGGTGAATATGCCACGTATTTTTCACTGGATGACCCGCAATATCTGGCTGATATGCTAAAGCAGTGGCTTAACCAGCCGGGATGTCTCAAGCCTGCTGCCAGACCGGGAATTACGTGGAAACAATCGGCAGGTCAATTGCTTGACATTATTTTACATGGTAATTGGTATAAAACGTTACCATGACACCCGCATTTCGCACTTTGAACTTATAACGGCAATAGAATGATTGCCGAATGACAAAGGAATGCGAAAGTGGGATAACAGGAAAGTGTGGGATGAAAATGGAAACACGCCTCCAATCTTGTGTATGTACCCAAAAACAATTGGCAAGCCCGGATTTTCAGCTATGGTGTGAAAAAATGGGTGAGCCTAAAATGCGTATGCACCGGAAAATTTGGGAATGGTGTTTTATTTGCCAGGCGCTCTATGAACGGGGTATGCTGGAAAATGGCCGGAAAGGACTGGGATTTGCCGTAGGCCGGGAGCCGCTGGCCGCATTATTTGCAAGCCTGGGCTGTACGGTTGTGGCAACGGATTTAGATCTGGAGAGCGCTCAAAAACCCGGTGCAAACTGGGTGGCTACGGGAGAGCACGCGGCAGGGATGGAAGCCTTGAATGAACTGGGCCTTTGCGACGAGGAAAGTTTCCGGCGCAATGTTTCTTTCCGGGCAGTGAATATGAATTGTATCCCCGGCGACCTGGAAGGTTTTGATTTTTGCTGGTCCTCCTGTGCGTTTGAGCACCTTGGTTCCATCGAAAACGGCAAGCAGTTTATTTACAATATGGTTAAATGCTTAAAGCCGGGGGGATTCGCGGTTCATACCACGGAATATAACGTTTCTTCCAATGAAGCGACAATGGATTATTTGCCGAGTGTATTATTCCGTAAATGCGATTTTGAAGAAATGACCGAAAATTTACGACGCCGGGGATGCTCGATTGATATTGATTTTACTCTTGGTGACGGAGAAGCGGACCGTTTCGTCGACTCTCCGCCCTATAAGCATAATCCTCACCTTAAATTTTTATTTAACGGGTATGTTTCAACTTCCATGAGCCTCATCATTCAAAAAGAGCTTGCTCAAAAGGAAAAATAACAGATTTAGCTTTTTTCGTTGTCAAACGTATGTTATGATAAAACTTATCGTGATAAGGGTTGTTGTTTTAGGAGGAGTGGCCTATCGTAACGGCAAGAGGCTCACGTCGTGACATATATCTGCTGTTGTTGCTGGTAGTTGTTCTTTGGGGAATTAATGTAGTCATGATTAAGTATCTGCTGCGCTTTTTTCCGCCCCTGGCGCTGGCGCCAATTCGCCTGTCCCTGGCGGCCGGCCTGTTGCTGCCGGTTGTTTGGCGCCAGTACGGGTTTTACCGGTTATCTGGAAAGGAATGGCTTTTTGTAGCCGGCGTGGCCTTCTTTTCCATTTTTGTCCACCAGATTGTATTAAGCTTAGGCGTTGCCGCTACCAGCGGCACCCATGCCGTACTTATTTTAGGATTAAACCCGTTGCTTACGACGGTACTTGCCAGCTATCTGATGAAAGAAGCCTTTACTTGGGCGAAAGGAGCCGGAATTGCCCTGGGGTTTTCTGGTGTGGCCCTGGTTGTTTACGGCAATGCCCAGGGAACAGCGACCCCTGCCGGTGACCTGTTAATCCTGGTTGCTATGATTGTTTTTGTTATTGGTTCCTTATTTGTCAAGAAGAGTACCGTGTCCGTTCCGCCACTGGTAGTGACCGCCTACAGCCATGCTCTGGCATCCATTGGCTTAGTCCTGCTGGGTATCATGATGAATCCGGTATGGACCTACGGAAATGCAGCGGGTTTTGGGTCTGTCGCCGTGCTGCTTTTTTCCAGCTTGGTCAATACGGCGCTGGGAGCCTTATGGTGGAATATGGGGATTCAACAAGTCGGAGCTTCCACGACCTCTCTGTTTCAGAATGTTTCCCCGATTGTGGGAGTCTTCGCTTCCGCCGTATGGCTGAATGAGCAATTGAACTGGCATCACATAGCCGCGCTGTGTCTGGTAGTTATGGCGGTGAGTCTGGGAACCGGCGTTGCTTCGAATCTGAATTTCCCGTCCCGGTTTAAACCGGCCGCCGCGACTAAACCCACATTTCGCACCCCGAACTTATAGCGACAATATTTTTCCCAATTACAGCCACAAAGTAAAATTAAAAAAACAGAGTCTCATCCTAATAAAGGACGAGACTCTCTGTTTTTTATGGAATTATCCTAGCCAAGAATGGCTTTTAGGTCTTGTTCCGGCGTTGTGATTGGTTTCAGGTTGAACTTTTCCACCAGAATGCTTAATACGTTGCCTGAGAGGAAAGCCGGCAGGGAGGGACCGATATAGATATTTTTTATGCCGAGCGCCAGCAGGGTCAGCAAGATGCAGACTGCTTTCTGTTCGTACCAGGACAGTACCAGCGTCAGGGGAAGATCATTTACGCCGCAGTCAAAGGCTTTGGCCAGGGCCAGCGCCACCTGAATCGCGGAGTAGGCGTCATTGCATTGGCCCATATCAAGGATCCGGGGAATGCCGCCGATTTCACCGATATTGAGGTCGTTGAAGCGGTATTTGCCGCAGGCTAAGGTAAGGATCATCGTGTCGGACGGCGCTTTTTTAACAAAATCGGTGTAGTAGTTGCGGCCCGGTCTGGCGCCGTCACAGCCGCCAACCAGGAAGAAGTGTTTGATTGCGCCTGCTTTTATGGCGTCAATTACTTTATCGGCGACTCCTAAAACAGTATTGCGGGCAAATCCGGTTGTTACCTCCGTACCGCCATTAATGCCGGTGAAAGAACGGTCTTCCTGCCAACCGCCCAGTTCCAGCGCTTTTTGAATCACCGGGGAGAAATCCTTTTTGCCGTTTACGGTGTTAATGTGGGTCAGTCCGGGATAGGCGACGACCGAGGTAGTGAAGATGCGGTCGGCATACGAGGGCTTGAGCGGCATGAGACAATTGGTAGTGAATAAAACCGGACCGGCAATTTGGTCGAATTCTTTTTGCTGATTTTGCCAGGCCGTACCGAAATTGCCTTTTAAATGCGGATATTTTTTCAATTCGGGATACGCATGAGCCGGCAGCATTTCCCCATGAGTATAGATATTGATTCCTTTTCCCGCGGTTTGGTCCAAAAGTTGTTTTAAATCATGCAGGTCATGGCCGCTGATCACGATGAACGGGCCTTTTTCAATTTTAAGCGGAACCTTGACCGGTACGGGATGGCCATACGCAGAGGTATTGGCCTCATCCAGGAGCGCCATGCAGGCCAGATTCACCTGGCCGAATTCCATAAGCAGGGCCAGCCATTCTTCGGCTGTGTGATTTTCTCCCAGAGCGCGCATCCCTTTATAAAACCAGGCAGTGACTGCCGGATCTTCTTTGCCTAACACGGAGGCATGCAAGGCATAAGCAGCCATGCCCCGCAAGCCGAGCAGCAAGGTGGAACGGAGGGAAACAATGTCTTCGTTGCCGCTCCATAATTCGGCGACGGGAAAATCCTGAGCCTGCCGGTCTAATTTTTCTTTTTCGGCATGAATGCGGCCAATCAGGGCGTCGGTGGGCACCGTATCAAAACTGACGTTGGTTACGGTGGTAAATAAACCTTGCAGCATGAGTTCGTTAACCGCTGCGTCCGGCGTGCCGTGAGCGGCGGCACGGGCCAGACCAATCAAAGCACAGGTCAGTTCATCCTGCTTGTTGGCCACCTCCGGTTTTTTGCCGCAGACACCGATTTTAGTACAGCCTTTTCCTCCCGCAGTTTGTTCGCATTGAAAACAAAACATGTCTGACATATTTTTTTCCTCCTTAAGATTTATATTATTTTTTGCTTACGCAAACTGACTAACGTTTACCCGGCCACAATACGGCCATCCGTACCGATGGTAACTACCTGCCAGGGAATGATTTTACCGCTTTGCCGCAACCCTTCCTTAACGGCATTTACCAGGCCGCCGCAGCAGGGAACTTCCATCCGGAGCACGGTAATACTTTTCAGATCGTGCAGGCACAATATTTCAGCCAATTTTCCGGCATAATCGGCATGGTCTAATTTGGGACAACCAATTAAGGTGATTTTGTCCCGCATGAAGTCGGCATGCACATTGGCATAGGCATAGGCCGTACAGTCGGCGGCGATTAATAAGTTGGCATTGTCAAAATAAGGAGCGGTAACGGGTACAAGCTGAATTTGACACGGCCATTGCCGGAGCTGAGAGGCAGCGGCAGTTGAACTTTCCTTGGCCGCAGCTGCCGGCGCCGGGGTAATCAGTCTGGCATTATGGCCGGGACAGCCGCTTTGAATGGCGGACGGCGCAGATTGTGTTTTCTGCCGAGCCAAGTGTGTTTCTACCGCTGCTTCATCAAATTGTTGAGCTTCCCGTTCTTCGACAGTGATGGCCCCGGTAGGACAGTCGGGCAGACAAGCACCAAGGCCGTCACAATATGAATCGGACAACAGGCGGGCCTTACCGTCGACCAGTTGGAGAGCTCCTTCCTGACAGGCCGTGACACAAAGACCGCAGCCATTACATTTGGTTTCATCTATTTTCACGATTTTACGGATCATTTCCATTCCTCCCATCAACTTGACTTGTTTTTTCCAAATTTATTGTATTACAATAAAAATAAAAAAGCGGTAGCCATGGCTACCAAAGGGAGGGGAACCAATATTGAATGGTAACTTGGGGGAGGTTTTGCAGAACTCACCGCTGTTTGGCGGAATTCCGGTTCCGGAGATCGAAGCGATGCTGGCCTGTTTACAGCCGAAAATGCAAACGTTTTTAAAGAATACTTATATTACCATGGAGGGAGAGGCTTTTACGGGACTGGGAATTATCCTGGCGGGAGAAGCTTTGGTGACGAAAGAGAATGCCGCCGGCCGCCGGATTGTCATGACATCGCTGCAGGCCGGCGGCATGTTTGGCGAAATGGTCGCGTTCAGCGGCAAACCATTCTGGCCTGCTTCCGTTTTTGCGCAAACGGAATGCAGCGTCCTGTTTCTGCCGCCGGCCAAAATTACGGAAGGCTGCGGCAATGCCTGTGAATGCCATACCCGGTTGATTCGAAATCTGTTGTCCATTATTTCCGAAAGAGCCTTGCTGCTGAATCGCAAGGTAGAGTACCTGGCAATTAAAAGCATGCGCGGCAAAATTAGCGCCTACCTGCTGGAACAGCATAAATTAACCGGAAAAAAAGTGTTTGTTTTACCGCTCAGCCGGCATGAACTGGCTGATTTTCTGAATGTTTCCCGCACGGCTCTTTCCCGTGAAATGGGACGGATGCGGGATGAAGGAGTGATTGAGTTTTTCCGGTCCTCTGTAAAAGTGAAAGATATAGAGACATTGAAACGGGAGTGGGATTGAATTACTGTTTTATGCAGTTCCGCCCATTTTCCTTGGCCCGGTACAGGGCCTTGTCGGCATTTTTTATAACCATGTCGCCGGTTTTGCGGCTGTCGCTATTTTCGGCCAGACCCATGCTCACTGTTACAAACAGCCGTTTTGGCAAGCGTTTTTTCTTTTGTCCTTTACTGTGGGACACGTACGGGGTTTTGGCAATTTTTTGCCGTAATGCTTCGAGATGGGGCAGAGCCTCCTTGGCCGTTTGGCCGGGAAAGATAATGGAGAATTCCTCCCCGCCGTAGCGGAAGGGTTTGCCGCCGCCTTCAATTTCTTTCATGACCGTCGCCACTAATCGTAAGACATCGTCCCCGGTATCATGCCCGTAGGTATCGTTGAATTTTTTAAAATGGTCAATATCCAGCATGGCGATAGCGTATTGCCCCCGGAGTGTCAGCAGCTCTTGGTTGAGGGCGCGGCGGCCCGGCAGGCCGGTCAATTCATCGATATAGGCCATGGCGTAAGAGTCCTGCATAACCGCTATAATCAACAGGATTATGGCAGTAGAGAGAAAAAAGGGAACGGCATTGGGAACGGCAATATAGTGAAAAGCGGCGCCGGCGGCCAGTAACACGGCAAGCAAGGCGCGGTCGATATAAGACCGCGATGTTCCCTGGCGCAGCAAGAACAGGAAAACTGCCAGGAAGAGAAACAATGCCGTTTGTGGCAGCGGGGTGAAGAATGGCAACGGCGGCGGCAGAATGGCGTAGCGGACCGGCGTGGTCAATTCGGCGTCATGGGAAAAAATAGCCAGAGCAATGTAAAACCCCTGCAACAGGATCAAACCCAAACGGGCGAAGCCCCAAAAACTGAGCAATCCCCGCTCTTTGACCCGGGAGAAAAAGATTATATTCAGGGGAAGAAAAAAACAAATCAAGGGATATATCACCAGCCGGTAAAACCGGAAAGCGCCGTCCGGTGCCGGATGGACTGTCAATGCCAGTTGGCTTAAACCAAGGATAAGAATGATAAAAAAAGCCCGGCTGCGATGAAAACAGGCGCTGAGCAGCAGGCCAAGAAAAAATACCCCATAAGAAAATAAGTTGAGTGACGCTGCCGGCACCATGGATGGTTTGGCTAGCGAAAAAAAGGTTAAAAGGGATACTAAAAACAAACTGAAATGAAAGTTAAACAAAGAGAAAATTTTTTTTGTAATCAACCGAATGTGTCCTTTCTATATAGGAACTGGGCTTTATTTTATTATAACATTACTTTTTTCTCTTAAAAAATCCTTTGGATTTTTCTGGAAGACTAAGCAGAGCTGACAGTCCGGACAGACACTTAGGTTCTTACTCAAAAGGAGGGAATTTCTATATTTGTGGAGAACGATTATTAATATGCTTATGAATTGCGGCTATAAGGAACTTTGGAAAGCATGGAGGGTCCATGCTTTTGTTATTCAATGAGCTTTAAAAAAATCTGACGGGAAGATTATTGGGATCTACAGCGTACTGTGAAAATGAATGGAAACGATATTTCCCTGGCAACTTATTAACGGAATGATTAACCGGGAGCAGAATGAGAGCGAAAGTGAGTGAGAGGTATGGAAACGAATTTATTGCTGGTTGTCGGCATTTCTTTTGTTGTTCCTATTTTGATAACGAGAATGCGGCTGCACGTAATTCCCGTCGTGGTAGCGGAAATTCTGGCCGGTATGGTCATTGGCGGCAGCGGGTTTAATCTTATTCATCCCGATAGCTGGCTGGAACATTTGTCTACGTTAGGGCTTATCTTTTTAATGTTTCTAAGCGGTCTGGAAATTGACTTTTCCGTATTTACGGGGCGTAAAAAGCCGGGGCCGGTCAATAGGACGGTAAATCCTTTTTGGCTTGCTGTGGCCATACTAGCCGGCATATTTATAGTATCCTTTGTGCTTGCTGCCTATATAGTTTCCTGGGGAATGGTAAAAGACCGCTTTTGGCTGACCCTGATGCTGGCTACGATATCCCTGGGCGTGGTTATGCCCGTGTTGAAAGAGCGAAAGCTGAGTGAGACCGGCGTTGGTCAGGCTCTTTTAATGACGGCGACCCTGGCCGATTTTTTTACGGTTGTGCTGCTTTCCGTTTATGTGTCCTGGCTGAGAAGCGGCGGTGTTTTCGGTCAGTTGACTATCCTTATATTGTTTGTGGCGGCGGTGGTTTTATATTATGTTCTGCGCCGGGTGCTGGAAGGGGAAGGATACCGGAAACTGCACTGGGGGACCGTGCATATCGGGACCCGGGCGGTGTTTGTTATTTTACTGCTGCTGGTTGTACTGGCCCAATCTTTTGGCGTGGAATATATTCTGGGCGCCTTTCTGGCCGGAACGGTGGTTTCCCTGGTGTCACCGCAAAAGGAATTTATCCGGCAGTTGGATTCAATCGGTTACGGCTTTCTGATCCCCATCTTTTTCGTGATGGTGGGCGTGCGGCTGAATTTACAATCACTCCTAAAAGACCCCTCCAGTCTATTACTCACGCTTACCCTGCTGGCCGGCTTTTTTATCACTAAATTGATTCCGGCGCTAATCATGCGGCAATGGTATTCCTGGAAGAAGACCCTGGGAGCCGGTGCTCTGTTAAGTTCTACCCTCAGTTTGATCGTCGCCGGTACCGCCGTCGCGCTAAAGATGAATATCATTGACGAAAGCGGCAGAAACGCCTTTATTCTGGCGGCTGTAATCAGCGTTATTATTGCGCCGGTTATTTTTAACCATATTTATCCCTTTCCGGCGCCGCGGAAAAAGGTGGTTGCCTTTCTTGGCGCCAATCATATTACCCTGCCGGTGGCCAGCCGGCTGATGCCGGAATATGAAGTGATTCTAATGGATACCCGGCGGGAAAATCCGGATCAGGATACCGAAGTCAACACGGTGCGAAAGGCGGTTGTGACGGTTCCGTCCTGGGCTTTGGCGGAGCAGGACTGGCGGCGGATTGCCGGCGCCGATGTCGTCATTATTGCGACGGATAATGACCGGCAGAACCGGGAACTGGCTGAACAGGCGAAACGGCTGGGCGCTGAGAATGTGATTGTGCAGGTGGAGGAACAGTTGAATGAAAATTTAGCGGACCTGGAACAGCCGGGATTGCGGGTATTTTCCGGTTCCTACGCCGCCTGGACGCTGTTGCAGTCTATGATCGTATATCCCGGCTTAATGAAAAAAATAGCCGGTCCGGAGGATACGGTTACTGAAGTGGTGATTCAAAACGCTGAATATGACGGCGCGCTGTTGCGGGATATTCCCTGCATGGGGGACAGCTTGGTCTTGCGGATTCTCCGGGACGACCTGATTATTACACCGCATGGCAATACGGTGGTGCGTTTGGGGGACCGTCTGTTTGTAAGCGGCAGCATTCAATGCCGGGTCATTATGAAAGAGGCTATGGAATAGATGCCAATAGCGTGGCGATGCCGGATTTGCCGGCAGCCTGAAAAAAATTTTCCGTTATCTTAAAAAAATAACCTTGTTTTGACGTTTGTATGACATTTCCATGGTAAAATAATGTCAATGATTTTTTTAGGGCGGTTATCAGTATGCGGACTGCCTACTAGTTTGCAACAGGGAGGCGCTTGGTTTATGCTTACAAACGACACGATTCAAAAAGCCATGACGGTCAGACTGGACGGTGAATTACCGCCGGAACCGGAATTTTTGCCCGGTATCCGGCGGGCGCCGAGCCGCGGTTTTAAACTGACGCCGGCTCAGACGCAGACCGCATTGAAAAACGCGCTGCGCTATGTGCCGGAAGAACTGCATTCCCTTCTGGCACCGGAATTTATGGCGGAACTGATGCAGTACGGGCGTATTTATGCTTACCGGTACCGGCCGCAGGGCCGGATTTACGGCCGGCCCATTGATGAATACGAAGGGAATTGTCTCGAGGGAAAAGCGTTTCAGGTAATGATCGACAATAACCTTGATTTTGAGATCGCCCTGTATCCCTATGAACTGGTTACCTATGGCGAGACCGGACAAGTCTGTCAGAACTGGCTCCAGTACAGGCTGATAAAAAGATACCTGCAGGTTATGACCGACCGTCAAACGCTGGTGGTCGCCTCGGGTCATCCGCTGGGACTCTTTCCCTCCAAACCGGATGCGCCGCGGGTTATCATTACAAATGCTTTAATGGTTGGTTTGTTTGACAATCAGAACGACTGGGAGATTGCCGAGGAAATGGGTGTTGCCAATTACGGACAGATGACTGCCGGCGGCTGGATGTATATTGGCCCTCAGGGAATTGTCCACGGCACGTTTAATACCTTATTGACGGCAGGTCGGCAGAAACTGGGAATTCCCGGCGACGGCGACTTACGCGGCAAGCTGTTTGTCAGTTCCGGCATGGGCGGCATGAGTGGCGCGCAGCCCAAGGCTGTCGAAATTGCCAACGGAGTGGGAATTATAGCGGAAGTGGATTTTTCCCGCATCAAGACCCGGTTTGAACAAGGCTGGGTGAAAAAGTATTCCGCCGATTTGCCGGAAGTCTTTGCCTGGGCCCGGGAAGCCATTGCCGGCAAGGAGGTCCTTTCCATTGCCTATCATGGCAATATTGTTGATTTATTGGCGTATGCCGCAGACCACGCTATTCATATCGACCTTTTGTCCGACCAGACCTCCTGCCACGTGGTTTATGATGGCGGGTACTGTCCGCAGGGCATATCGTTTGAAGAACGGACCCGGATGCTGGCCACCGACCGGGAAACCTTTAAAACGGCCGTGGATAAAAGCCTGCGGCGGCACTTTGAACTCATTCAGGTCCTGGTGAAACGGGGCACTTACTTCTTTGATTACGGCAATTCCTTCATGAAAGCGATATATGACGCCGGCGTTAAAGAAATTTCGAAAAACGGCATCGATGAAAAAGACGGCTTTATTTTGCCGTCCTATGTAGAAGATATTATGGGACCGGAGCTGTTTGACTACGGGTACGGCCCGTTCCGCTGGGTTTGCCTGAGCGGCAAGGTGGAAGACCTGGCCAGGACCGATCAGGCGGCAATGGCTTGCATTGATCCTAACCGCCGCGGTCAGGACCGGGATAATTATATTTGGATCCGGGATGCGCAGAAGAACCGGCTGGTTGTCGGTACGAAAGCCAGAATTTTGTACCAGGACGCCGAAGGCAGGAAACGGATTGCCCTGGCCTTTAATGAACTGGTCCGGCGAGGCGAGATCGGCCCGGTTATGCTGGGGCGGGATCATCATGACGTCAGCGGCACCGATTCACCGTTCCGGGAGACGGCCAATATCAAAGACGGCAGTAATGTGATGGCCGACATGGCAACCCAGTGTTTCGCCGGCAATGCCGCCAGGGGTATGAGCCTGGTTGCGCTGCACAACGGTGGCGGTGTCGGTATCGGTAAGGCCGTGAACGGCGGTTTCGGCCTGGTTCTGGACGGCAGCAAACGGGTGGATGCCATTATTGAGTCGGCGATGCTGTGGGACGTTATGGGCGGCGTGGCCCGCCGGTCCTGGGCCCGCAATAGTCATGCCATGGAGACCTGTGTGGAATTCAACCGCAATTACGCCGGTCAGGGGCATATTACGCTGCCCTATTTGCCGTCCGAGGAATTGATCCGGCAGACGGTAGAGCAGGCCTTTACCAAACAAAACAAGGAAAATGCAGGAGGAAAATAAAATGGCTAAATTAGTGGAATGCATTCCTAATTTTAGTGAAGGGCGAAGAACAACGGTAATTGAAGCCATTGCCGGCGCTATAAAAGAGGTCCCCGGCGTGATTCTGCTCGATTATTCCGCCGATGCGAGCCACAACCGCAGTGTCTTTACCTTGGTGGGAACGCCGGAACAGGTTAAAAAGGCGGTATTGCAGGCGGCACAGCAGGCGGTGAATTTGATTGATATGACCCAGCACCGCGGCGAACATCCCCGGATGGGAGCGGTGGATGTCATCCCCTTTGTGCCGATTCAGAATGTGACCATGGACGAATGCGTGATTCTTTCCCGGGAAGCAGGGGCGGCTATCGCCCGGGAATTGGGCATGCCCGTTTTCCTCTATGAAGAATCGGCTACCGCGGCATCGAGGAAAAATTTAGCCGAGGTTCGCCGCGGCGAATTTGAGGGAATGGCAGAAAAAATGCAAAAAACGGAGTGGCGGCCCGATTTCGGCGACAAGCTGCACCCCACGGCCGGTGCTGTTGCCGTGGGCGCCCGGATGCCGCTCATCGCTTACAACATTAACTTGAATACAAGCGACCTCAATATTGCCAAGGCAATTGCCAAAATTATCCGGGAAAGCAGCGGCGGCCTCAAGTTTGTCAAGGCTCTCGGCGTAATGCTGGAAGACAGGAATTTGGCCCAGGTATCCATTAATATGACCAACTATGAGCAGACACCGCTCTATCGGGTGCTGGAACTGGTGAAAGCCGAAGCAAAACGGTACGGCGTTGGCGTAGTTGGTACGGAAATTATCGGACTCACTCCGGCTAAAGCTTTGGTGGATTCAGCAAAATATTATCTGCAATTGGAAGGATTTGACGGTGATAAGCAAGTGCTGGAGAATCATTTGTTACGCAGCAACAACGGCTAAGGAGAGGTTCGTGTGAAAACAGTTGTGAAAAATATCGGTCTGTTGGCCACCGCCCGGGGAAAAGAGGCCCGGAAAGGACGGGAACAGGGTGAAATCCAACAGATTGCCGGTACCTATATTGTAATCATTGACGGACGGATCGCCACCGTGGGCGGGGAGCATACCGCACCGGACCCGATGATCTGTGAAGATGCGACGATAATTGACGCCGGCGGCGCCTTGGTGACTCCGGGACTGGTGGATGCTCACACCCATTTGCTTTTCGCTGGCTGGCGGCAAAAGGAACTGGCCCTGAAATTGCAAGGGGTTTCTTATCTTGAGATTTTAAAGCAAGGCGGTGGCATTCTCCACACGGTCAATGCCACGCGCCGGGCGACACCGGCTGATTTGGTGGCCGCCGGCCAAGAGTCGCTTGGTCGGATGCTGCGGCACGGGACGACTACCTGCGAGGTCAAAAGCGGTTACGGACTGACTGTGGAGGACGAACTGAAATCGCTGGCGGCGGTCCGGGAACTGAACGGGTTGCAGCCCGTGGATCTGGTGGCCACCTTTATGGGGGCTCATGCCATACCGGTTGAATACCAAAACCGGCAGCAGGAATATGTCCGGCTGGTCTGTGACGAAATGATTCCGGCTGTGGCTGAACAGCAACTGGCGGTATTTTGTGATGTTTTTTGTGAAGATCATGTGTTTAATCTGGCCGAATCGGGCGAAATTCTCGCCTGCGGGCGTCGGTATGGCCTGTTGCCCAAAATTCATGCCGATGAAATCACCCCCTTGGGCGGCGCCGCTTTGGCCGGCGAAGTCCGGGCCGTTTCCGCGGAACACCTGATTTACGCCGACGACAAAGGCCTGGCGAAAATGGCGGCAAGCGGAACCGTTGCGGTACTGCTGCCGGGAACTTCCTTTTATCTGGGGGAAGACTTCGCCCGGGCCCGGGCTATGGTCGAAATGGGAATCCCCGTGGCCATTGCGACGGATTTCAATCCCGGGTCCTGTCCTAATGAATCGCTGCAACTGCCGATGAATCTGGCCTGTTTGAAATACCGTCTGACACCGGCGGAGGTTCTGACGGCGGTTACACTGAATGGCGCGGCCGCTCTCTGTTGTGCCCATGACCGGGGGACGGTTGAAGAAGGCAAGGCTGGCGACCTGGTAATCTGGCAGGCGCCGGATCTGGAGTTTCTTTTTTACCATTGGGGTGTGAATTTAGTCAAAACGGTTATTAAAGGCGGCGAACCGGTTTTATGAACCCTTAGTTCGGCCGCCCGATAGGAGGAGTCTGGCAATGAAACTGATTGAATATCCGGTTCAGGAATTTATTGAGACGTTGGCTTCCGCGAGTCCTGCTCCCGGCGGCGGGTCGGCAGCCGCGCTGGCGGCAGCGGTTGGCGCCGCGCTTACCGAGATGGTAGCCAATCTTACAACCGGTAAGGAGAAATTTAAAGAAAAGGAAACGCTGGTTCAGGAAATCCTGGCGGCCGGACAGGAACTAAAACAGGAATTCCTGGTTCTGATTGACCGGGATACGGCGGCGTTTACGAAAGTAACGGCAGCGCTCAGCCTGCCCAAGACGACGGAAGAAGAGAAAAAAATCCGTCAGGAGGCAATGCAGCAGGCCCTTAAGTTTGCAACGGAGGTCCCGTTCACCCTGATGGAAAAATCGCTGGAGGCGTTAAAGCTGACCGCCAGGGCGCTCAATAATACCAACCCGCACGCATTAAGCGATTTAGGAGTTGCCGCTCATTGCCTGCTCGCCGCCATGCATGGTGGCTGGCTGAATGTATTGATTAATCTTGGCGGGATTAAGGACGAAGGCTTTGCCGGACAATACCGGCAGCAAGGAAAGGGTTTGTTGGCGGAAGGCATACGGCTGGCAGGTAAATTACAGGCCGAAATAGAAAACGCACTCTAGAAAAAAGTCGACTCGCCCTGCCGGCGAATTTCGCCAGGCAGGGCGGCTGTTTATTTTACAAAATATATGGCAGGAATTGCCGGCTGTAATGTGGTAGAAAGGATGTTAGCACCCATGTTTGATCTTTCCCAGGCTGATTTGGAACAGTTAGTAATTCATAAAGTGGGCAACAAAATGCGAGAAGAAGGATTTATTGTTTCTCCCGGTTTGTGCAGACTAGCAGATGCCAATGTGGAAGAACTGCTGCTGAAGTATTTCTTATCTTCCTTTAAGGATAAAACGGTTTATAAATTTTCCCATGAAACGGATCTTCACCTGCATGAAGTATATATGTACGCCAGTGCCATCTTTATTAACAAACAGGTCTTTTATGAACAGTCGGTTAATATTTTAAAGCACTTATATGAAAAATCATCCCATCCCCAGGTTAAGGGCGGCGAATGTTACCTGGCCTATCTAAGCGGCTGCGTGGTGGAGGGGCAGGTCGTTGATGCCGTCGGCATTTTCAAGACGGAAAATAAGGATAATTATTTGAAGGTTGCCAATCACGGCAATACGTTTGCCCTGTACGCGGAACAGGGAATTAATATAAAAAAACTGGATAAAGGCTGTCTTATTTTTAATTTGGAATCGGTGGACGGTTACCGCATCGCCCTTGTCGATAATGTAAACAAAGGAAATGAAGCGGCGGTGTATTGGCAAGAGGAATTTTTGCACCTGGCGAATGTGCAGGATGAATACTTTCATACCCAGCATTATCTGGACTGCTGCCACGATTTTGCAACCAATATTTATGGTCCGCTGCATCAGGCGGATAAAAAGGACCAAGTGGTTTTTATGAATGATGCGGTTGCCTATTTTGACCAAAACAGGGAATTTACCATGGAAGGTTTTATTCAGTCCGTAGTCAAAGAACCGGAGTTGGCGGCGCAGTTCCGGGAACATAAGGAAATGTTCGACCAGAATCAGGGGGTGCCGCCGGCGGAGTCGTTCAGCATTTCCAGCGAAGCCGTAAAAACAGTCAGGCGAAAGCTGAAAAATTTGATTAAACTGGATACGTCCATTGAGATCCGGGTCAAAACACCGGCCGAAAGCGACAATGCCGGTTATATTGAACGGGGTTATGACGCGCAAAAAGGAATGCATTTTTATAAGGTGTTTTTTAATGCGGAGGAATAATTTTAGATTATTTTTTGTGCAGGAAGGAGGGATACTATGCATATTAAAAAATTGACGTTTACCGCTCTGTTTATTGCGATTGGCGTATTGTCCGCCCATTTGATTTATATTCCCATCGGTATAGCCAAATGCTTTCCGGTTCAGGCGGCGATTAATGTCCTTCTTGCCGCTTTGTTCGGTACCCGCTATGCCGTCAGTGCCGCTTTCGCCATTTCACTCCTGCGCAATATACTGGGCACGGGCTCTTTGCTGGCGTTTCCCGGCAGCATGGTCGGAGCGGCGCTGGCCGGCATTTTGTACAAACAGACCCGCCATATAGCGGGCGCCGTCGTCGGTGAAGTGATCGGCACAGGGATTCTGGGCGCGCTTCTGGCATATCCGGTAGCGAAATATATCGTAGGGTCGCCGGTGGGAGCCTTCTTCTTTATCGTGCCGTTTTTTGTCAGTACGGCCGGCGGCAGTATTCTTGCCTATTTACTGTATCTGACGCCGGTAACCGGTATTTTACGGGAAAAAACAGGCCGGAGACTGCTGTGAGAGTTTGGCGGGCCGAACGATTCAGATGAAAGGAGCGGAGAAAATGCGAAAAATATGGCTGGCAGGGGGCTGCTTTTGGGGGGTAGAAGCCTATTTTCAGCAACTAAAAGGCGTGGTTAATACGACGGTAGGCTATGGACAGGGTGTGACGGAGGCGCCGGTTTATAAAGAGGTGTGCACCGGCGATACGGGACATGCGGAAATATGTGAAGTTACCTATGATGAAGGGATCCTCTCCCTGCGCAACATTCTGGAACACTATTTCCGGATTATTGACCCCACGACCCTGAACCGCCAGGGACCGGACCGGGGAACTCAATACCGTACCGGCATTTATTATGCGGACGAAGCGGAAAAAGCAGCCATCGAGGGATTCTTGCGGGAACGGCAGGCCGGTTATACCAGGCCGATTGTTGTGGAAGTGGGGCCGCTGCGCAATTTCTTTCCCGCGGAAGAGTATCATCAGGATTATCTGCAGAAAACAGCGGGCGGTTATTGCCATGTTAATCTCGGCCTGGCTAAGCCTGAAGAAAGAAAATAATGGAAAGGTTGCCGAAAGGGGTGTTTGTCTTGTACGAAGAACAACTGGAGAAATATGCGCGTTTGGTTGTACATACAGGGATCAATCTGCAGCAAAATCAGACCCTGGTCATTAATTCACCGCTTGAGTGCGCTCCCTTTAGCCGCATGATCGCCGAAGCGGCGTACCGGGCGGGAGCCAGAGATGTTGTAATAAATTGGAAAGACGAGCTATTTTCCAAAATCCGGTTTTTACATGCGCCGGAAGAAGTATTTGATGAGTATCCGGAATGGCAGCAGCAGTTTTATTTATCCTATGTAAAAGAGGGAGCCGCTTTTGTTTCGATTGCCGCCAGTGACCCGGAACTGTTAAAGGATGTAAACCCCGAGAGGGTGGCCAAGCAGCAGAAAGCGGGTAATACGGCGCTGAAAGAATACCGGGAACGGCTGATGAGCAACAAGAACGTATGGTGTGTTGTCTCCATACCGACCAAACCGTGGGCCCAAAAAGTATTTCCCCAGCTTTCGGCCGAGAAAGCGGTAGACGCGTTATGGCAGGCGATTTTTAAAACCGTGCGGGTTGACACCGAAGATCCGGTAGCGGCCTGGGAAGGTCACAAGCAAACCTTAAAGGCGCGCATGGATTTTCTCAACTCCCATAATTTTCAATTCCTGCGCTACCGGAATGCCCTGGGAACGGATTTACAGATCGAATTGCCGGAGAACCACATATGGCTGGGAGGGTCCGAATTTACGCCGGCGGGGGTGGAATTTATCGCTAATATGCCGACGGAAGAGGTTTTTACCTTGCCGAAGAAAACGGGTGTCAACGGTACGGTAGTGAGTTCCAAACCGCTGAATTATAATGGAAATCTAATAGAGAATTTTGCCTTCACTTTTAGGGACGGCAAAGTGACGGATTTTACGGCGGAAAAAGGCTATGACATACTTAAAAAGCTGATAGGAACCGACGCGGGTTCCTGCTATCTCGGCGAGGTGGCGCTGGTACCGTATGATTCGCCCATTTCGAACTCAAGTATTTTGTTTTTTAATACTCTTTTCGACGAAAACGCGTCCTGCCATTTGGCGTTGGGCAAAGCGTATCCCGTGTGCATTAAGAACGGACCCAGCATGACGCCGGAAGGACTGGCGACGGCAGGGGTTAATGATTCCCTGGTCCACGTGGATTTTATGGTGGGAACGGCGGACCTTGCCATTACCGGCATTACTGCGGACGAAAAGGAAATTCCCGTATTCCGGGACGGAAATTTCGCTTTTTAACACGGCTCCTTTCCTCGATTTCCCAGGTATGGCGACGCGATATGGAGCCATACTATGAGCGTAAGGGTTCGTAATGGTTGAGCCAAGACTGGTGCCGGATCTTAAAGGGTTCGGTATTGGTCGGCCAAAGAGTAGCGTCGGATCGCAAGGCTCGGCGTTAGTCGGCGGGCAGATGGTCATATGTCTTGTAAGGCTGTACGGTAGCCCAACTGTTATCGTGTGGTCAAAAGGGATGTATGGCTGTCGAGCTAAGACTGCCAGGAGTTCCGGAGAGTTTCCCCGGAAACGTTTAAATGGGTCTATTGCAATCGGGAGACTGCAGTAGGTTCGGCAGGTATTTCTGGTAGTCGAGCAAAGGTCAGTGCCGGTTGTGTAATGCTTGTGGGTAGTCGAAAGATTGCGTATAGGTATGTAATGATCGGTATTGGCTGTAGCGTAGATCATTATGGGCTCTTGCCTATGATTAACAAACAGAATTTTTTAAAAAATTCTATTGTATATTTTCTTTGGCTATGCTATTATTAAATCAGGCACCATCCTTACAGCGACTTTAGGTTTTGGATTTTGCAACCAAGGGAAGAATGTTTCCAACGTATTGCAAGATGTCCGCCAGTCAAAAGGGTTGTGTTTTTTTGTTTGAGAAATCTCATTGTATGAATGTATTGTTTAATGGAGGCCTACGAACCGTCTGAAATGACCATTTACGATGTCTGTTACTCGTGGGGGCTGTAGGGATGGAGGCTTTAGTAAAGGAGAAGGGAACAATCCCTTCTCCTTTGTATTGGTTGTACCCATTCTTGATGGAAGGAACAATTGAGCGGGAGCAAATGGGCTGGAAGGGGATGCTGGATGAGAAGAATTGATGTAATCTACCAGGCATTAACGGAACTGGAATTCCCGGACAAAGGTATTTCCGCATTCAAACTGAGTGATTACTTAAAGATGGACCGGGCGAATGTCAGCCGTTATTTAAATCAACTTTGCAATGAAAGAAGAATTAGGAAGATTGACGGACGGCCCGTACTGTATTGTCTTGTCCGGGAGGCTAAGCCTGATAACCGCCGGAACCAGTCTCATTCCTGTCTGGAACTGATGGTGGGGGCAGAGCTGAGTTTGCAGATTTCCATTCAGCAGGCCAAAGCAGCCATTCTTTATCCGCCGCGCGGGTTGCACACCTTGATTTTAGGCGAAACCGGCGTAGGGAAATCGATGTTTGCCGAATTTATGTACCAATTTGCCGTTGAGTCGCAGGTGATCGGGGAAGATGCACCGTTTGTCCGTTTTAACTGCGCCGATTATGCCGATAATCCTCAATTGCTTTTAGCCCAGATTTTTGGTGTGAAAAAGGGGGCTTATAGCGGAGCGGACAGTGATAAAGAAGGATTAATGAAAAAAGCCGACGGCGGTATACTTTTTTTGGATGAAATCCACCGGTTGCCGCCGCAAGGACAAGAAATGTTATTTACTTTTATTGATAAAGGATATTTCCGGCCTTTAGGAGAAACGCAAAAATTAGTTCCGGCGGCTGTTCAAATTATTGCCGCCACTACGGAAGAGCCTCAATCTTATTTGCTAAAGACCTTTACCCGCAGAATTCCCATGACTATAACGTTGCCGCCGCTGCGGGAACGGAGTTTAAAAGAGCGGTATCTGCTGGTGGAAGAATTTATAAGAACAGAAGCAAAACGGATCGGTACAGAAGTGTATATTACGAAAAGTGCTTTAACTTCTTTATTGCTTTATGACTGTCCGCATAATACGGGACAGTTAAAGAGCGACATTCAACTGGCCTGTGCCAAGTCTTTTTTGAACTTTAAGGCGCAAAAAAGGGACTATATTTTGATAGAGCAAGCCGATTTGCATCAGCGGGTTAAACGCGGCTTGCTGAAGCTGCAGGAAAAACGGGAAGAGATTAATGATTTACTGCAGGATAAAGGCGACATTTTGTTTTTTTATCAGCAGGAGGACGGCGGGTTAAGCGAGTATGTGTCGGAAGAAGATTACGGCAGTGAATACTTTTATGATATCATCGAGAAAAAATTGAACAAGCTGAAAGAGGAAGGCTTGTATGAACAACAAATTAATGACATTTTAAACATTGAGATTGAAAATTACTTTAAAAAGTACCTTAGTGATTTGCCGGCAAAGTTCCGGAAAGAAGAAATTGCTAAAGTCGTAAATAGACAAATTGTAAATATGGTGGAAGAAATTTTGACATTTGCGCAAACCCGGCTGAATAAAGAGTTTGACGAAAAAGTTTATTACGGTCTGGCACTGCATTTACATAAAAGCGTTGAGCGGATCCGGCACGGTGCCAAGATTTATCATCCCAAATTAAACTTGATTCGGACCCAATATGCCGATGAATTTTTGACAGCCATAGAAATAGCCAGGTTGATTGACGCCAGGCTGGAAATCGAAACGCCGCTGGATGAAATCGGCTATTTGACCATGTTTTTAGCATCCGATTGTTATCAAATAAAGTCCCGGGAAGATGGTAAGGTAGGCGTTTTGGTTATTATGCATGGACAAGCCACGGCCAGCAGCATGTGCCATGTGGCCAACAGCCTGATTGGCGGGGAATATGCCCAAGCCCTGGATATGCCGTTAAATATGAAGCCGGAAAAAATGTATGAACAAGCCAAACAAAAAGTTTTACAAATGGATGCCGGCAAGGGAGTGATCCTGCTGATTGATATGGGGTCATTAAATAACTTTGGGGAAATGCTCCGGGAAGAAACGGGAATCCGGACCCGGATTATCGATATGGCCAGTACTCCCGTTGTTATTGAGGCTTGCCGCAAGACTATCGCCGGCTGCAGTCTTGATTCGATTTATTTTTCCTGCCAGGAACTTAGCCGCTATCGGATTCAGACAAATACTAAAAAACAGAATTATAATAAATTTCTAATTATTACGGCTTGTTTCACCGGCGATGGGGCGGCGGAACGGTTGAAAGAAGTTATTCAAAAACAGTTGAATTCAAAATGGGGAATTCATGTTGCCCCGTTAACGCTGCTTGACCATAATGACTTTTTCGCCAAGGTGCAGCTGCTGAATAAGGAATATCAAATAGTGGCTGTCGTCAGTACCGTAAATATTTTCATCGAAAATGTACCTTTTATTTCGGCGTCTGAGATTTTAGCGGGAGAAGGCATTGCGAAATTAGAGACCTTACTCAGCGAAGAACAGGAATATTTAAAAATAAAAAAATCCCTTAGAACGCATATTAAGTCGGCGCCTGTAGAGACTTTAATTGAAGATATACGGAAAATCATTCGCCGTATTGAGCAAGAATTAAATTTGCTTATTTCGCAAGATGTGAAAATGGGAATGATTCTTCACATTAGTTTTATGGTTGACAAGCTAAGAAACAGTGACAGCCAAAGTCAAAGTGTTTTTGCCGATTTGCCGGCTTATTGCAGTCAATATGGCAAGGAATTCTCCATCATTCAGGAAACGCTGAAAATTTTGGAGAAAAACTATCAAATTCATATTACGCAGGATGAAATAGCTTATATAGTGCGAATGGTAGTTGAGAACAGTGACAGTGTGTAAGTCATGGGAGACTGTGTGAGGACAGAAGTCATAGTGTGTAGTAAACTGCACACTATTTTTTTATGGGAGGAAAGCGCAACTGAGTTGGTGCATCCGGATATTTGTGCCTGAAGCGGTAATTGGCATATAACTTGCGTTATTTTTCAATGCAGTGTAATTACAAAGAAGGGGGGAATAAAACCATGAAACGAATTATGCTGGTTTGTTCGTCGGGTATGTCAACCAGTTTGCTGGTTGATAAAATGAACCAGGCCGCTGCTGTAATGGGGGTTGACGCCGAGATAAACGCAGCGGCGGAAGCGGATTTCTACAAGCATGTTAATCAGGTTGACGTTTTGTTGTTAGGACCGCAGGTGAAATTTTTGTTGGAAAAAATGAAGAACATGCTGGAGCCGAAGGGGATTGCCGTAGGGGTCATTGACCGTATCGACTACGGTACGATGAATGGCGAAAACGTGCTGCGTCATGCGCTGAATTTAGGTAAAAAGGAAGTTTGAAACTCTGAAAGAATTACCTGCATTTTAAAATCGCAAAGGTGGGAAGAGGATTATGGGAAAAATCATTAATTTTCTGGAAAAATATTTTGTGCCTTTTGCCGGGAGAATGGGTTCACAACGTCATTTGGTTGCTATTCGTGACGGATTTGTAGCGATTATGCCGTTGATCCTAGTCGGAGCTTTAGCCGTATTGATAAACAGTTTGCCCGTTCCGGCCTATCAAAATTTAATGACGGACATTTTCGGCAAATCATGGAAGAGCTTTGGCGGAAATTTGTGGACAGGAACCTTTGCCGTGATGTCATTGCTTGTTGTGGTAAGCACAAGCTACAGCCTGGCTAAATCCTATGATAAAGACGGCCTGGCCGCAGCGCTGGTTTCTTTCGGTTCGCTAATCATGCTGTATAACGGTTCAGCGAAAGACTGGGCCATTCCGTTCGGGTTTCTGGGTGCCCAAGGATTATTTGTGGCCTTGTTCGCCGCTTTGATTGCCACCGAATTATTTGTCAGACTGATGGGGAATCCAAAACTGATCATCAAGATGCCGGCAGGGGTGCCGCCTGCTGTCGGGAAATCCTTCGCCGCATTGATTCCTTCGGTCGTTGTATTGACCTTGTTCGGAATTGTCCGGTGTCTGACAACCGCCTTTGGCGTGCCGGATATTCACCAGGCCATCTTTAAGGCGATTCAAGCCCCGATTTCCGGTTTGGCGGACCATATGGGCTCAGCCATACTGGTCGCTTTTCTGGTTCATATTTTATGGTTTTTCGGTTTGCACGGGACCAATATTTTAGGGCCGATTTTAAATGCGGTCTATTTGCCGGCCATTAACGACAATATTGCCGCTTTTCAAGCCGGACAACCCATCCCGCATATCGTAACCATGCCGTTTTTTGATGCTTTTGTCTGGATGGGCGGAGCGGGCACTACAATTAGTTTAATCATCGCCCTGTTTATTGCCGGCAAACGGAAAAACAACCGGAGTATTGCCAAACTGGCTGCCGCGCCTGCTGTTTTTAATATTAATGAACCGATGATGTTTGGTTTGCCGATCGTTTTAAATCCGATTTATTTAATTCCCTTTGTGCTAAGTCCGGTCGTATTGACAATCATAACCTATACGGCGATTGCGTCGGGGCTTGTACCACGGACTATTGCCATGATGCCGTGGACAACACCCCCGGTTATCGGCGGATTTTTAGTTACCGGTTCCCTGGCGGGCGGATTATTGGCCCTGATGAATCTGGTAATCGGCGTAATTATTTATATACCTTTCATTATTTTAAGCGAGAGATATGAAAATAAAGCGGAACTTTCAGTGCAGGTTCCTATCAATAGTAAAGGAGCATAACAATTACATGGAAGAAACAATTCTCAGCATTATAATACAAAGCGGAGAAGCCAGGAGCTGTGCAATGGAAGCGATTCAATGCGCCAAACGGGGCGAGTTTGATAAAGCGAGAGAACTGATCGGTCAGTCGGCAGATAAACTGGGTAACGCCCATGCTGAGCAAACCAAACTGATTCAAGCCGAAGCAAACGGCAAGAAAACAGAAATTTCGCTGCTGTTAATTCATGCACAAGACCATTTGATGACGGCGATAACCGTTAAATCACTTGCCAATGAGCTAGTTGAGGTGTATGCCCGTTTATAATGTCCCATAAAGAGCTCTGGCGGGTTAATACCCCGCGAGAGCTCCTTATACATAATGAGAGGATGAAGATTATATGAGACGGTTGGGAATATCCGTTTATCCTGGTCAGACAGGATTGGAGGAGATTTTAGAATATATCGGACTCGCTGCGAAGTATGGTTTCCAAAGAGTATTTACCTGCCTGATATCGATGGACGGCAGGGATATTCAGGTTGTCATCGAGGAATTTAAACGAATTACCGCCTTGGCCAATCAATATAATATGGAGGTCATTGCCGATGTGGAGCCGGCAATTTTTCAAAGTTTCGGGGTTACTGTGCATGACCTGGCTTTCTTCCACGAGCTAGGCCTTGCCGGCATACGGCTGGATTTAGGGTTCAGCGGCCAGGAAGAATCGATTATGACGTTTAATCCCTATGGCTTAAAAATTGAACTGAATGCCAGCAACGGTACCAAATATCTGGAAAATATCCTGTCCCATCAGGCCAACCCGGAGAATATCCTGGGGTGTCATAATTTTTATCCCCATGTTTATACCGGACTGAGTTATGCGCATTTTATGAAATGCAGCCGGCAGTTTAAAGAGCAGGGCATCCGGACGGCGGCGTTCATCAATTCGCAAGCGGCTACCGGAGGGCCATGGCCGGTGACGGAAGGTTTGTGTACGCTGGAAATGCATCGCAGCCTGCCGGTGGAAGTGCAGGCCAAGCACCTCTTTGCCACCGGTGTGATTGACGATGTAATGATTGCCAATGCTTTCGCCTCGGAAGAAGAATTGCGCAGGCTCAGTGGGGTTGATAAATATATGCTGGATTTTACCGTCGAAATTATGGACTGCACGCCGGCGCTGGAGCGGAAAATTATTTTAGAAGAATTCCACTACAATCGGGGGGATGTTTCGGATTTTGTTGTTCGGTCAACCCAATCTAGAGTAAAGTACAAGGAGTATGATTTTCCCTTATTTAATACGCCGGATATAAAACGGGGCGATCTATTAATCGAGTCTTCCTTATATAAACGGTATGCAGGGGAATTACAAATCGCCCTAAGGCCGATGCCGAACAGTGGAAAAACCAATGTTGCCGGCAGGATTACCGAAAAAGAGATTTTTTTGTTGGATTATTTGGAACCGTGGATGAAATTTAAATTTACGGCGCCCTGAAGATTTCTTGTCCGGGCAGTCGCCAAAAAGCTCCTTATGCCGAAAGACCGCAGCAGCGGTCTTTCTTAGTGTGCAGAAAAATACACTGAAAATTATGGATTAGGGAAACAGTGTGTAAGAAAATCGCACACTGTTTTTTTATTTTCAACCGGGTGCTGAACGAAATTAGCCAATTATGGCAATCGGTTCAACCCTGGTTAAAGCGGCAAATTAAATATTTGTTTTTACTAATGCTTGGCATACTTTTTGCACTATACATAAGTGCAAAATTACTGTAAGCGCTGTTGTTGAAAGGTTCTGGGTTAATGCTGCAATCCACGGGTGGCAAGGAGCAAATAAGGGAGGGATCAAAAATGACCAGCGGGATGAGTAACGGAATTTGAGGGGGGATTAGAAGTAAAGGTAAAAAGGTAAAAGTGTGAGTTTCCCTGAATCCATTGAAAAGAGGAGATAGAGAATGAAGAAAAAAATGGCTGCCGGCTTGATTCTGATATTACTGTTTAGTATGAGCACTTCCTTGGCTGCGGTGAACCCTTTTGCCGATGTTTCGCCTGATGACTGGGCGTACGGGGCAGTAAAACAATTAGCGCAGGCCGGATTGATTGACGGATATGGCGATGGTACTTTCCGGGGCAACAAGCCGGTTACCCGCTATGAAATGGCGCAATTAATCGCCCGGGCAATGTACCGGTCGGACAAGGCCAATGCCGAAGAGAAAGCGATGCTTGATCGATTGTCGGTTGAATACAAAGACGAATTAGAGAGCCTGGGAGTCCGGCTGGAAAATGTAGAACGGAATACTGCCGGTGTAAATGGGCTGAAATTCAGCAACTGGATTCAATCGGAAAATGTTTACGGTAATTCGGGTTCACCGTTGCATGAATATGACTGGGAGTACCGGTTTACCGTCGAAAAGCAGGTAACTGATAAAGTGCATACTTTGTATCAAATCCGAACCTATACCGGTCTGGATTCACAAAGACACAACGACCAGTCGCAACGGGGCGCTGTAGAAACCAGGCAGGCTTGGATCAGTTATCAGCCTGCGGCGGATACTACGATGGCCTTTGGAAAACAGGTACTGTGGGATGGCTTTTTGATGGACGACTTTTTCCGGGGAGCCACGATAAATACCAAACTAGGGAAAAATAGCAATTTATTTGCCGCTGCGGGATGGTATGATCTTTCGAATGCCGGCAATGATACGAACGGGCGGGTAAATGCAGCCAGCATTTCAACGAAGCTGGGCAATTTTGATGTTGCCGGACGCTGGATTGAAGGCGAAAAAGATGTGATGGGCAACCGGGGCGGAAATATTGTTGGCGGTACCCTGGGATACACTTTTGACAACGGCCTGGCGATTCAGGCCAATTATGCAAAAAATACCCGCCAGGATACGAATAATACGCTGCAAAAGTATCAAATTTATAAGAACATTAACGGGACCGATGTTTGGCTGCAATATTGGAAACAAGGTCCCAATCTGAATGCGCCCATCGAAAATGGCGATCATATGGCCTGGTGGGGCGATATGTATATTAACGGCGCCAAAGGCTGGCGAATTATTGCCGACCGCCAAATTGACAAAAACTTTGATATCTCTCCCTGGTATGGTGATTATAAAACCATTAATACAAACGTAAAGGCGAAAAAATATGGCGTCGATTTGACCTATAGTTTTTAAAAAAGAGATTCCCTAAAGGCTATGAGGAAAGCCCGCTCAAGATGAGTGGGCTTTTCCAAATTCCTAAGTAAGATGTGTGCTAATTTATTTAATACCTGTCCGGGTCCGTTTAAAGGTAATTTTGTCTTGGGCTATTTCCTCCAACGCAATCGTGACGGGTTTGGCCGAAGCGGATTCTTCCGCCGGGGGCCGGTTGCCGTCCACGATTTCCCGGGCCCGTTTAGCCGCTAGAATGACAAGCGTATACTTACTGTCGATTTTACTCAATAAACTGTCGATCGAGGGATAGATCACCACAGCTCGCCTTCTTTTTGGAAATATTATTTTATAATAATAATATACCATATTTTTCCCGGAAATACGAGGGACCGGAATTTTTTCAGTCGTATTACTTGACCGGGTTTTGTCATTGTTTTGTCACAATTTACCACTAAAATAAATATAGTCCCCACATTTCGCACCTTGAATTTATGGCGACAAATATTATAGAAACAGTATTTTGAGACAGGAGGGATAGGCAATGCTGCTGGATTTTATTTACGGCATTATTACTGTCGGTGGCTTAACCGTCGGTTCAATCTTATATATGTATTTTCACTTGTCCTGATTTTTTCCCGGCTCGCAAGCTCTCAATAGCAAATTGAAAGAACCGGCGGTATAGCAGCGGCCAGGAATGTCTTCTGCTATGCCGGCCGTTTAAATAGATCCCCCTAAAAATCGATTCGTCTAATTGTCCCTCACCTGGGTGAGGGGATTTTTTTTGCATTACTTGATAAAATAGGTCAATCAAGGTACGATAATAGTATTCGCATTCCTGTATACTAAATTAGGGGGCCTCGCATGAAAGATAACAAGCAGACAGTTCGTATAGGTATTGTTGCCGGAGTGGCCATAATAACAGCCGTACTCTGTTTTTTTCAACCCCACTGGGTGACCGGCATAATCCATTTGCTGTTCAAAGGGGATCTTCGCGGCAGCATTCACTTTATCCGTTCGTATGGACCCTACGCTATGGCGGTCAGTTTTTTTATTGTCGTTTTAATTAATGCAACTGCCGTTTTACCGAATATATTTATACTGGCGGCCAATGGAATTATTTTTGGCGTAGTTAGGGGGACACTGATTTCCTGGCTTGCCGAATCGATCGGCGTAATTATTAGTTTTCTTTTGCTGCGCTATTTGCTGCGCGATTATGCGCAGCGAATCATTGCTCACAGTACGGGATTGAAGAAAATTGACGAATACAGCGGCCAAAAAGGGTTCCGGGTTATGCTGGTGGCCCGCAGTATTCCCTACGTTCCTTCCGGACTGATTACGGCGCTGGGGGCGCTCAGCAGCATAAGCATAAGGGATTATGCATTGGCGACATTAATTGGCAAGCTGCCGTCAGCCTGGATTGAGGTCACTTTGGGTCATGACCTTTTGGCGTATCACCAACATTCTTTGCGGTTAGCCCTGTTGATAATCGTTTCGGTTTTGGCCTATTCCTTTTCCCTGTGGTATAAGAAACGGGGAAATTTATAAGTCAAGCGTGGACGTGATGATTTTATGTATATTTATATGGATTTTTGCCGGGAGTTTACTTGCCGGATGTGCGGGACTTGCTGCCGTAACAACTGGCTGGTCACGGTGAGTGAGAAAGCATATCAACGCAATGCCGCTTTCTTTTCCTATAATGGTGGACAAGATGAGTTCCATAAGGCATTTGCTTTGTGCGACCGGCAGGGAGACCCGGGAGAATACGCTTACATCAGAAAAAAGCCGAATGGTGAGTGCTGGTTTTTGGAGGGCGACAGTCTTTGCCGTTTGCACAAAACGGCGGGGCATGACCACCTGGACAGTGTTTGTCAGCTCTTTCCCCGGTATCCTATGAATACGACGCGCGGGGTAGAGATCACTCTTACTTTTAGCTGTCCGGCTGTTGTTGATATGGCGAGCCGGGACAAAACGCTCCGGGTCATCCGTTCGGAGACGCCGCCTTTTTTTATTGGCGGTCAGGAGTGGGTGACAGCCGTTTTTCCGGAGCAGCAGCCGGTTCATAATCCATTGCGGTATTATTTCGAAATGGAAAATCATTTTATTGATATTATGCAGCAACGGGGCTTGCCTATTGACGACCGTCTGGCAATGATTCAAAAAACAGCGCTGGCAATGGATGCTGCCGGAGGAAAGGAAACACTCGGCCAGGATATCAATGACATGGTGCGCCGGAATTACGACTTTTTGGACCGGTATGATACTGCCGTTGCTTCGACAGACTTAACAAGCGATATTTTACTGGAGAACTTTTTTGTAAACTTTATATTTAAAAAGCCATTTTATATTTTGGGGCTTACTGCTGCGGTACGTTTGCTGGACCGGTTCCGGCGGGAACTTGCACCGTCCCGTTACCGGGATTTAAAGAGCGTTCGTGCCGCTATTATGGCCATCGAATTTCAATATAGCCATGCCAGGCAGTCCCTATTGGCTGCTTTGCAGGCTAATAGATGATTCTACTATACAAAACGATGTTCGCGTTTGAAGCATATTTGTTTACTTGAAATGGATTGATATTTCAGGAGTTAGGCGAGTTCGATAAAAAATACTTGTATATTTACACATTTCCCTTGATTAAAGAGAAGTAAGGTATTATAATCAGAAATTAAATACGATATTTTGTTCTTTTTGTTCTTTTTATTTTTTGGGGAAAGGGGTTTTTAAAAATGGCAGGATTAGCCGATATTGTTGCTTGTGAATCGTCTATCTGTTCTATAGAAAATAGCGAATTGCGCTACCGGGGATACTCCATCGACGACTTGGCCCAGAACGCTACGTTTGAGGAAATCATTTATCTGTTATGGTATGGGCGTTTGCCGAACCGGTTGGAGCTTAAGGCATTGAAACAAGACCTGGCGGAAAATGCCGTATTGCCGAAAAAGATATACGAGCTTTTGCATTTATATGCACCATGGGGCAATGCGATGGCTAAACTCCGGACCTGTTTATCTTTTCTTACTCATTTTGACGATGAGGTTATGGACCATTCCTTTGCGGCCGACCATCGCAAAGCGGTCCGCATTATGGCCCGGATTGCGGCTATTGTTGCGGCCATCGACAGGATTCGTAAAGGATTAGAGCCGATTGAATTGAAAACGATCCGTCCAACTTCATTGGCAGAAATGTTTTTGTGGCTGTTGACGGGAGAAAAACCGGCCCCGATTGCGGCCAAAGCATTGGACACCTGTTTTGTTTTGCATGCTGAGCACGAATTGAATGCATCGACTTTTGCCGCCAGAGTGACCGTTTCTACCATGTCCGACATTTATTCCGGCATCGTATCGGCGATTGGCACGCTGAAGGGACCGCTGCACGGCAATGCCAATGAACAGGTCGCCCGGATGTTGGAGGAAATTGGCGAACTGTCCCGGGTAGAAGAATATATTGCGCAGAAGATTGCCAATGGCGAGCGGATCATGGGTTTTGGCCACCGGGTTTATAAAAACGGCGATCCCAGGGCGAAGTATTTGCAGGCTTTATCCGGAGAACTGGCAGAATGGCGGGATGACCGGCGCTGGTATGAATTGTCTCTGAAGATTGAAAAGTTGGTTTATGAGCAGAAAGGATTAAAACCCAACGTAGATTTCTATTCGGCTTCTGTTTACACTTATTTGGAAATTCCCCGGGATCTGTTTACCCTTATGTTTGCGATCAGCCGTACGAGCGGCTGGCTGGCCCACATTCTGGAGCAGCATGAAAATAACCGGATTATTCGTCCCCGGGCAGAATACAGCGGCAAAACCGAAGTCAAATGGAAAGGGATAAGTGAACGGTAAATTTATAATGTAAGCCGTACGGAATAATTTCTGTGCGGTTTTTCTTTTAGATAAAGAAGGAGTATTGTTATTTTGAAAGAATTGATCAATATTAGCTCTTCTACAAACTAGTCCGGTGATTGACTGGCGATAATTAGCAAAGATCGTGTTATAATAAGGCTAAGAACGAGTATAGGAGAACTTGATATGGAAGAACTTTGGAACGCAATTACCCATGGCATTGGCGCGGTATTGGCCTTAGCCGGACTGGTGGTGCTGGTGGTTTCGGCTTCTTTTTACGGCAACGTCTGGCATATAGTGAGTTTTAGTATTTATGGCGCTACCTTGTTGCTATTGTATTTAGCGTCAACGCTGTATCACAGTTTTCAAAAGGAAAAGGTCAAGTATGTTTTCAAGATTATTGACCACTCAGCCATTTATTTGTTTATTGCCGGCACCTATACCCCGTTTACACTTGTTTTGCTGCACGGTGTATGGGGGTGGAGCATTTTTGCCACGATTTGGGCGCTGGCGGTAGCCGGTATTGTCTTCAAGATTTTTTTCGTGAAAAAATTCAAGATTCTTTCCACCTTATGCTACGTGGGGATGGGTTGGTTTGTATTGATCGCCGTGAAGCCTTTAATCGCTTCTTTACCTACCGTGGGGCTATACTGGCTGGTTCTTGGCGGTCTTTTCTACACGGTCGGTACCGTCTTTTATCTCTGGCGCCGGCTGCCGTACCACCATACGGTTTGGCACTTGTTTGTTATGGCCGGGAGTGCCGCTCACTTTATCGTCGTTTTATTATATGTACTGCCGGTGCCGGTTGCGGCATAATATCCGGATTATACATAGGAAGAGGAGGCATGATGTTATGAATCAAAATCAATGGAAGGCTAGAAAAGTTGTAATAGTCGGAGCCGGAGCCGTAGGGGCGACCTTTGCCTATGCGCTTGCGCAAAGCGGCGTGGCTGATGAAATTGCCCTGATTGACTTTAATCAGGATTTAGTGAAGGGACAAGTTTTGGACTTGGCCCATGGCTTACCCTTTTTTCCGCCCCTCCATATTCACGTCGGCAGTTCCGCCGATTACCGGGATGCCAGTGTCATTGTCATAACCGCCGGCGCCAAGCAGCAGCCGGGCGAAACACGGTTGGACCTTCTTAAGCGTAATGCCGGAATTATGAAAAATATAGCCCGTGAGATTGCGGTACAAGAATCGGAGGCTGTTGTGATTGTGACCAGCAATCCGGTTGATATTCTGACATATACCGTTTTACAGGAACTGGGCTGGAAAGCCGGCCGGGTAATCGGCTCCGGAACGGTGCTCGACAGCGCCCGCTTCCGTTATTTACTCGGCCAGCATTGCGGTGTTGACGTTCACAATGTTCATGCCTACATTCTGGGCGAACACGGTGACAGCGAATTTGCCGCCTGGTCGATGACTCATCTTGCCGGCAATGAGATTGACCGGTATTGCGCCATTTGCCGTAAATGTAATAACTGGCAGGCCGTACGGGAAGAGATTGTGAATGAAGTGAAAAAGTCGGCCTATCACATTATTGATTATAAAGGTTCCACCTATTTTGCCATTGGTTTGGCCCTGGTGCGTATTGTCACCGCCATCCTTCGCAATCAGCGGAGTGTATTGACCGTATCTACCTTCCTCGAGGGGCAGTATGGAGTCCGGGACGTCTGTTTAAGCATACCCTGCATTGTGGCTCAGTCCGGAGTTGAAAAAATAGTGGAGGGAAACTTAAGAGAAGAGGAAATGCAGGCTTTGTCCCGTTCCGCCTCTGTTTTGCGAAATACTCTGGATGCTATGAGTAAAGAAAATTAGAAGGCACGGCCCAAAAGCTTCAGCGAAAAGGAAAGTACCAAAAAAACGCACTCATGCGCTATGAGTGCGTTTTTAATTTCGCCGTTTTAAAGAGCCTTGCCAAACAAAAAGCTGGTTATCAGAACCAGAAAGACCACTGACGAGATACCGGCATATAGCCAATCTTTCTCTTTAATGAAAACAAATATGGTAATTCCGACCCGCATAATCGGGGTTAGGATCAAAATAAGCAGCCCCGTTAATATAATGGCAAAAGGCTTTGCCTGCAAGGCGCCGCTAATGATGCCGGCAAAGTTATTGGGATAGGATTGTCCCGGATAGCCGCTGGTGCCGGTAATGAAAAAATAAATGAGCCCTGACAGAATCACGACGGCGCTTAGGATAACGCCAAACCGTAAACAACGGCTGACGACAATATCCAGGGAACGTTGCCGTTTGCCGGAACCAGGATTTTGTACCGACTTTTTCTGCATTATTTACCCCCCATTCCCTGAAGCATCATTTGGACTGCTATGTAGCCTAAGACCGGGATGAACAACTTGCGGATGGTTTTGCTTTTAAGCTTCTGCATGATTCTGGCGCCGGCGGTAGCTCCTATCAGCACGCCAAGAGCCACCGGCGCGGAGATGAGCGGATTGATATCCCCCCGGAACAAATAAATTCCGGCGCTGGCCGCGGCGGTGACTCCCATCATAAAATTGCTGGTGGCACTGGATACTTTCAGCGGCAGCTTCATAAAAATATCCATGGCCATGACTTTAAAACTGCCGCTGCCGATTCCCAGCAGGCCCGAAATGACACCGGCCCCATACATGACGCTAAGTCCACCGAATACATTATCGACATTATAGGGAATGGTTTTTCCCAGTGCTTTGTCGTAATATTCGCCCTGGAGTTTTAGTTTATCCGCCGTTTTACTTAAGGGAACCCCGATAGGAAGTTCCTCTTTGGCTTTCTTTAGCATCGCCAAGGCGGAATACAATAACAGCAGGCCAAAAATAAAATACAAAAAATTGGGAGCGATCAGGCCGCCGATAAACGCCCCGGTAACCGCTCCGACCGTTGTGGCGATTTCCAAAAAGATTCCCGCCCGGACATTGGTGACCTGGTCCCGGATGTAGGCAATGGCCGCACCGCTGGAAGTGGCAATTACCGAGATAAGGCTGGCGCCGATGGCGTGTTCAATATCCACGCCGAATAACAAAGTTAAAGCCGGCGTAACGATGATTCCGCCGCCTAGCCCCAGAATGGAACCGGTGATACCGGCTAAAATGGAAATACATAATATTTTTGCTGCGATAATCGTCAAATTTTTCACCTCGAAATATTATTGCAAATTTAGTGTAAAAGTTACAATTTATTTGTTTTTTCACTATAATCATGAGTATAATATTTAATATACATTTGGTCAATATTTTTATTATTTTTCTTTACTTTGTAAAAAAGTTCTGATTTTAAAAGGAGAGAGATTATAATGCAGCTTAAAAACCTGGATGATACGGATCGGCAAATCCTTAAACACTTGTCGGAAAATGGCCGTTTGAGCAACGCCGACCTTGGGCGTCTTGTCAATTTAACCCGCGCGGCGGTCCGGGAACGGATTAACCGTCTTATAGACAATGAAATTATCGACCGGTTTACTATCGTCGTAAATCCACTTAAGGCCGGCAAAATGCTGTCTATGTATTTTACGGTGGAAGTGGACTGGGCCAGCATGGAGTCCGTCGCTGAAAAACTGATGGCTGCAGACGAAACGACTAATGTTTACCAAATGAGCGGCCAGCCTCATTTGCACGTTCATGTCCTGTTCGACAATCAGGAGCATGCCGACCGTTATGTGCGGGAGTTGCAAGGCATTGACGGAATTACCAGAGTCTGTTCCGAATTCTTAATCCGGCGCTATAAGGAGCGAGGGGCTTTGCTTATTTGAATTTATCGCAAAAAGAAATCTGCAAAACCAACCGGTGCTTGCAGATTTTTTTGCTAGTAATATTTTTTTTCTATTCTTTATCCGGCGAAGGCTTATCGGTAATGGGAGAAATTTTTCCCCGGTACTTACTGAATAAATGTTTTTGAAAGAGATAAGCAATCGTACAGCAGGTTACAATGATACATAGCCCTGTAAAAATGGCAGACAGGTTATAATAGCTGAAATTTCCTATGGTAAGCCCTCCTTCATTATTGGGAACCCTAATGAAGTGTACTTTTTCCCCGCTTGTTGAAAATCAGTGCGGTAATAAAGAGAAAAATTTCCAAACCGGCTTCTATAAAGGCGGCAAAAACGGGATAGGTATATTCGGCGAAACGGGTTTGTTCCATGCTGCTATGAAAGGAGGTTAGGCCAAGCATCATAGCCAGCAGGGCGGTGGGATAAACAAGGGGCTTATAGGTGCGTAAACCTGCAAGCTGAGCTATGCCGACGCTGAAGGCCCAGAGCATGCAGGCTGAGGCAATAATTCCCGCGCCGATGACCAGCATTACCCAAATAATTTCCACCCGTTCCAAATAGCGGCCGATACTGATCATCCGGCTAAGTTCAAGACCGGGAGCGTACATGTTTTCAGCCTGCTTATAACCAAAAACCGCCACGGCGAGAACCACCATAATGATGCTAAAGGCGGCGCCCAGACTGACCGAAATAAACTTGGCCACAAAACCATTTTCCGGCCGGTTGCAGAGCGGGATAAACATGGACATCATGATACAAATGCCGAAATAGGTAAGTATAAAGGGAGCGCCCGTCAGAAACGGCCGCACACCGTAATCAAACTGCGGTTTAAGCAGGTTGACTTCCACGTCGGGAGTGATTAACAGAGCGACGATGAGGATGCTAAAGATATACAAGGGCCCCAGCAGTTCGGAATTGCGGACGATCACTTCCAGTCCCTGGCGGGCGGCGTAGGCGGCGACGAACAAACTGGAAAGCAGAATTGCTGCGAGAGGAGCTGTCGGCAGAAAGAAGTCGATGATTAATTGACCGAAACCGCGCATGATAATCGTACATACTACCAAAAAGAATAACGGGAACAGAACTCCTACGAGTTTTCCCGCTCTTTTGCCCAGAATGGTGCTGCTGTATTGCACAAAATTCTCACCGGGAAAGCGGAGCCCCATGTAGGCATAAATCACAGCCAGCAGGACATCCAGCAGCCAGCCGCCGAGTACGGACAGCCAGGCGTCACGTCCTGCCTGGGCGATTAGCATTGCCGGCAACTGCATGGAAGTAATGGAAGTGATCAGAATGAACAACATCCAGACAAATTGGTTGGTCGTGATGATTTCTCTTTCCTGCATATCTTTTTTACCTCTTTTTTAGTTTTTGGCCGGATGCCGTGTTCGCGCCCTGAGCCCTGCGCCATGGACTGAAAAACCGCGCAGCGGTCTTTCTCACGCTACTTAAAGAACTGCCTTCCAACGGGGCCAAGGATTTGTTCGAGCCAGTTGAGCGGGGTTGACAGACCCAGCACCTGGACAATTCCCAATAACCCGGCCGATCCGAGGAGTAAACCCAATATGGCCAATTCCCGCCAAAGTCTTTTTCTAAATAGCGGCAGCCCCTCATAGACGGCGGTCAGGAGGCCTGCCAGGATTAGCAGCAGTGTCATAACTCAGACCCCGCATTCTCCGGAATGGCGGAACCCCGGATGGTTCCGGCCCGCAAAAGGGTTATATGGAAGGTAACTCGGTATGGGATTTGCGGAAAGGTCTGGTCCCAGTCGTTTTGAAGCCGGTGCCACACAGGCGGGTTGTAATTGTGGATTTGATTGCCGAAACCGAGATAATCCGCTTTTAATTCCTGCTGTGCCCGGTTAACCGTTTGCTCCATCCGCGCTTGCAGCAGTTCCTCCGTCTTCTGTTCAATTTGATTATACTGCTGCAAATCTTTTAACTGCGGACTGAAAGAACCGGTTTCGCGCAGCGTAGCATTGCCGGTACAAATGATATCCATGGTAATGCCGTGATTGGTAAAGTGGGGAATGATTTCACTGTTTCCCTTAGTGATATCTACGGCAATTTCACCGTCGCCTTTTGCCGTTAAGGCGGGAACGGTTACCATATCTCTTTGCAATTTGTTGGTGAGCCAAAGCAGGTCTCTCGATTCCTTATCATTGAGTGTGCCGATCAGGCGATTGTGCCTGAAGACGGCCATTCCGTCCAGGTCAATTTTGGCGGGACTTTTGGCAGTGGACGTTGGCATCGGCTTTCCTGCGGCTTGTTCCAACTGCCGGTTGCTTTCCTGGTTGAGATCTTTTAAATTCACTAATGGGGCATAGCTTACACCGATACCATTCTGCAGATTCAACAAAAATTCATTGAGATTGACCGGATAAACAAATTCCTGGCTTTTGCCAGTCAGAGTGGTAAACAGTCCGAGCGCCGGCAGCATTTCAATATCCGTTTTTGTTTCCAGAATTTCTTTCGCGGTTTGTTCCGCAACAACGACGAGATTCGTCCGGCGGAATTCCCGGTCCCGTTCAATGTAATCCATAACTTCGGCTATGTCCGATTCGGCCAGGGTTTTGCCCAGGACAATGATTTTATTGTGGGAAAATAACAACTTCCGAGGAGAAGTCCTGGTTAGATTTCGAACTGCTTCCAGAACAGTTTTTCCTTGGCTGGTTAAGATAATAAAGGGTTTATTCTGGCCGCCGCTGCCACCGCCGCCTTCCGTGCCGGGACTTTTGGTCGCGGCGGGATTTACAACCTGGACGGTTAACAGGATGGGTTCCGCTCCCTTTACCTGGTCAATGCCTACCCCGATGACAATGGCCAGTTCATCCACATCATAGCGGTCCCGGCAGCCGCTGACAGACAGCAATAAAAAAAGGAACATAAGTAAAAATAAAGATTTATGTATCATTTTAACTACCAACCGCTATTGCCGGGAGGACGGGGTTTGAGAAAATACTTTTGTCTGCGCCGGTTGGCGTCAGAACCGGAGATGGAAACAGGCCGCTCGTCCATTGACCACCAGGGTGCCCTGGTGAAGACATCCTTAATATCCTGGCGTTTAAAGGGTGCCAGGGGGGTAAAGTAAGGTACGCCAAAAGAACGCAGGGAAGTAATATGAATCAGCAGGATAAGCAAGCCCAGCAGAATTCCATATAAGCCGGAGATGAATCCCAGAAAGCCGAATACAAAACGCAGGAGACGCAGGCTCCAGCCCAAATTGTAAGCAGGAAGGGCGAACGAGGAGATGCCGGTAATGGCAACAACAATGATCGTTGAGGGCGAGACGATTCCAGCCCGTACAGCGGCTTCTCCGATTACCAGACCGCCGACGATACTGACTGCCTGGCCTACAGGCTGAGGCAGCCGCACACCGGCTTCCCGCAAGGTCTCAAAGGTGATTTCCATCAGTAAGGCTTCGACGTAAATCGGGAAGGGAACGCCCGCATGGGAGGCTGCGATGTTAATCAGCAGGGCCGTAGGCAACATTTCCTGATGAAAGTTGGTGATTGCCACGTAAATGCCGGGAAGCAGCAACGCGAGAGTGCTGTAAACGAACCGGACCGTACGAACCAGCCAGGCCGTAGGATAACGTTCGTAGTAATCTTCACTGGATTGCCAAAACTGGATCATCACTGTCGGCACAATTAAGACAAACGGGGTGCCGTCAATCACAATCGCGACCCGGCCTTCCAGGATCGCAGCGGCAACTTTGTCCGGCCGTTCGCTGTGTTCGATTTGAGGGAACATCGAATAGGGAGCATCCTCGATTAATTCTTCGATATAGGCGCTTTCCAGAATGGAGTCGACATCAATTCGCTCGATTCTGCGGCGTACTTCTTCCAAGACGCTGTCGTCGGCTGTGCCTGTTAGATAGGCGAGATTGACCTCCGTTTTGGTCATCCTGCCGACAATGTATTTTTCCAACCGGAGGCGGGGGGTTTTAATTCTTCGCCGCAACAAAGCGGTATTGGTCCGGATGTTTTCGGTGAATCCCTCACGGGGACCTCTGACCACGCTTTCCGTAATCGGTTCCGAAACATCGCGGGACTCCCAACCCCGTGTATCGATGTGTAAAGCGGTAACCGCTCCATCCAGCAGCAAAACGCTGTCTCCAGTCAGTATGGTTTCGGTGATTTCGCCGATGGTTGCGATTTCCCTAACTTCAGCGGCCGCCAAAAAAAGTTTCTTAATAGATTGGATTGCAATGCCCTGGGTCGGTGCCAGGGGTGAGCATTGAACGGCCATTAACGACTTCACGATGTGACCGTCAATTCTATTTTTATCGGCAAGTCCGTCAATAAAAATGAGCATGGCCGTTACTTGTTCCCTGCCGATAGCCAGATCACGGAACTGTACATCAATACAATGGAAAAACAATTGCTGCAGTATTTGCAAATTATCGGCAAGTATAGGGCTTATAGGCAGCTTTTCCTGCTTTTCAAAAGAATCCGGCGTGATGAGTTTTTTGGTGATCTGGTTAATTTCGGCGGCGACTGAATCACTATGGCCGATTAAATTCGTAAGGTCATCCAGCTTCTTTTTGGTAAGCGTAAGCGAGGCCCCTGGCAGCCGGGCCGATAATTTTTTCAAGCATGGGGTCCATAATTTTTTCACGGTACTTTCCCCTGTCTTTGCGAATTCCATTATTTAGCATTCGAAATTAGGGATTTTTTATGTATGGTTAGGGAGAATTTATAAAACAAAACAGGACGCTGCCGTATCCAGCGTCCTGTTATTACAATTTATAGTTTTAAGAGGCGGTTTATGTTCAACTAAATTCTATTCAGTTGGGGCTGAGAAAATCCCCGGTACTGAGGACAGACTTTTCGGCATACATTGCAGGCATAAACGAAGCCGCCGCCCTCAGTAGATTTACCGCAAATGCTGCGGCACTTGCGCTGTTCGATGGTCTTTCCGTCCAAAGCGCCGGCCGGGCAGGCATCTAAACAAAGCCGGCAGTCCGGGGCGCAAGCCTGATAGGAGGCAACCGGGTCGGGTTCCAGTCCGGCATTGGTTAGGACGGCACTCAACCAGATTAAATTGCCCCAGCGGTCATTGATGAGCAGGGTGTTTTTTCCCATTTGCCCCAGGCCCGCCCGGACGGCGGCGTGTTTTAAGGAAAGAATGCCCTGTCCGTGCCGTCTGTCGCTGTCCCAGTAATCATAGGGGCCGGAAGACGGAACAGGGATTGCCTTCCCGGACAGGTCTTCCAACTCCACGGCGATTTGAAAGGAAATGGCGTCGACTTTGTCAACCAGCCGGTTCCGGACAAAGGTATAGGCGGCCGGCGAGGAAGCCGACAAAGTCGTGGCGGGAAACCGCGCCGCGAAGACAATTACACTTTGACAGCCTATGAGCACCTCGTTGGGATGAAAGCCCGCCGGCGCATCGGCGAAGCGTTCTACCGGCGCGATGCCGCATAAATCCGCACCCAGTTCCCGGATACGCCGCTTTATTTCAGCGGCATTAACTTGTTTCACTGACAATCCCTCCTTATTGAGGCCGGTTCACTTTCTGCTGGACCTCTGTTAAAAGTTATACTATCATAGACTTATTAATAGGTAAAATTGATAATAACGATTCAATGATTCGGCCAAACCGATGAATGGGGAGAGGGAAATGGAACTCCGGCAACTGCAAACGTTTCTTACCATTGCCAAGCAGGCCAGCTTTACAAAAGCCGCGCAAGACCTCGGCTATGCCCAGTCCACCGTTACCAGTCAGATTCAAACGCTGGAAGAAGAATTGGGCACCATGCTGTTTGAACGCTTGGGCAGGCAGATCAAATTAACGAAAGACGGAGAAAATCTATGTGCCTATGCCGCTCAAATTTTGGCGTTAGCCAATGAGGCCAAGGATTTGGTCGCTAATTCGACGGTCCCGAAAGGAACACTGACAATCGGTACGGCGGAATCACTCTGCACCTACCGGCTGCCGGAGCTCTTTCAGGCTTTCCGGGCCCGCTGCCCCAAGGTGGAAATCAGCCTCCGCTTCGATATCTGCAGTGATTATCGCACCCATTTGCGGAAAAATACGGTCGATATTGTTTTCTTCCTGGATGTTCCCTGCGAAGAAGCGGATTTGGTTACCCATGTGCTGTTTGAAGAGCCGATGGCGGTGATTGCTTCGCCGGACCATCCCCTGACCCGGCAGAAACGGGTAGGGCCTCAGGATATCCATGGCCAGGCCCTCATCCTGACGGATTTAGGGTGCAGTTACCGCCGGGTATTTGAAAGTATTTTGGCGCAGGCCGGCGCTAAGCCGTCTTCCGTTCTGGGAGTAAGCAGCAACGAAGTAATTAAACGCTTTGTCGGTGACGGTTGGGGGATCGGTTTCTTGCCGCGAGTAACGGTGGAGCAAGAGTTAAAAAACGGGCAACTGGCCGCCTTGGTCTGGGCCGGTCCGCCGTTCGCCATTAAAGCGCAGCTTATTTATCACAAGGAAAAATGGCTTTCCCCGGCATTGCGGACCTTCATTGAACTGACTCTGGCGCGGCTGGGAAACGGTATAAGCATAATTTAATAAAGATGACGAAAAAGGGTCCTGAACCATGCCGGATATGGTTCAGGACCCTTTTTATGCCGGAAAAATACCTTTTGAGACAATAACTATGGCAATACCGGAAAATTTGTGATAAAAAGAAACTGAATTTTTACAAAAAATGATCATCAAATTATTATAAAATATAATATTGTTATAAATTTAAAGTGACATATTTCTGGTAAATGATGGTCATTGGAAAAATATGGGAGGTGATTAGCGAGCTGGCTAGAAGTATTTAATTAATTTACAAATATTTACATTTAATGAGGTGAGTCGTTTGAGTAAGAAGATCTTTTGTTTATTATTGTTTTTATTATTGTTCACAGGAAGCATTCCCATCGTCCTCGCGGCGGCGACCTACGATTTTTCGATTGGGACTCGCAAGGATGACGCAAGCTGGAACTTTGCCGGCGATACGAACGGCGAAAATCCCAATATACAGTCCGAATTAAAATGGACCAATCTGAGAATTAAAGAAGCGAAATTGAAGTGGCGGAATGATATTGATAATAACAGCTTTTGGGAGGGAAGCGCCGGTTATGGCTGGATCTACAGCGGGCAGAGTGAGGATTCCGATTATGCGGGTGATAACCGGACGGGAATGTACTCGCGATCTATTAGCAACAGTGGTAACGGACATGTAGTTGACGTCACCCTTGGCTATGGCTACTATATCGATAAACAAGAAAAAAGTAAAATCGCTCTTATTGCCGGGTATGCCGTCAATAAACAATATATGGTAATGACAGACGGCAATCAAATCTATTCGGACGGTGTTTATCAGACCCAGCCTCTGGGACCCTTCGACGGTCTAAACAGTACCTATAATGCCCGTTGGAACGGACCCTATTTTGGAATTGATATTGAGCATCAAGCCAACAAGAAGCTGAATTGGTTTACCCGGTTAGAATATCACTTTGCTGAATATCATGGTGAATGCAACTGGAATTTGCAACCTGCTTTGGCGCACCCCAAGAGTTTTGAACAAATTGCCGACGGTTCCGGTACCGTGTTGACGATGGGAGTAAAGTATAAGATGGACCGGGATTGGACGCTGCAAACGAAGGTTAGTTTTTCCCGCTTTAATACGGACACGGGAATCTTTAGGGCATATCTGGCTGACGGAACATCCGCTGAGACCCAGCTAAATGAAGCGGATTGGAATTCCCGGTCAATCAGTCTCAGTATAACGAAAAAATTCTAACACATACTAGTATTTCTAGTATATAATTAAGATACATAAAATTGAATTCTTCATTGACATGATTTGACAAAAGATGTACAATTTAGTCAAATAGGGAGGCAAACCCATCGAAAGGTGGGGACGCAAAGCCGTGGGTCTAAAGGGTTTTTAAACCTAAGATTGCCAGGTTGCAAATTAAAAAAGTGAGATTATGTATCTTGCTTTTTTATTTTTTGATAGTTTTCGTTGACAGGGATATGATTTTCTGTAAACGTTTAATTAATTTTTTATTGATTTTAAAGGTTTTCGAGAACTAAAACGAAAAAGAAAAACAAAAATAAGGAAATTTTTTTATACCTCGGCTGATTTCTTGTGGGGATTTATTGTAGTTAAATGAATTATCAATATCTTCGGTCTTTTATTTTGCGCATAAAAATTTTTGTTATGCTTAAGGAAGGGATAGCAAAGTGCCAGAAATTACATTTCCGATCATCCTCTTCAATTCTTTTCCCGAAGCGATGGTTGTCGCCTGGCTGGGGTTATCCCTGCTGGGTCTTAAACCGAGTTTTCGCCAGATTTTGCTGATCGGATGCTTACAGACTGTTTTTGATGTATTTCTTTTTCTGGGAGTCGGCCGGGTGATTTCTATTCCTTTCGGCGTACATACTGTAATACAAGTTGCCTTTTCTACAATAATATACCGCTTCGCGCGAATCTCGTATAAAAGCAGTTGTTTGGCTGTTTTATTGGGAATTAGCAGCTATATCTGTATCCAAGCTTTAGTATCACCTTTATTTACATTGGTTACAGGATATTCTATTACGGTCGATTTAGGTAATTGGTGGGTACGTATGACATATTTTATCTCTACTGTTATGGTTATCGTATCGATTATCTATTTGGTCCGTCGTTTTAATATTCGAATAATGGATGGATGGGACGTAATTGGGAGTAATCGCTTTCTTTGGTTGGCAGGATTGTTGTTTACTCAAAGTTTAGTAATTGCTCTTTTTTGTTGGCGTTATTTTCTTTACCATACGGAGTTTTTCTCGCCTGGCTATTTTCAGTTTTATTTTGCTATAGTCAATATTATTTTGCCCATTATTACTATCATTGTTATCCGTCAATTTGTTATACTTGTGAGAAGTGAAATAGAGGCCAAAGAGCAGTTAGAGACTCTCCGTCATGTAGAAGAATTATTGTTTACCATGCGGGCACAGCGCCACAATTTCAGCCATGAACTGCAGGTAGTCTACGGTTTACTGGAAGTGGAGGCGTTTCAAGAGGCACAGGATTATTTGGAAAAAAGTGTAACCGAAGTGGCGGCTACTTCGGAATTAGCGAAAACTGATAATATGGGCGTTACGGCTCTGCTATACACTAAAACCGGTTTGGCGGAAGCCCGCAAGATTTCTTTGCATATAACGGTGGAAATAAGCCTGCAAAAGTTTTCCATGGAAATAAGGGATGTTAATCTGGTCCTGGGCAACTTGATCGACAATGCCCTGGACGCAGTAGAACTACTACCGGTACCAGACAGAAAGGTAGAAGTTTTTATTGGGCAAGAGTTAGACGGTTATGTGCTAGAGGTGAAAAATGACGGCCCGCCCATCTCGCCGGATTTAATCAATCAAATCTTTACGCCAGGATTTTCAACCAAAGGGCAAGACCGTGGTATGGGGCTTTATAGTATTCAAAAGCTAGTACAAAAATATTGCGGTGATATTAAAGTGATGAGTGATTGCCACGGTACTTCCTTCCGTGTTCTTATTCCAGATGAAAAAACTGAGTTACAAAAAGTTAAAACAACTAATAAATTGGAAGAATGGCGAAAAAAGTGGCTGTGTTAAATAATGATGGATATTTGCCTACGATGATTTATTTGACAACGATCAATATAGGGTAATAAGCGATTTAGGAGGGAGGAACAGTGCCTGAACTTAATTTGGCAATGATTCTTTTTGTTTCCTTTCCGGAGGTTATGGTACTTGCATGGTTGAGTTTATCACTGCTAGGCCTTAATCCGAATTTTAGACAAATTCTACGGATTGGATATTTACAAAGTATTTTTGATGTCTTTTTATTTCTAGTTGTTGGTAAGCTGATTGCTATCCCTTTTGGTGTACATACTATACTAGAATTAATGGTTTTCGCTGCAATTTTAAAGTGGACTATGCAAATTTCATATAAAAGCAGTTTTTTAGCTATTTTACTAGGATTTAGTATTTATACTAGTATTGAAACATTATCTACAGCTTTATTTGCTGCTGTATCGCCTATCTCTGTTATAAGCCCTAATAACTGGTTAATGGAGATACCTTATCTTTATATAAAATTCACGTTTACCGTACTAGTTACATTCTTACTTCGTCGTTTTAATATTCAAGTGGCTGACGAATGGGAGAGCCTAGGTAGTAATCGATTTCTTTTAGTTGCGGGCCTGTTATTCATACAGAGTTTGTTACTGGCTATTTTTTGCTGGCGCTATTTTCTACAATATAAAGAATTTTTTTTGCCAATTTATTTCTATTTTTATTTTCTTATAGTAAATGTCATATTACCAATTATTAGTGTGATTGTTATCCGACAATTTGCTATTCTTTTTAAAAAGGACATTGGGTCCAAGGCGCAGTTGGATACTTTGCGTCACGTGGAAGAATTATTACATACGGTACGTATACAGCGCCATGATTTTAATCATGAACTGCAGGTGGTTTATGGATTGTTGAGAGTTCAGGCTTTTCCCGAAGCCCGGGACTATTTAAAAAAGAGTGTAAGTGAGGTCGCCGCTACCTCTGAACTGGTAAAGACCGATAATGTGGGCGTTACGGCTTTATTGTATACCAAGACTGGTATGGCGGAAGCACGCAAAGTTGATTTGCGAATTACGGTGGCAGCCAGTCTGCGGCAATTGCCACTGGAAGCAAGAGATATCAATCTGATTCTGGGCAATCTGATCGACAATGCGCTGGATGCGGTGGAACTATTACCAATACTGGACAGAAAGGTAGATGTCTTTATCGGGCAAGATTTAGCCGGCTATGTTTTGGAAGTGAAAAATACCGGACCTCCCATTCCGGCGGCGACCGTTGCTAAAATATTTACACCCGGCTTTTCGACCAAAGGCGAGGGACGGGGCATGGGACTTTATAGTATCAAAAAACTAGTACAGAAATACCATGGTGATGTCCGGGTAATAAGCGAAAATAACGGTACATGCTTTAAAGTTGTAATACCGATAGAGTAATAACCAGACAAATTTATGAGACTAGCGTAGAGGAGATGTAATGAGAATAATAACTGGGGTAAAAGAAATTGCCATAGGCATATCACGCTATTTACAAAAAGAATTGCAGCTTGATGACAAGGATGCCGATGCGGTTCGGTTCGGACTGGAAAGTTTTTTTGATATTTTAATTAGTCTCGGCTTTTTGTTTGGCGTTGCCTGGGGGCTGGGACTCGTACCGTATGTACTGGCTGCGTGGCTTACTACCAGCGGTCTGCGGCTTGTTTCCGGCGGCGCCCACAGTTCTACGCTATTTCGTTGTATTGTTCTCGGTACGGCTATTTTAACGGGAATCGGTCAATTGTCGGCTATGGCCGGGAAGGTACCACCAGCTTCCTTATTCGCTCTCGCTGGTTTTTCTGTCATAGGGGGCTTGTATGCCGTGTATAGATGGGCGCCCGCCGATACGCCGGCTAAGTCGATTGTTTCGCCGCTGAAACGGACTCGGTACCGGCGTCTTTCTTATCAATTTATTACAGGTTGGACTATCGCAGTGAGCACGTGGGTGTTTTTCGGGGGGGAAGAGCCGTTAATTTCCGGGCTGGTTTTAGCAAGTATCGGTGGGATGTGGTGGCAAATTTTCAGCATTACGCCCGCCGGATACCAGTTTGTTGCCGCTATGGATAGATTGTTTGCGAAGTGCTGCCTATAACTTTTGGACAGACAAACAGTCTTTTGGGACAAGCGTACCGACTTTTTGGACAAGGTTACTTGTAGTTGTTAACTATTGCGGTTATGATTTAATTACATAGTGATGCTAAGGCACTGGAACTTGCAAGAAGGGAGAAGACGTAGGTTGAAAAATCTTAAACGAAGCTTTTTATATAGCTTAATGAAATGTATGCTTTCTATGGCGCTCATGTTCCTTATACCAGCTTGTTATACTGGGTTATATCAACCTCAGGTACCGGAGCATCTGCAAGACCGGTAAATCTCCAGTTTAAAGGTGTGAAAGGTATATTACTATGCTAAAGGTTATTATCGCCGAAGACGATTCGATGATGCGGTTGATTTTGCGGCGCACTCTGGCCGAGATGGCCGGAGTCAGCATTGTCGGTGAGGCGGAAAATGGACGGCAGCTTGTACAGATGGTGGAAGAGCGGGAACCGGATGTTGTTTTTCTGGATGTGGACATGCCGGAAATGAACGGTATCGAAGCGTCACGGGAAATTTTCGATATTAATTCCAAAGTTTTTCTCATCTTTGCTACCGGCTATAATTGCTACACGCATGAAGCGTTTGAAGTCTATGCGTTTGATTATCTGGTCAAGCCGTTTGATTTGGAGCGGGTTCAGCGGACAGTACGGCGCATTATCGAGATGAAGGCGGCAAGAGACCAAGTCAGTGTGATAAAACCGGAAAAACCGGCGTTTCGCGGCGAGAACCTTAAACTACGCGTTTTGTCGAATGAGAAAAGTATTTTCATCAACATTCCCGATATCGTTCTGATTACGCGCACTGAGCGCAAAACAATGATCCATGTTACGGGAGAAAGCGTTGTTCAAACCTATGAACCATTGCAAAAGTTGGAAGACCGGCTGAAGGAGCATAATTTCTTCCGTTGCCATAAGGGATTTATTATTAACCCGGACATGGTGGTGGAGATTATTCCCTGGGGAAACAAAACCTATCTGGTAAAGCTGGCCAACACCAAGGAAACAGCGTTGATGACCTGGGATCATGTCAAAGAGTTTCAGAAACGGTATTGTGTTTAATAAACTAACAAACAACTAGCCCTTTTTGGGCAATTCCCCCCCTTATATTGAGTGTGCAGCCTGCATTGCAAGCTGCGCGCTTCTTTTTTGTTTCAACAAATTATGGACGGACTTTTAGAATGATTTATCATACAGTCTGCTAAAATAATTAAAGATGTGGGAATAATTGACAAGTGATTGTGTCCAATATATAATTAGAACAATTATTTGGAATTAGGAATGAAGAAAGGTGGAAAAATGAAAAGAATGTCCATGTCATGAAGAATAAAGAGGTTCTACATTATACAAACCTTGAACGACAAAATATTTTGATGTTAATCTAAACCCGTACAAGATTTGGACGATTTTTTGTTGATGGAGGAGTAGTATGGGTGATGAAAGATAAAACTCTTTTAGGGTTAAATTTATCAGTATTTTTAATGATGATCGGCGTCGGGATGATCGTTACATTACTTCCACAAAAAATAGTTGAATTGGATGGAAATGGCAAACATGTAGGCTATCTCGCATCCATGTTTGCTATCGCCTATATTGTGCTGCAAGTCCCTATAGGCACAATGGCTGACAGGTTTGGCTTCAAATTTTTTCTCATATTAGGCTATTTATTATGTTTTTTAACCGGGCTTTGTTTCTACTTTTCAACTAGTTCTACAATGCTTTTCTTTTCGCGCCTTTTTCAAGGTGCGGGAGAAGCCCCCATTTGGGCTTTAGCTCCTGCTTTGTTATCAGTGAAGTATCCACTGATGAAAGGTAAGGTAATGGGAACTTATAATGCGGTCATTCATATTGGGCTTACCTTGGGACCGATATTGGCAGTGTTTTTGGTAAAAGTGTGGCAACCTAATGATATTTTTTTATTATATGCTTTTGCCTGTTTGTTAAGCGCGGTTTTAATCTATTTGTTTATTGAAAATGTTAACTATGAAGATAAACTAACTAGTTCGTTTACTTTTTCGAGAATTTTAAGCCTTTCTAAAAATAGTAAGGCATTCATTACGCTATTGGGAATTACGCTATATGGAACAGGATATGGTATTTTTCTTACAACTATTCCGGCGTATTTATTACAAGAGAAGGGGTTTAGTTCAATTTATATCGGAGTATTTTTTTCACTGTTTTATGTAGCGACTAGTATTTCTCAGATTATCACAGGCCAATTATCCGATAAATTCGGACCTAGTAGATTTATGATCTTAGGATTACTTATCGCATCGTCGGGGCTATGTATCACTCCAATATTAGATCTTTTCGGGATATTAGTTATGCTCACTATTTCTAGCCTGGGATTAGGTGTTTTTTATCTTGCTTCAATGATCTTCCTAAATGAAACGGTTGATGAACCTTTTAAAGGTACAATTTCAGGCGCGTATTACTTGTTTTGGGGTATTGGCATGTTTTTTGGGCCGCCTGCCTTATCTATGGTATCTCAAGGTGCTTCATTCAAATTGGCATTTATTCTCTATTCTTCAATTTTATTTGTAATCGCAATGGGAATGCTTTTTGTCATGTGTCAAAACAAGAAAGACATGGAATCCTTTTGAAGAATAAACTATTAAAAGGAGGAAAAATGGAACAGATAAATTTGCCCTATTTAGAAAGTATTTGCTTTGAAGAAACTCTGCATAAGCATGTGCATGATTCTGGGCATCTAATTTTACCATTGCAAGGTACGTTAAATTTGCAAACGGACAACCAATTAATAATTGTTGATTCTCAGCATATTCTATTTCTACCTCCCGTACTTGAACATAGTTATTTTTCTAAGGAGCGAAATAAATTTTTAGTATTTTTTATTCCAAGCTATATTTCTTATAGTTGTTCAAACGAAGTGAAATTTTTAGATTTTAATGCACAATGGTACGCATTGCGTTTTTTGATGCTTAGTGAATGTCAAAATAAAAAAACGAATACTACAGCAATAAAACAATTACTTTACTATTCTTTTCATTTAATACAGCAATCTCAAGAACCACCGTCACTTCGTTATTTACGGGAAAACTATCATTCTCATATATCACTTAAAACATTGGCCCAATTAGAACATTATCAGGTAAATTATTATAGTCAGTGGTTCGAAAAAAAAGTGGGGACCAATGTGCAAACATTTATTCATAAATTAAGATTAGAAGAGGCTAAGCGTCTACTAAGAGAAACAAACTTTACCATTTTAGATATTGCTCAACAAGTCGGTTATGAATACCAAGCATCATTGACGAGATTATTTAAACAGTACGAAGGAACCACGCCACGTGTATATCGTGATAACTTCAAAAAATAAGAGAAAAAGATCATATATACAGTTAAAAATTAACCCTCTAACAGTGGTTATAATGAAGTAAGGTAAATGCCTTACTTTTTTATTTGGGCAATTTAGGAGGGTATACATGTCTACACATCGTCAGTTAATAATTTTAAGTCTTTCTGCTTTTTTACTTATGCTCGGTGATGGAATGGTTCTCGCTTTACTACCAAAAACAGTCATATCTTTATCTCATACGGCCTCTTTAGTTTGGTATTTGGCAGCAACATATGCTTTGGCTCAAGTAATTTCACAACTTCCGATAGGGGTAGTTGCTGATCGGCAGGGTGCTAAGCTTTTCCTATTTATGGGGTATATATTTAGCGTTATCGCTGGGTTATTATTCTTTTTTACGAATAACATGATTTTGGTATTTTTAGGAAGAATACTACAAGGGATAGGGGAGGCTCCTATTCTGGGATTGGCTCCTGCCGCATTATCTATTCGGTATTCCGATAATAAAGGAAAAGCGATTGGTATATATAATGCCTCAATTTATTTAGGCATGACTGTCGGTCCTCTTTTACGAATGACATTATTTCAAAGTTGGTCAGATAAACAAATATTTTTACTTTATGCTTTTCTATGCGCTATTGGAGTTATACTGATTACTTGCTTCATAGAAAATAGCCCTAAGTTGAAAAATCAAGATATGCTTAACAAAGCTATCCATATTAAGAGCTTCCTAACTATAATAAAAAATCCACAGATATTAGTTGTGTTCTACGGTATTACATTATATGGAGCGGGGTTTGGTATATTTATGACGATAATTCCAGCATTTTTATTGACTGAAAAAGGATATAATCAATCCTATATTAATACTTTTTTTTCACTGTTTTATATTGCTATTAGTACAGCTCAAATCATTATTGGTTGGCTATCTGATAGATTGGGACGACAAATATTTATGATCATCGGTATGTTGATAGCAGCTTTGGGCCTATCTATATTTTTAGATTATGAATATTTTATTCTTATCCTTCTTCTATGCTTCTCTAGTTTTGGATTAGGAACTTATTACTTAGCATCTATGGCATTTCTAAATGAAAAAGTTTCAGAAAATCACAAAGGAACAATGACAGCCACATTTTACCTATTTTGGGGAGTAGGCATGTTCTTTGGGCCAATGCTTTTAACCCGCTATATACAAGATAATAATTATTTATCGGGATTTTATATCTCTTCACAAATATTAATTCTACAAGCCATTTTACTTATTGCTATGAGGCTTTTTCAAAATTACTGTAAAAATAAGCCTGAAAAAATTATAACTTAAACTATATTGAACTCACTAAACGTAATGACGATATCTAAAATTAGTAAATCATTACTATATGTTGAGATGAGATAAAACGGATAAAAAAATATTATTTTTAAACAAAATGGTTATGTGAAAATTTGCTACATTTATGTAAAGAAAGATTTTTAAAAGGAGGATATTTAGATGGCACATAAACATTTTCCGGGCTCCGCTTGGGTATATACCAGGCAAGAAATAGAAGAGGCAAGAAATAATGGCAAATTGCTAAATTGTGATATTGAGGTATCTCGCAAATGTAACTTACGATGTCAATTTTGTTATTCAGAGTCAGGAAATCAATTAAAAGATGAAATGAATTTGTACGAAATAAAAGGAATTATTCAAGAAGTTGCAAATCTCGGAGGAAAAACAATTACCTTAACCGGTGGTGAACCAACTATTTATCCGCATTTTTTTGAGTTAGCGAAATACATTAATAGTTTAGGCATGATAACCCTATGTTTTACCAATGGAACATGCATAACTCCAGATATAGCAAAGAAGATGTTGGAACTAAGTATACATCCTTGCGTTAGTCTCGAATCTGTTAATCCGGATATACATGATGATATGGTTGGTTGTAAAGGGGCTTTTCAAAGAACACTTGAAGGAATTAATAATTTGATTAACGTAGGATATACGGATAAACTTCCACTTACAACTAATTCAGTAATAACTAGTAAAAACTATGCATATTTGCATGAATTATGGGATTATGTCAAAAGTAAAAATATTGATCCATTCTTTTTGAGATTAATTTCTAGTGGAAGAAGCAGGGAACATGATGAATTATATGTTTCCAAAGAAGAAATTGAAAAACTGGCAGAAAAAATATCAGGTTTAAAAAATCAGGATTTAGCGATATGTTTACCGTCAATGGGTGAAGAAGGCTGTGTAAAACATTTTTTCAGTTGTCATATTGATACCCAAGGATATGTACAACTTTGCTCAGGAGTAAATATTCACTGCGGAAATATACGTCAAAAAAGGCTATCGGATATAATTCACGAATCACCACTTATAAATTTAATGCGTAATATTGATAAAAATATCCAAGGAAAATGTAAATCATGTACTTATCACGAAAAATGTTATGGTTGTAGAGGAGTAACTTATGCGCAGACGGGAGATTTAGTTGGAGCTGATCCTCTTTGCTGGCATGAGAAAATTGTAAGCTAAATCCTAGCCTTAGTTATTTTTGATTATAAATTAGATTAACTAATAACTCTCTTTACAGAGGCAGTTAATTTTTTTATAAAGGTGGAACTATTGTGGCTACTACAACTTTATTAAAAGATTTAAGGGAAAATATGCTAGTTGATGGATTTCCGCTAATTATGGACTTAGATAGGAGCAACGGAAACAATATTTACGATACTGTTTCCAATACGGAATATATTGATTTTTTTACGGGTTTTGCTTCTATTCCCATAGCGTATAATCATCCTAAGATGAATAATCCAGAATTTATACAAGAAATAGGGAAATATGCGCTAGTCAAAATTACTAACTCTGATATTTATACAAAGCAATTCATAGTGGCTGTTCTGGCGTTCAAAGACTTTGCCGTACCAGAATATCTAAAATACATTTTTTTATTGACGGAGGAGCTTTGGCAGTCGAAAATGCATTAAAAATTGCCTTCGACTGGAAATTAAGGAAAAACGCCAGAAAGGGGATTAATAAACCCGCTAATAAGTTAAAGATTATTCATTTTAAAGAGGCATTTCATGGACGTTCTGGGTATACCTTGTCATTGACTAATACCGATCCAATAAAAGTCGATGGATTTCCAAAGTTTAATTGGCCCAGAGTGAGTAATCCTAAAATAAAATTTCCTCTTGAAGAAAATATTCGTTCTGTGGAAATGGAAGAAAGCAAAGCGTTACAGGAAATTAGAATGATTTTAGAATCAAACTCACAAGAAGTTGCTGGCATCATTATTGAACCAATTCAAGGTGAAGGGGGAGATAATCATTTTAGAAAAGAATTTTTACAAAAATTGCAGAAATTTGCAGCTAAATATGATGTATTATTTATAGTTGATGAAGTCCAGACTGGTATGTGTGTGACAGGAAAGATATGGGCGCATCAGCATTTTGATCTAACCCCTGATATTGTATGCTTTGGTAAGAAGACACAAGTTTGTGGTGTTTTAGCGGGAAAACGACTGGATGAAGTAGATAATCACGTTTTTAAATTATCGAGTCGTATTAGCTCAACCTGGGGTGGAAATATAGTCGATTTTATAAGACTAAAACAATATATCAAAATAATTAAAGAAGAAAATTTGCTGCTGAACGCTGAAGTGCAAGGAAAATACTTGCTAAAGAAACTGACCTATTTACAGGAAAGATTTCCATTAATTATATCAAATGTTCGCGGGCTGGGACTACTTGTGGCTTTAGATTTGCCAAATCAAATAATTAGAGATACTATTTTAAAGATGCTGTTCAAAAGAAAAGTAATTTTTGTTGGCTGTGGTCTCAAATCCATTCGTTTTCGACCAGCACTAGACGTAACGGAAGAACAAATTGATATTGTAATTCATAAATGGTATGAAGTTTTAGTAGAGTTTAGTAATAACAATGTCAAGTTTAAAGCCGAAGTATATAATTACGCATAAGATTAACAAAACAGAGGACTAAAACTCCTTTGTTTCTTTTTTGCAAGCCTTTATAATTATACATTCCGTAAGGCATGAGAATCGGCAGATGGAATCGGAAAAACTATTCTTCATACGGTCTACCGTCACCGCGTTGCGTCTTTGTTCAAACCTATGAACCATTGCAAAAGTTGGAGGACCGGCTGAAGGAGCATAATTTCTTCCGTTGCCACAAGGGCTTTATTATTAACCCGGACATGGTGGTGGAGATTATTCCCTGGGGAAACAAAACCTATCTGGTAAAGCTGGCCAACACCAAGGAAACAGCGTTGATGACCTGGGATCATGTCAAAGAGTTTCAGAAACGGTATTGTGTTTAATAAACTAACAAACAACTAGCCCTTTTTGGGCAATTCCCCCCCTTATATTGAGTGTGCAGCCTGCATTGCAAGCTGCGCACTTCTTTTTTTGTTTCAACGCGCTGGTCTTTTGCGACCGGTATTAAAAAATTTGGGGTACAACCCGAATGGGATGATTTGATAGATCATCCAGAGAAAGTCGCTTGAGACGGTTAGTGTAAACCATTTCGTCTTAAAGCGCATCGGTATCACATCTTGTATTCGGTTTTGGGACGAGGGACCGCTCGTCCCATTAACATTATAGCAACAGACTGGAAAAACGTCCTAATTACAGGACGTTTTTTATGCTTAAATTAAAGCCGGTTATGGATGAATTTGAACGGATGAGTTCAATGGAAGTATGATAACCGGCGGTAATTAAAAGATTGATTGTTATATAATTTAGATACTATACTTGAGATGTGTGCATTTGCAGGATATAGTCCATTACTGGAATTATTTAAAGTTTCGGAGGATAAGGTGATAACAGGTGCCGTTATGGTTGGATATCCTAAATACTCGTACAGACGGCTTGTAAATAGGAATCCATTAGACGTCACTTGGCTGTAATATGCACAGTGGCAGGACGCGCTGACTGACCGCTGTTTGGTATCGAGTGATCCCATTTTTTTATTCCAAGAGTAAGCCAGGCAGGAGAGTCGTGAACTGGGCGGCAGGGAAAATGAAAAGGCCCTTCCTTTCTCGGAAGGGGGTGGTATGATGACAATCTTTGAAGCATTGACATTTGCTGTCGCATTCGCCACGCTTATGGTATTGGTCACAACCAAAAAGAAATAGCCGCCCCTCCCCAAGGTGTGCGACTATTTCTTAATAGTTTGTAACATATGGGCTAACCGTTTCCCGGTTAGGCAACCTGTGGGGCTGGCGTGTGTCGAGCACGTCAGTCCTTTTCTTATATTATACCCACTGGAATAAGAATATGCAACCAGTGAGGAAAAAATCCTGCCGGGACGGTATATTTTGCAAGGAATTAATATCTATAAAGAGAATTATAAAAACGGCTTGTTTAAAGAAAACTATTATATATTTTTATGTAGGCGAATATTTGGAGGTCATATGGGCGACAACTTACCAGTTGAAATCATAGTAGATAGCTTTCCAAATCTGAAAGTTAGAGAATTCCACATAAACCGCATAGTTAGCGAATCTTTTGCGCTAATAGAAATACCGCACCAAGACTTTGAGCACCCGATAGATATAGGTATTCTCGGTACAAAGATTAAAAAGCAATTATTTAACCTTATTGGGGTTGACAAGCTTATTGTTAAACGTCATTCTGTTTTAGTTTATATCGATAATGTCAACGATTGGGACGGAATGGAACCGAAAATTAGGAGTGAGATAACCCTGACAATTAAATATTATGAGAATCATTCTAGGAAAAACTAATTACCGGTATCTCTTGATACCGGTTTTTTTTATTTCCCGGCAAGTAAATGGCAGTTTTTGGTATCCTGCTGGAGCTATCTTACTTGCGAAATATCCGTTGTAATACTTTTATTACAAATTTAAGCTATACTGGGATAAAAAGGAAGGAGGTAATGGGTATGGGCAGCAATAGGCGGCGGGGAAAGGAGGGCGGTTTATTTGACGATGGCCGGTGCTGCCGGAAAAGGGAAATTTAATTTTATTGTGAGGAGGAAACAGAATGAGAACGGAGAGATCGATGCGAAATATTATGCGAGTGGTTGTAATCCTGGCAGTGCTCTTATTGGCCGCTTCGCCGGCGAGTTTTGCCAAAGCGACGACTGTGAGCGATTACACTGCCTTAAAAACGGCCGTCACGTCCGCAAAAGCGGGGGATGTCATTACCATTGGCTCTTCCATTGCCTGTTCCGGCCAGATTGTATTGAGCGCCAGCGGGGTAACGCTGCAAGCCAAAAGCGGTGTAACGCCGGTTCTTGACTTTTCCGCGATTGGCGATAAACATACGGGCACGGCCGGGATCGGCATTTATGTAACCGGCAGCAACAATACGATTCAGGGACTGATTATTCAAAAGGCCGGCGATAATGGGATCAAAATTGAGGGAGCCGGCAATACGATAGAAAATTGCATTTTGCGTTACAATGGCGATACAGGATTGCAGATATCCAAGTCTACCGCTGCCAATAACACCATAAAGTATTGTGACTCCTACCGGAATTGCGATACGGCGACCAAAGGGGAAAATGCCGACGGGTTTGCCTGCAAATTGAGCGCCGGCAAAGGGAATCAATTTATTGGCTGCCGCGCTTTTCAAAATTCCGACGACGGCTGGGACAGTTACGGCATGAATAATGACGTTACATATATTGATTGCATTACCTGGCACAACGGGGATAAGAGCATTACGGGCTATGCCGGCAACGGCAACGGCTTTAAACTGGGCTCCAAAGGCAGCACCGGTAAACGGACGATGACCCGCTGTATCGCTTTTGACACAGAGTACAGCGGTACCAAGGGGTTTGACCAGAACAACGGTGTGGGCAGCGTCATTTTAACGGACTGTCTTTCCTTCGATAACGTTGAGGGTTATCAGTTGGATAAAGTCAAGAGCGCGGTCATGAAAAACTGCCGGGAATTTGGCTGTCAAAAGAATGAGCTTCCCAATGGCGGCTCGATAACCATAGTAACCGACAAAAGCAAACAAGCGGCAATACGCAAGGCGGTAAAAGCGGTATGCAGCAAAATTGAAGCCAACTGCGAGGCCGACATTATTACCGGACAGGTCAACCTGGATTTACCAAACTAAAAGAAAACGGGATGACTAGCAATTTTTATTTGTAAAAACGGCGGTTTGCACTCAAAAGAGAGTGTAAACCACCGTTTTTTTGTTTTATGAACAAGAAACTTACACAGTCTGCCGTTTTTTTGACAATGCTTTAAATATATCAATTGGCTTGCGTAATAACTGATGTTTAAATATTGGGATATCATATTTTTTAGCTAATATTCGACATTGTTCTTTATAACCACTTTTTAAGCTATCATGAAAAATAATGCCGTCTACAGTATCTTGAATTGATTTTAAACATGTTTCCAGTTTTACAAGTCCTTCTTCAGTGTCGTATTTACCGGCAATTAGCCAACGGCCCGCTAAAATGTGAGATATAGCAAACGCATATCCATCCCAGTTCTGGAAAAGCACATTGGCAAAAGCCGGCTCAAAATGAATTCCCCCAATACATAATAAATTTAGTAGTTTGTTTGAATCTCCCGTGAAAACATTTGATAAAGCACTGGCAATAACTCGGGCAGCGCCTTGGTCTGCCCAACGTATAGGGCTACTACCAATTTCAATATCAATAATTGGTACCTGAAATAAAGGAATCATGCTAGCGTTTCCGTTATGGGGTATACCAGACCAATGAGTCGCCTCGCATGTGACAATAAAATCACGAATTGAAAGCTTCTCACAATTTTGTTTAAGCGATAACAAAAGATTTCGCATATAAAGAGGTTTAACTGGACTAAAAAAACCTGTTTCAACATCCCCTGTTGTATGGACTGTGAGAATACCGTCGGGTGCGTTTTGACCACCATGCCAGTTCACAATGCCAGCAATGTCAAAATCGGCAAAATGATAGTTCAATATAGGAAGATATTTGGGATAATTGTGGCTAAGAACTTCACTGGTTTGTACATAGCAAAATAAGTTACCATTTTTGTCGGTATGCTTAAACATGGGAAATTTATCAATTATAATATCAGTTTCGTCAAAATTATATAATTTTAATGCTTCTCTTAGTACATGCCCGGCGACAGGATCTTTTGTTTCATCGGAACAGAAGAAATACACAGCTTTACCTGATGTCATTACCATAAAAATCCTCCACATCAAAGTGTGAGTGGTAAAAATATCCAATATATAAAAAGAATATCATGATTGCAAGAGTTAATCAAGTAATATAAAAAGTTTTAAATACCACTATATATGTTATTTGAAAACAATTTTCTAAAAATTACAACTTCAGTAAGTGCATTTACAAATAAATACCAATGTCTTACAATTGAGGAAAGTAAATCCTTATTATATCCAATAAAAAATTAGGAGTGCTACTATTTTTAAGTAATAATGAAAGGAGGGTACTATTTAATAAATCTTTTAAAGGAAGAGTGAAATGACGGAGGCTGATGCAATTATACTTGATGGAAAAACATTTAATCTTTCACGCTATAAAGGATATATTATGGTATTAATTGGGGCAACATTATGGGGATTATCAGGGACTGTTGCCCAAGCTTTGTTTCAATACGAAGGTTTTCATCCGCAATGGTTAGTAGTTGTGAGAATGGTTTTATCCGGCTTATTACTATTGCTAATTGCGAGCATTAAGCAAAACAAATGCCAAGTATGGGCTATTTGGAAGAATGAAAATGATCGTTTCCGTTTAATTATTTTTAGTTTTATAGGGATGCTGGGCGTTCAATATACGTACTTTGAAGCTATTCAAACCGGTAATGCAGCAACCGCTACTTTATTGCAATATCTCGGACCCGCGTTTATTGTTTTATTTTTAGCAGTGCGATTTCGGAGATTCCCAAACTTTCGGGAGTTAGTTGCAGTTAGTTTAGCACTCTTCGGGACATTTCTGCTCGTGACAGATGGTTCTGTACAGAAGCTAACAATATCTACAGTGGCGGTAGCTTGGGGATTAGGTTCAGCTGTTTCATTAGCATTTTATACATTATATCCGGCAGGTTTATTGGAACGATGGGGCTCTGTTGTTGTCGTCGGCTGGAGCATGGTCGTTGGCGGGGTAGGGTTAAGCGTAATTAATCCGCTGTGGCAATTTCAAGGGCAACATTGGTCCCTATTGTCTGTCTTATTTGTAAGTTTTGTAGTTTTATTTGGCACTTTAATTGCATTTTATCTCTATATCGATAGCTTACGGTTTATTACACCAACAGAAGCTAGTTTATTGGCAAGTGCTGAACCACTATCTGCTGCATTAGCATCCGTATTTTGGCTTCACGTTTCTTTTGGTATTTTTCAAGTAATGGGAGGACTTTGTATTATTGGCACTGTAGTGATTTTGTCTTTACGACCTAACAAGAATTTACTATAGAGTTTGTAAAATAAAAGTGATATCTTCTAGCTTGCTCAACATAAGGAGGGAGTCGCTTATGATAAAAAATAATCGACCTTATAACTTTTTTCTGCTAACAGAAAATTGTTTTCACACTAGTTATTTGGTATCACAATGGGTTAAAACGTTCCAAAGTTATTTAGGATTTCAAGGTATTCTTTTACGCGGAAATAAAGGCCAGTTAGTATCCAACAAATTGCAATTTCATCAGAAGCATTATAAGAAAAGGCAATTATCAAATGAAGAATTCGAAGAACTTCTGGGATTATATAAGAATATTAGTAAAGCGGAAGAGAAAATGATTGAATTATTTGGGGTTCCTTCCCACTCGGCGGATTCATTTCCTTCTACCCTTTTTTTAGGTGAAAACTTAAATAGTAAAGAAGTAGAAACGTGGTTAAAAAGAGAATCCCAAAAAGCTACCAGGATATTTATTTTTATTTTTTTAGATACAATTCTGAACCCATTTTGGATTGAACATACAAAGGGATGTATAATTAATAGTCATTCGGCAGTTCTTCCTTATGCTAGAGGAATGTTTGCTATTGAAAACTTAGCAGCTAAAGGTGATGTTACTAAATTTAAGCAGGCAGCAGGAGCATCTGTTCATTATATTGATAATGGCGTAGATACTGGACCAATTCTTAAAGAAGCTAGAATAAATGATCCGTTTATGTTTCAATCTTTGTGGGAAGTCAAAGCGCATAGTTATAAAATGGCTTTTGATTTACTAATACAACAAGCATTAGAAATCGTTGAGAAACCTGAAGTTCAATTTTTGGGAGTAAAACCAGATCCTTTGTTAGTTGGCCCAGCTTTTCGAAGTAGGGATTTTACACCAAATATTCGGAAGTATGCAGAAGAACAGTTTATAAGTATGAGGCAAATGGAAAATCGGAGTAGTACGGGAATTTAGATGACTAGCAAAAAGAATAGGAAGTATAATAGTAACAGCGCAAGCACGTTTGCACCCGAAGCAGAATGCAAGCAAGCCTGCGCTTTTTTGTTGTGTATTTAAACGGCCATTTAAAAAGCATTTTCGTCTTTCCTGCCGAAAAAGTAAGGGGAAATGTGAAATTTTGAACATTTTCTTCGGAAAAAGCACCTGTTTTGTAAATTAATTTTCAGTCGTTTAAACTGACTTTTTAAACAAGAATATCGCTTTTTTCGACAATATATATAGAAATGCAAGAAATTTTTTGGTAAAAATTAGATAGACATAAACGGGTAAGGCAGTAGCAAAAATTCTTTCGAATATTCACTGCGGAGGCGCGGGAACGGTAGGAAGAACGTTATAGTAAACCTGGAATGGGGCCATTTTTAAGTCCTCAATGGTCTCGCATGCGGTTTTTTATGGGATCAGAAAGTATAACTTTTCGGGTTATTTCTAAATAACGTATTCTTCTCAGACTTCCGAAAAGTAAAATACTTTCCTTCCATTTAAAGACCCTTAGGGTCTTTCTTAGGAGGTGGTAACCATTGAATGGTACGTTTTGCGTACGATTTGCGGCAAGGAGGAAGCGGCATTAACGCTTTTGCGGAAACGATTCGCCGGTATCGAGCTGATTTATCCGCGCCGGAGAATCAGCTGGCGAAAACAGGGAACCATAATCAGTTTAGTGAGACCTTTGTTTGAAGGTTATTTATTCGTTGCCTATCCCCAAGAAAAGATAGGGGAATTTGACTACTTGCTGCGCCGCTGTGATTTAAAGCTGGTCTGGCTGGTATACAGTACCGGCACTTTAATCCCGATATTAGAGGAAGAAAAGTGTATTATTCAACAGTTGATCGGCAAGGACGGCATTGTGGAAGGAAGCACGGTGGAAAACCATGACGGTCAATTGCAGGTTATTAAGGGGCCGTTAGCCGGATTAGGGCATATTGTGAAAAAGGTTTCGCGGCGAAATCGTCGCATTACCGTAGAGATTCCGGTGCTGGATGAAAAAAAGAATATCGAGCTGGAAGGAATTTTTAAAGACGGATAGTGGAAACGGAGGAGATTGTTATGACATCAATACATGCATTAAATCCATGGATTCCGTACCGGCGGCCCCATCCCGCCGCCCGGCTGCGGCTGTTTTGCTTTCCCTATGCCGGCGGCAGCGCTTCGGTTTTTCGTGACTGGTTTTCTTTATTTCCGCCGGAAATCGACATTTGTCCCATCCAATATCCCGGCAGGGAAAGGCGGATCACGGAACCGCAATTTACCCTCCTGCCGTCGCTGCTTGACGCACTAGTCAATGGGCTGGCGCCGGAGTTAAAAATGCCATTTGCTTTCTTTGGCCATAGTTTAGGGGCTCTGGTTAGCTTTGAGCTGGCCCGCCGGCTGCAAAAAAGAGGAATGAGTCCCCTGGGCGTATTTATATCCGGTTACCGGGCGCCGGTGGTGGAGAGAAAAAAGCCGCCCATGCACTTATTGCCGGATAACGCCTTTATAGCGCGGCTGCGGGAATATAACGGCACGCCGGAATTGATTCTGCAAAACAGCGAAATGATGCAGGTACTGCTGCCAACACTGAGGGCCGACTTTGCCCTGCATGAAACCTACGTATATTCCGGCGGCATGCCGCTGACCTGCCCTCTTTCCATTTTAGGCGGCATGGAAGACCCGGACATAACCTATCAAGACCTGAATTTATGGGAAGGACAAACGGTAAACGATTTTAAAGTTCGTATGTTTCCGGGAGATCATTTTTATCTTCATGACCATTGTACCGAGGTGGTCAATGCCGTCCAGGAAGATCTGGCGCTTTATGAGACGGAATTGATGAGCCGGTATGGCAATCGCGGGAACAATTAAACGTTTACAAAATTAGCCGGAAATATTGATATATTGGCTAAGTGAGCCATGAAGTGGAATGAAAATATAAGTGAATTTAATGTATAGACAAACGGAGCGCTGCAGAGCGTTTCTTTTTTTATAAAATTGTTTGGGAGGTTGGTTTGGTTCATGAAAAATACGGCGATTGAGTCATTGGGAGACATTTCATCTTTGGTAGAATTGCTTCGTTACCGGGCTTTACAACAACCCGAAAAACGCGCCTATACGTTTTTGACTAACGGGGAGAGCGAGAGAGGCTCGATAACTTATGCGGAATTAGAGCGGCGGGCCAGGGCGGTGGGGGCCTTTTTGCAAAGTCTGGAACTGAAAGGAGAACGGGCCTTGCTGCTTTATCCCGCCGGATTGGATTATATCATTGCTTTTTTGGGTTGTCTCTATGCCGGCGTGGCTGCGGTACCCGCTTATCCGCCACGGCTTAACCGCAATTTATTACGGCTGCAGAATATTGTTAACGATTCCAAAGCCCAGGCAGTATTGACAACTGCCGCGATTATCGCCAAGTTTGAGCCTTTGATCGAGCAGACACCGGGCTTGTCCGAACTGCAATGGTTAATGACGGACAGCATTAATACCGCCCTGGCTTATCGCTGGCAGGACCCGGCGGCAACGGGAGACACCCTGGCGTTTTTGCAGTATACGTCGGGTTCCGTAGGCTTGCCGAAGGGCGTTATGGTAAGCCACGGCAATGTCCTGAATAATGAAAAGGTCATTAATACGGCTTTTGAACTGCGGGAAGACACCGTGATCGTAGGATGGCTGCCGATTTACCACGATATGGGACTGATGGGCAATGTGCTCCAAACGCTATACACCGGCGGGTCCCATATCTTTATGTCGCCTGTGGACTTTCTCCAGAAACCCTACCGCTGGCTGAAAGCAATTTCCGACTATAAAGGGGTTTTTTGCGGCGGGCCGAATTTCGCCTACGATTTATGTGTTAACAAGATTACAGAGGAACAAAAGGCGACGCTGGATTTGCGCTCCTGGAGGGCGGCTTTTAACGGGGCGGAGCCGGTGCGCTATGAGACAATTGAACGCTTTACGGCGGCCTTCGAACCGGTCGGATTCAGCCGGACTGCCATGTATCCCTGCTATGGCATGGCCGAAACCACGTTGATGGTTTCCGGCGGCGGGGTCAATGAGCCGCCGGCAGCGGGAAAATTCAGCGCCCCGTCTTTGGAAAAAAATGAGATTGCTGCTTGCAGTGAGGCCGAACCGGGCCGGATTCTGGTAAGCTGCGGGCACGCCTGGCTGAACCATAAACTTGTAATTGCCGATCCGGAACTTTTAGTTCGGTGCGCGCCGGATAAAGTGGGAGAAATTTGGGTTTCCGGAGCCAGCGTTGCCGGGGGATACTGGAATAAACCGGAGACTACCCGCCGGACTTTTCATGCTTATTTGTCCGACAGCGGCGCCGGGCCTTTTTTACGGACCGGCGATCTGGGCTTTATTCATGACGGCGAATTGTTTGTCACGGGCCGTCTCAAAGACCTCATTATTATCCGGGGAACCAATCATTATCCCCAGGATATCGAATTGACGGTTGAACAATGTCATGAAGCCATCCGTCCGGGCTGCTGCGCCGCTTTTTCCCTGGATATCGACGGGGAAGAGCGGCTGGGTATTGTTGCCGAAATTGAACGGCGCTTCCGGCCGCGGGAAAATCAGGGCGAAGACGGGCAAAATGAGGTTTTGACGGAAATTTACAGTGCGATTCAAGAAAGTATATTTACTCAGCATGAACTACAGATTCACCAAATTTTATTATTGAAACCGGGCAGCATTCCCAAAACCTCCAGCGGCAAGATTCAGCGTCATGCCTGCCGCGCCGGCTTATTAGACGGAACGTTAAGCGCTGAAAGGGGAGTTATGAATGGCTAAAGACAGTTTCGGTGGGGCAGACACCGGCTCCGGCAAAGGAAGCGGAGAAATTCAGGAGTGGCTCCTTTGCCGCCTGGCGGAACGGTTAAAGGTAGACAAAAACAAAATCGGCATTCATGAACCTTTATATAATTATGGGTTGGATTCGGCGGAAGCCGTTATAATTACCGGCGAAATGAGCGAATGGCTGGGACGGACGATTTCTCCCACTTTGGTATGGGACTACCCATCCATCGCAAAAATTGTCCATTTCTTAACGGCCGCACCCGGTGAACCGGATGCCGGCAATACAAATCAGCCGGAGAATAAACTGGAACCGGTTGCCATCATTGGTATTGGCTGCCGTTTTCCCGGCGCCGCCGGACCGGCGGCATTCTGGAATTTACTGAAAAACGGCGTGGATGCCATTACGGAGATGCCGGCCCGCCGGGCCGGACAATCGGAGGCCGCCGGAATGGGCGGATATCTGGAAGAAGTCGAAAAATTTGATGCCCAATTTTTCGGTATTTCGCCGCGGGAAGCGGCCGGTATGGATCCGCAGCAGCGGCTGCTGCTGGAAACGGCCTGGGAGGCGCTGGAAGATGGCGGACAGGTGCCGGAACAGCTGGCCGGACAGAGAGTGGGCGTATTTGTAGGCATTTCCGGTTATGATTATGGTACGATGGTAAGAAATTATGCCCAAACGGATATATACGCCGCCACCGGCAACGCTCTGAGCATTGCCGCCAACCGGATTTCCTACCTGCTGAATTTCCGGGGGCCAAGCATGGCGATTGATACAGCCTGTTCTTCCTCTCTGGTGGCGGTGCATTTGGCTTGTCAAAGCTTGCGGCACGGGGAATCTTCCCTGGCTTTGGCGGGAGGCGTTAATCTTTTATTATCAACGGAAGTAACCGATGCTTTTTCTAAGGCCGGCATGCTGGCGCCGGACGGCCGCTGCAAGACCTTTGCCGCCGGAGCCAACGGGTATGTCCGGGGGGAAGGAGTGGGAGTCGTCGTGCTTAAGCTTTTATCCCAGGCATTGAGGGACGGTGACCCGGTATATGCCTTAATTCCGGGCAGTGCGGTCAATCAGGACGGACGCAGCAACGGGTTGACCGCTCCGAATGGACAGGCCCAGGAAGAGGTTGTGCGGGAAGCGTACCGGCGGGCCGGCGTTTCACCGGCCCAAATTCAGTATATTGAAGCGCACGGCACGGGGACTTCCCTGGGAGACCCAATCGAGGTCAATGCCGTGGGAAAAGTGCTGGCAGCGGGCCGTTCCCCCCAGAGCCCTTGCCGGATTGGCTCGGCCAAGACCAATATCGGTCATCTGGAGGCGGCCGCCGGTATTGCCGGTTTGATTAAAGTTGCGCTGGCTCTGAAGCACCGGCAAATTCCGCCCAGTCTTCATTTCGATCAGCCCAATCCGTATATTCCGTTTCCGGACTTGCCCCTAGAGGTACAGACGGAACTGGGTCCATGGCCGGAGAAAGAGGGGCCTCTATTGGCCGGAGTAAGTTCGTTCGGGTTTGGCGGGACCAATGCCCATGTGGTCCTGCAGAGTGTTCAGCCGGCTGCTTTAAAAAAGTACAGTATGGCCGGTTATGGGCCGCAGGCCGAATACCTGCTGCCCGTATCGGCGGCCAGTGAGGAAGCGTTGCAGGCATTGGCGCGGTCTTACCGGGATTATCTAATGGGGGAAGGCGGCAACGTTCCGGTAAAAGACATCGGCTATACGGCCGCAATCCGCCGGAGCCATCACCGGTGCCGGCTGGCGACGGTTGTCCGCTCCCGGCAGGAGTGCATTGATTTTTTCACGGATTATCTTAACGGGGAAGCGCCAGGGTTGGCAGGCAGTGAAAATAGACCGGTGAAACCGCCCAAGCTGGTTTTTGTTTTTTCCGGCCAGGGTCCCCAATGGTGGGCTATGGGCCGGGAGCTTTTTCAGACGGAGCCGGTATTCCGGGAGGCTATTGAAGAATGTGATGCCTTATTTCACCGGCATGCCGACTGGTCGCTGATTACGGAATTAATGGCGGAAAAATCCGAGAGCCGCCTGGATCAAACCGAATATGTCCAACCGGCTCTCTTTTCTATACAAGTGGCGTTGGCCCGGTTATGGCTGACATGGGGCATTGAGCCGGCAGCAGTAGTCGGCCATAGCATGGGGGAAGTGGCGGCGGCGCATATTGCAGGCGCTTTGAGTCTTGCCGATGCTGTACGGGTCATTTTTCACCGCAGCCGGCTTATGCAGAGAACAACCGGCCAGGGAAAAACCATAGCGGTTGGACTGGCTTGGGAAGAAGCAAACTCGCTGCTGCAGGGGTACGAAAAGAAAGTCTCTGTCGCTTGCTATAACGGGCCCACGTCGCTGATTTTATCCGGGGAACCGGACAGTATGGATGAAATTATGGCAACGTTGCAGCAAAAGAACGTATTTTGCAAAGCCTTACCGGTAAAATACGCTTTTCATAGTCCGCAAATGGAACCGCTGCTGGCAGAATTGACGGAATCCCTGCAGGGATTGCAGCCCCAGCCGGCGGGGCTGCCGGTTTACTCAACCGTTACCGGCCGGCTGATAGACGGGCAGGAGCTGGATGCCGGTTATTGGGCCGGCAACCTCAGAAAGTCGGTGCTTTTTTCCACCGCTGTCGAAGCGTTGGCGCAAGATGATTATAATGTGTTTGTTGAAATAAGCCCGCATCCCGTACTGGCCGGGGCAGTCAGACAAAGCCTTGTTAAGGCGGAAAAAGACGGGATTGTGCTGCCTTCGATACGCCGGCAAGAACCGGAGCGGGCAGTCATACTGAATTCGCTGGGAAAATTGTACGCTCTCGGCTATAGCGTGAAATGGAAGGCTCTTTATCCGGAAGGAGGAAAATGCATTTCCCTGCCGGCCTATCCCTGGCAGCGGGAAGCCTACTGGTTTGAATCGGTAGGGTCCCGGATGGTTTATACGCCGGCGGCGGTGCCTGCAGTTGACAGTGAATGGGACCGGTGGCTGTATAAGCTGGATTGGCAGCCGGCCGAAAGCAGCCTGAATCCGGCGGATCAGGGCGGGGGAAGCTGGCTGATTTTTACCCGGCGTGAGGGGATTGGCGAGGCGATTGCCCGGCGTTTAAACGAGTTGGGGAAAAGAACGGTATTGGCTTATCCGGGTGAGTCTTTCCAACAGGAAGCGGCCAATGTATTCATCGCCGGCCCGTCACGGGAAGATATGAAGCAGCTTTTACAGGCCGTGAGGGATTCCTGTCAGGGGATAATCCATACCTGGAGCATCCGGTCCGCTGTTCAGAATGAGGTTACCCTGGCGGATCTGGAAACAGCGCAAAGTTGGGGCTGCCTGCATATCCTTACGCTGATTCAGGCGATCCGGGCAGCCGGCCCGATGCCGAATTGGCCGCGATTATGGCTGATAACCCGAGACAGTCAGGCCGTTCTGCCAGCCGGCGCCGGCATTGATGTTGCCCAGGCGCCGCTGTGGGGCCTGGGGCGGACCATTGCCCTGGAACAGCAAGAATTATGGGGCGGCTTGATAGATATAGACTCCGCTATGACGGATGAACTGAGCGCTCAAATGGCAGTGGACGACCTTTTCCGGACGGACGAAGAGCAGCTTGCTTACCGCCAGGGAGTGCGTTATGCAGCCCGTTTGCAGCGTGATAGCGCTTCCCGGAAAGAAAAAGTTCCGTTTTCCTGGCCAACCAATGCTGCCTATTTAATAACCGGCGGCTTGGGTGACTTAGGTATGCAGGTGGCCCGCTGGATGGCAGCGCAGGGAGCCAGGCGGCTCATTCTGCTGGGACGGACTGAATTGCCGCCCCGGGCCGTATGGGGGGATGTTCTTTCCCAGGGAGGACGGCTGGCCCGTCAAATCACCGGGATTAAAGAGTTGGAAGCGATGGGCACCAGTATTCATTTGGCTGCTGTCGATGTGGCGGATGCAACGCAACTGGCTGCCTTCCTGCAAAATTACTGCACCGAGGGCTGGCCGCCAATCCGGGGTGTCGTGCATGCGGCGGGAACCGTCGCCGACCAGTTGCTGACGGAGTGCGGTCAGGATTCTTTCCGGGAAGTACTGCGGCCTAAAATTATGGGCGCCTGGAACTTGCATAACTTGCTTGCGGATGTTCCTCTGGACTTTTTCCTGCTGTTTTCCTCTGTTTCGGCGGTGCTGAGTTCACCCCGTCTGGGCAGTTATGCGGCGGCTAACGCTTTTTTGGACGCTCTGGCCCACTACCGGCGCGGACTAAAATTACCCGCTTTAAGTATTGATTGGGGGCCCTGGGCGGAAATCGGCATGGCGGCGCGTTTTGGCGTCCTGGCGTCGACTGACGGCACCGGCATGAAGGCAATTGCACCGGAACAGGGGCTAAGGCTGCTGGAAAATTTGTTCAGACGGGATCTGACGCAGATTCTGGCCATGGATGTAGACTGGGTGCGCTGGCATACGGTGTATCAACAGATGGGTGAAACAGCGCTGCTGGCGGAATTGCTGCGGCAAGAATGCGAAGCGGCGGCTACGGTCAGCGGAGACGGCTCTCAGGAACCCTCTTTCCGCTCGGAATGGCTGGCGGCCGGACCGGATGAACGCCGTCAATTGCTGCTGGATTCTCTTTGTGAGCAGACGGCGCTGGTTTTGCAACTGCCCAAAGCCAGGCTGGATGTTCAGACTTCCTTGCACCAACTGGGCTTTGACTCCATCATGGCCATTGAGCTCAAAAACCGGCTGGAAAAGACGCTGGGCATAGTGGTGCCGATGGTGCATTTTTTGCAGGGCCCCAGCATCACCGGACTGGCTGACCAAATTCAGGAATTATTAGCAGCCGATGCGCCGGCCTCCGTCATACCGCCTGCGACTGAACAGGAATATTATCCGGTTTCTTCGGCGCAAAAGCGAATGTTTATTTTGAATCAATTTGAAAGAAATGATACGGTGTATAACAACTTTGTGGCGTTTAAGGCGGCGGGCGATTTGGACCGGAGCCGGTTTGAGCAGGCTCTGAACCGGCTCATTCAGCGTCACGAAACGCTGCGTACTTCTTTTACAATTGTTGACGGCAAGCCCGTACAAAGGGTTCATCCGGCAATTGAATTTGCCGTCGAGTTTATGCAGGAGAAAGGAGAAGCGATCCCGGAGATCCTGCAAAAGTTCTCCCGGCCCTTTGATTTAAGCCAGGCGCCTCTTTTCCGGGTGGGTTTGGTGGAAATCGCGGCCGGCGAACACATTGTTTTATTCGACATGCATCATATCATATCCGACGGCGTAACGGCGGATATTTTTATCAAAGAGCTGGCGGGCTTGTATGAAGGCAGCGAATTACCGGCAATGCGGCTCCAATATAAGGACTTTGCCGTATGGCAGGAAAGGAGCCTGCAAACGGCGGCATGGCGGCGGCAGGAGGAATACTGGCTGCAGGCTTTGGCCGGCGAACTGCCTGTATTAAACCTGCCCACGGACTATCCGCGCCCGTCTGTCAGAAGTTTTACGGGAGACGTATTGCGGTTTAGCCTGGAAGAAAAATTGACGGAGCAATTAAACCGGCTTGCCAGAGAAAACGGTACGACCTTATATATGGTGCTGCTGGCGGCCTATACTGCGGTACTGTCTCAATATACCGGCCAGGAGGATATTATTGTCGGTTCCCCGATTACAGGACGGCCCTATGCCGATTTGCATAATATTATCGGCGTGTTTGTCAATACACTGGCCATGCGGAACTACCCGGAAAAAGAGAAGAACTTCCGGCAATTTCTGCAGGAAGTGAAAGAAAACGCCCTGAGGGCTTATGAAAACCAGGACTATCAATTTGAAGAATTGGTGGACAAGCTGGATATCCCGCGGAATTTAAGCCGCAATCCGCTGTTCGACACCATGTTTGCGCTGCAAAGTGTGGACATGGCTGAGCTGACGATTGGCGATCTACGCTTCTCCCGTTTGGACTTCTATAATAAGATTGCCAAATTTGATGTCACTCTGGAAGCAATCGAACGGAATAACCGGCTGGATTTCACGCTGGAATACGATACCAAATTGTTTAAACCGGCAACCATCGACAGACTCCGGGGGCATTTGGAACAGGCTTTAAAGAGGATCGTGGAACGGCCGGACAGCAAGCTGGCGGATATTGAACTTTTAACGGCGGCGGAAAAAGAGCAGCTTCTCACCGGTTTCAATCCGGCGCCGACGGAGTATCCCCGGGATAAAACCATCCCGGAACTGTTCGAAGAACAAGCCGCGAAAAACCCCGACCGGATTGCCGTGACCTTCGGCGACCGGCAGCTCACCTATGCGGAATTGAACAGCCGGGCTAACCAGCTGGCCCGAGCGCTCCGCTGCCGCGGCGTCACGGCCAACACCATCGTCGGCCTGCTGCTGGACCGCTCACCGGCCATGATTACCGGCATCCTGGGTATCCTGAAGGCCGGCGGGGCCTATCTCCCCATCGACCCGGACTACCCGGCGGACCGGATTGCCTATATGCTGGCCGACAGCGGCGCCCAACTCCTCATTACCCGGCCGGAACTGTCCGACGCGGCCGGCTTTGCCGGCGACCTCCTCGATGTGGACGACCCGGCCCTGTACCAGGGCGATACGGCGAACCTGGCCAAAGAAAATACGGCTCCGGATTTAGCCTATGTGATTTATACATCAGGATCAACGGGCAAGCCCAAAGGAAATCTGACCATGCACACCAATGTGGTGCGGGTCGTCAAAAATACAAACTATATTACGATAACCGGCAGCGACGTGCTGCTGCAGTTATCCAACTACGCTTTTGACGGTTCGGTGTTTGACATCTACGGAGCCCTGCTGAACGGAGCCAGACTGGTGCTGATTGACAAAGCGGCGGTGCTGGATATGCCCCGGCTGGCCCGGATTATCGAAACCGAACAGGTAACGGTCTTCTTTATTACCACGGCCCTGTTCAACACCCTGGTGGATGTAAACCTGGAAAGTCTGAAACAGGTACGGAAGATTCTGTTCGGCGGGGAAGCGGCTTCGCCACGGCATGTGGAGAAGGCCTTTGAGACACTGGGGAAAGGCCGGGTGGTAAACATGTACGGTCCGACGGAGACAACCGTATTTGCTACATACCACGAAATCAACGGCCTGGCGGATACGGCAGGGAGCATTCCCATCGGCAAGCCGGTGGCCAATACCCGCCTTTATATCCTGGACCGGGCAGGAAGGCTGCAGCCGGTGGGAGTGCCGGGAGAACTGTGTATTGCCGGGGACGGTCTGGCTCAGGGATATTTAAACCGGCCGGAACTGACGGCGGAGAAATTTGTCGCCGACCCGTTTGTAACGGGAGAGAGGATGTACCGGAGCGGGGATCTGGCGCGGTGGCGGCCTGACGGAACAGTGGAATTCATCGGCCGGATGGACCAGCAAATCAAGCTGAGAGGGTTCCGGGTGGAACTGGGCGAGATTGAGACGGAACTGTTGAAACAGCCGTCTATCACCGAAGCGCTGGTGGTGGCGAAACAAGAGGCCAGCGGCTACCAGTATCTGTGCGCGTATATCGTGGCAGAACGGGAAGTGGCGGCGGCCAAGCTGAAGGAGGAACTGCAGCAAAGCCTGCCGGACTATATGATTCCGGCGAGCGTGATGCAACTGGAAAAGATGCCGTTGACGCCGAACGGGAAGATCGACCGGAAGGCGCTGCCGGAACCGGCGGGGGGAATCCGGACGGGAACGGAGTATGTGGCGCCGCGTAATGAGGCGGAAGCGAGAATGGCGCAAGTGTGGCAGGACGTTCTGGCAGTAGAAAAGGTGGGAATGGAAGACAACTTTTTCGAACTCGGCGGCCATTCCCTGAAAGCCATTATGCTGGCAGCCAAAATCCATAAGGAATTTAGCGCGGAAGTGCCGCTTACGGCTATTTTTAAGGCGCAGACTGTCGGGGAGCTCAGCAAAACCGTAGCGGGAATGGCGCTCAAAGACTATATGACCATTGAGCCGGCGGCAGAGCAGGAATATTATCCGGTTTCCTCAGCCCAGAAGCGGATGTTTATTCTCAACCGGCTGGAACCGGAGAATACGGCTTACAATATGCCGGCGGCTTTCAAGATAAATGGCTTTTTGGATAAGCTGCGTTTGGAAGGGGCCCTGCAAAAGCTGATTGCCCGGCACGAGGCATTGCGGACCTCGTTTGAACTGATTGACGGCGAGCCGGTACAACGGATTCACCCGGCTATTGATTTTACGATCGAATGCCAGCAGGGAACGGAAGCGGTTCTTCCTGTTATTTTTCAGGCTTTTGTCCGCCCCTTTGACCTAAGCAAAGCGCCGCTCTTGCGGGTAGGCCTGGTAGAGGTGACTCCCAATCAGTATGTGGTGCTGTTTGATATGCACCATATCATTGCCGATGGCGTTTCCATCGGAATTATAGTCCGGGAACTGGCCGGTCTGTATGAAGGACGGGAACTGCCGGCGCTTACAATTCAATACAAAGATTTTTCAGTATGGCAAAATAACCTGTTGACAACGGAACGGCTGAAGCAGCAGGAAGACTATTGGCTGCAAACCCTGGCGGGAGAGCTGCCGGTGCTCAATTTGCCCGGTGATTACCTCCGACCGCCGGTCAGAAGCTTTGAGGGAGACGAACTGGATTTTGCCGTACCGGAAGAACTGACGGCGAAATTAAATCAGCTCGCCGTGGAGCGGGGCACGACTTTGTATATGGTGTTGCTGGCGGCATATAATGTCGTATTGTCCCGGTACAGCGGCCAGGAAGACATCATTGTGGGGACGCCGATTGCCGGCAGGCCCCATGCGGATCTGGAAAATATGGTAGGCATGTTTGTTAATACGCTGGCAATGCGCAATTTCCCGGCAGAAACAAAAAGCTTCCGGGAATTTTTGCAGGAGGTCAAAGCCAACGCCCTGGCGGCCTACGAGCATCAGGACTATCAATTTGAAGAATTGGTGGACAATTTGGATATACCGCGGGATTTAAGCCGCAACCCCGTATTCAGCACCCTGTTTACACTCCAGAATGTGGATATAGCCACCCTTAGCATGGGAGACTTGCAGTTTATTGCCTATGAATTCGACAATAAGACGGCAAAATTTGATTTGACCCTGCGAGCCGTGGAACGGAACAACCGGCTGGAATTTACCCTGGAATATTACAGTAAACTTTTTAAGACGGAAACAGTCCGGCGGCTGGGAAAACACTTTGTGAATGTGCTGAACAGCATCGTGGAACAGCCGGAGGCAACCCTGAGCGGTATCAATATGCTATCCCAAAAGGAAAAACGGCAGGTCCTGATTGATTTTAACAACCGGAAATTGGTCTGTCCGGTTGTTAAAACAATTCCGCAGCTGTTTCAGGAGCAGGCGTCAAAAAATCCCCAACGGATTGCCGTAACCTTTGGCGAGCGGCAGGTAACCTATCAGGAGCTTAACCGCAGGGCCAATCAACTGGCCAGAGTGCTGCGGGGCAAAGGCGTGGGTCCGAACAGCATTGTCGGCCTTATGGTGGAACGGTCGCCGGAAATGATGGCCGGCATCCTGGGAATTCTGAAAGCCGGCGGGGCTTATCTGCCCATTGATCCCGGATACGGCCGGGAACGCATCGCCTACATGCTGGAAAATAGCCAGGCCAAAATCCTGCTTACGCAAACCCGGCTTAAGGATAAGGCGCCGGTCAATATGGAAATCATTGATTTGACTGATTCAGAGATTGATTCGGCGAAAAGCTCGAATGTAAAACTTTTAAATCAGCCGGCTGATTTGGCCTATGTCATTTATACCTCCGGCACAACAGGCCGGCCCAAGGGCGTTATGATTGAACAGCGTCAGGTTGTCAATCTGGTTTACGGGTTGCAGGATCAAATCTATCAAAAGTACGACTCCTTTTTGAATGTAGCGCTGTTATCACCCTATGTCTTTGATGCTTCGGTCAAACAGATCTTCCCGGCCCTTCTGTTAGGACATAATTTGTGCATTGTACCGGAAGAGAGCCGTTTTGACCGGGACGGACTGCTGCATTTCTACCGCACTCATCACATCGATATTTCCGACGGAACGCCGGCTCATATCAAAATTTTCAATGCCCGTTCCCAGACCGGGGAATTCCCGGCAGTAAAAGAATTCTTAATTGGCGGTGAGGCGCTTTCTTATACTGCGGTGCAGGAATTTATCGGCCAATTTAGCGGTGGCAAGGTTACCGTTACCAATGTTTACGGACCTACCGAATGTTGCGATGTTGCCACGGTTTATCCCGTTGACTGCACTAAATCCCGGGCGGCGGATATTGTCCCCATCGGCCGGCCGCTGGCTAATGTGGAAATTTATATATTGGGACAGGATCTGACGGTCCTTCCCGTGAATGCCGTCGGCGAGGTCTATATTGGCGGACAGGGCGTCGGCCGGGGTTATTTGAATCAGCCGGAAATGACGGCGGAAAAGTTTGTGACCAATCCGTTTCTTCCCGGTACGAAAATGTACCGGACCGGAGACTTGGCCCGGTGGCTGCCGGACGGAACCATCGATTTTCTTGGCCGGGTGGACCATCAGGTCAAAATCAGGGGTTTTCGCATTGAATTAGGCGAAATCGAAACGCAGCTCTTAACTTATGCCGGGATCAAGGAAGCCGTTGCGGTAGTCAGGGAGGATCCAAACGGACAGAAATATTTGTGTGCCTATCTTGTTGCCGGACAGGAACTGACGGTTGCGGCTCTCAGGGAACATTTGGCCCCCAAACTGCCTGATTATATGATTCCGGCGGCGTTTGTGCAACTGGCAAAGATGCCGTTGACAGGCAACGGGAAGGTTGACCGGCGTGCGCTGCCCGAACCCGACGGCGGAATGAGTACAGGAACGGAGTATGTGGCGCCCGGGAATGAAATGGAAGCCAAAATGGTGCAAATTTGGCAGGAGGTTTTAGGAACGGCTCCCATTGGCCTGGAAGATAACTTTTTTGCTTTAGGTGGCCATTCTTTAAAAGCGGTAACTCTGGCCGCCAGAATTAAGCGGGAATACGGGACGGAAGTGCCGCTTACGGAAGTGTTTAAAGCCCAAACCGTCAGGGATATGTGCCGGACCGTTGCCGGGGCGGCGCAAGCGGGCTATGACTCGATCCAGCCGGTGGCCGGCCGGGAAACCTATCCCGTCTCTTCGGCGCAAAAGAGAATGTTTATTCTGAACCAGTTCGAACCCGGCGATACCACCTATAACATGCCGGCCGCGTTTAAGATGGAAGGGTTACTGGACCCGGGCCGGCTGACGGCAGCCTGGCAAAAACTCATTAGGCGGCACGAAATATTACGGACTTCTTTTGAAGTTATTGACGGCGAACCGTTACAACGGGTTCATAACGCAACGAAATTTGCCATTGAGTCAATTGCCGGCGCGGAAGCGGCGATACCGGCGATGATTCGCGGCTTTGTGCGTCCTTTCGATCTAAGCCGGGCGCCGCTCCTTCGGGTGGGGCTGGTCAAACTGGCCGAGGATCAGCATGTGGTACTGTTTGATATGCACCATATCATCGGCGACGGTGTATCCATGCGGATTTTGGTCAAAGAACTGACCTGGCTTTATGAAGGGCAGAACTTACCGGAATTGCGGATTCAATATAAAGATTTTTCGGCCTGGCAGAATAATTTGCTAGCCAGTGAACGCTTTAAACAGCAGGAAACATACTGGCTGCAGGCTTTGGCCGGTGAACTGCCCGTATTGAATCTGCCTACGGATTATTCAAGGCCGGCGGTGCGCAGTTTTGCCGGCGAGCGGCTGCGGTTTGCCCTCGAACCGGCAATGACGGCGGCATTAAATCAGCTCGCCCTGGAAACCGGGACGACTTTGTACATGGTGCTGCTGGCGGCTTATAACGTATTGCTGGCCAAATACAGCGGCCAGGAAGACATCATCGTCGGTTCGCCTGTTGCCGGCCGGCCCCATGCGGATTTGGAAAATATGCTCGGCATGTTTGTCAATACCCTGGCTATGCGGAATTACCCGGAACAAGAGAAAAGTTTCCTTCACTTCCTGCAGGAAGTGAAGGAAAATGCCCTCAAGGCTTATGAAAATCAGGACTATCAATTTGAAGAACTGGTGGATAAGTTGGATATACCGCGGAATTTAAGCCGCAATCCGCTGTTCGACGCCATGTTTGCCCTCCAGAATACGGAGCAGGCGGAACTGGCTATAGGAGGCCTGCATTTTTCCCGCTATGAATTTGACAGTAAGATTGCCAAGTTTGATCTAACCTTAGAGGCAACGGAACGGAACAACCGGCTGGAGTTTTCTTTGGAATACGACGCTAAGCTGTTTAAACCGGCGACGGCCGGGCGGCTGAAAGAACACTATGTAAATATACTGACCGGGATATTAGTCCGGCCGGACAGCAAGCTGGCGGACATTGAACTTTTAACGGCGGCGGAAAAAGATCAGCTTCTCACCGGTTTTAATCCGGCGCCGACAGAGTATCCCCGGGATCAAACCATCCCGGAACTGTTCGAAGAACAAGCCGCGCAAAACCCGGACCGGATTGCCGTGACCTTCGGCGAGCAGCAGCTCACCTATGCGGAACTGAACAGTAAGGCCAACCAACTGGCCCGGGCGCTCCGCCGCCGCGGCGTCACGGCCAACACTATCGTCGGCCTGCTGCTGGACCGTTCACCGGCCATGATTACCGGCATCCTGGGTATCTTAAAGGCCGGCGGGGCTTATCTCCCCATCGACCCGGACTATCCGGCGGACCGGATTGCCTATATGTTAGCCGACAGCGGTGCCCAACTCCTTATTACCCGGCCGGAATTGTCCGCCGCGGCCTGGTTTGCCGGCGAACTCCTCGATGTGGACGATCCGGCCCTGTACCAGGGCGATACGGCGAACCTGGCCAAAGAAAATACGGCCCGGGACCTGGCCTATGTAATTTATACCTCGGGGTCGACGGGCAAGCCCAAAGGAAATCTGACTATGCACACCAATGTGGTGCGGGTCGTCAAAAATACGAACTACATTACGATAACCGGCAGTGACGTACTGCTGCAGTTATCTAACTACGCTTTTGACGGTTCGGTGTTTGACATCTATGGCGCCCTGCTGAACGGAGCCGGACTGGTGCTGATTGACAAAGCGGCGGTGCTGGATATGCCCCGGCTGACCCGGATTATCGAAATCGAACAGGTAACGGTCTTCTTTATTACCACCGCCCTGTTCAATACTCTGGTGGATGTAAATCTGGAAAGTCTGAAACAGGTACGGAAGATTCTGTTCGGCGGGGAAGCGGCTTCGCCCCGGCATGTGAAGAAAGCCTTCACGGCGCTGGGAAAAGGCCGGGTGGTGAACATGTACGGCCCGACGGAGACAACCGTATTTGCCACATATCACGAAATCAACCATCTGATGGATACAGAAGGAAGCATTCCCATCGGCAAGCCGGTGGGAAACACCCGTCTTTATATCCTGGACCGGGCAGGCAGGCTGCAGCCCGTGGGAGTGCCGGGAGAACTGTGCATTGCCGGCGACGGTCTGGCTCAGGGATATTTGAACCGGCCGGAACTGACGGCGGAGAAATTTGTCGCCGACCCGTTCGCAGCGGGAGAGAGAATGTACCGGAGCGGGGATCTGGCGCGGTGGAAACCGGACGGGACGGTGGAATTCATCGGACGGATGGACCATCAAATCAAGCTGCGAGGGTTTCGGGTGGAACTGGGCGAGATTGAGGCGGAACTGTTGAAACAGCCGTCCGTAACGGAGGCGCTGGTGATAGCCAAACAAGAGGCGAGCGGTTACCAATATCTGTGCGCCTATATCGTGGCGGAGCAGGAGGTGGCGGCGGCCAGGCTGAAGGAGGAACTGCAGCAAAGCCTGCCGGACTATATGATTCCGGCGAGTGTAATTCAGCTGGAAAAGATGCCGCTGACGCCGAACGGGAAAATTGACCGGAAGGCGCTGCCGGAACCGGCGGGGAGAATCCGGACGGGAAGGGAGTATGTGGCGCCGCGCAATGAGGCGGAAGCCAAAATGGCACAAGTGTGGCAGGAAGTTCTAGGAGTCGAAAAGGTAGGCAGGGAAGACAACTTTTTCGAACTCGGCGGCCATTCCCTGAAAGCGATTATGCTGGCGGCTAAAATCCATAAGGAATTTGGCACGGCAGTGCCGCTTACGACTATCTTTAAGGCGCAGACCGTCGGGGAGCTCAGCAAAACCGTAGCGGGAACGGCGCAACATGACTATGCGGCCATTGAACCGGCGGCGGAGCAGGAATATTACCCGGTCTCTCCGGCCCAAATGCGCATGTTTATCCTCAATCAGTTTGAGGCGCAGGACACGGTCTATAACATGCCGGCCGCCTTTATGGTAGAAGGCCGCTTGGACAGAAACCGTTTTGAGCAGGCCGTAAAAGAGCTGATGGCGCGGCATGAAAGCTTACGAACTTCATTCGCTTTAATTGACGGGGAGCCGATGCAAACGGTTCACCCGGAAATAGACTTTTCCCTTGGCTTTTTGCGAACGGTCCGGGAGAATATACCGGATCTTATCAAAAACTTTGTTCAACCTTTTGATTTAGGCCAGGCGCCGCTATTCCGCGTAACTTTGGCTGAAGCCGGTCCAACCAGCTATATTGTGCTGTTTGACATGCACCATATCATTGCCGACGGCGTGTCCATGGGAATTTTGGTCAAAGAATTGGCGGCTCTGTATGAGGGACGGGAATTGCCGGCCCTGCGAATTCAGTATAAAGATTTTTCGGTTTGGCAGAAGCAGTTGCTGGCATCAGAACGCTTAAAACAGCAGGAAGCATACTGGCTGCAAACCTTGTCCGGCGAACTGCCGGTACTGAATTTGCCCGGCGATTACCCCCGGCCGGCCGTCCGAAGTTTTGAAGGGGACCGGTTCGAAATGATTTTGGACGAAGAAGTAACGGCCGGGTTAAACAAGCTGGCGGCCCAAAGCGGTACGACATTATATATGGTCTTGCTGGCGGCGTATAATGTCTTATTGGCCAGATACAGCGGCCAGGAAGATATTATTGTCGGCACGCCGATTGCCGGCCGGCCCCATGCGGATTTGGAAAATGTCATCGGCATGTTTGTCAATACCCTGGCATTGCGCAACTTCCCGGCGGGAACGAAAAGTTTCCGGGACTTTTTGCAAGAAGTCAAGGAAAATGCGTTAGCCGCTTATGAACATCAGGATTACCAATTCGAGGAACTGGTGGATAAGCTGGGGACCGCGAGAACCTTAAACCGGAATCCCTTATTTGACACTATGTTTACGCTGCAGAATGTGGATATAGCTCCTCTTAGCCTGGGAGGTTTGCAGTTTGTTCCCTATGAACTCAAAAATAATACCGCCAAATTTGATTTAACCTGTCAGGCCGTGGAACAGGACCGTCAGCTGATAATAACCCTGGAATATTACTGTAAACTGTTTAGCAGAGATATGGTAGAACGGCTGGCTAAGCATTTTAGCAGGATTTTACATTGCATTGCAGCGCAGCCGCAAATCGAGCTCGGGGCCATTGAACTGTTGTCGGCGGCGGAAAGACAGCAAATACTGGTTGACTTTAACCGGACCCAGGCCGCCTATCCGCAAAACCGGACCGTCGTCAGCCTGTTTGAAGAACAGGCGGCGAAGGCGCCGGAGAATACGGCGGCTGCCCTTGACCTGGAACGGCTGAGCTATCAGGAATTAAACGGCAAAGCCAACCAGCTGGCGCGGCAGCTGCGGCAAAAAGGCATCAAAGCTAACCACGTCGTGGGGATACTGGCGGAGCGTTCACCGGCAATGCTGGTCGGGTTGCTGGGTATTCTGAAAGCCGGCGGGGCTTATCTGCCCATTGATCCGGAGTATCCGGCCGACCGTGTCGGATATATGCTGGCGGACAGCGGCGCAACGGTCCTCTTGACACAGCGGCATCTGGCGGGGAAAGCCGCTTCTTTCGCCGGCGCAACGGTTGATTTGGATGACTCCCAATTATATAACGGCGACCGGACGAATCTTTATTTAAAACAAAAGCCCGACGATTTAGTCTATGTGATTTATACTTCCGGTTCCACGGGAAAACCCAAAGGGGTGGAAATTGAGCACGCCAGCCTGGTGAACCTGGTCACCTGGCATCAGCGGACCTATAACATTCGCGCCACGGACCGAGCCACGCTGCTGGCCGGTCCGGCCTTTGACGCAGCGGTGTGGGAAATCTGGCCCTATTTGACCGCCGGGGCGGGATTATACATTCCCAATCAGGAAACCCGGGCTTCCCTAAGAGGCCTGATCCGGTGGCTCAGGGAAACCGGGATTACGGCCAGCTTCATGCCGACACCCCTGGCCGAGGCGCTCTTAGGGGAAGAATGGCCGGCGGATGCGCCGCTGCAGGCCCTGTTGACCGGCGGAGACCAGCTGCACCGCCGCCCGCCGCGGAATCTGCCTTTTGACCTGGTCAACCATTACGGCCCGACCGAGAGCACGGTAGTGGCGACCTGCGCCAAAGTGGACCCGGCCGGGGCCAGTGATATGCTGCCGTCAATTGGCCGGCCGATTGATAATACCCGCATCTATATTGTGGGGCAAAACAATCAACTGCAGCCGGTAGGAGTGGCCGGTGAACTTTGTATCGGCGGCGACGGTCTGGCCCGGGGCTATTTGAACCGGCCGGAACTGACGGCGGAAAAGTTCACCGCCAATCCGTTTATACCCGGTGAACGGATGTACCGGACGGGCGACCTGGCCCGGTGGCTGCCGGACGGCAGCCTGGAATATCTGGGCCGCCTGGATCAGCAAGTTAAGATCCGCGGTTTCCGGGTGGAGCTGGGTGAAATTGAAGCGGAACTGGTCAAACACCCGGCGGTTAAAGAAACGGTAGTCCTGGCGAAGGACGATGGCGCCGGCGGAAAATATCTGTGCGCTTACATTCTAACCAGCCGGGAAGTGGCCGTGGCTGAACTCCGGGAGCATTTAAGCCGGGTACTGCCGGGCTATATGGTGCCGGCGGCGTTTGTCGAGCTGGCAGCCATACCGCTAACGCCCAACGGGAAGATTGACCGGAACGCGTTGCCGGAACCGGAGGCCGGTATCCATACGGGGACGGAATATGTGGCGCCGGCCAATGAAACGGAAGAAAGGATGGCCCGGCTTTGGCAGGAAGTGCTGGGCGTCGAAAGGGTAGGAATGAAAGATAACTTTTTCGAGCTGGGCGGGCATTCGTTAAAGACAATTACCCTGGCGGCGAGAATTCACAAAGAATTTGGCGTCGAGGTAGCGTTGACGGACCTGTTTAAAGCGCCGACCATCCAGGAACTGGTCAGGAATATGGCGGGGGCGGCGGCAACAGACTACGGGGCCATCGAAGCGGCGCCCAAACAGGAATATTATCCCGTTTCCTCGGCGCAAAAACGGATGTTTATTTTAAGCCAGCTGGAAAATAACGATACGGCTTATAACATGTCGGCCGCTCTGCAGGTAGAAGGGCCTCTGGATGAGCGGCGCTTTGATGCCGCCTGGCAAAAGCTGATGCAACGGCATGAAACGTTACGGACTTCTTTTGAATTCGCCGGCGGCGAGCCGGTACAACGGGTCCATCCGGCTGTTGAGTTTATCATAGAAAGACTGCAGGGAGCGGAAAACGAGCTGCCGGAGATTATGCAGGCATTTGTGCATCCCTTCGATTTAAGCCAGGCTCCGCTTTTGCGGGTGGGCCTGCTGAAATTGGACAAGGACCGGCATGTTCTGTTCTTTGATATGCACCATATTATTTCGGACGGTGTGTCCATGGGCATTTTAATCAAAGAACTGGCCGGTTTGTATGAAGAAAAGGAATTGCCGGCCTTAAAAATCCAATATAAAGATTTTGCACTTTGGCAGAACCGGCAATTCCGGGGCGAAATTCTGAAAAAACAGGAGGCATACTGGCTGCAGGCCTTCGCCGGTGAACTGCCGGAACTGAATTTGCCTGCCGATTATCCCCGGCCGGCCGTGAGAAGTTTCGCCGGCGATCGGGTGACATTAACGCTGGGCGGGGAATTGACGGCAGAACTAAACAAGCTTGCCGGCCAAACCGGCACGACCCTGTACATGGTGCTGCTGGCGGCCTATAACGTTTTATTGGCGAAACACAGCGGCCAGGAGGAGCTGATTGTCGGCACGCCGATTGCCGGCCGGCCTCATGCGGACCTGGAAAATCTTATTGGGGTCTTTGTCAATACACTGGCCTTGCGGAATTATCCGGCGGGAAATAAAACCTTCCAGGCGTTTTTACAAGAGGTCAAAAACCAGGCGCTGGCCGCCTATGAACACCAGGACTACCCCTTTGAGGAACTGGTTGAAAAACTGAATCTGGCCAGGGAACTAAACCGCAATCCGCTGTTTGACACCATGTTTGCCTTACAAAATATAGATATGGCGCCGCTGGCAATGGGCGATTTACAGTTTGCGCCCTGCGAATTGGCGAATAAAACGGCAAAATTCGATTTGACCTTATACGCGGCGGCAGCAGATAACGGATTGGAACTTATGCTGGAGTATTATACGGAGTTGTTTACCGCCCAAACGGCGATGAGACTTTTAGAGGACTATTGCAAGATTCTTGCGGCGGTTACACAAAACAAAGACATCCTGATTAAAACGATTGCACTGGAAAAACAGCCGAACAAGCGTAAGCGCATCCAGTCCGACTGGAACTTTAATCTATCGGGGGCGTAACCCATATTAAGGAGGGAAGCAACATGCTGTTGGATAAACATTCCCAGAATATTGCCGTAGCCAGCGGCGATTATGAAGAAGAAAAAAATTATTGGCTGGGCAAGTTGGACGGGGAGATCAATCCCGCCGGATTTCCCGGCGACAAGGTTCCCAATGACCGGGAATATGTTAAAGGAATCTTTAAGAGTACCTTTCCTGACAATATTTTTAGAAGCATACGGCGATTGACCAATCAATCCGAATATGCCGTCTATGTAATGCTGTTGTCGGGGATACAGTATCTGCTGTACCGGTATACGGATAACAGCGATCTTTTGATTGGTATGCCGATATTTAAGCAGGATGCGGATGAGGTGTATTTTAACAGTATGCTGCCCCTCAGAAGCAAGCTGGATACGGCAGACACTTTGCAAGATCTTCTGGCTAAGACCAAAGACCTTGTCATGGAAGCGGATAGTTACCAAAACTATCCGCTGGATAAAATTTATGGACAGCTAAATTTGGGCTTGGCCGACAGCGGGGAGCTAGCCTATAAAACGGTTGTCTTACTGGAGAATATTCACGAGAAAAAAATCAGTGATGATTTGCAAAGCGATACCCTATTTTCCTTCTTACTGAGCGGCAATTCCCTGACGGCTACGGTGGAATATAATGCTGCTCTTTATACGGCGGAGAGGATTAAACAGGTAATTCATTACCTGTTTAATTATTTCCGGGAAGTGGCGGAGGATCCGCAGATTAAACTGGCAGCCATCGAGATGTTATCACCGGCCGAAAAAAGACAGATTCTCCTTGCTTTTAATGATACGGCAGCTTCCTACCCGCATCAGCGGACCATTCAAAGTATGTTTGAAGAGCAGGTTGAAAAAACTCCGGACCGTGTTGCCGTAACCTTTCAAGAGCAGCGGCTTACTTACCGGGAACTCAACGAAAAGGCGAATCAACTGGCAAGAGAACTGCGGCAAAATGGTGTGAAAGCCAACCATATCGTCGGCATTATGGTGGAACGTTCTTTGGAAATGATCATCGGTATTCTCGGCATCCTCAAAGCCGGGGGGGCCTATTTGCCCATTTCGCCCGATTATCCTGCCGAACGGATCCACTATATGCTGGAAGACAGCGGAACCGAAATCTTGTTAACGCAGAACCGGCTGCAGAGCAGGCTCTCCTTTAAAGGCCGGATCATTGATCTGGAGGCTGCAGGCATCTATTGCGGCGATGGTTCCAATCTGCCGCCGGAACATACTTCGCGCGATTTGGCTTATGTAATCTATACTTCCGGTTCAACGGGCAAACCCAAAGGGGTTATGATTGAGCATTATTCCGTTATCAACCGGATTCACTGGATGCAGAAGTTTTATCAATTGACGGAGCAGGATGTGATCCTCCAGAAGACGCCTTTTACTTTTGACGTGTCCGTATGGGAACTTGTCTGGTGGTTTTTTACCGGTGCCAGCGTTTGTCTGTTAAAACCGGGAGGCGAAAAGGAACCGGCGGAAATTGTCAAGGCCATTGAGAAAAATAAGGTAACCACGCTGCATTTTGTGCCCTCCATGCTGAGCATTTTCTTACATTATATAGAGCAACAGCCGGATTTAGCCAGGCTGGTCAGTCTGAAACGGGTATTTGCCAGCGGCGAAGCCCTGAATCCGGAGCATGCCAATCAATTTAACCGGCTGTTTGCCGACCGGGGCGTTAAATTAATCAATTTATACGGCCCTACGGAGGCAACCGTGGATGTGTCGTATTTTGACTGTTCAACCGGCGGCAGTCTGGAAACCGTTCCGATCGGCAAACCAGTCGATAATATTAAGCTGTATATCGTAAATAAAAATAATAAGCTGCAGCCCGTAGGGGTAGCGGGGGAACTATGCATTGCCGGCGACGGTTTGGCCAGAGGCTATCTGAACAAGCCGGAACTGACGGCGGAAAAGTTTACCGCCAACCCGTTTGTTCCCGGCGCTAGAATGTACCGGACCGGCGATTTAGCCAGATGGCTGCCGGACGGTAATATCGAATTTTTAGGCCGGATTGACCATCAGGTAAAAATCAGAGGGTTCCGGATTGAGCTGGGAGAAATCGAGACCGAACTGGTAAAACAGCCTTTCGTAAAGGAAGCCGTTGTCGTTGCTAAAACGGGCAAAGACGGCGATAAATATCTTTGCGCTTACTATGTGGCCGAACGGGAGCTTACGGTACCGGAACTGCGGGACCACTTAGCCGCCAATTTACCGGATTATATGATCCCGGCATATTTTGTCCCGCTGGCGGCGATGCCACTGAGTCCGAACGGCAAGGCGGACCGTAAGGTCCTGCCGGAACCAACCGGTCCGGTTAACACCGGCGTCGAATATGTTGCACCCGTCAGTGAAACGGAAGCAATCCTGGCTAAAGTATGGCAAGAGGTGTTGAAGGTCGACAGAGTGGGCAGGAAAGATAATTTTTTCAGTCTGGGAGGGGACTCGATTAAGGCGATTCAGGTTTTGTCCCGTCTGAGCCAGTACGGACTGACCCTTGATATGCGGGATATATTCAAGTATCCCGTAATTGAAAAGCTGGCGGACCAGGTAAAAGTGGCAAGCCGGAAGGCTGAGCAGGGAATCATCCGGGGCGAAGTGGGTTTTACTCCGATGCAGCACTGGCTGCTGGCGCAAAATTTTCCGGACCGGCATCATTTTAACCAGGCCGTCATGTTAGGCGGCAAGAACCGGTTTGAGGAAAGTTGTATCCGCCGGGTCTTCGCCAGGCTGGCCGAACATCATGATGCGTTGCGGCTGGTTGTAAGAGCCGGGCAAGATGGCCGCACCGTCCAATTTAACCGGGGCCTGGAAGGAGACTTGTTTTCTTTGGAAACGGTCCATTTGCTAGACAGTGAAAATTACCGGGAAATCATAGAGCAAGAGGCCGAGCGGCTGCAAGAGAGTATTGATCTTGCCGAGGGACCGCTGGTTAAGCTGGGGCTGTTTAAGACCAAAGCCAGGGACTATCTGTTAATCGTTATTCATCATCTGGCCATTGACGGAGTCTCCTGGCGGATCCTGCTGCAGGATTTTTTCACCGGTTACAGGCAGACATTACAGGGTGAGGAAATAGCGTTTCCGGACAAGACGAGTTCCTTTAAAGATTGGTCGGACGGATGCTATCTGTATGCTAACAGCCGTGAATTGCTGAGTGAGACGGAATACTGGCAGGGAATGGAGAAAGCCGCTGTAAAGCCGCTGCCGAAAGACAGAACGGCTAAAGAAAAAAAGAGCGCGGCCAATGCTCATATTCAACTCCGGCTGACGGAAGCGGAAACGGAACGCTTGCTCAGACAGACAAACGCTGCTTACACCACCGAGGTAAATGATATCCTGCTTGCCGCGCTCGGGCTTACGGTTAAAGAATGGGCCGGGGTGGACAAGGTAATGGTCAATCTGGAGGGACACGGCCGGGAAGAAATCATAAAGGGGCTTGATTTAGCCAGAACCATTGGCTGGTTTACCGCCCAGTATCCTGTCGTGCTGGACATGAGCGGCAGCCGGGACCTGGCGTACCGGATCAAAGCAGTGAAAGAAACCCTGCGGCAGATACCGAACAAAGGAACCGGCTACGGGATTTTGCAGTACCTGACCAGGCCGGAAAACAAGCAGACTCTTAATTTCCAACTGAAGCCGGAAATTAATTTTAACTATCTTGGACAATTTGACGGCGATGTGATTACAGAACTGTTTGACATAGCGGACATGCCGATAGGAAGATTGATTTCCCCATCCATGGAAAATCTGTATGCCCTGGATATCAGCGGCATGGTTGTCAAAGGAAGGCTAACCTTGCATTTTACATATAGTCAAGCGGAATATGAAGAAGAAACCATAGTTCATTTTGCCGATCTTTATTTGCAAAATCTAACCCGTATTACCGACCATTGCGCGGCATGCGACACCAGTGAGATGACCCCCAGCGACTTTACGTTAGCCGATATTTCGCTGGAAGGTCTGGAGGCGCTGGAAGCCGGCTTGCGTGATATTGAGTAGTAGTCGCACAATTGAGCGGCATTCATTAAAATTAGGGGGATCCTCTGTTTATTTTAGCAGAGCGGCTGGGAGGGAGTTTTATGAGTAAGGAACGGCCCAAAGAGAATAAAATAAAAGATATCTATCTGTTATCGCCCATGCAGGAGGGCATGCTGTATCATTCGCTGCTGGACCAGGAATCAAACGCCTATTTTGAACAAAGCAGCCTATCCGTAAAAGGCAAGCTGGATATTAGGGACCTGGAAGCCAGTCTGAATTGGCTTATTGCCAGATATGACATATTGCGGACTGTTTTTATATATGAAAATGTGGACAAACCGGTCCAGGCTGTTATGAAAACGCGCCAGGCGCAAATTTGTTTTGAAGATATTAGCCAGTTGCCGGCGGGGGAAAAGAAACCGTTTATGGAAGAATTTAAACAGGCGGACCGGCGGCGGGGCTTTGATCTAAGGAAGGACCTGCCGCTGCGGATCAGTGTGCTGAAAACGGACAACGAATCCTACGAACTGATTTGGAGCTTTCACCATATTATTATGGATGGCTGGTGCATGGCAATTATCCGCCGGGAATTTTTAGCGATTTATAATTCATTAAGGAAAAACAGCGAACCCGATTTGCCCAAGGTTTATCCCTACAGCGATTATATTAAATGGCTGGCGAAACAGGACCGGCAAGAAGCCGCGTTATACTGGCAAGAATATTTAACCGGTTATGAGGAAACGGCTTCGCTGCCGCAGTTTGGCGGCACAGGCGCCGGGAAAAAATATGAACCTGCCGAAGTCTCTTTTCGGCTGACGCAGCGTACCCGAAAGGGCCTGGAAGAGCTGGCCGGAAAAAACAGTGTCACGTTGAATACCGTGATCCAGGCTGCCTGGGGAATCCTTCTGCAGCAGTATAATGACGTCGCTGATGTGGTGTTCGGGGCTGTCGTATCAGGCAGGCCGCATGAGATTGCCGGCATCGAAACGATGGTGGGTTTATTTATCAATACCCTGCCGGTCAGAATCCAGTGCGGCCAAGAGGACACCTTTACCGGATTAATCAAGGCAATTCAGCATTCCGCCGTAGAATCGGAACGCTACAGTTACTATCCACTGGCTGAAATCCAGGCCAAAACAAGTCTGAAAAGCAACCTGATCGACCATATTGTCGCTTTTGAAAATTATCCGGCCGAAGCAGGACTCAATGCTGCTGAGGCAGGCATTACCATTGGCGCGGCCGAAGCGTATGAACAGACAAATTATGATTTCAACCTGATCGCCGTTCTCAGCAATGAGTTGATTATAAAATTCAAGTATAACGCACTGGTATATGAGCCGCGTTTTGTTGCGCAGCTAAAAGGTCATTTCTTGGCGGTTATAGACCAGGTACTGCGGAACCCTGCGGTATCGGTAAAGGATATTGACTTATTGACGGGCGAAGAGCGGCAGGAACTGTTAGATGGTTTTAACCGGACCCGGACGGAATATCCGCAGAACCGGACTGTCGTCGGCCTGTTTGAAGAACAGGCGGCGAAAGTCCGGGACAATACGGCGGTTACTCTGGGTATGGAGCGGCTGAGTTATCAGGAATTAAACGGCAAAGCCAACCAGCTGGCACGGCAACTGCGGCAAAAAGGAATCAAAGCCAACCACGTCGTGGGGATACTGGCGGAGCGCTCCCCGGCAATGCTGGTCGGACTGCTGGGCATTCTGAAAGCCGGAGCGGCCTATCTGCCCATTGATCCGGACTATCCGGCGGAACGGGTCGGCTACATGCTGGCGGACAGCGGCGCGACGGTTCTCTTAACGCAGCGGGATCTAGCGGGGAAAACCGCCTTCACCGGCGAAACGGTTGATTTGGAGGACCATCAATTGTATAGCGGCGACCGGACCAATCTTTACCTGCAACAAAAGCCGGACGATTTAGCCTATGTGATTTATACTTCCGGTTCGACGGGCAAACCCAAAGGGGTGGAGATTGAGCACGCCAGCCTGGTAAACCTGATCACCTGGCATCAGCGGACCTATAGCCTTAGCGCAGCAGACCGGGCCACTCTGCTGGCCGGTCCGGCCTTTGACGCTGCGGTGTGGGAAATCTGGCCCTACCTGACCGCCGGGGCGGGATTATACATTCCCAATCAGGAAATTCGGTCCTCCCTAAGCGGTCTGATCCGGTGGCTCAGGGAAACCGGAATTACGGTCAGCTTTATGCCGACGCCCCTGGCCGAGGCGCTCTTAGGGGAAGAATGGCCGGCGGATGCGCCGCTGCGGGCCCTGTTGACCGGCGGAGATCAGCTGCACCGCCGCCCGCCGCGGAATCTGCCTTTTGACCTGGTCAACCATTACGGTCCGACCGAGAGCACGGTGGTGGCGACCTGCGCCAAAGTAGACCCGGCCGGGGCCGGTGATATGCTGCCGTCAATCGGCCGGCCGATTGACAATACCCGCATCTATATTGTGGGAAAAAACAATCAACTGCAGCCGGTAGGAGTGGACGGGGAACTTTGCATCGGTGGCGACGGTCTGGCCCGGGGCTATTTGAACCGGCCGGAACTGACGGCGGAAAAGTTCATCGCCAATCCGTTTATACCCGGTGAGCGGATGTACCGGACAGGTGACCTGGCCCGGTGGCTGCCGGACGGCAGCCTGGAGTATCTGGGCCGCATGGACCAGCAAGTCAAGATTCGCGGTTTCCGGGTGGAACTGGGTGAGATTGAGGCGGAACTGGGTAAACATCCGGCGGTCAGGGAAACGGTAGTTCTGGCGAAGGACGATGGCGCCGGCGGAAAATATTTGTGCGCTTACCTCGTAACCGGCCGGAAAGTGGCCGTGGCCGAACTGCGGGAGCATTTAAACCGGGGACTGCCGGGCTACATGGTGCCGGCGGCATTTGTCGAGCTGGCGGCCATACCGCTGACGCCGAACGGGAAGATTGACCGGAACGCGCTGCCGGAACCGGAGGCCGGTATCCATACGGGGACGGAATATGTGGCGCCGGCCAATGAAACGGAAGCAAGGATGGCCCGGCTTTGGCAGGAAGTGCTGGGCGTCGAAAGGGTAGGAATGAAAGATAACTTTTTCGAGCTGGGCGGCCATTCGCTGAAGACGATAACCCTGGCGGCGAGAATTCACAAAGAATTTGGCGTCGAGGTATCGTTGACGGACCTGTTTAAAGCGCCGACCATCCAGGAGCTGGTCAAGAATATGGCGGGGAGGGCGGCAACTGATTACGGGGCCATCGAACCGGCGCCCCGGCAGGAATATTATCCCGTTTCTCCGGCGCAAAGGCGGATGTTTATTCTGCAGCAGTTTGGCAGCAACGATACGACCTATAATTTACCCGGCGTATTCAAGGTAGAGGGCCTTTTAGACAGGCAGCGGCTGCAGGATGCGCTGCAAAAACTGATTCAACGGCACGAAACGTTGCGAACTTCTTTTGAATTCGCCGGCGGCGAGCCGGTACAGCGGGTGCACCCGGACGTTGCGTTCGCGATTGCCAGTCTGCAGGGGACCGAAGCCGATATTGACAGTCTGCTTAAAACGTTTATCCGCCCCTTTGATTTAAGCCAGACACCGCTGCTGCGGCTGGGCCTGTTGAAACTGGCGGCGGACCGGCATGTTTTATTCTTTGATATGCACCATATTATTTCGGATGGGGTATCCATGGGCATTTTAGTCAAAGAACTGGCTGATTTATACCGGGGACAGGGATTGCCGGAACTCAGAATCCAATATAAAGATTATTCGGTTTGGCAAAACAAAATGCAGCAGGGAGAGCGGCTTAGAAAGCAGGAAGAATTTTGGCTGCAGACCTTTGCGGGAGAGGTGCCGGTGCTCAATCTGCCCGGCGATTATCCGCGGCCGGCGGTTAAAAGCTTTGCGGGAGACCGGCTGCGGTTTGTGCTGGAAGACCAGTTGACCGGCGAAATAAATAAACTCACCCGGCAGACCGGAACAACGTTATATATGGTGCTGCTGGCAGCGTTCAATGTGCTGCTGGCCAAATACAGCGGCCAGGAAGACATCGTTGTCGGTTCGCCGATTACGGGCCGGCCCCATGCCGATTTGGAGCATCTCGTCGGCATGTTTGTCAATACGCTGTCACTGCGGAATTTTCCGGCAAAAGATAAAAACTTCCTGCATTTTTTACAGGAAGTAAAGGCAAATGCCCTGGCTGCCTATGAACATCAGGATTATCAGTTTGAAGACCTGGTGGACAAACTGGCGCTGCCGCGGGATTTAAGCCGGAATCCGTTGTTTGATGTTATGTTTTCCCTGCAAAACAGGAGGGAATCAGCCGCCCAAATTGGTGACCTGCAGTTCAGTGCGGTTCCGTTTGCCCATAAAACCGCTAAATTTGATTTGAATATCGAAGCAGTCGAAATGGGCGGCCATTTAGAAATTACTCTGGAATACTCTACCAAACTGTTTAAGCGGGAAACGGCGGCAAGATTGGGACGGCACTTTGTCAATCTACTGCAAAGTATCGTAATCCAGCCGGCAGAAAAACTGACGGATCTCGAAATGCTGACAGAAGACGAGAAAAAACAGCTGTTGCAGGAATTTAACCAGACCGGAAAAGTCTATCCCCGGGATAAGACGGTGCAGGAACTTTTTGAAGCGCAGGCGGCTAAAACGCCGGCCAACATAGCGGTGGTTTTTGCGGGAAAACAATTGACTTATCAGGAACTAAACAGCAAAGCCAATCAATTGGCGAGGGTCTTGCGCAGCAAGGGAGTCCAGCCGGACAGCATTGTCGGCATTATGGTGGACCGGTCGCCGGAAATGATGCTCGGCATTCTGGCTATACTGAAAGCGGGCGGCGCTTATCTGCCGATCGATCCGGATTACCCGGCGGAAAGAATCCGTTATATGCTGGAAGACAGCGGGGTTACGCTCCTCTTGACGCAGAGCCGTCTGGTTGCGGCGGTCCCCTTCAGCGGCCATACCATCGATGTGGAGCATCCGGGACTGTATACGGGGGATGCCGCCAATTTGCCCTTAATAAACAGGCCGCGGGATTTGGCTTATGTAATCTATACCTCCGGGTCAACAGGGAACCCCAAAGGGGTTGAAATTGAGCATCATTCCCTGATAAATATGCTGAGCTGGCTGCAAAACCGCTACCCCCTGACCGAAGACGATGTGATTCTGCAAAAAACGCCTTTTACTTTTGATGCATCGGTGTGGGAACTGTTTTGGTGGGGAATGGCCGGAGCCCAGCTTTGCTTTTTAAAACCCAAAGGCGAAAAGGACCCGGCGGAAATTGTTCAGGCGGTCCGGGAAAATAAGGTTACCATTGTCCAATTTGTTCCTTCCCTGTTAACAATGCTTTTGGAATACATGGAAGAAAATAATATAGCGCCTTTGGCGAGTCTAAAAAAAGTGTTCGCCGGCGGGGAAGCGCTGCAATACCAGCAGGTTGCAAGATTTCATAAACTGTTTAACCAACAGCCGGCAGTCAAACTGATTAATCAATATGGACCCACGGAAGCAACCATCGACGCCTCGTATTTTGATTGCGGGCCGGAAAGGGAAACGGAGTCCATCCCCATCGGCAAACCAATTGACAATACCCAATTGTATATCCTGGCGGAAAACAATCAACTGCAACCCATTGGCGCGGCGGGGGAGCTTTGTATCGGCGGGGACGGCCTGGCCCGGGGCTATTTGAACCGGCCGGAGCTGACGGCGGCAAAGTTCGTGGCCAATCCGTTTGCGCCCGGTGAACGGATATACCGGACCGGCGATTTGGCCCGGTGGCTGCCGGACGGCAATATCGAGTATTTGGGCCGGATTGACCATCAGGTAAAAATACGGGGTTTCCGGATTGAGTTAGGAGAAATCGAAACGGAACTCTTAAAACAGCCGTCGGTCAGAGAAGTGGTCGTTATGGCCAGGAAAGACAGAAATGGCGAGAGATATTTGTGCGCTTATTTTACGGCGGATCAGGAGCTTACCATCGAGGAACTGCGGCGGCACCTGGCGAAAAAGCTGCCGGATTACATGGTTCCGTCCAGCTTTGTGCAATTGGAAAAGATGCCGCTGACGCCAAACGGCAAGATTAACCGGCAGGTTCTGCCCGAACCCGACGGCAGCCTGAATACGGGAATCGTTTACGTAGCTCCGCGGAATGAAATGGAAGCCAAACTGGTCCAAATCTGGCAGGATGTTTTGCAAGTGGCCAAGGTGGGGATTGACGATAACTTTTTCGCTTTAGGCGGCCATTCCTTAAAAGCAATCACCCTGGCAACTAAAATTCATAAAGAGCTGGGTGCCGACGTATCGCTTACGGAACTGTTTAAAGCGCCGACTGTCCGGGAACTGGCCAAAGCGGTTGAAAGTACGGCTGAGAATGATTATGCCAGTATTGAGCCGGCAGCCGGACAGGAATATTATCCGGTCTCTTCGGCGCAGAAGCGGATGTTTATTCTCAACCGGTTCCAGGCGGAGGATACAACGTATAATATGCCGGCCGTATTCAGGGTAACCGGTATATTAGACAAACAGCGGCTGGAGGATAGTCTGCAAAAACTGATTCAACGGCATGAAGCATTCCGGACTTCTTTTGAAGTTCTCCACGGTGAACCGGTACAACAAATTCACGCCGGAGTAGAATTTACCGTCGAGCGGATTTCCGGGACGGAAGCAACGATCCCGGCAATAACGCAAAACTTTGTCCGCCCCTTTGATTTGAGCCAGGCACCGCTCTTAAGAGCGGGACTGGTCGAACTGGCTGAAGAGGAACATGTGTTGCTGTTTGATATGCATCACATCATCGGTGACGGGGTGTCCCTGCGAATACTGGTTAAAGAGCTGACACAGCTTTATGGCGGACAGAAGTTGCCGGCGCTGCGGGTTCAATATAAAGATTTTGCCGTTTGGCAGAATGCTATGTTTCGGACTGAGGCATTTAAAAAACAGGAAGCCTACTGGCTGCGGACTTTTGCCGGGGAACTGCCCGTACTTACCCTGCCTGGCGACTATCCGCGGCCGGCGGTCAGAAGTTTTGAGGGCGGCCGGCTAACCTTTTCATTGGGAGAAGAAGTGACGGAGCAGTTAAACCGGCTTGCCCTGGAAACCGGGACAACCCTGTATATGGTGCTGCTGGCGGCCTATAACGTGTTGCTGGCCAAATACAGCGGCCAGGAAGACATCATCGTCGGTTCGCCCATTGCCGGCCGGCCCCATGCGGATTTGGAAAATATGGTCGGCATGTTTGTCAATACCCTGGCCATGCGTAACTATCCGGAACAACAAAAAAACTTCCGGCAATTCCTGCAGGAAGTCAGGGCTAATGCGCTGGATGCTTATGAGCATCAGGATTATCAGTTTGAAGAACTGGTGGACAAGCTGGATATACCGCGTCAGTTAAACCGGAATCCGCTGTTTGACACCATGTTTGCGCTGCAAACCGCGGATACGGCGGCTCTGCAAATGGATGGCCTGCAATTTTCTCCCTATGAGGTGGAACATAAAACGGCTAAATTTGATTTGACCCTGGAAGCGATGGTACTCAACAACCGGCTGGAATGCCTGGTTGAATACTATACCCAGTTATTTAAGCCGGCAACGGCGGAACGGCTGGCCGAACACTTTATGGCGGTCCTGAGCGCAATTATAGCGCAGCCGGACAGCAAGTTGGCGGATATTGAACTTTTGACGGCGACGGAAAGAGAGCAGCTTTTGGCCGGCTTCAATCCGGCGACAACGGAGTATCCCCGGGATAAAACCATCCCGGAATTATTCGAAGAACAAGCCGCGCAAAACCCGGACCGGATTGCCGTGACCTTCGGCGACCGGCAGCTCACCTATGCCGAGCTGAACCGCCGGGCCAACCAGCTGGCCCGGGCGCTCCGCCGCCGCGGCGTCACGGCCAACACCATCGTCGGCCTGCTGCTGGACCGCTCACCGGCCATGATCACCGGCATCCTGGGTATTCTGAAGGCCGGCGGGGCTTATCTGCCCATCGACCCGGACTATCCGCCGGACCGGATTGCTTATATGCTGGCCGACAGTGGCGCCCGGCTCCTCATTACCCGGCCGGAACTGTCCACCGCGGCCGGCTTTGCCGGCGACCTCCTCGATGTGGACGATCCGGCCCTGTACCAGGGCGATACGGCGAACCTGACCAAAGAAAATACGGCCCGGGACTTGGCCTATGTGATCTATACTTCAGGGTCGACGGGGAAGCCCAAAGGAAATCTGACTATGCACACCAATGTGGTGCGGGTCGTCAAAAATACGAACTACATTACGATAACCGGCAGTGACGTACTGCTGCAGTTATCCAACTATGCCTTTGACGGTTCGGTGTTTGACATCTACGGCGCCCTGTTGAACGGAGCCAGACTGGTGCTGATTGACAAAGCGGCGGTGCTGGATATGCCCCGGCTGGCCCGGATCATCGAAACCGAACAGGTAACGGTCTTCTTTATTACCACGGCCCTGTTCAATACCCTGGTGGATGTAAACCTGGAAAGTCTGAAACAGGTGCGGAAAATTCTGTTCGGCGGGGAAGCGGCTTCGCCCCGGCATGTGAAGAAAGCCTTCACGGCGCTGGGAAAAGGCCGGGTGGTGAACATGTACGGTCCGACGGAGACGACCGTATTTGCCACGTACCATGAAATCAACGGCCTGGCGGATACGGAAGGAAACATTCCCATCGGCAAGCCGGTGGCCAATACCCGTCTCTATATTCTGGATCCGGAGGGAAGGCTGCAGCCCGTGGGAGTGACGGGAGAGCTGTGCATTGCAGGGGACGGTCTGGCCCAGGGATATTTAAACCGGCCGGAACTGACGGCGGAGAAATTTGTTACCGACCCGTTTGTAACGGGAGAGAGGATGTACCGGAGCGGGGATCTGGCGCGCTGGCGTCCGGACGGCACGGTGGAATTTATCGGCCGGATGGACCATCAAATCAAGCTGAGAGGGTTCCGGGTGGAACTGGGCGAGATTGAGGCGGAACTGTTGAAACAGCCGTCCGTAACGGAAGCGCTGGTGGTGGCGAAGCAAGAGGCCAGCGGCTACCAGTATCTGTGCGCGTATATCGTGGCGGAAAAGGAGGTGGCGGCGGCCAGGCTGAAGGAGGAATTGCAGCAAAGCCTGCCGGATTATATGATTCCGGCGAGCGTGATGCAACTGGCGAAGATGCCGTTGACGCCGAACGGGAAGATCGACCGGAAGGCGCTGCCGGAACCGGCGGGAGGAATCCGGACGGGAGCGGAGTACGTGGCGCCGCGCAATGAGGCGGAAGCGAGAATGGCGCAAGTGTGGCAGGAAGTTTTGGCAGTGGAAAAGGTAGGCATAGAAGACAACTTTTTCGAACTCGGCGGCCATTCCCTGAAAGTGATTGCCCTTGTCGCCGGAATCAGCGAGAAGATGGGAATGACAATTCCCTATGAACAAATTTTTAAAACCCCTACGGTCAAACAGATTGTCCAGTATGCGGCAACGGCGGCTTCGGTCAAACAAGTATTTAATAATTATACCGTGTTTAAAGCCCGGGATTGCAGCCGGCGCAATTTATTTTTCTTCCCGCCGGCGGTACCTCTGGGATTAATCTACCGGCATCTGGCGGATGAATTGGACGACTGCACTTTATATTGCTTTAATTTAGCGGCAGGGGAAGATAAAGTGCAAGAATACGTAAACGACATTACTGGCATACAGCCCCGGGGCCCGTATATACTGGCCGGTTATTCCGCCGGGGGAGTCTTGACGTTTGAAGTCGCCCGGGAATTGGAGCGCCAGGGTTATGCCGTGGCGGGGATCCTGCTGATTGATTGCCAGTATGCGAAAATACCGGACGAAAGTATAGGACTTTTAATGGAACGGGTCGACCGATTTTTAGAAGATATGGCCGTTGCGGCGGCGGAAAAAAGCAGTATAAAGAAATTCCTTGAGAAGAATACGGTGAATTATTTGCGATATCTTAATTCACTGATTCAGGACAGCCGGATTGCCGCCGATATTTATCATATTTATTCCCTGCAGAAACCGGACCTGTCCGTGGTTGACGAATGGGGGCCAAAAACTGCGGGGGGATTTGCCAAGTATGAAGGGCCCGGACCCCATGATTTGATGCTGGAGCCCGGTTATGTCGCTGAAAATGCCAAAATTTTGCGCGGGATTATCCGGAAGATGGGGTGAGGAAGATGGAACTGGTGCAACTGGCAGGTCTTTATTTTTTGGGAACCGAGGAATTTAATTCTTCGAACTGTATGATGTCAACCGTAGTGTTAAAAGAGAAAATTGATATGGCAAAACTGGCGCTGAGCTACCGGCAGCTCATTCTGGAGAATCCCTTGCTGCAGACGAAAATTATCGAGTGTCCGGCTAAAAACCGGTTTACCTGGGGACGGTTCAGCGCCGGGGAAGTGGAATGGCTGCTTTGCTTTGAGGAACGGCAGCTGAGCCAGCGTTATGATCAGGAGGCTATTCTAAAACAGTATTATCCGACCAATGCCCGCCTGCCTTTCTATATCTCGGTGGTGGCGGAAAATACCGTAATCATCTGCATGAATCATATTCTGGCCAATGGCCGCTGCTTCATTTACTGGATTCAAAAATGGCTGCAGTATTATGCCGGTGACCAGCCCGGCGACAGAAACGGCGGTCAACTCACCGATGCAACCTGGCGGGACAAAAGTTTACATTGGCTGAAAAGGACCGGAGCCTTCTTATGGCTGCCGGTCTTTCTTGCCGCTTTTTTGCTGAAAGGCGGCAGGAAAGCGGTGCAGGACACGGTGGATTTAAGCCGCGGCAAGCAGCCCGCAGAAAGCAATGAGTATGCCGTTAAGTCCTACGGTTTCAGCCGGGAAGAAACAGCAGCGATCCGGTCGCGGTGCAAGGCCAAGGGAATGACCTTAACGGAATATATGTGCGGTAAGCTGGCGCAGGGATTTCTGCAGCATGACCCGGACAAACAGCGGGTTTTGGTTTCCATGCCCATGGACATGCACGCGCTGATGCCTTATTCGCCGGAGGATACCTACGGCAATTTAATAGTCAGTTTACCGGCGCAGTTTTTCCGGGCCGGTGAGATGGAAAAACAGGTAAAGTCCGTATTCAAGTGGTTTAAAAGAGGAATTCCTTATAGTCTGTCCTGTCTGTTTGCCGCCATTTCTCCGTCCTATGAAAAAGTGAAATTACGGTGTTTAAAGCTTTGCCAAAAGCCGGTGCCGGCCAGGTCTCCGCTGGGAAACTTCACGCTTACCTATTCCAGTTTAGGAGTTATATCGTATCCGGTGCTGGAAAAGATGGTCGATGCCATCTATTTTTATTTTAAACCCCAAGCCATTCTGGTGGCGTCTTCCATCCTGGGCGGAAGGCTGTACATGCAGGTGAGTTTAACCCGGGACCTGTATAATGCCGGGGAAGTATTTGCGTTGTTTGACCGGCTGCTGGCAATGGAAAATTTGGTGGACTGAAAAGAGGCGATAGAAAATGCATACGGTGGAATTTGCGCCTGGCCGGTATCCATTGACTACCTATCAAAAGGATATTTGGCTGGAGCAGTGTTTGTACCCGGAAAAGCCGATCTATAATTTAGGCGGCTATATGGATATTAAGGGAAAAATCGACAAAGCCACACTGAATCAGGCATTGCAGATACTAATCGAGGAAAATGATTCGCTGCGGATGAAAGTCGTGGAAGACAGCGGCGAGCCTTGTCTGAAAATCGCGGCGCCTCCGGCCTATGCTCTTCCGTTCTATGATTTTTCTCAACGGGAACAGCCCGTTAAAGCCTGCCTGGATTGGCTGCAACAGGAGTTCTTGCAACCCTTTGACTGGCAGGAATATTTATTTCAGTTTGTCTTGCTTAAGGCATCCGACAACCGGTATTTCTGGTTTATGCGTTTTCATCATATCATAATTGACGGGTTTGGCTTATCCCTGATGTATAAGCAGGTCATTGAAAATTACAATCAGCTATTGTCCGGCTGCCAGGCCGTGGAGCGACTCGTGTATTCTTACACCGATTTTATCGCCGACCATCAAAAGTACCTTGCCTCGCCGGTGTTTTTAAGTGATAAGACTTTTTGGCAGGATAAATACCGGACCATTCCGGAACCGCTTTTTAACCGGCAGGTGAGCAGCGGAGCCGGCGGGTCAGCACCAAGCGACAGGCTGACGTTTAGCATTCCCAGGCCTTTATATAATAAAATGATTGCCTTCAGTGAAAAAAATGGCGGTACGGTGTTCCATTTTATTTTGGCGGTGCTGTTTATCTATTTCAGCCGGGTGTGCAATAAGGAGGAAGTGGTTCTCGGCGTGCCCAGTCTGAACCGGAGCAAGGCAAAATATAAACAAACCATCGGTCTTTTCACCAATATAATTCCGCTGCGGATCAATCCGGGAAAAACGGTAAGTTTCCGCGAACTGCTGCTGTTGATAAAGAGCGAACTGATGGAATGCTACCGGCACCAGAAGTTTCCCTTTGGGGAAATATGCCGGACCGTCTTCGCGCCGGGGCAGGATAAAACGAATTTGTTCGATGTATCTCTTTCTTTTGTAAACCGTGATTTTAATGAAAATTATACGACGGCCAGTGATTACGATATCGTAAGCATGGCTCACCGGCATGAGCGCAATGCCTTAACGATCTTCGTCAGGGACTACAATGAAACCCGGGATGTATTAGTTGATTTTGATTACCGCCTTGACGTATTTGAAAAATTTATCCCTATTGAAAACGTGGCCGCTCATTTCAAGCATTTGCTCGGTGCCGTACTGGAAAACGGGGAAGACGGAATAGATGCAATTACCCTCATACCGGCGGCAGAGCAGCAGCTGATTTTGGATGATTTTAATGCCACCCAGGCAGAGTATCCCGCTAATAAGACCATTCAGGAGTTATTTGAGGCGCAGGCGGCGCGGCATCCGGACAAACCGGCCGTAGTATTTGACGGACAGTGGCTGACGTTCCGGCAGCTAAACTGCAAAGCCAACCAACTGGCCGGCGTATTAAGGCAAAAGGGAGTTGAGTCGGACAGCATCGTCGGCATCATGACGGAACGGTCTCCGGTAATGGTGGTTGGCATGTTGGCGGTATTGAAAGCCGGCGGGGCTTATTTGCCGATGGATCCTCATTATCCGCCGGAACGAATCGAATATATGCTGCAGGACTGCGGTGCCCAAATTCTGCTTACCCAAACAAAGTGGCAGGATGGAATTGCCTATGCAGGAGATATCCTGAATCTGGAAGACGGGAAATTATATAGCGGCGACGGCCAAAATCCGCCCAACCGGAATACTGCCGGCGATTTGGCATACGTCATTTATACTTCCGGCTCTACGGGAAATCCCAAGGGGGTTATGGTCGAACACCGGGGAATTGCCAATTTGAAAACTTTTTTTCAAATGACCTATCAACTGAATGAGCAGGATAAAATGCTGCAGTTTGCCAGCAGTTCCTTCGACGCTTCGGTTTGGGAAATATTTATCAGCTTGCTGAATGGGGCGGCATTGGTTCTGGTTTCACCGGAAACAATTCATAACTTTGTTGAGTTTGAACGGTTTATCGGGCAAAACGGGATTACCATCGCCCTGTTGCCGCCAACCTATTTAGCCGGGCTGGAGCCGGCGCGGCTAACCGGGCTGAAACGGCTGATTACGGGCGGTTCAGCCATAACTAAAGAGTTAGTTGCCAAATGGCGGGATAAAGTGGCCTATAGTAATGCCTATGGACCGACGGAGGCGACGGTGATTGCCACGACCTGGCAATACAACGCCAGGGAGCCGGGTTATGGTTCGGTACCGATCGGGGTGCCGATTCTAAATACGCAAGTTTATATCCTGGACCGGCATAACCGTCCGCAGCCTGTCGGCGCGGCGGGCGAACTGTGCATAGCGGGCGCCGGGCTGGCCCGGGGATACCTAAACCGGCCGGAACTGACGGCGGAAAAGTTTGTTGCCAACCCCTTCCACCAGGGGGAAAGAATGTATAAGACCGGCGATTTGGCAAGATGGCTGCCGGACGGCAATATCGAGTTTCTGGGCCGGATTGACCAGCAGGTGAAGATCCGGGGCTTTCGGATTGAACTGGGTGAAATTGAAGCGCGGCTGCTGCAGCATCCGGCCGTCAGGGAAGCGGCAGTAACCGTCCGGGAAGATAAACAGGGAGACAAGTATCTGGCGGCCTATTTTATGGCGGAGGACAGCCTGGCGGCCGGCGAGCTCAGGGAATATCTGCTGCAAGCCCTGCCGGAGTATATGGTGCCATCGTATTGGCAGCAACTGGACGAAATGCCCCTTACTCCCAACGACAAAATCGATCGGGGGGCTTTGCCTGAGCCGGATCTCAGCCGAAAAACGGCCGTGGAATATGTAGCGCCGCGAAACCCGCAGGAAGTTATATTGGCGGAAATATGGCAGGACGTATTAAATGCGGAGCGGGTCGGAATCCGAGACAACTTTTTTAATTTGGGCGGCGACTCAATAAAAGCCATCCAGGTTTTATCACGGTTAAACAGTTATCAGCTTAAACTGGAAATGAAAGATTTATTCAAACATCCCGTAATTGAAGAAGTAAGCGGCCTGCTTAAAAACGCAGCCCATACGGCAGAGCAGGGGAGCATCGAAGGAGAGGCTGCGCTTACGCCAATTCAGCACTGGCTGCTGGAACAAAGTTTTACGGCCAAACACCATTTCAATCAGGCGGTTATGCTCTACGGGCAGGCCGGTTTTGAGGAACCCTTACTGCGACAGGTTATGGCCAAACTCGTCGAGCACCATGACGCCCTGCGGATGGTGGTCCGTCAGGGTGGGGAAGGAGCCGTTCTTTATAACCGGGGAATTGAGGGAAAACTGTATTCGCTGGAAGTATTTGATTGGCGGGAAAATGGAAATTTCCGGGAAATAATTACCCGGGAAATTAACCGAATCCAGGAAAGTCTTGATGTTTACGAGGGGCCCTTGGTTAAAAGCGCTCTTTTTAAAACACCGGCTGGCGACCATCTGCTGATTGTAATCCACCATCTCGTGGTCGACGGAATATCCTGGCGAATTATTCTCGAGGACCTTGGAACAGGATATGAGCAAGCTTCCCGGCAGGAAGCGGTGGAATTCGCCGCCAAGACGGACTCTTTCCGGGATTGGTCGGCCCGGCTGGCGGCTTACGCCAACAGCCCGGACCTCTTAAAAGAAGCGGCCTACTGGGCCGGTTTGGAAACCGTGCCGCTAAAGCCGCTGCCTAAGGACCGGATTGTCACATCCAAAACTTACCGGGATGCCGGGACGGCCGAAGTGGAATTTACGGCTGAAGATACAGCGCGGCTGCTGCAAGAGGTTAACCGGGCTTATAATACGGAAATCAACGATATTCTGCTTACGGCCCTGGGGCTTGCCGTCAAGAAGTGGAGCGGTAATAGCAAAATTGCCCTCAACCTGGAAGGACACGGCCGGGACGAAGTCATCGGCGATGTGGATATAACCAGGACGGTCGGCTGGTTTACGGCGCAATATCCGGTGATTCTGGACCTGAGCGGCGACCGTGACCTTGCCGGCCGGGTCAAAACAGTGAAAGAAACTCTGCGGCGCATTCCGCACAAAGGAATTGGCTATGGGATTTTAAAATATCTGACCTTGCCAGTCAATAAAGAGAACCTTGCTTTCAGTCTAAGGCCGGAAATTAGCTTCAACTATCTGGGACAATTCGACGCAGAAGCCAATAATGAGCTTTTCGGCCTGTCGTCAATTTCCGTGGGCAATTGTCTGGCACCAGCCATGGAGTGTCCCTATGCTCTGGATATCAACGGCATGGTGGCGGGAGGCCGGCTGGCGGTGAAGTTTTCCTATCATCAGGGAGAATACAACCAGACCACGATTGAAAAATTTGCCGGAACCTTTCGCCGGGAATTGCTGAATCTAATCAACCATTGCTGTGCGGCGGATGCCGTCGAGATGACTCCCAGTGATTTTACCTACTCTAACTTAACCCTTGGCGAGCTGGAGACGGTATGGCAAACCGTAGATAAAAATAATGTAAAAGACCTGTATGCACTGTCGCCGATGCAAACCGGCATGTTGTACCATGCCATCCGGGAGCCCGGCTCGGCAGCCTATTTCGAACAAGCTCTTCTATCCATGGATGAAGGACTGGATGTTAATCACCTGGAAGTTTGCTTCAACAAACTGATCGAACGGTACGACGTATTGCGGACGGCATTTGTATATGAGAAGCTGAGCCGGCCGGTCCAGGTGGTGCTTCGGCAACAAAAGGCCTGCATCCAGGTTGAGGACATTGCCCATTTGCCGCCGGCGGACCGGGATTTATTTATCGCCGACTTTAAGGCCAGGGATAAAAAGACCGGGTTTGACCTGACCCGGGGGATGCCGCTGCGGTTAGCAATAATCCGGACCGGGAATGGTTCCGGCAAACTGCTGTGGAGTTTCCATCATATTGTAATGGACGGCTGGTGCCTGGGGATTATATTAAAGGAATTTTTCAGCATGTATGCTTGCCTGCAGACGCAGCAAAAACCGCCGGGATCGGGGAGAGTTTATCCCTACAGTGACTACATCCAATGGCTTGGCAGGCAGGATGAGGCGGCGGCGTTAACATACTGGCAGGCTTACCTGAGTAATTATGAGGAACGGACCCTGCTGCCGAAGAACAGCGCCGGTGCCGCAATGGGGAAATACGAGCCGGCGGAATTTCTTTTTCCCTTGAATGAGACAGTAAAAGACGGTCTGGAAGAGGTAGCCAGGAGGAATCAGGTAACTTTTGGCACGCTGTTCCAGACCATCTGGGGACTTGTCCTGCAGCGATATAGCAATACGGAGGATGTCGTGTTCGGCGCGGTCGTATCGGGCAGGCCTCAGGAAATACCGGGCATAGAAAATATGGTTGGTTTGTTTATTAATACGTTGCCCGTAAGGGTTCAATGCGACGGGAATCAATCCTTTGCCGCTCTCCTGCAGCAAGTCCAGCAAGCCGCACTGGAATCGGAACGCTATAGCTATTACCCGCTGGCCGAAATTCAGACAGCAACCCGTTTAAAGGACACGCTATTCGACCACATTATTGCCTGGGAAAATTACCCGATGAAAGAAGCGGTATTTGGAAATTCAGGCGTAGCGGTAAAAGTGGAGGAAGTTTTTGAACAGACCAATTATGATTTGAATCTGGTTATCCTTCCCGGCCGGCAATTTAAGATTAAATTCATGTATAATACGCTGGTGTACGACCGGCAGTTTATCGAAAGGCTGCTGGAGAATATCCTGTCGGTCATGGCGGCGGTGCTCCGGAATCCGGCCATACCGGTCAAAGCGGTTGATATGGTTGCGGCGGCGGAAAGAAGAGAACGGTTATTCACCTTTAATCAGACCCAAGTGGCCTATCCCGGCGAGGCCACCATTCCGGAACTGTTTGAAGCCCAGGTAAGGCGGACACCGGACAATCTGGCGGTCGTTGCCGGCGGACAGCAATTCACTTACCGGATCCTTAATGAAAAAGCCAATCAATTGGCAGGCGTGCTAAGAAATAAGGGGGTAAAACCGAATTGTCTTGTGGGGGTTGTGGCGGAACGCTCGCCCGGGATGCTGCTTGGGATTCTGGCAATCCTCAAGGCCGGCGGGGCTTATTTGCCTATTGACCCGGATTACCCGCCGGAGAGAATCCGCTATATGCTGACGGACAGCGGCGCAAAAATCGTGCTGACCCAAGACCGGCTGGCGGCTAAAATCACGTTCGGCGGGGAAGTGCTGGTGCTGGAAAATCCGGCATTATACCGGGGCGATACTGCCGATTTAGTACGGGAAACCACGGCCCGTGACCTGGCCTATGTGATTTATACATCAGGTTCAACGGGCAATCCAAAAGGGGTTGAGATTGAGCAGACCAGTTTGGTGAATCTGGCGGCCTGGCACCGGCGGGCTTATGATATTACAGCCGGGGACCGGGCTACCTTGATTGCCGGACCGGCTTTTGATGCTTCGGTTTGGGAGATATGGCCTTATCTAACCGCCGGCGCCGGATTATATATTCCCGGTCCGGAAACGCGGGCATCCTTGCCGGGACTAATTGCGTGGCTGAAAGACAATTTGATTACGGTAAGCTTTCTGCCGACGCCGCTGGCAGAAGCCTTGCTGACGGAAGAATGGCCGCCGGCCATGGCGCTGCGGTATATGCTGACCGGCGGGGATCAGCTGCACCGCCGCCCCCGGCCGGGATTGCCGTTTACCCTGATGAATCATTATGGGCCGACGGAAAATACGGTGGTCACAACCTGCGGCTGTGTCGCTGCCGGAGAAGCGGCTGATGCGCTGCCGTCCATCGGTCGGCCTATCGATAATACCGAAGTCTATATCCTAGACCGCCATAACCGGCTGCAGCCGGCCGGCGCGCCGGGAGAACTGTGTATCGCCGGCGCCGGCTTAGCCAGAGGCTACTTAAACCGGCCGGAACTTACGGCGGAGAAGTTTGCCGCCAATCCCTTCCGGCCCGGAACGCGGCTGTATAAGACAGGAGACCTGGCAAGATGGCTGGCGGATGGTACCATTGAGTTTCTTGGGCGCATTGACCATCAGGTTAAGATCCGGGGTTTCCGTATCGAACTGGGTGAAATTGAAAACCGGCTATTACAGTATGCGGCAGTTAAGGAAGCCTGCGTCATAGACCGGGAAGACGGGCGGGGAGATAAATATCTTGCCGCCTATGTAACCGGCGACAGGGAGTTGGCCGTTGATGAGCTCAAAGCCTATTTGTTGGAAGCCCTACCGGAATATATGGTGCCGCTATACTTTACCCAACTGGATAAGCTACCGTTAAATCCCAACGGCAAGGTTGACCGCAAAGCGTTGCCTCAGCCGGAGGAAGACCTGTCTGCGGGAGTGGGGTATATAGCGCCGCGCCACGAGATGGATGCGAGAATCCAGGCGGTTTGGCAGGAAGTTCTGGGCAGGGAAAAAATCGGCATTGACGATAATTTCTTTTCCCTCGGGGGAAACTCCATCAAAGCCATCCAGGTGGCGGCGCGGCTCGCCCTGGACTTTGAAGTCGGCATCAACGATATTTTCCAATGTCAGACCATCCGGGCGCTGGCCGACAAGGCCGGCTACTCCCGGGACCGGTTAAAGGCCATAGTGGACGCCATGCAGGAAGCGGCGGCGACCAGGACGGCGGAGGTTCACTTTGACGGAGCCTTGCGCCATGAACTGAAATGTTGTAATCAGGTAAAGAAGTCTTACCCCAAAGCCGGCTTTGCCGTAACGGCGGCTTATAAAAATATTTTGCTGGCCGGTGGGACCGGGTATCTGGGGATCCATATTTTATACCAACTGTTGCAAAACACCGGCTATAAAGTCTATTTACCGGTCAGAGGGAAAAACGACACAGCGGCGAAGGAAAGACTATGGGCCAAACTGAAGTTCCATTTTAATCTGGAAGGGGATGGCCTGGCAGACCGGATTTGCGTGTTTAACGGTGATTTGTCCAAGGAATATTTGGGTTTGGAACCAGACCGGTACCGGGAATTGGCCGGGGCCATTGACTGCGTTATTAATTCCGCCGCCCATGTCAAGCATTACGGACATTACGACGATTTTCATGCTGTAAATGTATTGGGAACGCAAAGACTGGCGGAGTTTGCCGGCCAAGGGAAGCGAAAGGCCTATAATTTTATATCCACTACCAGCGTGGGAAGCGGTTACGTCGGGGGAAGGAGCCGGCTGGTATTCACGGAAGAAGACTGCGATGTGGGGCAGAGTTCCGACAATTATTATGTGGCCACCAAACTGGCGGCGGAGAAATTTCTCCTTAAGGCCCGGGAAAAGGGACTGCCGGTCAATATTTTCCGGGTCGGCAATCTGGTCTTTGATTCAGCCACCGGTATCTTTCAGGAGAATATAACCGATAATGCTTTTTATACCCTGCTAAAATGTCTGCTTAAAATTGGCTATTTTCCGGCGGTCAATACGAAAGACATGAATTTTTCCTTTGCCGATTCGGTTGCTAAGGCGGTCGTTTTATTATTCGACAAACAAGACTTGCAGAATGAAACTTACCATCTCTTTAACAGCCGTCAGATCAGTATGGTTTCCCTGGCTGAACTGTTCAACCGGGCGGAAATGCCGGTGGCAACCATGCCGGTCAATGCTTTCGTGAAATATTTATACGAAAAATATCAAGAAAAGGAAATGCAAAACTACATTTCCCGGATTTTAGTTCACTCGAACCTGTTTTTTGAGGGAGCCAGCAAAACCGCCTTTATTTTACGCCAGCAAAAAACGGAAAGAATTCTGAAGACGCTGAATTTTAAATGGCCGGAACTGGATGAGGCTAAAATCAGGCAGATGCTGGAACACTGCCGGAATGTCGGATTTATTTAAGGCAAATCGAATATTATGATAGGAGCGGCAAAATGGAAACGGTTAGCATTACGGAGTGTAAGACATATCATTATCCGGAAGTGGAGAAAGCGGTCTTTGCCTGTCTGGGGCAGCTTGCCGGCCTCAGGGAGAAGGTGAAGAGCGGGTCCCGGGTCCTGGTTAAAGTCAATTTGCTGAAGAAAAACGTACCGGAAGACGCCGTGACGACGCATCCCACCGTGGTGGAGGCTATTGTCAGGTATCTGCAGGCCTCGGGCTGCCGCGTCGTCATCGGCGACAGCCCGGGCGGCCCGTTCAATGAAAAGCGGTTGGCCGGCATTTATAAAGCGACGGGAATGCTGGAGGTTGCGGCGAGAACCGGCTGTGACCTGAACTACGATACCACTGCCGTGACGGTTGCAAATGAGCAGGCGCGGCAGTTGAAGCACATGCAAATCATAAAAATTGCCGCGGACGTCGATTTTGTCGTATCCGCGGCGAAATGTAAAACTCATGGGATGATGGTTTTTACGGGGGCGGTAAAAAACTTATTCGGAGTGATTCCGGGGCTGACTAAAGCGGAATATCATTTTAAAATGAATAACCGGGAAAATTTTGCCCATCATTTGCTTGATATCTGCGAGTACATTAGACCCGTTTTTAGCGTGATTGACGCCGTCGAAGGCATGGAAGGGGACGGACCTTCCGCGGGGGAAAAGAGGCAGGCCGGTCTAATTCTGGCCGGCGAAAATCCCTATGCCCTGGATACGGCTGCCGCTCATATTATCGGCATCGACCCATTCTATGTGCCGACCATAAAAATTGCCCGGGAAAGGGGAATTTTCAGCGGCGAGGTAAAAGACTTGTCGGTGAAAGGACCGGCGCTGGAAGAGCTTCAAATCGCGCCGTTTAAACTGCCCGCATCTTTGAACGAGAGTCTGTTGAGCGGTGTGGTTCCCCGGACGGTGGAAAAATTCCTGATCAATATTTTGCGGGCCAAACCGGTATTTCATTATGCGACCTGTATTGGCTGCGGCGAGTGCGCCCGAGGCTGCCCGGCCGGAATCATTGATATGAGCACGGGAAAACCTTTGCCGGATTTAAAGCGGTGTATAAGCTGTTTCTGCTGCCATGAGCTGTGTCCACGGCAAGCAGTGACGATAAAAAAACATTGGCTGCATAGATTGGTATTCAAGTAATGCTTTACATAGCATCGCCTTTTAGCCGGGAATTTGGGTTTGCGTTGAAGACGGCTGCCGATTATGACGAAGCGGTTTTGTATCCTGAGGAATTGGCGCTCGTTAGTGGTAACGCCATAGCAAAACGCAGGATTGAATTTTGTCTCGGCAGGGCTGCCGCCCATAGCGCCTTACGCCAAATCAATATCAATGATTTTCCCGTCCGGAAAGGACCGGACAATGAACCATTGTGGCCCCCGGGTGTGGCCGGCGCTATCACTCATTCCGGCGAATTTGCCCTGGCTGCGGTGACGCGGCAGGAAAATGCCGCCGGCATCGGCATTGATATTGAATTGATTGATGAAACGGTTCCGGCCGGACTGGAAAAATACATTTGTACAAAACAGGAAATGGTCTGGGTAACACGGGAAAAATCCCGGCTGCCGGAACGATTATTGATGATTTTTTCCGCCAAAGAGAGCGCTTTTAAAGCGCTCTTTCCTCTGACCAGGACATTTCTTGATTATGCGGCAGCGGAATTGGTCTGGCGGGAAGATACCCGCAGTTTTAGCGGTAAATTACTGACACCGGCCGGAGAAGCTTATAATGCAGGCTATATTTTTGAAGTCGGCTGCAGAATTGTTGGCCAGTATATTTTTACATTTATGAAATTGCCGCCGCTTTAGAGGATTTTTAATACCAGGATAAGAGAAGAAAGTATGAAAAGACCCATGGGGTCTTTTTTGTTTGCGTTTGTAAAGCGGCTGCGGGGAGGAACAGACGATGATTGAAAAATGGCTGCCCTGGCTGGCAGTGAGCGAATTACCCCGGCCCAAGCCAGAAGCGCCGGCGGTAGAGCTTAAGGCGGTGCGCAAGGTTTATCTGACCGGGGCCGGTGAATTTGTCGCCCTGAAGGGAATTGATCTGCAGGTGGGGACGGGTGAATTTGTCGCCGTGGTGGGTAAGTCGGGCAATGGCAAATCCACGCTGATTAATATGATTACCGGTATAGACCGTCCATCCGCAGGGGAAGTGTGGGTAGCAGGAACGCCGGTGCATACTTTGACGGAAAACCAGATTGCCGTATGGCGGGGATGCACGGTGGGAGTTGTTTTTCAGTTTTTTCAACTGCTGCCGACCTTGACCGTGCTGGAAAATGTCATGCTGCCCATGGACTTTTGCAATGTCTACAGGCCGGCGGAACGGCCGGAGCGGGCGTTAGAGCTGCTGGCTCTGGTGGGGGTGGAGAGCCAGGCGGATAAGGTTCCGGCCAGTTTGTCCGGCGGTCAGCAGCAACGGGTGGCGATTGCCCGCTCGCTGGCCAATGATCCGCCGCTGTTGGTAGCCGATGAGCCTACGGGCAATCTGGACCCCCGCACGGCCGCCGCCGTTATTGAACTGTTCCGGGAACTGGCAGGCGGCGGTAAAACCATTTTGATGGTTACCCATGATGAAGATTTAGCCTGCCGCTGCAACCGGATCGTAACGGTAGCGGAGGGGCGTATTCTGGCCGGGGAGGGGGATGTATGAGCGGCTACTATTGGTTCTCGCCACGCTGGCGCAAGGTATGGAGCGACCTGGGAGGCAACAAGATGCGGACCGTTTTGGTGGTGCTCTCGATCGCGGTTGGCGTTTTCGCCGTAGGAATGGTCTATAGTTCCTATCTGATGTTTCAGCGGGACCTGAGCGTCAGCTGGAGGTCGGCGTCGCCGGCCAGCGCCAGTTTGTTTGCCGATCCCTTCAATGAGGAACTGGTGCAAAGTATTCGCAGTTTGCGGAGCGTCAAGGAAGCCGAAGGCCGGCGCAACGTGAATTTACGGGTGCTTACCGCTGACGGGCAGTGGCGCCAGATGGCTCTGATTGCAATTCCGGACTACGTCAAACAAAAGGTGAATGTGGTGCGGCATATTGCCGGGGCCTGGCCGCCCGGAGACGGGGATGTATTGCTGGAACGGTCTTCTTTGAAGGCTATGGGGATCTCTCAGGGAAGCCGGATTTTGGTAGAGACATCCCTGGGGCACAAGCGATCTTTGAAAGTGACCGGGGTCGTATATGATCCAAGCCAGACGCCCAGCCTGTTCAGCGGCAGTTTCTACGGCTATATCAGTATGGATACGCTGGCCAAACTGGACGAGTCACGCCGGTTGGACCAGATTAATCTGGTAGTTCAGCCCTGGGTGCTGCAGGGCCAGGATACGGCGCCTATTGCCGCAGTGGGCCGGCAGGCTTGGCGAAAGCTGGAACAGGGCAATACCACCGTATCCTGGCTGCAAGTGAACAAGCCGGGAGAGCATCAGATGCAGGGGGCGATCAACGCTTTGCTGCTGTTGCTGGCAGTGTTGGGCGTTCTGTCGCTGATGCTGGGAACGTTCCTGCTGGCAAATACGGTTTCATCTATTTTGACCCAGCAGGTACGGCAGGTGGGAATTATGAAATCCATCGGGGCGCAGCGGGACCAGATCTTGCGCATGTATCTGACTTTGGTGGGGGCATATGGCTTGCTGGCATTTGTCGTGGCGGTCCCTTTGGGGGCATTGGCGGCCCGGGCGGTAACCGGTTTTATGGCCGGGATGTTTAATTTTGATGCCGGCGAGTTGGAAGTGCCGGCCCGGGTCGTAGCCCTGGAACTGGCCGTGGCCATTCTGGTGCCGCTGGCCGCAGCGCTATGGCCGGTATGGCGCGGAACGGGCATAACGGTGCGGGAGGCGCTGACCGATTATGGCATTGGCGGCGTGGAGGCCCAAGGCCGTCTGGATCATTGGGTGGACAGGGGATTGGAACGGTTGCGGGGATTACCCCGGCCGGTGCTGTTGTCGCTGCGGAATACCTTCCGGCGAAAAGGCCGACTGGCTCTTACCCTGCTGACGCTGACTGTGGCCGGTACGGTGTTTATGGCGGTTTTTTCGGTCCGTTCCTCCCTGTATTCAACCCTGGACCAGGCTCTGGACTATTTTCACTACGATATTTCCGTCGAGCTTGCCCAGAGTTATCAAAAAAACCGGATTGACCAGGAATTATTACAGGTTCCCGGGGTGAAAGCGGTAGAATGCTGGGGCCGGACATCCGGCCGGGTGCTGGCGGACGACCGGCCGGAAGCGAAGACGGAAGCCAGTAAAAATGTGTTTATCCTGGCGCCGCCGCCGGACACCCGGATGATTCAACCCCGGGTCATTGCAGGTCGGTGGCTTTTGCCGGGTGATGAAAGCGCCTTGGTGGTGAACACCACGATGCTGAAAGACAGTCCACAGTTAAAGGTGGGCGGTCCGGCGTTCATCATGGTGGGGGACCGGAAATTGCGGTTCACCGTCGTGGGCATTGTCCAGGGCATATTAACCGGCCCCATTGTTTACGCTCCTTATCAGTGGCTGACCGGAGCAGTTCAGGAGGCCGGAAGAGCCCGATCGGTACAGGTTATAACGGATTCGGCGGCTCCTTTAGAACAAAGCAGCATCGGCAGAAATCTGGAGGAGCATCTGAAAAAAGACGGCTTGCGGGTTCAGAATGTAGAGATTACCTGGGAACAGAAGAAACGTATCCGTTCCCAGTTTGATATTATTACCGTGTTTTTGCTGCTTATGGCCGTACTGCTGGCGGTTGTGGGCGCTTTGGGGCTGACGGGCGCCATGGGTATTAACGTGCTGGAGCGGACCCGGGAAATTGGCGTAATGCGGGCTATTGGCGCTTCCAGTCTGGACATCGGCAAAGTATTTCTTGTCGAGGCTCTCTGCACCGGCTTCTTAAGCTGGCTGCTGGGAACCATTCTGGCGCTGCCGGTGGCATTCCTTTTAAGCCGTCAGGTCGGAGTGTTATTCCTGCAGAATCCTTTGGAATTTTCCTTTAGTTTTTTGGGAGTGGGTATCTGGCTGGGATTATCGGCGCTGCTGTCGGTACTGGCCAGTTTATTGCCGGCCCGGAATGCAGCGCGCATCAGCGTACGAAGTGCATTGAACTACGAATAAATGAGGCAAGGGGAGACATTGATATGGCGATAAAAGAACAGGCGTCGGTCCGCAGCAACTGGCTGAAGCGGCATTGGCTGTTGTCTCTGCTGCTGGCTATAATGCTGACGGCCGGTTTGTGGCGGCTGTGGCATGGTGACCAGGGCAAGAAACAGGAACTGCCGGTTGTAAAGGCCGATAACAAGGTGCTGGCGGAAGGCGTAGTTTATCCGGTTCATTACGCCGAACTGGCAATGCCGGTAGAGGGTACGGTAGGGGATGTGCTGGTCAGGGAAGGAGACCGCGTGAAAGAGGGACAACCGATTATCCGGCTGGTTCGGGAGGAGTATCAGGACCGGGTAGGAAGCGCTCGTTCGAATGTAGCCGGCGCCGCCGCCGCGGTAGAACAAGCAAGGGTCAGTCTGACGGAAGCGGAGCGGGAACTGGCGCGCCAGCAGCGGCTGGATAAAGCCCGGGCAACAACCCGGCAAGAATTGGAGCGGGCTCAGACGGCGGTACAGGAAAAAGAGGCAGCCTTAGCGCAAGCCCAAGCCGATCTGACGGCCGGTAAAGAGAAACTGGCGGAATCCCAGGGGCAAATGAACAAAACCGAACTGCGGGCGCCCATAGACGGCACGGTGGTTTTCATGGATGTGAAAGTGGGTGAACATGCTGCCGCCGGGACGGTACTGGTCCGGATTGCCGATGAATCGTCCTGGGAAGTCCGCAGCGACGATTTGACGGAACTGTCTGTCGCCAAGGTCAAAGTGGGGGATGCGGTGGAACTGACTTTTGACGGAATACCGGGTTTGGATCTCCCCGGACGGGTGAAGTTTATCCGGGCTTATGGCGAGAAAAAACGGGGCGACATCACTTACACGGTGTTTATTGCTCCGGAGCGCTGGGATGAACGGCTGCATTGGAATATGACCGCGCAAATCGCCATAACGCCTTCGACATGAAATCCCGAATTATAAAACACGGAGGGAATTTAAAGCATGATAGGACAAAAAGGATGGGGAAAATTCCTGTTCGCGGTGCTGGCAGGAGGAATGATTCTGATAAACAGTACCTATGGTTTGGCGGCACCGCTGGAACTATCGCTGGCTGACAGTATTGCGCTGGCGCTGAAAAATAATCCCGCGGTCAAAATGGCTCAAGCCGATGAAACGAATGCGAACTGGGCCGTCAGCGAAGCGAAGGCCAAATTTGGCCCTGCTTTGACGTTTACTCACATTGACGCCCGGTCGGAAATTGAAGGGCTTTCCCTGCAAAGTTATTTAGCGGGAACTTCTTTTTATTTACCCGATATAACCCTGGGGGGCGCGTCCACTTCGTTTGATAACCGGATCAGTGTCAGTGTGCCTCTTTATAGTGGCGGAAATCTGGAGGGGACACTGGCCCAGGCGAAACAAAAACTGACAGTGGCCGGTCTGGAAGTTCGAAAGACCGAGCAGCAACTGAAACTGGATACTACGAATGCTTACTTTTCTGTTTTACAGACCCGCGATTTGCTGCAAGTCAGCCGGGAAGGGCTGGATAATCTCGCCACTCATCTGGAGACTGTCCGGGCGCAGTATGACGCGGGGACAGTAAACCGGTCCGATGTGCTGCGCAGCGAGGTGGAATTAATCAATAAAAAGCAAGATCTTATGAAAGCACAGAATAATTATACCCAGGCGCTTGACAGCCTGAAAAACAGGCTTGGCCTGCCGTTGGACAGTGAGATCCGGGTGAAGGGGGACTTAACGTATCAAAAATATATGCAGTCCCTTGAGGACTGTATTCACTATGCTTTACAACACCGGTCGGATGTCTTGCAGGCGCACATGCAGACTGACATCGCCCAAAGCGGGGTAAAAGTGGCTAAAAGCAACGCTTCACCTCAGGTTACGGTCAATGGCAGCAACGACTGGGCTGATAACAAATTTCCCGGAACGAAACAGAGCTATTGGTCGATAAGTCTTTCCGCCTCTTTCAATCTTTTTGATTCCGGTCTTACCAAAGCAAAGGTGAAGGAGGCGGAAAGCGGCGTCGACAAAGCGCAGGAACAGATCCGGCAGACGAAAGATACGGCGATTCTGGAAGTAACGCAGGCCTATCTGGATTTAGGAGTGGCGGAAAGCCGGATTGAGGCCAGCAAGAATGCAGTGGCTAAAGCGCAGGAAACTTGCCGGATTAACGAGGTCCGCTATACGGAAGGAGTCGGTACCAACCTGGATGTGCTTGATGCGCAGCTGGCGCTGACCCGGGCCCAAACGGACTATCATCAGGCCCTGTACGACTATAACAGCAGTAAAGCCAGACTGGAAAAAGCTATGGGGATTTAAAAAGCAGGTCTAAATTATAAAGATGGAGGGTTAAGCTTGAATGTAAAGCGCATAACGGATACCGCGGTGGAAGTCAAGGCTCTCAGTAAGGTCTATCGGAAAAGCAAAGGAAATGATTTTACTGCCGTTGATAACGTTAGTTTTCTGGTACGGCAGGGGGAAGTGTTTGGTTTTCTTGGCTCCAACGGCGCCGGCAAAACCACGACGATAAAAATGATGTGCGGCCTGGTAACTCCTACGGCCGGACAGATATCGCTTAACGGCTGCGATGTGGCCCGGCAGCGCAGTGAGGCCATGCGGCAAATCGGCGTGGTTTTAGAGGGAACGAGAAATATTTACTGGCCATTAACGGCCTGGCAAAATCTGGTATATTTCGGCAATCTGAAGGGGTGTTCCCGGCGCAGTATTCAGGAGCGGGGAGAGGCGCTGCTGCGGGAACTGGAACTATGGGACCGGCGCAACGATATGGTCCGGAACTTTTCCCGGGGCATGCAGCAAAGAGTGGCCATTGCCTGCGCGCTGATCGCCGATCCGCCCATCCTGGTTCTGGACGAGCCGACCCTGGGACTCGATGTAGAAGCGACGCAAATTATGAAAGCCCTGTTGAGCCGGTTGGCGCGGGACCACGGCAAGACGGTGATTATCACTTCACATCAGTTGGACGTCGTACAGGAACTTTGCGAACGAATCGTGATTATACATCAGGGAAAAGTTATAGCGGACCAAAGTTTGGCGGAATTGCTGCTGCTTTTTAGACGGGATTATTATCAAATTAAAGTAAACGGTCCCTTTCTTGGTTACGGGGATGCTCAGTTTAGTCAAATTGCCATAAAGGAAGAGCAGGATGTAACGCTGTTAACCGGTTCCATTAGCAGCCAGACTAAGTTATATAGTTTGCTTAATAAAATCAGAAAGCTGGGAATGCCTTTAATCTCGGTGTCGCCGGTTGAGCCGGATTTAGAAGACGTGTTTTTAAGTCTGGTAAAGAATGAAAAGGGAGGCATTTGCTATGCGAATAATCAAAACCATGCTTAATGAAACCTATAAAGGCTTGCTGATTGCCTGGAACTATAAATTTGAAACCTTTCTGCAATTGATTATGATGGGGATTGTCTTTACGGGTATCGGTTTTATCACCGGCGGCGGGCGGATTAGTTCCGGCCAGATGACATTTACCCTGATCGGCTATTCCCTGTGGTTATATTCTTCGATTATTATTGCCGGAATGTGCCGCGACTTGCTGGGAGAAGCCCAGGCGGGGACGCTGGAACAGATTTTTATGAGTCCCGTACCCGTAGCCCTGATTTTAATTGGCCGGTCTTTTGCAACATTGATTACGGCGACGGTCAATATTTTACTGTTTACACTGGCCGTGCTGTGGGGATTTCAAATTCATATTTCTTGGCAATGGCAAAGTTTGGTTATCTTTATGATTACTCTGGCCGGCTTATTTGGTTTCGGCTTCCTAATTGCCGGTGCGGCCCTGGTATTCAAACGGATCGGCGAGCTGGCCGGGTTAACGGCCAATGCCCTGCTTTTTCTTAACGGTTCCATGCTGCCGGTGGAAAAATTTCCGCCCTGGCTTGCCGTTGTTGCCAAGTCATTGCCAACAACTCAAGGCGTCATTTTATTGCGGGAAACGTTATTAAAGCTGCAGCCGATGGATCGTTTATGGCAGGACGGCAGTCTGTCCTTTCTTTGTTCCCAGTCTGTTTTTTACTTTGGCGGGGGATTGCTGTTTTTTATGTGGTGTGTGCGAAGAGCCAAGATGGCCGGGACACTAGGGTATTATTGAGTAACAAAAACGAGCCCCCTGAGCGGCCATGGACAGGCTGACGGGACTCGTTGAAACAGAGGGAATCCTCTTTTATGTTCTTGGTTCAGGGTTATTATTATTAAAGATTAGCCCGCTGGAGTTGGTGATAATCCAGGGATTGACCGTATAATCGTCAAAAGTGATATTGTTAAAGGAACTGTTTTTTAAGTAATTGAGTTTTATGGGTTTCGCATTATGAAACACAATGTTTTCAAAATGCAAATTTTCATGGGGGCCGTTGGCGGTTCCGTTTACTTCAATGGCGGCTGCGCCGGTCGTGTCTACGGTGCAGTTTTTAATGAAAATATCCCGGAATTGGGGCGGAAGCGGAGCCGGAACATACTGGACAACCGCATTGGGGTCGGAGTAGCCGGAAGTGAACAGAAAAGCCTGTTTTTTAATATCTTTCAGGGCATTATCCCGGAACACAATGTGTCTGGCGCCGCCGCCGACAGGCGGGGCTGTTTTGGCCCGCAGGCCAATATCGGTGTGCTCAATTACATTATCTTCCCCCAGAATCTGTTCGATCCACGCGGCCGT
>NZ_UPPP01000079.1 GCF_900476375.1 Allolucifera butyrica | reverse complement strand
TAACTTTACTACAAAAATTAATGATGTAACGGCCACGGTAGGACGGCAATCGTTCTATGTTGACGCGCAGAATGTGTTTATGTCTTCTCTGATTCTTGGTTTTGACGGCATTAAAGCCACAGCTCCGGTTGGCAATCTTAACCTGACCACAACGTTCGGCCACTGGATCAACGGAGTTACCTTTGACGGCGCTTCTGCCACAGGCAATCTGCAAAAATACGCCAACACCCTGGATGTAAGAAGCGTGTCAGTAGGATCCAAAGCGGGCAAGTTCGACTGGTCATTAGGATATTATGACTTGCATAATCCATCACTCGGAGTCGATCCGTTCAAATGGACGGTAGTAAACACCAACTATCTGTTCAGCCATAATATCGGCTTGAACAGCGAATACATTAAAAACAGCGCGAGCGATAGCGTGATTCCGTTCCCAGGCAAGAAAAGCGATGCTTATTCCATAAAAGTAACGATCGGTGATCAGAACCTCGACAAACCCGCAGCCCATAATTTCTCGATCAACTATGTCAATAAAGGCGCTAACGCTTTTGCCAACCAGTTCTCGGCGATGGGAGATTCCACCGGCAACAGTGATGCTGCAAACGGCTTAAACTTTGTTAACTGGGATCTTCAGTACGGCTATGCCTTCAGCAAAACCTTCAATACCGTTCTTCAGTACAGCCGAGTTATTCCGGAAAACGCAGGGGAAAGCGTCTCCGGCGCTGATAACCATTTCTTCCGCGCTGTATTGAATCTGAATTTTTAATAGTAGTAAGTCTTGAGAAAAGAGACTTGACTGTATAGATTTCCCTATACAAGTATTAGTCAAATACTATTAACTGGCCTGTGTTGGCAAATATAATAATTATGCTGGGAGGTGCGGCCCCTTTGCGCCGGCTATAAAAGCAGGGCTGCAAGGGGACCGCAGATTCCGTCTACAGAGATATAAGAGTAAAATGTGCCAAAATAGAGCGGTGTTACAAATAGTAACATTAATATGTGACATTGCCCAAAGCGGTAAGGTTGATATTTAATTCCCATTCTCTAAAATTTTGGCCTTTTTTGTTATTTTTCAATGCTTCAGAGTTTTCAGTATTGAAATTTATTTTGAACAATTAATATGGCACGTTTTTTGCACTAATAAATTATAAAGAGATTTAGCAGGAATCAAGCTTGGAAAAAATAATACGATGTGCAACTGAACGGGAAAGGGGTTAATGAGATGTTGGTGACCAATAAAGAAAACTTGTACCAGGCAAGAAAAAGCGGGTATGCAATTCCGGCAATCAATACGCAGGGAGGAAATTATGATATTATTTGGGCGGTTTGCCGGGCAGCGGATGAATTAAAGTCACCAATTATTCTGGCTCATTATGTTTCGACAGGCGCCTATTCCGGAAATGACTGGTTTGTCCAGGTGTCAAAGTGGTGTGCCAATAAAGTGTCTGTCCCGGTATCGATTCATCTGGATCACGGCGATAGTTTCGCCATATGCAAAGAAGCCCTGGAACTGGGCTTTACCTCCATCATGATTGACGGTTCAACAATGTCGATTAAAGAGAATGCCAAACTTACCAATCAAGTGATTGGCGAGGCCAAAAAATTTGATGTGCCGGTTGAGGCGGAAATCGGCGAATTGCTTCGTTTAGATGGGGCTGGACAGGCTTTAGAAAATAAAAATCTTGTAAACCCTGAGCAGGTAAAGGAATTTTTATCTTACTGCCAGCCGGATTCACTGGCCATCGGAATCGGAAATGCCCATGGGTACTATAAAGGGGAACCGGATATAAAATTAGAGATTCTCGAAGCTGTGAAAGAATTTACCGATATTCCACTGGTGCTTCATGGTTGTACCGGTATGGCCGAAGGCATAATAAAAAAAGCCATTAGTTTAGGCATTGCCAAAATCAACTTTGGGACGGAAATCCGGTATAAGTATGTGCAGCATTACAGTGAGGGTCTTAACACGCTGGATCATCAGGGACATTCCTGGAAGTTGTCGCAATATGCAAATGAAAAATTAACCGAAGATATTAAAGGCATCATTCGTCTGGCAGGTTCCGAAGGGAAGGCGTAACTATTAAAGCTAAGCTAGGAGGAGATTATTTTGAGCAGACAATTAAACCTCGGATTTATTACAACCTTATCCGGGAGATGGCCAAGAGAGCTTCCTGAGAAACGCAGGGAAGAATACGGAAGCTGGCTGCAGGATAAGCTGGCCCAGGTAAATATTATCAAAGCGGACCGGTTAGGCGATTCCCCGCAAGCCTTGGAAGCCATAGCCAACGATTTTAAAGCCAGGGCAGTGGATGCGATTGTTATGGTATATGGCGCCTTCACCGGGGACGATGCTCCTGCTTATTTGGCTGAAATACTGGGGGTTCCCATCATTTTATGGGCTCCCAAAGAGCCGGAATTTGATAAAGATACAAGGCTGTGGGCCAATGCGTTGGTGGCTGTCACTATGAATTCGGCTGCTTTGAAGAAATTGGGTCACACCTGTTATGCCGTTTATGGCGATAAAGAGGATCCCGCTACTGCCAGCAAGGTCATCGAGCTTGTGTCAGCCTATGCCACAGTTAAAAAATTGCGGGGAACCATGCTTGGACTGCTGGGATATCGTCCTACCGCTTTTTACAACTGCAGTTTTGATGAAAGCCTGATTCGCAAAGTTTTTGGTATCCGTATGGAAGAAACCGATTTGAAGGTTGTCTTTGATAAGATGGATAGCATTCCCCGGGAAATATACGAAAAAGATATGTCTCATATGGCCTCGGCCTATGCCACAGATCAATTGCCTGATAAGCATTTGGAGAATCACTCCAAGTTGTATCTGGCCTTAAAAGAAGTAGTAAAACAACAAGGCTATGATTTTGCCACCATCAAATGCTGGCCTGAAATGGGGAATTTACATACTACCCCCTGCGCCGTACTGGGCCGTCTGGCCGACGACGGGGTGCATATTGGCTGTGAGGGTGATGTGGATGCGGAAATCACCCAGATTGTCCAAAACTATTTGACGGGTTTGCCGACCTTCATCACGGATATGATTAATGTAGATGAAGCAAAAAATATTATGACCTTTTGGCATTGCGGCAATGCAGCTCCGTCTTTGCGTAATCCCAACCGGGAATACAGCATTAACAATCATCCGCTGGCAGGACAGGGTACTGCATTTTACGGCAGCTTAAAAGAAGGAAAGGTAACCATCGCCAGATTTTGCAATATTAACGGAACATACAAGTTGTTTTTGCTGCGGGGCTGTGCCGTGGATATGGACCGCTATACCAAGGGAGTTATGGCCAATGTGAAGGTTGAAACACCGGTAATTAAAATCGTGGAACAGATTTGGGAGGAGGGAATTCCTCATCATTACAGCATTGTTTGGGACGATATCGCTGACAAAATGATCTCTGTTTGCAAATTGCTAAATATTGAAGTGCTGGAAATGTAAACTATAGGCGCCTTTGAAATCCGCTCGAATACGGCGAAGAATCGAAAGGCGTAAAAAATACCGTGTTAGAAAAGGAGCTAAAAAATGCCAATTAGAAAAAGTTTTTTTGGCACGGCAATGAATGGCGAACCTGTACATTTATATACACTTACCAATAAAAACAGTTTATGTCTGGAAATAACCAATTTAGGCGGGCGCCTGGTCAGGCTGTTTTTGCCTGATAAAAATAATCAGTTCGCCGACGTCATAATGGGTTTTGACCGGATTGAAAGCTATCTCATTCGCAATCCATACTTTGGAGCATTGGTCGGACGTTTTGCCAACCGGATTTCCCATGCAAAGTTTGACCTGAACGGAGTAACTTATCAGCTTGATGTAAACGCGGGAGTTCATCATCTGCACGGCGGGCAGGGCGGTTTTGATAAATTAGTCTGGGATGCCTCCACGATTGTGGAAGAGGAGCAAGAAAAGCTGCTTCTAAAACTCAAAAGTAAGGATAACGAGGATGGCTATCCCGGCAATTTGGATGTTGCGGTGAAATATGCCTTAACCGATAAAAATGAGCTGATAATTGAGTACGATGCTGTTAGCGATAAAGACACTTATGTGAATCTGACAAACCATAATTATTTCAATTTGGCAGGACATTCCTCCGGTAGTATCCATAATCATTTCATTGAAATGAAAGCAAGTCATTACACCCCGACCGATGAATTTGGCATGCCTACGGGTGAAACCGCTCCGGTAGAAGGTACCCCTATTGATTTAAGAAAGAAGACCAGAATGGGGGACCGAATTCATAGCTTATTTCCGCAAATTATCAAGAACGAAGGATTCGACTTAAATTATATTCTTGATAAAACGGAAGAGTTTCAAAGTGTTTGCAAGGTTTGGGAACCGGATAGCGGGCGCACGATGGAAGTTTTCACAACGAAGCCGGCGATGCAGTTTTATACAGGTAACAATATAAAAAATAGCTTTGTGTTTGTTGGCAAACAAGGATATCTATATACGCAGCATTGCGGTTTCTGCCTGGAAACTCAATATAATCCCAATAGTCCTAATATTAGTACTTTTCCTGATGTTGTACTAAAAGCCGGCGAAGAATATAAACATAAAACCGTTTATGCCTTTGGCGTAGAATAGGTAAGCAAAACGGTAACGGCATTCATTTTGTAATCGTATCTATAGCTTCAATAACTATGTTAGTCATCGAAAACAGGTCCAAATAAAGAAAATACAAAGATGAGGAGAATTGTAAGTGGAAAATAAAAATTATTCACGTACTACCATGTTTGCCATAATATTGTTTGGTTCTGTAGGCGGACTTTTGTTTGGTTATGATACTGGAATTATTGGCAGTGCCTTAGTCTTTTTGAAGACACAATATCATATGACCCCAATGGAAGTATCCATGGTTACCAGTGCAATCATTGTTGGCGCATTTGTCGGCTCGCCGCTTTTTGGGACTCTGGCTGATAAATATGGCAGAAGACCGATTATCTTTATTATGGGCAGCGTATTTGCAATTGGTTCAATTGGGGCATCAAGGATCGATTCTTTAACTGCATTAATCATATGGCGTTTTGTCTTAGGTCTTGCTGTTGGCGGCGCGTCGGCAATCGTTCCTATGTATTTGTCTGAAATGGCTCCGACAAGAATTAGAGGGGCCATGGCAACATTTGACCAAATAATGATAAACACAGGTACAGTCTTATCTACCGTTGCCGGATATACGCTGGCAAGCTCAGGAAACTGGAGAATGATGTTTTTATTAGCCGTGATTCCCAGTATAATTATGATTTTAGGTATGGTATCAATGGCTGAAAGTCCAAGATGGTTGATTATGAAAGGACGCGTGGATGAAGCAAGGAAAATCCTGTTAAGAACAAGAACGCCGGAAGAAACGGAAGAAGAGATTAAAGGGATCGTCGCGATTCTATCGATCAAGAGCGAAGGCGGTATGAAGGAGTTTAAGAAACCTTATTTGAAAAAGATCTTGATTATGGGTTCTCTTGTTTTATTCTTTCAACAAATGACCGGTTTTAATATTATGGTGTTCTATTTACCGACAATCTTAATCGGAATGGGGATTGCCGCCAAGAACGCAATCGGGTTTACCGTCGCTTTTGCATCGTTAGGTATCGTTGCAACTTTATATTGTGCTAAGATCGTAGATAAAGTCGGCAGAAAGAAACTTTTGGAACAGAGTAGCCTTGTTATCGGTTTCTGTCTGCTGGCAATGGCAATATCCTTATGGATATTCGGCAACGATGTCAAACATGTTATGTTTGTTGCCATACCCGGTTTGATCCTTGTAAGAATTTACTTTAGTACCGGGTGGGGCGCCGGGGCATGGATTTACGTCTCCGAAATATTCCCTATCAGAGTAAGAGGCTTGGCGACAAGCAGTGCGGTTTGTACAAACTGGTTTGGAAACTTTTTGGTTGCATTTACATTCCCGCTGCTGTTATCAAGTGTCGGTTTAGCCTGGTCCTATTTTATATTCTTCGTTTTAAATATGATAAGTTTTGCATATACCTACTATAATTTATATGAAACTAAGGGACAAAGTTTGGAACAAATCGAAGGGCATTTCCGGGAGAAATACGGAGATCAAGTCGGCGCTTAATAAACTTGTGTCAATGCCAATTGAAAATGTATATTTTGCCGGATGAAAAATGTTCAACAACATTCCACCACAATCGTTCACCGGGAACTCTGCCAAGAGCTATCCCGGTTTTTCTTTGTTACAGTATGTAGCATTAAAATGGAACAGTGCTGTGTTACAATTTGGAACGCGAAAATAGTGCATCCTTAGGAGTAAATACTATATTTAGAGATTTTTCTTATATTTTACTCTATTCTTGTACCCTACAATCCGCATGATTAATTTGGCATGCATTTTGCATTAAATTATTACAGATTGGATACGAAACTGCAAAATAAGTTGTTAACTATTCTCTGCAGCAGGAAAAAGGGATTATCTTATAAGAAGGAGGAGGAAGTATCGAAATCTATAAGCTGAAATGCGTTTACTGCTATTTATAATGGCTTTAATATGGAGTATATGATGGCCGTAAGGAGACTTGGTAATGAAACATATTTTTGTTAATTTAAAACGCTTTGAAGTTGCACGCAAATTCGGTGGATTATGCGATGTGGATATACCGGAAAAGTGGATACAAAACGTGCTGGAAGAATGTATTAACCTTGGCCTCGGTGAGATTTCCAATACTCAAATATCATTTCTTTTGCCGGAGGCGCTAATTATTCCGGCAGTTAATAAGTTAAAAGAATTCCCTGGCGAAAAGACTGGAATGATAAATATCGGGTGTCAGGGTGTTCACAGAGAGGATATTAAGGTTGGCGGGAATTTTGGCGCATTCACTACCGTTTTTCCTGCTACAGCAGCGAAAACAATTGGCTGTGAATGGGCAATTATTGGCCATTCGGAAGAACGGAAAAATATCCGGGATATTATGGAGCATGGTCTTAAGAGCAGCGGTAATTACCCGTCTGAAGCAACTTCTGAGGCAGTGAATAAACTTATTAATAAGGAAGTCTTAGCTGCATTAGGCGCAGGATTAAAGGTCCTTTACTGTATCGGAGAAACAGCAAACGAGCGAGGGGATGGAACATTTGCCGAACAGGCCGGGCGCATAAAGGCGGTACTGCAAAAACAACTCCAGCTTGGTTTGCACGGCGCCATAAATGGGCTGGGTAGTAATGTTGCTATCGGCTACGAGCCGATTTGGGCAATAGGACCGGGTAAAACACCGCCCGATGCCGCTTACATTGATTTTGTATCCTCTTTTATTAAGGCAGAGGTTAAGAAGCTATATGATTCAGAAATTGCGGTTGTCTATGGCGGTGGACTGAAAGAGGAAAATGCCGGAGATATTGCGCAAGTGAAAAATATCGATGGCGGGCTTGTTGCATTAACCCGCTTTACCGGGCAGGTAGGTTTTTATTCCGAGGACCTGAAAAAAATCATTGACAAATATTTACAATAATGGAGTGTTAATAATGAAACGAATTGAATTTGAGTATGGGCATGGAACCCTGGAAGCTTTATTACCCGAGAATACTGATATTTTTCTTCCTGGAGAAACGGTTGCGGATCCTCCTTTTATCAATAATGTGGAAGAAGCCACAAGAGAATCAATCTTAAATCCCATCGGCGTTTTGCCAATAGCCAAACAGGTAAAAAGAGGATCCAAAGTAGCTATTATTTTTCCGGATAGAGTAAAGGGTGGAACGCAGCCTAATGCCCATAGAAAAGTAGCGATTCCAATTATTATCGATGAATGCCTAAAAGCAGGCGTAGAAAAGAAAGACATAACGCTGATCTGCAGTAATGGACTACATCGAAAAAATACAAAAGAAGAAATCAGATCGTTATTGGGAAAAGAAATTTTCGATGGATTCTGGTATTCGCATCAGATTGTTAACCATGATAGCGAGGATTGGGAAAATCTCGTGGATCTTGGTTATGACCGGCATAACAACCGGGTTATAATGAATAAGCAGGTTTATGAATCGGACTTGGCAGTTTTGATCGGACATACTTTAGGAAATCCCTATGGCGGATATTCAGGCGGATATAAGCACTGTGCCACGGGAATCACACACTGGAAGAGTATTGCGTCACATCATGTGCCGGATGTAATGCATGGAAAAGATTTTACGCCGGTTAGTAATCATAGCATGATGCGCAGCAAGTTTGATCAAATCGGTCAATTCATGGAAGAGCGTATGGGGAAAAAGTTCTTTGTTTGCGATGCAGTTCTGGACACCTATCAACGTCAAATAGCCATATTTACCGGATATGCCAAAGAAATTCAGCCACTTTCCTGGGAAATTGCCGACAAAAGGACGTATGTCCCCTTCGCAGAAAAGAAGTATGATGTCCTGATTTTCGGTATGCCGCAAGCTTTTCATTACGGAAACGGCATGGGCACCAACCCTATTCTTATGATGCAAGCAATATCTGCGAATATCATCCGGCATAAGCGGATTTTGAAAGACAATTGCGTAGTTATTTGCTCATCGATTTGCAATGGATACTTTCATGATGAAGAGTTTCCTGCTTACCGGGAGGTTTATGATTTATTCCAAAAGGACTACAACAATATTTTGCCGGATGTGGAAAAACAGGGTGAATTTCTGTCCAATAGACAAGAATATATTGATAAATACAGGTTTAACTACGGATACCATCCCTATCATACATTTTCCATGATTTCTTGCGGACACATTGCGGAAATGAATTGCTCGGCAATATACATTGTTGGTGCGCAGGTTCCCGGATATGCAAGAGGAATGGGAATGAAAACAAGAGCGACCTTTGAGGAAGCACTGCAAGACGCAACGAGGTATGTGGGAAGTAATCCGAATATACTGGCTCTGCCGAAGAGTTTCAAATTAGCGGCGGTTCATTTAACGATGAAGGAAGAATAATCTATAAGTTCTGGATATGTTGATCCAAGACACAAGGAGGGTATAACAAAGTGCCTATTGCAACTTTAAAGGATGTACTAAAGTCTGGTCAGGAAAAAGGGGCAGTCGGAGCTTTTAGCACCTACGACTTATTTACCGCCCAAGGAGTGATTGCCGGGGCGGAAAGGGCAGGGCTGCCGGTAATTACCATGGTTGGTGCGCCGGTACTTGACAAGCCTGGAAATGAAGAAGTGGGGAAGATTGTCGTTCAGCTTGCGGAACAGGCCAAGGTTCCGGTAGTCGTGTTATTAGACCACGCTAAAAGTTTTGAAAGCTGCGTGAAAGCGATTCGTCTGGGATTTAGTGCAGTTATGATCGATGGTTCGCATTTGAGCATTGAGGATAATGTAAAAGTGACGAAAAAAGTAGTAGAAGCCGCAAAGGCTGTTGGCGTATCCGTTGAAGGGGAGTTAGGCGCATTGGCAGGCGCAGAAGATGGTGAGACCGTCATGCGGGCCAAAATGACCAATCCGCTTGACGTTCCCAGTTTTGCTGAGGCAACCGGTGTGGATGCGTTGGCTATTTCGATAGGCAATGCCCATGGCTTGTATAAAGGCAAGCCAATGCTTGATTTTAATATTTTAGAAAAAAGTTGCGCTTCTACTGAGACGCCGCTGGTATTGCACGGTGGAACAGGAATAGACCGCAAACAGTTTGCCCGGAGCATTCAGTTTGGCATGAGAAAAATTAACATCGGCACTGAGATTAAAGTGACTTATATGGATACCTTTACTCAATTGCACACCGGAAACCGGGAAGCCTATGATTTAATCGGAGTGCCGCAGGCTTGTAAACAGGCTGTGGCCAATGTGGTTGAGAGTTATGTACGCTTCTTTTCTAACGGATGGAAGGAGGAAATATAATGAAAAATATAACACTTGACTGCTCCAGATTGCATTCCTATATCAGTAATGATGAATTGAATCAGGTTCTTACTGAAAACAAAGCGCTTATACAAGAAATTCTAAAACCGGTAAAAGAAAACAGCAATGATCTGGGTTGGGTAAATATAGATGGGATTGCAAACCATGAGCTGTTAGCTGACATTAAGGAAAAGGCAAAAGAGATCAGAGAAAAGGCCGATGTATTTCTGCTAATCGGCGTCGGCGGATCGAATCAGGGGGCACGGGCTCTTATTGAAGCATTAGGGGATAGTAAGGTTGAGATTTTATACACTGGCAATAATTTATCACCTAACTATCTCCATAAAATTATGGCTAAATTAGATGGCAAATCGATATATGCCAATGTGATTGCCAAAAATTTTGCAACCCTTGAACCGGGAATCGTATTTAGAGTGATTCGAAATTATATGGAGAAACGGTATGGCGAAGAAGAAGCAGGGAAAAGAATTATCGCCACAGGCTCACTAAATAATAGTAGTCTTGAGATGCTAGGCAGAAAAAAGGGATATACTTTGCTGCCATTTCCCCTGGATGTGGGGGGAAGGTACTCGGTCTTGTCTGCCGTGGGCCTTTTGCCAATCGCTGTGGCCGGAATCGATATCGATGAGCTGTTACAGGGAGCCAAGGCCATAAAAAATAGAATACACACGCAGGAGATAACGAAAAATGACGCTGTGGTGTATGGGGTAATTAGAAATATTTTACTTAGCAAGGGCTATCATATTGAGATTTTGGCCCATTTTGAACCCTTGTTTACCTATTTTTCCAAATGGTGGGTGCAACTTTTTGGCGAGTCTGAAGGGAAAGCGGGTAAAGGCATTTATCCAACGGCTTGTTCCTTTTCAGAGGATCTCCATTCATTAGGCCAGTATATCCAACAAGGCCAAAGGATCTTATTTGAGACTTTTCTTAATCTTGAAGACCAGGGTTCACAATATATAGTTCCTCACGAAGAGTCTGATGATGACGGTTTTAAGTATATCGACAGTAAGGATTTTGCTTATTTGAATAAAACGGCTTATGATGCTACAGTACAAGCTCATTCATCAGGAGGCGTTCCTTGTGTTGTACTTAATGTACCACAATTGACGCCATACTATTTTGGACAACTATTTTACTTTTTTGAATATGCTTGTTATATCTCTGGTTCAGTATTACGAATTAACCCCTTTGATCAACCCGGAGTAGAAGCGTATAAGGAAAAAATGTTCGCCCAGCTTAAAACGAAGAAATAAATCTGGAAGATATAATAATTAAATGGGTGGTAGGTAGAAATGAGTCAAACAAAGAGTGCAAATTTGGCTGTTGTCCATGGCGGAGGGCCAACCAGTGTATTAAATGCCAGTCTGTATGGTGTGATTGAAGAGGCTAAAAAACATGGAGCAATTAGCGGAATATTAGGAGCAAAAGGCGGTATTGCCGGTATACTGAAGGAACAATTTATCGACTTTAGAAAACAGTCGGCAGAGAATATCGAACGATTGCCGTTTACGCCTGCCTCAGCGATTGGCACTTCCAGAAAAGAACTGTTTGAAGAAGACTATGAAAATATTGTTAAAATCCTAGTCAAGAATAATATCAAATTTTTATTGTTTAATGGCGGCAACGGTTCAATGGATACATGCGGGAAAATTTATAAGGCTGCCAAACGGTTTGATATTAACGTAATAGGCATTCCTAAGACAATCGATAATGATATTGCAATTACAGATCATTCGCCGGGATTCGGTAGTGCTGCCAGGTATATTGCCGCTTCCACGGCGGAGGTGGCAGAGGATGTCAAAGCGATGCCAATCCATGTATGCGTTATTGAGGCAATGGGCCGAAATGCCGGATGGATTACGGCTGCGTCCGCTTTGGCCAGAAAAAATAAAGAGGATGCTCCCCATTTAATTTATCTGCCTGAGAGGCCATTTAATCAAATGGAATTTTTGCAGGATGTCAAAAAACTTTATGACAAGCTTGGCGGTGTAGTCGTTGTTGTTAGTGAAGGGCTAAAAAATGAAAAAGGGGAATCCATTGTACCGCCGTTATTTACGCAGGGACGCAGTGTATATTTCGGTGATGTAAGCGCTCACTTGGCCTTAATGATTGTTAAGGAATTAGGCATAAAAGCAAGAAGTGAAAAGCCGGGAATCTTTGGCCGGGCATCCATTGCCTATCAATCTTTTATAGACCGGGAAGAGGCGAAATTTGCAGGAGTATGCGCGGTTAAAGCATTGCTAAAAGGAGAATCAGGGAAGATGGTCGGATTTTCCCGGGTTTCTAATTCTCCCTATAAGTGTAACACCATCCTTATACCGATAGAAGAAGTAATGATGCATGAAAAAAAGATGCCCGATAACTTTATTAATGACAGAGGAAACGATATTACCGAGGCGTTTATAGAGTATTGTCAACCGCTCATTGGTGAGGCGCTGCCGCAGTTTACAGACTTTAGATAAAGTTGCAAGTGTAACGAGCCTGGCTAGCCGATAACTGTTTCCCGTCCTAGTAGCTGACAAGATGCTGAGATGTAGGAGTGCGAAGTATGGATAATAAAAAAGTTACTGCCGTCTCTGTTATGTTGCTATTATTATCACTAGTTACTATTTGGTTTGTTGAGAGCAGGCAAATAATAAATATAGTTCAAAGTTTTGTAGTTTTAAGTTTTTTTTACATGATAATCAAGCGATTTGTTCTCAAGCTAGATGGAAATACAGGCATTAATGAAGTGACTCAATTAATAAAAACGGGAAATTTAAGAAAAAAGCTGGTGAGTACTCACCAGCAACATGAGGATATTCAGTATATTTTTAATGAGTTTATCTTGATTACTAAGAAATTTCGCAAGGCAGTGAAAGACATTGCCAAGTTGGCAAATGTCGTGAGTGAAACGGCGAATGATTCCGTGGAACTGTCGGAAGGGATGCTGACTGCAACCGGCGCGGTGGCAAAAGGCGCTGAAGCGCAAGCTGGGGATACGGAGTCCTGTTTGCGGACCATTTCGGTTCTTTCCGGTAAATTTGACAACGTATGTACTGCCGTAGAAAAAACGGAAAATAAAATGCAATTACTGCTAAATGAAAGTAATTCAGGAAATGTAAATGTACAGGAAACCATTCAAAAGAGTAAAGAGACCCAGACAGTCTTTTTAAACGTGATCGACAGGGTGGAAAAGCTAAAACAAAGTGCGAATAATGTCAATGTCATTGTAACGACAATTACCGGTATTGCCAATCAAACCAACCTGTTGTCGCTAAACGCTTCGATTGAAGCGGCCCGTGCCGGAACGTCAGGCCGGGGATTTGCCATAGTAGCCGAAGAAATTAGAAAACTATCGGAACAAAGTTTTCAGTCAGGACAACAGATCAGCCAAATTATAAATTCCATTAAGACCGAAATTGAATCTACAACAGAGTTGATAGAGACAACCGGGGAAAAAATTGAGATACAGATGAAGTTTATTGCTACGGTAAGCGACGCCTTTGCCACCATTACCCGGAGTGTTAGGGAAGTGGCTGAACAGCAGGAAGTTGTAAAGGATAATATGCAAGAACTGGGGGATATGAAAAATATATTGACCGATGCAGTCATTAACATCGCAGCCGTAGCGCAGCAATCAGCAGCGACAAGTGAAGAATCTGCTTCGATGAGCATGCAATTGAAGCATGCAGAAGAGATACTCTATAATCTGGCCGAAAAACTAAAAGATACAGTCAGCGATACGGAATTATATATAAAAAGATATGACATCGAGGAAGAGATTGAACAAAAGACGAAAGTAGCCTTGGTCACAGCCAGTCCGGAAAATAACGAATTTCAACGAAAAATGGTCGAGAATGCAATTAAAACAGCAGAAAAATATGATTATGAATTGGTAGTGAAATACCCCCTGCAATCAACCTTGGAAGCGCAGCTTAAAATTCTTAAGGAACTCGAAATGACGGATATAAACTATCTACTTCTTGTTGCGGCGACGAAAGAAGGCGTAGCCGATGTGATTGACAGATTGCTTGCCAAAGGGATTAAAACCATCTGTATTGATTCCGATGCGCCAGGAAGCAAACGGTTATCATATATTGGCACGGACAATTATGGAGCAGGTAAAAACATGGGCAAGATTATCGCCAAGCATCTTAAGGGCAGTGGGAATGTAATTTTAAGCGCGCCGAATGATACCAGTGAAAATATGAAAGAGCGAATCCGCGGGGCGAGGGAAGTATTTTCCGGATATCCCAATATTAGAATTGTAGCATCGCAAATTGGCTTTCTTGATCCCGACGAAAAAGCGATGGCTATCGAAAAGGTAATTAAGCAGCAGCCGGAATGTGACCTTATAGCAGGGTTCAACGCTAATTTATTTACTAAGGCCATAGAAAAACTGGCCCCAAAAGGTCATTTAACCGGGAAAAAGATTGTGGGCTTTGATAACACGCCCAGCAATCTTACGGCTATAAAGGCAGGGGTGTTGGATGCCATCCTGGCGCAGCGGCAGGATATCTTTGGAGAAATAGCACTTAACCGGATTTATGAGGCTAGCCGTGGAAAAACCTTGAAAGATGTTGAGCTTCTGGATACATACGAAATTAATAAAGCTAATGTTTCTGCCGTTACCGGCAATTATGGGGAGAGCTTAAAAGATGCATAAGGGCGATTCGTCCGCTATAGCGAGTAATCATTGACACAAGGCAATCTTTAACCTGGCCGGTTTTATCGAACCTTATTTGGAGATGAATAAATTTGTTGCTAATGATGCTATATATTTTTATGGTAACATTACTCGCCGGACTCCTGCAAGCGATGACCGGCTTTGGCTTTGCTTTGATTGCCGCACCCCTGCTTATGTTGGTAATGAACTCGAAAGATATGGTTGTCTTCAATCTTTTGATATCGACTATTGTTATTGTAATAATGATATGCCAAACGTTAAGCAAGGGCCAATTTAAAAAAATCGGTATTCTTTTTGCAGTAAGTATTATTGGAACATATGCCGGCACAACTGTAATGGGAATAATTAATGATGATATTTTAGAAATTTTTATTGGAATTGTGCTGATTCTTGTTACTTTAGCTATGAATTCTAAAGTAAATATTAATATGGCTAACCATACGCTAGCTAAAATGGGAGCCGGCTTTTTTAGTGGTTTTTTAGGAGCTACAACCAGTCTCGGCGGCCCTCCGGTAATTTTATATATGATGAGTCAAAAAGAAGAAAAAGAAGTTATCAGGGCAAATTTGGCTCGTTTTTTCTTGTTAAGCAATATTATTACCATAATCATGTTTTATTTTTCGGGGAATTTACAAATAACGCATTTAAGTAGTTACCTATGGGTTGCTATTCCTGCAACTTTGATTGGTCACTGTTTGGGCGACAGAGCATTTTCTTTAATAAAGAAAAATAATTTTCAGCGAATTGTTTTGGGAGTCGTTTTATTAAGTGCGGTGGTAACAATTTGTCGTGGAATATGGCAAATTGTGCAATAATCTGCGACCTGATTATGACAATTAATTTCCGGGTCTAATCGCCTATATTGAGGCAGATTTAAGATCATACAGTATATAAAGAGGTGCTATATGAAGCAAATGTTGTTCCTAGGATCGTTTCCCGCTTCTTATTTTGTCCGCCATCCGAAGTGGAAGTGGTTTATTCTGTCCACAGTTCTCGTAGGTGCAACCATGTCGGCTCTGGATGTCAGCATTGTCAATGTTGCGATGCCCACCCTTGAAAATGGTTTTCAAGTGGATTTGGCCACAATCGAGTGGGTTGCTATGGCATACATGCTGACCTTGACCATATTTTTGCCTTTGTTTGGCCGTTTGGCAGATATGATGGGCCGGACAAAGTTATATAATATGGGGTTCGTTATTTTTGTAATTGGGTCCGCCTTGTGCGGCATGGCCTCAACTGCCGGCTTTCTTATTGGTGCCCGGATTGTACAGGCTATCGGCGCGGGATTGCTGCAAGCCAATTCGGTGGCAATTATCACCGAGGCATTCCCAGAGAACGAATTAGGACGGGCTATTGGTCTGCAGGGGGCGACCCAGGCGGTTGCTATGGCCATCGGACCATTTTTGGGCGGAATCTTAATTACAACAATCGGCTGGCGATCCATCTTCTACATAAACGTACCGATTGGCGTTGTCGGTACTATCGCCGCGCTGTACATTCTGCCCAAGAGTACTGTCCACAAAAAAGAAAAAATTGATTACTGGGGTACTTTGTCATTTTCGACCGGCTTAGCTTTTCTGATCTTAGGTTTTAACCAGGCCGGCAGAGCGGGATGGACATCTGTTACTATCATCAGCTACTTTTCGATAGCAGTCGTATTGTTGACAGCTTTCTTGATTGTCGAAAGAAAAGTTGCCTGCCCAATGATCGATTTAAGTTTATTCCGGCAATGGACCTTTTCGTCAGGAAACCTAATGGGATTATTTTCTTACTATATTCTGTTTGCCGTACTTTTCTTTATGCCGTTCTATTTTGAAAGGATTCTAAAACTAAGTCCGGCTATGGCTGGTTTATATTTAACTGCAGTTCCTGTAGCGATGGCAGCTATGGCGCCTATTTCCGGCTATGTAGCCGATAAATACGGGGCGAAAATCATGACCACTTCCGGCATGATTGCTTGCGCCTGCTCAACATTGCTGCTGTCATCAATAGACCACCTCGCCAATTCCTATATCCTATGGGGGGCGTTAATTACTTTGGGCATAGGTATGGGATTGTTTACTCCTCCCAATAATAGCTGTATTATGTGCAGCGTTCCTAAAAATCGACTGGGGGTAGCGGGTGGTATCCTCAACATGATGCGTTCTCTGGGCCTAATTTTTGGAGTCGCTTTATCCGGCTTGTTGCTTATGCTTGCCCAACAGCATTATATGACGAATCATCCGTTGGAGCCGGGTATAACTTCTTTGTCCCTTTACGACTCGGCTTTTTTGTATGGGTTTCGGTTAGTTATGCTGACTTTGGTTGCCATCAGCTTAGTTACTGTTGGATTGTCAGTTTCAAAAAATCGACAATAAAAATGTGCAAAAAGAAATAAACTTCTGCTCCAATATGTAGAATTTGGGCAGGAGTTTTGTCTGAAAACTGTTAGGGGGACGGGGTTAATGACACCAGTGTGTCGATAACCCCGCCCCCCCTGACACTATTTATCATGAGATTCATGATGTTCAATTAATATATCTATTGTAAGCCGAATATGCGCGTTGTAGAGATCAAGTGCGCGGTTACTGTCGCGTGCAAGCACCGCCTGCATTAATGTTTTATGCTCTGCAACTATCGGACGATTATTCTCACGCGGAATAGACCAGTTTCTGTAAAGTTCACTCATATTCCATAAACGGTTACAGATATCTAGCAATACAGGGTTATCACACGCTTCAATTAGCGCGCGGTGGAATTTACCATGTATTATGGACCAGTCATCATTTACACGAATATTATTATCCATAGAATATTTAGGGATTTGTTCTAAATGATGATGCAGTGCAACTATATTTGACTCCCATAAAACATCACCTTTGGAAATCGCTAATTGTAATGCTACTCCCTCGTTAATTCTGCGAGCTTCAGTAATATTTTCTAAATCTGATATAGAAAGAGTCATCACTGTAAATCCATAGTTTGGACTTTGCTTAGCGAGTCCCTGAGCTGCCAAACGTGTCAATGCTTCTCGTATCACAGCAGTGGATACGTTAAACCGTACGCGTAAATCCGCGGGCATCAAGGGAGTACCAGGAGAAAGACGACCTGATAATATATCGGTGCGGAGCTGTAAAAAAACACTTTCAGTTAAGGTTAAAGACCCATTTCGTTTTGACATAGTTAAAAAACCATCCTTTTTGAATAAGACTATGTATTTTAAAAACATAGTCTTATTACTTTTGATATATTATCAACAGTTTATAGTATACACAATATTTGTTTAAAAGTCGATTATCGTAAAAGAATCGATTCTCATTGACTAAAACGATTGTGCGGGGTATACTGACTTTAGTGATACTAATGTTGCGGCATTTGTTGCAACTAAAAAATTAGGAGGATGGTTATGAGTAAAGCTTTTTTTGCAAAGTTACCTAAGGTACCAAGTTTTAAAGTTACGAGCAAAGATGTTAAAGATGGTGAGGCATTTGCATTGCCTCAATTTTCTGGAATATTTGGAGTAGAAGGCGGTCAAGATATATCGCCGCAATTGTCTTGGGCCGGAGCACCGGAAAGGACGAAAAGCTACGCTGTAACTATATATGATCCCGACGCACCAACTGGGGCTGGATTTTGGCATTGGGCAGTTGCTAATATTCCTGCAAATGTAACCGAATTACCAACTGGAGCCGGAGATAACACTGGTTCGAAATTGCCCCAAGGAGCAATTCAACTTCCCAATGATGCACGTGCGGCAAGATTTATAGGAGCTGCTCCACCAGTTGGACATGGAGAACATTTATATGTAATAGTTGTTTATGCGTTAGATGTTGAAGATATAGGTGTACCTGCTGACGCAACACCGGCATTCCTTGGATTCAATATGAGTGGACATACTCTTGGACGCGCAGTTATGACTGCAACAGCAGAGATAAGGTAATTTCAATAGCTCGGCTATTATAAAAAGATAAGGCGGTGAAAGAGTATGAAGTTAGTCAATTTTAAAATAGGTGGAGAAATTCGTTTAGGAATTAAGGCGGATCAGGGTATCATAGATGTAGAAAGGGCAGCAGCTATTAATTCTTTTGCTGTACCTACTACTATGGAACAAGTAATTGAAACTGGAAAAAAAGGCTTACTTCAGTTAGCTGAATTGATGAAAAAAGAAGTGCAAACCATATCAGAAGATCAAATTACTTATGCACCAAGTGTGGCTAACCCTGAAAAAATCCTTTGTATTGGATTAAATTATTTGAGCCATGCTAAAGAATGTAACATGGTTATTCCTGAATCTCCAGTATTGTTTAGTAAGTACAATAATGCATTAGCCGCTCACAAGCAGATGATTCAACTTCCTAAATTAGCAGAGAAATTTGACTATGAGGCTGAACTAGTTATTGTTATTGGCAAAGAAGCTAAGAACGTTTCTAAAGAAGACGCTCTTTCTTACGTATTTGGCTATACTGTTGGCAATGACCTAAGTGCCCGTGAACTTCAATTTCGTACCGGACAATGGTTATTAGGAAAAACATGTGATTGCTTTGCGCCAATTGGTCCGTACTTAGTGACATCTGATGAAGTGGATCCTTCCAATCTTGATATCAAATGTGAAGTAAATGGAGATATTCGGCAATTTTCAAATACTCGTGATATGATTTTTGATTGTGCCAAAATTATAAGTTATATATCGCAATATATGACTTTAAAACCAGGTGATATCATTTTTTCTGGAACACCAAGTGGAGTAATTTTGGGTTATCCTGAAAAGGAACAATGTTGGCTGAAGTCCGGAGATAAAATTGAGGTTTCCATTGAGAAGATAGGCACCTTAATAAATATGCTAAAATAGTTGGATCCTTTTTTTGTATTTGCAGAAGGAAATTTTAGGAAGTAAGGCGAATGGATTTTTAGAAATCCGGCTAGGGTAACCACTGTCCCAGCCGAAATATTGGGGTGATTTTATGAAACCTGTTTTCCTGGTGGTCGATGTCCAACAGAAATTCTTTGAATATGGGCCCGAAACCGCGACTTCGCTGCATAAAGCAGTCTATTTTATTAACGAAGCGCTCGCGTTTTTCCGGGAAAAGAAGCTGCCAATCATCGTTGTACAGCATATCGACGAGGCAGAAGGCTTAGTCCCCGGTACTCCGGGCTTTGAACTGCCCGAATCGCTCAAGATTCTGTCCACCGACCGGCGCATTCATAAAACGTATGGCAACGCTTTTACCAAAACCGAACTGGAAACAGTACTGCGTAATCTGGGCGTTGATACGGTCATTATTAGCGGTTTTTGCGCCGAATACTGCATTCTGTCCACCTATCGCGGCGCGTTGGATAAAGACTTTACCCCCGCCTTGCTGCGCTGGACCCTCGCCAGTATAAATCCGGCAAACATTCCTTTTGTCGAGAGCATCAACGACACCATTTCGCTGAACATCTTGAAAAAGGCATTGGAATAGAGATAGACAGGACAATAACGGACGAAGCATAGCACCTTCCGGCCGGGTTGTTGATAAGTCTGCTGACAAAGTATAAAGGGACAGGAATTGGGACGGTTTTATCGTCCTTACCCTGTCCTTTTGACACGGCTACCATAGGGGGAAGATCTTTTGGACCTTTAACGGCATAATTAACAATTATCTAATTGACGAAAGGCTTGACCATTGACTATCATATAGATATATAGATAATAATCAATAAATCTAATCAATAAATCTAATCAATTATGTGCATCAATGCTTACCGATCTATCGGTTTCTAAGGCTCAGACGGCGAGATTATGAACGGGGTGCGGTCGGTTCTCAGCAAGATAAAAGGCTGGATTATTAGAACATTTGGAGAAATGAGTGAGCTAAGGTGAAGGAACAAGCCGAAATTTTTAAAGCATTAGGGGACCCGGTCCGGCTGGAAATTATAAAACTGCTGTTGGGAAAAGAATTGTGCGTCTGTGACATCTTGAGCGTCTTTAAAGTATCGCAGCCAACCATTTCCCATCATTTGAGGGCACTCAAATATGCTGGATTGGTCAATGACCGGCGAGATGGGAAATGGATCTACTATAGCTTAGTCCCGGAGACATTTGCGCAGGTGAGCGCGCTACTTCAAGAATTTGCGGAAAAATCGGTGATCAAGGAGCAATGCCGCATCTGTGAGCCGGGTGTTCAAAATAATTGCGAAGGTTTCAAAAAATTATTATAAACCGGATGGCTCGCCAAAAAAGCGGTTCATAAGCAGGAAGATTAGCCTACGGGAGAAATTGTACAATTAATTTGAGAGGAGTATTGTTATGGAAAAGGGTCCTGTTGCCGGAGGATGCTCATGTTCTTGTAACGGCGATACGCAAAAAAATGAAAACCATTGTTGTAATCAAATGCCTTCAGCAAATATCAACGGAAAATATATGCCTTGGATGACCGGAGAGATAGAAACTTCCGCAGGAAAAAAATTTCGAGTGAGTACTGAATATACAGTAAGTGATAGGCTTGGAGCATGGAAAGCGCGATGGGGTATTGGGAGGATGAACTATAAAATTCCGCCCGGTTTATATGGAGTGGGGAATCCCGATGCCGATTCCTTGGTGCTGGTCTCGGCTAACTATAAGATGAGTTTTGACCGGCTTCGCTCTGAACTAAAAGGCCTTAATCTATGGATTCTGGTGTTGGATACTAAAGGCATCAATGTTTGGTGTGCAGCTGGAAAAGGAACATTCGGGACCGAAGAGTTAGTCAATCGCATTAGCCTGGTGAAACTTTCGGAGATTGTGACCCACCGGACTTTGGTAGTGCCCCAGTTAGGGGCTCCTGGCGTATCTGCCCATAAGGTATTGCAACTGTCGGGTTTTAAAGTGGTGTATGGCCCGGTAAGGGCTGCAGATGTCCCTGCATTTATAAGTGCAGGATTGAAGGCTACTGCCGCCATGAGGGTAGTTCGTTTCGATATGCGTGATCGTTTGGTACTGGCGCCATTCGAATTGGTCAGTACCATCAAACCGGCGCTTATTTTGATCGCCTTTCTTTTTTTGATGAACTTGGCGGTAGGAAAAGAAGCTTTTACCTTGGGTCTGTTAAGCCATACCATGATTGACTTTATTCCCTACCTGGGAGCTATTTTAACAGGAACAGTTCTGGTTCCTCTGCTTTTACCGTACATTCCAGGGCCGGCTTTTTCCTGGAAAGGATGGCTGATGGGGCTATTATGGGCGGGGGTATATGTCTGGTGCAGTGCTTCTCAAGCAAGCTGGGGTTATGGTCTATTTTACTGTTTGATTTTACCTCCCATTGCTTCCTATCTTGCGATGAATTTTACCGGCTGCAGCACCTATACGTCTCTGTCCGGCGTGGCAAAAGAAATGAAATTTGCAGTACCGGCCCAGATTATTTCCGTAGTGGGTGGAATAGCACTTTGGGTCGGCAGGTTGTTTCTTGGATTTTAATGTAAGGGAGAATGAACCGTGATAAGACATACATATTTGAAAAACGTTGTGACTTTGACGCTAAATGCGAATAAGTGTATCGGATGTGGTATGTGTTTGAATGTATGCCCCCATAAGGTCTTTGGGTTGAATTCAGGTAAGGCTTGGATCAGTGACCGGGACCGGTGCATGGAATGTGGAGCCTGCGTTCGAAATTGTCCTGTTGAAGCGCTTGCGGTTAAGGCCGGGGTTGGTTGTGCCGCAGCCATTATACAAGGGAAGTTAAAAGGAACCGCTCCTTGTTGTGGTGGGTCGGAAGGAAATAAATCTTCTTGCTGTGGTTAATAAGATTGTCCCCTGTTCATGAATGTGTAAAGATTTCTGTTACCGTTAATCTCACTTTATTTTTGATCACAAAAAAAACAGTCTGGATGCCGAGAAAAAAGCATTCAGACTGTTATATATAATGAGAGGGGGAACTCTCATGCACGCATTTTTTCAAACTCAATTAGGGGCTGTCCTGTATAGACTACATGCTACATTATCCTGATTAGTATCACCCTAACTTTTAGTTAACTTGTTGTTATGTGTTAAATTTATCACAAATGTTTCCGTATTTCTATAAAGATTGTCTGAAAAGGTAGTTTCTTAGTCTAAAAATACCAATATAGCATATAAAAATCCTAATAATGCGTTTTGTGCGATACCTTTGAGCAAAACGTAACAGGCACTACGGACTTTGTGATTCCGTAATGCCTGTTTTTATATAAATATAATCAGCTAACCTACCTGTATAATATTTAGCTGTGCCCCGACGCTCGGAGCTAAGGATAGGGTCAACGCGACAGCCGAGTTATTACGCAACGTCAAAACATCACCGGCGGCTAAGGTTAGCATCGCCGTACCGCTCAATTCGCCTGTAGCTATTAAAGCTGAAACTGGCGTGGAAGCATCTACCGTACCATTTACTGCCAGGGCAATTTCGGAGCCAACCCCCGCTGTGATAGAAAGGTCGTAGCTTATTTGATAGGTTCCGGCATTAGTAACAGTAATTGTCGTAGTACCGGCTGTATGGCTTATATTCGCGAGTGGACCGTTATTGCTGAAGGGAACGTCAGCCCCGCCGAGAACTGTTGCATCGGCAATAGTCGCCAACTCATAAACATATCCATAGGATGCGACCCCTGTACCGGTAGCGCCGGTAGCGCCGGTAACGCCGGTAGCGCCGGTAGCGCCGGTAGCGCCGGTAACGCCGGTAACGCCGGTAGCGCCGGTAGCGCCGGTAACGCCGGTAACGCCGGTAGCGCCGGTAGCGCCGGTAGCGCCGGTAACGCCGGTAGCGCCGGTAGCGCCAGTTGTGCCGGTAACGCCAGTTGTGCCGGTAGCCCCGATAGCTCCTGCGGGGCCAGGATCGCCGGTCGGGCCAGTAGCGCCGGTAGCTCCAGTAACCCCGGTAGCTCCTGCGGGGCTAGGATCGCCGGCCGGGCCAGTAACCCCGGTAGCTCCAACAGCTCCAACTGCCCCGGCAGGTCCCTGTGGTCCAACAAGTCCTTGTGGTCCGGCAGGTCCCTGTGGCCCAGGAGGTCCAGGGGGTCCAGGAGGTCCTACTCCTACAATAAAGGTAGGGTCATGATGATGGTGGTGATGATGCCGCTCTTCTTCTTCTAAAGTGGTTTCTTGTGACTTTAAATCATCATCAAGGTTACTCATGGAACCACCTCCTAATTTAATGATTCGACTGTTAAGATAGAAATTACATAATATTATATGTGATAATAACGATATGTGCCTCTGCAATGAATAGTAGTAATATAAAAAAGTGATAATTCTTCAAGTACTTTCAGAAAGATGTAACTGTTGTTCAATTGTATGCTACATATTACGGTCATTCGATTGCTTATCAGAAGCAATAAATTGTTGCAAATATTTTCTGTTATGGTCTACTGCAGGGAAATCTGGATTAAAGACAGCGGCTGCTTCATTATGCTGATTGGCAAGAACGTATTCTCCTATCCTGGAATAGCATACACATAGTTGAATATGAGGCAGCCAGGTATAGCAGGCGCAATTGGTTACAGCCCAAGGGTTTGGAGGTTTTCCAACTTGAATTGCTAGCCTATACCAGAATATGGCCTGATTTATTACGTTTTGTTCAAGAAAATAGTAACCCAGACGACAGCAAAATTCGGCTCGGGGAACGTCATATTCAAACGATTTAAAAATATATTTCAATTGGTTGTTACTGTCTTTAATAGCGTAGAAACAATCGCAAAGTTTTCCGCATGCGGCAATATTGTCCTCAACCCAACCTTGTTTTGTTGCTAAAAATTTTTCATAATATTCAATGGCCCGGTTATACAATTTATGGTCCGATAATTCGTTAGCAAAGTAATATAAATCTCGAGGGGTAAAAGTATCACCATTTAGTAATCTTTTTTCATAAATACACAAATTTCGATAAGCATCATGCGTATGCGGTTTATGATAAATTGCAATATCACTGTTTAAAACATTTCCATATACCTCCAGATATTCATGAACGGCACCCACCCAACGGAATCTTTTCGTTGTCTTGACTAATCTATTTCTACGAAGTTGGCAGGTAACATTTCCACGCTCATCAAATGCAAGATTATACAGCATACTTACTGCATCGACATCAGAGTTTAGGGCCATTAAAATTTGATGAAATTTATTATAGTCCTCAGGAATCAAAACATCATCGGCATCTAACCAGAAGGTGTAGTCCCCATTCGCTAGGCTAAAAGCATAATTTCGCGCTGCTGAAAAATCGTCAATCCATTTAAAATCGTATATTTTATTAGTAAATTGGCTTACTATTTCTTTTGTTTTATCTGTAGATCCGGTATCTACTATAATAATCTCGCTCATAAGCGGGTAAACCGAACTGAGACAACGTGCAATATTTTGCTCTTCATTCTTAACTATCATGCAAAGACTAACCGATATGGGCAATGCAGATATAGCCATTCGGCTCCTCCCTGTGACGTTTATTATGCTAATTTGGCCGGCGACAATCATTCATTCCATCTAATAAGATTGGGGTTTTGTTCAAGGATAGAATCATATTGTTCTTTAATTCCGTATTTTGCATCCGGGTCTAGCGTCTTGTAGCGGGCATATTTTGCTAATTTCAACTCTGGAGTGGACCAACCTAGATGCTTTATACGGATTTCGCTTTCAAAAGAACTTAAGCAGTGAATATTTGACGGGAAACGGCCGCAATGTAAAGGAATTTCATTCCAACTATACTCGAAATTCGGATTGTAACGCACTAAAAAAGTCCGATAATATTTATGGGCACACCAATAAGCATCTTCTCGATAGTGTTCTTGGTCCCACATGTCATAGAGGCGAAACTTAACTATGTCAATATACGGGTTAGTAATATATTTATAAATTTCTAAGGCAATACGGTCCTCGAACAATTCGTCGGCATCCAGTATTAGAATCCAATCCGGGTTTTGCTGAATTGTTAATTGCCATAACTGTTTGCGCAAGATGATTTCATTGTTAAATTGCGGGAATTGATTGCTGATAATTTTATGGGGGACTTGAGCAAGAGCTTGATGGCATAGTTCCACAGTGGCATCATCACTGGCATCATCTAATAAAACGGCGGCATCAATAAATTTAGCCGTTTGTTTAAGAACAATATCTAAAAACTTTCCTGCTTCATTTCGAACTAACATGCCTAAGATCAACCTGGGTTTAGTTGGACGGTAATCCGGAAAATTGTCGAGCTTGTAAAAATGCAATAAAGATAATTCCGATTCCCGGTAAATATGGAATGGGGGATAGTGTGTATCGGCAAAAAGATCAAAACCGAGGGCTGCGGCACGAATACAAAAATGCCGGTCTTCGCCGATTAATTGCAAATTGTATAATTCCTGAAAGCTTACTCCGGCTTCGAGTGCCTTACGGCTGATTAGGGTACAAGCTCCGATCCCGCCAACTTTATACGTACCCGGAATTCTTAATCTATTTAGAAATTGGAATGACCGGGTGTTGATTTCAACTTCACTAAGAGTTTCGGTCCTCTGCTTCGCGTAGAGCTCATATTGCCCCCAAAGCCAGACTTGTGGCAAGGCAGGACTTTGGGGATTCCAACTGGTCCAATAGACTTCAGATATGATATCTTTTCCTAGACTTATTAAGTGAATAAGTGTGTCTGGATGTAACACAAGATCCGAATCCACTAGAAAAATATAATCGCAATTCTCCAATTTTGCCAAAGCAAGCAGTTGATCTTTATATGTAGCTACTTTCCACATTAGTTGTTCCGGCCAATAGTGGGTAATTTCGTCTCTTAAATATTCTCCGTCCGGCTTTCCTGCAATCAAAGTAGTTTTACTATGCTGCCGGGCAAATTCCTTTAACTGGGTGCTGGGCTCTTCATGGTCATCAACAAAGGCATACTTTACATCAAGAGTTTCTGTCTTCAATTGATTTAAAGACCAGAGGAACTCCTTTAAGATCATCGGTTTTTGTCTTACCGGGCTTGCAATCATAACATTGGTCATATCATACTCCTTTCTTGATAAGAATTATAAGGTTATCGTTCGAATGGAAACTGTGATTTGGAGCATGTGTCCGGCAGATATAGTTAATATCTGACTTATACATTATATGACAGCGAATGCTTTTGTGATGATGCGAAAAACGTTCCAACCTTCCCGAAACTAGGGGGCGAACGAAACTGTTAGGGGGACGGGGTTAATGACACCTGTGTGTCGAGAACCCCGTCCCATTGACAATGGTGCTTTTTTCCTGCAGCAATTTGCCTACCGCAAGCAAACGGCATAGTCTGGCGGCTGAAGCTTCTGTAAGCTGTGCCGCATGAATAATACAATCGTCAAGAATCATTGGTCGCGGGACAATACTCATCAAACCGTCAATTCCACATTGCAGTACCTTTTCACAGCCTTCTCCCAAACCGCCTGACAAACAAATCACCGGAACATGATACTTTTTAGCAATTTTGGCAATACCAACCGGAGCTTTGCCATAAGCTGTTTGAAAATCCGTATTGCCTTCACCGGTAATAACCAAGTCCGCCTGTTGTACCTTTTCCTCAAAACGAACAGCTTCCAATACAATATCTACCCCTGGGCGCAGTATGGCAGAAGTAAACAGCAAAAGCCCTGCCCCCAAACCACCTGCGGCACCGGCGCCGGCATACCGGGAAATATCCTTGCCAAAAGTTTGTGCGGCAATTTCAGCATAATGGCTAAGAGCCCGGTCCAAAGTTTTTACCATCAGCGGTGTTGCTCCCTTTTGCGGTCCGTACACGGCTGATGCCCCTTTAGGGCCGCATAAAGGGTTATTTACATCGCAAGCCACCATAATATTTGCTTCTGTTAACCGTTTATCCAGTCCCGTAACATCAATACGGGCTAAATCCTGCAAAGCAGCGCCGCCGTCGGGCAGTTCCCTGTTCGATGCATCCAAAAATTTTACTCCTAAAGCCTTGGCCATACCCACACCGCCATCATTCGTAGCACTGCCGCCAATGCCAATAATAACATCGCGCAGTCCCTGGTCAAGGGCTGCTTTGATTAACTGCCCTGTTCCATATGTCGTAGCTTGTAAGGGATTGCGCTTTTCTTCCGGCAGTAGCGTGATGCCTGAAGCGGCTGCCATCTCAATTACCGCTGTTTTAGTATCGCCAAGAATCCCCCAGCAAGCTGCTACATTATCTCCCAGTGGCCCCTTTACCTCTTCTTTGAGAGTACGTCCAAGCGTCGCTGTGACTAAGGCATCTACCGTACCTTCTCCGCCATCTGCAATCGGTACTTTGTAGATTTCAGCAGCATCAAAAACAGCTAAAATGCCTTTAGCTATGGCATTGGCCACTTCAACCGCCGATAAACTACCTTTAAAAGAATCCGGTGCAACAATAATACGCACAATGATTCACTTCCCTCTGCTAAATTCTTATGAAAAAGCCCAGCATATGTGCTGGGCTTTCGTAAATCAGTCCACCTTAATGACTTGACTTAAAAAGGCGGGAATAAACCGTTCCTGTAAGCATCTTTGCAATTCCGCCATCATGCCTAAGCCGGTACAATGCCCCGCCGCTAAAAACTCCGGAGCGTATTCTTCTATTTTAGACAAAGTCTTATCTTGCTGGTCTTTCGATACAGGACCCAGATGAGTACCGCCAATCCAGCCCTTTAATTGCGTCTGGCCGGCAAGCTGAAACCCATTCTCCACCGTATTTACCAATCCGGAATGCGTGCATCCTCCTATTACCACCAAACCGTCCGGACAAGAATAATACAGAGATATATCATCTTTAATTTCATCCTGGCAATCGCATTGGCATTCGTTGCTAACAACTAATTTGTCATCCCCTGTTTCATATGCCGTTACATGCGGAATTTCGCCGCTAAATATAAGTTGCGGAGCTATTTCTATTGGGTTAGCCGTTAAATGCCATATAGCTCCCAACGCTGTAAGATCCTCTTTAGTATCAGGAACGCCAATATAACACCTGCGGTTTCCGGCAACCGAATAACGGTTTTGAAAAATATCCGGATGTCCATATACAGGAATGGGTTTACTTCGATGCTGTAAAAGGTAACGCAGTCCTCCTGTATGGTCATAGTGGCCATGACTTAACACAATCGCGTCCAACTGGTTTGGATGAATGCCAAGCAAACTTAAGTTTTTTACCACCGCGTCCGATTGTCCGGTATCTAAAAGAATTTTTGCTGTATCCAGTTCAATCAGCAAGGAAAAACCATGCTCGCCCAAAAAAGGGCTTGGCGTTGAAATAGGAACATAATTATCAACAACAACTGTTAATTTCAATAAAAATGCCTCCTCCTAATAAAATGTATGTCAGCTTATAACTAAGCTAAATAACAGCAGCGAAATCAATCCCACAACGGAAGCGATTGTTGTAGATAACGTATAAGTTTTAAAAAGATCTCCCATCTGCATGCCGAAATATTCTTTTACAAACCAAAACCCCGGATCATTCACATGGGAAAATCCAATAGCGCCGGCGCCAATCGCAACAGCTACCAAAGCCGGGTCAAGCCCCGGATACGTCGCCAAAACCGGCGTAACCAGCCCTACTGCCGTAATCATGGCAATCGTTGCACCCCCTACGGCAAACCTCATAACAGCGGCAACACACCAGGCCAATATCAAAGGATTAATGTGCCAAGCCATCAAAACTGATTTAATAGCATTGCCGATTCCACTGTCCATCAAAATTTGATTAAAAGCCCCGCTGGCGCCAATAACCAGTAATATCGCCGCCATCGGCCCTATGGCAACTTCACTGAATTTTTGCAGTTGCTGCATAGACATACCCCTGTTTACCCCAAGCGTCCAATAGGACAAGAGTACTGCTAAAAACAACGCTGTAATCGGAGAACCAATAAAATTAATATAGATCATTGCCGGATGCGCTTTACCAAGGAAAAACTCCAAAAGGGTTTTGGAAATCATTAGTATAAGAGGAAAGAGTATAGTAAGCAGTGTAATCCCAAACGTCGGAAGTTCTGCTTCCGGAGTAGGTTCAGTCTTGCAAAGATGTTTCGGCGGATTTAATGTAAATTTATTTCCTACCATTTTGCCAAAAACTGGTCCAGCAATAGCTGCAGCCGGGAATCCTACAATAAGACCATATAAAATTACCTTGCCGATATCCGCATTCAATCCAACTGCAACCGCAGTAGCAGCCGGATGGGGCGGAACCATACAGTGCACCGTCAAAAGCCCAATAATCATGGGGACTCCAATCATTACCAAAGACATTCCGGCTTCAATGGCCACACAAAACAATAATGGCATCAAAAGCACAATACCTACCTGGAAAAAGACCGGTATCCCGCAAATATACCCGACAATCATAAGGGCCCAATGCGTATTTCGTTTCCCTAACACGCGGATCATAGTACGGGCTAACCGTTCTGCTCCGCCTGATATTTCCATCATTTTACCTACAATAGCCCCCAGGGCCAGAATGGGGGCCAGCATACCCAAGAATCCCCCGATACCTGTCTCAATGGATTTTAAAATCTTATCTAATGGCATTCCCGTAAAAAATCCGATAAAAAAACAAGCAGTAAGCAAAGCAACAAAAGCATGCACTTTAATGCGCACCGTTAAAAAAATAATTAAGGCAATTGCCAGCACCAAAACTAAAATCATTCCTGCAGTTTCCATTCCCATTCTCCTTCCTTTAGTACATATAGTTCTTTTGCACAAATATCCTCCTTTTACGAAAATTAAGACTTTAATAGTTTTGAATTACCTTATATAATAATTGTAAAGCTTCCATGGCAGTCAGACAATTGTTGTTAAAACAGAAAAATCTGATAATTATTGATATTCTTTGTGCAAAATAACTAAATTAGAAGGGGGAACGGAATGGTCTTATCGGATGAATTAGCACAAAAAATAGTAGATACCGTAATGAATTTGGTACACAGAAATGTAAATATATTTAATCGCGAAGGCATCATTATTGCCACCGGGCATCCCGACCGTTATAAAACCTTTCATAAAGGCGCTAAAGATGTTATTGATACCGAATCCGTGATTGAAATCTCACCTAACGAGCTTCCGTTATACCCCGGCGCTTTACAGGGCGTAAATCTGCCTATTGTATTTGATGACCAAATAATCGGCGTAGTCGGAGTGTTCGGAAATCCGGATGAAGTACGTTCGATCAGCTATCTTGTGAAAGCAATAACCGAGCTGATCTTAGAACATGAATTACTGCAAAAAGAAATCCGTTCGGAATATTTACTGCGTGAAAAATTCGTGGATTTTATCCTTTCCAACACTGCCGACCAGATTCCACCCAAAATAAAAAGAATCGCTAAAACGCTGGGACTAAACTTAGATCTGCCCCGTACAGTGGTACTGCTTGACTTAGCAAAACTAATTAACAGTTACACTTCTGAATACGGATCATCCGAATTGGTTCTAGAACGTACTACCAATATAGCTATCCAAAGAATCAATGAAAATGTTTTACTTTCCGAACAAGATTTGGCCATAGTGCTGGGAGAAAAATTAATTATTCTCAAAGCTTTTACAGCGTTTGAGAACAAAGAAATTCATCAATGGGCGGAAAGATTGCTTGCTACGCTTTCCATGAACAATCAAATCGAGTTCTTTTGCGGTATAGGCGCTGTCGCAAATTCGCTTTGCGAATATCATATTTCTTATGAACAAGCCCAATATTGCCTGACACAATGCACTAAGCATGCAAGCATTCGCACCATATATGACCATGATATCATCGTCCGTTATGCACTAAATAAGGCTGTTGAAACTTCCATACGACCTTCCTTGCAGTATATCGTAAAATCTTTTGCCGGCACAAATTTCCACAATAAAGAAATGAAACAAACCATTCTAGCGCTATTAAACAACAATCTGAACGTCAAAGCAACGGCCGCTTGTCTTCATATCCATCGTAATACCCTCTTGTACCGCTTGGACTGCCTGAGAAACGAAACAGGATTAGACCCATCCCATTGCATAGAGGATGCAATCTTGCTCAGACTACTTTTTAATCATCTTCACATAGATTAATAGGAGCGCACCTTGCTTCTTCTTCAAAAGATGCAATAAGGCCCTTAAAACCTTGTATTACTTGGTTTTAAGGGCCTTTAAAAAACAACGTCCCTTTTCTGGATTGACAGGAGCGACGATTGCTTTCTAGATTCTCTTCAGTGGGTCCAATCAATAATTTTGACGTTCGGCCCAACCTTCTTTGCGACTGCTTCCCTTATTTGGGCGAAGTGCGGGCAAGGAAAGCCAATGGGGTTACCTTTGGACATACAGGATGCGAACACAATCACCTCAGCGCCTCTGTCTACCAACATTTTCGCGCGGGCTACCGCTCTCTTGCCAGGGCATCCACCACACGAAACAAACCCGATGACTTCAACCGGCCCTGTTTCCTGGAAAGCAAGGGTTCCCTCTTTAGCTACCTTAAAATCGGTAGAGCCCGGACATAGGTCTTCTGTTTGCTGGCATCGCAGAATACCGACTTTCACAAATACCCCTCCTCGGGAAAAATAGGTTTTCAAAGATATTTCGACGGTAGATGCAAAAATCCTTCCATCCCCCCGCGGGAGGGGATCGTTGATCTTGACAGGCTGAAGAAAGTCAACGGCCGCCGGAGACATCCTGATGGAAAACTGGCAGGGGATGGGGTTAATGACCCTGTGTGTCGATAACCCCGTCCGGATATAATAAAGATTTATCGGTAAATGGCCGGTTTTTTTGTCACCTTTTTGTCACAAAATTGTTGTAATCTTTAAAAAGGAAAATTTTCCATATGGTTATATAGTCCTAGTAAATAGGGACTTTTATCCCTTTTATTTAAAACAAAGGAGGAATATGGGAATTCATGAAGTAATAGGAAAATAGTTTTTTGAACACTTGCTAAAATCAGAAGTTATAGGCTTCATAGTGAGATTTATTAACAATCTTTATTATAGCCGGTAAAAATTGAGCCACGTTACGAATGAATAATAAACTTCTGTCCTAATATATAGAATTTGGCAGGAGTTTTGTTTTATCCCAAATCAAAGTATTATTTTTAAGGTGCGAGTGCAAGTGAAGCAAAAGGGGAAAGGACCTGGGGTGGGAGAGTTTTACTAATCCGCTGGTAAGCACAAAACTACGGGGAGGAATTAGTGTGTCACTAATAACAGCTAGATGTACAAATTGCGGTAAAGAAATTCAGCTCGACGATGCTGGGGAAAGCGGTTTTTGCCTGTACTGCGGAACTAAAGTTATGCTACGGGAGGTGGTACAGAAGAATACTGCGGAGTTTGATTTAATACTTGTTAACGCCGGTCCCAATAAAATCAGCACGATTAATGTTATTCGCGATATAGCTCCCCGTCTGGGTCTTAAAAAAGCTAAAGACTTAGTAGATATGATACCATCTATTATTCAAGCGGGTGTATCTTACAAGGAGGCCGAAGCAAGCCGTTTGCAATTTGCCAACGTTGGTGCCCAAGTTGAGATTGTAGCTGCAGGATCAAAAAAACTAGAAACACCAAAACCACAGGCTCAATCGGAGCCTGCGGGAAACAGTTTAATTGGCACGATCTGGCATTTATATTTGGGAACCATGGGTATTATTGTTTGCGGCATCTTTCTGGCGATGTTACTTAATCTGGTTACGGGAAACACAGGGCACTACAGCCTTGCAGGCAGCCCCTATGGAAAGGTAGGTCTCCCTTTCACAGTGCAAATGGGGTTCATTCTGATGGATATATTGGGAAAGATGATACTTTTTCCAATACTGTTTTGGCTGTGCCGTTTAGTTCTCATGACAATTTGTTCCTACCGGGGAACTGTTTTTTGGTGGATATCAGCAGTATTTGCTGCAGTCATGGCATTACTTTTAGAAGGACGGTTTTTTGGCTGGTATTAGTTACAATATGGAAATTAACCTAAATGCCGAATAAACTGAGGGGGATTAACTGTGGATAATGAAAAATGTATCTATTGCGGCAGTAAAGATATTGAAAAGGGGGTTAAATTTGTGAGAGCCCACTCGGATGCGCATTACACTGTAGGTCCGGTATATGGCAAGAAAGACGCACTGCTGGGGATGCAGCAATGCGAGCCGGTATATGCTGATATATGTAAATCTTGCGGCAGTCTTCGTCTTTGGGTATGGGAAACAGATAGAGAATGGGTAAAATAAAAATGTAATATATCCAAAGAAGACCATCTACTATACGCATTGATCCAATAACAAAAGGTAGTACTGATTACTTTGGTGCCGTAATTAGTGCTACCCTTTATTTTTTCTAATCCGCAATCCGCTTTTCCCCTGCTATGGCCTGAATTGGCTTTATATCCTGAGTAACTTCCAGGACACCGGCAAAATCCCCTGTCTCGTCTTTTACGGCAAAATAGCGGATATAGACAAACTTCCCGCCCAATTCCAGCCAGAAATTTTCCTGGTCCTTACTGCCGTTCTTGAAATCCTCAACGATTTTTTCCACAATATGAACACTGGCAGGAGGATGGCAGTTTTCTACTTTGCGGCCGATAATAGTCCTGGCGCGGGGAAAAATCCGCTCTTTGCCGGCGGAAAAAAACTTGACCGCCCCATGCTTGTCAACGAATGTAATATCCACCGGCAAGTGGCTGAAAATAAGCTCAATCTCCTGAGGAGAAAGGACACCGGTTCCAAACTTGATATAACCTTGCTCATACCCGTTGGCCAGACTGTCCTTGCCGGCAGTCACATTTTCGCGCACCGGTTTCCAGTTGCGGCGGGGTTCGACCAGACAATATCCGATTTCGTCGCTGTCCTGCAGGACTTGATACCACTCATCTTCGCTCAGGGTTTGGACCGCCATTGGAAAAAGAATTTTTTCTTCCTTAAAAATCATTTCATCAATTTGGGCTATGGCTTCCTCCATCCTGGCGACCAACGGCTGCCGGTTGGCCGGTTGATAATGGCTGATCAAACTTTTGGCTTCTTTTAGCAGGTCTCTGATTTTATCATCGACACCCCACATCACTTTGGGCGGACCGGTAATCTCGTACTTTTCCAGAAAGGGAAAAATCAAATCTTCCTTACGCCGATAATGTTTATCCACATCCCAAAGCAAATTCAGTTTTTCGGCCAGCTTCAAAACGGCCGCTTTTTCAGTTTCGGCTGCCGCCTGCGCCAATTCGCCAAGGATGGGCATTACCTCTTGTCTGATTAGTTTATCAATTGCCCGGTTCTCATGAACTAAAATATCTACGGGATGTCCGGGCGGAACAGACAACTCAGGATTCTTTTCCAAGGCATCACGGAAAACAGCGGCATGCACATCGCACAGCCGTTGGACTTCCTTTATCGCCAGTCCTTCATTGATTAGACTTTGCTCAATAAGCGACAGTTCGGCAGGCTCCAAATCCTTGGCAATCGCATCAAACTTTTCTTTTACTTCCTCTACCGGTTTGCCCTGATGCAGTTCCCGAATGATCTCCTTGACCGCTTTTTGTCTGTATTCCCGGTTTTTGATCAGCTCACTCATGTTTTACCTCCCCCGATCTGTTGCAAAATTTGTCCTGTTATTTCCGCCCCAGAATGGCGGCGATGTCCTCATCCGGCGTTTTGGTCGGTTTGAGGCCAAAGTTTTTCACTAACACATCAAGAACATTGGGGGAGACAAAAGCGGGTAAACTGGGGCCAAGGCGGATGTCCTTTATGCCGAGATGAAGCAAAGTCAGCAGGATCGAAACCGCCTTTTGCTCGTACCAGGAAAGCACCAGGGAAAGGGGCAGTTCATTAACTCCGCAATTAAATGCGCTGGCCAGAGCCAGTGCAATTTTAACTGCCGAGTAAGCATCGTTGCATTGGCCTACATCTAAAAGCCTGGGAATACCGCCTATATCGCCCAGTTGTTTGTCAAAGAAACGGAATTTGCCGCAGGCAAGGGTTAAGACCACCGTGTCCCCGGGTAATTTCTCCACCAGCTCAGTATAGTAATTGCGCCCCGGTTTAGCGCCATCACAACCGGCTACTAAAACAAAATGCCTGATGGCGCCGGTTTTCACACCTTCTATGACTTTGTCCGCTATGCTGAGGACGGTATTATGGGCAAAACCCACCATAACCTTGCCCTTATCCTCATCTGCTCCAAAACCCGGCATTGCCCGCGCCTTTTCAATTACCGGTCCGAATTCTCCGTTCTTTACATGCTGTATACCGGGCCATCCCACCATACCTGTGGTAAATATATTATCCCGATAAACATCCCTGGGCTCTTGAATACAGTTGGTAGTCATGAGAATAGCCCCGGGAAACCGTTCGAACTCCTGGCGTTGATTTTGCCATGCCGTGCCAAAATGGCCATAGAGATGTTTGTGCGCTTTCAGTTTTGGATAACCATGGGCGGGAAGCATTTCACCATGGGTATAAACAGTAATTCCTTTGCCCTCGGTCTGTTCTAATAAACCGGCCAGGTCTTTTAGGTCATGGCCCGAAACGAGAATGCATTTCCCTTTCAAGTGGTCCAGCGGGACCGGGGTCGGTACCGGATGCCCGTATGCACTGGTATTCGCTTTGTCAAGCAGTTCCAAAGCCAAAAAATTTACCTCCCCGCACTTCAGGGCAAGAGCGACCCAATCGTTTAGGGAGAGGTCTGTTCTGACCAGGCTGGAAAGCGCCTCATAGATGAAGGTATACACGCTGGCATCCTCCTGGCCGAGAATAGCGGCATGGTCCGCATAGGCAGCCAGTCCCCGGATGCCAAAGACTAGAATCTGTTGAACCGATTGGGTATCTTCATCAAGGTTGGAGTTCCATACCTGACCGACCGACCGGCCTTGTTTTATCAGCTCGTCCAGGCTGGCAGCGGGTGTGAAACCAGCAGCCGGGTCCTCAAACCGGGTTTTGCCGCCGGCGCTGGCCACCTTTTCCTTCAGACGCTCACGATGTCCAACGCATTGCTCAATCAGCTCCTGTACCCGCTTGGCGTCAAAATTGACATTCGTAAGGGTACTAAAGATGGCCTTGGCAGTAAACCGGTCGGTATCCGGGTCTATGACGCCCACTCTCCGCCCCTCGCCGGCAAAATGAGCCAGACCTCGTAATGCATGCATTAACAAGTCCTGCATGTCGGACACTTCCGGCGTTTTTCCGCACACCCCCCGCACGGTGCAGCCTTTTCCCCGGGCGGTCTGTTCGCACTGATTACAAAACATATCGAGTTCATCTCCCTTTCCCTATCTGATCTGTAAATTATCAGCACTCTTCCCTAATAGGGTGTTACCGCAGGAAGTAAAAAATACGTTTTTATCTTGTCATGCTTTTGTCACAGTTATCCCTTATGATTAAGGCAAATCATAAAGGATGGTGTTTCTAGATGAAAAAGCTTTTCGTTTTATTAGCAGTTCTCGTTGCCGTTAGCATCTTTCCTTTAGCCGCATACGCTGACGGCTATCATCATCACGGCCGGGCGTACCACGAGCAAATGTGGAGAGACCATGAGCGGTCATGGCGCGAGCGTGACCGGGAATGGAGAGAGCATAGCGGTGACAGACACTGGCGGGAAGTACACGCCAGAGAATGGCATGATTGGTATCGTTGGCACGAAGACAATGAAAACGAATTCCATCTTCACGTATCGGATAACCATTTCGACCTTGATATTAATGGCTAAGTTTCAGGAATAGCAAAAAGCCGCTCTGGTCTTCGGACCAAGGCGACTTTTTTGTTTTGTCTCATGTTTTTATAAAAGGATTCTGTCTGCGAATGTACAATCTATAAGTAGTAGCCGGGAGGAGGAGACAAAAATGGCAGTTGCAAAATGCATGAAATGTGGAAAAGTATTTGAGACCGAGGGAGCAATATTGAAACCAATAGGCGACGGTGGATATTTAGAATGCTGTCCCAAATGCGGTAGTACTAATATCTATCATGTGGATGAATTTCCAAGTGAAGAGGATAGATTATGGAAAAACATTTGGTAAGGAAATGAAAGCATTTAGAATGATGCTGCCAGATTGCCTGTCTGGCGGCTTTTTTTATTTCAAGACAGGAAGGAACTTATTTTCTTTCTCCCTTGCAGCAAAGTAGTGAGTTACCGCAAGGGTGACACTGATCTTCGATCTGAATTGTCACGTGACCAATATTTAGGTGGAGTAGCCGGTGCTCGACATCCCGTAAAATGTTTTGCAGTTCCTTCACTGTAAAATTGCTATCCACAACGGCATGACAAGACAAGGCATTTCTCCCGGTTGTTATTGTCCAAACGTGCAAATCATGAACATCTTGAATCTCAGCCACGGAGAGGATGGTCTCGACAACCTTGGAAATTTCAACCCCTGCAGGCGTACCTTCCATTAATATGCTGACGGTCTGCTTCACAATGTTCCAGGCCCCGAAGGCAATTAATAAAGCGATAAGCACACTCAAAATCGGGTCTATGACATACCAATGGGTAAAAGAGATAATGATGCCTCCAATTATGACTCCGGCAGATGCGGCAGCATCCCCGAGCATATGGAGAACCGCGCTTTTGACATTAATGTTTTCGTCATGACGCATGCCCAAGCCAAGATACAGATTTAAAATAAGCCCTACACCCGCGCTGACAAACATCCAGGTCGGGGTGACCAACTCAGGGTTTTGAAAGCGATTATATGCTTCCCATAAAATCCAGAGAGTAATAAATATTAGGGTTATACCATTTATGAAAGCAGCCAAAATACCTGCCCGGAAATATCCGTATGTCAGCTTTTCGTTCGCTGATTTTTCCGACTGCTTGACAGCATACCAGGACAGTCCAATGGCGGCGATATCGGTAAGCACATGGCCGGCATCCGATAACAGCGCCAGACTATGGGAAATGAAGCCGCCGAATAACTCGACAATCAAAATAATAAGTGTTAAGACAAATGCGGTTTTTAATTTACCTGCGGGCGCGTGTGAATGAAATACGTCTTCATGATTGTGTCCATTATGATGCTCGTGACTGTATTTTTCCATAAATATAGTCTCCTTTGTCAATTTCCAATACATTAGGACTCTACAATTGAATTCGCATCCGTGTTATTATTCCTGATACCTCAACTAATAATTGGCGTATCAGGCGATGAACTTATTTTGGGTTTGATAGTCATCACTCTATCTGTGTGCTATATGTTTGATGCCCTGGGAAAGTAGCAGCGATATATGATCGTCATCAAGCGAATACCAGACCATTTTGCCCTCCTTGCGGTACTTGACCAAACGGGAACTGCGTAAAAGCCTGAGTTGATGCGATACTGCCGACTGCCCCATCTGGACTACGGCGGCAATATCGCAAACGCAAAGCTCCCGCTTGGACAGCGCGTGCAAAATCTTTATCCTGGTAGAATCGCCAAGTATCTTAAATGTCTCAGCTAGTTTATGAACCGCATCTTCGGAAAGCATTTCGGCTTTAGCAAGGCAAATATTCTGGGGATGTTCGCATAATTGTTCGCACACATCGCATTCGTGCTCTATCATATAATCACCTCGATACATGAACGTATATTCATGTATTATAATATATCACTCCAAGTTATTTGGTCAATAATTTTTACCGAATCGAGCCTGTTTAAAAGCGCGTCGGCCAATACCTCTTTCAATATTATCCAGACTATTTTCTAGGAAGTGACAATTAAAGCATTAAAGTGTATGTTTGAAGCAAAGTCACTTGAATTAATCATAAAGCGTGGTTTAATAAGAAGCATAAGATTAATAATTTTGGTTTGGAGGTATTAAAAATGGAATTACAGGTAGCGTTATTTTTAACCCTTGTAGGTGGAGTTATAATCTCCTCATGGATGCTTATAGCGACTTCTAGAAGTGTTTACAATCAACGTATGCGTATCATAGAAAAAGAAATTAAATCATTAGGTGGAAATATTATTAGTATTGAACAGGTGCAAAGAACGAACTGTCCTATTAATAATGACTACAAAGAAGCAGAATTAAGCTATAAATTCTTTAGAGTTAAATACGCTTTAGAAGATAAACTTAAAGAAGGCTGGGCGATACTAGCTATGAAGCAGAACTGGTATGGAGGGAATGGAGCAATTGACTCAAAATGGATGTGGCGTTTGAGGTAATATAATGGAAATTAGATTAGTATTTCTTATGGTTTGCGCCAATGGGCTGCTTTTAGTAATAAATATCTTTCTGATTAGTAAATGGCGGCAAAATAAACAGCAGATAAAAGCGTATCAGAATATTGAATTACTAAATAATGATTTAAGGGCTCAAAGACATGATTTTTTAAACCATTTGCAAGTGACTTATGGCTTGATTGAACTCAAAGAGTACGAGGAAGCATCCCGCTATCTCAATCAAATTTACGGTAAAATTAATCAGTTAAACAATAACATCAAAACAGAAAAGATTGCCATAAATGCTCTTCTGCAAACTAAAAGCAATGAGGCTGAACAGAAAGGGATTCGTTTTATTGTTAATGCAAGTTCTAATCTTTCTGAAATTGATATGGAAGAGTGGGATCTATGCGGCTGCTTAAGTAATTTAATTGATAATGCGTTGGAAGCAACCTCCAAGGTGGAAGAGGAAAAATGCGTTTGGATAAAGGTTTTTGAAGATATGAACAGCTATTTTTTTGAGGTTAGTAATACTGGGGAGAGTTTAAATGAGAAAGAGATAACTTCTGTTTTTAAAGAAGGCATAACAAGTAAGAGTCAAGCAGGACATGGCCTGGGTCTGTCTCTTGTTAAGAAAGCACTAAAAAACTATGGGGATGTTTGGGCTACCAGCGCTGAGTATGGGATGATCTTTACCATAAAGATTTTTAAAGCGACAAGTAAGGCATAAAGTTTATGCTTGAAGCACAGTGAATTGAATTAAATAAAACGTAGCGTAATAAAAGTATAAGCTAAAAGGGAAGAACATCTTAAAGTTCTAGAAGGAAAGGGGGTTCAACCGTTTTGTTTAATGTCATTACTGCTGATGATCAGGAAGGCATGCGTTTATTGTTGCGAAAAGCCTTATATACAATTAAAGATGTGGTTATATTAGGAGAAGCCGAAAATGCCGATCAAGCTGTTGAAATGGTTACACTTCGTAGACCTCATGCTGTTTTTTTAGATATAGAAATGGGGGAAAAAAACGGTTTTGATGCAGCTAAGCAAATTATTGATATTAACCCCAAGTGTATGATTGTTTTTGTAACAGCATTTCAACAATATATGCCACAAGCATTCGAACTATATGCTTTTGACTATCTTGTTAAGCCTTTTAAAATGGATAGATTAAAAGAAACAGTTAACAGGATGCAACACATTCAAGCCAATGAACAAGAATATGCTCAAATCCAAGGGGAAATAAGGGATGAAGTCCTCATTAAGGATAAAGAAGGACTGGCAATTGTTCATACTAAGGATATTATACTGATTCAGCGTGAAGACCGAACAACTACTATCATTACTGAACAAGGAAAATACCATACAACAGAAACGCTTTCAGAAATTGAAGCGAAACTGCCGGAAACCCAATTTATACGCAGTCACAAATCTTATATTATTCAAATTAGTAAAATTTACAGAATCGCTATGTACGGAAGATGGACGTATATTGTTAAACTTAGAGGCATAAAAGAGGATGCGCTGCTAACGAAGGAAAAGGCAACATTATTAGAACAGAAATTTAAAATGAAGATTGGTATTTGATATGATATAAATAATAGGACGAGGAGGGACGCTCCTTGTTTGTCATAATACTCGAGAGAAGAATGAATAATAAACTCCTGCCATCAATATACAGAATCTGGCAGGAGCTTTGTTTTCTTTTATGGGAAATAAAGATTAATAAAGGCGTTTTTGAGATAATATTATAAACTTTTACTCATATAGGTTAAAACTCCAACCTTGAGTTGAAAAGCAATAAAACTTTTTCAGGATTGACAGGATCGACGAAAACCGGGAATTTAGCCCCTATATTTAAAGAATTTAGGCTGATTAAGTTTACTGTTTCTTTATGTTCGATTTGGTAAGGGTCTCGATTAGGCAGATTTACTTGCAGTTGGAATCTAATTTGAGGAAGGTTGTTAATATAAATTCCGGTTTGTTCAAGGGACAGTATTTCTGCTTCGCCTCTTATGCCATTTTGGGCAAGATATATTTTTCTGGTATTGATTTTCTTGATGACTAAGAAAATTACTCCCGCGAGGACAAGAGGGAGAATGATGAACATTCCGCCCATCATGTAATAGAAGTTTGATAAGGTAGAACCGGTATACATGTCAGGTTCTGCTGTGAACCCACTGTAAAGAAACCATGCACCTATAAATAGAAAAGGGGCGGTTACTATAATAAGAATCCGTTTTGACAATTGCCACATAAAATCACTCCTCATTTTATTTTCGTTTTTGTTTTTAAATGCCAGTCCAAAATTATAACCGTATGGAAAATTTTTCTTCTTAAAGCTTATAATAAATTTGTGACAAAAAAGTGACAAATAAAAACCCGTCTATTGACGGGCATATCCAATTTATTATTTTACTTTCTGGACCGGCTATTTTGCTAAATTGGAGTGTTGTACCGGTTAAAAATGAACTGTACCCGTACAGTTCTCAGTTTCTGTTATTGTGATGCTATTTAATACTATATTACAATGTTTTCAAGAAAGTAATAAAAGAATTCTAACCTACAATTTAGCTCGAGAGGAAAAATGAAGGGGATTTTATGGAACAAATTTCAGGCAGAGAAATAATAAAACCGGAATATTGCCAAGAAAGCGCAGTACGGGCGTTCTTCTTTATAGGTGGTTTTGGAGCGGCTTCGTGGGCGCCGCTTGTGCCATTTTTAAAAGCGCGTCTGGCTGTAGGAGAGGATGTTCTCGGATTCATGTTGCTATGTATCGGAACGGGGTCTTTGCTTACAATGCCGTTTTCGGGATTCATGGTGAGATGGTTTGGCTGTAAACGCATACTTATGGGTGCAGCGCTTTTTTATGCGGTGTTATTGCTCGTTTTATGCACGGTTTCGAATTTTTGGCTTTGTGTGGCTGCAATGCTAGTCTTTGGCGCGGTTATGGGAATAATAGATGTCGTTGTGAATATTTGTGCGGTTGTATTGGAAAAAGCAACTGGCAAGCGGCTTATGTCGGGATTTCACGGCATGTGGAGCGTAGGTGGCTTTGTAGGCGCCGGAGCTTTTGGTTTATTGCTTCAGTTAGGAATTCCTGCATTTGGGGCTACATTTTGCGCGGCAACGGTTATTACAATACTGGTCTTTACTTTTGCCAGATTTCTTTTGGAGGAACACAGCGGAGAAATCGATAATTCACCATTTGCTGTGCCACATGGTATTGTGATTTTTATAGGCATTATTGCGATGATTTCTTTTCTCGTCGAGGGGGCAATTATGGATTGGAGCGGAGTGTTTTTAACATCCGTGCGCGGTCTGGACCTTTCATTTGCAGGTAGCGGATTTTCTATTTTCTCTGCGGCCATGCTCGCAATGCGGCTCGGCGGAGACTATCTTGTAAAGCGCTTCGGCAGCAAAAAAGTTGTATTCATTGGGAGCTTGTCCGCTGTCGCCGGTTTTTTAATTGTGATATTTGCCACTTGGCAGCCATTGGAATTTAGTGGGTTTTTCCTTATTGGTCTTGGCATGGCCAATATTGTGCCAATTTTTTTCTCATTAACGGGCCGGCAGAAGGTCATGCCAATCAATATGGCCGTATCTGCCGTGAGTACGATGGGGTACTTCGGTATTCTCGCGGGGCCGGCGCTCATCGGCTTTATAGCGCATCAGTCGAGTCTTGCGGTTTCTTTTTGTGTACTCGCAGGAATGCTCATTGTGCTGGACGGGCTGGCAATATATGTCTACCGAGTGCTCGATAATACTATTAAAATTTGATTCCTGCCGGGTGCATCATGTTTTTCGATCTATAGAAGCGGAGGGAACATTCCTTTTCTTTCTGATTGCTTCTTCTTGACATATTCACCTGAGGAGAATATATTTATATTGAATAAAATTTCAATCAATTGTGAGGAGTGTATATGTCGCCAAGGAATAAGATACTAAATGAGGAAATCAAGGATGCGCGCAGGGAGCAAATACTCTCCAACGCATTAAAGCTATTTGCCAGAAGGGGGCTTGCCGCGACGAAGATCACGGATATTTCTACGGCCTCCAATATTTCGCAAGGGCTTTTATATCATTATTACAAGTCTAAAGAGGAAATCTTCGTTGAACTTCTACACGATGCGTATGACAAGATGATTGCAGCTGTGCTGGCTTTAGAACGTCTTCCGTTAAGCCCCCTTGAAAAAATAAGGATGGCAATCGAAAAGCTTCTGCAAGGGTTTGCTGAAAATAAAGAGACCGCATATTATTATCTGCTTATTAATCAGGCGTCCATATTTGAAGCCATACCGGATGAGGCAAAAGAAATTGTCAAGAGCAGGTCTTTGCTACATGAAGTGATTACCCGAATCATAATCGCCGGGCAGAAGGACGGCACATTCAAAAAATATGATGCGCAGGATATGGCCGTGGTTTTCTGGGCGTCGTTAAATGGGCTGGCAATCTATAATGCCGTGCAAGGCGAGAATTTTAGAGCGCCGGATGCGAATATCCTTATCGGCATGTTTACTGAAAAAAGCAAATAGAAAAGAAGGAGAATAGAAATGCCAAGTTTACGTAGTCGGCTGTTTGCCTTTGTTTTAAGGCACAGGCATTTGCTCCGCTTTCAACTGCAAGAAAGGGCCTGGGATTTTAATACATCAATACCGGATTTTCGCCGGCAATGCGAGGAATTTCATAGAGTATTCGGCAAGTTGTTCGGCAAGCGAATAGACGGAATAAAAATATCGCCTGCTGCAGTGGCGGGTCTTCCGGCTGAATGGCTAATACCGGACGGAGCAGCAAAAGATAAAGTAATACTATATGCAATTGGCGGTGCGTATGTCAGTGGATCATGCCAGGATCACCGGCGTATTGTATCCAAAATCGCCAAGGGCAGTGGGGTAAGTGTACTACTGGTTGAGCATCGTTTAGCCCCCGAGCATCCTTTTCCCGCTGCATTGGATGACATGGTGACCGCTTATCGGTGGCTTTTGGCTGAAGGTATTTTGCCCTCTAATATTATGATTGTTGGCGAATCCGCCGGGGGTGGTTTGTGCTTAGCAACGCTGCTTGCCTTGCGGGATCAAGGCATTCCCCTTCCGGAGGCGGCGGTGGCTCTTTCTCCCTGGACCGACCTGAATCAAACAGGGGAGTCCCACCGAACAAACGCTGATGTTTGCCTGTCCCCGAAGAGGATGGCGCATGTCTGCAGTAAATATTATGCAGGAGACAATGACCCCTGCCTGCCGTGGATATCTCCGCTTTATGGGGATCTTTACGGACTTCCGCCCATACTTATCCAGGTAGGCGGCGATGAAACTCTGCTCGATGACTCGACCCGGTTTGCCGCAAAAGCGAAAGCCGCGGGCGTCAATGTTACGCTGAATGTTGGCGAAGGAATGTGGCATTGCTTTGCTTTAATGCCTTCTTTCATTCCGGAATGCCGACAGGCAATGGACGAGATATGTTCTTTTATAAAAACATACGTGATCAAATAAAGTGTCTTTTAATTTTAACCACCATCATCAATAAACTTCTGCCCCAATAATGTGAAATTTGGCAGGAGTTTTGTTTTTTATGGGAAGTCCCCGTCCCCTGACATCTGGATTTTCCGCATTTTGCGGTCACCAATAAAAGAAATAGTGGAACCTACAATAATTATAACAATTCCTGTGATCATGCTTGTAGTGATTGCTTCTTTAAGAATAAGCAAGGCCAAAAGGGGCGCTAAGGCAGGTTTTATAAAGAAAACCTGCGACCCAGTTGCTGTCGAAGTGGCTTCTATGCCTAAAAAATAAAGCATATATCCAAGTCCTGTGACAAATATGCCGGTAAAAATTAAATTTGGTAGCGTATGGAGGGTAACGCCATACAACAGTGGCACTCTAGACAGCAAACTCATGCCGTTTTCGGAGAAAAAGGCAGCAATTGGCTGAATTCGAGTAATAAGTATCAATAGTAAAATTTCTATGCTGCCAAACAAAAAGCTAAAACAAGTTAGTGCAGTGCCTCCATAATATTGAATACGCTTCTTTCCAATAATAGTATAAGCAGCAAATGCAACAGCAGAAAGTAAAATCAAAATTACTCCGGCTGTACTTCCAGTCATTCGACGCGGATCTATGATAACGGCTATACCAGATATATTAACAATCAAAGAAATTACCGTATATAGATAAACCTTTTCATGCAAAAACATAACTGCGAACAATACAGAAAAAACAGGAATGCTGGAAATTAGAACAGCCACAATATATATATAGCTCTATGTTAAAATTTTAGTGTCTGTCAAACTGGTTTAAAGTGGATGGTAAGGAGATGCTAATTGTTTAGTCTACCCGATATACTTTATAGATGATCTGGAGCCAGTTATTCAATACGAAGAAGGCTTTAGTGAAATCTTGTTGGGCGTTGGAGAAGAAAGGAGATTGAATGTATACCTATAAAAGCCCAGTTGGTACCTTTTGGATTAAACCCGATGGAAAAGGAAATTTTGTTTTAGGAATTGAAAATCAAGAATTGGAGGTTCACTACAGTCCATGGGTTGCTGCTGATAATGTTTCGATTCATGTTACCGGCTACCCGGAATGGGATAAACTAGGCGGGATAGTCTCCGGCCCTTCCGACCTAAGCGAATGGACTAAAAAAAATAATCCATATTCCCAACGAGACCACTGAAAAAGTCCACTTTTTCTATTCTACCGTATTCAAATTCATGAAACGATCACTTTTTCAGTGTTTCTGCTCCAACGCCTATTTTTTTAGTTTAATAGAAATTACTCTTATGCCTATTAATTACCGGTTATCTTATCCACTACTAACAAACCTGAATCTGCAGTTCATGACACCAAAGGAAAAATACGACCATTATCCCTGAAATGGGAAGACGGCGGGTATTCGAGATTGATCGGATTCTCAATGGGTGGCTGTTTTATTTTCTGCTAAGTAGGTTATTTTGCCCCGTTAAAAAGAGAAGCTGTAATGAATGTATATAAGTGAAAGCCGATATGCAGGAAACACATTGGCTATAAGAGTTTCTGGCTTATATTGGCTAAAAATAATTTTGGGAGGGTGATTTAAATGACCTATTACAAAGGAGCGGATTTGAGCTGGTTGCCTGCAATGGAGTCAAAAGGTTATACTTTCAAAAATTCAAGTGGTTCAACGCAAGATGAGATGACAATCATGGAAGAATTAGGGATTACTGCCGTTAGATTAAGACTATGGGTTAATCCTTCCAGTGACCCATATAATGGAATGTGTAGTGAAGCACAAGTCATTGCAATGGCAAAACGGGCAAAGGCAATCGGGGCTGCTATCATGTTAGATTTTCATTATAGTGATACCTGGGCAGACCCTGGAGCTCAGACAATCCCTACTGCTTGGTCCAATGATACTACGATGTCTGCATTAGGAACTCAGGTATATAATTATACCTATCAAGTTATAACTGATATGGTAAATGCTGGCGTAACTCCTACCTGGGTGCAAATAGGCAACGAAATTAACTCGGGTTTATTATGGCCGCTCGGAAATATTTCAAATGGTTTTTCCAATGTTGCATGGCTGATTAACTCTGGTTATAACGCAGTTAAAGCCGTAAACAGTTCAATTAAATGCATCGTTCACTTAGCCAACGGTTATGATAATACTACTTTTAGATGGTTTTTTGATGGATTAAAAGCAGCTAACGGCAAATGGGATATCGTCGGAATGTCGCTTTATCCCACGGCAAGTAATTACACTGCTTATAACAGCAAATGCTTAGCGAATATGGAGGATATGCAATCAAGATATGGTTCAAATGTTGTGATTTCAGAAGCAGGGTTTGTATACAATGACCCGACAACGGCTTCAAAGTTTCTCAGTCAGCTTAAAACAAATGTTAAAGCTGTAGGCGGGGTTGGAATATTTTATTGGGAGCCTGAATGTTATAATTGGAACAATTATACTATGGGAGCAACAGACCCTTCGACTAAAGAACCAACAAGCGCTATGTCCGCATACTGAAAAAAGTATAGATTAGATATTAAAAATAACATTTTGTTTGACCGGTAGCTTCGACTGCCGGTCTTTTATCCCATTGATTTAAAACAAAGGATGAATGTGGGGATTTCTGTTATACATGATGACAATCACGGCATTCGTGTAACTCGAACTGGATATTTACATGGGTAATGTGAAAGGTTCCGGCGAGCATTTCCTTAATTTGCTTTAGTAAAGGTTCGGTCTGAGAAAGCGGTATGTCGCTGGCAATTTCAATATGAGCAGACAGAGCGATTTGTTCCTCGGCCAGACACCAAACATGGATGTCCCTGGCGGCTGTTACATCGGGAAGCTGGTTCAAACAAGCGGTAATCTCCTGTAGAGATAAATTGTCAGGAATCCCTTCTAGCAGGATGATGATAATATCTTTTAGCATGATAAGCGCACCGCGTAAAATGGTTAGGCCCAGAATTCCGCTGAGAAAAGTATCAATCCAGTACCAATGAGTAAAATATATAACCACACCACCAGCCAATACTCCGATTGAGGCACAGGTTTCTCCGGCAAAATGGAGCCAGACACTGCGCATGTTGAGGTTGTTCTTTGCACCATCATGTATTAAATAAACAATGGCGGCGCTAATAATGATACCCACTATCGCTAATATGGACATGCCCGCAGTTTCGATGGTTTCGGGATGAAGAAAGCGCAGATAAGCCTGATACAGAATGTAAAAGGAGACGGCTACCAGCGAAACGTTATTGACCAGAGCAGCCAGAATTCCTACCCGGTGAAAACCATAGGTAGCCCACGCATTGGGAGGTTGCACCGCTTTTTTTATAGCCCACCAGCTAATGATAAGTGATAACAGGTCAGTCAGCAGGTGCCAGGCATCGCTGACTAAAGCCAGACTGTTTGTTATATATCCGCCAATCAGCTTGGCGGCAAAATGGAACGCTGTTAAAAAGATTGACAGGCTTAACGATTTTGCCGATTGCATATTTTTTTCCTCCTATTGTTCCAATTCCCGCAATCGTTTCATAGAATACAGTAGCTTAGGAAATGATAACGATTCTCGATATTTTTTAGAAATATTACCGCATATAAATTAATAAAAAAAGTGAATAACATTTAAGTGAGATATGCATACAATGCAGCAGAAAATTTAATAGGCTCTCCTAAAGGGGAGTAGCTAACGGATGATAAATCTCTTTTCTGATTTCCCCCAAGGAATTCCGCAAGGTTTGTAGAAGGCTGCACCTTCTATAAACGTTTAAGTAAAATGCCTATTTCTTTGCAAATACTTATATATGATATGTTTCTGTATGTCGATTGGTGAACGTTTACGACTAGATTTGGTTAATGGACAACCCCAATAAAAAATCCAAAAGCTTATGGCTTCTGGATAAATTAAAATGGTGGTAACGGGAAGTTTGCCTGACGGTACTGAAGTCGAATGTATAATCGAATAGAAACAGAAGACAGGCCGGTTGAGGTAAGTTTGGACACCTTAACCGGCCTGTTGCTATTATTTGGCTAAGTTTTAGTTTATCGATAATGATACGACACTCATGTTGTGGTGCTTTCTTGGAGCCGGCAAGGCATCGAATAAGTCCGTCAACGTTTCCGCTTTATGAAGCTGGCCGGATAGATTTCAGAATCGAAGGTGATGACGGTCTTATCAAGAGGAATTCCGTTCGTCTGGTAGGTGATGTTCGTTACCTGCAATAAAGGCTTTTTGTTGTCCACCTGGAGCAACGTACACAGGGCTTCAGATGGGAGAACGGCATGGACAATCTGGTGGCTGTAATCGATCATGATACCCTTTGCTTTTTCAAAATAAGCGATTTTTGAGGTCAATAAATGTTCAAGCGTAAGGTCGGAAAACGGCTTTACGGGAATGAAGCCTTCCTCGAAGCAATAGGGGTATCCGTTTGCCATGAGTATCCGTTTGTAGTTGTAGACCGGCTCATGCTCTGCGAGCTCCAACTGGGAGGAAAGCTTTTTGTCTGCCACGATGATTTGGAAGGAGATGACCCTGGAGGAAGGTAGTCTGCCCAGGGTACGCATTTCTTCAGAAAAAGGCAGGATTTTTGCCGAGCGTTCGATGATAGAGCTGTTCTTTGAGAAGATTACCTGTGATCCGCTGCCTTGCCTCTTCTTTACATATTTTTTTTCGACGAGAACCTGTATGGCCTGGCGGATGGTGACACGGGATACATGATATATCTTCGTGAGCTTTTCCTCGGTAGGCAGAGTCTTTCCCTTAGGATATACGGCATCTTCGATTTTTTGTATCAAATCTCCGGCAATGGCTTTATATAGTGGATTGGAAGAATACAAATCACTCACCTCTTATAATTTGTATTATACAAGGAAGAACATGCCGATTCAATATGGACGGAAATATAGGATTGCTATAGAAGAAGAATCAGATATATTGCTGTTTGATATGAAAAACCTATTCCCGCATAGTGGAATAAACAGTATTTTCATAATAATGAATACATGATTTGTATTAATATAATTTAATTTGTTATATCAAAAAAGGAGTTTGATATTGTTTCCTTTGTTTGTTGCGTATACACTGAACATACAATGTGAGATCGAAAGGTAGAGATATAAATGGATACTACGAAAATGAATATCCTGTATCTGCATACACACGATACAGGCAGGATGATCAGTGCATATGGGTATGGAATCCCAACACCGAATTATCAACGTTTGTGTGATGATGCAGTACTGTTCCAAAATGCTTTCAGCGTCGCACCGACCTGCTCACCGAGCCGGGCCGGGCTTCTGACAGGGGTATTCCCCCATCAGAACGGAATGCTGGGACTCGCGCAGAGAGGATTCTCCATTAGACAGGACTGGCATTTGGCAAACCTGCTGCGCCAAAATGGCTATCATACGGCTTTATGCGGTGTCCAGCATGAAATTGGTTACTATACGGATCATGCAATGGCGATTGGTACGCTGGGTTATATAGAGGATTTGAGTGCCAATCATACGCAGTATTCTGAAGAAAAACTCGTATGCTGGGATAAGGACAACGCGGATAATTTGAGCCGGTGGCTAGATGGCTACGACCGTGGAGAGCCATTCTTTGTTTCCTATGGGATGCATGCCACGCATAGGAAATATCCGGCGGAAATCGCAGAGGGAATTTCCATAGACAATTCGCAGCCGCCGCCCAATGTGCCTAACAATGAAGTCATGCGTAAAGATTTTGCGCAATATAAGACAAGCGCCAAGCTGGCCGATGATAATGTCGGTAAGGTCATCGACGCATTGAAGCGGAACAATCTGTATGATAAGACCATCATAGTTCTTACGACAGACCATGGGCTTGCTTACCCGTTTGCGAAATGCACACTCAATGACAGCGGCATAGGGGTCCTCCTGTCGATGCGTGTCCCGGGCTCAAGATATGGCAAGAATAGCTATGACGGATTGATTTCCCATATCGACGTAATTCCTACGCTGTGTGAGCTGGTCGCTATCAAGATGCCGGAGTATCTGGAAGGCAAAAGCTTTGCGGGGCTTTTTGCGGGGAAGGAATGCGAGGGAGACGAGGTGATTTTCGGTGAAATCAATTTCCATACCTCCTATGAGCCGGTACGCGCGGTACGGAGCAGGCGCTTTAAGTATATCCGGTATTTTGACGAGGATTATCTGAAAGTCAATTATTCCAATATCGACAATTCACCGGTCAAGGAATTCTATCAGGAACATGGCCTGTCGAAGGTGACTAAGGAATCTGAATGTCTTTATGATTTATATTATGACCCCTTTGAAAAGAACAATCTGGCACGGAATCCGGAATACCGGCAGGAGCTTGAACATATGCGGCGAGAGCTGTATGGATTCATGGTTCGGACAAAGGATCCTCTGCTTGAGGGACCAATCGAAATCCGGAAGGAATGGAAAGTCAATAAAAAAGAAACATATTCCCCGAACTCGAAAGATGCGGATGATTATGAGAGCTTGGGAAATTAAAGGAGATGAGAAAGGATGAGAGGCTTTTTGCTCGTAGGACATGGGACTTTACCGGAAGCGTTCAAGTATTCGTTAAGCATGATTGTCGGAGATGTATCGAATGTGTCTACGATATGCCTGCAGCCAGACCAAGGGAAAGAAGATCTGAAGAAAAAAATGCAGGAGATGTCGGATTCGTTCAGAGATTATGAAAAGGTCTTTGTTTTTGCCGATTTGCTTGGTGGTTCTCCTGCCAATGCGGCAGTAATGGAATTTTTGCCGCAGGAAAGATACGGGCTCATCAGCGGAATGAATCTGCCGATGCTATTGACGTCAATTCTGGGCCCGGATACTGATTTGTCCGCTGTGCTGAAGGCGGGGAGAAGCGGGATACAGGATATGAGAAAGGCTTTAGACAACCCGGTATCAGCAGTTGATGAAGAAAAAAAGACGGGCATCATGGAGATACGGAATGTAAGGATCGATGCACGCGGAATTCATGGTCAGGTCGCGACAGCCTGGGTACCGAAGCTTGGTGTGAACCGGATCATGGTTATCGATGATTTGGCTGTAAAGGATGAAATGCAGAAGATGGCTTTGAAAATGGCAAAGCCAAATCATATAAAGCTGTCGATCCTATCCACGCGTAAGGCGGCGGAACGGCTACAGGAACCTGGGGCTTATGAGGGAGAACGGCTGCTGGTGCTTATACAGCGCGTCGAAACATTGAAGGCGCTGGCGGGGCATGGATATCTGTTCAAGGAAGTGAATCTGGGAAATGTTCCGGCGCGTCCGGGAACAACAGCTTATCGCAAAACGGTATCCCTTTTGCCGGAAGAAGCCGCGATTATCCGGGAACTTATCGCAAAAGGAACGTATTTTACGGCACAAATGGTCCCCAATGACAATCCGGATGATTTCAATTCCATCATTGATAAATAGACCAGTATAATCGCTAACTATTGATGAGGCAGGAACCGGTCCAATACCAGATAGAGTAATAAGGAAAACTTTTAGCAGATACGCAAACAGTTTATATTGGGTTGTCTATATTAATATGCTAGGAGGGGAGGTGATTTTCTCCACAGCCAAATAGAACTTATTATTTACTTAGTTGAGAGTTATAAAAAGAAGCGGTGTTAAGATCGTCGCTAAGGGGGAGGATTTCTAAATGAAAAAAGTACTTATGGTTTTTATGGTGGTTGTAATTGTTATGAGCACTATGGCAATCGCGTCCGCGGCGCCTGCCAGTCCGTTCGCCGATGTTCCCGCCGGGAGCTGGGCTTACAGTGCTGTTAAACAATTGGTTCAGGACGGCATCCTATCCGGTTATGGCAACGGCGCTTTCCAGGGTAATAATCTTATGACCCGTTACGAAATGGCCCAAATTGTAGCCAATGCGGTAACTAAAGAAGATAAAGCCAACGCACAGGACAAGGCTTTAATCAACAAATTGGCCGCCGAGTTCGCGGCCGAACTGGATAGCCTCGGCGTACGCGTCTCTAAACTCGAAGCCAATCAGCCCAATATTGTGTTCAAAGGCAATGCAGTATTTCGCTATACAGACAAAGCATTTAATACTCCCAATAAACCTAGCTCCATGAATGAACAGTACCGGTTCCTGCTTGACAGTACCGCCAAAGTTGACAATAATACCAGCTTTTCTTTCCGCTATAACTCGGCAGCGCCGGATAAAGCAGACTTCTCAAACAATCCGTGGACAACCTTTGGGACAAACGCTCAAAGTTCCGGTACCATATCTACGATTGACCGGTTTAACTTTACTACAAAAATTAA
>NZ_UPPP01000064.1 GCF_900476375.1 Allolucifera butyrica | reverse complement strand
CTGCCCTTTCAAAGAAGGGTGCTACAAAGAGGGAGCAAAAAACAAAACTTATTCGATGAAAATTAAATCTGGTGAGCACACCGAACAAATGGCGTTCCAGGAAAGCGAGTACTTCAAGGAAAAGGCGAAAGAGCGCTACAAGATTGAGGCTAAAAACAGTGAACTCAAACACAGGCACGGGTATGACGTAGCGTCATCTTCGGGTCTTGTTGGCATGGAGTTACAAGGGGCGATGGCGATATTTACTGTTAATATAAAGAGAATATTGAAACTGATAAAATAAGAGACAAGTTATAAAGGTTTTTCCAGATAGTAAAAGACGACCATTATCCCAAAATTGGGAATAAGGGTCGTCTTTTATTTCTTACTCTTGAGCTTTGCTCCGAAAAACTACAAGTTCTTCAGTGGCCTCTGTTGAAACCAGGGAGATTCTTTTTTTTACTTCCTTGTGATTAATCAAGAGAACGCCATTTTTGTCACTGTTTCTACAAGGGAATAATTTTTAGTCCTCCTTAAGCCGCTCCTGATTTTTCAGGAAACAACGAAAGTCAACTGCAGCTTTATACCTTTGATGACCGCTCGGTGTAGCTTTGGTTATGTAATAATTATTCATCTGTAAAAAAAACAGTGGGGCAGCCTTTATAGGGCCATCCCGCTGTTTTCTTCCCTAATCAGATTCTAATAATTCAGGAATATGCTTGTATTATCGAAGTAGATTAAATGACAAAAGGAGATTCCAGGATGTTAAAAAAGGCCATTCTTCTATCCGCGTTTTTAACCGTTTCAACTAGTGTTTGTCTTGCGGATACCAATACTCAAACACTTGAAACAAGTTGGCGTCATTATCATTATGGGTATTCAGAAGTAATCGGGGATTCTGAAACTTCTTGGTTGAATGGTTTTCATCTATCTTACAAAAACCAAGATGACATATCAAAAAAATTTCTGGAAGATATCATATGACAATACAAACGGCAACACCCAATATGAATACAATGGTGCTGTTGGCGGCCCTCCCGATAAAAGCACAACCAATAGTAATTTTTCTAACTTCGAAGTTACTTATGGTATACCCATATCTGATGACAATAAACAATTTATTTATACCGGCTATGGATATCACACATGGGATCGTAGCCTTGCTACCGATGCTCTCTATTCGGGATATTTAGAAAAATATTCATGGAGCTATATCCCCGTCGGCTATCGTATCGAGTACAAAATTAACAACCAATGGGACGGGGCTTTGGATATTGCCGCTAAATTCACGTTTAAAGGTAAATTAGGTACTTATTATAATGGTGGTTCAACAGATGTTGGGCAAAATTTTAATTTAGGTAATAAGCCTGGAATACGAGTTGAAGCTCCTTTTACCGATAAATTAGACACTCAGTGGTCATTTGTTCTTACGCCTTGGTATGAATATTCTGCTATCAACCAAAGTAATATTCTAGCCGATGGCTCGTATGAGCCGGATAGCCAAACACATCAATATGGCGTTAACCTGGGATTTTCTTACATATTCTAACAATGGAACATAATAAGATATCAACATTCAAAAAAGGTCCCTAGGTGTTATTACCTAGAGACCTTTGATTTTACTGGCGCGCCTGGTACGAATCGAACGTACGACCAACGGATTAGAAGTCTACGTTAACTAGTTATGTAAATATTTTTTTAATCCCCCAAATCCAAGTATATCATGGCTTTGGTGATTCACAGTATTTTCCCCAATATGTCAACGATCACCTCTTCCTACAGTACAAAGAAAGCGCTGCAGTACAAGTAATAGTACAAGTAGTATAAGTAAAGGAACACGATTGACATAATCAATAGTGTCCCTCGTTAATTTTCTGGATAATCTGTCCATTCATCTTCGCATTTTGATCCTGACAATGCTCCGAGACATCCAGCACTAATTTGCCATCACATTTTTGACAAAGAGCATCGGTATTCTTCGCAGCACTGTAGTAAGCCGTATTGCATTCCGTGCAAATTTGTACATGACTCAGTATTCCTCCGGTCTCATTAGGACGGACAATGTTATTTGATGCTAAGTACAACATTTTGCGCAGAGCATCATCATTGGGAAATACAGCTTTGGTTTTGGTTACTTTCCTAAATTGCCGATGCAATCCTTCAATAATGTTGGTTGTACATATTATTTTCCTAATGGCAGGGGGATATGCGTAAAACGTAGACAAAATATCCCAATTATCCTCCTAGCTTTTTATTGCTGCCGGATATTTTTGACCCCATTTTTCTTTAAAACTCATTAATTTTTTCTAGGGCCTCTTCTTCGGTTACTGCCGTATAAACTTCTTTTAAATCAGCGGTGAAGGCTTTAGCATGTTTGTAGTTTACATACCTCATACTTGCGCGAATTTGGTGTATGATACAGCGTTGGATTCCTGCTTTTGGATAGGCGGCGCCAATCGCTTCACGAAACCCATTCAGTCCATCCACACAAAATAGGTAAACATCCTGTACTCCGCGGCTTTTCAGTTCATTTAGAACACTGAGCCAAAATTTACTGCTTTCATTCTCGCCGATCCATATGCCTAGTATTTCTTTATAACCATCTAAATTGACTCCCAACACCACATAGGCTGCTTTCGTAACAATTTGATGGTCTTCACGAATTTTATAGTGTATGGCATCCAGAAAGATAAAGGAATATGCTGCTTCTAACGGACGATTTTGCCATTCATTAAGTTGAGGCATGATTTTTTCACTGATTTTACTTACTAGCTCTGGCGAGATTTCTACATCATACAGACTCTTTATTTGTTCTGATATGCCCCGAATGCTAAGGCCTGCAGCATACAGAGATAGAATTTTTTCTTCCATGCCATCGGCGCTTCGGCTATATTTGCTGATTATTTTGGGCTCGTATTCGCCATTTCGATCACGGGGAACCGCTATTTCTACTTCTCCCAGTTGCGTTTTAACTGTCTTTTTTGAGTAGCCATTTCGGTAATTTTTCAACGGGGATGTTTCGAAATCTTCCGTCCGACGTTCCTGTTTTTCGTATCCAAGCTCGGCTTCTAATTCTGCCTCCATTATTTCCTGGAGCACATCTCGAAACATTTCTTTGATTGCACTCATAACTTTCGTGGTATTGCTAAATTTTTCTTCTTTGATTAGTTCCTTAAGACTTCCTTGGGTATTGTTTTCATAAAAAATCTTCCTTTCCGGCTCAAATAGTTTTATTCCTATTCTTGCCAGTAGGGAAGATGTTTCAATCCTATTTATACAAAATTTTCTGTGCCCTCGGCAGTCAATGCCTGAGCTTTTATCATTGTTCCTGTAACACTCTATTGTACCAAGACTATAATAACTGATTGAGCTTGCTTTCAGGCTCTTCACCATTCTTTACACGTTTTATATTATTCACAAAGAAATCATATCTTTTTTTATGGAGTTTGCGACCGTCGGGCATGCCTGCTGTATGGGGAGTAAGTATCACATTACCCAGATTCCGGAGTTCACTGTCGGCTGGAAGCGGTTCAGTTTCAAACACATCCAGGCATGCGCCTGAAATTTCCCTGTTTTTTAACGCATCTATCAAGTCGCTTTCATTGACAATCCCGCCGCGGGCTGTATTGATAAAAAGTGCGGTATTCTTCATTTTCTTGAATACTGCTTTGTTGATCAGCTGTTTGGTTTGCTGATTCAGGGATATATGTACACTTACTATGTCCGATGCGCTTACAAGATTATCGAAATCCGTCATTTTCACAAAACCGTCAGACTGAAGAGCGGCATTTCTGGCATAAGCCAGCACATTCATATCGAAAACCCTGCAAAACTCAGCTACTTTTTTACCGATGGCGCCCAAGCCGATAATCCCAATCGTTTTTCCCTGTAATTCACTCCCTGTATATTCCAATTGCTTTTCATCCATCCTGTTTTTCATGAAAGCATCAAGAAACGGTATATTTTTATAGTAAGACAATATCAATGCCATGACATGCTCGGCCACTGCCTGTGCATTCACTCCTGCTGCATTGGCCACCCAAATGCCGCGTTGCGTACAGGCCTCAATATCAACATTATCAAATCCCGCACCCGTCTGTACCAATTTTAATTTTTTTGCCATAGAAAGTAGGCTGCGGTCCACTTTAACATGTTCAGGTATGAATACCTGACAATCTTCAATATGATGCAGCATTTCTTTTCCGGGCGACACAATTACAACGTCCCAGTCTTCCGGAAAATGCCTTGCAATATTTGATTTTACGGTCTCGCTAAAATGGCCGACCATGAGAATCTTCATTGCTAAACCACCTTTCATGCTCTATACCGTGCTTCGAAGAAAACCCGTTTGATGTTTGCGATTTTATCTTTTTAAAGCAGCAGTAATAATTGCCATATGATAAACTTCATCTGCATTACACCCTCTTGAAAGGTCATTTATCGGTGCATTTAGCCCCTGGAGGATCGGACCGTATGCCTCAAAGCTTCCAAGACGCTGAGCTATCTTATAACCAATATTGCCGGCATTAATATCTGGGAATATGAAAGTATTCGCTTCTCCGGCAACAGGAGAGCGTGAGGCTTTTATTTTTGCAACATCTTTGGAAAACGCGGCATCAAATTGTAGCTCTCCGTCAATTGAAAAATCAAGGTTCATACTCTTTAATTTGGCGGCAGTATTTCGCATTTTATCCACTGATTCTCCTGCGCCTGAGCCTAGCGTGCTATAAGACAACAATGCAACTTTGGGATCAATTGAAAAGACTCTTGCTGTTCTTGCCGTTTCAACAGCAATCTCGACAAGTTCATCCTCACTTGGATTCAAGTTGATAGCACAATCGGCCATTGCGTATTTTTCCTCAACATCCTCAACATTGCGATATAGAATAAAGCAACTTGAAACGATTTTATTTCCAGGTGATGTTTTAATAATTTGAAGTGCCGGGCGAACGGTATCGGCAGTAGAATAGGTTGCACCGCCTAAGAGGCCGTCAGCATACCCCATTTTAACAAGCATCGTACCGAAATAATTCGTTTTCTTCAAAGCCTCTCGGCAGGCAGCCTCATCCATTTTTCCTTTTCTCAGTTCGACCATCATCGCAACCATGGATTCTATAGCCGGATATGTTTTAGGATCTATGATTTCAATTTCATTTATAAGAAAACCATACTTTTGCGATACCATAGGTATCTCTTCCGGATTACCTAACAATATCGGTTCGATGATCTTCTCCTTTTTTAAACGGCTTGCAGCCTCAAGAATTCTCGGATCTGAACCTTCCGTAAATACTAGCTTTTGCTGTTTGGCTTTTAATCTTTCAACCATACTATCAAACATTTTATAGGCCTCCATTTTTTACTAAAATTCACGTTGCATCTCTCTTACCTTCCAGAAAATTATTCTGTAAGGTGCTGCTGAGATAATTATACCCGATTACTTTTATAAGTATATAACATGTTGGTTTATAAAATCCCGCCTCATAAATAGCTCTCCGAATTCAGCCTGTTACAATTAATTTACTAATTTCCCTCGAAGCGGAAAGGTTAATGGTATCGTAACTAAGAGAACGATAGCCACGATAATAACAGTAGTCGTTATACCAGCAAAATCACTTATTGTCCCGTAAATAGCCGGTGAAATCGCTCCTGCCCCTAGGGTCATCGTATAAAAGACTGAAAAGGCCTGTTTCCTCTGTTTTTCTGAAACTAATTCAGGGACGCTGCCATAAAGTACAGATGAGGTGCCATTTAGTGCTACACCAAGAATAGGCGCAAGCAATAACGCGTTATTAAATGACAGAACAATCATACCGGCAATACATACTGCAGTGACACTTTCAGTTATTATAACCGACCGCAAAATACCGAGCCGGGTAGCCAATATACCGCAAATCAACTTTCCGGCGGCACCACCAGCAAAAATGAGTGTAAGAGTAAAACCTATCTGGGTAACACTGGCCCCTTTGCCCTGGAGAAGGAAAGGCAGGAAGGTTAAAAATCCCATCCGTGTGGCACTATCTATTATGCCTATTGTGGATAGTAACCAAAAAGCCTGATAACCATTCCACCCCAATAATAAAGCGTTTCCAGTAGGCTGGTTCGTTTCTTGCGGCCAAGAAGAACCCGTCATACGGATACCCAGAGAATTAATGAAAAGTATTAGTGTGGTTAGCAAGCCGATTGTCGCGAGCAAACGGCCTGCCGATTGCCATCCGCAATATGCGATCAGAAAAGCTGCCGAACCAGGCAAAACAAGTTTGCCTATATCGCCAGCGACATTGTAAGTACTTAATGCCGTTCGCCGGGCTTGTATGTCTGAATAAGCATCCGATATAACAGAAGACGACACCGGATGTTGTACACTGGAACCTAAACCGCCTAGTACTAACAACAATCCCAGTAAAACAGGACTGATTGCGAACCCCCATAACATAACCGCAACACTAGTAATAATTGTTCCAATGAGCAATAGCTTTATTTGCCCGATACGATTGGCAACAATGCCGATAGGCAGTTGAAACATGGCCATTGAGCCGGAAATTAGAGTTTTCAGAAGGCCTACCTCGACAAATGTCAAAGCCCACTGGGCTTGCCAGATTGGGAAAAAAATATAAATCATATCGGTAAAGCCATCATGAATGAAGTGGGCGAGACACCCTGCCGACAATGCCTTCCACTTAAACTGTTCTTTTGACGATTGAATAATAGCACCTTGATTCACAGCTCGCATCTCCCCCAAATTTAATTAAGAACTTTGAGTGATACCGTTGTTTCTTTGTTAACTTCATGTTAAGTTTAAATAAAGAAATATTCGTTGTAAATCAAATAAATTTTGCATTATATATTTAATGCTTCTATATTTAGGGGGGCTAGAATTTATGTATGTTGCTGGTATCGATGCGTTTCTTGCCATTGTCCAGACTCAAAACCTAAAAAAGGCTGCTGAAGTGTTGAATTTGACTCAAGCTACTGTCAGTTATCGGCTCAAAATCCTGGAACAAGAAATGGGGGCTACCCTTGTTGAGCGAGGGAAAGGTATACAGAAAATCACTTTAACTCCGTTCGGTGAGAACTTTGTCACGATTGCCGAACGCTGGAGCAGGTTAAAACAGGATACGGAAAAACTGCAAGCCACCGGTCCCCAATTAAGTCTTTCCATCGGAGGATCGAACAGCTTAAATACGTATGTTCTCCCCCCCCTTTACCGGGCCTTGGCACAGCACAGTCCCAGAATACGACTGCAATTCCACACACAACACTCTGTAGAGCTATGGGATACCATGGGGCGCCGGGAAATAGACGTAGCCTTCGTAAAAATGGAAAGAACGGTACCCAACATTGATGTGGAACCGTTCTTTATAGATGAGGCCGTATTGATTAGACCCGCAACAGCGCACGAATTTGGCAACTTGCAACCAATTCACCCAACCGAGCTGAATTGTGAACACGAGATATATTGGAATTGGGGACCAGCCTTTCAAATGTGGCACGACCGGTGGTGGGACCCGATTCATGCAGCATACATTCCAGTCGATATTGCCGGATTAATCTTTTCACTCATGCAAGATCCTAGACAATGGTCTGTTGTGCCTAAATCCGTGGCCAATTCGTTCGTAAAAACAGGACAATTTTTGATTCAACAGTTACTGGATTCTCCTCCTGAACGGGTCTGCTACAAAATCACCCACAAAAATATTAAGCCGTCAGCAAAAGGAAGCCTTGCTCTTTTGGACCAGTATATGGCTGATTTATTCTGAAAGGCTTACTCCCGTCAGCGCTGATCTGCCCCTATTAAGAATTTCTTACGCTAATCATAAGTTTAGCGTAATATAAACCGCATCCAGTTCCTCTTTGGTAATTCCTATATACGCAAGCGTTATACTTGGCGTCGAGTGATTCAGCAGCTTTTGAATTCTAGTAATATCAACACCATTTTGATAAGCGTGATACCCGAACGTTTTGCGCAGTGTGTGAGTTCCAACTGCTTCTTTGATTCCGCGCTGCTTCGCGGCGTCATTCAGAATCCGATAGGCTTGAACTCGCGATAGTGGTCGCCCGCCTTTCCGGCTGGCAAACAAAGCGCCCTCGCTCAATCCCGTTTCTTTTAGATATTCGCCGATCGCCTTTTTACAGGTTTCAGACAACGGAAAATCCTTAGCCTTACCGGTCTTCTTCTCCCGGATAGTGATTCGGTCCTTTATTACATCTTCCACCGTCAGTTTCAGCAAATCGGAAATCCTGAGCCCTGAATTGATTCCCAAGGTGAACAACAGATAATCTCGAGTGTTCTGCCCCCTCAGGTACTTTTTCATTCCTTGAATCTGCTTTTTATCTCGAATCGGCTCAACAAGTTCCATTTCTTTGGCCCCCCTAGCGAATGCAGCACTTTATAATAAAATTATATCGTGTGTTACATTCGCCGCGAGCCCCCGAAATACAATACCTACTAGAAAGTCCACCGAGGCTTGATTTTACTGCCTTAGTGGACTTTCTATAAATGTAACAAAATACAATTGTGTTACTTTAGCATTCCATTTAATCTGCGTCGTCCACTCTAGTTGTACCAACTTACAAAATTGCATTAGGATATATTTTTTTTCTTTTCCACCAAGGCAATCTCGCGATGCATTTGATAAATTAAGTCGCGGAATGCCTGTTCTGCTACGCTCAAGTCTATTTTAATTGGTTCGCGATCATTGGGCAGAGGCTGGCCAGCAACTCCCAAATTAATCTTTCAGCTAAAACGGGGTCCTCAACAAATCGATAGCGATGTACCTCCCAGCCTTCCCATACATTTCTTTCATAACATTGTTTGTTGTATGTCAGCCCGATTTTAATAAACCCTGACTTTTCAGGATGTATCAACAGACAAAGGTAGCCCAGTTTTGCCGCCTGCCAAATTTCTTCTGGTTTCCTATCGCCGATCCCACATTGTGGACAACCTCCACCTTCTGCTACATAAGTGCATCTCGTCCGCCATACATGTCCATTGCTACATCGAAAGGTAGCTTTTCCAGACACCATACTTCTAACATACCCTACAAGGGTTATGTCACGTCCTTCCAGTCGTTTGTTCATCCATGCTGTATATGCATAAACCCAGTCGGACAATGGCTTCGGGAGCGGCCGTACACCAGCTTTCTTTGCTGCGTCCAAACCCGCCTGTACCCATTTCCATTCCATCTTTTCAACTTCAATGCCTTGTCGAAACGGGATATCTGCTAAACCCGTTGCTCCCCAAAATGCTGCTTCAGCATGTGCCGGGTCAGGGACGGAAATGTATTCCTTCAATTGCCATTTCTGACCGGTCTCTTTTACGATCTGACCCGTGTATTCTTCGTAGTTGCTATTGTGCTGGGCCAATCGTACTTCGGGTTTACGGGTGGTTATTCCGATCTTGTAAAGGTCAGGATCAGACGGGTGCACCAATACATATAGATAACCTGACTTCATCGTACCTTGCCCCATTCCCCCGGCTCTTCTGGGGTAGTTATTTGAAAAGGATTTTTATCATTCAATCTCATCGTCATGATACACCCCATTCTTTCATCAGAAATCGCCACGACGATGGGTTATTGCCACCCATCCAAAGCCATTGACAGGCAGGCAGCGGCGATATTTGAGCAATATATATAGCGGAAGTCGCTAAGACTCCCGCTATCCATTATTTTCTTCTTCCTGCTCGCTGTAGCAAGCGTAATAGTACAAGTTATAGTATAAGTAAGCCCCCAGACACAGAAAAACGGCAAGGCTCCGTTTCCCGGAAGCATTGCCGTTCTAGCGTTTGAAGTGGCGCGCCTGGTACGAATCGAACGTACGACCAACGGATTAGAAGTCCGTTGCTCTATCCCCTGAGCTACAGGCGCATATAAATGATTTCTTTACCTCAAAAATTATAACACCAACATAATGTAGTGTCAACTGTCTTACCGCGGCAGGGAGCAAATAAAAATCCAGGGGCCACAACCTCTGGACAGGCTCGATATAAGATGGAGCGGGTGAAGGGAATCGAACCCTCGTAGCTAGCTTGGAAGGCTAGTGCTCTACCATTGAGCTACACCCGCATTTAGCGATTTATGTGGTCGGAGCGGCAGGATTTGAACCTGCGACCCCCTGGTCCCAAGCCAGGTGCTCTACCAAACTGAGCCACGCCCCGTCAATCACAAAATATATTGTACCATACGTCATGTATAGCCGTCAATGTGTCCTAAAAAACATTTTACATAACAACGCAACATGTTTTAGCGATTGACGGAAAATCATTTACCTAACGCAGTAAAACAAAAACATATTAGCATATTTTATTTATATAGTCAACTATATAAGCCGGCAGAATTAATGGCGGGAATTCGTGTTCTTGATCCGTTCAATTACCGGCGCAGCCTCCGGCGAAACCAAATACCGGTACGTAGACGGCGGTACCAGGGAAGCCATGTCCTCCCACCGGTCCTGCCGGATCAATTCCCGGACCCGGGAAGCACTGATGGCTTCTCCTGCCGATAAAATACGCGGTACAACCCGCAGCTCCACTCCAGATTGCGGCAAAATAGCGGCTAATGCTTCATTATAAGCTGCCGTCACATTGCAATAGGGCTCTTCCCCGACATACCGGAGGGTTATGTTGAGAGCGGGAGCAATCCGCTGCGCAAACAATGCGGCATCCAAACGGGTTTGCGCCGTTACCGTTTCCTCCCCTTTGGTGAAATAGCCGGGAAACGTAGCCGCCGAAACCATATACGTTCCGGCCGGTACGACCAGAACGTTGGAGTATTCCGCGACCCCTTCCCGTACCAGCCGGTAGCGTACCGCAAAGGGAACGAGGGACCGTTCTTCACTCACTACCATGACAACGACCGACGCACACTCTTTCGCCGCCTTGGCAATCAGGGCCTGATGCCCTCTGGTAAAGGGATTGCAATTGACTACCACGCCGGCCCGCGGTCCGGCCGGCAATCCTGCCAGCTGCTCCTTAATTTCCCGGCAATAATCCCCGACAGTGCCAATGCCGGCTTCCAGCAGCACGGCATAAGGCTCCGCCCGGGCAATTTCCGTAAAACCAAGGGAAGAAAACAGTACAGTATTGCCCGGTTTGGTAAACAGAAAATAATGATACCGCCCCCGTTGCGCGGCCTCATTCATCAGCGCACTGACTACCACCGCCGTCAGACCTTCACCTTGCAGGGATTCGTCAACCGCAATATTGCGCAGGGTTTCACCACTTAGCGAACCGGTTGCCACAATTTGCTCCTCTTTATACAGGGCAATGGTATAGTCCAAATCAGCGGAAAAAGCAAGGTCAAAGCGGGCCAAAAAATCTCTGACCTGCTGCACTTCACCGGGACGTTTTAAATTTATGGACCGGGTCTCTACCTCTTCCCACATCCTGTTAATCCCCCATTTGCCGGACAACATCAATCATTGTTCCGTCACGGTACTCAACGACGGCGACAATCTTTTCCCCGGTTTGAATCGCTTTGGGTTTCTCGGCAATCTGTTCAGCCATTTCCTTGAGTTCCTGAATCGTCTTCACCGGCAGCCCCGCTGCCGTTAATTGCTGCCGTAAACTTTCCCGGCCGGGATTGACGGCGATTCCCCGTTCCGTAACCAGTACGTCCACCGTTTCTCCCGGGGTTGTGGCCGTCAGCACGTTATCAACGATAATCGGCAGCCGGCTGCGCAGCAGATTGGCAACCACAATGGTCAATTTAGCTCCGGCAGCCGCATCGCTGTGTCCGCCGGACCCGCCCATGATCATCCCATTAGACCCGGTTACCACATTCACGTGAAAGTCCGTATCGATTTCCGTAGCGCCGAGGATGACCACATCCAGTTTATTTACAGCACAGCCGCTAGTAAACGGACTGGCGTAAAAACCGGCTCCGATTTCCAAATGGTTGGGGTTGGCCGTCAAAGAACGGATTGCTTCCAGATCAAAACCCTGCACATCGAGAATTTTTTGAAAAAGTCCCTTCTCCAGCATGTCGACCAGATACCCGGTTATGCCGCCCAGGGCAAAACTCCCCCTGACGCCGGTCTGTTCCATTTTCTGCCGCACATAATGGGCAACTGCCAGCGAAGCGCCGCCGGCTCCCGTCTGAAAAGACAGCCCGTCCTGGATCAAGCCGGCCGCTTCAATCACTTTAGCCGCCAGGGAAGCAATCTTTAAGCCTACCGGTTCCTTGGTAATCCGGGTCGTTCCGGATACAATTCCCTGCGGGTCTCCTACCCGGTCCACCACGACGACATAGTCCACCCGGGTCTGAGGAATGGACACCGGCGACAACGGATATTCGGCCAAATGGTCGGTGACGGCAACCACGCAATCGGCATACTCGGCGTCAGGAAAGGCATAGCCCAGCGAACCGCAGGCAGCGGGACCCTGTACGCCGTTAAGGTTTCCATAATTATCGGCCGCCGGTGCGGCAATGAAGGCCACATCAATTTTAAGCTGGCCGCACTCAATGGCCCTGGCCCGGCCCCCGTGGGTGCGCATAATCACCGGCTGAGCCAGCAGCCCCCTCGAAACAGCCTCCGCCACCGGCCCGGACATGTAATTGGTATCCAGCGCGGTTACCACGCCGTTTTGAATATGTTCAATCAGCGGCGCATGCACCGGAAATATGGAGCTTAAGGCGACTTTCAAATTTTTCAAACCCAGTTTGGCGGCCGTAGTCAATACCATGTTGACGACTCCGTCGCCGTTACGGAAATGGTGGTGAAACGATAACGTCATGCCGTCTTTGACCGGAACCCGGCGAAATACTGCTTCGAGGCCGGCAATCAGCTTGCTCTCACCTGGTTTGTTCCATTTTACCGGCGGCGACTGACGCTGCCGGTTTGGCGGTGTGGCAAACGCCCCCGCATAAGGCACAACCTGACCATAACCTTCGATATATTCGGGAATTTCCCGACCGATTGCATTCTTCATTGTCCGTCTCCTCCAACCAGCCCCAGCAACCGGGCCAGGAATAAAATCCGTTCCGCCCGGTTTACAATCGGCGCATCGACCATTTTACCATGCAGCGACGCGACCCCGGAGCCTTCGGCTTCGGCTTGGCGGATGGCTGCCACAACCTGTTGGGCCCAGTCAATTTCCGCGGCTTCGGGATTAAACACACTATAGATTACTTCGAGCTGGCGCGGATTAATACTCAGCTTGCCTTTAAAACCCAGGGATTTGGCAAAACGGGTATCGTTCGCAAGCCCGGCGTCATCATTGACATCGGTAAAGGGTGTATCAACCGCCTGAATCCCGGCGGCGGCAGCGGCATTCACCAGACTGGACCGGGCATGGAGAATTTCCGTTCCCGCCGGCGTCCGCTGGGAGCCGATGGCGGCCGTATAGTCTTCCGCCCCCAGGACAAGAGCCGCCATTCTGGGGTCGGCAGTGGCTATCCCATAGGCTTGTTCCACGCCACCCGGCGTCTCGATTAAGGCGAAAATACGCACCTTTTTCTGCCCCGGCCGCTCCGCAGCGTCAATCAGAGCCGCCGCTTGTTGAACATCCGCTGCCGACTGAACTTTCGGCAGCAGGATCCCGTCCGGCGAACACGGCACAACCGCCTTTATATCCTGCTTACCATACGTGTCCAAGGTATTTATCCGAACGACCTTTTCACTGCGGCCATAATCAACAGATTGCAGCGCCTGGGCGACCAACAGCCGGGCGGCATCTTTCTCCCGGGGAGCAACGGCGTCCTCCAGGTCCAGGATCACCGCATCGGCTTCAAAAACACCGCCATTCTGCAGCATACCGGGATTGTTCCCGGGTAAAAACAACATACTCCTGCGTAAATCCATCACACCAGTTCTCCTTTCAGCAGGAAGCCGGCCCGTCCAAGAACTGCCAGCGTCCGCGCCCGGATGGTGCAGTCCAGTGCTCCCCGGTCCACTGCTTTGATGTAAACATCGGTCACATCAGATTCCGCCAGCACCGTCAAAATGGTTTGGCGAATGGCCGGGCCATACTGAGCCAGAACAATGCTGTCTAAATCCAGCTGGATTCCCGAACCGGCCGGTCCGGGAGCAACCGTCAGCATGATGTCGTTGGATTCCAAAGTTCCTGCCTGCGCTGTCCGTACGTTATTTGCCAAAGTCATCTCTCCTTATACCATTGCCGCATAACTCAAGCCGGCAAAACCGTCCAGATTATTGGAAGCCGGTCCCACCAGACCGATAATCAGATACGTTTTCGTTTTCGGGTCGTATTTATATTCCGGCAGCAAATGAAAATTTTCGATTTCATCGGTATTTTTCACATGCGTCCGCGGTCCGGAGCATGCCCAGTATTCCTCGCCGATCCGGATATGGCCCTCGTCACTGTAGCAAATGCTGACCCCTTCGTCAATCATCGCTTTCACTTTTGCTTCTACTTCCTTTAAGTCGGCATCGGGAAAAATGGGATACTCCAGTACAAACCCGTGATGTACGTCGCGGTGATTGAACGGCAAAATGGCGCCATAATCGTTCAACAGGATCCGGGCGGTAATATCCTCGGCCGTATGAGCCATTTTCCGGTACCGCAGCGTTTTTGTAACTACGTTGATGATTTCATCCGGAACCGGCCCGAACACAGTAGGACGCACGAGAATCACTTCGCCGCCGACCCCGATCAGGACATCGGCATTCGCCCCCAGCAAGGGATACACCAGATCAAAATGTTCAACGATGACCCGTTTCCCATGGGCCAGAGCCTGCTGAATGGCTTCAGCCAGCGTATGAAGCTGCGTAAAGGCCATCTCAAAGCGAATATCTACATGATAGGTATGACTGCTAAAAAATCCCTTATCGATATTTTTCAATAGCGGCAAAGGGCGAATATTAACACCGTCATCATCATTGGTCAGCTCTAAACCGGGAAACATGCCCTTAACCAGAGAGGATTTACCGGCGCCGGCATCACCAATGATGCCGATCAAGCGGTCAAGGGGCGATAAATAACGGACACTGAGATTTTGTCCCAGCATATACATCCGGTTGCGTCCGCGGGGAGCGAAATAACTGGCATACATGAGCTGGTCATTGAGTTGGACGGATTTCATAGTCTACACCCTTTCCCATTACAGCCTGATTAACGTTTTTGGCGCACCGCCAGGATACGCTGCATTTCATTGTATACAATCATGTACCCCTCGTCGACTCCCATACCGGGTTTCGCCAGCATTTGCACCGGCTGCGTCGCCATGGCAATATGGACACAAACCTGAGCCGAGCGGTCGGTCTCATTGCAAGTGCCGCCCTGATAAGCGCCGATCCCTTTTTGGCGGCAATACAATACCGATTCAATAATGTTGTTGATGCCGCCCAAATCGGGAGTCTTGATCTGAAGCATGTCGCCGGCATTTCTATCGGCAAACAGCCGTATGTCTTCATAGGTATTACACCATTCGTCGGCTACCACTTCCACGCCGATTTTTTCTTCATGCAGCCTGGCTGTCAGGGCGGCCAGCGCCTCAATCTGACGCTCCCGCTCTTCCATGTCCATGGGCCCTTCAATCCTGAGTTTAAGCGGCGCTGCTGCCTTTTCCAGTTTACGGAAATACTCAACCATCCGTTCCACATTATAATCGAAAGCAATGCCGATCGTGCCGTACACATCAAGATGCAGCACCGGATTGTAAGCGTCGTCGGTTCTGAGTTCAAGAACCCGGTTGCGCAGCCATTCTACGTATTGCAGTAATAATTCGCCGTTCAGACCAAGTTTTTCCTTTACATTATTAATCAATCCGTGCGGCAATACCTGGGCCCGTTTAATAATCATCTTATCGGCATTATTGTAACGGTCATCGCCGGATTGCGTAAAGATTGGGATCTCTTTGCCGCTTACGGTCGTATTATATTCCTCCGCAATCACTTCGCACATTAATTTTTTCTTGGCCTTGGCCACTGCGTCCAGAATTGCCTGGGTTACGCCGTAACGCAAGGCCGTGTGAATTTTTTTACCGGAAGCCGGTTCGGTCATGGCGTCGATTTCTTCGGCCAGCATTTTGAAAGAATTCAGTTCCCGTCCCACCAGACGCGGTTTAATCCGATTTTCAATCACCGGAATAAAATCCCCGGCTAAAAACAAAGGATCCCGGCCGCCGGCGCCGCTATATTGGACGGCGGCGCAATCACCGTAAGCAATTTGCCCGTCTTCCAACACCAGCATCACCGAAACGGCCTCGCCCGCCTGCCGCACCGCCTTGAATCCTTCTGTAACCGGCGTGCCGGTATAGGTAAATCCGTCATGCGCCGCATTGGCTTTAATGGCACGCTGATCGTCAAAATAAAATCCCGTAAATGCTCTGGCGCAAACTACATCCGTTATTTTCATCGCTTTATCCTCCTCGTATAATTTGCTTTTCGGCCTTTTATCTTGGTCTGCCTACCAGGCGGCCATGGGAAATGGCGTAAATGTCGTCAATCACCATTTGAAAACTGGGATTCCGTCCTTCCGCTTTACCCCGTTCAGCCATTTTTTGCTGATGGAAATCGATGATGTCCGGCGTAAAGGGCAGATTTCCCGTATCAAACAGGCGAACGGCGCCTTGATTATCGCGGGCCGGCAGGATTTTATTCAAGTTATATTTACTGGGAGCAAACGGCACATCCAGAACTCCTGCCTGGAAAGCCCTGACGGCGCCAATCGCGCAATCACCCTGGCCCAGTTCAAAAACTTTATTCAACAGGCAGCGGGTTTCCGCTTTAATAATGGCAATTTCATCCTCGACATCTTTGGTAATGGGAAACATTTGATCCCGCAGCATATTAATCAATTGTTTCGTCGTCTTCAGTCCTTGTGCATTGGCTTCTTTGGTAGGTATGCCCAAGGCTTCATGCGGTGTTTTGACGATGACTTTGGTTGCCTTGGCCAGAGCCGCCGCCGCTGCGCCCCAGGAAATCACCGCGAACGCTTTGGCCTCATCCTGGGGAAACCCGCCCATCCACTGATGAAAAACTGTCGTTAATACACAATCAGGATAGCCATTTTCCCGGAAATATTCGTCAGCCAGCTGCTCCAATGCTTTAATAGCGGCAACGTCCTGAATCAAATTGCCGCACTGGCCGTAACCAAGGGTAATATTTTTGACGCCCTGCTCGGCGGCCAGCATGCCTTCAATAATCGCCACCGCATGAGAAACGCTGGGCGGAACCAGCGTCCCCGTAAGCGGTCCAAACGGTTCGCGGTTGATTTCCACGCCGTGCTCTGCATAAAGGCCTACTAAACGGTCACAATACTGCCAGTCCAAAATGGTTTTTTCCAGCGATACATTTTTGGCATAGGGAATGTTATAGGAAATCCCGCCGCCTTCGTAGGCGGTAAAACCACCGGCCAGGGTGATCTCCGTCAGCAGTCTGGCATCGGGTGTGCCATGCCGCACTTGCAGCGGCGCATTTACACTTTCCACTACTTTGCGGACGCCCTCCACACCATGGTTAACTGCCGGAAAACCGTTGAGCAGGGAACGGCCGGCCCGCCGGCTCTCGTCAATGCCGTTTTGAGCTTCTTTATACTGATTTTGCCGCGTATAACTGTCGATGGTCGTCGGCAGAAGATCCGCTTCCCCTTCCTGGGACAGAAAATTGAGCAGGTTGATATGTTCCTGGATTAAGGCCACCCCGGCCCTTGGCTGAGTGAGAGTTTCACCATTCTTTTTCGCCTTGACCAGACGTTTGGCAAAGTGCCTTTTCGCCGGTATACTCTCATGATATTTTACCGCTTCGCCGAAGTCGACTTCCCGCCCTGTCGGCCACTGCTGCAGCACTTCTTCCCGCATGGCGTAAAACTCCTGCTCCGACCAGCGTTTATTTCTCAATTCCATTCTTTTGACCTCCGTACAATGTATTTTTTCATCATGCGTAAGGCGATATCGGGATGCTCTTCGGCCAATAATCCCATAGCCGCCATAATGTATTTCTCATCAATAAGGAAAGCGGGCGCCTGCGGTTTTAAAACAGCGGGCTCTGCCGGATCAAACAGGACGCCATTCAGAATTTCTTCCGCCCGGGGATTATTTATAATGACCCCGCCGGTACCGACTACCGTTTCGACCGCCGTTAAATCCTTGCCGGTCTGAACAAAGGCGGACCCGAAGGGCGTATAATGTGTTTCCAATGTCCCGGCGTGGCGGTCAACGGCCAGACGGGTACAAGTCCAGCCCATCCCGACTTCCAGTTTTTCCTCCGCCTGATTGGCCGGTAAATATTCTATGTCCTTTTCAATTTTGGCAACATAGTCCGTCACCGCTTGCTCCAGTACCCCGCTGCGGCCGGCAATCATTGCCGGACCCGACGCTTTCAACAGGGCGGACGCACTGTAGCGCATGCCCAGATCCCCCTCTACGGTCCGTTTGGCCAACGGCTCCGGCAGGCCTTTCAGCATAACGCCGCCTTTGGTGGGATCTCCCTTGGCAATGGAATAAACATCCGTCGTGGCGCCGCCGATGTCGAGCACCATGAGATCACCCAGGCCGGCTTCCTGTTTGGTGCCGCAGCTTAACAGTTCGGCCGCCCGAAGCACCGCCGCCGGGGTTGGCATCACCATGCGGTCGACAATCTGGCTGGCTTTGTTTAACCCTTTGGCATCCACTATCTTTCTTAGAAATAAATCCCGGATCTTCTGACGCGCCGGCTCAATATTCAGTTCATTCAGGCGGGGCATTACATTTTCGGTATGAACCACTTCCGTTTTGCTGCCCGCCAGTATGGATACCACCTGCGGCGTTACCGATTTATTGCCGGCAACCACCACGGGCACATCCCGCTTTAATTGCACCAGCATGGCAGCATTGTGAAGAATCACAGTCTTATTCCCGCCGTCGGTTCCCCCAGCCAGCAGGATAATATCCGGTGTCAGCTTTTCAATTTCCGCCACTTCATACTCGCTCAGTTCATGACAAAATACACCCAGAACTTTGGCTCCGGCTCCCAAAGCCGCCCGTTTTGCCGCTTCTGCCGTCATTTCCGGCACTAAACCGACCGCTACCATTTTAAGACCGCCGGCAGCGCTGGAACAGGCCAGCGTCCTGGCAAATTCCAGCCGTCCGGTTTGCGCAAACAAACTGCTCAGCGCCTGGTTCAAACCCTCTGTAATATCCGTATCCACGGTGGTAATGCCGTGCGCCGTACCGAGAACGGTCTCCGTATTTAAATCGACCGCCGTAATTTTCGTGTATGTACTGCCGAAATCGATGAGCAAGACATTACTCACATAAAAGACCCCTTTGCTTTAAATCCCCCTTGAGGTCGGCAATGACCTGATCGGGCAGCGTACCCGGGGCATAAACCCGGTCATAACCCATGGCAGTAAACTTTTGCTCCACAGCGGTAAAATCGGTTTTGCCGACCACCAGATTTCCGCCTACATAAAGTAAAATATCGGCAATGCCCGCCTCTTCGCACAAAGCGCGCAAGCCCCGGCAGTCAATTTCCCCGTGACCATACAAGGAGGCCACCAGAATGGCTTTGGCATCTGTTTCAATCGCGGCATTGACAAACTCCGTCTGCGGTACTAAAACACCTAAGTTAACCACTTCCAATCCGGCTTCAGCAATCGCATATTCTAAGATTCGATTCCCCACAGCATGACAATCCGCTCCAATTACCCCTAAAACGACTTTGACTTTGTTTTCTTCCATTTTCATTCTCCTTTGCGAAATCTGCCGTCATGATATCATTTCCAGCATTTTTGCCATTACTTGATGCAAAGACCCCTGGTCAATTTCATAATAAAAAGGAATAATCACCTGATCGGCGGCCGCCGCCTGCCGGACGGCATGTTCCATTTCTTTCGCCACTACCAGTACATTGTGGCGTAAAGTAAAGCGGCGCAATTCCTCCCGGTCGGCCGACAACAACATTTCACAGAAAATCTCACTCGCGGCAATCCGGGTAAAAAGCCTTTTTAGCGCGTCCGTAAACTCTTTGGTTTCAGCTACCACGCCGACCGTCGCTCCCGGCAGCAGACGGGCCAGTTTTACGACGGCGTCCAAATTCGGCGTTACGGCGGCAACAAACAACTTGTTGGACGGTCCCATCAGCTTGACGAGGGCCGTCTGATGTTCCGCCGTAGTCACCACCAGATCGGAGGACCGCAAAAGTTCGACGGGTACCCGCTGTTCCAATAAATCACTTAGAACAACCGCTTCAAAGTGTACATTGGCAACCTGGTTGAGCTGACGGATAAAATGCCGTACGTTTTCCGCCGTACAGTCGACTACCGAGACCCGCAGTGCTTTAACTGCCCGCGCCTTTTCCTGGGCCCGGATGCTGGCAATGGCGACAAATTGTTCCGTTGTAAATCCCAGCTCCACTGCTTTGGCCATGGCATCATCGATCACCCGCAGCAACCTGTCCCGCCGGCTGCCGGCCACTTGTTCCAGTGCAGCATCATCTTCCCGCTGCCGTCTGACAAAGGTCCCGCGTCCCTGCCGGGCTTCTAAAATTCCTTCCAGCAATAATTCTTTATAAGCGGCGCTAACCGTATTCCGGCTAATACCCAATTTTGCAGCCAAGTCCCGTTCTGTGGGAATTTTATCGCCCGCCAAAAGTCCACCCGACTTTATTTTATCCAGGATGTAATTTTTCACTTGTACATAAATCGGAATTCCAACTTGCTGCAGAATCGTAATCCCACCTCCAAATTGGATTAATCCATTAATCCAATTTTACTATCTATTAATATTATCAGACATTTTTAGCAAAAAAGCAACTAAAAATAAAAACCCCCACCGCTCAATTAGCGATGAGGATCGATTAAGTCCAATAATTCCGGCCTGATTTTGCCGTCAGGTAAAAGTTCCAGCAGGCCACAGGTAGGAAAACTGCCGCCCCGGGGTTCAGCGGCACTGCCGGGATTAAAGATCAAAAGTCCGTTCTGCCAGGCGATCTGCGGCATGTGAGTATGTCCATAGATAACAACATCCGCCTCAAACTGCTTCCCCCAGTACAAAAGGTCCTGAACACCATGTTTCACCCCGTACCGGTGACCATGGGTCAGCCATATCTTTTTATTTCCCGCTTCAATAAACGCATCGACTTGGGCCCGGTCGCCGGAACCGTCACAATTCCCCGCCACCATGTGAACCGGCAAAGCAGTTATTTCGGCCAGATAATAACTGTCCCAATAATAATCGCCCGCATGGAGCCACATAGCAACCGGGCCGGCAGCCGCCACGGCCAGTTTGACGGCAGCTTTGCTCCCATGAGTATCGCTGATTACGCCGATTTTCATTGCCTGTATCCTGCCAACTTGACAGCCATGTTTTTCAAGGCTTGTCCCCGGTGGCTGACAGCATTTTTCTCTTCCATCGTCAATTCCGCCATGCTTGCCTGGAAGGCCGGCAGGAAAAACAGCGGATCATAGCCGAAGCCATTTTTTCCCCGCGGCTCCGGCAAAATGATTCCTTCACAGGCCCCTTCGGCGGTTATCAGAGTGCCGTCCGGGTCAACAAATGCCAAAGCGCAGCGAAACCGTCCGCTGCGTTTTTCCCGGGGCACCCCCTCTAATCTGGCCAACAATTTTTGGTTATTTTTTGCATCATCCGCATCTTCCCCGGCGAACCGCGCCGAATAAACTCCCGGTTCGCCGCCAAGAATATCCACTTCCAGCCCCGAATCATCGGCCAGACAAGCCTTACCGGTTTTCGCCGCATAGTAGTGGGCCTTTAAAACAGCGTTTTCCATGAAGGTCATTCCGGTTTCAGCCGGTTCTTTTATAATGCCACAAGCGGCGAGACTCAGCACGGTAAACGGCAGATGGGCAAAAACAGCCTGTATTTCAGCCACCTTGCCTTTATTTTGGCTCGCCACCACTAATTCCTGCATCCTTCTCTCCCCACCTTCCACGCCAACGGCCCCAACACGTCCTTTTGGTATTCGATGATCGCGGCAACTCCCTGTTCCCCGATGGATAGCATTTGCGCCAACTGCTCCTTAGTAAACGGTCTTTTTTCCCCCGTTCCCTGGACTTCCACCATTTGCCCGTTGCCGGTCATAACTACATTCATGTCCACAATAGCCCGGGAGTCCTCTTCGTAACACAAATCCAGCCGTGCTTCCTCGTCCACAAGCCCGACACTGATCGCCGCCAAAAAATCCCGGACCGGAAACGGCTTGCTCTCGTCCGTATAGATAGAATTCACTGCGTCCACAAGGGCAATAAATGCACCGGTAACCGAAGCGGTGCGGGTCCCGCCGTCAGCCTGAATCACATCGCAGTCAATCCATATCGTCCGCTCCCCCAGCGCTTTCAAGTCTACAACACCGCGCAAGGCCCGGCCAATGAGCCGTTGAATTTCATGGGTGCGGCCGGTCTGTTTTCCCTTGGCGGCCTCCCGCACATTCCGGGTTTGGGTCGACCGGGGCAAGAGGGAGTATTCGGCGGTAACCCAGCCTTCACCCATGCCTTTTAAGAAAGGCGGCACTTTTTCCTCAATCGTGGCGGCACACAACACCTTCGTGTTTCCTACCTCGATCAATACGGAACCTTCTGCATATTTCAAATAATGCCGTGTAATTTGAATCGGTCTTAGTTCATTGTTTTGCCGGCCATCGATTCTCATTCTAGCTTCCCCCTCAGATTTCTTCCAAAATATCCTGCTCTTTATCCTGGACAAAATAGTGTTGATACTGCCCTTGTTTTTTAGCTGCCAATACCTTATCCCGCGCTTGCCGGCATTGGGGACAACTATCCCTGCCGATGATCGCAGCAAAAGCCGACTTATGCCGGAACGAACTTCCGGCAGCCTCGGTAGCAATGGTCACATAGCCATTACAGCGCGGGCACAGATGCACTGTTTCGGTCTGCCGTTCGTTAATTCCACTGTCATCATAATAAATATCCCGCCGGCGATGCCAGAAGGAGCCTGCTTTCGCCATTGCCTCCCGGCGCAGAACATCCCGCGCCTGCCAAACTTGCCGCCAATAGTCGGCAAGCTGCCTGATATAAACCATATTCCGCTCCGGCTGGGGCGGACAGCGTTCAATATCCGGTTCCACGACCCTGTCATATTTCATTCCGGCCATTGCCAGAATAATCCCGAGATTGACGTAAGGCAAGGCGGCTTCGATGGAATACCCGCCCTCGAGCACGGCCACATCGGCCTGTAATTTGTCGGCCAGTCTGGCATATCCCTGGGCCGTTACCGCCATGCCTGCCAGCGGATCGCTGTAATGATTATCCTGGCCGGCGGAATTAATAATCAGTTCCGGTGCAAAGTCCTCCAAAAGCGGCAAAACCAAATTATCAAGCAAATAATGAACTCCCTCGTCCCCCGTTCCCGGCGGCAAAGGTAAGTTTACGGTAGTGCCAAGCGCGTTGGGACTGCCCATTTCGTCGGTAAAGCCGCTGCCCGGATACAGAGTGCGTCCGTCCTGATGAAAGGAGATAAACAGCGTGTCCGGGTCATGGTAAAAAATATCCTGCGTCCCGTCCCCGTGATGAACGTCCGTATCCACAATGGCAACTTTGCGAATACCATAATGGCGGCGTAAATATTCGATCATTACAGCCTCAATGTTTATCGTACAAAAACCGCGCGTACCGTGGACCACCCGCATGGCATGGTGGCCCGGCGGTCGCACCAGGGCAAAAGCCCGTTTCACCTCGCCGTTTCGAACCGCTTCCGCGGCGGTAATTGCGCCGCCGGCAGAAACCAGATGCGCATCCTTGATTAGAGAAGCAATATCCGGCACCCCGACATGCACCCGCTCCGCATCCCGGATTGTGGCTAGCCGCGGCTTATATTCCCGGATTCCGGGCCGGTCAAGCAGACCTTCCTCCAGGATTTGGTCCCGCGTATACAAGAGACGTTCCTCCCGTTCCGGATGACTGGGCGTAATTGCCCAGTCAAAGGCCGGAAAGAACACCAGTCCGAGAGAATCTCTGCCCAATCATTCCACCCCCTGTCGCAATTCGAGGAGTACTCCCGGTTTCACCTGCAGCCGGCAGGTGAAACTCTTGCCAACCGTATTAAAACCGCGCACCAGGTTAAATTCCTCTTCGTAGACCGCTTCCGCATCGGCAAAAACGATCCCTTCCCGCGCCGCCCGGTCGGTTAGATGACGCAGGCCCAACTGCCGTACCTGGGTCATATTCATCCGTTTATCAGGCAGACGGTCGACTACGCCGCATTCGGCAATCGAATAGATGCCCCGGTCCGAGTCGGCACGAAGGGTCACTTCTACCGTCGGCCTGGCCACGGCGGCACCAATGGCATTGGCGACCATAGCGCCTGCCGGCAGGATGCAGCCCAATTTCATTTTCTCGGCCACACACGGGACCAACCCGGCAGCGGCGCCACCGACACCAATCAGATTTAGGGGACAAAATGCGGCTTCGTGAACAATGTCTTCCACTTTATATACCGGCTCAGCGGCGTGTTCCGCCACCATATCGTCAATTTCAGCCTGCAGGAAGCAGGCTGCCGTTTCAATTACCCTGACCGCCGTCTCCTGCGGTGAAAAACCGCCGGCCTCACCAAGCCGCCGCATCGCTTGCTCCGCCAGTCCGGGATCGCCAAACCGGCTTAACCCGGCCACAATTAACGCATCCGACAGCGCCGGTTCCGGGCCGCCCGCCGCCATGGCCGGCCCCCGCCGGACCGGACCGATTTTTAACCGGCCGTTCTCCCAGTGCGCATAACTATCGCCGCCAATGCCTACCGACTTTAAACGGAAAGAACGTACTGCCGTCGGATATCCCTCTATCCGGGCGCCCCGCTGCGCAAACAGCGGTATCCCATTGCGCCATAATGCCAGATCGGTAGTCGTCCCGCCGATATCCAGCGAAACCACATCCCCTGCCGGCCTTTGCAACGCCATAATACCAAGCACACTGGCCGCCGGCCCGGTGAACACCGCCTCCACCGGCTGGGATCTGGCCGCACTAAGGGGCATCGTGCCGCCATCGGCTTTCAGAATAAATACGGGAGCTTCAATTCCCCGCTGCCTGACAGCCTCCTCGATCGCCGCCGCAAAGCGTCCAAAATGACTCCCTACGGCCGAATTATAATACGCCGAGTTAGCCCGGCGCACAAAATTCAGGCTGCCGGAAACAGCCGAACTCAAAGTAATTCTCTCTATGCCCAGCCGTGACCGAACCCACGCCGCCACTTGTTTCTCCGGCTCCGGGTTGCGCACGGAAAACTTGCCGGCAATCGCAACCCCCTGTGCGCCGGCTAACTGCTGCCGTACTTCGTCAATTTCCGCTTCCCGGGGAGCGGCGATTTCCCGTCCCCGGTGGTCAACATAACCGGATATAAAACAGGGATTTACCGGAAACAACCCGGTTAAGTCCATGCCCGGGCCGGGCATCAGCAATAATCCAACCCGGTCGGCTTTTCCCTCGACTAAAGCATTCGTTACTATGGTGGTTGATAGGGATACCCTCTCAATTGTCGGCCGGTCGACGTTCACAAGAACTTCATCCATCGCTTTGAGGATCCCCTCAATCAAGTTGCCCTGGGTCGTAGGTGTTTTTGCCCAGGCCGTCACTTGTCCGTTGCCGACAACCACCGCGTCGGTAAAAGTGCCTCCCACGTCAATCCCCAGCAACATATCCATTCCTCCTAACCGGCACATACGGCGCAGCCAATAGCACCGTTTAACTGGGGATGGTCCGGCACAACCACCCGCACATTCAGCTCTTTTTCCAGTATGGTGCGTAGAGCTTGCCCAAAAGCAACGCCGCCGGTAAATACTATATTTTCACTAAGCAGCGAAATCAGCATCGGTTTTATCCGTTTAAAAATGGTATAGTTCACACCGGCTGCCAGTTCCGGGACATTATGCCCCTCTACAATGCGGCCGATTAATTCGGACTCACCGAAAATGGCACAGGTCGTATTTAGTTCTACCGGGTTGTCGCTGTAACGGCTCAGTTCCTCCAGGGTAATGTCCAGTACATGGGCCATATTTTCCAGATAGCGCCCGGTACTGGCGGCACATTTATCATTGGTTTGGAAATCGGTCATTTTACCCTTGCGGACTTTAATCACTTTGCTGTCCTGTCCGCCTAAGTCAAGCAGGGTAAAATCAGTCAATCCGGTCTGCCATACCGCACCAAGGGTATGGGCTTTCAATTCGGCAATGACCGTAGCGCCAATAATATCGACCGTGTTGCGGCCATATCCGGTTGCAATTAACCGCTCTACCGTCGGCAACCCCATAGCCGCAAAATCGACAACCAAACCCTGCGGGGTCATTTTGCCGTACTCGCGATAAAAACGTATTGTCTCCACCAACTGTTTTTTTTCAATGCTCCCATCCTGCATCAACACCAGTTTGACACTACGGCTTCCCAAGTCTACACCGCAAATCAATCCACTTCACCTGCAACCCTCTAAACTGTCGATACGCATCTTCGTCTGTGCGTCTACTCTCCCGGGATTAATGAATATGCCATCGACATTGCATTTTTCGATTTCAGCGGCAATATCGGCAATCCGTCCAAAAGCACCGTAAAGACCAGTATACTGCCGGGGTTTTGAACTGGAAGAAAGTACTTTGAGATCATAAGACAAGGAGGACGGCCTTATGCCGACCCTCCTCTGCGCTTCCTTATTTGGCCCGTTCCCTGATTACTCCCTGCGCATCCGCTTCCACTTGCGCATAGTTTTTAATAATAACGATCGGTGTTTTTTGGCTGGCATTGCCAAAGGGATTATCAATCAATATACGCGCCAGCGTTTGGGGATCTAACCCCTCACTGGCCCCTAAAACGGCCGCCCGCTTTAAATCGTTGACATCCGCCACGGCTGCACCGAAGCAGCCCAGCCGTTTTTTTATGGCCTCCGCCACTCCCGCAGGATTCTGCGGCCCGTATACCAGATGCTTATCATAGGGCGGCATGGTCCCGGTCACATCATCGATTAAAGCGGCCTGCTCGCCGGCCAATTCATAAAACACACCGTTCCGGCCGATCAGTTTAGCCAGAAACCCCATAATCATGGCAAACAAGACGCGCCATTTTCCTTCCGCATCCATCGCCGCCTGCATACCGTAACAGCTTGACAAGCTTCCCTTTTGCGGCACAAAGCGGCATAGCACTTTAGCCAGAAAAGATGGTTCCATTTCCTCCGGCCGGGTAATGCGTCCCTGCGTAATTGCCACAACACTTTCCGCCACAGACACTACATCGTCCGGACCGATATCTTGCCCCGCATAGTGAGCGATTGTTTCCACAATATCGTCGTTTGCCGTTAAAATCCGGGTACGAACCGGTTTCAGTTCTATTTCAGCCATATGTAATCGTCTCCTATTCCCCGGCGGGAGCCAGCTGCATGGCCCGTTGTATTTCTTCCGCCGTCATGAGCATACGCGTCTTGGCAATATACCATTCACTGCGTGCGACAACCTGATAAACCAGGTCAATCGGCATATCCACCAGGTCTCTCAGATCCCGCCGGATATCACCTTGTTTCGAAGTAAATTTGACCGTAACAATAACGATGCCGCCGGTGGTTTTCGGTACAATCAGCGCCTCCCAATATCCGTCATTGCGCGGCGCCCTTTCCAGCATTAACCGCGACGATACCTCCGCCGCGTCATACTGTTCCTGCGGCAGCAAATGGCGCGTATATGCGTCCATAATGGTTCCGTCTTGTGTCCCTTTATTAAGAAAGGGTACCTGACAAGTGAATGTGGCGGTGCTGTCGGTCGCCTCAGACAATAAGAAATCCGTGCGTTCCTTTACTAAATAAGCAAACTCCGCATCTCCCTGGCGGGCAATATAAAGCCAAACAGCGACCATCAAAAATATAACCAACAAGAACAAAACTACCAAAAAATTCACAGTGATGCCTCCATCTCTACAGGGGGCATATAGGATGCCCGACAATAGTCTTTTTCAACGCTGAACTATTTCCTTCTATGCCGGCGGAGGAAATCCTTCCCGCCGGCTAAATTCACGTACTATCAGAATAGCTTAAAATGTATTCTACCTAATTGGCTTTTTTACTATACATAAAATCCGGTACTATTTGGCAATGGCTTACCGTTTCTCTTCCCGGTCGTATAAAGCATGCAGCCGGTCATAATAGACCGACGGCAACCGGATAATTTTGCCTTCCCGGTCAGTAAAAACATTTTGAGTTTTCCCCGTGGCCAATAATAAACCATCCGTTTCCCTGACTATCTGATACGTAAAAATCATTTTAACCTTAGTCAATTCAGTTAATGTCGTCTGAATTAAAATCCAGTCGTCAAAACGGGCCGACGCTTTATATTGGCAACTAACTTCCGTAATTGGAAACAATATGTCTTGCGCCATTAATTCCAGTAAATAAATTTCCGCTTTTTTTAAATATTCAACCCGTCCCATTTCAAACCAGCGAAAATAATTGGAATGATGAACTACTCCCATCATATCCGTCTCAACAAACCGTACTTTATCTTTTACCGTAATCATACATCAACCCTCTTATCCCTTTAGCAACAATGCAATCTTATCAACCGCTTCCTTGAGAAGCAATGCCAATGAGCGGTTTTCCAAACCAACAATCTCAAAATGACTTTGGCTCACGGGAATCAAGTATTTTCTCGCCTCGCAGGAAGCAACGGACTCGGCAATTTGCGGGGTAATTTCGCCCATTAAGGCGTTGGGAATCACAATGCCGACGGGTCCTACCACTACATCCGCCTTTTTTATCGATACTCTTACCGCATTTTCACCGGTAGCGCCCCGTTGAGCCCCGGCTTTAACCATTCGATTGGTAGCCAGAGAGTTTGTGCCCAAAGCAACAATTTCAGCCTGCGCACCCAGCTTCTCTACCAAAAGAGTCACCAGTTGGACCCCTAACCCGCCACCCATACCATCGATAACAACAATTTGCATACAGTCACCTCTTACGCAGCACAAGGCCCAACGGCCCCATGTCCACTGCCTTTAAATACTTCTCCATTTTACTTTTATTTCATAAATTTGTCAAAATCACCATTGCAAAAACCCGTCCGATTTGGCACATCATTGTAAATCTTTAGAATACACTATCTACTTGATAATCATTCTCGAATGGATTATAATCCTATTGAAATTCCAAATAATGTATGTCCACTATATGGAGAGGAGTTGTCAGGGATGCTCTATAATGAGGAAACCCGTTTGTGCATCACCGATTTGAGATCTACGCTGGAAAATGTATTGTCTGCTCTAGATAAGGGAACTCTCGTCGAAAACAGCCATGTTGATACAATGAAATCCATGCTGGATGCTTTCGGCAACCATGTTGATCTGAATCTGCTCCGCAATACTCCCGGATTGGATAGTGCTTATATACAGGGACTACACTATACTTTCGGCAAAGTGATCGAACAGGATTGCCAGCTTAACCCCCGCGAGATTTATGAGGTCCGCTCTTTTCTGCGTCAGTATGACGACATTATGGCCCATAGTGAATCTATGTAGCCAGCCCCATAATCTGCTTCGGCAGATTATTTTTTTAAGTTTTTATTAAAATACCAAATTGATGCAGGATATTCTTCCCGGCTTGCGAATACCTGTATTTAAGAAGTAATGGCAATGCCTCTAGAATAACATGCAAATCCACCCCGTTGTTCTCTTGATTTCAACTTGTTTACTCGTCACTGTGACGCACGGTCATTTAATTCCGTTCCAGGAGGTATAGCCAATGACTCTAATACGGGAACTGGGTAAAAACGCCGGCAACATTTTAGACTGGTTTATTTTAGTTGAATTTGTAATTATTTTGTCCGTCTTATTGGTTGCCGACTGACTTGACGGCTCATAAATCTGCTTTTTAAAGCGGACTGGTGGTAATTCTGTCCGCTTTTTGTTGTGCTAAAAATCATTGCAAGGGAGTCTTTTTAATGAAGAAATGGTTACTGTGGATCGTTTTGCCGGTTATGCTGCTTTCCCTGGCAGGATGCAGTCAACCGCCGGGAAAACCGGACGACATTGTACAGCGCTATGTTGCCGCCGTTGATTCCGGACAGAATGAAGCAGCCTACGCGTTATTAACTGCTGCTATTAAAAACAAGGTATCCCCGCAGGATTTCGCATTAAGAAATAAATTACAGGCGGAGCTGGGAAAAATAAAGGCAGAAAAAATAACCAGGACAGGGGAACAAAAAAACCGGCAGCTTGGCGGGATACTCTATCCGGAGGTAGTGGAATTCCAGGTAAATTCCACAATCAGTGATCCGATTGATAACAATAAGGAAATCGAAGCTTCCGGTCCGCTGTATGTGGTGAATGATCAGGGAGCCTGGAAAGTACACAGTAAAGCATTGGAAGATGTAAAAACCGAAATTGCCCGAGAATACAATTATCTGGGTTATGCCTACCGGACGGGAAAAGGTAAAACTAAAAGCGCCGCCGATGCTGTCGCCGCTTTTAAGAAATCGCTGGAATATAAGGAAATTCCCGAAACCCTGCGGCAATTGAGTATAGCCTACAATGACTTAAACCGTTTTGACGACGCCGTAGCTGCCGCTACCAAGGCAGTCAGCTCAGCAACCAACAATGAATCCAAATCGGACTGTTTAAATACGCTGGGCGTAATCTATTACAATCACCGGGACTTTGCGGCCGCCCAGAAATATTTTCAGGCGTCGCTGCAAGCGAATCCCCAAAATCAGTATGCGGCCACCAATCTTAGTAATGCTAAAAAATTAACTTCTTCCAAATAACTAAACGGAAAACTTGTATGCAATCTCCTTCGGCCAGGAATTTATTTTTTCATTTTGGACAAAATAATGTTTACCAAGCATTGTCTTCTGAAGAGTGAGGTGAACGCTTTGATTAAACATGCTTATGGCACAACTTCGAAAGTTCCCGGTAAACAGCCGGCAACGGCCCAGGGAAATTTACGGGTAAAGCATAATACTGAAGATAAAAGAGGTACTGCCAAATGAAAGAACCCCCCTATAAGACCGGAACAACCGGCGTAGAAAAAAACACGGCGGTCAAAAAGCAAAACAAGCAAGAGCATACTGTAAATCCACCGTCAGTACCCACTCAGCATTTTTAAAACCGGCGCAGCAGAATAGTTTCTGTTGCGCTGTTTTATTTATTGCCGGATTTCTTATACCACGGCTTAAACCTTTTTATCTTATCCGGCAGCGCACCGGCGTCGCCGTCAAAAGTAATCGCCCGGTCATCAATATAAACAATGGCCGGTGGTTTATGAGACACCACATCATCAACAATAATTTCCTGCCGGTCGAGCCATTCTTTAATTGCCGCCAGCCCTCGCTCTTCGAAGCACCGGGTTGACACAACAACCACCCGGTATTGTTTGCGGATTTTTTCAATCGCTTCCTTAATACCGGGAACAGGTGGGTCCGGAATCACGTCCACCCCTTTAAATCCACTGCTATAACTATGAATAACCCCGTCAAAGTCCAATACAACCGTTCTGTCCAGGATGACTCCCCTCCTTAACCATTTTTTGCTTAGTATTTCCCCAGCCATATATTCTCTACCCTTAACCCGCATAAAAAATTGCCTGTAACTCAAACTAAAAAAAACGTCAGCAAAGGAGTGTTCCCTATGCCAGTTTACCGCGTATATCTAGACGGTCAGGATACCGGCAATTTCGTTACGGGCTCAACTTATGCGGATGCCTACTTTAATGTTGCCAGTACCGTTCCGCTGACTTATGAGAATGACGTACAATTAAAAGAAATTGATTCGAAGACCGGCCCCCACTAAATAAAAGATACCTATAGCGCAGATAGATCATTTAGGGTGGAATTTTAATGTGGCTTATTTTATTTTTCAGGGTCTTCCTGATTCTCATTTTTTTATTGGCTGCTTGGAAATTCGGCGATTGGAAAAACCGGGCAAGATATTATCCGACAGTACTGTTTGTAATTACCGCTAATTTAGGCGCAAGCTTTTTAAGTTATCACCACAATCTTTGGGTCTATAACCCGGATGCTTTAGTAAAAACGCAAACAACCGTAGAAATGATTAACAGTTTTATTATGTTACCCGCAGCCACGTTTATTTACCTTTCTAACTTTCCAACCCAAAAACAGCATCCATACGGCTACATGTTACTATGGGTTTTCCTTTTTAGTATGCTGGAATTTATCGATTCTCATATAGTCCACGGCATTTCCTATGACAACGGTTGGTCATGGTTCTCCTCGTCTTTATTCGATTGTGCTATCTTTTCCGTTTTACGGCTTCATTATTTAAAGCCGTTTTGGGCTTGGTTCGTTACCGTCCTGCTGACAATTTTCATTCTCACCCTTTTCAACTTTGGTTCAGCGGAACTGAAATAATATGCTCCGGCGAATATCCCGAGCGTGGTCTTTCGTATAAACAAGCTCCAGGACTCCGGTAAAAAATATGTGAAGCATTATTTAAGAAAGTACTTGCGGTCAATCTGCGAGTGCTTCTCTTTTTTGTTATCCCAGCCGCCTTTGCCGCCGGTCTCTGTTTCCAATCGCAATGTGTTTTGTAACTATGCCGGCGAGGTTCACATAGTATATTGTAAGAGGAGGTGAATCGGGATGTTTTTTGACCATCCTTGGGAAGATCCGGAATTTATGGAATGGGACGATGATGCGGAGGAAAGAGTGGTCTGTAACCCCTATGCTTGCTATCCACGTCCCTGCTATCCGCACCAATGCAATCCCAGGCTCTGTAATCCTCAGCTCTGTTATCCCAGAAAGTGCAATCCACATACTTGTAGCCCACAGCGTTAGAAAAAAGCACTTGCAATCAATCCGCAAGTGCTCAATTTTCCTTGTTTCGACATCATTTATAAATATTATACAAAATAAAATCATTCTCGCAGGAGGGATTTTGGTGCATACTAACTGGTATGAATGCCTGGTAGAAACAATTCAATTTTGTGAAGTTAACTGTGAAAACATGGCAACCTACTTCACAAGAACACCGGATATTACTACCAGAGAAAAACAGTTGCAATTTTTACGTGACTGTGCTGATCTCTGTGGCTGGACCAGCAAATATATTGCACGCTGCAGTACCTTCGCCAAAGATATCGCCGGCTTATGCGCTTGTATTTGTGAAGCATGCGGCAAAGAATGTTTGCAACACTGTGATGAAGAATCACAACATTGCGCCCGTATCTGTTTACATTGCGCAAAAGAATGCCGGAATTTTGCCTACGAAAAATTTGAAGCGTTTGGTGATCCCGCAGATCCACCTAAAGTAATTCATAGTTATGAATGAAATACTACCTAATCTCTACTAATTTTTACCCATTCATAGTTGGGGTGATTCCGGTTGAGGCGGTTCTTTAGGAATTGGCTTATGATCTTTGTGCGGTTTTGGCTGAGGCGGATCATCCGGATTGGGAGACGGCTCATCCACTGCAATAATATGATTTTGATTTATCCATTGGTGCTGATTGTCATGAGCACTTACTGTTGAAGCAACACTCAAAACAAACATAGCAAGTATCAAAATTAGCATCTTTTTCATTTCTATTACCTCCTTTTAACTAATTTAGATTATATTGCTTAATTGTTACAAAAGTGTGGCAAGACTGAGTTAACCAAGCCCTAGCAGGCGAAAAGCTTCTTCTTTAAACGGGCCAGAGCCCGTTTTTTCAACTGGTTTACTGCCGCGGTTGTCACGCCTAAATCCTGGGCCACTTTAGCCATCTTATATTGATTCATGACGGTTTGAGCTATTACGTATCGCTGTTTGGGCGGCAATTGATTGATTGCTTCCTTTATCTTGCTGAGTTCTTCTTTTTCTTCTACCTGCTCTTGCAGATTTTCCCGCGCCGTCAAGTTATTGAAAAAAGAATCATCACTGAAACACTCCTGTTGTTCTCTTTTTCGCTGTCGCCGCCAAATATTAAACAAACCATATTTGACCCTGCTTTCCAGATAACCTGCAATGGGGACTCCCCTTTTAGGGTTATAGGTTTGAGCAGCCTGAATTAAAATTAGCCACGTTTCTGATTCCGCATCTTGCAGCTTATGGCGATATTGCCAAGAGTATTTTTTAACCAACGGCATAAATTGGTGGCAAATAGCCGAAATTTGTTCTTTCATCATAAAACCCCCAAAATATAATGCCAAGAACATTTATAAATGCTGTCCTTAGCCATCTTCTAACAGCATTTTGTTGTTAGAAAGGTTAAAAAAAGAATCCTTGCCATGATCTTGAACTAGTTCTCCCAACTCGATACCCTTTTTACAACATTTTGCTGTTCATAACTTTATAATAATACAACATTTTGATGTTGTAAAGTTTTTTTACATTTTTTTGTTGTAAATGTTTATTTTACAATTATATGTTGTATAATGATATTGGGAGGTAGTTAAATGTTTGCTGAACGCCTGAAGATGCTAAGAACCGGCAAAGGAATTACGCAAGAAGAACTGGCCAGATTATGCGGGGTAAGACAGCAAACTATCGGTGGATGGGAAACAGGAAGAACCCAGCCAGACCAAAAATCAATTGTCTACCTCGCAGATTTATTTGATGTCTCTATTGATTTCCTCTTTGGTCGTACTAACGAACGTCAGCCCGGCACCGGAGTTAAAGCGATTGACGACCCGGAAGTATTAGATTTTATGAAAGATATCACCGCAGATTTTCGCTTAGACAAGAATATATCAGAAAAAGAAAAGCGGGAAATTCTAGAAGATTTAGCCGATTATTTTCGTTTTAAAATGGAACAATTTAAACGCCAGCAAAAGTATTAACGGAACGACTCACCAGGCCGTTAATATTTTTTGCCCCTTTGAATCGAACATACATTCTGGCCATGCGCATATAATTGGATACTGATTTAATTTTATAAATAGGCTTTTGGCAAATCGGAAAAAGGGAATAAAATATGGAATGAATGGAGCTTATAGGCTTAAACCCCTAGAAGAAGTAAATCGGCTTCTTCGGAATGAAGATATTTAATTCCTAAAGTTAAGCCTCCCAATGGCAGAACAAACAATATCCGACGGGGTTGATTTCATGACGAAAGAAGTAATCGTTGAGCAAGCACAGATCATCTTAGAAAAATACAAGCCTTTCGGGGTAGCCGGTATGAGTCTGCTGGACAAAATTTGTGATGAATACAATATCATAGTAGAGCAGCATATGTTCCATAATTCGTTCAATGGTATGCTCTGGACAAAAAACAGGCAATATTATATCCTCATTAACTGCAATCTTTGTCCGTCAAGATGGCTGTTCACTTATGCCCATGAAGTGGGGCACTGGTGGCTGCACCGTCACATCCGGGGAAATTTTTTCTGCGGTCCGCCTAATGGACAAACCTACAATCCGGTTGAGCATGAAGCCAATATCTTCGCTGCAGAATTGTTGCTGCCACGGGAACAAATTTTGCAGTGTTTAGATTCCGGCTTAACGGTAAAAAAAATAGCCCGGATTTACCGGGTATCGGAAGAGGCGGCAACGTATAGGGTTAAGGAATTGCAATCAAGAAGCGTTTAGATTGGAGATTACATCTTTAATCGGTCTTCTAGGACTAGGCAGGGCTTCTATGGTCGGGTAGCCCATTCTGAACTGAATTACGCTGTGCCACTGGGGAACTTTTAAGATCTCCCGTAGAGTGTCTCCAAAACGGTGGGGCAGGCCCAGCGCCAGTTCTCTGTCTCTACGCTCCGATAGTTGGTTTATTATTTGCATTCCAAGCCCTTGTACAGTAGCCCACAAGTGAATTCTTTGCCACAGTTGTCCTGCCTTAACGATTTGCTGATAATCCGCAAGATCCCGAACGGCGATAAATCCAAAAGCAGCGGCCGTTCCCACTTGCTTGTTTTTGAGTGTATCAAGCCAGAATTGGTTGTTTTTTTCTTGAGACATGGGCGGCAGCATTTTCGCGATAACACGGATAAACGCCGGCAAACCTTGACTGTCTATTGTTATCCCGTCTTTGTATTTTTCTATGTCTTTCCAGGAAAGTCTCGTCCACTTCGAATCAACAGCAATCTGTTCTTTATCGGCAATAAAAGCTTTGGTTGCTTCAACCATCGCTTCACCGATCCTAAGTTTATCCTTTGGGGAATCGAATACGAACAATTTAACCGCTGACTCTTCCGGGTTGAGATTCATTAATGCCTCAATTGCTTCTTGTGAAACGGGGTGATTTGTATCATAAGGTCCACGGTTCATGTGGCGCTTGGGAATGGCAGCATGCAGCTCAGAATAAAAAGGTATTCCGGCAGCTAATTCCATCTTGGCTATATGCCGGTTGTCCTGCTCATTGGGGAAATAGGTTATTTGCGGAGAATAACCCATCGCTTTTGCGGCAATTGTGATGTTTTCAACAGCGCAGCCTAAGCTAATGTACATCTCTCTCAAATAGGGATCAGCAGGACCAAGATTCCTGTTGGTGTCTGCCTTAACATCGATAGAAGAGTCGCCTAGCTTAAAAAGCCACGGTTGGGAATTATGAGCATTTGCTGCCAGGATCGCAGCATTTATTAAACCTTCGAAACCTCCGTAACTCTTTCCCCATGCTTCGTAGGCAGGTCCTTGCCCAGCATTGAATATTCCTGTTTCTACGGCTCTCCAGAGTCCTCCTGCCGCGAGCATGCCGCCAACAACAGCTGAGCCCTTGATAAAATTGCGGCGATTGATCCCTTCCATAATCTCCATAAACACTCCTCACCTTCCATTCGGAAACAAAATGCTTCCCTTTTCTTCCTATGATATCGGGAATGATTGGCTTAATTGCGGAATTTTACTATGCCCGAGAGGTTCCGTCATTTTAACAAAAAAGAAGCTCCCCTGTCCACGCGGGAGCCCCGAAAAGGATAGCCTTGAGGTCAGTCAGAATCCTTATATTCTGGCCTTACGTTTTTAGATCGCTGTTTTAAATACCCTTGCTGATTCCAAATTTAAAAAATCCATTAACTGTTCAGTACTCCAGTTACTTGTTAAAACTGCACTAATTATAGTATTAACGTTCTGTGACTGGATTGTGATGTCAATAAGACGCCTACACTTGCAGCCAGTAAAGATAAGTCGAGAAAATTTTTCATCCTGTTCATTTAATAAAACTCGCCAACTATCTTCAATTTCCATAGGCACATCCCCTCCAGAAATTCTCAACTCAATATTAACAGGAAATCCGCATCCATCACAAGCAAATACCCAATATATGTATGTTAATTTTTTGTTAACTCAGAAAACCGATTTAGAAGATGCATGAATACTTTATCAAAGTTGTTCCCCAAACAACAAAAAGCCTTCCAGCAAAATATTCCACAGCACTGATAAAAAAACCCTTTACCGAAGTAAAGGGTATACTCGACATAATAACAGAGTTGGGAAGGGCGTCCCGTTTTATGTCGAACTATATGCTTATTTTAATATAAAATCGTGATAAAAATATTAAGAAAATGTAATGGTGATATAAAGAAATCATAAGAAAATTATAGGAAAACGGTCAAGTCGTCAAGAAAGCGCCCCGAGGACGCTTTCTATCACTCATCGTCTGGTTTATTTTCCTGATCCCTAGATAATGGTTTGGTGGCTGGCTGTAGATTCCCTAAGAAAGTAGTTCTTTCAGATCGCACAAGAATACCTTCTTGCCACATTTGATACCCGTAAATCACTAATGCGTGTCCCAATGTGATTAGATATGATTGGAAGGGAGAAATACCAACCAAATTAAATATATCCCTACTCGGAAAATAATACTGAAAGAGGAAGAAATCAAAACCTATATCTAAGATTGCATTAGTAATCATATACATCCAAAATCGCCTATAAGTAAATATAAATACCCACATTGTCAGTACTAAATTTAAGCCAATATCAAACGGCATTAAACTATGAAGAGGATAAGCGGTTTCTCTATGAACCCAAAATCCCAGAGTAACACCTACATCGCCTATTATTGCGCTCGTAACTGCAGAGAACAAACCAACAGGCATATAGCGTTTTACGTCTTCCTTTTTCATAAAAAAAAGAGTCAAAAAAGGGGTAAGCAGCATAGACCATAAAATTACCTGATTACTCATAGCAAGCCTCCTATGTTGTCTATAGCTTATATTTTGCTTGTTATATGTTTTTTATACACTAGTCATGGCTTCCTTCCCCCGATAAACTTAAAACTTCAAACTTCTTGTCATGATTTCTTCATATTTGTTTTATACGATTATACAGAGGTGAATTGCAATGTCTAATGACATATCGTCCATACAGAATCAAATCCAAAACACTCAAGTTCACCATGGCGGTGGCGGACACGGTCATGGCCACGGAAAAAAAATCAATGACATGCAAAATGTCTTTTCCATGGATGAGAAAGAAACCAAGGTCAAGCCTAAAACCCGTCTCCAGTCAGAACACTCGGCCAAAATTGACGTAAATCCAGACGCTGATTCTAAGCAGCAAAAACAGCAGCAAAAAGAAAAGTCCTCCGAAGAACAAACGAAAGACAAAAAACCGGCAGAAAAAAAGCCATTAGGTTTAGACGCATTAGAAATTATCGGCCAAATGAACAGGATGTCGATTTATACTCTAAATAACATTAAAAAGCCCTGAACTTAAGTAGTCACTCTACTGCCCTTGCGCCCTCCCGGAGGAACCGGAAGATGTACAAGGGCAGTATGCTTTGAATCCGGCCTTTTTTTGCTGCTTTTATCCATGGCTGGGCCTCCTTTTCTTCTTTTTTAACCCAAAATAATTTGTATCTATCATATCTTCTCATAAAATTTAAATCTCCATATTATTGTCACGTTCTTGACACATTTCCCCTATATAATAAGTTTAACTTACGGGAATAGCTTAGTGGTAAAGCGTTGGTTTCTAACCAAAGACATTGAGTTCGATTCTCTTTTTCCCGCTCCAGCAAATTCAAGTCTTTCAGTTTTTTACTGGAAGGCTTTTTTTACTTTGAGATTTTGTTCCTCAAAGCATGAAAAAAGCACTTGCGTCAAATCCGCAAGTGCCTGATTTCTCTTATGGTGCGCCCGGCAGGAATCGAACCTGCGCTCCCGGCTCCGGAGAACAACCAAAGCCTTTTTATACAAAATTCACAGTCTATAGCCCCCGCAAAATCAACACTTTGCCGGGGTTTTAACTATTTGCAGTCTATGATTTTTTATTGCTTCTATAGAGTATTGCCTGCCTAATTGCCTGCCTAAATCTTCATTTTTCTTCTCCAATTTGTTTCAAGTAAATTAATTTGTAGCCACAGCACAACCTAAGTGTTATCCACCAAATATAGGCTGATTCTATATCATAAAACCCATAAAAGTCTATCAAGCCGTGTGCTAGTTTATTTCGCATATTACTGCCGAATTCTTCAATCAGTAGACCTTGTAAATCAAAAACAATATCTTCACCAAGAATTTGTGTTAGCTTTTCATTGTAAAGTAAGGAATTTACATTTGCCTCCAACTGAATACCAGCATCATCTAAAGGCGGAACATATCCTCCCGTAGCTTCCAGTATATATCTTATAGAATTTTCAAGTTGAGGAATTAATAAGTGTGTACTTAAAAGAAAATCACCTATAAAGCCGTAATAAAGTCCTTCTGCAAATATTCGTTCGCGTCCATCAGGAATAAACGGATTGTAGCTTACCAAATCATACAAGTCGCATTTATTTACCTTATGCTCTAAAAGAAGCTCCCTCCTTGCCGGTTCGATTAATCCCACAAAGTTACGAGCACGAACCAACACAGCCGCCATAAACATTTCTGCCTTTATTGCCGCCTCTAATTGGTTAGGGTCATCACTCATCATACTAGGTTTCCGCTTAACGATCTTTCCAGATTCATTAACAACAACACCCGTAATACCATACTGTAACGGGTATTCTTTAGCCATTTTATCAATGTTGTCTCGAAGTGATTTCATTTTTGGAGAAGAGGCTATATATGCAAAAACATTAATTGCATCGCCCAGACTTTTGCCACGGACTCTTTTCTTTGCATATTCCGCATAACAGTCATGTTGTTCTGGTGTTAGCAACTCTATTTTTATAGTTCCAATTTCGCTCATAGATTTTTTTTGATATTCCAGCAAGCGAGAATGAAGTTCATCGATCCGTTCTTTCTCGCCACCAACTCTACGTAAGCCTTCAATTGCGCTTAATATATGAGAAGCTGCTGTATTATACGAGGGTTTTTCCTTCTCCAATTCCAAATCTGCATCTTTTACAAAAGTTTCAGCAGCTGATTTTCGACATTCCTTGACTTTATAAACATCCTTTTTCTTAGAATACCACCTAGCACTTAAATCCCAATACCAACGTGCCCAGTAAAAATTTCTATTATATTCCGACTTCTTTGCGAACTTTTCAGTAAGTACAGAATATTTATCAGGGTTACCAGTTTCCATTTCTAAAAGGATCTTTATCAAATCATAGTTCAAAGTTACAATTTCCTGAAATCGCTCTAATGTATTTTCAATAATATCCGTCACTTGTGTGTATAGTTTCTTATTTTTACCCAAATAGTTTATCAATTGTACTGCTCTTTTAATTCTTTCAATGCTAGGACCAAACATCTCAATTTTTAATAAGTTATTATAGCTTCCCAAATAAGCTTGAATCGCAATATTGGCGAAATTATAATCATGTTTAATAATCCAAACAACATCAGCAATTCGTGCCCTAAGTTCTGGATCTGTTATTTTAGGAATCAATTCTTTCAAGGTCTCAATAGAAGGAATAAAGTCGTCTAGAATGGCACTACGAGAAGCACCAAGTTCTATTAGAGCTTTATATGGCTCGTCTCTTGAATCATAATTCGGACAAAGCGACGTAATATCTCCTAAAAATTTATACACCTCTTTAGATTTATTATTGTCAGTCGTTTCTACACTACGCATTTTCTCGAAGAACTTTGAATGATAATTTAAACATGTTTTTTCATCTAATAAATCTATAACTTCTTCCCACAGATACGAGTCGCTATCTTCTATAGTGTACCTTTCTGACATAACTATCACCCCAAAATCTTCTTTATATTTTCAGTCAAGTATCTTTGCTATATTTCTTTTAATAAAAGTTAGTCATTCATCCGTTTTTCCCTTTCATAAACATTATGTATCTAAAAAAACATAGCTTTTTACTTAGGCGTGATACTAAATAAAAAGCATTATACGTTTCGTTTTTATTATCAAATAAATATTAGCCAACCAAAAACGCTGCCACCGCCCGCACGGCCACATCCTGAGTATCAGGCAATAAATGAGAATAAGTATCCAAAGTCATTTCAATGCTTGCGTGTCCCAGCCGCTCCTGCACGATCTTTGGATTAATACCGTCAAGCAGCAACAGACTGGCATGTGTATGCCTCAGATCATGAAAAGTAAAACTAGTATCGATACCGGCATCTTTCAAAAGTGCCTTATACTTTCTAGAAGAAAAATGCTTTGGATAATAGCATTTACCAAACGTCCCACCAATAATCCAGCCGTTATCCTCATATTTGTCGCCAAGCTTTTCTTTGTGCCACTCCTGCCGCTTTTGTTGCTTCTTCAGTGTCTTTATTAAATCCTCATGCACCGGTATTTTACGGGCTACACCGGTTTTTGGCTCTTCAATTTTAAAGCCGTGCTGAGTACCTACTCTTGACCTTCTGACTGTAATATACTTCTGTTCATAGTGAACATCATCCCATTTCAGTCCCAGCACCTCCCCCAGTCGCATACCAGTGGATAACGCTATATAAACAGCCACATATAAATCGCTCTGCGACATTTCAGCTCCTTTTCTAGGTGATTCCAAACTTAATTTAGCCTGTTCTCTGGCTGTGTCCAGCAGCTTCTTAGCTTGTTCTTTATTTAACGGATGAATCTCTTCTTTGACCAGCTTGGGCGGGTCTGTCAACTTGGCCGGATTCTTAACCAAGAGTCCCACTTTTATCGCTTTATCTAAGCACCCGATAAAATAGCGCCGTATACCCCGAACCGTTGAAGAAGAAAGTCCTTGTTTCTTCTCACCGCCAGTAATTAACAACTCATTAAATAGCCGTTGTATGTCCGGAACCGATAGTTTAGTAATTAGCACATCATTAAATCGATCCTTAACATATTTCATGCAGCTATAATATTTTTCATAGGTTTTTGTACGGACAGAAGGTTTTACAAAGTCCTCTAACCACCGATCAACCCATGCACCAACAGTCAATTTATCCGCTTCCGGCAGCAGCCCGTCCTCTAGGTTTTTGATCCATTCCTTTTTCTTCTTATTAACTTCCTTCTGAGTCTTACCAACAAACATTTTTCTCTTGGTTTTGCCATCTGTATCTTTATAAGTTGCCTGCGCTTCCCAGCGCTGGCGTTTTTCGTTATAATAAGCTGTCCCTTCACCATTTGATCGCCTTCCGGCCATTTACAACACCCCTTATAAGTAAACGGCGGGATTAGCGCCCGCCACCATCACCTATCTTGCTACAACCTTAGATATTCTAAAAGCTTCATCAACCAGCCCTTCGGCAAGCCGTTTGTCTCTTCCTACTTTCCTTCCTATATTTGACTGTGATTTCATCGTCTATAGGATTAAATTGATGGCAAAAAGCTTGCATATCTCGCTTTTATCTAGTCGGTGTACTGTTCAGCAGTACCCGGCCATTTTATTCGGCTTCTCTTCACCTCCTTAATCGGGTTACAGTGCCATATAAACTGCTGCTCTCTAAATCCCCCTTGTTTTAATAGCGACCCACCCCTCATTGTTCATACATGTAATCATTTTGCTCATATCAATTATCTACATGATAGCATCTTTGAGCATACTCGTCAATCACATTTTGATTATGTCATTGCGCGTTATCACCTGAAGATGCTACAATATGTGCAAAGGAGTGATTAGATATATGTCCTTAAAATGTCATCTCAGTCGTATAATGGGCGAAAAAAGAATTAACATTTCTGAAGTTGCCAAAGAGGCGGGAATAGCTCGAAATACTGTTACCGCTCTATATCACGAAACAGCAAAGGGCGTAACCTGGGATGTATTGGAGAAACTTTGTGCCGCCTTAGATTGCCAACCAGGGGATTTATTAGAATATTTACCAAAAAAGTAGCTAAGCTATCATTATCAAAAGGCCACGCCGCTAACCAAAACGGAGTGGCCCATTCTTTATTACTATATCAACCTCTAATAGCTCCCTGCCTTGTTATGTCTCTACATTTCCCCATTAAAATCTTAACTTTGTGATAATTTTCCAGAAAATTAATAAGCCCATCTTGTTTGAGTTGTTTTGCAAATTTAGGGATTCAAACAAGTTCACCCCAGATATCTTACGTTTCTCTCCCATATTCAACGTCCCACCCGCCTTCTTCACTCAAAACGCCGATCTATATCATTACATTTCTATGGAACATTATTTGAGATACTCCGATTAGAGCACTCTACTTCTTTTTTGTTGTAGGGTCCGGAGAGGATGTTCCGTCCCTTGGGAATGTTGTACTCCGTTACTATAACGTTACCATTCGTTTATTATGTGAATTGCTTGATTGTGATTTTCTACATATCCGATTTTCCCCTGCTTCACCGCAACTATTTTCTATCATTAGGCATGTCACTTTCGGATTTAGTAAAACCCCCGAAAGCATCGTCACTACCGTCACCATTGTCACTAGCCTTAATTTTACTGGTTTCAGCCCGTGACGATGGTCTAGTCTGTTAGAGAATAATTTTTGTTATCCATTGCCTATCAGCATCAATAAACCTACGCAGTAAATCACTCCACCCGTCTGATGCCTTCACAACCACTAACCAACACCCACTTACCCACCCTTTATCAAAGTCCTAAGCTGCGCCGCAACTCCCTCCGCCCCTCCTATGGCTACCACCACAAAGACAGTATCATTCCCCGCCACCGACCCTAAGATTGCCGATAACGACAGCGCGTCAATCCAGCGGGCTACAGCCCGAGCCATGCCCGGCAGCACGTGAATCACGATCAATGAACCGCTGGCAGCAAGCGACAAAACAGCCTTCCGTATCACCCGCCGCTCCCTGGGCGTCGGGCCGGGATCATGCCGTCCCGGAAGCGCATAACGATAGCCGCCGTCTGCCATAGCCACCTTACTCAGCCTCAGTTTCCGCAGGTCCCGCGACAGCGTCGCCTGGGTAGCGTCCATCCCTTCCCGCCGCAGCGCTGCCAGCAATTCTTCCTGCGTTCCGATCCGCTGCCGGTCAATAATCTGTTCAATCAGGACCTGCCGTTTCGTTTTCATTCCCGTTCCCTCCCCTATAAAAGTCTGCCCCGTCTATGAACTAGACGGGGCAGACTGTAAATAAAAAAACTACTTTGCTCTTCTCGGAAAAGCCAAGATTGCCGCGCTCCATCCCGTAGCCTGTCATTGCCAAGAAAGACCCAATGGGCCCAGCCTGTCATTGCGAACACAGTGAAGCAATATCGTCCCGTCCCCCTCCCTGAAGCTTCGTACTTACGGCACAATCCGGGTGCCGCTCCGTCCCTCCAACGCCTCCTTCGCCTTAGCCAACGAGGCAATCAACGCCTGCCGTCCCGGCTTTGACGCCACAAACTGCATCGCCGCCTTCACCTTCGGCAGCATGCTGCCGGGGGCAAACTGCCCCTCGGCAATATACTTTGCGGCTTCTTGCAAACTCATCTGCGCCAGATTCTTCTGGTCCGGCTTGCCAAAGTGGACCGCTACCTGTTCTACGGCGGTTAAAATGACCAAAGCATCGGCGTCCAGATCCGCCGCCAACCGGGCCGCGGCCAAATCCTTATCAATCACCGCGGCTACTCCTTCCAGTCTGCCGCCCTCTTCCACCACCGGAATGCCGCCGCCGCCCACGGTAACCACCACTTCCCCCGCGTCAACCAGTTCCCGAATGGATTCCAGCTCCACGATCTGCTGCGGCTCCGGTGACGCCACCACCCGCCGGTAACCCCGGCCCGCGTCATTCACCATCACATAGCCCTGCTCTTTTTGCAGGACTGCCGCTTCTTCCTTGGTATAAAACGGGCCAATCGGTTTGGCGGGATTCTGAAACCCCGCGTCGTGCCGGTCCACCACTACCTGCGTCAACAGCGTAACCACCGGTTTTTTGATATTCCGCCGCTTTAGTTCCTCCCGCAGGGCTTGCTGCAGGTGATAGCCGATCAGCCCCTGGCTCATGGCGCCGCAGACATCCAGCGGCATCGCTGGGGTAATCTTCCGGGCATATTCGTTCTGCAAGACCAGCCGCCCCACCTGGGGGCCGTTACCGTGGACGAGGACGAGCTGGCTGCCGCCGGCAATCAGGTCCACCAGATAGACCACCGTCTCTTTCACTACGGCAAGCTGCGCCGCCGCGGTGGCAGGCTGGCCCTCCGCCTGCAAGGCGTTGCCGCCTAAGGCTACAATCAGTTTCATAGGGATTCTCCTCTCCTCACTCATCCTAACTCAAGCCGCCTGTCGCCAGCAGGCCCAGGGCCACCGTCCCGGCCACGGCGAATAACAGGGCAATCACTTTCTCATAACCGGCAAACACGGGCTGCTGGTTTTCCCGTTTTACTTGCCGGAATACGAAGATGCCCACTGCGTACAGAATCGTCACCAGCAAAATATATTTCAGTCCCGCCGCGTAGATCAGCCAGGCCGCATAGACACTGGACAGGACCGCCGTCATTAGGTCCTTGTTTCGCCCCGCCGGGTTCTCGTCATAGGTTTCGCCCGTAGCGGCCAGCTTCCAGGCATACAGGCCGCTGAACAGATAGGGAATCAAAATGGCCGAACTGGCGATGGAATACAGGGCCTGATAGGTGCTGCTGGAAACCAGGGTGAGAACCAGCGCAATTTGCACCAGGGTGTTAGTTAAGATCAGCGAGTTGACTGGCGAGCCGTTTTGATTTTCCTTACGGAAAATCTTCGGCAAAATGCCGTCCCGGGCCGCCACGAAAGGAATTTCCGCCGCCAGGATGGACCAGCCTAACAGCGCCCCGAACAGGGAAACCACCAGGCCCGCGTTAATGACCACGGCCCCCCAGGGACCGACCACCGCTTCCAGGACATAGGCCGTGGACGGGGTGTCCAATTTCGCCAGGTCAGCCTGCTGCATAACCCCTAACGACAGGACCGATACGAACACATAAATGACTAATGTCCCAACCAGCCCCATGACGGTGGCCTTGCCTACGTCCCGCCGGTCTTTCGCCCGGCCGGAAATGACCACGGCTCCTTCAATGCCGATAAAGACCCATAAGGTAACCAGCATGGTACTCTTGACCTGGTCCAGTACACTGCCTAAAGAAGTGTTGGCTTGTCCCCAAAGATCGAAAGTAAAGGTTTTTAGGTTAAAAGCGACAACCAGGACAAGCAGGAACAGGAAGATCGGCACCAGTTTGGCAATCGTGGTCAAAACATTCACCAGCGCGGCTTCTTTCACACCCCGCAGGATCAGCGCCTGCAAGGTCCAAACCAGAACCGAGGCGCAGACAATGGATACGGCGTTGTTCCCCGTACCGAAGACGGGGAAGAAATAACCCAGCGCGCCAAAGAGCATGACCGCATAGGATACGTTGCCCAGGAGCGCGCTCAGCCAGTAGCCCCAGGCGGCGTTAAAACCGATGTAGTCGCCGAAGCCTGCCTTGGCGTAACTGTACACGCCGCCATTGAGTTCCGGTTTGCGGACCGCTAAATTCTGATAGACCAGAGCCAGGGCAATCATGCCAATGCCGGTGATCAACCAGCCGATGAGGATGGCCCCGGCGCCCGCGCCGCGGGCCATGTCGGCGGGCAGGGAAAAGACGCCGCCGCCGATCATGGACCCGGTCACGAGACCGATTAAGGCAATCAAACCCAGTTTTTTATCGTCTGCCAAAGTAAATCCTCTCCCTTTAGCGTATTCTTACTATCCCAGGGTGGCCACCATCACGGCCTTAATCGTGTGCAGCCGGTTTTCCGCTTCGTCGAAGACCACCGAATGGGCGCCCTCGAAGACTTCGTCCGTCACTTCCATAGCCGTTAAGCCGAACTTGCGGTGAATCTCTTTCCCAACTTGGGTGTTCAGATCATGAAAGGCGGGCAGGCAATGTTCAAAAACAACATTCTGGTTGTAGGTCATCGCCAGCATCCGGTTGTTGACCTGATAAAGCTGCAATAAGTTGATCCGCTGTTCCCAGACCGCGTCGGGCTCGCCCATGGACACCCAGACGTCCGTGTAGAGGACATCGGCATTGACCACCCCGGCGGCAATGTCCGGGGTGATGGTGATTTTCGCGCCGCTCCCTTCCGCAAGTTGGCGACATTGTTCTACCAGGCGGTCCGAGGGGAATAACCCTTCGGGGGACACGATCCGGAAGTCCATGCCCAGTTTGGCCGCGCCGATCATTAAGGCGTTGGCCACGTTGTTCCGCCCGTCGCCAACATAGACAAAGACCATTTGGTTATAGGGTTTATGGAGGTGTTCCTGGGCGGTTAAAAAATCGGCTAATACCTGGGTCGGATGGTCCGCGTCGGTCAGGCCATTCCAGACCGGCACGCCGGAATAGGCTGCCAAGTCCTCCACCACTTTCTGGTCAAAGCCCCGGTATTCGATGCCGTCGTAGATCCGCCCCAGCACCCGGGCGGTGTCGGCGATGGACTCCTTCTTTCCCATCTGGCTGCCCGTCGGTCCCAGGTAGGTGACGTGCGCCCCCTGATCGAGCGCCGCCACTTCGAAGGAGCAGCGGGTCCGGGTAGAATCTTTTTCAAACAAAATAACGATATTCTTCCTACTGAGCCGGGGCTGTTCCGTCCCGGTGTATTTAGCCCGCTTCAGTTCCGCCGCCAAATCTAATAAGTAATGAATTTCCTTAGCGGAAAAATCCATGAGCGTTAAAAAATTGCGGTTGCGCAAGTTGAATCCCATATTCTTGTTCTCCTTCCCCAATATCCAACATCCAATTTCCAATTTCCCCGTTCACGCATCATCCCGCACCAGGGGCATGCTCATGCAGCGCGGACCGCCCCGGCCCCTAGACAGTTCCGACGAGGGAATGACATGCAATTTAATCCCGTAGCTCTCTAAGATCCGGTTGGTCACATGGTTGCGGGAATAGACGACCACTTCCCCTGGCGCAATGGCCAAGGTGTTGGCCCCGTCGTTCCACTGTTCCCGGGCGGCATGAATGGGGTCGCCCTGGCCGCAGCGAATGAGGGTCACTTTCCGGTCCAGATACCGTTCCAGAATGGTCTCCAGTTTTTGATGCAGCGGTTCAATCTTGAGCCGTACTGCGCCGGTGCGGTCCCGCCAGGGCGTCATGGCATACACCGTCAACGGCCCTTCGATGCCGGCATGGATGGTAAACTTGTCGTAGTCCACCATGGTGAACACCGTGTCCAGATGCATGAAGGCCCGCGACGCGGGAATATGAAAGGCCAGCACGGTCTCAAAGCTGGCCTGGTCGGCGAACAACCGCTGGCACACTTTCTCCACCGACGCCGCGTCGGTTCGCTGGGAAATGCCGATAGCCAGCACTTTCTCATTTAAAATCAGCTCATCGCCGCCCTCTAAGGAAGTGCTCTCTTCCCGCTGGAACCAGCAAGGAATATGCGCCCCCTGAAAGCGGGGATGATGAGCGAAAATAGTTTGGGCAAACAGCGTCTCCCGGTTGCGGGTCTGGGTCCGCATGTGGTTCAAGGTGATGCCGTTGCCGATGGTGGCAAAGGGGTCCCGGGTAAAATACAGGTTGGGCATGGGATCGCAGACAAAGGGATAGCCGTCGTGGACCCGGTCGGACAGGGTGCTGTTCGGATAGCCGGACAGCTCGTCCCGCCGGACTCCGGCCATCATTTTGGTGACCAGCGAGGGGTTATCGAACCCGGTAAAGTAGTCCGCCAAGGCGCATCGCAGACGGTCATTCTCAACCCCCGCTTCGGCGATAAACTGGCGAATGAATTCCGCCTTAACCCGGTCGTCGGTCAGGGCTTCCGCCGCTAACTGCTCCAGGTACAGCACTTCCACCCCATTTCCTTGCAAGACCGAGGCGAAGTAGTCGTGTTCGCTTTGGGCCACTTCCAGATAAGGGATATCATCGAATAAGAGCCGCGCCAACAGGTCCGGCGTTAAGTTTTCCACTTCCGGCCCGGGCCGGTGCAGCAGCACCGACCGCAGCCGGCCAATCTCCGAGGTAACATGCAGGCAGTCTTCCGCTGCCTCTGGTTTGCGTATTGCATTCTCCATAGGTGAATCATCCTTTCTTGGGACTTACTCCCTAATGGGCAAAGGACTTTGTAACGGTTTGGTTTGTATTTACGTTTCTAATGAGATAGGCTATAATAAAGTTGTTTACAATTTCTTCCGTACGCCCTCTGTTTACGGCAAAATGGGCGCACGAAACCAGCAGCATGAATGCTTGGCGGCTTGCAATGCTGCTTGCTTTTTCCTCTCACCTCACCTCTATTCGATTTTGGAACAAGCAGGTAAAATCAGCTCCTTTCCTACGCTAAGGCAACACCATTCCGTCGGTATTAATCACATCGATTTATATTCATGGTTGCCTTGCTTGTTTAGTGTGTTTATTACAAAAGCGAAATGGTATGGACCCAAGGTTGTTAATTCTTTTCCAACTTTTCCGCTTTAGTAATCCATTCTCAACGTATTCTCTTCGGTCACTGCCCGAAGTTCGCGCTGGTCAACGCCAAACAGGTCTTCTAATGTGTCCCATATTTCCGCCGAAGCACAGCGGCGGCCCAGTTCAATATTGTTGTAGCCTTGTTTGGATATGCCCAGCTGAAAGGCCACTTGCTCTTGCGTAAGTCCCCGCTTTGTGCGTTCTACATATAACCGCCACCGTTTCATCTAACCACCTTCTCCAAGTCCACAATTAGAAGACTTACCTTGATTATTATTTTAGTCCACATTTTGAAGACAGTCAAGGGGGTATTTTATGTTTAGGAAAGAAATATTTTGTGAACGCTTACGTGCACTAAGATCGTCTCAAAACCTTACTTTAGAACAATTAGCTGAGGAATTGGGCTTAGTTAAACAAACCATCAACAATTGGGAAAAGGGCGTCCGCGCTCCCAGCCTTGAGGCCAGCATTGCCCTGGCTGAATATTTCAACGTGTCACTGGATTATTTGGTCGGCTTATCTGACAAGCCAAAAAGGTCTTAAAATTCTTTGCTGCCCCAAGTTTTTCGCATATTGCCGTGTTTTCAGTCGCATTTACGTTTTACGGCGGGTGCGATATAATAAAATTACCTTTAAATTACATTTTCCGTCCTGATGTATACCAAATTGGAGCACACGAAACTCAGCAGCATCAATGCTTAACAGCTTGTAATGCTGCTTATCTGTATCTCACCTCTCCTCTAATTTTGAACAAAGTCGGAAAGTCAGCTCCTTTCATTACAAAGACATTGCTAAACCATTGGTTTTAAATATGGGTACCACCTTTAAAAGGGTACTAAAACATCAACATCTATTAACGAATATAATTTTACCCTAATTTTGGTGTATCGTCAACCTAAAATTAGGGCAAGGAGGTTAGTTTATGCCAGGGTCAGATATAATAAAAAGAATAAAACAAATTCGGGCAGAAGCCGGCCTTTCTCAAGAAAGACTCGCCAAAAGGATTGGTGTGTCACCTGGCAACGTTAGTTCTTGGGAATCAGGCGCAGCACTTCCCGGAGCACTTGCTTTAAAATCAATACACGAAAATTTAGGATATTCCATTGATTGGTTATTAACAGGCACGGGGCCAAGTACCCTTGATTCCACTAGGCAGCCCAACGATAAATTGAAAAATGACCTCGATTTAAAAGAAATGACAGATGTATTAAAGCGATTATTAAAAGATGAAAATGCCGATATACGCAGTTGGACAAAAATACAATTTGAAAAAGCCTTTGGCGAGTATTATCCCGTCAAAAAAATTATGTAATCTACAGGAGCCGTAGGGCATCTTGGATGCACCCTCGTTTTTCGATAGCCATAACCCAGTATTTCTTTCCTGCCTTCCATGGTGATACTCTAAGTAAATACACTTATTGATAATCTTGGCATCTTTGCGAACTTTGAACACGATACCACCTAGGCTCCATTGCCTCCTCCACTGCCAGCATGATCCTTTAACGCATAGTAAGGGCACTTCTAGGTCCTAAAAATAAGTATCAAAAAAGCACTCCTTTGGAGGAGTGCTCAGACTGTAGACAAAAACGCACTTTACGCAAAGCGTAGGGTGCGTTTTTGTCTACAGTCTGAGAGGCAACCTATTGGGTTGCCTCTTTTGTATTCGCATTTATAAAATAATAAAAGTTGCTAACTTAATACGAGTATCATGCCTCCCCTTGCAAGAAACCTAAAGGAAAGGCTGTTATACTAAATCTCCTCACTGTACCTTTAAATATTTTACCATAATCATACATCACAGCACCGCTATAACCCCCGCTTACGCCTGTAGCACAAACTCCACCTGCCCATCTTTTACTCCGTCGATTTTCCCAACAACCTTTTCCAATTGGAAAGACTTTAGGTAACAACTAAAATTTGAACTCATAGGAAGATTCCCTTCACTTAATAAATATTTCCTAAGAAAATCACATTTAATACCAAATAATGTATCAGTCTGGTTTCGGATAGTGCACTGTAACACTATCTCTTCGAGATTTTCCCGTGCCGCCGTTTTTTATCATCAGAATCTCCGCCAGTACAGAAAATGCGACCTCTTCTGGGGACATATCGCAGATATCCAGACCGACAGGGGTGTGGACTTGAAGGAGCAAATCCCTGCTGATCCCCTCTTCTTCAAGCTGTTGATACATTTCTTTTGTTTTTTTCATGCTGCCGAGCATACCTACATAAGCAAAACTTTTTTGCAGTGCGCCTTTGAGAGCGGATTTATCTTGCGTATGCGTCGGTGCGCAACATAAATAGTAGGCGCCGTCCGGAATACGTCCTTCCAGAATGCCTTCCTCATATGTCTTACAGGCAAGAAAACGGTCGGCAATGTTTATCTTATCCTGAATTTGCTCTGGCAGCCGGGTATCAATTAATATCGTTTCAAAATGGAGCAGCTTTGCAAACTGTAGCACCGCACCGCCTACGTGCCCAGCACCGCAAACCACAAGCTGTAATCCAGGACTGACCGCTTCGACCAGCAATCCCACTTTAAAACTGCACCCCAGACCCGGTTCTTCGTAAGTGGGACTATGAACATAATGCTTATAAAAGCTTTGTCTTTCTTTTATTGCCTGGGCAGCTTCTTCAAGCGCTTGACGTTCAAACGCACCGCCTCCTACCGTCCCAAAGGTCGTTCCATCTTCGAGCAACAGCATCTTTTTGCCTACTGTACAGGGGGAAGTACCTTCCGTCTCTGCTACCGTCAATACCGCGTAAGAGATACCCGCCTTCCTTGCTTTTAGCTGTTCTTCCAGAATTCTCATTTCTCCCTCACGCAGCCTTGATAATAACATATATAAATATCAGTATTTAAGCATTCCACATTATTTACCCTCCCATTTTACTTGAGAAAGCCCTTGATTTCCTCCTTGCCTGGTACTTTTCCAGCGACTTTAAGAACGCCGTCCACAACAAGAGCCGGCGTTGTCATGACTCCGTATTTCATAATTTCTTTTATGTCTTCTACTTTGACGATTTCCGGATTCATACCTAATTCTATCGCAGCCTGTTTCGTATTTTCATAAAGGTTGCTGCATTTTTGACACCCCATGCCGAGAATTTCGATTCTCATGCCCGGTACCTCCTGTTATTTTAAAAATTTAAGGAAACTTTGGCTGTGGGCAATCTGTTCGCTGAGTGTTTTCTCCACTGCGTCGACCACATCAAATACGGAAGGATAAATAACACGATACATTACCTTTTGCCCGTCTTTCCTGGAATCAATTAAGCCTTGCTTTTTCATAACACCTAAATGCTGCGATAAATTCGATTGTTCGATATCAAGTTCCTCGATCATCTCGCATACACAGCGTTCCCCATCTTTAAGAAGGCGTAAAATGCCAACCCGTACCGGATGGGAAAGGGTTTTGAAAAAATCCGCTGTTAGTTTAGTAACAATCTCTTCCGCCATTTCTTCTTCCTCCTATAAAATTGCGTTAAATAAATACCCAATAATAATGATTGATATTGATACAATACCAGTAAATATGGCTATTAGCTTTGGCTTTATCACCTTGCGCAAGATAATCATCTCCGGCGTGGAAATGGCGACGATCGCCATCATAAAGGCCAACGCCGTACCCAAGGGCATCCCTTTCTCCACCAGCGCCTGCACAATGGGAATCGTTCCGGCGGCATTGGAATAGAGGGGAATAGCTATTAATACGGCTATAATAACAGCAAAGGGATTATCCGGTCCGGCATATTTCACCACAAAGTCAATCGGTGCATAGCCATGGATCCAGCCGCCAATGCCAATGCCGACCAAAACATAGGGCCAAACCCGTTTTAGGATATCAATAGTATATTCTTTAGCATACCCTACCCGTTCCTGCCAGTTAGGCACTGCAACTTCACTTTCCCCCATCTTAATTTGATAGACATACTCTTCCACTAAATGTTCCAGATGCAGCTTGCCGATGACGATGCCGCTGAAGAAGGCGATAGTCACTCCGGTCGCCACATAAATGGCGGCAATTTTCCAGCCGAACAGGCCCCACAGCATAACCAGGGCTACTTCATTCACCGTCGGCGACGAAATCAGGAAGGAAAAGGTTACTCCCAGCGGCAGACCGGATTCGAGAAAACCGATAAACAGCGGCACTGCCGAACAAGAGCAAAAAGGAGTAACAATGCCCAGGAGCGCCGCCAGAAAGTTGCCCACATATTCCCGTTTGTGACTTAACAACTTTTTAGCCCGTTCCGGGGGAAAATAACTGCGGATCATAGCCACTACAAAAATAATGGTAACCAAGAGCAAAAAGATTTTCATGGTATCGTAGAAAAAGAAATCCACTGCATCGCCAAGCCTTGTACCGGGCGTGATTCCTATCCACTCATACACGATTAGGTCTGCAAATTCTTGTAACACACTAAACACCCCCATTAGTCAAGTACGCGTCTTATTTATCCCCAATAGCTACCAGGGATTTAATAAACAGCAGCTTATCAATTATTATAGTTATGCCTGAAAACATATTACATAAAATTGGCCGATAGTATACATTCATTTCTTTAATATTTATTAGTTCATAGTTTTCTATTATTTTCGGTTTCCCTACTTGCACGGACGGATAACGGAGCCCTCCGTGGCAACTGCAGACCCCGCCCGGTCGTTCAACCACATCCAGTGTGATTATGTTATCCGGCGACTTAGCCTTAATATAATCCAAAGCCGCCGGCTCAATACGAATATCCATGCTTATCCTCCATAAATCTGATTTATTCTCAGTGCACTTATCAAACATATTTTACCAGCAATCAAAAAAGCTATGCTTACTGATGCTTAGCATAAATAGCCTGTTTCTCAACATCAGAATGCAGACGATCAATAATAAAGGCTATAAGTACAACCCCTGTCAGACCGCAAATCCAGCGCGTTACTGAAAACGAACTACCAAGAAATTGAGTCTCAAACAAGAACATCGGGACTTTTAAAGTCGCCCATGCACCGATAAACACAATGACATTAAATAAGCTGGTGCCTTTTTTCAGCATCACTGCTGCTACCGGAAAGGCAGCGTACAACGGACCGGCATTGGCAATGCCCAACAATATCGCAAGCACCAGTCCTTTAGCCCCTGTCCCCGGCCCCAGATGACTGACCACTTTTTCCCGGGGAACCCAAGTATCCAGCAAGCCCAATATAATAAAGACGGGTGGGATAAAGCTTAACATTTGCATAAAACTATCGGTCGTCTGCGCGACAATTTTCATACCCAAAGTCTGATTCCAGGTGTAAAACGCTCCATCAGCCACGAGAAGCAGCAAGACCCACTTATAACGATCCAGTGCTTTCACTTTACCCGACCACCTTTCCCAGCACAAAAGCTACAGCAAAGGAAAACAGTAAACTCAAACCATTGCGCCATAACATTACTTTGCGGCTTAAAAGCTGAGTTTCCATCGGCGCCGTGACGACGCTCACCATCATCAACGTGGATATAAACACAGCTACCTGCTGAATGCCAGCCCCCATAGCCAGCACCGTCTTAGCTAAAGGAAAGATGATAAATCCGGGAATTAAGGCGACGGAGCCGATGACTGCGGCGGCAATCATCCCTCCGACCCCCGTGTTGGCACCCAACACGGCTGTTACAGTTGCCGGAGAAACCAGTGCCATAATCTCGCCAATCAGCAGCAAGATAACGGCAAACGCCGGCAGGATAGTATCAAACGCTTTCCATGCTTTTTTCAGCGACTGCCTGGTTTTCTGACGATCTTTCATGTAGGACCATAAAATCCCGGTCGCAGCCAACCCATAAAAAAACAAAATATCCACTATTTACACCTTCCATCCCTACAATGACTGGAGCTGGGAGAAAGTACATATCTCACTTTTGCTACTCCAGCAACTCGCACCATCGTCTTCTTCCACTACTTGTATCGTCATATGCCAAATACCACCCTGCTGTTCTAAGAGCGATATAGTCGAAAGGATCTTGACAGGAATACCAAAGTAATAGCAACGCACTAATCAGACTTTTTTATTGACTTCCGCCGCAGGCCACGAGTGCGACCATGACCATGGTCATAATGATCGTATCCGTGATTGTTGCTTATTTTATATTATATTTTTATCATATTATAATATATTTATCAAAATAGCACAAGGTGTTTATTTCTGGCACACCAAAATAATTTTTCCGCCCGAATGCAAAAAGAGCTGCTAAATCATAATCTTAGCATCCCATTTGGTTAAATAATTGCTTTATCGTATTATTTAGCTTGATGGTGAAAGCATAACTACATAATTATTCCAAACCCATAAGTCTTCCAAGACTGCTGTTATAGCACCAATTACAACTATCAGGTATGGAATATGTACAGCGTCACTTGAAGCTGTACATATTCCATCTCCATGAAAATGGGCTATGCAAGAAAACTTTTCTTCTCCACCGTGAAACGGTTTTTAAAAACACGTTTTGCATCTTCAAACAGAGTAAACAAGATTGGCACATAAATTAACGTCAGGAAGGTTGATACCATTAAACCGCCAATTGCCACCACTGCCAACGGCGATAACCGTTCCAGCCCGACCGCCCATTCTAGAGCAATCGGCACCATGCCGACAGCCGTGCCGCAGGCCGTCATTAAGATTGGCCGCGTCCGTATCCGCACGCTGTCAACAATTGCCTGGTTAACTGTACTTCCCTTGGCCCGGGCTTCAATGATAAAATCAATCAACAAAATGGAGTTTTTCACCACAATCCCGGCCAAAAGAATCATTCCCATAAAACCGGCCATTGAAGAATGCTTGCCGTCTGCTAAAAGGGACCACGCCGCGCCGATCACTCCCAGCGGGATGGCGGACATAATGGTCAGCGGATGCATAAATGAATTAAACGCCGGCACCAAACTGAAATAGAGCAGAATAAGCCCAATCCCCATAGCCGCTCCCAGCGCGCCAAAGGATGCCGTCATCTGTTTTAAATCGCCCTCCTGGCTAATGGAATAGCCGGCCGGAAGCTTAATTTTATTCAGCGCTTTTTGCACGCCCTCATCCAGATGAGTGATGGCCGCCTTTTCGCGATAACCGTAGATATCCAGCGTATTTTGCAGCGCCTGGCGGGTATATAGAGTAGGAGCATGTTTATAAGTCAACGTCCCTAACGACGACAGCGGAATGGGTCCCTTGAAAGTTTGAATGAGCATATCTTCTAGTTTGGCCGCCTCGTCGCGTTTATTCTCCGGATATTGGACGACAAAGCCTATGCCGTCTTCCTGATCAATGCGATAAACGGACGCCGACAGGCCGCGCACCGCCTCCGCAATTTGCCGGGACACAGCCAGCGGCGAGATTTCGTACAAAGCGCAGCGCTCTTTATTGGCGGTAAAAATCACTTCTTTTTTATCATAGCTCCAACTGCGCGATACCGTGGTCAGTCCCGGAACCTGCAGCATTCCTTGATATACTTGTTCACCGATGCGGTCCAGGACGCTCCGGTCCGGCCCGGAAATCATGACATCCACCGGCGCTTTTATGCTGGACATGGCGGTAGCGCCGAAGTCATATACATTGACATATTTTAATCCCGGAATAGTACTGAACTTTTGCCGCAGGTTTTCTTCGATCTGCCAAATGCTTTCCGGCCGGTGAAACCGGTCGACCAGCCGGACGGTCATGTTGCCGCTCTGCGGCAGCTTGCCGCTGCCAAAACTCACAATGCCCGGTTCCGAACCGATAATGGTCGAAACACTTTCCAGCCCCGGCGTTTGCAGAACATACTTTTCCATCTGTTTGGCAATCTGGTTAGTCTCGGAAAGTGAAGTATCGGTAGCACTTTCAAAATCGATTTTCATAATGCCCGTATCCATGGACGGCTGCAAATCCCGGCCAATTAACGGCATTTGCCGGATACTGGCACCGAAGGCAATAATTCCAACCAGCAAAAATACCAGCCGGTGCTTAAGGGCCATGCCCACCGCCGCAACAAAAAAATCCCGGATGGAACCGATAATGGTTTTATCAAATAACAGCGCCGCCCGCTCGATACCATTGGGCTTAAATTTGGCTTTCAGCATCAGGGGCGCGGCAATGGGTATGACCGTCACCGATACAATGTATGAAGCAACCAGGGCAATCGACAGCGATAAGGACAGCGGGCGCATGACGGTTTGGACATAGCCGCCGATAAATATAATCGGCACCAGCACCATCGCCGTCGCATAGGTTCCGGAAAAGATCGCCAGCATGACCTCTTCTGTACCGCCGACTACGGCCTCCCGCAGTTTATCCGGGTATGCCTCATAATGGCGGGCAATATTTTCCAGCACCACAATGGCATCGTCCAGCAGCATGCCAACGGCTACAATAATGCCGGTGAGAGTTACCATGTTAAATTCATATCCCATCAGCCACATCACCGCAAAAGTAATCAGGTAGGTAAACGGAATGGATATGGCTGCCAGCATGGTAATACGCATATTGCCGAGAAACAGGAATACCACCAGTACCGTCAACAGAATGGCATCCCGCAGGGCATCGCGCATATTGTTGACATTGCCGCGGATCAGCTCGCCCTGAGTATCGCTGATTTCAAATTTTATATCGGGGTAGTGCCGGCGCAAGGTCGGCAAGTATCTTTCAATCGCATTGACTCCGTCCATGGTTACGCCGGTCGGGGCGCGCAAGATGCTCATTCCCACCGCCTGATGCCCGTTGCCCCGGTAAGCGGATTGCGGCTCCACCATGCCGCGCTTTACTTGCGCGACATCGCGCAGATAGATGTCGCCGGTCTGACGGTGCGCTACGACTATATTCGCCGCATCCGACGGTTTTATAAATTCGCCTTGGGTCTTCAGCAAAAACTGGCTGCCCTGCTTGATAATCAGTCCGTCCGGTACATTGACGTTGTTGGCATTGAGCGCGCCGGCCACATCGCCGATCGTAAGGCCATACCGCGCCAGTGCGTCCGGATCGACGGCTATATTCAGTTCAGGCTCATAACCGCCAAATACCTCGGTCTGGGCAATGCCCGGGACACGCAGCAGTTCTTCTTTGATTTCATTTTCCGCCAGTTGCCGTACTTGGACCATATCCAAATGCGAACCGGGCCGGGGAGAAAGGGCCAGCACCACCGTCGGTTGAGATGCCTGACTGATCTTATAAATCTGTGGAGTCCGGATATCTCCCGGCAGCTGCCCGGCAATTTTATTTAGTGAATCGGCAACATCCGTCGCGGCGGCATCCAGCGACTTTTGATAATCAAATTCCACATTGACTACCGAAACTTCATCTTTGCTGGTGCTGCTGACCCGCAGTACGTTGCCGAGAGTAGCCAGTTCTTTTTCAATCGTCCGGCTGACTTTGGCTTCCACATCGGCGGCGGCAGCACCGGGCTCAACGGTAATAACCGTGATTTGCGGATGGTCCGTATCAGGGTACAAATTTATCGGCAGTTTAAAATAGCCGATAATGCCAATGATCGCCATAAGCACAACCAAGGACAACACCAGATGCGGTTTGGCTAAATATTTACCAATCCAGCCGTTCATTGCTGCTCACTCCCGTCGGCGGCCACCGTCACCGGCATGCCGTCCATCAGTTTAAGCATTTGACTTTCCTGACCGACAGCCACCTCCGCTCCGGCGTCAATGCCGCTTACTACCGCCTGTTTGTCATTTTCGCCCAGTATATTTACCGGTATATGATGGGCGGTCCCATCGGTTATCCCAATAACAAAAGCCCCGGTAGTGTTTTTTACAACCGCCGCAGCCGGAACGATAATGCCAGACACGTCTTTCAGAATAAAGTCAACCCCCAGCGTTGAGCCTGGCGGCAACTGGAAAGGTATTTTGTCGAGGCATATTTCCACGGTAGCCAGACTATTGGCTGCCAAAGCCGGATACACCTTGGCTACAGCAGCTTCCGTTTGTTCTTTGCCGTCCGAAATCAGCGCGTGCGTACCGGCACTTATGTTTAACGTTTGTTCCTGTGGGATCTGTACAATAATTTTATAACCCTGGTTCAGCGCCTGCAAAGTCAAAAGCGGCTTGCCGGGCACGGCCAAATCGCCCGGCTCGGCGCTGCGTTTCACCACTATGCCGTCAAATGGCGCCACCAGTTGGGTGTAACTCTTTTCCGTGACCGCTGCTTCCTTGTTTTGCGCCAGCAGCGCTACCCGTTGGCGGGCGGCCTGGACTTGACTTTCCGCCAAGTCCAGTGCAGATTTGGCATGCTCATACGCTTCCTGCGAGATGGCCTTATTCTGATACAGGATTTCGTCGCGGTCAAAGCTGGCTTTCTGCGTGCTGTAAGCGCTCTCGGCCGCAGCCAGGGTGCTTTCAGCCGCACGCTGGTCCGCCCCGGCAGCGCGGACTTTATTGGACAGCGTAGCATCATCCAGCTCGACCATCAGCTGCCCGGCTTTCACCATATCCCCCTCCCGCTGGTGAATCGCCAAAATGTTCGACGTAATCCGGGCGGCGATATCCGCCGTCACCATAGAATCCGCCTTGCCCAGATAATGTACCGTTACCGGTACCGTTCCGTTAACGCTTTCCGCCACTTGCACGGGTGTCGGACGGACAGCCGGCTTAGCGAGCCCGGCCAAGTCATGCTTTTTCTTGATAACAAGTCCGGCCGCCAAGGCGACAATGAGCAGCGCAATAACGCCAGCCAGCCATTTTTTAGATACTTTAGCCATTGTTTTCCCCTCTTTTCTCAGTAAATTGGCATTACTGTGCCGGATACGCCGTTTGTCCGTACACCGCTTTCAAATCTACCCTCGCACTGATCTCATCATATACAGCCTGGTAATACACCGCTTCGGCATTGGTTGCCGCGGACTGGGCCACCAGTGCATCGGTCAGTGAAGTTTTACCGGTCTTGTAAGACAGTTCCATGATACGATAAGCTTCTTTGGCGCGATCCCAGGCCACACGGGCGGACTCCACCCGGACTTTGGCGGCATCGGCGTTAGCCTGAGCGGCTGCCAAAGCAGCCTGGGCATCAGCCATCGATTGTGCATAACTTTCCTTCGCCCGGTCAAGCTGAATTTTTGTCTGGCGGATATTGGCATTGATTACCCCGCCGTCGAAAACCGGCAGGCTCAATTGCAGACCCATTGTCCACATTTCGTCCTGCGATGCATCAGAATGCGGCACCGCCGTCACCCGGTAGGTGCCGTTCAAGCTAATCTGAGCATTATTATCCGCTTTGGCCGAAGTAAGAAGTTCCTGGCTTTGCGTCTGTCGTATCCGGCTTTTTTCCACCTCGGGATTGTCTTTAATATCACCGGTTACCGGCGCTGCTGCCTTATAGTCGCTGATGGCCCCCTTCACAGTAAGCGGCTGGCTTTGCTCATAGCCTATGTAAGACTTTAACAGCGCCACTTGACGGTCATAATCACTCTGATAGCGGGCTAGCTTCTCCTGCTCGGCCGCCAGTTGAGCCTCAACCTGCAATACGTCCACCCCAGCCACGCGCCCCACCGTATATTTCATCCGGATGTCATCCGCCAAACTGCTTAAGGCTTTCACGCTGTCCTGCTCCGCCGTAATGGTATCGTTTAACTGCAAAGTATGGTAAAACGCTTTAACCACATTGTTCACTACAGCCATGGTTTGGTTTTTCAGTTCCACCTGCTGCCAATCCGCATTTTCCGCGTTATATCGGATAAGTGATTTCGTCTTACCGGCATCATAAAGAGTCTGTTTGAGATTAAATCCCCATTGCTCTTGTTGATCACCATAGACCGGCGGAATATTGGTTCCATGCGCCGGAATAATCGCTGTCGGGTCTTCCTGCCACTGATAGTTCCCTACTAAATCGACTTTTGGTCCCGCCAAACCTTCCGCCCCTTTGGCTTGCAATTGTTTCGCCGCCAAATCCAGCCTAAAGCCCTGCAATCCATGGTTTTGCGTTAGTGCCAGTTGGACGCAGGCATCAAGATTCAACGGTTCGACGGCGGCGGCTATAGTTGTCAGCGGTGTTATTAAAAAAGTGAGTACCAACACTGCAAAACACTTCAGCAAAATTTTGCGGTAGCCATCAATTTGTTCCATGAGTGTCTACTCCCATCTCTATTTTTGAATATTTTTCAACGAATTGCCTTCGTTAAATATAGTATTTTGCTTAAATACGGTGTATTGAAAATTAATGAAAATAAAATTCCATTTAATACTCCTACTTTTTCCGCCATTAGTATCCAAGACTGATCCTGTCACAACTCACTAGCTATATGCCATTACCGTGTTTTATGGTTTCTTGCTTCCTTATGCCGCCTACTTAATTTGTTTTTTCCCGCAATTCGTCAAGGACTAATTTAGCCTGATATTCTGCTTTTCTTTTTCACCCTATAAATTACTTTTATTATCTTTTGAGCCGTTTTTGCCGTTCCGGCATTTCAAGGCTTTTCCCAATTCTAATCCACGATAATCTACCAATCTTGTCCTCTGCAATTCTTTTGCAATATCCACTCCAATAATCATGTGCTTAGCGTTATCGCTTCTAACTTTTAAAACTATGTTTTTCATTATTTACTACCCCCTGATATGATCTCTGTGCATTTGCGATGCACAATAAATCATATCAAGGGGGTTTTTATTGATCAAAGTTCATTTCACGCATTCCAGGAATGCTTGTCTAGTGATAATCATTTGAGCTTTTCCAAATGATTTTAGCTTAAACAATAACTAAGGACGCATATCTACTCGGAAATCCAATTGGTTTCAGGATATAGGGTATACTTAGTAACACTTGTTGTACGATAGTCAAGTTTACCATTGGTATAACATTCCCCGGTGTAAGTAATGGTACCCTTATGATCGTCTTGTACCCAGACTTTCACAGCGAATGGCGCCATGCCAGGATATGAGTAGATCCTTTCGAGAGCGAGTTCTTTAGCAGGTTCGGATGCGAAACAGGAAGCGGAGCTGGTAACCAGTAAAGCTGAAACAAGAAGGCCAAGGAAAACTTTTTTCATGTCGTTCGTCTCCTTTTTGTGCGCACGTTGTGCGCTTCATATATATTTCACAGAAATCATCGCTCCTGCGTTGCGATGTAAGACAACCGACTTACCTCATGCGAAAGCCTCTGGGAGACAATAGCATGTCGGTAAAGTCAGGATTAGACAGCACCTGCTGTCGAGTGACCTGGCGAGTCAGGCCATATATGGTAAAGCCTGTGGGCTGAATCCGGGTCTGTGGCCAAGCACGCTGCCGGACATACCGGTATCAATGGGTATTTTCAATATAAGAGAGATTGGGAATAAGCAGGCCCATTGACACACCTGTGGTAAGCAGGGTAACGACCAACCGGATACCTACGTATGGATCTATATGGAGCAGTCAAACGTGACCTGCCTAAGTACCCCTCCGGTATATGGCAGAGAGCCCTAATAGTAGCCTAACGGCCTTCTGTAATGGGAGGCACATGGTGAAGGGGGGCAGTATTCCAAGTCCCTATTTTGAAAGGAGTTGCTTTGAATGGAGCAAGCAAAACTCATGCAGAAATTGGAAGGTTATCGTCGTCGAAACGCTGCCAATCATGAGTATGTCAACAGGGATCTCTATCGATTATTTTACGACAAAGATTTGTACATCATTGCCTACAATTCCGTTAAGTCTAATGACGGCGCGGAGACATCTGGCTCCGATGGCACTTCCCTACACGGCTTTTGCCAAGAATGGGTTACTGAACTGATCGCTGCCATGCGCGCTGAGTCCTATCAGCCTCAGCCAAACAAAACCATGATGATACCAAAGAGTAACGGGAAAATGCGCAAGCTAAGTTTTCCAAACGGGAAGGACAAGCTTATTCAGGAGGCCCTCCGCATTATCTTAGAATGTATTTACGAGCCTACCTTTTCCGACCGCTCTCATGGATTCCGGCCAAAACGGTCCACGCAAAGCGCCATTGCTGATGTGGAGACCTGGAACGGTACCATTTGGTTCATTGAAGGAGATATTACTGCCTGTTTTGATGAAATTGACCATCGCGTCCTGGAATCTATCCTTCGAGAACGAATTAACGATGAACGTTTCCTCAGGCTCATCAATAAAGTTCTCAAAGCCGGATACTTCGACATGCAACATAACTATCGCAAGGGTAAAGCCGGAAATGCACAGGGTTCCTGCTGTAGTCCCATTCTTTGTAACATCTACCTCGATAAACTGGACCGCTTTATGGAACATATTATCGAGCGAGATACAACAGGAGACTATCGCAGACAAAATCCTGAATATGCTAGGGCTAGATATCAGTATAAGAAAGCAATCAGTCGGGACAGCGATGCCAAGAGCGTCAAATCGTTGCGGAACGAAATGAATAAACTCCCGTCCACGGACAGATACGACCCTCATTTCCGCAGGATACGGTATGTGCGTTATGCTGACGATTTTCTGATTGGTCTCATTGCCCCTAAAGCGTATGCGGTGGAGCTAAAGCAGGAAATCAAGGAATTTCTCCAAAACAAACTCTGTCTCCGGTTAAGCGATGAGAAAACCAAAATTACACATTCCTCTGAACATGATATACATTTTCTTGGCTATGTTATCCGCATGGGCTATGGCAAACACAATAAATTTCAAACACGCCCTTTTGACTCAGCCCTCCGTGTCCATATGAATACGGAGGGTATCTTGAACAAACTGCGAGATAACGGCATGTGTACGGCAAATGGCTATCCCATTGGTGTCACTCGCCTACTCCGGGAATCTCCACAAGACATCATTAAGTATGGCAACCAGGTTCTGCGAGGCCTTTTGACTCAGCAGCGAGGCTGCTGCAATTTCTTCGAAGGTTGGCGCATCCAGTACATCATTCAGTATTCCATAGCGAAAACACTGGCCCGTAAGTTCGACATCAGCCTCAAGAAAGTGTTCGCTCGGTACGGCAATTCACTCTCGATTAATTACCAAAACGCCAAGGGACACGCCCGTTCGGTGAAAATGGCCCTATATACATCATTTGCAAGGCAGAAAAGTTTCTTCTCTACCATCAAGTCGGCAGTAACATCCTTTCAGTTACCTGCTTACAGTTTGGCAAATCCGCTTTCTCAGGCCTGCTACATTTGCGCTAATCCGCATCGGTATGTCAGCATGTTCCACAGGAAACCGAAGAAGAAGCTTGATAAGCCTTACTCACCGATTGTCACCGTCATGCTTGCGATTAACCGGCGTCAGATACCGCTATGCGATCCCTGTTTTGCCAATGTCGAAGCAAATAGGTTGCAGCTTAATCAGTTAAAACGACGATAATTCATTTGGAATATGGAGAGCCGTATGCGGTGAAAGTCGCTTGTACGGTTCGGGAAGGGGCAGGTTACTTTGTTAATCTGCCTATTTCATTTCTAATGATTATTTTGCTATTGTTGCCAGCCGAAACAAAAGCCGGAGCCAAGACTACCGCTTATCATGCTGGGGCCGAACCCATTTTCCAGTCATCTCTTTCACCCAGGCGATACGCTGGTCAGCCTGTTCTTGAGTCAAGTTGCCACTTTGATTAAAGAGGCGTCCTATTAGCATCGGTCAGATTCGCCTGTTTGCGGACAAAGGGCGGACCATTCGCCGGAGCCGCGGCATATACCCTTTCACCTCCTTTTTCTTTTCTGTATACACACTCTCTATCTCAGCGCCACAGATCAAACAGCATCTTACCGGCAATCACATATAGCAATACACCGATAATAACTTTGACCTGTTTGTTTTGCAGTTTTTTGCTCATCAGCCAGGAACCTATGAGGGCTCCGCCTATCGAACCTGCCACCGTATACGCTAACAATACTCCATCCAGGTTTCCTATTGAAGCTCGTCCGGCGAACCCAGCCAGTGATGAAAAAATCACGATAAACGAACTGGTAGCCGACGCCTTTTTAGCCGGAATGCCCAGCCATACCAGCGCCGGCACGATAATATTGCCGCCGCCCACTCCTAAGAGGCCACCCAGAAAGCCGGCCACGCCGCCCACCGGTGCGCCAATGGTCCACATGCCTTTGACGGCTTCCTTATGATCGGTGGTAACATGGCGGCTGATAAACATAGCTGCTTGTTCATCCTTTTTCTTGCCGCCCGGTTTATAAAACAGCATCATAGATGCTGCAAATAGGAGAAAGGCAATAAATAATAGCAAAAGATGATTGCGTGGCACAAACTGGCTGGCATAAGCTCCTGCCGGCGACAACACCGTAGCCGCAAGCAAAATGGGCAAAGCCAGCCGCCACAGGATCAGCTTTTCCCGGGCAAAGGTAATCGAAGCAAAAATCATCGAAATTCCATTGAGTAAAAGCGCCGTACTCATGGCTGTATGCAGTTCAATGCCCAGCGCCAAATAAATCGGAACCAGAATAAAAGCGGCCCCCACCCCGGCCACAGTCAGAATCGTGGTCGCCGTAAATGTCACCAGCCCGGCCCATACTTCCATCATAATTTATCACCGCCTTTATACGTTGGCCGCCGGCCCTGCCGGCGGCCTCCTTGTCAAATACTTATTACAGCTTTTCCGCGCAGGGAAGGCAAACTCTTTTCCCCTTCACAGTTTGCAGCTTATGAACAAATACGCGCTCGCCGCACACTTCGCACAAGTCGGTATCAAAGGTGCCTTTGCCCTTTTCAAACGGATAATCAAATACCGGGCTGATATCCAAAAATTCCTCCTCCGCCCGCTTCATAACCCCTTCCACTAAGGGGTCGGTAATGGCTGCCGGTACGTCTTGCGGCGGCACGCCTTGTTTACGCTGCTGTACAAAAGGCGACTGCAGCATCTTGCCAAAAAACTCCGGTTTAAGTTGGACACGCACCGCTTTTTGTTTCTTGGTGTCAATGAGCGTAAACGCCATTTTCCCGTAGTATGTTTTCTTGATGTTGCTCTTGCCATACGTACAGCCCGTAACCGTCATCAGCCCATCGACAAAGCAGCCGGCGGCATGGTCATTGCCGGTCTCGGCGAGCAGTACCAGTTCTTTGTCCTGAGAGCGCTCCACGCCAAGAGCGTTCATCGCCGCTGCCCCGGCCCTGAGGCCCAGCGGCATGGCCGGACATTTGTGCCCGTGAAATTTAAGTCCTACCTCATAATAATCTTTTGCTTGCATCATAATACGTATTACCTCCTTATATTTTGGGGTCAATGACCCGGGTTACCAATGTCACAAAATAACACTATCGTTATGATTATCAATAACCCCAGCCCCTCTGCGAGGGGGCCGTTAAAAAAATAACTAGCTCCCACAAATCAAGCCAACAGTATCTCACACTAGGTGGTGTCCCTTTCTTTTTCTGCTGGCAGTCGTTTAGCGATACCATACTGCCAAATCCTCGTATCGTTTTTACTGTACTACCGAGAAAGTACACATCCCACCCCGGCAACTCCAGCCGCTTACTTCAGCGTCTTTTTCCATTACCTGTATGGTCGTATGCCTAATACCAAATCTCTTTTCCATCAGCGGTACCGCCCGGGAAAGTATCTCCGACGAACTGACACCTTTGCGCACCAGTATATGACAGCTGAACACTTCATAACCGGAAGTTACAGTCCAAATATGAATATCGTGCACATTGACCACCCCGGCAATTGCGGCAAGAACAGCGGTAATCTCAGCAACATTGGCCTTGCCCGGCGTACCTTCCATCAAGATGTGGACGGACTGGCGGACAACCGACCAGGCTCCTTTTAAAATCATCAGGGAGACTACTACACTAATGATAGGGTCAGCAATATACCAGCCAAATTGATACATAAAAAACCCGGCCAGGATGGCCCCGAGCGCGCCAAGCGCATCACTAATCATATGCAGATAAGCACTGCGCAGGTTGATATTCCCCTTTACATCCCCCTGCCGTAGCAGCACCCAGGCGCTGACTAGATTCGCCACCAAGCCGATAAAGGCAATTACCATCATGGGTCCGCTGTCTACTGCCGGCGGCTCCATAAACCGGCTGTAAGCCTCCCAAATGATCACGATAGCGATGGCAAACAAGGCCAGGCCGTTAAACAACGCCGCCAGTATCTCAAACCGGTGATAGCCATAACTTTTGTGTACTGACGGCGGTTTTGCAGCGAACCATACTGCCAATAGGCTGAGCGCTAACGATCCCGCATCACTGAGCATGTGTCCCGAATCCGAAAGCAATGCTAGACTGTTGGTCAGCCAGCCGCCTACTGCCTCGGCGATCATGATACCGAATGTAATAACCAGTGCAATGGTCAAACTTTTTTTGTTGCCCTCACGCCGCATGCCGTGAGTATGGCCGTGACCGTGGTCATCGTGTCCGTGATTGTGCATAAACATTTCCCTCCTCATTTATGACTCTCTTCTAAAATTTATATTAGACTTTTATCATATTATAATATATGATATCGCTAAATACAAGTGAATTTTTCCGGTAGGCTAAAATATTTATTCCATGAACAAAAATAGGAACCGAGAATAAATAGACCCATGGCCAGTTATTTCGACCATGGGCGCGCTAAAAACCGCACTATTATTTCCCCTTTATGCAGAAGATCGGCAAAGGTAATTACTCCGGCGAGTTTGCATCGGAAGCATTTACCGTTTTACTTTAGAAAAAATTTTTTTTAAATTGGGCGGGACTTCCGTTTTGCTATTCTTCTGGCTGTCCTGCGCTGAATTATTCCCATATATAGATCCGAGTATCGCATTCACAATCATCGGTTTAGGCGGAACAGTGTATTCTTTTCCTTCATAAATCCAGACCCTGCAATCAATATCTTCTCCGCATAAATCTCCGCATGATTCGCATAGAGTTTCTTTAACGTCCATCTGGATATCCCGGCCGCTAATTCGAATGGTTGGGGAACTTATAAAGCCGAGTTCCTCGGCCTGTTCTTCCGTTTGCACATGGACATAGTTGACCTTGATATCATACCCGGCCGCCTCTAGTATTTTCTTCACGTCTTCAATGGCCTCATCTAAAGTGGAGCCTGTTCTTTGACAGCGCTCGCAGACACTTAGGTCAATGTAGAGAAAATCGATAACTATGGACTTTTGGGCGTCAGGGTGCGATCCACAGCAACTTGAACTGGTCTCCGTACAACAGCCGGTACTTACTACCGGGCCGCAGCAGCATTTATCTTCCTTACTCATATCGTTACACCTCCGTTTTATCAGGGTCTTTTTGTACCCTGCTATTTATTAAGACGGAGTCATTATAAAAAGGATACAAAAAATTTAACAGTATTTCGTTTTCCCTTTCTGCCTATACTCGATAATATTGCCCATCCGATCAAATTCTAATTGACAGCACCGCAAAAGCATTTTCTTTATCATAGCCCGTGAACGCTGAACCCTGCTTTTTGCTCCTGAGGTTGATAGTCCTAGCCGCTGCGCAACCTGCTGCTGGCTCAAACCTTGGTAAGTAGTCAGTTTTATTGCTTCTTGATACTTAGCGGGAAGATTGCCAATTATATTCCGTATGCAGATTGAAATTTCTTTATTGTGGTTCTCTGCTCCGTCTGCCACATCCGGGATGTTGTCATCAAGCCGCTCCGTAGCTCTACGCGAACGATAAAAATCTATAATTTGATTGCGGGCTATCCGGCGAATCCATGCCGCCACCTTGCCTTCATCCTTTATTGTGGCTAAATTATTTTGTATCTTAATTAAGACTTCCTGCAATACATCTTCCATATCTTCCCTATTTGCCACACGCTTTATGATAAAGCGGCGCAAGTCTTCCTGATACTCCTGATAAATAAAATTGATATCCATTATTTGATCCAGCCTTCAACTTTTTCCGCCTTAGGAATGCGTCTAGCGCACACTACTTTGCCATCAACCGCTAGAACAGGAGTACGCATATTTGGCCCTTGATTGTTCATAAACGTCCCTCCTCATTTACTATGTATTTGCCATCAATATATTAGTTTTTTATCATATTATAAATTAATATATAATAAAATACAAGGTACTTTTTTCCGGCGTTCAAAAAAATTACTTGCACATTGATTAAGCCTATTTTTTACTAGAAATTCATCATAGGTCACCTCCCCATCCTAGCCACTATTGGGCATAAAAGAATCCCGCTCCCATCATTCAAATGTAACAATGGGAGCAGGATTGACTTCATTATGTCTCAATTAATTATCACTGTTGATCAAACCACTACATAAAATAAAATTTTAAAGTATGCCTACCCCTTTAGCCAGAGCGAAAGCAATCCCCCCACCAATCAACGGACCAACCACAGGAACCCAAGAATACGCCCAGTCAGAAGAGCCTTTTCCATAAACTGGGCAAATGGCATGAGCAATGCGCGGTCCCAAATCACGAGCAGGATTCATGGCGTATCCAGTGGTGCCGCCCAAGCTGGCACCTAATCCCCAGACCAATACGGCAACCATGAATGGCCCGAATCCAGGCATCATTGCTCCCACTGGTTTTGAAAACATAGCAAAGATTACAAATACCAACATTAACGTCGCTAAGATTTCGCAAAAAAGATTTTGAGTATAATTACGAATAGCCGGACCGGTACAAAAAACAGCCAGCTTAGCTCCCTGGTCTTCCGTTAACTCCCAGTGACCGCGGAAGAATATCCAGGTCAATACTCCACCAACAAACCCGCCTGCAACTTGCGATATCATAATCATAATGGCATCCGGTGTGGAGTATACGCCGTTTAAGAGTTTAGCAAATGTTACGGCCGGATTAATATCGGCTTGTGGCGCTCCACAGGCAACAGCTACAAATACACCGGCCAGAACCCCTACCATCCAGCCTGTAATAATATTAATCCAGCCTGCGTTTTCAGCCTTTGACTTTTTCAATACCGTGTTTGCAACAACACCATCACCAAATACAATCAGAGTCGCTACGCCAAGAAATTCACCTAAATACGGAGTTGCCATAACTAAACCCTCCTTGTTTTTATTTGTGCCAAAAAACCCTTCCTATTCTACCCTGTCATTGCGATATCCCTCCCTTTACATCCTTATTTCTAAAGTCCAGGGTTTCATTGCCGCTAGATTGAAAAGCTTTGAATGATTCTGGCCCAGGACCATAGTACACAAAATACTACTCACAACTAAAAAAATCCAATTTAAAATCTTAATAAACGATTAAGATTTTAAAATGGATTTCTCTTTTTTCTCAATCCATTTCTTTTTGAATTTTCTAATAAATTTTATTCGACTTTTAATCTTCTATTCCTGCCAACAAATAAAATTATTATTTTCACAATCTTCAAACATTGACCATCATAACTAGTTATAGTACAATTTAATTAACCGAAAAATTCACCTGGGGAACCAGTATTGGTTCCCACTTTTTATGTGAGATATAAAACAAAGAAGCAATCCGAAAAATCTACGGACTGCTTCTTTGTTTATTATATTATTTTTTCTCAGGCCTTATTTCTAACACTCAGCGGAAACCAATGGCGTGTGCGGTTACAGAAATTGCATACCGACAGCATCACCGGAACTTCTACCAGCACACCCACTACCGTTGCCAGCGTCGCCCCGGACTTAAGTCCAAAAAGGGATATGGTAACGGCCACCGCCAGTTCAAAGAAATTGCTGGCCCCAATCAGCGCCCCCGGGGCGGCAATGGTGTGCGGAACTTTAAATAATTTAGACAAACCATAGGCCAGCGAAGAATTAAAGTATACCTGAATAGTAATCGGAATAGCGATCAGGATGATATTAAACCAATTGCCCGTAATCGTTTCTCCCTGGAAAGCAAAGATAATCACGAGAGTTGCCAGCAACGCAAGGATGGTCACCGGTTTCAGCGGTGCCAAAAATTTGGTGTTAAACCATTCTTCCCCTTGGACATGAAGCAATATCCGCCGCGTTAAGTAGCCTGCCACAAGCGGAATAACGATATACAATACAACCGACATGAACAGCACATCTTTCGGCACAACGATATTCGATACTCCCAATAAGAACATAACAATCGGCGCAAACAAAAACAGCATAATCAGATCGTTAATCGCTACTTGCACCAAAGTATAGGCCGGGTCGCCATCGGTCAGGTAGCTCCAGACAAACACCATAGCCGTGCAAGGCGCAGCCGCGAGGATAATCGTGCCGGCAATGTATTCGTTGGCCAACTGGGTGCCGATCAAACCAATAAAGAGATGCTTAAAGAACAGCCAGCCAAGAAACGCCATACTAAACGGCTTTACCACCCAATTAACAAACAACGTAATGAAAAGTCCTTTAGGTTTATCACCGACTCTCAAAATAGCCGAGAAATCAATCTTGAGCATCATAGGATAAATCATCAGCCAAATGAGTACTGCAATAGGCAGATTGACGTGGCTGACCTCCATCTGACTTAATGCGGCTACCGCTCCCGGAAATAGTTTACCTAAAATGATACCAATCACAATACACGCCGCCACCCATAAGCTTAAATACCGCTCAAAAAAATCCAACCTCTTTCCCTCTGCCATACAAACTCTCCTTTCTTTATTCAACAATCACGATACCGCTCTTTTCTCATCAGGCCCGTCTGCATGCTTTTTAAATATTCTTCAACCGTATTAAACGCCGTAGGATTTATACTGTAATAAATCCATTTCCCCTCCCGAGTATCAGAGACTATACCAGCCTGTTTTAAAATTTTTAAATGATGTGATACCGCTGGCTGCGATTTGTTGGAGCCAGCCAAAATATCACAAACACACATTTCGCGGCCAATTAGCATTTTAATAATCTCCAGCCGCGTATCATCACCAAGGGCTTTGAAGATTGCCGCTAATCCAGTCATTGTTTACCAACACCGAACGTTTCGGTAATCCACTGCTGAATTTGGTCTCTGACAGTCCGAACACCGGCCATGATTTCTTCATCAGTACCGGTGAAACCCGACGGGTCGGGAAAACTCTCATGCAGCAGCTTTTTTCCACCCGGAAAATAGGGGCACCCTTCCTTGGCGCTATCGCAAACAGTCACTACATAATCAAACTCATCCCGCAAAAACTCATTCAGGCTTTTAGACCAGTGGCCGGAAATATCGATACCGATTTCCGCCATCGCTCGCACCACATATGGGTTCAATTTACCGGGCTCGGTACCGGCGCTGAACGACTCGTACCGGTCGCCATACCTGGCCCGGAGCAGTCCCTCCGCCATTTGAGACCGGGCAGAATTATGCGTACAAAGGAATAATACTTTCTTTTTCATTGCTTCATACCATCTCCTCATCGTACTAAGTTCATAGCTACATACTAATATGATTTTTCAAAACAACGCTAATAACGGCATTAACCAGCGTCCAAGCTAATGCAATCTTATTGGCTAATATCAGGCTCTCTCGCTTACTAATATTTAGATGCCGCTTCTTTTGCACAAGGCAGATAAAAGCATAAAACAGGATAAACCAAAATAACCACGCCAACGCATACATACCAATATGATATTCTAAAGTAGGCATAGGTTTCACCGTCCGTCAACATATTATGCTTAGGATTTACATCTTCCTTTTGCTTATCATTAGGGCCTATTCCCTGTCACCCGTCCATTCCGTTACTAATGCACATAACGCATTTATATTCGTGAATATATTTATATATTATCGCAAAATGAACCGCTATTCAATAACTAGCGGATTAACTCTTGATCCAATAATATGGCTGACGTAAAGGCAGAAAGTCTGCCTTTACTCATCTATTGCCAGTTTTCTTTTATCCCATTTTGAATTTAAATTATTCTCTTATCAGCACTTGTAACTGCATCCGCACCCGCACGACGAAGGCGTATTCTTACTCTGCTCTTGACAGCTAGCGTCCAGTATTGCATCAAACTGCCTGACTATTTCCGCCGCCACGTTATCCACCATGGACTGATGCTCAGACGTTAAATCACGAGTTGACAGAGCTGCTTTTTCGGCAACCTCACCGCCAATTAAATCGGACACTAAAATAGCGCCGCTCACCTTGCCGCTGTATTTTTCCGTGGCTCTCCTGGCGCAAGCCTTGTCACAGCCGTCCACCGCAATGGTGGGAAACTCTTTCGCAAACATTCTTTCTTCCTGACCCCCGGCTAAAAATAGGGGCAGGCAGATAGTTACCGTATTGTCCGGGCGCAATTCATCGATCATTTTCCGCGTAGCCAGCCGTGAAACCGTCCCACCCAAACAGTCTTCCCCGCTACAGGATACCACGCCGATTTTCAATTCTTTCGCATCCATCATTCTATCTCCCTTCGCCGCTAATCTCTTGAACCCGGCTTCCCAGCCGTCCGGCAACTTTTTCCACAATAGCCCAGCCTTCGTCCGTCAATGCCGTAGCGGTACCCGGCTGGACTCCCTTGTGCTCTTTCATGATGTCCAGCACCTTAAATTCCTCCTGAATGTCACCCCCCATGGCAGACACGCTTTTGGCGGCACACATTTTAGGGCAGCCGTCAATGGTAATACAGGGTCGATGGGCAATTCCCGCCTCGGCCTCCGCATCACCGGTAACAATATAGGCCAAGCACATCGTAGCGGCTTGATCCGGACAAAGACGGTTTACAGTATAAAGCGCCGCTTCCCGGGCCATCAGGCCGTATACTTTCCCCATGCCGCTACAGGGTATCACTTTAACCTTGCCGTTTGTTGCCATGAAACTCCTCCACCTTTTTCTTTAATATTTTTAGATAATCCTCCGCATTCAGCAAAAAGTCTTGCTCTTCCGTCCAATTGGCCAGTTCCAGTTCGGCAATCCAGCCTTTTTCATACGGATTGTCATTGATCAATTCCGGCGAAGTCAACAGTTCGGTATTGACTGCTATAACCTTGCCGCTGACCGGACAGACCAGTTCGAATACGGCCTTGCCCGATTCAAGGGTCCCGGCTTCGCCAAATTGTTCTATATCAGCACCTACCACCGGCGGTGTGAAAAACATAATGTCGGACAGACTTTGCTGCATATAATCGGTCACGCCAATGCGCGCCCTATTGCCAACCGGCTGCACCCAACAGTCGTTTTCCGTAAAATAAAAACCGGCGGGTGGAATCCGGAAGATAAACTTATCTTTTGTATGAATGATGTAATCATCCGGCGCCGGATACGCGGCCGCTGCTATCGTATCCTCCGGGGCGTCCTCCTCTTTTACCAGTTCGCCGGCCAATTCCGTACATAAAGTCAGTTCCTCTGCTTCCAGACGCAATGATGCGCCGGCAAGTTGCGTACCATACCGCTGCGCTTCCTCCGTTACCGTAATTTTCCGGTAAATTTTTAATCCCTTTTCTGCGGCCAGTTTACTGGCGCAGCGGGTTTGGCAGCCATCCACCACGAGTAGCGGATTTTCCTTAGCAATTTTATCATACCTGGCGTCAGCCACCCGGTAAAGTACCGGGCAAATCAACTCACTATCCGTTTGCTCGCAAACGGCCAAAGCAATTTCCCTGGCCATTTGGCCGGCGCATTTATCCAACCCATTGCAGGGCAAAACGACATATTTTTTAGTCATTCCTTCCCCTCCCGCATGGCTTTGATCTTTTTCGTCACTTCAACTTTATTGGGAAAAGACAAGGCGTCGGGACCGCAGGTTTTGCCGCAGGCGCGGCAGAACACCACGCAGTTATGAGGATTTTTAACCACCAGTTTAATCGCTTCATTGTCTCTTTTCTCATAAACATTATGGGGGCAAAAATTGAAACATTCCATGCAGTAGTTACATTTTTCATAATCAATTGTGGGTTTCCAGTCGATTTTTTCCCGGGGCACACCCATAAAAGTCTCTTCGCTCATGCTTCTCCCTCCATCGCTTCCAACGCCTCGGATACCTTTTGGACGGCCTGCTCGGTGGTCATATCCCGGATATCAAGAGCCACCAAATCTTTGTTGACATCAAGACCTGCCGCTTTGAAGGCGTCCCGGAACATCTTGATTTGCATGTTTTTGGCGCAGGCCCCGATGACCATTGGCCGGTTGGCTTGCAGCATGTCGGCCAGAAAGCGGTCCCCATCCTCCTCACACAGTTGCGGGTGAATAAACCCGTATTCCACCGGCAGTTCTACCCGCACCTGATTGATAAAGTCCCAGATGTCCATTTTGCTAAACCCGGGACATTTTCCGGTGCAAACACACATGATAAATCCGGGTAGTTTTTTTTCCTCTTCTCCCATAATGTCTCCCCTCCACAAATTAAACTGTACCGCGCATCTTGCGCGATGCCAGTTCGTTTTCTTTTAACATCAGATGCTGGCGGGCGCTTAGTGGCTCACCGTCTTCTATCACAACCTCCATAAAATAATGGCAGTCGTTTTTATTATTCGGGTCATCCTCTGTTACAACCACCTGATACTTCTCACACCACAGCCTGTTATCTCTTTTCGAAGCAATGCCACATAAAAAACACTTGACCGACATCTTCCCACCTCCACTTTCTGTTATCCTTTATGGATAGCTCGGCCGACGGCGTCGGCGCAAGCTTCCATCACCGCCTCGCTAAGCGTTGGGTGTGGGTGTACAAGATCGGCCAGCACATCGGCTTTAAGACCCAGCGACACCGCTGTGGTCAGCTCGGATATCAACTCGGTCGCTTGCGGTCCTACGATCTGCCCGCCTAAGACAACGTGGGTCCTGCTATCGGTCACTACCTTCACCAGCCCTTCCCGCTCCCCCAGGCATAAGGCCCGGCCATTGTTGCGGAAATAGAACCGTCCTATTCTTACCTCGCGCCCCTGGACAGCCGCTTCGCTTTCATTAATCCCGACGGTGGCCAGCTCCGGCTGAATATAAACACAGGAGGGAACTGCCTGTTCATTCATAATTCGGGGAAAGCCCAAAGCATTTTCAACCGCTATGCGGCCTTCCATATAGGCTTTGTGCGCCAGCAGCTTGCCGCCAGTCACATCACCCGCCGCGTAAATGCCTGGAATAGTAGTCTCCATTCGTTCATTCACAATCAATGCACCTTGCGCACTAATAGCCGCACCAAGAGAAGCCAGTTCTGGCGGCACCACCGGTTTTCGTCCGGTCGCCAGCAACACATAGTCAGCTTCCGTCAAGGTAATTTTGTCTTGAAACTGAAATTTGACTGCTACTCCCGCCTGGACGGCAGCAATTTCAGTGACCGTACCGGACAGATACACTTGGATGCCTTGCCGTTTTAAAATTTTAAGCACTTCTCCGGCCATTTCGCTGTCTTCCTTCGGCAACACCTGCCCAGCCATTTCGATAATGGATACCTTGCTGCCCAGTCTGTTAAACATCTGGGCAAATTCTAACCCGATTACCCCGCCGCCGATAATTGCCAGTCGCTTCGGTATTTCCTCCAGTGCCAGCAGTTCATCGCTGGTAAGTACCCTTGGCAATTGAATACCGGCAACTGGGGGCCGCACCGGCTTGGACCCGGTAGCCACCAGCATTTTTTGACAGTGTACGGTCACCGTGCCGTTATCCGTCTCAACCGTTATGCGCTGTGGATCTACAATACTGCCCTGCCCCCGGATAATATGAATTTGCTCGTGCTTTAACAGATGTTCCACGCCCAGCCGCAAGCTCCTGACCACCCGCTCCTTCCGCCGGTGACCCGCCGGCCAGGACACGGTGGCTGGCTGTCCTAGGACACCGAATTCCTGCCCCCGGCAGCAAACACTGGCTAGCTCAGTCGTCCGTAATAACGCTTTAGTGGGAATACAGCCGTGATTTAAACAGACACCGCCGAACTCTTCCCGTTCGATAATGGCGACACTCGCTCCCAGTTGCTTCGCCCGCACGGCCGCCAGGTAACCGGCCGGCCCGCCACCCAAAATGGCCAGCGTCACCTCATACTCCTGCGCCATTTTTACTCACCTCGAAAATACAGTTTAATTATCATATAAACATTTTATAAAATTCTAATATATTTAATATCATCATATTCCAGAATACGCTGGTTGTCAATTCACCGGATTAAATTTTTACTTTTTTCAAATAGCTAAACCCATCCTCGGCATGATAAGAGCTTCTAACCAGTGGCCCGCTTGCTACGTATTGAAAGCCTATCTTTTGGGCAAATTCCTCATATTTTTGAAATTGATCGGGATGTATATATGCTACTACCTCATAATGTTCCCTGGAGGGCTGCAGATACTGTCCGATGGTGACGATGTCACAGCCAACGCCCCGTAAAGCATATAACAGCGCAATCACTTCTTCCTCCTTCTCACCAAGACCAACCATGAACCCGGATTTTGTAAATAAGTTGCCGTTTATTTCTTTAACTCTTCGTAACAATTCCAGGGAACGCTCAAATACAGCCGTGGGCCGCACCGCGTTATAAAGTCCGGGCACTGTCTCCACATTGTGATTTATAATGTCGGGGTTAGCGTCCACGACCTTTTTTAACGCCTCATAGTCCCCCTTAAAATCAGGAATCAGCACTTCAATCGTAACGTCCGGGCAAAGCTTCCTGATCTCAAATATGGTATTCGCAAAATGCCCCGCTCCGCCATCGGGAAGATCATCTCTGGTTACCGAGGTAATCACGGTATGTTTTAAATTCATCTCCTGGATAGCCTTGGCAATATTTAAAGGTTCCCTTGGATTTAACTCTTCCGGTGCCGCTTTAGTGATCTTGCAAAAGCGGCAATTTCGCGTGCAGTTTTTACCCATAATCAGAAATGTAGCCGTTCCTCGGCTAAAACATTCCCCTTTGTTGGGACAGCCTGCTTCATTGCAAACCGTATTCAGCGAGTATCCCGCCAATACAGCGTTCACAGGGCCTGAAACCGCGGCTCTCTTCAAATCCTTCTTTAACCAGTCTGGCTTTTTTATATATGTCAAAACTTTCCCCTCCATTTAAATTAATACCTCCGCATATTTTCCAAAGTGACGTTTTTAATATGCTCATCCATAATAAAGTCTTGCAATGCCGTATATAAAACGGCATAATCGTAATTTAATCCTTTCAGGGCATCTTCTACCGGTGATACCCCCTTTTCAGGAAAAAATCACCATATATTTTTATATCTTGGATTTTCCCTTTATCAATTTTCAAATAAGCCTGTACAATCCCTCCCGCAAAATCTCGGAACAATAAAAATCATAACGGGCCTCCTTACGAATTTTTCCTGCTACACTCAGGACTTAAAAAAATCCGGCCTTTCGACCGGATAAATAGGCTTCTATTTTATTTTAAGAAGCCTTAAGAGGGCAAATTTATTGAACAATTATCGGTGGGCTTCCTCCCCAAATGGCTCGCGCAAAATCATAGATTTACACTATTTTTACTCATCTTAAATATATAATTCGATCATAATATAATCACTTTATAAATTTGTAATATGTTAATACTAATATATTCCTAATTTCTTTACTTGTCAACCTACCTGATTAATTTTTTACGATTTTCTTGGGCGAGAGGGTAGCGATGCTACATATTAGCAATCTTAGTTCCGACTCATATTGAAATTTAGTCCTTGAAAATGTAATTCTGTTTACTAAGCACTCGCTTGTCTTTTCCTTGAATAGCCGGACAGTAAAAGAAAAATACCCTGTGGTCCTCTGACCACAAGGTATAGCCTGTAATGTAATAAAGTAAGGATAAACACCTTCTGGTGTTTAAACCAGCAAAGTAGAAACATCATATTTAGGAAAAACAATATCAATATCGGATGGTAAACATAAATCACGAAAAACCCGGAATAGCCCCCAATAGTACTCAATTCACTTTCTGCTAAGCTAAAAACATTAACAGGAATCGCCACAACCACACGCGCAGCCACCGCCTGCTGGTTGCGGGCCGGCAGAAGGTTTCTCCCGCAAGGCCATAATATGTTGGTCCATTTTATATGCCGCGCCTTTTCTTACTGTTTGGCCTACGTGAATGGCCTCCTGAATTTCTTGCTCGCTAATCCCAATTTCCCTGGCTTTGGCCACATGATACTCTAAACAAGGTTGACAATTTGCACCGACGGACACCCCAATGGCAATAAGTTCTGTCATCCGATTGTCCAGACTCATCCTGCCTCACCTCCTCTCTATATCTATAGACGGAGGTGAGCACAAAAAGGATACACCAAAAAGATTTTATCTTCTTAAAGCAGAGCGAAACCGTAAAAAAAGACCGTTACAGCCATTTTCGGCGCAACGGTCTTTCCGTACTATTATGTGTTTTTGCAATACAAGCCATTGCCCGCCAATCTATTTATTTTTTCAGCGGGCCTTTGGGGTCACAGGTCAGTTCGTTGCGCTCATCCCAGTAAAAATGACAATACTGCAGGAGTTCCTTTTTCAACTGCGCCCGCCCACGATGCAGCCGCACCTTCACCACATCCAGGCTGATATCCAGGATGGCGGCAATTTCTTTATTTTTCAGTCCTTCCAAATCACTGAGTATTACGGCCAGCCGGTACGTTTCCGGCAGCGTGTCGATCACCGCGCGGATACCGTGCTGGTCTCCCGGTGCCCGACCTGTTCCTCCAATGAACAGGTGTCAGCCGCTACACCGGCCTTTGTCCCAGTCGGTTCCGCCGCCGTGCCGGCTGCCTGCTCGCTGGTCAGTTCCCGCCGGAAAGACGGCTGGCGCATCCGGTCAATCGCTACATGGGTCGCAATGCGATACAGCCAGGTAGACAGCTGAGCCTCCTGGCGAAAGGTCGGTAGCGCTTTCTCAACCTTGATAAAAACTTCCTGGGTCAGGTCTTCCGCCTCCTGCATGCCGACCAACCGTGTCAGATAACGATAGATCGTTGGCCGGAAGGATGTATACATTTGCTCAAATTCCATTTTATCATCGGCCATATTGATTCCTCCCGGTAAGCATCGCGCCCCCAGCCTTGAGCGCAAACAAAAGTATCCACCCGAAGCCCGTTTCTTCTCTGCGGAATCAGTCCATCGGCAGTTCATCACGCTATAGTGACCAGTGGAGCACTGCATGCGCTTTATCGCTTACCCGTTACGCAAAAGGCCGGCAAATTCATTGGGCAGCAATTCATCAACCTCCACGGCTTGAGCCACTTTTTCATAATCGTAGGGCACTTCCACAATATCGACCTGTACCTGCTTGTCCTGAACGGTAACGATCACGTATGTCGCGTTGGGGTTGCCGTGCTTCGGTTTGCCGGCAGAACCAGCATTGATCATATGCTTGCCCTGCACGGTCTTATAATAGGGTTTATGGGTATGCCCGCAAATCAGAATATTTTCGTTCAGCTGCGCTGCTACTTCTGCTGTTGCGGGAGAATCTTCAAGCAGATATTCATTCGTCTGCCGGGGGCTGCCATGCACCACCAGCGCCCTCATCCCGTCTATTGTCAGCGTGACGAACTGGGGCAGATTTTTCAGGTACTGCCGGTTTTCCTCAGTAATGACGCTATTGGTATACAGCATAGATAACCCTGCCAGTTCCAACTGCTTGTCATCAGTATAATCACAGCCGCATACGGCCTCATTGTTACCGATAGCATAATCATAGTTACCCTGAATGGATAAGATATGCCGCTTTCGCAGAAGGTCGATGACTTCATTCGGGTACGGAAAATACCCAACCAGATCACCGGTAGACACAATAAAATCCACCTGTCTGCTGTCAATATCCTGTAACACGGCCTGTAAAGCTTCCACATTACTGTGAATGTCGCCAATTGCCGCAAATTTCATCTGTTATATCCTCCCTTATAGCAAGTCGTTCTGCATTGACTACGCCGATTTATCCATATTTTGATTAACGATAATTTCAATATCCATGATCGAACCGCTGACATTTTCAATATTATTGCTTAATATCTGGATACCGTCCAGAATCTTTGGAATGCCTCACCGGTCAAATCCACTTCCCGGGACTGTTGATCAAATTGCTGATTTAAAACTTCCATTTTTTCTTGAATGACCGCCGAGTCTTTCATGACCTGCTGGATGGTTTCGGTAATATTTTTCGAAGATGACGCCACACCTTCCGCCAGCTTACGAATTTCCTGCGCTACTACCCCAAACCCACGACCTGCCTCCCCGGCTCTGGCTGCTTCAATCGCGGCATTGAGCGACAGTAAATTGGTCTGCTGAGCAATATAACTGATGGTTTTTGTCACTTTGCCGATATGAAGCGTCGTTTGCTGCAGCACGCCCACCAGTGTGCTAACCTCATGAAAGCTTTCCTGATACTGCTTGGTGCTGTCGGATAACCCGGTAACCACTTTCAATCCTTCCGCAGCTTTCAGCTCGGTTTCATGCGCGTTGGTTCCCATATCCATACAGCAATTCAAGGTAGATTCCACATTACTTTTGAGCAAATGTAATAAATCGCCGGACGGTTCTGCCTCCATGGTTTCCATCCCTCCCCTCCGCATGTCAATTATGCCTTGCTAATCAGGGCGTCCATCTCTGTCACATTTTTAAATCCGGTAGCCTTTTCAACAAGATTGCCACTCTTTAAGAACAACGTCGTCGGCAAACTCAATACCCGGTACGTGAGACACAATTGCCGCGCCTGCTGAGCATTGATTTTATAAAACCGCACTTGCCGGTGTTTGCCAGCCAGCTCTTCTAACACCGGCAACAGCAGTTTGCAGACACTGCAGGTTTCGGAATAAAATTCAATAACCGCCACGCCGGATTTTGCTATTTCTTCGGAAAAATTCTCTTGCGTAAGTTCTGACACTGCCATAACGATCCTCCAAATAATTATTCTTTACGTTCGCGGCAAAGCTGACAATCGACCCGGCCGTGGCGGAAATCATCCACCCACATCCGCACCTTTTCGTCAATTTGATCTCTAACTTCCCTGAATTTCGCCAGCTTTTCTTCATCCGTACCCTCATAGGCTGCCGGATCTTCAAAGGGCCACGACAAGCAATTGCGTCCCCCAGGGAAAATCGAAGGGCACTGCTTCTCTACTTTTTTACAAACACCGATCACATAGCCGAACTGCATACGGCCCAAGAATTCGCGGAAACTTTTCGACCGCTTGCCACTCAGATTGATGCCGACTTCCTGCATCACCCGGACAGCATACGGATTGACTGCCGTAGGTTCCAACCCGGCACTGTACGCTTCCAGAATATCGCCACCATATTTTTCAAAAAAGGCTTCGGCCATTTGGCTGCGGGCGCTGTTCTGGGTACAAAGAATCAATAATTTGTCTTTGCGCATATACCCCATCTCCCTTTTCATGAATTCCATACACTTATAATTTTCCTAATATAATTGTAGGCCAAATATAGCCAGCGGATGTTATCATGTAATTAAATTTTTGTAAACAACAGCATCCATCTTCTTTTTAATCCACTCACTGTGACGACACCACTTGGAACAAACCGCAATGACAATTCTCTCCCTAATCCTGGGTGAGGTACTGGCTGGATTGCCGGTGTGTAGCTTTGGCAACCGGACCAAGCGCTTGTTTATTCTTGACATAGATAAATCGAATGCAGATCACCTACCACTGTGGCCAGTGTCGCTCCCGGCCACCCTGTGACTCATCATCTTATGGGCCAGGTTTTCCAAATCCTCAATCGCATTCTCCAGTTTCCGCCAAGCGTCATTCCTCACTATACGTTCATGGAAATTTGCCTGTTCATCAGTACAGAGTTCTTCGGCCCGACTCGCATAATGATACAAATTCGCAATACCGGTCTGCAAGTATACAAAAAACTCATCCATTTCATTCATGGAAACGATTCCCTCCTAGCATTGCCAAACTTCCCGTAAGGCTTTGGGGTATCGATGTGCACGCAAAAGATGAACCCGTTACTGCGGCCAGAGTCCTACACAGGCTGGTGTATAACCCGGAGTATCAACCGGATAGCGGCCGCTGCCGCAGCGCAAAACAACGCGCCTTTCCCAGCGGCCACTATTTTTTCCTGATTGCCATCACGGTTCTCTATTTCTTTGAAAAGAAGTACTAAACAGATACATAACCGGAAAACCAGAATAACCAGGACAAAAGAAACATGCCAACGTGTTACCCCGCATCTGCCATACTGCTCCACTCCCTGCCTGTTTACCGCTCTGCTTTAGCCGTTCTCCTTCACTTTCTGGTCTGAAAACCAGTGCCTGGTCCGGTTGCAGAAGCTGCATACCGACAACATAACCGGCACCTCCACCAGGACGCCCACCACCGTGGCCAGCGTCGCCCCGGACTGCAGGCCGAACAGAGATATCGCCACCGCTACCGCCAACTCAAAAAAGTTGCTGGCGCCGATCAGCGCCCCCGGCGCGGCAATATTGTGGGGAACTTTGAAATACTTGGCCAGACTATAGGCCAGCGTCGAATTAAAGTAGACCTGAATCAGGATGGGAATGGCAATGAGTACAATGCTGAACCAGTTACTCGTAATCACTTCCCCCTGGAAGGCAAAGATAATGATGAGTGTCGCCAACAGGGCGATAATGGTTACCGGCTTTAACGGGGCCAGGAATTTGGTGTTGAACCACTCCTCGCCATGGGAGGAAATGAGCCCCCGCCGGGTCAGATAACCCGCTGCCAGCGGAATGACAATATATAAGAGTACCGACATGAACAGCACGTCTTTGGGCACAACGATATTGGAAACTCCCAGCAAAAACATGACAATAGGCGCAAACAGCACCAGCATAATTAGATCATTAATAGCCACCTGTACCAGTGTGTAAGCCGGGTCGCCGTCGGTCAAATAGCTCCACACAAACACCATGGCCGTGCAGGGGGCAGCCGCCAGAATAATAACGCCGGCCATATATTGATTGGCCATATCGGCCCCAATCAGGCCGATAAAAACTTGCTTAAAGAACAGCCAGCCAAGAAACGCCATACTAAACGGCTTTACTACCCAATTGACGAACAAGGTGATTAAGAGCCCCTTGGGCTTGTCGCCGACTTTTGCAATCGCGGAAAAATCAATTTTCAGCATCATCGGGTAAATCATCAGCCATACTAGTACGGCAATGGGCAGATTGACATGGCTGACCTCCAGCTTGCTCAATACCTCAACCACACCAGGGAATAGTTTGCCAAAGCCGATACCAATGACAATGCATAAGGCCACCCATACACTTAAATACCGTTCAAAAAAATCCAGGCGCTTTTCCGCCGCCATACAAACTCCTCCTAAATGTCGAATATTTTGATCAAACCGATAAAATGGAAAGCAGCAACAGTGCTCGCTTCGCCGCCTGTTCCTATGTCATGGTCCCCCCTCCCTGGGTCATAACCCCTTTTCATTATATGCTCACATTCCAATTTAATCATATACACCTTAAAAATTTTTACTCGTCCGGAATGCGCACCGTCCGCTCGCAACTGCCGCCCAAATCCCGGTATTTTTTCAGCCGGGCCTCATCCTTTTGGCAGGCCGGTTCTTTCGCCAGTTCCCCGGTTAAGAGTTCCCGCACAAAGGGATACCGCTCCATGCTGGCTTCATCCACCCGGTAATACACCCACTGGGCCCGTTTTTCCCCGGTAATCAGGCCGGCATAGCGAAGTTTGGCCAGATGCCGCGAGGCATTGGACTGGCTGATTTTCAACACCTCTTCCAAATCACAGACGCACAGCGTTTCCTGCTTGAGCAGGTTCAAAATTCGCAGCCGGGTCACATCACCTAAAGCCTTCACGATTTCAACTACAAACATTGCGGTCACCTCACACACTTTTGATTGCGTCCCTGATCTTATAACATGATTATATGCAAATTTACTCATATATGTCAAGCAACGCCTTCCACTTTTTTCGGCCCTTTTATTACAAGAATTTTGTCATAAAAAAATAGGTGGGTATGGCTCCCATCCACTCCTCAGTCACACCCGCCAATTGAGGACGGCAACCCGTGACCAGTAATCGCCGTGGATCCGCTACAGGTACGTCAACACCGCTCCCGATGGCCGTCCATCTGCTAGTTGCCGGGCCGGCAACTAGCAGATGGACGGCACAGCCTCTCCTCCTTGAGAGACTGCCTCGGCTGATAACGGTCTGCCCCTCATCCTCCGCCCCGGCCGCCGTTCTTGCCTGCCGTGCCGGGGCAATGATCGCCCGACATTTCCAACGGCGCGTCCCCGCTCCGTTATCGCTACGCAAAAAAATTTTCTCCCGGACAAAATTTTTATATTGCATAATACAACCATTGCATCACACAATATAAGCGAGGAGGTGAACTCATTATGAACGACACGACACACATTCAAACCCTGCGCCACGATATGCGGCTCTTAGCCCGCAAGATGGAGCTTATGACCAAGGGCGAAGCAAGCTGCTGCGGCATTACCCTCACCCAGTGCCACCTCCTAACGGAAATCGGCTGGACCGGTACGGCGTCGCTCAATACTCTGTCCGACCGCTTGGGTGTAGACAAAAGCACCATGAGCCGCAATATTGAAATCCTGGTAAATAGCGGACTGGTCAGCCGCACAACCGACCCGGACAACCGCCGGACCGTCACCATTGCGCTGACCGACCAGGGCCAGCAGTTGTTCCAACAAATTGAGGCCAGCATGACCCAGTTCTACGAAACGCTCTTTCACGCCTTGCCGGCTGACAAACGCAGCCAGGTCCTGGAAAGTCTGGAGCTTCTGCTGGCGGCCATTCCCGACGGCCGTTGGTGCTAACCAGAGAAATAACATAAGGAGGCAAATCGATGGAAAAAATTCGTGAGCAAGTACGGAAAAAATACGCGGTTGCCATTACTAAGGCTCAAGGCTGCTGCGGCGGTGACCGATGCTGCAATCCGGTGACCGGCAACCTCTACCAAACCGGCGAACTGGACGGACTGCCCGAGGACTTGGTGGCGTCCTCCTTCGGCTGCGGCAACCCTACCGCGCTGGCGACACTCCACGCCGGGGAAACGGTGCTCGACCTAGGCAGCGGCGCGGGCCTGGATGTGCTGCTCTCCGCCAAACGGGTCGGCCCCTCCGGCAAAGCCTACGGCCTCGACATGACCGACGAAATGCTGGCGGCGGCCAGGGACAATCAAAGTCGGGCCGGTATAACCAACGCCGAATTTATCAAAGGCCATATTGAAGCCATTCCCCTGCCGGACAATGCCGTTGATGTCATTGTCTCCAACTGCGTCATCAATCTCTCCGGCGACAAAGACCAGGTACTCAGTGAAGCCTGCCGGGTGCTGAAACCGGGCGGCCGGCTGGCGGTATCCGACATCGTGCTGGTGCGGCCGCTGCCGCTCAGCATCCAGCAAAATCTAGCCGCCTGGTCGGGCTGCGTCGCCGGGGCGCTGGAAGCGGAAGACTATCGCCACAAACTAACTGCCGCCGGCTTTACCGATCTGGAGATAGTCACCACCCGCACCTATGATTTTACCGATGAACGGGGAGCCCAGTTCCTGCCCGATCTTACAGCGGCAGAGCGGCAAGCCTTAAACGGAGCGCTCATCAGCGCCTTTATCCGGGCCAAGAAACCGGCCGCCCTGCTAACCCCCGGCACCGACTATATCTTGCGCGCGGCCAAACCGGCCGATCTGTCTGCCATCGAAAATCTGTTAGTCGCGAATGGCCTCCCCACTGCCGGTGTGGCCGATCACTTGTCTACCTTCGTTGTGGCCGATGCGGGCGGCGTCATCGGCGTCATTGGTCTGGAACTGGCCGGCAGGGCCGCCCTGTTGCGCTCGCTGGCGGTTGCCGGCGACCAGCGCAAACGGGGCCTGGGCAGCGCATTGTTTAACCAGGCGCTTGACCAGGCCTGCCAGGTCGGAGCCATCACCGCCTATCTCTTGACCAACACCGCCGAACAATTTGTCGCCCGCTGGGGTTTTACCCCCATCAGCCGCAGCGACATTCCGGCCAGCCTGCTAACAGCCTCGGCGCTGGCCACAACCTGCCCGGCCAGCAGCGCCTGCCTGCAAAAGGTTCTATAATGCGGCTATACTAAAAGGAAATAGGCGCTTTTTCCTACGGTTACCCACTTGTTTGTTAAATAAAAAATAATCAACGAAATGGAGCGATGGGTATATGAAAAAAATGCAAATCTTTGAACCGGCCATGTGCTGCCCCACCGGCTTATGTGGTGTCAGCGTGGACCCCGAACTGCTTCGGATTTCCGCCGTGCTCAATTCCTTAAAGAAAAATGGTATCGCAATCGACCGCTTTAATCTGACCGACGCCCCCATGGAATTTGTCAATAATCAGGCCGTCAATCAGTTTATTAACACCCAAGGTGTCGAGCAACTGCCCGTCACCGTTGTCGACGGCGAAATTGTGATCACCGGCCGCTATCCGACCAATGAGGACTTTATCAAACTTCTCCAAATTCCAGCAAATCTACTGGGAGAAACATCCTGCACACCGAAAGACAAACCGGAAAACGAAGGCGGCTGCGGCTGCTCCGGCGGCAAATGCTGCTGACCCCGCACCACCTGCCGCGAATCAACGCGGTACACCTTGTGAAGCCAACGGAGGTAAAGACCAATGGAACTGTTTAATCCTCAAAAAATCCCGCTGACCAAGTATCTGTTCTATACCGGCAAAGGCGGCGTCGGCAAGACTTCAACGGCCTGCGCCACCGCCGTCACTTTGGCCGACAGCGGCAAACAGGTGCTGCTCATTAGCACCGACCCCGCCTCCAACCTGCAGGACGTATTTAATACCGAACTGACCGGCCAGGGCGTGCCTATCCCGGCAGTGCCCGGCCTGGTCGTGGTCAACCTGGACCCCATCCGGGCGGCCGTCGAATACCGGGAGAGCGTCCTGGCCCCTTATCAGGGCAAACTGCCCGCCGCCGTGCTACAGCATATGGCCGAGCAGCTTTCCGGCTCCTGCACGGTGGAAATTGCCGCCTTCAATGAATTTTCCCGCTTCATCACCGATGAAACCTTGCAGCAGCAATACGACCACATCCTGTTTGACACCGCGCCGACCGGACATACCCTGCGCATGCTGCAACTCCCCTCGGCCTGGAGCAATTTCATCAGCGAAAGCACCCACGGCGCGTCCTGCCTAGGCCAGCTTGCCGGCCTGGAAAGTAAAAAGGCCATGTATAAGCAGGCGGTAGAAACACTGGCCGATGGCCACCAGACCACCCTCATCCTGGTGTCCCGGCCCGAAGCGGCACCGCTTAAGGAAGCGGCGCGGGCCGCGCAGGAGCTGGCCGATCTCGGCGTTACCAACCAGACCCTGGTCATCAACGGCGTACTGGCCGCCTATGACGACAGCATTTCTGAAAGCCTGTTCCACAAGCAACAACAGGCGCTGGCCGCTATGCCGCCGGCGTTAGCGGGCTTGACCACCTATCAGATTCCGCTCCGGGCCTACAACATCACCGGCATCGACAATGTCCGGGCCTTTCTTACGCAGGACCATGCCACTCTTCGCGATGAACAAATCCAGGCCCAGACCATTCCGAAACTCAGCGACGTCATCGACGACCTCTACCGCTCCAACAAAAAGGTCATCTTTACTATGGGCAAAGGCGGCGTCGGCAAAACCACCATTGCGGCGGCTATTGCTTTAGGATTGGCTGCCAGAGGCAAAAAGGTGCACCTGACTACCACTGACCCGGCTGCCCATCTGCAATTCGTCATCAGCAAAGCCGCAAACATCACTACCAGCCGCATTGATGAACAGGCCGAACTCAAAAAGTACCAGGATGAGGTCCTGGCCAAAGCCCGTGAAACCATGTCCGAGGAAGACGTTGCCTATATGGAGGAAGATTTGCGCTCCCCCTGCACCCAGGAGATTGCCGTATTCCGGGCGTTTGCCCAGATTGTAGAAAAGGCGGAAGATGAAGTCGTGGTCATCGATACCGCCCCAACCGGACACACCCTGCTGCTCTTGGATTCCACCCAGAGCTATCACAAGGAAATTGAGCGTACCCACGGTGATGTCCCCGAAGAGGTAAAAAAGTTACTGCCCCGGTTGCGCAATGCCGCCGAAACCGAGGTCATTATCATTACCCTGGCGGAAGCCACGCCGGTCTATGAAGCGCTGCGCCTGGAAGAAGATTTAGTGCGGGCGGGCATTGCCGCCAAATGGTGGGTTATCAATGCCTCCCTGTACCGCACCGGCACCACCAACCGCCTGTTGGCAGCCAAGGCCAGCCATGAAATTGAATGGATTAACAAGGTCGATCAGCATGCCAAGGGCTACTTTTCCGTTATCGCCTGGAGCGCCGCCGACATTAAGGATGAGCTGCTGCTGACCTTATAAATCGGCCGGCAAACAGCCTGATCATCTCCACAGCCAGCAGCCAACCACACAGCGAAAGCCGGGATAACCTTCCCGGCTTTCGCTGTCCTCGTACTTAGGCGCGGACGGCCTCGTCGTTTTTTGTTTAAACTGTCTGGAGTACTGCTTGTATCCATCCGACAAATTAAGTATCTGACGAAATTTGCCGGGAGTTTCTTGAACAGGCATAGTCCGGTACTACTAACCACGCCTAAATAGCGTTAATACTCTCTCTACCATATACGGGGACTACCGCGTCGATATCGTGTATACTCCTTATTTTGTTTTCTAACTATGTCTTGGGAAACATATACAATTACTTCCAACATGCCTTAAAACCTTACTCTGCAAGGCCTCATTGGTTGTGTTTTCTTCGCAGCCAAACTACCGACTCAATGTGGTGCATATGAGGAAACATATCAACAAATTCAACAATGTATTCTTTTCAAAGTATCGGCACTACCCGTAAAATGGGGGCTTGATTAAGCCTTGAAAGTGCATGCTCCTGGCTGAGTCTCAAGACACCGAAAAATCTACCAATCGCATAACCGCTTCAGTCAGCCCTAAGGGGGGCTAATTTTGTGACTTTTTACTGGTTCACCCGTAAACGGGTCTATCAATTTTTTGAAATATAGCTGGTCGGCAACGATATCATCTTGCAATTACTCTCTGATATATTTCGCAATTGCCTCTTTATAATCTCTTCATCCAAGCCCTGCACCTAATTAGCCTATGGAATGCTCCGATTGGTACTTAGTTTCTTTCCTAGTGTATACTCCTGAAAAAGTACTCTGTACCTTACAAAGTTATACTGCATTACCATTCAGCCAAGCTAATTTACCTGGCCCTTCTCAACCATCGATAAACTTTCAGGGCACATTTATTTCGGTATTCCCGCCTAACTTACCGGATTGCGACTTCTACAATATCCGGTTTTCTCCCCGTTTTCATCACAGGATAATACTCGCACCACCCGCCCGGCATCGAACCATACTGGCAGTATCCAGCCTCCCGGCAAGCTTCATCCATTGGCCTAACTTCATATATCAGGTCGGTATGCTTCATTCTAAATTGAACCGGCTTCCTGTCAGCACCATAAACAAAGTCCTCCCAATCCGGCGGTGATAACGCGCGCATAACCTCTGCTTTATACATTCGTATCGCCTCTTTGATTTCCAAGTTAATAGCTCCCCGGGCGGCTTCAAGCTGCAGTTTATCACCCCTCACCCAATTCCTCCGGCCTCTTTTACGGCTCTTATTATGACATCAATCTGCACTCCTACTCCCCCTAAAATTCAATAATTTCTTGGCACCAGGCATGTCACTTTCGTACTTAGTAAAACCCTCGAAAGGATCGTCACTGCTAGAACCCGCGTCATTGCTGTATTCGTGACGACGTGACGATGGTAACGATGGATTTTCTATCTTTACTAAGTTGACGCGTCGTATGCCTCCCTTGTTGCCACTCATCCGGTATTTATTGCATTCAATCCCGACATCTAAAAGATTGGATTTAATTTGCGTAATCTGATTAGATAAAGCATTCGGCTGCTTGGGCCAATATCGGGACTTCGTATCAATCCTAACTTCTTCCGCAACTTCGTTGAGCTTGTCCAACAGTTCCGCCATGGTGCAATCTAGTTCCGTCTGTTCGCTCATGAGAGCGACAATAGCGCTGGCTACGACATTTTCGTCAATGGCTGTCGCGTTAATCCGGTCCATGTTCTGCCGGTATAGGCTCATGAAGGTTTCACCCCCGATGCCTAGGACCTCTGCAATGACATAGCCCCATTTAGCAAAGTCGGCCATACGGGGTAAGCGTTTTAGTTGAATGGTTGGATATAATTGCATTGCCGCGCTCAAAGTGTCTAATAGGCCGGCAAAAATAATGGGGCGTGCTGCTTCAAATTCCCGGAACACCGCTGTAACTTCCCGGCGGTCCTCTTCGGCAATTCGTTGTAATTCAAAGATCAGGCACCGGTCTAATAAGTCCGTTGCATTCGCTACTACGTTTATACCGTTTAGAACCGGGCAGCAAAAGAACTTCAAAATGGTATCCTCATCATTCGAGTATAAGGTCCGTTTGCTGATCCCGCCGCCCGTGGCTGCGCCGCAGAGCATGTCCGATTGCATTTGCGATAAGCCGGATAGATTGTCATAGCACGGCATATAATTACCGTACAGGTGAAGGGCCAGCTCGTTTTGATCTCTGGGCAAGGCAAACAGTTCCCGTTTCGCCGGGTCTAGGATCCGCCGTATAAATTGCATGGTAGTGCTTTTGGCCGCACCCTTTTCGCCGTGAAATACGGGAATCACGTGAGGAATCCCCGGCACTAAGGAAGTTACCAAATAAACGAGCAAAAGCTTTAAGCTGCTTTCATCCAGGTTGACGAAATCGGCCAGCCGCCAAACATTCCCCGCTCCTTGCTGCGGCTCAATCTGGGCCGCCTGGTTATTACGCCGCCGAAATAGGATTGGTGGCCGGTCAATTACTTGCCAGCCGCCCGGTGTGATCTGAATAGCCCGGTTCCGCTCGTCACCCAAGTCGTACCAAAAGGCCCCGTCATGACTAGTTACCCTAAGTTCCAGCTTATATTCCGGACCCTCAAAAATGGCTTTGGCTTCAGCCACATTGACGGCCTGACGGATTGCCTCATTACAAGGCGAATTGCCGATTTGCCGGTAATACTCCCCGGCAATATAGCGGACGTAGTCTTTGCCTTGTCCAATTTTGATAATGCAGTTATGGTCCTCAAACTCAACTAAAGTATAGGGTTCCTTTAAATCATCATGGAAAAGTACATTAGATAAGGCAATCTCGGTCAGAATGTCCGCCTGACTCTTTTCGTCCCGGCTTTCACCGGTCCATTGACGTATTTCTTGATTAATGACCTGCATGGATACATCTAAGGCTTTTGCAACCCGTTTGCTGGCCTGCGCCCGTTCCACCGGGTCTGTATCCGCAAGCATAGGCAGTACCATCTTTTTAAAATATTTAAGCCGGTCTTTTTCCGGCGAAGTTTCTAACCCATCTAAAAGAGCGCCTAAATCCTGTTCCGGATCTAATTCGGCCTCTTCCTCGGCAGGCTCCCAATACTCTGTGTTAGATACCAACTGGACAAGTTCGTCTTTGTCATGCCCCGCCTTCAGCCAATCTGAAATGTCAGCGCCGTTCTCCGAACCGGTCCCCTTCTTGGTTCGAAGCTTAGCCAAACCCGGTAATTCAGCCACTTTAACCAGGCACCCTTGTGCGGTTAATTGATTGGCTACCGCGGTAGCATGTTGCCGGCCCGGCTTGTCATGGTCCGGCAGAATCGCTACCTCCGTTCCGGCCGGAAAATATTTCGAATGCGCTTCCGTCCATTTGCCGGCACCCTCACTGTTGCAGGTTGTTGCAAAACCCAAAGTGTTCAAGTTATTCGCGTCTTTTTCTCCCTCAACGATATAAATCATGTCTTCCCGCCCGATCGCGGCCAATAGTTCCGGCAATTTGTAGGGGAGACGAGTAATACCAATTAGGTTCCAAATCCCCCCCCCTTTCCCATCGGGCTGTCGCTGCCTAAAGTCTTTGGGGATCATTCGAACGGCCTGATAAATTAAGTTACCGTCTGCATCCTGGTAGTCATAGGTAGCGGCAATTTCCTTTTTTGCCGTCTTACTAGCCGGTAAGGTAATATTAAAATCGGCAGTTAACTGCGTTATTGTTTTTTTAAAATCACAATTTAACAGCCAACATCCGAGTTTTATCCCGTCTCCGCCTTCTTTACATCCATGACAGTAAAAGTTATTTTTCTCTGGATTCAGCATTAGACTTGGATTACTGTCATTTCCATGCCGTGTGCAACGCCCGGCCCATTCTTTTCCTCTGCGCTTTAGGTCCCCGCCACCGTACTTGTTCCAAATATCCACTATGGGAATTGATTTTAATTGTTCAATTTCCACTTTTCCTGGTACAATAAATAGAGTCAAATGTGATTCACCTGCTTTAACCCGCTAATCGGCGGGTTTTCTGTTTTTACGCGCCTGGTTCATTTAGGATTTTTTCGATATACCAGGACGGAATAAATACCCGGCGGCCGACTTTTACAGACGGAATTTTACCTTCTGAGCAGGCCTTATAAATACCGGCCTTGCTCATAGGAATAATACTTAATACTTCACTTAAATCATAAAGCTTTTTTGTGTTTGCCATGTTAGCCTCTCTCCCATTAAAAAAGAAATTATAATTTCCGTTTTAAACTAAATTTTTTCGCCAGCTTAAACTGGCGACATTACTTTTTTTCTTACTTCAGCTATTTCACGGTTCCATATGTTAACCGCAAACATTATAAATCCTTCGGTATCTTGAGACATTTCATCCGCCTTTTTTAAATTGTTATCACCCATAAAATTATTAACGAAATCGCTATCATTTGCATATCTATTAGAATCAGTTTTATCTCCTGAACAGATTTCATTGATAGCAGTAAATAAAGTAATTGCATGAGCACGTATTGAAGATACAGCTTTAGGGCTTAGCTTCGGAATCTTCCCGCCCATAACTTTTCTTAAACCCTCATCACCATATTGACCATGCAGAAAGGCCCAGGCGACATATGCCTCCACTATTGTATGCCTCGGATAATCTGTCCATTTCCCTCCTCTTTGCGCTCCACGCTCTGCCCTAGGAATAAGTCCCCACCTTTCGTAATTAAAAAGGGTCCGATTCGAGATAACTACACCCAATTTTTTAAGCTCGCCGGTAATTTCATCCGGAGACATTTTACCACCTTCTTCTTTTAAAAAGGAATCAATCATTTCTTTTTTAAATTATACATAAATTCTTTCCTGTTATCAATAGTCTACCCCATAAAATTGTGTTTAACTTGTGATAATGTCACCTTGTAGATTATCGCGATAAAATGTCACTATGAACAACGAGGTGCATTATCAATTGTCCCAAAAACAACTAAACAGGTACACCATATTGCAAAAGCTTGTTGACGGAGATTTTACCCTTGCACAGGCTGCATCTAGTCTAGGCTTAAGCAATCGCCAGGTAATCAGATTAAAGAAAGGATTTATCCAGGAAGGGCCTGCGGTTCTGATTCACAAGAACACGAATTGCAAGCCTGCTCATGCACTCGGTGACGAGCTCGCGGCTAAAATCATTTCTCTCAAACAGTCCGAGCTGTACCGGGATGCTAACTTCCTACACTTTCAGGAACTACT
>NZ_UPPP01000012.1 GCF_900476375.1 Allolucifera butyrica | reverse complement strand
GAACCGTCCCGTGCGCCAAGAAGCGCACGGAGTATAGCGGGTGGGAATCCCGTCTGGGAAGGTCTAGCCAACCACCCGGTATCCAGCCTTGGGACTGAAGCGGTAACGCCAGGTCTAAGCGTAGGTAGGAAAGGTAGTAGGCCGAAAGCGAAAGCTGAAGATGTAGAATCCCGAAATTCCTAATGGGAATGGTCGATGCATGGGACGAGCAGAAGACAACACTGGGCTTAGCGATAAAGGC
>NZ_UPPP01000098.1 GCF_900476375.1 Allolucifera butyrica | reverse complement strand
GGTGTACCAGTTATCCCGCCAGGGGTACAGCTGGGTAGCTACGTCCGGAACGGATAAACGCTGAAAGCATCTAAGCGTGAAACCAGCCTTAAGATGAGGTCTCTCATAGTGTAGACTAGTAAGACCCCTTAGAGATGATAAGGTAGATAGGCCAGGTGTGGAAGTCCTGTAAGGGATGAAGCTGACTGGTACTAATCGGTCGAGGGCTTGACTTCATGATTTGCTTATCTTTCTTCTGTGAAGTTTTGAGGGAATATACCCTTTGGGAGATTCACCTCTTAAAAATCCGGTGGCGATCGCTGTGGGGATCCACCTGTTCCCATACCGAACACAGTAGTTAAGCCCACAAACGCCGAAAGTACTTGGCTGGAAACGGCCTGGAAGGATAGGAAGTTGCCGGTTCGCAAAAACGCTTATCATTTTGATAAGCGTTTTTTGTATTATAAAGGAGGGCCCTTTTGCATGTTCGGGATTTTTGCGGTAGAATATGGAGTGAGAAATTAAAAAGGACGGGTAATATGAAACAAAACCGCAGTGTACTTTTTATAGTTTTGCTAATATTGGTTATGACAGGCGGCTTCTGGGCGTGGAAAGGAATGAACTCATCCAAGCCATACAAAGAGACTCAGTTTTTAATGGATACAATTATTGAAATAACAGCTTACGGCCCTAACCGGGAGGAAGCAGTCAAGGCCGCTTTCGACGAATACCGGCGATTACATGTTCTCACTAATAATTTTGATGCCAACAGTCAAGTCAGCAAGATTAATCAAATGGCCGGCAAGGAAAAGGTGGTTGTGGACCCGGATCTTGTTCAAATGATTAAACGCTCGGTAGAAATGGCGGATAAGCTTGACGGCGCAATTGATATTACGGTCGGACCGCTTACGGATCTTTGGGGTATTGGCCGGAAGGGAGACTTTGTTCCAAGCCAGGCGCAGATTCAGGCTGTCTTACCACTTGTTAATTACCGGTTGGTGCAAATTGATGAGAAAAACAATACCGTTTATCTGCCTAAGGCCGGAATGATGCTTGACCTGGGCGCTGTCGCCAAAGGGTATGCGACGGACAAAGCCATTGAAATTCTTAAGGAAAAGGGAATTAAATCAGCGCTGGTAAATGCCGGCGGGGATGTACGGGTTATAGGAACCCGTCCCGACGGCAAACCGTGGCGCATCGGAGTGCAGGATCCGCGTAACGAGAATGGAGTAAGTGCCAAAATGGCGCTTACTCCTTGGGATACGATGGAGACATCGGGAGATTATCAGCGTTATATTATGCATAACGGGGTTCGTTATTGCCATATCCTGGACCCGCATACAGGCTGGCAACCAAAGTCGGGCGTCGCCAGTGTAACTATTGTGAATAATAATTCGGGCGACGGCGATCTATTCAGTACGGCCTTATTTGTTCTGGGACCCGAAAAAGGTCTGGAAAAATTACGGCAGTTTCCTGGTAATGAAGCAATCATGATTATGACGGATGGAAGAGTTATTGTTACTCCGGGACTGAAAGGGAAAGTGGAATTAACCGGAAAAAGCGGAGATCAATAATATGAACCGGGATTTTTGTCAGCAGATACAACAGCTTTTATCCGACAGGCCGGCGATGAATCTTTGTGAATATGATTTTGCGCCATCGGCAGTGCTGTTACCTTTAGTCATACAGGGAGAAGAACCGGCGGTGTTGTTTGAAATCCGGTCGGAAAAACTCCATCGTCAGCCGGGAGAAATCTGTTTTCCCGGCGGGCGCATTGAGAAGACCGACGCCCGGCCGGTGGCGGCCGCTTTGCGGGAAACTTGTGAAGAATTGGGGGTTTGTCGGCAACAGATTGCGGTGTTGGGACCGCTTGACTATGTTGTCAGCCCTATCGGCGTTTTATTGTACCCCTTTGTGGGTTATATTGATAACGTGCAGACGATTCGGCCCAATCAGGACGAGGTAGGGGCTGTTTTTACGGTACCGCTGCATTGGCTGGTAGCGGCAGAACCGCTGGTAGCCCATATGCAGATGGCAACGAAGCCGCAGGATGATTTTCCTTTTGATTTGTTGCCGGATGACTATCCCAAAGACTGGAAAATCCGTACTACCTATCCCTTGCTGTTTTATCAATACGGGAAATATACTATTTGGGGTCTGACAGCTAAAGTACTGCATAATTTTCTCTCTTTATACAAAACCAGTTTTGTCGGTGCATAACTTAAAAACCCTCAGCAACCGCTGAGGGTTTTTAAGTTATGCTAAGTTTTTCCTGCGCCTTGCGCTATGAGCCATGAGGCGAAAGACCCCGTAGCGTTTTTTCTTATTGCAAAACGGTTGCAATACGCCAGGATGTACCATGAACGGCCTGATTGTAAACGTCGGTGATGGTTTCAAACAAAGTGGCCCGTTTTACAGTCCTCTTTTTAGTAAGTAGTGAGAACTTAAACCAGCGTCCTTCCCGGGAAAGTTGATACAACATATTGTTAATCTCAAGGTGAATCGTTTTTCGTGGGGAGTTAGTCAGTGCGTCTTCCAGCATTTTAACGGCAGGGCCGTTGAGTGGTGGTGTAATAGCGGTCGATTGGTCATCTTTCATAACACACGCCCCCTTGATGTATTAACTATTTAGTTGTCTTTTTTAGTATATCATTTATTCTCTGAAAAACTGGAGCAGCATATACGGCAAAAAAAGCCGAAAAATGAAAATAGCGAAGAGTATCCGTTGAAAAACTGCCTTTTACACAAGATTCAGATTATTTTTGCATATAATATATACTTGACAAAGAAGATGGAATTATAACCAGAAATATATAATTGAAGTGTAAACTTGAATGTGAAAAAACATGAATAAAGTACAGTGATGGAGGACAGAACAACAGCTTATAAAAATGAGAAAATAGTTTACTAATTCTCGAAAAAGTAGTAAAATAGTTAATAATAATTCTGAATTTTCGGCTTATGTTTTTATTAAATAGGTATGGATTTTTTCTATAAAGCCTGATATACTTTTGGAGTGTACAGTCTTTGGGTTCTTTATGTTACATAGTAACAAATTTATTGAAGGGGGCTTATTATGGCGGAAACAAAAAAAGGGATGGGTCTTACTACCCAAATTTTCGTCGGTCTTATTCTCGGTATCATTTTTGGTTATTTATTCCCCAAGTATGGTGTAGCATTAAAACCAATCGGCGACATGTTTATCCGTATGATTAAAATGATTGTTGTACCATTGATTTTCAGTTCATTAATTATGGGCATTGCCGGTACGGGTAATTTTAAAAAATTGGGCCGTCTGGGTGCCAAAGCAATTTTATGGTTTGAACTGGCAACGACGCTGGCTCTGATCGTCGGCTTGTTTGTTGTTAATGTGTTTCAGCCTGGTGCGGGTGTCGCGGTAGGCCATGTTGATGCCAGCGCGGCGGCTGCGGCAGCTAAGAAATCTATTGAACTGACTCATATGTTGGTAAACATTGTGCCGACCAACATCATTGATGCGGCCGGCCGGGGCGATATGCTGCAAATTATTTTCTTTTCCACCTTCTTTGGGGTTGCCGCCGCTTCTATGGGGGCCAAAGGGGAACCGGTTGTAAAACTGGCGACCAGTATTGCCGAAATTATGTTTAAGTTTACTTACTATGTCATGAGATTAGCTCCAATTGGAGTTTTTGCCCTAATTTCCCATACGGTGGCTATGTTTGGTTTAGGGATGCTGATTCCTCTGGCGAAATTAATTTTGTCATTATATTTTGCCTTGGTTGTGTTTGTTTTATGTGTATTGATGGGAGCCTCGGCAATTATCCGGGTAAATTTCTTTCATTTGCTGCGGGCAATTAAAGAACCCATTCTAATTGCTTTTTCTACGGCCTCCAGTGAAGCCGCCTTGCCGGTAGCAATGGAGAAGCTGGAGAAATTCGGTATCCCCAAACATATTGTGACGTTTGTCTTACCGACGGGTTATACGTTCAACCTGGACGGTTCCACTTTGTATAGTGCGTTGGCAGTCGTATTTATTGCTCAAGTATATGGTATACATTTCCCTCTGTCGCAACAGATATTAATGTTACTCACGTTAATGCTGTCAACAAAAGGAATTGCGGCTGTGCCTGGCGCTTCACTGATTGTAATTGCCGGGACCGCCGCTGCGTTCGGACTGCCGGTGGAAGGGATCGCCATTATTTTAGGTATCGACCGGATATTGGATATGGCGCGTACGGCCTGCAACCTGATTGGTAACTGTGTGGCGACCGTAGTGGTAGCCCGTTGGGAAAACGAGCTACCCGATGATGTATTGCAAGTTGCCTATTCGCAAAGTTACGAAGATTAATTTAGCCGGTTATTTCAGGTAATTGGCGGGCGGAGCAGATTTTGCTCCGCTTTTTTGCTTTTTCATTAATGCATAACAAATGCGGACTGGCCAATACTAAAAAATAAATTAGTATTGGAAAGGATGATCACAGGTGCGCTATTCGAGAGGAATAACTGTTTCGGTGTTAATTGTTTTTTTGGCGGCAGTTTTTATGGCTTTCGGCGGTTGTGCTAAAAAACCGGCGCCAAAACCGCTGCCGGGCACACCGGGTTCCATGTTCTCCCATCCCCGCATAGTGGTCGGTTATTATGAGAATCCCTGGCCGGGTACTTCCGACGTGACCGGCTCCTTTCCCAGTATGAAGGCAAATTATAAAAGCATCTCCGCCGTAGGGCCGTTCTGGTACCGGGCGACGAAAGACGGGACACTGGAAGCCAAGGACAGTCAGGTTGTTTATAATACCGCCAGGAATTTGGGACTAAAGGTATATCCGCTGGTAACCAACAAGTCGGGTGCTACCGATGATATTCTGGGAGACCCCACCACCCGCAGCAAGGTTATTGATAATATTGTCAAATTGGTGCAGGAAAAAAAATACGACGGGATCAATATTGATTTTGAATTGCTCCCGCCGAAGCACCGCGATAATTTGACGGCGTTCATGGCGGAACTGTATCCCAAAATGAAGGCCATTAATAAGACTTTGATCATTTCGGTATTTCCGCAAGTCGATGTGGCCAAAGATGTATCAGGAGCCTATAACTATCCGGAGTTGGCAAAATCTGCTGACTATTTACAGATTATGACGTATGACCACCATTATTCCAATTCGCCTCCCGGCCCCATCGCCGCTATCGACTGGTATGAAAAAAATGTAAAGTATGCCATTGACCAGTGCGGGGCCCAAAAAATACTTGTCGGGGTTGGTGTGTACGGCTATGACTGGCCGCCATCGGGAGATGCCGAAACCGTCACCTATGCCGATGCGATTACCCGGGCGAAAAAAGCGGGAGTCAAGATCTTGTACGATGATAACAACCAGGCGCCTCATTTTAAATACAATGACCATGAGGTTTGGTTCGAAGATGATAAAAGCGTCGGTGCCAAACTGGATGTTGTCGCGAAGTACAACCCGGCGGGAATAGCCATATGGCGTTTGGGTCAGGAACAACCGGAGGTCTGGAAGGTTATTAATGAGAAATTTCCTAAATAAGAAGGAGAAAAAAACCTGCCGAATAGTACGGCAGGTTTTTCTTTTCTTAAAAAGAATATACTTTAATATTAATAGTGTATAGGTTATGGTTAAAGTCCAATTAGTTACCGATACAGATAGGAGGAGGTTTTTTGCGTGTGTAAGACTTGCGGTTGTCAGGGAACGGAAATAACCAAGCAAACGATGACTGTGGAGGGGATGAGCTGCAATCACTGCAAAAATGCCGTGGAGAAGGCAGCAAGGGCGCTTCCGGGCGTTCTGGCCGCGGAAGTGGACTTGGCGGCTAATCAATTAACCGTGGAATACAATCCCGGAAAATCGAACTTGGAGGAGATTAAGACAGCAGTTGAAGAAGCCGGATATACTGTGGTCTAAAAACTTGACTAAGCCTAGTTGGTTTTGTTATACTTTTAAATAAGCCCCCAAAATGGGGGCTTATTTAATATGAGCTTGTTAAAAAATGAATTTGCCGTCATCTTCAGGGATTGGCGGAGTCTGTTTAGTCTCATGATTGGGATATAATCAGAGTTTATCTATTCGAATGGGGAAGGGATGGTTAGTCATGACATCGCGACTGGAGAAGCGGTTGGAAAATCAGCGGAGCCAACGTGTTAAAGTCTGGTCGATCCTGTTGATGCTGATACTGTTTACCCTGGTAGCGACTGCCAGTTATCTGTGGTTTAGCGGCGGCACGCTGGAGAAGGCCAGACGGAATGCAGCTGGTCTGATTTCGCCCGGTTCAAATAAAGTGAATATACTGGTTATGGGAGTAGACGAGCGGCAAGAGGATGTCGGCCGTTCCGACACTCTATTTCTCCTTACTGTCGATACTAAGACCAATGCTGTATCGCTACTTTCTGTTCCGCGCGACACACGGGTAAAAATACCCGGACACGGCTGGGATAAAATCAACAGTGCTTTTGCTTACGGCGGCCATAAATTGTCACAAGAGGCCGTTGAGGATTTACTGGGTATCGGTATAGATTATTATATAAAGATTAATTTTGCCGGTTTTAAGAAAATTATCGACGCAGTCGGCGGAGTAGATATTAATGTTGAGAAACGGATGCATTATGCTGACCCGTATGATGATAACGGCGGGTTATACATTGACTTGAAACCGGGGCTGCAGCATATGGACGGGGCGACAGCCATTCAGTATGTGCGGTATCGCGATGAAGAGGGAGATATCGGCCGTATCGGGCGCCAGCAGAAATTTATGAAAGCGATGCTGAAAGAGGTAATTAGCCCGGCTATAATTACCCGCATTCCGTCTATTATCCAGGAAGTCGTTGGCGCCATTGATACCAATATGTCAACCAGTGAGATGCTTAATTTGGCCAAGATTCTTAACGAAGCCTATAAACAGGGGCTGCAGACCGATATGGTGCCGGGAAAGCCAGCTTATATTAACGATATCAGCTATTGGCTGCCGGATATTTCCTTGTTGCGTACCCATGTCGCCCAAATCGAAGGGATTCCTCTGGACAACCGGTACCGGGAAACCAGCCGGCGAATGGCCGGCGAATATCAAAACTCCATTCCCCGGGAAATGAAAGTTACGGAGGCGCCGGCGAAAGCCTTGCAACTGATAAAACCGGTTAAGCCGAACAAGCCGGATAAAACCAACCTGGAGGAAAAACCCAAGCCGCCCGATCAGCCGGCCCCGCCGCCCCGGCCGAAACAACCGGATGCTCCGGCTGCGAAAACGAGCGCTGAACCGGCCCGGATCCGCATTGATATTGTTAACGCCAGCGGGGTAGCCGATGCCGGGGAAAAGGTGGCGGCTCTACTCCGTAATGAAGGGTTCGAGGTTACGGGGGTGACAAATATTACCGCTCCCTATAAAAATACGGTTGTTGTATCGAACACGACCGACAGTGCCGTGGTCAATCATCTTACGGGACTGCCCTTCAAATACTCCTTGCAGGTAACTAAGGATGACAGCAAGTCGACACAAGCAACTGTTGTACTTGGCACGGATTATGCAAATCAATAACAATTTCTAATTTTACCGCCTGAGATAGGCGGTTTTTTCTTACTCCCGTTAGGTCATAATAAACAGGAACGGAAATGTCTAATTCAGGAGAGGTTGACATGCTGGAAACGGAGGAAGGCCGCAGAATTAAAATATTGTATTTTATTGTGCTGCTGGTGATTGGCTTTTTGATTGTCAGGCTCGCCTGGCTGCAATTACTGCAGGGAACACAATATAAAAAGATTGCCGATCAAAACCGGATTCGTCAGCAGATAATACAGGCGCCGCGAGGCACCATATATGATCGGAATGGAGCTATTTTGGTAGCAAACCGTCCCAGTTTTGCCATCTCGGTTCTTCCGTCGGACTATACCAATCCGGCGAAAGAAACACCGCTGCTGGCGGAGATTACCGGAGTTAGCGCCGAAGAAATCGAAAAGATGATTGCGGCGGGAGCGGAGTTTCCCTACCAGCCGGTACGGATAAGACGGGATGCGGATGAGGCCATGCTGGCCAAAATTAGTGAGCGCAAAAGTTATTTGCCGGGGGTTGTAACGGAAGCAGTGCCTGTGCGGCAGTATCTTTATAAAACCTTGGCCGCCCAGGTATTGGGGTATGTAGGCATTATCAGTGAAGAGGAATATGCCAAACATAAGAATCAGGGATATTTGCCAACCGACCTGATTGGTAAAGACGGATTGGAATATGTGTGGGAAAGCTGGCTGCGGGGAGTGGACGGCGGGCAGCAGGTTGAAGTCAATGCAGCCGGCGAGGAAGTTGGCATTATTGGTACCCGTCCGCCGGTACCCGGCCGGGGAATTGTGTTGACATTGGATGCCAATTTACAAAAAGTGGCCGAAGAAGCGTTGGATTCGCAAATTAAAAAGGACCGGAATGCCGGTATCCCGGCGAAAGGGGGGGCCGTTATTGTTTTGGATACCCATAGCGGAGCGGTCCTGGCAATGGCTAGCGCTCCTTCTTTTGACCCCAACCTGTTTGCCAGTGGCATCAGCAGCCTGGATTGGAACGCCCTGATCAGCAATCCGGATACACCGCTGACGAACCGGGCAATCCAGAACATGTACCCGCCGGGATCGGTGTTTAAGATTGTTACGGCATCGGCTGCTCTGGATACAGGCTGTACGACCCCGTCGGAAATCTTCGTGGATAAGGGAGTGTATTATTTGGCGGGCTGGCAGTTTTTCGGCTGGGACCCTAAAGGACTGGGCCGGCTGAATTTAGCGGATGCAATTACCTGGTCCAGCGACCCGGTTTTTTATGAGCTTGGCCGCCGGCTGGGAGTGGACCGGTTGGCTTCTTATGCCCTGACATTTGGGTTAGGCCAAAAGACAGGTATTCATCTGCCGGGAGAAGTTGCCGGCAATGTACCCACGGAAGAGTGGAAACTGAAGACCTATGGCGAGCCGTGGTATCCGGGAGAAAGCCTGATTGCCGCCATTGGCCAGGGGTATTACCTGACGACACCGTTACAGCAGGCTATGCTGCTAATGACTGTAGCTAACGGAGGAATTCAGTATAAACCCAGATTGGTAGATAAGATATTAAAGCAGGACGGTTCCACATATCAGTCTTTCCCGCCGGAAGTGCTTCGTACGGTTTATCTGAAACCGGAATATTGGGATACGATCCGGCAGGGATTAAAAGGGGTTGTCAGCCAGGGGACGGCCACCAGCGTTTTTCAAGGGTATCCGGGTACGCTGGCCGGTAAGACCGGTTCGGCTGAGACGGGAACAGGGACAACCCATTCCTGGTTTTCTTGCTATGCACCTGCCGAGAATCCGAAGATCGCCGTAACCGCCTTCGTGGAGGACGGAGAGGACGGTTCGGTATCGGCAGCACCGATTGTACGCACTGTATTGGAGGCCTATTTCGGCTTCCGGAAAAATTCGCCGCCGGATGTACGTCAGCCTGGTAAAAGTGATTAGTGAAAATACTATTAAGCTTGGGCGAAAAATGTGCTAAGATAGTGATGGGATGTGAGAAGATGCAGGATTATCCGATTAATTTACGTATAGCCGGCCGTTCCTGCGTGGTTATTGGCGGCGGAACCGTTGCCGCCCGTAAGGTTGTACCCCTGCTAGCCGCGGGGGGGCATGTAACCATTATAAGCCCGGCAATGAATCCGTTGCTGCAGAAGATGGCTGAAGCCGGAGAAATAGAGCATGTGGCCAAGGCGTATGAAACGGGCGACCTAAAGCCGTTTTTTCTGGTCATTTGCGCTGCCGATAATCCGGTAGTCAATGCCCGGGCGGCCAGGGAGGCCCATAGCCTGGGTATATTGGTCAATGTTACGGATGACCCGGAGCAGGGCAATTTTATTGTGCCGGCCCAAGTGGCCCGCGGCCGACTTTTATTTACTGTTTCCACGGGTGGCCAAAGTCCGGCCCTGGCGCGGCGGCTGCGGGAAGAGTTGGAAGAACGCTATGGCGTGGAATATGGAACCTATCTGGAATTGATTGCCCAAGTGCGCTCCGAACTAAAGCAGAAATTGCCGGCTTTTCCGGAACGGGAACGATTTTGGCGGGAATTGATTGACCGTGATGTGCTTACCTTATTACGGGAAGGCAGGATTAAAGAGGCGGAGGAACGAATTCGACATGCAACTGGTTGTATTGGGACTGAATCATAAAACGGCGCCGGTGGAGATCCGGGAATGCTTTTCCTTTTCGGCAGAGCAAGTTAAAAAGGCTTTGCAGCATATTTATGAGTACGAAGTGCTTGAAGAGTGCGTGATTTTATCTACCTGCAACCGGACGGAGATGTACGCTGTTGTGGATGACGCCCGTGAGGCATTCCCGGTGATGCGGGACTTTTTGGAACGGATGAGTGTCAATCCGCTGCGCTCGGATGAACATTTGTTTTACTACACCGAGGAGAAGGCCATCCTGCATTTGTTCCGGGTGGCATCCAGCCTTGATTCGTTAGTAATTGGCGAAGGCCAGATTCTGAGTCAGGTAAAGACGGCCTATTCCATCGCCCGGGATGGGGGGACCACCAGTACGGTGCTGAATACTTTATTCAACCGGGCAATTGCCGTGGGCAAGAAAGTTCGTACGGAGACGAAAATTGCCTATAATGCCGTTTCGGTGAGTTATACGGCAGTAGAATTGGCGAAAAAAGTTTTTGGTGATTTGTCTGCTTCCAATGTTCTCATTCTCGGCGCCGGGGAGATGAGTGAACTTACGGCCCGGCACCTAGTGGGTAATGGTGTGAAAACAGTGTTTGTTTCCAACCGCAATTATCAGCGGGCGGCGCATCTGGCGGAACGTTTCCAGGGAATTGCCGTACCCTTTGAAAGTTTTATGCAAAGTGCCGTGGATGCCGATATTATCATTACCTCTACCGGTGCCCCTCATTATATTATCCGGGCCTGGGATGTGGCGCACCTGATGACGAAACGGCAAGGCCGGCCCATTGTGTTGATTGATATTGCTGTGCCCCGGGACGTAGAACCGGAGGTTGGCGCTATTAACGGAGTAAGTCTTTTTGATATTGACGACTTAGAGGCCGTGGTAGAGTCCAACATTCGGGAACGGGAGCAGGAGGCCCGCCTTGCGGAAGAAATTATCCAGACGGAATTAACGGAAGTTCTGAACAAATTACGCTATTTATCATTTCGCCCGGTTATGGCCCGTCTAACCGATAAGGTGGAACGGATCCGGCAGCGGGAGATGAAACGGGCCATGGCAAAATGGCCGGATATTTCGGCGGATGAACGTAAAGTTCTGGAAAATATGTCGCGAATGATGATGCGAAAGATATTGCGTGACCCGATGATAAAAATCAATGAGGCTGCGGGAACGGGAAAAGAGCAGTATTATTTAGAAGCGATATCAAGCTTGTTTAAATTGGATGAAATAGGAGAGGAACCAAACCGTGAGAAAAAAACTTGTCGTCGGTACGCGGGGCAGTAAACTGGCTCTATGGCAGGCCAATCATATTGCCTCCCGGCTGCGGGCGGAATATCCCGGAATGGAAGTGGAACTGAAACATATTGTTACGACCGGGGATAAAATCCGGGATGTGCCGCTGGCTAAAATTGGCGGCAAAGGCCTATTTACCAAAGAGCTGGAAAGAGCCATGCTGGCAGGCGACATTGATCTGGCTGTCCATAGTTTAAAGGATATGCCTACGGAATTGCCGCCGGGATTGGTGCTGGCAGCAGTGACTGAGCGGGAAAATCCGCTGGATGCACTGATTAGTCCTCGCTATGGTACTATTGATAATCTACCCCACGGGGCTCAGGTGGGGACCTCCAGTTTGCGGCGCCGGGCCCAGCTTCTGCACTACCGGCCGGATTTGAGGCTGCATGATCTGCGGGGCAATATCGACACCCGGCTGAATAAGTTAGCTGCGGGGGAACTGGATGCAGTGGTGCTGGCAGTGGCGGGACTGCGGCGCCTGGGATGGGAAGACAAAATCACTCATCAGTTGCCGGTCAGCATTTGTGTGCCGGCGGTGGGTCAGGGGGCATTGGCCCTCGAAGCCCGCAGTGACGACCGGCAGGTCCTGGATATTTTGACAGCGTTAAATCACCGGCCCACGTACCGGGCGGCTGTTGCCGAAAGGGCTTATCTGGCGGTGGTTGAAGGCGGCTGTCAGGTTCCGGTCGGTGTATATGGACTGATTCAGAATGAAAATCTAATATTGGAAGCAGTTATTTTATCCCCGGACGGTTCCCGGGTGGTGCGGGACTTGCTTGAAGGCTCAGCGCAACAGGCTGCGGCATTGGGTGAACGTTTGGCCCGGAATATGCTGGCTGCCGGCGGCCGGGATATACTGCGGGAGGGGAAAATACTTTGAAGCAGGGAATTGTTTACTTGGTAGGCGCCGGTCCGGGAGACTATAAACTCATCAGTATGAAGGCTGCCGAACTGATTTCGCTGGCGGAGGTGATTGTGTACGACCGTTTGGCGGATGACCGCCTGCTTGGCCTTGCCCGGCCCGATGTGGAACTTATCTATGTGGGGAAGGCTTCGAGCCGGCATACGATGAAGCAGGAGGAAATCAACCAGGTGCTGGTTGAAAAAGCCTTGGCAGGGAAAATGGTAGTCCGCCTGAAAGGGGGAGATCCCTTTGTTTTTGGCCGTGGCGGCGAAGAAGCCTTATATCTTTTACATAACGGCATACCCTTTGAGGTTGTGCCGGGAATTACTTCGGCGATTGCGGTTCCCGCCTATGCGGGAATTCCTGTTACACACCGGGGAATCGCCACTTCATTTGCTGTAGTTACCGGTCACGAAGACCCGCAAAAAGCCGAATCCAATATTCAATGGAATAAATTGGCTACGGGAGTGGATACCCTCCTGTTTTTAATGGGTGTGGAGAATCTGCCCTATATAACGACAAAACTAATGGAGAACGGTCTTGACGGAAAAACTCCGGCTGCCGTGGTCCGGTGGGGAACCAAACCGGAACAGGAAGTGCTGGTCACGACGGTAGCTACGGCGGCGGCAGATGTCGCCAGGGAGAATCTACAGCCGCCGGCTGTATTTATTGTCGGCCGGGTCGTAAACTTACGCCGGCAACTAGCCTGGTTTGACAATAAGCCATTATTCGGTAAAACGGTGATGGTTACCCGGGCCCGGGAGCAGGCCAGCCAGTTGACGGCTAGGCTGGAGGCTATGGGGGCCCGGTGCCTGGAAGCGCCGTCAATCCGTATTGCTCCGCCGGAAAGTTATGTTCCGCTGGATACCGCGATCGAAGCCATTGGGTCCTATCAATGGCTGATTTTTACCAGCGTAAACGGTGTGGAGGCATTTTTCTGCCGGCTGCACGCAGCCGGTAAAGATACCCGCAGCTTAGGGCTTAAGGTGGCAGCCATCGGTGCTCCGACAGCGGAACGTTTGTCGGCTTTCGGCGTTATAGCCGATCTCGTACCGCTGGAGTTCCGGGCCGAGGGGGTTATTGAAGCACTAACCGGCCGGATTGGCGCGGGAACCAAAATTTTGCTTCCCCGGGCGGCGGTGGCCCGGGATATTCTGCCGGAATCACTGCGCCGGATGGGTTGTCAGGTGGATGTCGTAGAGGCGTATCGTACGCTGCCAGGGGAATTTGACGGTCCGGAATTAGGAGAACGGCTGCGGGCCGGAGAAATTGACTTAATTACGTTTACCAGTTCTTCGACAGTAACCAATTTGCTAAGCCTTTTGGGTGAGGCGGGAAATGAATTGATTGCCAGGATTAAAGTAGCCTGTATTGGTCCGATTACGGCGGCGACCTGTTTGGAAAATGGAATTAAGCCGGAGATTATTGCCGAAGAATATACGATTCACGGGCTAGTCGCGGCGATTGTCGCTGCAGAGGGGAGGAATTCACTTGTTTAGTCCTTTTTTACGGCCGCGGCGTCTGCGGGCGTCGGCTGGTATCCGGGCGTTAGTGCGGGAAACGGAACTGAATGCCGCCGATTTTATTTATCCAATATTTGTCGTACCCGGTACAAATATTAAAAAGGAGATTCCGTCCATGCCGGGCATTTATCACTTATCGGCCGATATGGCGCTGGAAGAATCGCGGGAGGCCTATGACCTGGGAATCCCGGCAATATTGGTTTTTGGCCTGCCCGAATATAAGGATGCCGACGGGTCCAGCGCCTGGGATGACAGTAGTCCGGTCCAGCGGGCGATCCGGCTGATTAAGGAGGCGCTGCCGGAACTGGTGGTGGTAAGTGATGTGTGTATGTGCGAGTATACCAGTCATGGACACTGCGGCCATGTGGAAAACGGCAAGGTGGATAATGACGCAACGCTTGATTTATTGCGCAAGGTGGCTTTAAGCCATGCCAAAGCGGGGGCCGACATTGTGGCCCCATCGGATATGATGGACGGCCGGGTGCAAGTTATTCGCCAGATGCTCGACAGTGTTGGGTTTATTGATGTGGGAATTATGGCGTATTCGGCCAAATATGCTTCAGCCTACTATGGTCCGTTCCGGGAAGCGGCCGATTCGGCGCCCCAGTTTGGCGACCGCCGCACCTATCAGATGGACGCCGCCAATGCGCGGGAGGCGCTGCGGGAAGTAGAGCTGGATATTGCGGAGGGAGCCGACATTGTTATGGTAAAGCCGGCGTTGGCTTATCTGGATATTCTCCGCCAGGTGAGAGACCGGGTAACATTGCCGGTGGCGGCTTACAATGTCAGCGGTGAGTATGCCATGGTGAAAGCGGCGGCAGCCAATGGCTGGGTGGAGGAAAGGCAAATCGTGCTTGAGACGCTGCTGAGCATGAAGCGGGCCGGAGCGGATATGATCATTACCTATCATGCTCTTGAGGCTTCCCGGTGGCTGCAGCGATAATCGGACGGTTGGGCCATTGTGCAAGTTTCATCAGATCATGCGGATTTCAATATTGTTAGGTAAGCCGGTTTTGCGTTTTGCCGAAGCGGAAGAGGAGAAAAAATCGGCTCATTGGGTGGAGGTTTTTGGATGATGTTTAATTTGGAAAAATCGGCGCAGGCTTTTGCCGAAGCAAAACAATATATTCCCGGTGGAGTAAATAGTCCGGTACGCTCATTCCGGGGTGTGGGCGGTACTCCCCCGTTTATTGCGGGGGCGGCGGGCAGTAAAATTTATGATATTGACGGTCATGAATATATTGATTATGTGGGTTCCTGGGGACCGATGATTCTTGGGCATGCCCATCCGGCCGTGACGGAAGCGCTGCGGGAGGCTTTACAGCATGGAACGAGCTATGGGGCGCCGACCCTCCTGGAAACCGAACTGGCCAAAATGGTTGTCCGGCTCATGCCGTCCATAGAATTGGTTCGCATGGTCAATTCCGGTACGGAAGCGACGATGAGCGCCTTACGGCTGGCCCGGGCCTTCACGAAACGCAATAAAATTGTCAAATTTGCCGGCTGTTATCATGGGCATCATGACAGCTTGCTGGTGAAAGCCGGTTCCGGGGCAACCACCCTGGGTATTCCCGACAGTCCGGGCGTAACGGGGAATATTGCCGGGGAGACGCTTACTGCCGAATATAATGATGCAGACGGGCTGGAGCAACTGTTTGAACGGTATGGCGAAGAGATTGCCGCCGTAATCATTGAACCGGTGCCGGGAAATATGGGGATGGTATTGCCCAGGCCGGGTTATTTGCAACAAGTCCGGAATATTTCCCGGAAATATGGGGCACTATTAATTTTTGATGAGGTAATGACCGGCTTCCGGGTAGCCCTGGGTGGTGCTCAGGCATTGTACGGCATAACACCGGATTTAACTTGTCTCGGTAAAATAATTGGCGGTGGATTACCCGTAGGCGCTTACGGCGGCCGGCGGGATATTATGGAGCAGGTGGCTCCGGCGGGACCGGTTTACCAGGCCGGTACGCTCAGCGGCAATCCCCTGGCCATGGCTGCCGGCTTGACGACACTGCAAGTTTTAGCCGGGACGCCGTCAATTTATGAACAACTGGCGGCGAAAACGACATCCCTGTGTGATGGTATCCGGATTCAGGCGGACAAGTTCGACCTTACTCTACAATATCATAAAGCCGGTGCTATGTTTGGGATCTTTTTCAGCGCGGAACCGGTATATAATTATGAGACTGCGAAAAAAGCCGATACGACGTCCTTTGCCGTGTATTTTCAGGCCATGCTGGAGCAGGGCATATATCTGGCTCCGTCCCAGTTTGAGGCGGCCTTTATGTCCGCAGTTCATAGTGATGACGATATTGCTGCTACCGTTGCCGCCAGTGCAAGTGCGTTTGCCAGGGTGGCAGACAGCAAGACACGGTAAACTTTAATAAGGGCAAAAAACTGCCGCCAGACCGAAGGGCGGCAGTTTTTTGTGCAGATGCGTTCTGACCTGCGCCATAAGCCGAAAGACCGCATAGCGGTTTTTCTCATGGTATTCTCCTATCAGGTATGATATGATTTTGCTATACGAATTCTCGCATTGATATATTCTTCCTGGGGAATGGACAGCATCGTTTTTTCAGAGAACGCGTCAGCGGTTTTTCTCATTGTCCGGATTTCTATTATTGGGTGGGAAGGAGACTCGATATGAAGGAATATGAATTTTCATCATTGCCCGAGTTCGCTGCGCTGCGAGACCGCATCCGAAATGATGTGCAAGAGTTATGTCCTGAAGAAGGCGGTTATCTTTTTCTCGTAGTTAATGAGGCGGTGAATAACGCGCTGTTTCATGGCAATCAAGAGGATCCGGCAAAGAAGGTTTGGGTGCGGCTGGTAAAATCACCTGCCGATATTTGCATCATTGTGCGGGATGAAGGGACAGGCTACAATCCCGAACGGTTGGAAAAGGAGGAAATCTCTGCCTGGGCTGAGCGGGGCAGGGGTTTGGATATTATCCGGCTATATGTTGATTCGGTTTCTTTTAATCAACAAGGCAATGAAATTGTGATCCGTAAACGTACGGTCTGTTGAAACGCGGGACGAAACAGAGCGCCTTTGGCTGCCGAAAAGAATCACTGTTGTTTTGACAGAGGCCACTGAAGAACTTGTAGTTTTTCGGAGCAAAGCTCAAGAGTAAGAAATAAAAGACGACCCTTATTCCCAATTTTGGGATAATGGTCGTCTTTTACTATCTGGAAAAACCTTTATAACTTGTCTCTTATTTTATCAGTTTCAATATTCTCTTTATATTAACAGTAAATATCGCCATCGCCCCTTGTAACTCCATGCCAACAAGACCCGAAGATGACGCTACGTCATACCCGTGCCTGTGTTTGAGTTCACTGTTTTTAGCCTCAATCTTGTAGCGCTCTTTCGCCTTTTCCTTGAAGTACTCGCTTTCCT
>NZ_UPPP01000051.1 GCF_900476375.1 Allolucifera butyrica | reverse complement strand
GGAGAGCAACAGGGTCTCCCAAGTTCTCACGGAGTAACTGTGTGTAGCATGCCAAGACCTTCGATCCCGGGGCGCCAAACTTAACTTGCCTTTATCGCTAAGCCCAGTGTTGTCTTCTGCTCGTCCCATGCATCGACCATTCCCATTAGGAATTTCGGGATTCTACATCTTCAGCTTTCGCTTTCGGCCTACTACCTTTCCTACCTACGCTTAGACCTGGCGTTACCGCTTCAGTCCCAAGGCTGGATACCGGGTGGTTGGCTAGACCTTCCCAGACGGGATTCCCACCCGCTATACTCCGTGCGCTTCTTGGCGCACGGGACGTTTCTTTCGTCTTGCCTAAAAGCAATTATCCTATGTTGTTACGAACTGCAATTGTTACTTTCCGGATCTAAGATTTATATAATAGGGTAGAAGATGTAGTGAGGTGAAATAGCGAAGTGGCGGATTCGAATACGAGACTTACCGGTCGAATTGTTTTCCCGGATGATCCCGGTTACGAGAAGGCCCGTATGGATTTTAACACGAGATTCTCAAAGTATCCCCGCGTTATTGTTTTTTGCCAAAGGGTACAGGATGTAATCAATGCGGTAAAATGGGCCAGGGAAAATGATACACCTATACGGGCCCGCTGTGGAAGGCACAGTTATGAAGCTTTTTCAATATTAAATAATGGAATTGTCATCGATGTAAGCGAAATGGATAGAGTTTTTCTTGAGAAAAGAAAGGGCACGGCAACCATCCAGGCCGGGGCCACCCTGCTTCCGCTTTACAAAGCTCTATGGCGTAAGGGTGTTACGATTCCAGGCGGAACGTGTCCGACTGTCGGCATTTCCGGCCTTACGCTGGGAGGCGGCTTTGGCATGCTCACAAGAAAGATGGGTCTGCTTTGCGACAACTTGATGGCAATCCAGATGGTCAATGCGAAAGGGGAACTCGTCTACGCCGACCGGCACGTTAATTCTGACCTTTTGTGGGCTTCCCGCGGCGGCGGGGGCGGCAACTTTGGCATCGTTACATCCTTTGTTTTTAAGGTTCATCCCATTTCCAATGTTGCTGTTTATAATATCACCTGGGATTGGCCGGATGCCAAAGAAGTAGTCAAAGTATGGCAAGATTGGGCGCCATTTGTTGATGAACGCTTAACATCAATTCTAGAGCTATTCACCCAAAAGGCTGGCCGCATTTCTTCATCCGGTGAATTCTTAGGCCAGGAAGACCAGCTGCAATACCTGCTAAAACCATTAACGGCCGCCGGCAAACCGATTCAAGTTAAAGTTCAAACAATCCCGTATATTGAGGCAGTATTAAAATTTGACGGCGGTCCGGGTCCTCATAAGTTTAAAAATACGGGGGCCTATGTGTATCACAGTTTATCGGATGCGGCAATTAATACTTTACTTTATTATATGGAGATTTCCCCCGGCAAGGATAACTCCATTCAGTTTCAGAGCTTACGAGGGGCAGTCAGCAAGATTCCTCCGGCTAAAACAGCCTATTTTCATCGTGAAGCAAACTATATTATGCAATATATAACGCAATGGAAAACTGATAATGAAGAATCGCCCAATGTCTGCTGGGTAGAAAAACTTAGGCAGTCCATGCTAAAATATGTGGACGGAACCTACGTTAATTGGCCTGACATCTTTATCAAAAACTGGCCCTGTGCATATTATGGCGCCAATTACCGGGAACTCGTGAAAGTTAAACGCAAGTATGATCCGGAGAATCTGTTCCACTTCGCACAGAGTATTCGCCCAGACTGATGTCGTGGGGGCGGGAGTTGTCGACAACCCCGTCCCCATGATACTCGACAAGAATCCTCCAGCTCAATTTATTGCCGTTCACCAAATCAAAGAAAAAAATCCGCCAATCTCTACTAAACCATAATATTCCGACTAAATAGCTTTATTTGGCAAAGTTCGCAGCCACAACGGAATTGCCATGTGTTCAAATTAATACTATAATGTTTTTGTACGAGAGACAAGATGTTTACAATGTTGCCTCAATGCAGAGGTGCCTTTTAAAGGCACCTCTATTTTTTGGTAATGGAGGTGAGACATATGAATTTTTTAAAGGTAACTTTAACCTTAATCCCCTTTATTTGGACAATTGGTATGATTCCCTTAGCAAACAGGGTCACGCCTTTTATATTCGGCTTGCCTTTTTTGGCCTTTTGGCTTGTAGCCGGTGTTTTTGTCGCCTTCTTCTGTATCCAGTGTATTTATCGAATCGATTCCAAAAACGTCAGAAACCTGTAATCACAATAGCAGCAAGGATGGTGCCTTATGAACAACGCGATTAGCTCCCTGATTATAATCTTTTTATTTGTTATTACTGCAACAATTGTCGGTATGATTCCCGGTATGAATAAGAAAATGAATCTTGAAGAATGGGCGGTTGGCGACCGTAATTTTGGCAGATGGCTGAACTGGTTTATTTTATCCGGCGAAATCTATACGGCCTTTGCCTTTCTTGGCGCCAGCGGCTGGGCCTATGCCCGCGGCGGCCCAACTTTCTATATTTTGGGTTATGGTGCACTGGCGTATATTGTTGGCTACTATATTTTACCGGCCATTTCGCCAATCGGAAGAAAACACGGATTAATGACTCAGCCCGATTTAGTAGGATATTTATACGGCAGTAAAACACTAAGTCTTTTGACTGCCATTATCGGGGTTGCTTTTTTGTTGCCTTATTTACAGTTGCAGCTAACCGGCCTGGGACTGATTATTGAAACTTGTTCTTATGGTTTGGTTCCCCGTGTCCCCGCTATGCTGATTGCTTTTGCTCTGGTTGCTTCCTTCGTCTATTTAAGTGGCTTAAAGGGAGTTGCCTCTACTGCAGTATTCAAAGATGTGGCTATGATGATTGCTGTCGTCTTCTTTGGCCTCTACCTGCCAATTCACTTTTTCGGCAGCGTGGGCGGAATGTTTAAAGCGTTAGAAGTCGCTAAGCCTGGATTTTTAGCACTGCCGGGGGGCACAAAAAATTTGGATGCCAGCTGGGTCATGTCTACTTTAGCCGTATTCAGTATGGGGTTTTATATGTGGCCGCATTTTACACCCAACAGCTTCAGCGCCCGCAACCCGGATGTGTTGCGACATAATGCCATATATTTACCCTTATATCAATTATGTTTAATATTTCCGATGTTAATTGGTTTTACAGCATTATTAGTGTTAGCCCCTTTAAAGACACCGGATATGGCGTTTATGACAATTGTCCAAAAAGTATTCCCCGGTTGGGCCGTTGGACTGGTTGGCGGTGCCGGAGCCCTGGCATGTATGATTCCGGCTGCTGATTTGCTGCTTTCTACTTCCATGCTTTTTACCCGTAATATATATTGCAAGACAATCGCCAAAAATGCGACTGCCAATGATATGGGGCGCATAGCCCGGGTTGTAGTGCTTGCGCTTACGGCCATCGCTCTTTGCCTGGCTATCTTCCTGCCTAACATGCTGGTTAACTTGCTTATTACGGGTTATTCGGGGGTGAGCCAGTTTTTCCCCATGATTGTATTGGGTCTCTATTGGAAAAAAGCTTCCCGTTGGGGCGCCTATGCGGGATTGTGCGTGGGTGAAATTTTAGTATTCACACTAATGCTGGGACACATGGATCCCTTTGTCTTTGCCGGAATGAACTTAAACGCGGGGTTCGTTGCTTTGTCTATGAATCTGACTGTTTTTGTCATGGTAAGCTTATTTACAAATAATTCTGTCCAGGATAAAAACAGAAAAGCTCCAATTGCCCGGTAACAAACTAAAAAAAGCCATTTGATCAACCAATTGATCAAATGGCTTTTTTAGTTAAACTCTTTGCTAATGGCTCAATTTCATTCCTGCGCCAATTTAACAGCAGCCGCCACTAAAATTTCCATACCATAAAGCAACGCATCCTCATCGATATCATATTTCGGATGGTGTTGAGGATAAATAATTCCTTTTTCCGGATTACCAACACCGATAAAGAAAAAAGCCCCCGGTATTTTTTCTTGATAATAGGAAAAATCCTCGCCGCCCATCACCGGATTGATTGTCAATACGTTAGATCTGCCTAAAACCTTTTCACCCGCTGCCGCAATCGCTTTGCTACATTCGGGGTTATTAACAACCGCAGGCAGCCCCAGCGCTTTTTCGAATTGATACGCAGCACCGTAAGTCTCGCAAACCCCTTTAATGATTTGCTCAATCCGTTCAAAAACGGTCGAGCGTATAGAAGGTTCAAACGAACGGACGGTTCCGGTAAGAAATGCAGTATCGGGAATTATATTGAAGGTTTCGCCCGCTTTAAAAGTCCCCAGCGAAACAACCGCCGGTTTAAGGGGATCAATATTACGGCTAACTATGGTATTGAGCGCCACTGCTAATTGCGCTCCCACTAAAAGCGAATCCACCGTCTGATGAGGCATAGAACCGTGGCCGCCGCGTCCCTTTACCGTAACAGAAAATCGGTCTGACGCAGCCATAAGACGGTCATAAGAAACCCCAATGGTTCCGACCTTCAATGGCTCCCAGAGATGTGCCCCAATAATGGCATCAACTCCCGCCAATGCACCTTCTTCAATCATAATTTGCGCCCCGCCGGGAAGTATTTCTTCGCTTGGCTGGAACAGAAAACGAAAGTTACCGGCTAATTGACCACTTATTGCAGTCAGAATCTTTGCTGTTCCTATCAGCATTGCCGTATGGCCGTCATGACCGCAAGCATGACAAATCCCCGGGTTTTGCGACTGATATGTCTTACCGCATTCATCGAAAAGCTCCAGCGCGTCCATATCCGCCCGGATAGCGACTGTTTTACCCGGCTTTGAACCTTTTATTTCAGCAATAACACCCGTTTTGGCAATAGGACGGCATACAAGTCCAATCGCTGCAAGCTCCTTCATAATCCGTTCCTGCGTTTTAAATTCCTTAGTACTAAGCTCGGGATAAGTATGGAAGTGACGCCGCAAGTCAATAATCGATTGGTGGTACTTTTGGGCAAGGGAGCTAATCATCGTCATGATATCCTCGACCTTTCTTCTATAAATAAATTACTCCTTGAAAGCTTGCCGCTGTCAAGCGCGGCAGAAGCAACCTCGCAAAAACAAATTGACTTATCTTTATTATAAAACATAATACGGACCATTAAAAGACATTTCCGTAATATTATAAATTAAATATAGGATCCCCGCATTGAATTTACCGGGTTTAATTTACCACAGGTTTATTTACCTTGTATAAAATTTCCTTTATCAGAAGTTTATATAATTTGCGCGGTCTCCCTTTATAAAGTGTCTCTTCGTGCGAGACCTGCGCCAGCTCCTGTTCAACCAAAGTACCCAGCAGCCGCCGCGCACTGCGGGGGGTTATGGATAAAGACATTGCCAGTTCGTCAGCCCCGATTACATCAGTACCCAATTTATCCATAGTCGCCAAAAGTCTGTTAAAGGTAGTTACGCCGACTTTTAGCTGTCTGGCCATTCTTCCGGAATAGTTTATATCCGGCCGCAAGGAGTATTTTAGATAATTTTCCGAACTGAGTGGACCAATCACTGTTTTGTCATCCAAAACAACCATCCAATTGCCTTTTCCTCCGTGTTTCGCAAAACCTAATGCTTTGTACGCATTTTTTTCCGCCGCATGAGCTGTTTGTCCAAAACCGATGCCGCCGCTTACCGGTACGGATAAAAAACGCGTTATTTCCTCCTGGATTGGAATAATGGTAAACCCCTGCGTAACTTCTTCCACCGCTCCGCGCGTGGAATAGATCGTATAATGCCCCGGACCGTGTGTGTCAATGGACCCTTTCACCATTTCGGTATAATTTATAAGTAAGGAATACAGTTTCGCTTCAATTCTTTTAACCTCATAGGTGGAAGCAGCCTCACGGACTATATTGGCATAATCATCAATAACAATTTGCTGAATCGAAATCTGGCTGCCTTTAAATGCAGCAGCTTCTACGGTTCTATATGCCATATCCAGCGTGGTGCGGATATTATCCCGCAATGGCCTGATTCGGAAAGCGGTCATTCCTCTTTTTTTCAAATCAATAAAAGTAGACTGAAACGAAGTAACAGCCATTTTCGTTTTTCCATTTTTCCATAATTGATAATGATATTCTGTCATGTCTGCAGACGAAACAATTCCATCACAATCAAATACATGGATGCCGTCGGCAGGCAGCTGCATATCCGTGAAAGTTTCCTCAATTTCTTGCTTACTTATCATATCAAAGCTGATGGCGCTGATGTCCAGTTTTTCTACATACGCAATTTCAAACAATACCCGATATAAACTTGAGCCGGTATGAGGAATGAACAAAAGCGGTTTTTTTGTCATATTTGCCGCCACGGCATGATTGTAGGGTACCTTGCCCGAAAAAACCCATCCATCCGGCAAATCACCATATTCAACAAGAAGCGCCGATACTTCCGCTGCATCATTATAGGTCAATGCAATAATCTCAATTGTTTCATCGTATTCTTTTGCTACTTCGGCAATCAAATCTACTGAATCCGATGGTCCAACTACCGCTAACTTTATTTTCCTCATATACCCTCCAAACACTTCCGCACAATCTACAAGCCTATCATGAGAATAACATATTCCGAGAGTACCGGCAACTTCCGTATAATAGTCAGCACTGCTGTTCCACTTCGCACAGAGTATTCGCCCAGACTAACAGGGATGTCGCGAGGACGGAGTTATCGACAACTCCGTCCCTATAACATTTTATGGCACTGTTAAATTATTTATAGTTTTCTATTTTTATATTGACATTGAAAAATAAACGACATAGTATAATATTGTAATTAAAATACCAATATAGTTCTAGTTGGTACAAAAGCATTATGAGGTGATTATTTTTGCGAAACCGAATTATTATGGCCGCTGTAGAAGAAATCAATTTGCGAGGCTTTAAATTTAGTATGAATGATCTCACTAAACGGCTTCGCATAAGCAAGTCATCCATCTATGAGCATTTTTCTTCCAAAGATGAGCTGATTGCCACCATCCTGGATATGGTTTTGAATGACTACCTGGCGCAGGAAGAAAAAATCTTTAATTCCAATTTACCGGTTATTGAAAAGCTAAAAGCCGCTCTGACAATTACACTGCAAAATTTTGAACCGTTTCATAACCGGGTGTATGATGACCTTCGCTTGACATATCCGGAAAAATGGGAAAAAGTAATTAGTTTTCGCAAAGAACGGATGGACCGCCTAACCAGCCTGCTCCAGCAGGGAGTGAATGCTGGTGTCATCCGGCATGTAAACTTAGGTGTCGTTCGCCAAATAATCGTTAGTACCATGAATGACTTGGGCAGTTACCGTTTTCTTACCGAAAATAACATGACCTATCCAGATGCCATTGCCGTTATGCTGGATGTAATCATTCAGGGACTAATAGTAAAAGAATAACTAAGCTAAATTTTACAACCGCAAGATCTCTAAGTAGAACGCGCTAATAGCGCGCTTTACTTATGTCCCCCGATACCAAAGATACCAAATTGGTATATTACAGTACAAAAATTTCTTGGGAGTACATTACCCGTCAGACTTGGACGTTTCTTATTGGTAAAAAGAATAATATCAACTGTATTTTTAGAAGGAGTGATATGAATGTTTATGGCAAAACCTATTTCCAATTTTGTTCGCAGTTTAACGTATGCTCTTTTGGTGATTCTGGCTGTCACATTGCTTGCCGGCTGCGGAAACAATGCGGCCACCCCGGAAGTATGGGGGCGTGCAGATGCTAAAGAGGTAGATATTAATTCCAAAATACCGGGCCGGGTTGTCAGCCTGCTCGTTAAAGAAGGCGACCGGGTAACCAGGGGGCAAATAATAGCCCACATTGACAACCGTGATATTGTCGCCCAAATAAACCAAGCCCGGGCCAATATTAAAGCCTTGGACGCGCAGACGGCCCAGGCCGCCACCGTTACCGTTCTACAGGACCGAACTGCAAAAGCGGCTTTACATACTGCTCAGGCACAATTAGAAAAAGCCAACTCTGATTTAAACCTGGCGAAAAGCGATTATAAACGGTTCAGCGAACTGGTGGCATCGGGCGCCGTCTCTAGACAATTATTTGACACCTACAAAACTAGATATGAAGTGGCTCAGGCTGCTTACACCCAGGCGCAGGCCACTGTGGCAGCCGCCCAAGCCGGGCTGTTGCAAACCAATGTTGATACGGCGAATGAAGAAGCTGTGAGCAGCAAAGTTGCTCAGGCCCAGGCTACCTTACAACAGGTAGAGGTTTCCCTGGATGAAACGGAAATACGCGCGCCTTTTGACGGCATTATCACCGCAAAATATGTGGAAGAAGGAGCTATGGTGTCCCAGGGCATGCCGCTGGTTGCCATTCAGGACCCGTCGGATAATTGGGTCAATTTGAAAGTGAAGGAAACGGAGCTTTCCCGCTATTCCCTTCATCAGCCGTTAAAACTACAAGGCCGGGACGGTAATCTTATCCTGAACGGAACAGTTGTGGATATCAGTAAAAAACCGGAATTTGCAACCTACCGGGCTACCAGCGACCGGGGCGACGACCAGGACATTATTAGTTTTAATGTAAAAATCCAGGTTAATTCTGAAAAAATACGTCCGGGCATGCGGTTTAAAGTAATTGATTGGGGTAAATAAAAATGAAACTGCAGAAAATTATTTTGCTGGAACTGCAGGGGCTGTTCCGGCGCAAATTTCCTACGGCGTTGTTGCTTTTCGGTATACCCATTTTGTATGTCTTCCTCTTTGGGCATGCTTATAAGAGCGGCGTAGTCAATTATATTCCTGCTGTGATCTATGACCAGGATCAGACCGCTGCCAGCCGTGCATTAACCCAGGAATTTATTGATTCGGAACGTTTTCAGGTGGTTGCTCAGGTAACAACTCGGGAGGAAATGGAACAATTATTGCGTGTAAAGAAAGCCCTTGTATCCATTTCCATACCACCCAAGTTTGCCCAAAATATCAAGTTGAGTATAGGATCGGAAGTTTTGGTTGAAGCGAACTCAAGCAACAATATGTTTGCCAATGCCGTAATTGCCTCCAGCCAGGAGATCGTCCAAACTTTTGCAGCGGGCACCGGTCAAAAACTGCTGGAAGGGATCAACCAAATGCCTGCACCGGCCTTACAGTCAGCCCTGCCTGTCAGATTAGGGGTACGGATTCTGAATAATCCCACTGCGTCGTACACCGATTTCATGTTGAGCGGACTAATGGCCAACGGGTTACAAATCGCAATTCTATTAGTCGCCGGTACTCTCATAAGCAAAGAATACAGCTGCCTTTCCCGCTGGCGGGGAACTTCCTCGGCTCTAATCGTCGCCGGCAAACTGCTCCCCTGCTGGCTTTGCGCCATAGGCGCCTTTATTACCGGCCTGGGTTATCTCACGGCATCTTTTGGTGTTCCTTGCCGCGGGAACCTCGCCAGCATTTTACTATTAGGCAGTGCCTTTACTTTTCTGGTAACTAATCTCAGCTTTTTGTTTTCCGCTATTACTCACGATGAAGTTTCCTCAGTGCAAGTACCCTTGCTTTATATTATGCCCGGGCTTTTATACAGCGGAGTCAGTTGGCCCCCGTTTGCCATGAATCATTTTGCCCAATTTTTTTCCTCACTTATGCCGCTTACGTATATGGGCGATACGTTGCGGGACCTGTTGCTGGCCGGCTACTCGCCAACCCTGCTGAAAAATATTGTTATTATGTTTGCCGGCGGCAGCGGTCTCGGCCTGATTACCGGTTTAGTTTTTTCCTACCGCCGGAAAAAAGGCCAACTCCCCAGTGCGAAGGAGATGCTTGTATGAATTGGAGGCACATAATTAAGCGTGAACTCAGGCAGATGTTTATTACAGACCGGCGGCGAGCCGTCTTTCTCTTCGGGGCCTCCCTGGCTTACCTGATTTTATTTAGCCTGTTATACGGCCCACACGTAGTAAACTCAGTACCGCTAGTAATTTATGATGAAGATCAAACCCAATTCAGCCGGGAACTTATTCAGGAATTTTACGATTCCGAAAAATTTCAAATTGTTAGTTATGTTACAACACAGGAAGATATGGAACGGGAACTGCGCGAAAAAAAGGCCTATGCCGCCGTGCACATTCCCCGGATATTTGCTCAAGACGCCAAATCCGGGATGTCTTCCACCGTTCTGGTAATGGTTAACGGCTCCAATATTATCATTACCAACACGGTCACCGCCGCAGCCCAGGAAATCGTTGCCGCCTTTACCAAAGAAACGGGAACCGGACTCACCGAAACCAATTATGGACAATTGCCCGCTCCGGCAATGAACAAAACAGGACCGGTTGCTCTGCGCTTCCGGGTGCTCAACAATCCAACTCAGGACTACCTCGGCTTCTTTGTTATGGGGTTAAGCATGGCGGCTTTCCAGCAGGGCGTCTTTCTGCCTGTCGGCGCAAGTCTTCACAGTGAATTTCGGTATCCGGAGGAACTGGGAAATGCCGGTTTTTTACAGATTATGGCCGGTAAGTTGTTCCCTTACTGGCTTTCGGCCATTTCAGCTTTTTTCATTACTATCGCAGCTGCTGTTCACATCTTTGGGATTCCCGTTAAGGCATCTATACCCGATTTATTCTTACTATCGTCGACCTTTATTTTTGCAGCCGTTGCCTTCGGTAGTTTTTTGGCCTCAATCTGCAACACCGAGTTAACCTTCACGCGAGCATCAATTATTTATACCGTACCTGCTTTTGTAGTGTCCGGCTACTCCTTCCCGCAAGAATCCATGGATCTCATCGGCAAGACAGCATCTTCCCTCTTCCCTCTATCTTATTTTAATAATACGCTCCGCGACCTGATGCTTGCCGGATATTCACCCTTTCTCTACCGGAATAGCCTGATTTTATTGCTAATGGGAATCACCCTCATCGTTTTGGCAACGGTATGCTACATTTGGAGACTCAAACAAACTCGCGGCATGGTAACTGGCAAATCGATTAAAGCATAATACTGCTGATGAATTGGAAAGCCTCCGAGTTTTCGGAGGCTTTTATCTTTTTTATAAATGGAATCCCTAATCATATACCAAGGATTAATTCACTTGATGTTCTGTATTAAATGGTATTTCACTATGGAAGGTATAATTTTTTAAACTGACTTCTGGCAAATTCGTCAGTCATGCCACCGATCAAATCAGCTATGTTGCGCATGAAGATCTTGTGCTTTATATATCCTTGGGCTTCCATGCCATAGGGGTAATTGCCTTGATACAGGAGGATTTCGGTTGCTATTGCGTCTTTATTGCTTCGTCGAATTTCTATATGAGGAATATTGAGCAGCTCTAAATCTTTGTTAATCCGGCTAAGTGTGTTATCCGGGAGTTGTCGCGGATTGCAGTAGTAAGCCTTAAATAGCTTGCGGATGATGTATGCCGCATTGCCGTCAAAGCAATTGATTTCTTGCGAGTTGATAATCCTGTTTCTGATAATTTGCTCTAGAGAATCCAGCATGCGTTGCTCGTTTTCATGGAAAAAAATAAGTTTACTGCCAATGACACCGAGTTCACGGGAAATTGTACATTGAGATTTATATTCTTCAATAGCCATCCGGGCATTTTTAATCAATCGTTCAATAAAGAAATTCAAAATGGCCGGTGTCATGATGGAGTTTTGTAAATCTTTGCGATTAATTACAATTTTTCTCGCAATAGATGGCTGTAAAATATTATGGAGGTTATGATGCAAATCCCTGAGTATGGGGGTATTTAATTCTTCCATCAATTCGTCTATGGTAATAACACCGCTGGCTAGTCCGTCATCCAGGTCGTGCCCGCGTTGGGCAATTTCATCGGCGATTTCGACGACTTGTCCTTCCAACGTCGAGCAAAAATCCACCTCTAAATGCAGCTTCTCTATATTACCGATGATAAGGAACTCATTTATATCGAAACATTGATGTAAACAGACTGCGCAGTGGCGCTTTTCTTTTTTGCATTTTTTTAGGCTGGTATGCTTTAGGATACCTTCTAAAACCTGGTAGGTTAAGTTTAAACCCTCATATTCCCGATACTTTTCTTCAATGTAATTGAGTAAACGCAGGGCCTGGTAATTGTGTTTAAAACCACCCAAGTTCTCCGGCTGATGCTGCGGTGCCAGCTTGATTCCGCCGGACATAATCAGATCCAGTTGGCGCTCCCCCTCATGGCCAAAAGGTGTATGTCCGACATCGTGACCAAGCGCGATTGCCTCGGTAAGGTCTTCGTGCAGGCGCAACTGTCGGGCAACGGCCCGGGCTATCTGCGAGACCTCCAGGGAGTGGGTAAGTCTCTTACGGTAATGGCCACCCTTGGTTGTATTATAAATTTGGGCTTTATCAACCATACGGCGAAACCCTTTTGAGTGAATAAGCCGTTCTTTATCCCGCTGAAATTCATTGCGGTATGGGTGGGGGCGGTCAAGGGCAATTGGTCTTTGGGCATATTGGCTTTTTTGGGCCAGACTGTCTAAATGGTCTTCTTGCTGGTGGTAGGCTTGAAAAAAATTCAGGGGAAGGAGGAGTGGAGCACTTTTCCAGTCGTATTCGACGGCGAAATATTTTTTGAGCGAATAACGTTCTGTATCAAAGAAGATAGCGAACAATTCTTTTTGCGGCAGGTCGGCAGTAAAAAAATACGTGGGGTTTGTTTCCAGGTTATGACGGGCGGATTCCACCGTGGATAATTCATAAAGCTGTGTTAGCAGGCTGATTTCGCTATTGCTTAATTGCTTGATGCAGTCAATATGCAACGCAAAAGTATATGCTTCAGGCAGGCAATAGCCACTCCAGGCTTTGGCGACCTTTTCTGTTTGGACGCCGGCGATGAGGAGCAGCATATGCTGACTATCCGTAGTTTCAAAAAGGTATGCAATCCGTTCTTTTTCATTTTCCCGCGTCGGGTAAATGACTGTTTTCTTTTGGTTTAAACTTTGTTCCAGCAACTCCCACTCCGGGGAAATTTCATATTTCCAGATAAGTACTCGCATAAGGCCCTCCCTGCAGTAAACTTCATTGGTTATTCTTTTTAACAATACCATTTACGATAAAATCAACCAATACAGCAGTATAATAGTCTTTCTGTTCTTTGTCCTGGGGAAAATCCACATAACTACATATTTGAAACAATCTTACCCCCGCATTGGCGACGATCTTTTCATCAACATCACGAAACTTCCCCTGTTTTTTTCCCTCCCTAATAATTTCAGCTACGATTGAAATAAAATCTGCTCTAATCATGGAATCGTATTTTTGACTTGCAAAAGGGGGGAAAAGTATTTCATTTGCTTCAAATAATCCTGCTAAAAAACTATCTTCATTAAAGAAGGCAATCACTGCTTTGGCTGCTTGAATAAGTTTTGCCAGAGGATCCGGAATCCCGTGAATACCGTCAAACAAAACTTGACGTGCTTTATAAAATTCTCTTGCCATTAGATTGGTAAACAAATCCTCTTTGTTATTGAAGTGCTCATAGATCGTTTTCTTTGAAATTTTACAATCTTGACTAATCTCATCCATAGTCGTTTTTTTATAACCAAAATGACCAAACCGTTCTTTCGCTTTATCCAGAATAAAATTTTTTATATCATCCACTTTTTGCCCCTCCTTTAAACTGTAATTGCTTTCATTCTGGATTTGACTGGCGGAGACAGTCCGTAGGCAATCAAAAATTTTCAAGATAGCCTTTAACGAGTTTTTATAAAAAGGCAGCCTGCCTTATCGGAGACTGCCCTTTTAGTTTGTTCTAATAAATCTTACCCATGGCTTTTTTGAGCTGAGCGATGCTGTTGCAGTAATCGTAGACCGCCACGACATAATTGGTTTTGGCCTGGGTCATAGCCACTTCGGCGTCCATTACATCTAAGTTTGTACCAATGCCGGCAAAATAACGTTCCTTGGCCATAGCGTAATCATGCTCGGATTGATTGACGGCCACCTGATTGTTTTTGATGCGTTCGGCTGCTTCTTTGACGTTTAAAAAGGCATTGCTGACTTCCAAGGTAATCGCATCTTCAAGCTGCCGTTCCTGTTGAGTGGCAATAGTAAGCCCCGCTTTAGCCTGTTCGACCTTATTCTTGGTAATGTGATTGTCAAAAATGTCATACGATACGTTTAGGCCAACTGTCCAGTCGGTATTGTGCTTGCTGGTGGAAGGAGAAGTGTCGCTGATATTTTCAACAGCAAAGGCGCCTACAGCCGGTAGAGAATCGCTTTGGGCGATTTTAATTTTATCTTGGGCCATGGCTATTTTAAGCTTGGCTTGCTGTATTTCAGGACGACTTTTAAAGGCTTCCGCCAGACTGTCCTCCAGGGTGGCCGTATAGGGATCATGGGAGACACTGTCCTCCAATTCAGTATCATCCGTCAGGTTGAGCCCAATGACCTTGTTTAACTTATAACGGGCCATCTTGACGGCATTCTGCGCTTTAATCAGATTGTTGCGGGCATTCGCCAGACGCACCTCGGTTTGCAGCACATCGGACAGGGCTACATTGCCAACATCATATTGTTGTTGCACATTGGTCAGATGGCCGCTGAAGTCATCAACAGCCTGTCTGGCAATATTGCGCAAATTCAGTGCCTGCAAAACATTATAATAGGAGGTTGTAACCTCCAAAGCCAATTGCTCTTTCGTTGCGTTATGAGCAAATTCCATGGCGGCTTGGCCGCGGCCGGCCATATCGGCCATACTTTCCAGTTTTCGTCCGGTATAAAGCGGCAATGCCAGCTTGAACTGATGTTGATAAAAGGTATAGGTATCGGACCAGGCCGGGAAACTGACGCCCGGGAGGGGATACTGCGCGGTCGTGTTATTATACCAGGAAGGCGCTTGATCTGATCTTCCATAATTAAAATCATATTTAAAGGTAACGCCATTATAGGCTTTGGCCTCTTTAAGGGACCACTTGGATTCTTCGATATTTGCCGCCGCAATTTGCATTGCCGGATTATTTTTCATTGCCAAAGAAATACTTTCCGGCAGTGTCAAGCGGGCCTCGGCCTGAACGCTATGTCCGAGTACAAAGAGGCAGGCTGATAATAAAAAACTTATACAGGCTCTATAGTACGGTTTCAAAGAAAAACCTCCCAATCTAGAATGTTAGTTCAGAAATGGATTACGTGACTGACCTGCTGTGTTGTCAGGAAGGCAGCCCGGTTAGGATGTTCTTGGCAGGTAAATTGCTGTTATCCGGGTCCGAGCGGTTAACCTTATACCAGGCGGCATACATAACCGGCAAAACCAGGAGAGTCAGTACGGTGGCACCTAACAAGCCGGCGGCAATCGTTACCGCCAGCGGTCCCCAGAAAACACTGGACAGCAGTGGAACCATCCCTAAGATTGCCGCTGCCGCTGTCAGCAAAATGGGCCGCAAACGGATGACCGTCGCCTCAATTACGGCATTCCAAGGGGAGACTCCGGCGGCTAGCTGCTGGTCAATCTGGTCGATAAGAATGACCGAATTGCGCATAATTATGCCGGACAGGGCTAAAATGCCCAGCTGTACAACAAAGCCCATCGGTTTGCCGGAAAAGAACAGGCCCACGGCTACGCCGATGATGCCCAGCGGCGCGGTCAGTAAAGTAAGGATCATTTTCGGGATGCTTTGCAACTGGGCCATCAAGATGATCATAATGATAATGAACATGGCCGGTACCGGCTGCAGGAGATAGTTAAGGGCTTTCGCACTGTCTTCGTTAGAGCCGTCATACTCTATTTTGTAACCGAAGGGCAGGCTGTCGCGCAACGGTTTAAGTTGCTTGTATATTTGTGTGGTCACATCCTGGCCGGATACATTTTCAGATTTAAGTTCCGCTTGAACTATGATCATTGGCTTTAAATCCCGGCGGTAAATAAGGCCATCTTCGGCGTCATAGCTAATTTTGGCAATTTGATCCAAAGGCACATAGCGGCCATTCCCTGTAGGAATATTGATATCTTTCACGAATTGAGGATTGTTGCGGTCTTGGGGGACAAACCGGAAGACCATATCCACGGTTCGGTCTGCTTCCCGGAATTGCGATATGGGCAAGCCGGAAAGCTGAGTTTGCAGCGCTGCCGCCAGCGCTCCGGACGAGACTCCGAGGGTCCGGGCTTTATCCTGATCAATCGAGAGGTGCATAATTTTGCTTTTCTCATTCCAGTTTAAATTCACATTTTGAACATTCGGATTGGCAGCCATAACCGTTTCCATTTGTTCGGCAATTTTACGGACCTTGTCCACGTCATACCCCTCCACGCGGAGCATGACCGGATAATCAGTTGCCGGGCCGATGCTAATGACTTTGGTATGATACCGTACCGTGGGGAATTCATCATTTAACATTTTGGCAAATTTGGCGCGCAGTTCGTCCCGCAACTTATAATCTTTGGCGACAATGACAAATTCGGCAAAATTAGATTTGGGCAGTTCCGGCGTTAAGGTAAGAACAAAGCGCGGGGCGCCTTCGCCGACATGGTAGGTATAGTAATCAATTCCGGGATCCTTACTAATTTTTTGCGCAAACTCCCGGGCTACTTTTTCCGTATTTTCGAGAGAAGCGCCTTCCTGAAGTCTTAGCTGCACAATCAATTCCGGACGGGTCGACGACGGAAAGAACTGCTGTGTAATATGGGTTAGTAAAAGCGCGCCTAAAAGAAAGGAAACGACAGTGCCTCCCAGCATTACGCCGCGGTGGTTGAGGCACCAGGAAAGAAGGCGCCGAAATTTATGGTAAATAGGTTTATCATAAACATCATGGGTACCCTCTCCGGTATGCGGCTTGACTTTAATCATTAAATAGCCAAAAAGCGGCGTAGCGGTACCGGCCACCAGCCAGGAAATGAGGAGCGCCATGGCAATCACATAGAACATGGTCACACAGTATTCCGAGGCGTTTCCGTTAGAAAAACCGACGGGAATAAAGCCTGCGGCGGTGACCAATTCACCGGTCAGCCGGGGATACGCCGTCGAGATATAGGCAAATTTGGCGGCGCTCAAGCGGTCCCAGCCTTCTTCCAGCTTTACAACCATCGTTTCTATGGTGATAATCGCATCGTCGACCAGTAGACCCAGCGCAATAATCAGGGCGCCCAGCGAGGTTCGTTGCAAATCAATTCCGGTGATTTTCATGACCGTAAACACGGCCGCGATGACCAGCGGTATACAGAGCGCCACGATCATTCCGGAGCGGAAGCCTAAACTGATTAAACTGACAATTAGCACGATAATAACGGCTTCAACCAGCGATTCTACAAAGTCATCGATGGAGGATTTCACAACCTGGGGCTGATTCACCGTTTGGTGAAGTTCCAAACCGGCCGGAAGTTCTTTTTGGATGTGTGCCACGGTTGTTGCCATATTCTTCCCCAAGTTCAGTATGTTGCCGCCGGTTTCCATGGCCACCGCAATGCCGATCGCCGGCTGGCCGTTGTAGTAGAATTTGGGATCGGATGGATCGGAATAGGCTCTGGTTACTTTGGCAATATCCCCCAGACGAAAGCTGCGGCCGTTTGCTTCAATGGGGGTATTACGGATCTCTTCCAGATTTTCAAACATGCCGGAAATTCGCAAATATACATTGTCTGTTGAGGTCTGAAGCATTCCCCCGGGAACCATGGCATTTTGCGCCTGAAGGGTGGATATGATTAACGCGGGAGGAATTCCCAGCTGAGACAGTTTACTATTTTCAATTTCAATATAAATCTTTTCAGTCTGCACGCCGATTAGCTTGACTTTGCTCACGCTGGGAACATCCAGCATAATCCGGCGGATTTTTTCCGCTTTTTGCCGCATGGTCTCGTAAGAATAACCGTCGCCGGTGAGCGCATACATAATACCGTAAACTTCATCAAAACGGTCGTTAAATATCGGTTCCATGACGCCGGTCGGAAAAGTGCTCTTAATGTCATTGACCATATTTCTGGCTTCCAGCCAATGGTTTCTTATTTCTTTTTTCGGCACACTGTCTTTTAGATTGACATAAATAACAGTAAGCCCCGGTGTGGAGTAGCTTTTTAAGTAGTCAAGTCCCGGCAAATCCTGCAATTTTTTTTCAACTTTATCGGTGACTTGCTCTTCCATTTGGCGGGCGGTCGCTCCCGGCCAGGGAACAGCGACGACCATCTGCTTAATAACAAAATCGGGATCTTCCGCCCGCCCCATATTAATATAAGAAAATATGCCGGCGACGAAAAAGAGGGCGATAAAAAAGTAAATAAACTGCTTATGCTTTAGCGCCCATTCGGTCAGATTGAATTGATTCATAACGTATCACCGCCCGGGTTTACTTTTTGCCCCTCCCTGAGTTTATGTACTCCCGCTGTTACGATCCGGTCACCTTGCTGCAAACCCGACACAATCTCAACGGTTCCATTGCCGAATTTTCCCGTTTTAACCTGACGTAAGGTAACGGTCTCGCCGGTTACAACCCAGACGCAGGGAGTATCGCCGGTTTGGTAAATGGCAGACAGCGGAACAATCGCCGCAGCCTGTGTTTCATTACCCAGCAGGGTTACGGAAGCGGTCATGCCTAATTTGATTTCCGGGGATGGATTGAGTAAAGTAATGCGCACCTTATAAGTACGGGTTACCGGGTCGGCCATAGGCGCAATTTCACGCACTTTGCCCTCGGTTGTAATATTGGGCAGCGCCCAGAACGATACTTGAATCTTAGGTGATTTACGCAGCTCTTCGATCCGGTTCTCGGGAACGCTGATTTCCACTTCCCGTTCTCCATCCAGTACAATGGTCAGAACCGGCTGTCCGGCGCCGACTACCTGCCCGGCTTCGACGTTAATCTGGGAAATTACACCCGAATGGTCTGCGTATAACGAACTGTAATCGAGCTGATTTACGCCTGCCGATAATTGGGCAGAGGCTTGGCGGGTACCGGCAACGGCTACGTCATAGGCAGTTTGATATTGATCAAGTACAGCTTTGCTGACCACCCCGTGCTGATAAAGCTGTTGAAAACGCTTTAAATTGGCTTCCGCCAGTTTTAGATTCGATTCTGCGGAATACACCTGGGCTGAATTGCTGTTAACCAGTTGCTGCAAATCCTTGGGGTCAATTTTCATTAATAAATCGCCGGCTTTGACGGTACTGCCACGCTCTACATACCGTTTAATTACTTTGCCGCTGACTTGAAAAGCCAGCTGGCTTTCATATCGTCCGCGGACTTCGCCGGAATAGGTATATTCTTGCGTTGCTGCCGTCGTATTAATTACGGCGGTTTGGACGGCGGGAATATCCTCTGTAACTGCTTTAGGCTGCTGATGCCCGTTCCATACCATGACGCCGGCAATACCCAAGGCGATTGCGATTGCAGTTAAACCATAATATAATTTTTGTTTTGGTGTTTTAGGTAAGTATTGCATCGTTTCATCCTCACTTTTGTTTTTTTTTAGAAAAAAAACACAAATCCATTATCCGTTCTAGGCAAAAACAATCTTCTTTATTGCTTACACTTTTTCATCACTCCATATCTTCTGGTCAGTTATTTATAAAGATTGTAGCGAATAACATTAATTATTTATTGTACTACAATTACATTATTGGTACACGTAGTACAAAAAGGTATATTTAAATCGCACTAAAGTGCGATTTAAAATAAAAAAGTAAAAAATAATTATCTGTTGTGAGGAAGTAAACCGTATACAATAATATCCGCCATGGCTGTTAATGCATCGGCATGCGTTAAATTACTTTCCTCAAGAAATCGAAAGTTAAATAAATCGTTTGTTGTACTGGTAATAATTTGCCTGAATACCGATATATTGATGGGGCGAAGAGAATTGGTTTCTATATTCCGGACGATGAAAGATGTCAGGTTATTAAGATGCTCCTCCCGAAAATCTGACACCAACTGCCATTCATTAGGATAATAATGGCGGAGGTCATCATAAAGACTACGATTGTAAATAGGGCCAAATACCCTGGGTGCAATTTTAAGCAAGGCCTGAATTTTGTCCGCAGCAGACAACTCACAGTTACTGTAAATTTCCTGTTCCTGTTCCTGAAAGTCCTGAATAGTAGTCACCAAAATATTATGTATAAGTTCATTTTTAGAGGCAAAATGCTCGTATAAGGAAGTTTTACTGAGACTAAGACGTCTGGCCAAATCGCTCATGGTAAATTTTACACCGCGAACTTTCATCTCTTCGGCCGCGGCCATAAGAATACGATTTCGCAAAATAAGATCACCTCGACTATTCTTGTACCGAAATGACAAAATCGGTACTAACAAACTAAACTTAGATTATATTATTTTTTTGTATGTGTCAATACGTTTTTTAAAAAGGAAATTTTACACGGCAAAAAGACGCTCATAACCTGCTAAAGTTATAGGCGTCTTTTATAAGGCTGGTATCCCTGACTTCCAGCCGAAACGAGGGCGTACTGCTGCTACACTTAGCAGTAATATAGGATTATTGGCACAGAAAGTAGTTAATGATACCGTTTAAAATCCCGTTGGCTATTAGATTTTGATAGCAGTTATTCATAAGACACAATGCTTCCGCAGGATTGGATAGATACCCCATTTCAATTAATGCTGCGGGTATGTCATTATGAACGAGTACATAAAAATCAGCCGGGCTAACACCATTATCAACGGCGCAGGTTTCATTTATTAAAGAAGTTTGGATAGTACTGGCAAGGCCGGAAGAACGTCCCATCGGGAAGTAACTGGCAGCACCCGAAAGATTGATATTGGGAACATCGTCAACATGCAGACTTACGAAAATATCTGCGCCGGAGGTTTTAGCAACATCTACTCTGGCTTGGAGATCGGCGTCAAGAGTCGAGCCAGGCGGGGCCAGGTTAACATCACGCGTTCGCGTCATAATAACTTTAGCGCCTAACCTGGCTAGTTTTTGGCATAGTTTAAGACCGACCGACAGATTAATATCAGATTCCCGGAACCCATAGTGTACGCCTCCCGAATAAATACCTCCATGACCAGGGTCGAGGACAATAATTTTATTCAATAATGGTTCTGATACTTCACCGCAGCCACAGTCGCATTCGCCGATGTCTTCTTCATCACAGGCATCACGGTGCAACATTTTTATTCCCTCCAATATGCTTTTTATATATATTATGTTAAGAGGCATAAAGAGGTTCCGGCAGCCACTATGCCTAGTAAGTTGCAAAAAAGACGAGGGAACAGCAGACTGTGAGATATATTACCATTTGTCAAGACACTTTCGATTGATTACACTAGAGATAGCGGGGGGTAATTATTTTGCGAATACATATTATTATCGCTATATCCGTTATGATACTGGCACCCGTAACGACAATCAGCCTTCCAATGCACTTGCCGTCGCAGAGTTATCAAAATCAGTCTCATCCATGGGCGGATTCATTCAATGGCAAAAGTGTCAATAATCCTTCCGGTTTCTCCTTCATCGGAAACGTTCAAAAATTTCTCGACAATAGAAACATTGGCATCGGTTTTGAAAGCAACCGCTATGAGCTATTCTATAAAAAAATTTACTAGTAATTATTTCCTACTTATCAAAGTACCTTTTCCATTCCAAAACACGGCATAGACCGTGTTTTGTTATTTCTCTATCTGACTCTCCCTTTAGCTCAGGACGCATATGCTTATCCTGCAAATGAGTTTGATAAATTTTGTTTCGTCATGATTTTGTCATACTTCCCAGTTATACTAAAAAATAAGAAATGAGGAGGGATATCCCATGAAAAACATCGTAAAAAAAATAATAGTATATTCAATGGCAGGCATTATACAAATAAGTTTCGGTGCAACAATAGCATCGGCTTCCCCCATATATAATGAACCCCAGCGAATCGTTCAACTGGATCATCATAATGGTGATAATGACCGGCAACGTGAGCACGACAGACGCCTACGCGAAGAAAATGAACGCCACGAGCGAGAGATGCAGCGCCACAAAGGGGAAAGCGACAGGGAATGGCATGAACGGCAAGAACGGGAAAGGCAGCGGCATGATGAGGTGCTTAAGGAAATTGAAGCTTTTCTGATTGGGGCCGCAATTGGTTCATCGAGTAATTAAAGTCATATCAAACAGCCGCTTATCTACGGATAGGCGGCTTTAATTATTGGAAATAAAGGGGCTAAAATTTCTACCTAGAATAATTATAAAAAAGATATTGGAGATGTTAACATTGAATCTCTTTCTAAAGTATTTAAAAAAAGCAGGAGCAAAGAACAACTGTAATATTAATGAGAATTGTCCCTGCCTCAATACGACTTGTAAAAGACATGGCAAGTGTTGTGAATGCATCAATTTCCATCGCAGTAAAAACGGCATCGTCTTCTGTATGCAGGGTAAAAAAGAGTAAGATATCATGGCAACCGAAAACACATGGAAAGCATCACAACGATAGTTATTCCACCAACAACAATAAAACCGCAAATAATATCTAAAAGCATTTTCCTTTCCTCCTTATAAACTAGGTGAGCCAAACGATAGTATAGTTATAAAACAAGCATATATTTAGTAATAATCCTCGGCCCACCGAAGTATTTTTGCAAAAAATACCCTCACAATAATGTTCTTCTTTTCACGTTATACATTATATCGACAAATTATGGCAAATCATAATAGGAAAATAGTCCTAAATAAAAAAGCTCGGCGATTAACCGAGCTAAATTAATGCATTAATACCCGATAGCCAACCAGTTAAAGCCTGGAGTATTAGTAAATTTAACCGTACCATTACTATCGCCGCCAAAACTGGCAGACGTTGCCGTCAACGTTCCACATATCATTACCGGTACGTATCCACTGGCAGTATTAACTGCTCCTGCGGCCGTAGCGAATGCTTGCAAACAAGCATTCGGAAAGGCTATGGGAAAGGTAACAGTTTTTGCTGCTACCGTCGTACCACTTGCAGGTAGATTAGAGCTTCCCCACTGCAAAATCAATCCATTGCCCAGCTCTTGATAGCCGTTTGCCGAAAATAAATGTGCCTTGTCATATTCGTCAGTTGAAATAGTAATATCCGCAGTACCATCAAAGGATACACCATTAATAGTTCTTGCAGTTTCCAACTTTGTGGCAGTCGTTGCATTGCCGGAGCAGGCAGCGGCAGTATCTGCACTAGTCACATCCACAGTGATTGATACATCTGCTGAACCATCGAACGATGCATTGCCAGTGGCATTACCCGTAAGAGAAATCGTTCTAGCCTTAGCCAACTGGGTGGCCGTTGCCGAATTCCCAATGCAGCTTGCCGCCGTCGTTGCTGAATCTGCAGTATTGGCACTTTCTGCAGCGACAATCTTGTCTTCTTTCAACGCTCTAAAATTTTCTCTGATACCTGCCGTATTGTCTAACGGTAAGGTCGAATCGTATGCCATTTGTTAACCTCCTAAATTATTTTAATTAAAGCCGATATGGCAAAGGAACTCTTATAGTTAATGTGTTTTTCCCGTATATCGGTCTTCACTTAGATACATTCATAAACGGCGAATTTTTTAACGGTTCAAAACTGATTAACTTAAAAAAACCGCTCATCTAAAAACCAATGAATAGTGGCTAAGACCGCCCAAGAAGTCATCAGGAAAAGTATTAAAACAAAACTTCTGCCGAGTTTAGGCAGAAGTTTACTAATAAATCAACGGTTCCGCCGGCGCTAGCACCGATCATGGCAATGGAGCAGCATGGCCGGAAAGTTTGACGTCCTCTTAATATTTGCCATAATGAACTTTTGCTTTTTCGTAGCGGTCAATATATTTATTTTCTGTCTCAGGATATCCTGCCGGCACTACAGCAAACGGCAAAACAGATTCCGGCAAAGCAAATAATTCCGCTTAAACCACTTTTTTGAGAATCAGGCCAATGGTTGCCGAAAGATTACTTACCGGCTTGTTTTTTGTTTAATGCTAGCCAGCATACTGCCAGCCTGCACTAGCCTCTTTTTGCGCATCAAAATCGCCGTCCGCCAGCGCCTGCCGATAGGCCGGCGCATCGGTCAGCGCCGCCAGTAATGCAATGGGCCCATGACACAATAAAGCAGTCGGTTTCGATTGCTGATGAAAATAACGCAGCGCTTCACCGAGATTGGGATCCTGCATCAGATCGTTCATTGGCGCGTGCCCGCCGGGAACATAGATGGCTGCATATTGATCCAATTCGCCGTCAACTGCCTCCTTCAAGGTAATCGGATGCTGCAGGTTTTGCAGGTTTGGGTAAGTAGCGACAAAATCAAGGGCGCGTTGCAGAGCGGCCTGGTCATTGCCGAAAAATCTGACGTTGTTAGCTTTCAATATAAAAGTATGCACTTTTATGGTAGATACTATATACTAAGGAAGATACTATACTAAAGGAGAGTGTCAATGTGGCAAAATCTGAGGAAATTACCCTCGACTGCCCTGTGGCATATACGTTGTCTGTGCTCGGCGGCAAATGGAAGTGGCTGATTATTTATCTATTATGCGAGCAGGGGACCTTACGATATGGGGAATTGAAAAGAAGACTTTCAGGTATTACCCACAAAATGCTGAGCCAGCAACTAAAAGAACTCGAAACGGAACAATTGATTGCCCGCAAAGAATATCACCAAATTCCGCCCAAAGTTGAATACTCGCTAACTGAAAAAGGACAGACACTCATTCCTATTTTGGACCTCATGTGTGACTGGGGCGAAATGAATTGGCCAAAGGCCAATCTTAGCCTGGAATAGTGGAAAAAAACAAGCCGGCTTTAGTCTGCAAAATTGACTAAAACCGGCTTGTTACCTGCGCCTAAACTTTTGATCTTCTTAATTCTTTTTTAACTACTGCATTATAATTCGATTCTAATATAACTGCAGCTTTCTGACGGCTATTCAAACAGTTCTACGACGTTCTTTAATTGCTTACGAATTTCAAGCCCCTGTGGACAATGACTTTCGCATTTGCCACATTCGACGCACTTAGAAGCAGGAGCTCCCATTTGCGACCAGGCCCCGTACATAAATTTTGCATCCGGTGCGCCGTCAAAAATCCAATAATCATTATAGGTAGAAAAGCACATCGGAATATTGATGTCGGCGGGACAAGGCATACAGTAAGCACAGCCTGTACAATTGACTTTTACTTTTTCTTTAAAAATTCTCTTTACGGCTTCAATGCTAGCTAATTCCTTTGCCGTTAAAGAATTGGCTGCCGCTTCCTGGGCCACCCGGACATTCTCAGTAACCTGATCCATGTTATTCATGCCGCTTAATACAACAGATACCTCAGGGTGATTCCATACCCATCTCAATGCCCATTCGGCCGGGGTTCTTTTGACCTCGGCCCGGTCAATAACCGCTTTTGCCGGTTCGGGCAGCTTGGTCAGGCTACCGCCTCTTAGCGGTTCCATAATGACAACGCCCAACCCTTTCTTAGCAGCGTATGCCAACCCTTCTGTTCCCGCCTGGAATTTTTCGTCTAAATAATTGTATTGAATTTGACAAAATGACCAATCATAGGCATCGACGATTTCTTTAAATAACTCGCCTTGATCATGAAAGGAAAATCCGGCATATCTGATTTTACCAGCTTTCATCGCCTGTTCCAAAAAGTCTTTAAATCCGGCCTCTTTTAACTGAGGCCAAACCTTGTGATTTAAAGAATGGAGTAAATAAAAGTCAATTGCATCTGTCTCAAGCCGTTCCAGTTGTTCATTTAAATAACGATCCATATCTGCCCGCGTTTTAATCAGCCAGGTCGGCAGCTTGGTTGCTAAATTGACTTTCTGCCGATAGCCATCTTTCAGCGCCTTAGCAACAAAAGGCTCACTGGCTCCCCCCTGATTAAAACCGGTTCCGTGATAAGGATAAGCCGTGTCAATATAATTTACTCCCGCATCAATCGCATGCCGTATCATAGGTATCGCTTTTTCTGCATCGATTTTCGTTGGATCGTTGTCAATAACCGGCAGTCTCATACAACCAAAACCTAATACAGAAACCATCTCATTCGTTCTGCCAAATTTTCTATACAGCAAAATAACCCCACCTTTTTATTTTATAATTAAAGGAATGAACGTTCACTCCCATATATGAAAAATAAACCCATAAGTTAGCGTCTGATTGTGTCCCATACGGCCTCTACCCCCTTATCCAGAGTAGCGCTATCCGGTTTCACCTCACTAAACAGGTAAAGATTTACAAGGGCCTTCGTCGCACCAAAAGCAAGCGTATTTATCATTTCCATGGGAAGATCTTTTAATAAAGTCTCCTCTTTGGCCCGAATAAATAATTTGCTTGCCGGTTCAAACATACGCAGGCCTTCTTGCCGGGTGGCAACCGTAATCATAGGAGAGTTGGCATATTGCTCCATAAAAAGAAATTCCTTGGGATTTTCAATAAAGTAATCGACAATACTGCGTAATAGTATTATGAAACTTCTGCGGACAGGCATGTTCTCTGAATAATTTTTAAAAACAAACTGAGCAAGACGAGACTTAACCTGAATATAGAGGCTATTAATCAAGTCCTCTTTACTGGGAAAGTAACGGTAAATCGTACCGACTCCTATATTTGCTTTTTGAGCAATTTGCGACATGGGCGTAGCGTGAAACCCCTGTTCGGAGATCAATTCAAGGGTAGCTTGCAACACAGCTGCTTTCTTATCCTGTATTTTTTCCTGCATAATAGTCTCCAAATAAGTAATAGTAGTGCCGGAATGACCATTCATTTTTATATATAAATTACCCTAAAATGATCTCGTTGTCAACCTCTTTTTGCTCAGCCGGACCATAACCAGGACTCAGATTGGTTACCAAGCTAGCAACAATTCAGCATCGTTTTCCCTTCACCGCATAGCTTTTCAAAATCTTTTACAAACGCGGCTACTGCGCAGGTAACGGAATCCAGCTTGATTAGACCTTCCATTACGTCGGGAGAAATTGTCGCAGCACCCACCCCGTATTTTGCCAATTCTAATACTTGCTGCGAATTTTTAAAACTTGCCGCAAGAACTTCGGTTTTTAAATCATTCTTTTTAAAGATATCGTGAATTTCCTTAGCAACTTTCACGCCGTCGGCTCCCAGGTTGTCAATTCTGTTTACGTAAGGCGCCGCATAGTTAGCGCCCGCTTTTCCCGCCAGATAGGCTTGCATGGGGTTGTATACGGCCGTTGCCGTAATCTTGGCGTTTTCTGCCGCAAGCGTTTTTATGGCCTTAAGACCTTCTCTGGTTACGGGAATTTTGACGTACGTAGCAGCGCCCAATTCCGCTTGAATTTTATGCGCTTCCTGAATCATCGATTCGGCATCCAAAGAAATAACTTGAACGTGGAGTTCAGCCTCCGCTCCGATAAATTCCCTGATTTCTTTTAATACTTCATAAGGATTTCTTCCTTCCTTCGCCAGAATCGCCGGATTGGTTGTAACACCATCCAGCGGATAATAAGCATATAATTCTTTAATTTGACCTAAATTGGCAAAATCCACGATTAATTTCATATTATTTTACTCTCCCTTGCTAAAAATTACACTAGATGCTCCGTTCTTTCGATAATATCGTCCTGGGTAGTTTTCGATAATACGTTAAAGAATGCGGAGTAGCCTGCCACCCGCACAATCAGATCCCTGTGCTTCTCCGGATGCTTCTGGGCATCGATTAATGTATCCCGGGAAACCACATTATATTGCACGTGAAATCCTTTTAACCGGTTAAAGAATGTTCTCAGCAGCGCTACTAATTTCATCTTGTCTGCCTCTTTTTCCAGTACTTGGGGCGTTACTTTTTGATTCAACAGTACTCCGCCCGTAATCTCTTTCGTAGGAAGCTTGGCAGCGGATTTAAATACCGCTGTAGGGCCGTTCTTGTCCATGGCATGGGTGGGAGAGCAGCCCTCGGCAAGCGGCGTATAGGCTTTTCTTCCATCGGGAGTAGCCATCGTTCCCAGGCCCTGACCAACGTTAGCAGAAATAGAAGAGGTTCCTGCATAGCGGGTTCCCCCTATCGGTCCTCTGCCAAACCGCGTATTCGGATATTTTACTACTTCGTCAATGTAGCTGCGATAAGCTTCCGTAACCAGTAAATCTACATAATCGTCGTCGTTGCCGTATTTAGGCGCCGCAAGCAGCAAGTTTTGAACTCTTTCTCCGTCCGGTCCTGCAAAGTTATTCATTAATGCATTCCATAACTCCTCACGCCCGACCGTCTTCTCTTCATATACACATTTTTTAATTGCCGCCAAAGAGTCTGCCAAGTTGGCAATCCCTACCTGCAGCCCGCTAATAAAGTCATATATGGCGCCGCCCTCTTTCAGCGTTTTTCCGCGGCCAATGCAATCTTCACTCAATGCCGAACACAGCACATCCGGAACATCTTCCTCTAAAACCATGTCACAAGCATTCTCAATGATTACACTGTGTCTGGTAACGTCCCGGATAAGCACATCCCACGCCTTTTGCAGATCATCAAAGGTTTCCATATCTTTAAAGTGCCCAACCCCTGCCGCTACTTTTAGCCCGGATTTAGGATCCACGCCATTATTCATGGCAATCAGCAAGGACTTAGGAAAGTTCAGAAAGCTCATTCCGGTGCAGCGATAGCCCCATTTTCCCGGAACCGCCACTTCCACGCAGCCAATGGCGCTGTAATTGTACGCGTCCTCTTCTTTGACCCCTTTTTCGAGGAAGGACGGAATGATAATTTCATCGTTATTAAAAGCCGGCATACCAAATCCTATTTTAACCACTTCGATACATTCTTTCATAAACCGGTCATCTAACCCGGCATGATAACGCACTGTCAGATTCGGTTGAGGCAGCTTGGTTTGGGCAACGCTTCTTAATATCAAATAAGAAAGCGGATTTACGGCATCTTTCTTATCTACAGTCTGTCCTCCGATTGTGACATTCTGATACAAAGGGCTTCCGGCACTAAATTGCGTATGCGACCAGCTTCTAATTTTATTGACCGTCAGTGTTTTTATCCACAGATTGGAGAGTAATTCCACGGCGCTTTCCTCAGTAATTATGCCGGCATCCATATCTTTTTTATAATAAGGATACAGGTACTGATCCATTCGTCCATAAGACAGGGAGTGACCATTCGACTCAATTTGCAGAACTAAATGAACCAGCCACATCGATTGAATGGCTTCATAGAATGAATCCGCCGGTTCATAAGGAACTTTGATTAAGATTCTGGCAATTTCACGTAATTCCGCTGCTCTTACGGAATCTTCTTCTCTCTCCGCCATGGAAATTGCTAAGTCGGCATATCTTTTGGCAAATGCCGACGTTGCATCAATGACAAGGAGGATTGCCTGATAAAAATACAGTTTCTTCAGATTCTTAAAATCGGTTAAATCCAGGGAATCCATCATAGCCAGCGTTCTTTGCCTATAATCTTTTAAACCATATTTCATCAATCTGCCATAATCTACGGCAATATGCGCATCGCCGGATGTGATATTTCCTTCCGCCTTTATGATTCCTAAGTCGTAAAAAACTTTGCTGGCCGGCGGCATTGCGGCAAGCCCGCGCTCCTTGGTTGTATTGTGTTGCCAGAAAGGGGCGATTTCCCTCAATTGCCGTTTCGTTTCTTCTGTAATGTAAAAGATATCTCCCTCTCTTTTTTCAAATTCATCAAGCTCTTTTATCACCCAATCCATGGCATATTCCGGAAAAATAGGAGCCGCCCGGTTTTCTGACGCCTGGTTGCCAACGATAAGAGTATCTTTTTCGATAAAAATGCTCATTTTTTTCAAAACATTTTCCAGCATACAGGCTCTTTTTAATATAACCGGCTTATCAAGATTCTGCTTATAGCTTTCTGTGGTGTAAACGGCTCTTTCGGCGCATACTTTGGGTTTTGCCCTTAATACTTCTTCTCTAAAGCGAGACATTCTCTCTGTTAACTGTCCAAAATATTCACTCATTGATATCCCTTCCCAATCATTTGATTACATATAAATCAATAATTTATCGGCTAATTAAATAATATCATTTATCATTTCATAGATCAAATGCTTTTATTACATTCGTAAATATATATTTTACATTTGCAATAATCTTATTTTTAAAATAGAACCGTTTACAAGATAAATAAAACAGGCATAATTCAAATTAAAATTTACAATCCAACCCGTTACCTAGAAAGACTTTTTGATAATCCTGCAAATCCTCCGGATGAAGCGGCTTCACATTATTCAGCTTATATTTCATGCCTAGTAATTCGTATTTTTTTTGGCCAAATTGATGAAATGGTAACAAATTAACTTCTTTAATACCCACATCCATTAAAAGCCTGCAAAAGCCTGCCGCATCCTGAAGGCTATCGTTAAACTTAGGAATCACGGGAATCCTGGCAATTATTTGCTTGCCTTTTTGCACAGTCAGTTTCATATTTTCCAGGATTATAGCATTGTCTACACCGGTCCCCTCTTTGTGCTTGACCGTATCATAGTGTTTCAAATCAAATAATACTAAATCAACCTGTGCCAAAAATCTTTCAAATACCTCGGAAGTTGTGTAACCGGTCGTTTCAACCGCCCGATGAATGGTATGCTTTTTCAATTCCTTTAAAAGTTCCATGGCAACATCCGCTTGTTGCAGAACCTCTCCGCCGGTTAAAGTAACGCCTCCCCCTGATTCCTCATAGAAGTCCCGGTCCTTTAACACTGCCGCGACAATCTCATCGACTGCTTTATATTCGCCTTCCACTTGAAAACAATTGGCCGGACACCCTTTCATGCATTCTTGCCATCCCTTGCATTTTTCATTATCGATCAGTATCCTGTTTTCGCCTTCCGATATAGCTCCTTCCGGACATCCTTTCACGCATTTTTTACAACCAATGCATTTTGCGGCATCCCAGGCAATTTGAATTTTCCCCATTTGAGATTCCGGATTGGAGCACCAATTGCATTTAAGCGGACACCCTTTAAAAAATACGGCGGTTCGAATTCCAGGGCCATCATGGATACTAAATTTTTGTATATTAAACAGTAACGCTTTCTTTTGCTGCATAGGCCACATCCCTTTTTTCAATACTATAACCAGCATAAATCAATTCATTTCATTTGTAAATAAAATAGTTTCATCCGTATTACTAATATGTTATATTCACTTATTGTAATAATAAAAACTATTATGCTATAATTAGTAGAAATCCCGTTTCTATGGAGGAAAATATGACGGCTAGAATGACTAAGATATTAAATATAATCAATGAAAATAAAAAAATAGAAGTGTCCAAGCTTTCCGACCTTCTAGGCGTTTCTCAGGTAACAATTCGTAAGGATTTAGATATCTTAGTTGATAAGGGACTTATTTGCCGGGAACATGGCTATGCTGTTTTGAATGACAGTGACGACATTAACAATCGCCTCGCAATCAATTATGATATAAAACAAAAAATTGCTAAACAGGCCGCCAACTTAGTTTCAAATGGAGAAACCGTGATGATTGAGTCAGGATCCAGCTGCGCTATTTTTGCCGAAGAATTGGCAAAAAACAAAAGGGATATCACAATCATCACCAATTCCGCTTTTATTGCCTCTTATATCAGACAATACGCTAATTGCAAAATGATCTTACTTGGCGGCGAGTATCAAAAGGAATCTCAGGTAAATGTAGGCCCCATCACCAGAAAGTGCGCCGGCGAATTTTACGTAGATAAGCTTTTTGTGGGAGTCGACGGGTTTTCAGCAGAATCGGGATTTATGAGTAGTGATCTAATGAGGGCTGAAGCAGTGAAATCTATGGCGGAATCCGCCAAAAAAGTTATATTACTCACCGATGCAACCAAGTTTAACCGACGTAGTTTGGTTGTTTTGTTCCCTCTAAGCAAAGTGGATTATTTATTCACAAATAATTCGATTCCTGTAGATGCTAAAGCTCTGATAGAAAGCAACAATATAGTTCTAAATATCGTTTAACACGAAGTTTAGGGTAATTTCGCTAATATCCCACATCAGTCAGGACCACCGATAAACGGGTGGTCCTGACTGCGTTAGCCATCATCCGAATTATCTCCAAAGAAAGTAAGCGCTTGCCCCCTTTTCCAGGATGGTTTTCCTAACTATTGCTTGTATATTTATCAACCAGCTTTTTAACTTCTTCTTGTACTTGTTTTACATTGTCTTTATTAACAATCTCTGTCCCGGTATCAATCCGTTTGTCAACCTTTTCACCTTTAGCTGCTTTAATAGCGGCTTCTACACTTTTAAATCCCATGTTAAACGGACTTTGAGCAATCGTTGCGTTTAATTGCCCGGCAGCAATCGAAGCAAGAGTATCCGGCGAACCGTCGAACCCAAGAACAGGAATATTTTTACCGGCAGTTTCTAACGCTTTTACAGCACCAAGAGCCATTTCCTCATTTGTGCAGAAAACTGCATCAAACGGCAGCTGGCTTTGCAAAACGTTCTCCATTACAGTTACGGCCATAGCGCGTTCACTGTTGGCAGGTTGAACAGCGGCTACTTCAAGCCCGGCTGCTTTTATCGCTTCGATAAAACCGTTGGCGCGTTCATCATGGGTCGGATCCCCTAAAGCACCGCGCAGAATTAATACTTTAGCGCCTTTTTTATGAACCAGATTTTTCGCCAAATATTCGCCGCCCAATTTACCGGCATTATAATTCCCCGTACCTACAAAAGAAACTTTATCATCCCATTTCGCATCCGTATCAAGCAATATTACAGGAATCTTGGCTGCTTTGGCCTTATTAAATGCGGGGATCGCACTGGGCGGCTGGGAAGGGGCAACCACCAAAGCATTTACTTTCTTGGTAATTTGGTCTTCAATCATGGAAATTTGCTCAGTAACATTCGTTTCGGCACTAGGACCTAATACGGTGACATCAGCGCCATATTTTTCACCTGCAGCTTTTGCCCCGGCTTCTACGGTTTTCCAGTAATCGCCGTTCAAAGCTTTAACTATTACACCAATTCTCATTTTTCCAGGAGTCTTTTGGGCATCGCTTTGTGGTTGGGAACCACCGCAGCCGGCAACTACCAAAGTAACCATTAAAACCAACGCCATCAACAAAAATAAAGACTTTTTCATTCTAAAATTCCCCCTTTTTTACTTTGGTGCTTTTCTTGAACCCTATTCGCTATACGTCTTCTTATATATTTGACCACCCCCTCAGATATCAAAAACTTCTATTTTTTCCTTCCAGCCATTCTTACCAATTCTTATTGATTATCCTCTTCGCGAGTAATCATCAATATAATTCTCTATATTATGAAAATTTAAACACATCATATTTATATATTAATGTAAGGGTTTATTGTTTGTATTGGAAATATTGCCGCTTTTTTGCACTTTTTAATTAATAATCTGTTCATGAAGTTCACTAAACCCACAAAAAAGAACCCTGCAGATAAAAAGTGCCTGCAGGGTCTATATATAGGGGATACGTGTAATATAGTAATTTTAAAATATAGTAAATTGTTTGTATCAAAAATATTTCAGTTTTTTTGTACTTTCCTTATCAATTTATGCTGATTTATTATACCGGCACTACTGGGTCGATTGCTCTTCTGTAAACAGCATGGCGTCAATAAAAAAATCGTTAAATTCTTTACAAGCCGACAGTTCAATATACTTAATTTTTTCTTTAATTAACCTGATCAATTTCCTGCTGTAAAAGGGTCTTCAATTTCTCCTGAGTATCATGTAAGCCTTAATGCAAAAAAGTAACGTCAACATAGCAGCAGGACTGGCTGCTTAAGTAAGAAATTTCTCTATTCAAAACATCACAGGCAATGACTTTTAGTCTAAGCATGTTATCACCTTATCGAGCAATTTGCTGCCCTCTTGCTTCCCGGAATTTTCCCGGAGTTATTCCGGTCTCTTTCTTAAATACTCTGGTAAAGTAACTTTGATCTTCATAACCAATTAGACTGGAGACATCTGTCAACGGAATCGATACATCCAGCAAAAGATCTTTGCCAATTTTGACACGCAAGGCATTTATATAAGAAACGAAACTGCATTTCATTTCATCTTTAAATATTTTGCTGAAGTAGCCCGGACTCAGGTATACATAGCCGGCAACCTGTTCCAGCGTCAGCCGTTTCATGTAATTTCTTTTAATATAGTCCACTGCTTTGTAAAGGACGTCTTTATGGCGCACATCCGCCAGATTAAATACACAATCAGTAAATCTTACCATGATCCTGGAAAGCCAATGGGTTAATTCTTCTACCGTTTTTAAATGATTAATATCGGAAAGGTATTTATAATTTAATCCGAAAATTTCAGAGGAGTCGGCGCCGCCTTCGACAGCGGCCCTGGAAAGTAAGACCACCAGTTCCAGTATTCTTGCTTTAATGATTTCAAAGTCTTTACCTGACGAAAATAAAACATAACCCAGTATTTCATTCAAAATTTTTTGCGAAGCGGCTTTATCCCCTAAAGCTATCTTCGAGAGCAGTTCTTTTTCCTTTCCAAAGGGATACTTTGTATTATTTTTCAAAAGCTTACTATCCTGTATCGACTGTGAAATGTCCGCCTGGGTCTTGTGATACTGGCGTTGGTCTTCCCGCTTTGATGTTTTATGCGCGGAAAGACTGGTAGCTACTAAAAACAATAACTCCGACAAGTCGTTTACCATTTCAGGCTGGATTACCGGGACTTGCTGCGCATACGCATTCATATCTTTCAATTGGGATTCGCCAATACCGTTCTGTTTCATAATATCTTCCAACAGGAATTCTTCCGGTTCCAGCATGGATACCGGCCCGCCGATCAGAACAGCCTGTATGACGCCGTTACTTGTTAAGGGCGAGGCCCAGTGTACCATGCCTATGGGACAAAAATAAATATATTTTCCGCCAAATCTTTCTGCCTGGTAACTGCCATATAAATGGACACTGGCACAACTTGTCTGGGAAGACGGTCCCAAGCGAAGTTTACCGCAGAACTGGCAAAGGTTGTTACTGATACCCGCTTTATACAGAAACTTTCCCTTTATATCAAGGATATAACTCTCAATATTTGTGGACCGGCTATAGGCGTAAAGACTCTTTTTGACTTTATCAAGATCGAAGCTGATATCCTCGTAGGCTGCTGCCATATTATCACTCTTTCTCTTGGATAAAACTTAATTTATCACAGACGGCGTCAGCATTAGACTCTGCGGAGTTTCAACAATTTTAAAATTCTGATTTTTCATTTATTCGACCTCCTTAATTTTGATTATTATTGCCCTCAATATGGTTCTAGTATATAATGAATTTGTTTATAAGTCATTTCACAGAGTTGCCTTAAAATATACATATCTTGCCCTGGGAATTAGCGGTGGAGGTTGATGAAATGGAAATCTCTGACGAAGGAGTATTGTCCTCCTCAAATATGTATTTTCTCATTCCCTCGGAATTTGCCCAAAATGTACTTTATTATTTACAATACGCGGGAATTTTCGACTGTACGGAAGACTACAGAGTACAGCGTAATTTTTTAAACTTGTATTTACTTATGCTGATTGATTATGGGGAAATGTATATAGAATACCGCGGGCAAAATAAAACTGTATCGTCCGGAAATATAATTTTAATGGACTGCAAATACCAGCATCTATACAAGGCTGCTACCAAATTGAAGTTTCGCTGGATTCATTTTTCAGGCAACGGGAGCCAGGCATATTGTGATCAGCTCTATAACCGGTATGGAAGTGTGTTTGACACTTCTTCCACAATCGACAAAACAGTAAATAATCTTCTATCTATGGTAGAACGGAATGTAATTAATGAGCATCAGGCATCTGTCTATATTCATCAAATCCTTGGCGAATTAAGCAATACGCAGAGTAGACTCCCGTATGCCTCCAATAATTCCATTTCCAGGGCGATTGAATTTATAAGCCAGCATTATGCCGAAAACCTGTCGCTCCGTGATATGGCAGCGCAGGTTAATCTGTCACCCTATTACTTTACCAGACTGTTTAATAAGTATACGAATTGTTCCCCCCATGAGTATCTGTTGAACGTTCGTTTGAAAAAAGCACAGGAAAAGCTGGTTATGTCGGATGATTCGGTTGAAAATGTTGGATTTGTCTGTGGCTTTAATAATGCCTCTCATTTTATCAGGGCTTTTAAAAAAAACACCGGCATGACCCCGAATCAATTCAGGCGTATTCAATTCTAGCGCCTGTTATCAGCTAGTACTATGCAAATAAGGCTCAATCCAAAAGACCACCCGTTTGACGGGTGGCCTTAATTGTATTTATGCGGCTATTGAGGCGCTCAGTTCCCAAAATTAAAAGTTCTTTGCCAGTTCCATGGCGATTTCCGTCCACCTTGAAGCCCGGTAAGGCTCCCCATGCAGCGTTTGGGTATCTCTCAGACATACGATGACATGACAGTCCTTGGTAATTTCAAAGGCTCTTGCTATTTCACCTCTTATGTAATTTTCATCATACAGCGAAATCATACTCGTAGGATGGGGTCTCCACGAATAGACATATTTATCTTTCAGCTTTTCCGCCGCAATTTGTAGATCCGATACCAGGCTTACCGCCACTTCCCGTAAATTCGGGATATGCTTCAGAATGATATCGTACTTTTTATCAAGTTTCTCGCAACAGCCATAGCAATTCAGTCCAAATTTTTGTGCGACCTCCCTTTGGTAGGGCAGGATAAATTCTTCCACCATAGCGGGAGAAACATTGGTTAACTCCTGCGCCATAAAATATCCCCACAAATGCCCGGTAGTAACGTGGTCCGGATTAAACCCCGCTTGCGGTAATTCATCGGTACACCCTAATCCGTTGGATCCACACGGACTGTTTGAATTAAATAGAAAGTCATTATTATTCAGCATTAGGAGATTGTTCTTTTCCAAATCGTCCAGATATTTCATCGTACCTTGTTTTAAGAATTCCATTGCCTCATGAATGAACTCCGGTTCATTTACAAAATCGTAAAAAATATTTTCTAATCCCCGCAATTCGCATAAAACGTCAATAAGACTGTTGCCCCAGCCCATGACCTCACGGTCCGTTGCCGCATAAAAAGGTTCCCCCTTAATGACATGGAGAGTATCTCCGAAAACATCCAGCACGCGGTCAAAGTTTTGATCGGTAGTCTTCCAGTCTACCTCCATTTGGGGAAATTTCATTTTTTTAAAGTCGCTCCATTCATTGATACAGGGAGTAAACTTTGCCGCCTGATTGGCCGATGCGCTATGCGGCCTAACGTGGCCCTCCATCCAGTCAGTTAAATTTCTTTGAACCGGTACATAAACAGTATTATTGATTATTTCATCATCCTTGATTTTTTCCCAACGGTAAATCCGCTTTCTCAATTCCCATTCGTATGTTTTTAACAACGGCTCCTTCACCTGCAATTGAGATTCGGGGATGATTTCCATCCAGGCTTCTTCCGGCAGGGTGCATAAAATAAGCGGTCTAACTTTTCTTAATGAATTTTTTTGTTTCCATAGAGTTCTTTTTTCATCCCAAACAGGATTCTGGGAAATCTCATTAACCTGCTTGGCCAGGTCCCGCAACACCTTTTTTTCTTCTATACTGATCGTCATAGTCAACCACTCCCTGAATAAGATTTCCTTACTTTCAATTTCCCTGATGTAACGCATTATAGTTACTTAACGCTTGAAAAAAAGCATCTATATTATCTAATGGAGTGCCGGGGGGAATATCGCAGCCTGACGATAAAACAAAATTTTTATATGAGTTCATGGCGTTCAGTAATGTATCCACCTTTGTTTTCATCTCTTCCGCAGTTCCATTGAGAAAGACACCGGACGGATCAATATTACCGAAAGCAACCCGGTCATCCGGCACCTGCGGCAAAATATCCGTCATATTTACGGCGTTTCCAAAATGAAGTCCCTTGGCGCCGGTTGAAATCATTGTATCAACCTGCTTAACGGTTTTACCGCAATTGTGTAAAATTACTACATATTCCTGGTCTTGTACGGCTTCGACAATTCGTTTAACGTACTTTGAAGAAAACCCGTCACACTTTTCGGGCGACAAAAGTCCGGCTGCCGGTTCGGCAATGATTACACCATTGGCGCCAACCGCTTTGAAAGCTTTTGAATATTCTATCAAGAATGTTGTGCATTTTTCCAATACCAAATGGACAATCTCCGGTTCTTCCATCATCGCAATCATGATTTCCGTCATATCCATCAAACGCCCGGCAAGAGAGAATGGCCCAATATGTCCTGCAAAAGTAGGTCTGTCCTTAATGTTCTCAGCAGCAAGCCGGGCGGCATTTAAATATACCGTTGTCCTGCCTTCCCCTACGTCAGGTACTTTAAGCTTCTCCGCATCGTCTGTGCCGGCAATTATTTTACCAATTACAGTCGGCACTTCATTTTCGGAGTATTTGATTTTACTGCCAAACGCCTCTGCCTCAACGGATAAGTCCATAATAACCGCGGTTGCGGCTGCCGGAAACTTTTGCGCTAGCGCTTCAATACACAGGTATTGACTCTGCCCGTTGGTAATTACATCCATTACCGTCTTGTTTATCATATTCAGTCCCGGATAAGTCATAATGGGCAGTGCGGCTTTCCTATTGGAGCGGGTCAGTTCTTCCAGCCATTGATACATATTCCGTTTCAATGAAGACTCCTCCCTTTTCAAATAAACGTTGTTTTTGAAACTCGTTTTATGCAGTTATCATATCGAAACCGTACAGTTCCTTCTATCAATATTTCTCAATTTATTGCACTTTCTCAATTTCTAACCGGTTTTTAAGCAAAGAATTAAAAATAATCCTATAAAAATTAATATTTTACAATATATCCACTAAGTCTATCTTTCTCAGGAATTTAAACAATAAACCACCTGCTAATCAGGTGGTTCCTAGAAAGGATCTTTCTTTGTCTTAAACTCCAGATTAAACTACTCTGGTATTACTTCCTATCAAATCTAACTGGGAAATACACGAATAGCAGCCTCGCCATCGACCGGGCAAGCATTCTCGCAAGAGCCGCATCCCGCACACTTGTCAGTCAGAACGCTAGGCCGATGATATTCATCCGCAGCAATTGCCAGAACAGGACATTGTTCACCGCAAATAAGGCACGATTTTCCCTCAGACCAGGCGATACAACGAGACTTATTAATAACCGCCCTGCCCATCCGGATTTTTTCCAGAGGAACCTTGGCAATGGCTCCGGTCGGACATACTTCCTGGCAGGCCAGGCATAAATCACAACGTTTTATGCGAGGGATGATATAAGGTGTTTCAAAGTTCGCGAGGCCGTCAGTAATCGGCATTGAATGCAACGCATTGCTGGGACATACCTGAACACACCTTCCGCACCGGTTACAAACGGCGGTAAACTCCGGTTCCGGTAGGGCTCCTGGAGGACGTAACGCTTTCTCCGCCGCCCAAACAGTCTTTTTCCATAAAGCAGCAGCCAGAGCAACCGTGAAAGCAGCTTTGAAGAACTGTCGCCGCGACTCTTGACGCCTTGTTGCGGCAACATCATCAGCCGAAGCAAGACGATCGTTTTTATCCCGCCAAAAGCTCCACTGCCATTTGATCGCTTTGGTGGGACAAACCCTTTGGCAATTCCCGCAGGCTAAACACCCTTCCTTCGCAACGCCGGTGCTCAATGGTGCGGTGCCGACAGAACAGGCTGCCGTGCATTTCTCACATTGCACACAGCTTCCCATAATCCGGTAACGAAAAAACCGCAACCGGGCTGCGAATGACAAGAGAACGCCCGTGGGACAGAACACACTGCACCAGAGGCGGGAAAGAAACAGAGTACCGGCTGTTATCCCAACGAGCATCCAGGGAACTTGCCCCTGTAAAAACCTTACAATTTCATGGCTAAACAAAGCAAAAGGGGTTAAAAAAAAGACCCAGTTTGACCCGAGGACAAAAACAATCAGTAAGAAGAACAGCCAATAATACCGCATAGGCTGCAAAGCGGGCAACACTTTGGTTCTGGCCAGCGTCAGATTTTTGAAAACAGCCCGGCCAATTTGATCCGTCAGCGCCAGGAAAGCGCCAAAAGGGCATAGCCAACCGCAAAATATCCTCCCCCACAACAAGGTGAATGCCAGCGTCAATAGCGGCAGCCATGACCAGGCAGGAATCTTCTGCTGCCACCGGAGCTGACTTAATAGCAGCCAGGGATCAAGCCGCGAAAACCTTTGTAATACTACATTTTCTTGTCCAAGAGGATATGATAAGTTGGCAATGAGCAATACAAACGATACTAACGAGGTAGCCTGCAACGTATAGCGCAGTAATAACGATCTCTTCATTCAATTACACCTTCACCACAGTAATTTTTGAGAGATCCGTTTCGCCCACGCCCAACTGCGCAGCTGTCGTTATATACCCAATATCCGCCGGTTTTTGCCCGAATAAGATCGCAGCATAAGTGTCAACAGCAACAGGATCCACGCCAAAGATTACCTGATTCCATTCATGGATGGTTCCCGGCCCGGTAGGGCCATTATCAATAATCCCTCTTGTCGCATCGACGATAGTAAGATGAGGTTTCCGAAAGGCTGCAAGTTCAGCAATACATTGCGTAAGGTCCGTCCGGTGAAAGTAGCCGCGGTCCCATACAAGCCCCATCATATTTTTCATACCTAACGTTAGTTGAGTCATACTGTGATGTTTAAGAATAGGAAAGTTAATAAATACGTCGGCATTTAACACATCTTTGGAAAACAAGGCAGTTTTCAGGATTTTACCTCCGGCATCAACCTGTGTATAGAAATTTTGCCGATTGATGGCATATGCTTTTCCGCCCGCCGCCTCCACTGCGGCCTTAATTCCGCTATTAGTCAGACATACAGGCGGACTTTGAAAAGGATAATCAACTACTTTAACTTCCTTGGCCCCTGCCGCCAAGCACTGTTTCACTACAGCGGCAACTAATTGCGGATTGGTAGTTGCGGCTTCTTCCGGTTTCCGGGGCACACTGAAATTCGGCTTTAGCACTACTGTAGCCCCTTTTTTAACCAAGGCGCTGATCCCCCCAAGAGCGGCAAAGCCTTTTTCGATGAGGGAATTAGGATCATTCCCCTGCGATACAATTAGTTTCGTACGGTCATATACACTTGCTGCCGCAGGGGCTCCTTGATTTCCCTGAGAATTTTGCGCCTTTTTCGTATCATCGCCTTTCTCGGAAAAGTTCAGTCCACAACCTGCTAATCCTAACGATAATACTCCACATCCGGCTCCAATGATAAATTGGCGTCTATCCATAATTCATCATTCCTTTCCAACATTATGATAAACTTCCATAATTTACCCTCGATCTCAGTCTAGCACCTGCAGTTAACTTCAAGTCAAGTATTTTTTTATTCCTTTTGCAGTCGTTCACCACAAATTTTAAAACGCAATATTGCAAGAGCAAAGAAAAGTTGGTGTGACTATCCCATCTCAGCTGAGAGGAAACCATAGCTACTCCGTTTTTATATTCTAAAATGACCTTTTTGCGAACTTCCATGGTTACCTTTTAGCCACTGAATTAATCCTTTCATCTTTGTAGTTCTTTTTCTTTTTTGACTACTGCCTGTTCATAGCTGGCAATTTTATAATTCAGGCGTTCCAACATCTTTTTCATATTTTCTATTCTTGCTATGAGCTGCTTACGCTGCTCGATAAAGAGTTTTTTTCTTGCCTTAATAGTTTCATCACCCTGTTGAAACAGCCCAACATACTCAATCAATACTTCAATCGGCAGACCTGCACTTCGCATACATTTGATAAATTCAACCCAATTACAGTCTTCTTCCGTATAATTCCTGATTCCGCTTTTATTGCGGTTCACATGAGGAATCAGTCCTATGCGTTCATAATAGCGGAGTGTGTCCTGGGTAATATCAAATTTTCCACTTACTTCCGCAATTGTCACGCTGCTTCACCTCCCTTACTATTTTTCTATTTGTTATTTAAATTAAGTTTTTTCAGCCAGTTTGCAAGATCTTTATCTGCGCTGTCAACATTACCGCCTCGTACCGCTAATCCGGGCAGTACCTTGGCATTCGGACAGAACTTCTTGATATCGCGCTCACTGCTTCCCATTCCGCTGCCTTCGTGTGTGCAATATGGAACAATGGTCTTTCCCGAAAAATCATACGCCTCTAAAAAGGTAAATACCGCCATCGGCATTGTGCCCCACCAATTCGGATATCCAAGATAAATCACATCATAGGATTCCAGGTCAGTTACCCTTGCTGTAAGCTTAGGTCTGGCATTTTTCTTCTTTTCTTCCTGGGCTATATTGGTTGTTTCCGTATAATCTTCCGGATAGGATTTTTCTGTCTCGATTTGGAACATATCGCTTCCTGTCAGCGCTTGTATTTTCTCAGCGATGACTTCGGTGTTGCCGATTGGCAGTTTTACAATACTGCCACCTACGTAATTATTCCCTTTGCGTGAAAAATAGGCGATGAGGCTCGTTGAGTTTGCCATTTTCCTTACCTCCTAATCAATCTTTTTTATTTTGTAAACTGCAAATTCATTTACCAAAAAGTTCAGCAGCCTGTTTCATTTTATTAATAATATCTACATTAAAGGGACAGTTTTTCATACATAATCCGCATTCTATGCATTCACTGGCGTAATGCTCCAGTAAACTATAATGATTCTTTAATGTTTCAGGAACCTCTTTTTGAATTAATGCTAAGTCTAAATATTTATTTACTGATGCAATATCAATTTTTTTCGAACATGGCGCACAATGTCCGCAATACATACAATGCCCGCTAAATGAACTTCTTGGGGCGCCGGCAAGCACTTCACTGTAATCCTTTTCTTTATTGCTTGCCGTAATATAAGCGGTTGCGGCAAATATTTGCTGCGGGTTGGCCACGCCAACCATTACGGAAGCAACTGACGGTCTGGTTAAACAGTAATGTAAGCATTGTACCGGACTCAGTGCTTTTTCAAAAGGAGACTGGTCACTTAATAGCACTCCGGCAGCATATCCTTTCATAACAGTTAACGCGACACCCGCATTTACACAGGTGTGATACAACTTATCCCGTTTGGGATCAATGCCTTCATAGGTCCTTTTAAAAGTACTTTCTTCAAATAGTATGTTTACATCCTCACTGGCTGGTAACATATCATAGGCAGCATTGACACTAAATAAAATTACATCAATGATTCCGGTTTCTACTGCTCTAAACGCAATATCAGTATTATGGGTTTGATATTCCTATCGCCTTAATAAGTCCCTTTTCTTTCAATTCGTTGGCATATTTAATTATTTCTCCGGCAAAAATGGTATCAAAATCTTTTTGCTCATCAACATAATGAATCATTCCTACATCGACATAGTCTAACTGCATTCTAGTTAACAAGTCTTCAAAGGAATTGACCGTTTCATCAAAGTTCCTGGTTCGCCGGTACTGTCCATCATCCCAGGTGGAACATAGATGCCCTTCAATAACAAAACTCCTTCTAGGATATTTACGCAGCGCTTTGCCAACATTATTTCTAACTTCCGGATTTGAATTGTATATGTCAATAAAATTAATGCCCTCTTTGAATGCGCAATCAATAATTGCTTGGCAATCTTCATAGCTTTTTTTTTCAAATCCTTCGCCGCCAATACCAATGGCACTTACTTTGATGCCGGTTCTTCCTAAAATCCGGTATTCCATTTTCACGCCTCCTTAACTAAATTGCCCGACACTCAGTCCATCTTCGGTCAAAGTTACCGCTTCAGATAATCCGTAGACATCCATTTTCTTTGTTCTTCAGTTTTTTCAGCAGTTTTCTTATATCCACCTTATTCATTATTTCCTTCTGAAATATCTCAAATATATTCGCACTTCTTATTGGCATGGAACAACCTTCACTGCCGCTTCCGCCACCGGGCAAGCATTCTCGCAAGCACCACACCCGATACAGTTTCGCGAATTTATATACGGACGCTTGTTAGCGTCGATTGTTATAGCATTTGCCGGACATCGCTCCTTACATATCAGGCATGCTTTCCCCTGGGTCCAAGCCAAACAACTTAGCTCATTCAGTCTGGCAACGCCGATTTTTACTTCTTCCATTTTTACCGGCCGGATTGCGCCCGTTGGGCAAACCTTGGAACATAGCATACATAATTCACACCAACCCTTACGGGGAATCAGTTCCGGTGTCTCGTACGTCATAATCCCGCTGGAAAAAGGCATTGGCACAAGTCCACCCGTAGGACAAACCTTTACACAGCGGCCGCAGCGGTTGCAGATTGCCAAAAAATCGCCCTCAGGTATTGCTCCGGGTGGTCTTAAGCCTGGTAAAGCACTGGAGCCGGCAAATAATCTGTGTGCTGAAAAATTAATCAGGCTACCGGCTGCAATAGCGGCACCAAGCTTTAAAAAATTGCGCCGTGTCCGCATACCGCCTGACGCCGGCGGGTGTCTCCGGCCAGTCCAGCTAATTGCCTGCCGAGAACAAGCGGACCAGCAACGTCCACACACCAAACATTCGTCGCCGCTCCCTTCCGGACCGGTGTCAACCGCGTTAACCGGACAAACACTCTTGCAATACTCACAATTCACACACTCATCCGTTGCCTGTACTTTTACCCGGCGCCAACCGGCCACCAGCGTAAAAAATATCCCGGTGGGACAAACGCAGGTACACCAGAATCTCGGAAAAAAAATATATCCCGACAGTATTGCCGCAGCCAACAGCCACGGAAATTTTTCCAGATACAATCTGGTTATTTCATGGCTAAACAAAGTCAACGGCGTAAAGACAGAAACGATACCTGCTCCTGCACTGGCGAATACTACGATAAGTGCCAGCCACCAATATTTTGCCAGTTTGAGAAATGAGAACCATTTCGTGTCTGTTCCTTTTGCCAGGCGGCCCTGGGAAAATAGGCGTCTAGTATAGTACACGAAGTTCAGCAATCCTCCCAATGGGCAAAACCAACCGCAAAAGACTCGTCCTATAAACGCCGTTAATAAGATTACCAGGATAGGAAGCCAGATCCAACCGGGTATTGCCAAAGCGGAACGCATATGAGCAATGAGCAGGAGGGGATCCATCCGTGAAAGCCACCATACCATGTCGGCACCCCGGCCAAGCGGATACCGCATCTCGTCCACGGCGTAAACACAGAGGACAAATATCATAGTGGGAATGGCAACGCGCCAAAACTGCAATTGTCGATTGACAAACTCTTTACCCCGCATTACCCCCTAGACCCTCACTATTTCAAGGCTTTGCCAGTCCGGGTTGCCTACCCTTAGCTTAGCCGCAATGGCTAAATGTCTGACATCCGCCGGTTTAAAATTCAGCAAACCAGCACCGTATGCATCGACTGCCAACATATCCGTTCCCAATACAACTTGCTTCCATTCCTTGATTGGACCCGGCCCGGAAGGGCCATTGGCGATAATCCCTTTGATAGCGTCCAGAATTGTCAGCGTCGGTTTCTTATACGCAGCTAATTCCGCAATGGTCTGATGTAAATCGGTCCGATGGAAAAAGCCCCTATCCCAAACCACACCCATCAAGTTTTTCAGTCCCGCCGATATTTCTGTAGCATCACATTGTTTTAAGATTGGCATATTGATAAAGACATCTGCTTCCAAAACATCCTTGGAATAATCAGCTTGTTTTAATATTTCACCGTTTATGTTTACAGCATTATAATCGTTACGTGAATTAATGGTATAAGCCCGCCCGCCGGCGCCGGCTACTGCCGTACGGATACCGCTCGCTTCCAGGCACATTTCACCGGAATAGAATGTGTGATCAATCACCCGGACCTCTTTCGCCCCAGCTTGAACGCACTGCCGAACCAAAGCTCCCACCAGGATTGGGTTAGTAGTTACCGCAGCCTCCGGTCCCCGGGTATTACTAAAATTGGGCTTGATAACAACAATATTCCCTGCCTTGACAAACTGCCCTATTCCTCCCATTGCCCCAAGACCCTTTTCTATTAAAGTTTCCGGGTCCGTTCCTTCCGCTATAGCCAGTCTTGAACGGGCGGGCGATGCCACTTCAGGCCGCTGACTCCCTTGATGGCTGTTCTTCTGACTTTGATCCGGTAAAACCGGGCTACCAGACTGGGAAAAGCAACCAGGCAAAATTACCGAAGCCAGGCCTGCGGATGCAGCAGTTTTAATAAAATCCCGGCGATTCATTCCATGTTCCTCCTTTAAATTTACTTATGCAATCGTCATTTTTACCTTCTTGAAATTGAGACTACTACTTGAAGTTAACTCCATGTCAAGTATTTTTTTGTGTTAATCATCATTTTTACATCCTTTTTTACATCCTTAAAATTGAGTCTAACACTCGGAGTTAACTCCAAGTCAAGCATTTTGGGGAGTGCAGTTAAGCTGCACTCCCCAAAATGCCATAGGGTAAAAAAATAATTTATAAAACCTATTGACTTTGAGTTAACTCAAGGTTGTAGCATAATTGTAAAACAATACTTTAATTTGTACTAGAAAGGGGAAAGGAAGCATGTACTCTAATTTGAGCAAGATCAAATTAGAGTAATAAATCGGAAAAAAATAAACTCATGTGAATACTTAATGAAGGTGATGTGGGTATGTTTAATATTGGCATGACGGAATTAATATTAATCTTGGTCATTGCTTTAGTGGTTTTTGGGCCAGGAAAACTTCCGGAGGTTGGCAAGGCGCTGGGGAAAGGTATTCAGGAATTTCGCAAAGCTACCAGCGGGGAAAATGCGAAAGAAGAGCCCCAGGAATTAAATAACGAAGTAAAAGCAGAAGAAAAAAAATGAGGCATTTGGTGACCACACCATCTCAGCCGACCCAAGAACCCCACGATACTTTGCTCTCTGTGGGCGCAATGTCTCTGGTAGATCATTTGCAGGAGCTTCGACGGCGGATTATTATTTGTTTGATTGCCGTTACCCTCACCAGTACGGTCAGTTATTTTTGTGCCGAAAATTTGGTAAAGATTATTGCTGCTCCTGCCGGAAAACTGTATTTTATAAATCCGGCAGAAGTTTTTTTTACTTATCTCAAGGTTTCATTCTTCACCGGTTTTCTGGCCGCACTGCCTGTTGTACTTTATCAGCTTTGGGCTTTTGTCGTACCGGCACTAACGAAGACTGAGCGGTCCTTATCCTTCCTTTTGACACCATCATCCGTAGTTTTATTTTTTGTCGGCATTCTTTTTTCTTATTTTTTTGTTTTGCCGGCTGGCATACGGTTCTTCTTGAGTTTTGCTACGGAAAGTCTGCAACCTATGTTTTCATTAGGTGAGTATCTGTCTTTTGTTATTTCTTTTCTGCTGCCGTTTGGTTTTATTTTTGAGTTGCCTTTGTTTATTCTGGTACTGGCAAAAATGGGAATTATCAATTCTGCTTTTTTAAGTAGAAAGCGCAAAGTGGTTTTGGTGCTGGCTTTTGTGGTTGGCGCCTTCATATCACCGACACCTGATGTATTTTCGCAGACAATGATTGCAGTCCCGATGATTCTTTTATATGAAATCAGCATCCTCATGGTAAAGTATTTACTGCGGAAATAACATACATTGGAAAATATGTATCTTTTTAATCAAACAAAATCGCTTAAGTCAAATGCACGCGATGCTGTAGAAAATAAAAACGAATAGAGATTTATCTGAATTATTGGGCTGAATTTTGGCAAAAAAATATTTATAAAACCTATTGACTTTGAGTTGACTCAAAGTTGTAGCATAAAATGTGAAACAATTAGAAAGGGGAAAGAAAACATGTCCAGCAAAGTATATTTTGCAAATTTGAGAGCCAGAACAGACAAAAGTAATAAAATCAGTAAAATAAGGAACTTGTTTGACCGTGCCGGGTTCAACGAACTGATTCAACCGGGTGACCTCACCGCTATCAAGCTGACCTTCGGCGAACGGGGGAGCGATGGCTTTATTAGTCCTGTTTTTGTGCGCCAGGTGGTGGATAAGATAAAGGAAAAGGGTGCCAACCCGTTTTTGACTGATACCAACACGCTCTATTCAGGCAGCCGGCACAACGCGGTCGATCATCTTTTGACCGCACTGGAACATGGCTTCGATTACACGGTTACCGGGGCACCGCTCATCATAGCCGATGGATTGCGCAGTGAAAATGTTACTGAAGTACAGATTAATAAAAAACACTTTAACAAGGTAAAACTGGCTACAGACATTGTCAGCGCCGACAGCGCAATTGTCTTGTCCCACTTTAAGGGACACGAGATGGCTGGCTTCGGCGGGGCGATCAAAAACCTCGCCATGGGCGGAGCGCCGGCGATTGGTAAAAAAGATCAGCATGCACTCAAAATTGTAGTCGATCAGGATAAATGCGTTGGCTGTGGAAAGTGCAGCGCGGTTTGTCCGGAACGGGCGATTACGGTGAGCAATAAGAAGGCGAGTGTCGCTGTTGATAAATGCATTGGCTGCGGTGAATGTTTAACGGTTTGCCCTGTCAAGGCCGCTGGTATGGACTGGGCGACCGATCTGACGGCATTTCTTGAACGGATGACCGAATATGGATACGGCTTTGCCAAGGCCCACGAGAACCGGATCGGGTATATAAACTTTCTTTTGAATATCACGCCGGATTGTGATTGTGCGTCGTGGAGCGACGCTCCGATCGTTCCCGATATCGGCTTCCTGGCGTCCACAGATCCCGTGGCTATCGATCAGGCAAGCTATGATCTGGTGAACAAACAACTTGGGTTCGCTCACACCCTTCTTTCATGCAATCATGAGGCCGGCGCGGATAAATTCCACGGTCTGCGCTCCCATATCGACGGTACGGTCCAGATGCGTCACGGGGAAGAAATCGGCATGGGCAGTCGTGATTACGAATTAGTCACCCTGTAGTGACTGCGGAAAAAATATAACAAAACGCGGAAACGTGTTACGGGTGATGGCCGAGGCGGTGCGGTGGGATAAGCGCGGCGCTCGAATCAACGCAATCAGTCCCGGCATCGTTATAACCCCGCTCGCCAAGGATGAATTGACCGGTCCGCGCGGCGAAGGATATCGGCACATGATCGAGTTGTGTCCGGTCGGCCGTGCTGGCTCGCCCGACGAGGTAGGAAGCGTCGGGGCACTCCTTATGGGCCAGGACGGCGCATTTATCACCGGCAGTGACTTTCTCATGGATGGCGGCGTCACGGCCGCATACTGGTATGGTGAACTCGCTCCGACGAAACCGTGAGCGCGCGTATTATGTCAAAACGGGAAGTTAAGGCCAATAAGCCCTAACTTCCCGTTTTATTTCTCTATATTATTTTAAATGCTTATTAAAAAACTCAATTACCACTTGCATCACTTCAGGCTGAAATCATGTTGCGCCCCTTTAAAAACGCTAGTCTTCTGGCCTTTTCAGCGCCTTTTCTGCGCCAACTACGGCTTGTTCATACCTTGTTATTTTATCATTTAGGCGTTCCAGCGTTTTTTGCATATCTTTCATGCGTATCATAAGTTGCTTGCGCTGCTCAATGAGCAGCTCTTTTCTAACCTGCGCGGTTTCCTCGCCCTGTTGAAACAAAGTAACATACTCAATCAATACTTCAATCGGAAGACCTGCACTTCGCATACATTTGATAAATTCGACCCACCGGCAGTCTTCTTCCGTATAATCCCGAATACCGCTTTTATTGCGGTTCACACGGGGAATCAGGCCAATGCGTTCATAATAGCGGAGCGTATCCTGGGAAAGATCATATTTTTCACATACTTCAGCAATTGTCATGCAGTTTCACCTCCTATTACCCGCTATTATAACATTTGGAGTTAACTTTAAGTCAAATATTTCTTCCCATTTCGTACTCCAGTGGATATTTCAATTTCATAAAGTTTCTCCTTCAACGAATAAAATTTGTAAAAATACCGCTTTCTTGTTCCGGCAGTGATACACCGTTTTTTAGACCAGCTTCCTTGCATTGCAAGAAGAATGCCATATTCCGTGCCAGGGTGCGCATGATCTGCAAGCCTTCCAAGTCCGTTTTTACGTCCTCCGGCTTAGCTCCGTGCACCATATTCCAATATTGCGATGATACTATCGGCATCTGCATTAATCCGAAATACTTGTTCATCTGGTCATACGTCGCCGTCGTTCCGGCCCGTCTTGCCGACATGACCGCAGCGGCCGGTTTTAGATAAAAGGATTTCCTGCCGCCGCATACATCAGCATAGAATGCGCGGTCCAAAAATGAAGTAATCGCGCCGCCTGCAGCTGCCCAATGAACCGGCGTTCCAAAAATGAAGCCGTCATATTCTGCTGCAATATCAAGAAATTCATTGACTCTGTCGTCAAAAACGCACTTTTTCTTCTCTACACAGGTCTTACAGCCAATACAGCCAGACAGTGGTTTATTGCCAAGCCAAAAGAAATCCGTGCCGATACCTTCCTTTTCCAAAGTATCAGCTACTTCCATAAGCGCCGTGTAGGTGCAGCCCTTTTCATGCGGACTGCCGTTAACCAACAATACTTTCATCGTTTCTCACTCTCCATGTAAAAATCGTTGATGATTTTATTCACTGTAAACATTTTTATTTTCCCACCCGCTTGGCAGCTTCGGAGCCTGCCGGATAACGGTCTCCCGACACCTTGATCTTGTCAAGGGCTTGATTTAAAGCGGTAAGTTCCTGCTCAGACAGATGTACGTTGGCCGCTCCTAAATTTTCTTCCAGACGCTTCATCTTGCGGGTTCCCGGAATCGGAACGATCCACGGCTTCTGCATGAGTACCCAGGCAAGAGCAATCTGCGCCGGCGTTGCGTTTTTAACGGCAGCCACATCTTCTACGAGGTTTACAAGTTCTTGGTTTGCCGCAATGTTTTCCGGCGTAAAGCGCGGAACCATGCGGCGAAAATCTAAATTGTCGAAGCTCGCATCCTTTTGAATGGCGCCTGTCAGGAATCCCTTTCCTAATGGGCTGAACGGAACAAAGCCGATTTCCAGCTCTTCCAGTGCAGGCAGCAATTCTTCCTCCGGCTGGCGCCACATCATAGAATATTCACTTTGAATCGCCGTCACAGGACAGACTGCATGGGCACGGCGAATGGTCTGCACTCCGGCCTCCGAAAGTCCCCAATGACGAATTTTTCCTTGCTGCATCAAATCCTTCATGGTTCCCGCCACTTCCTCGATTGGAACGTTTGTATCCACCCGGTGCAGATAATAAAGATCGATTGTATCAATCCCCAGGTGCTTCAGGGATTTCTCTGCCGATTTGAGGATTTCTTCGGGGCGTCCGTCCACCACCTGTTTCCCATTGACGTTTTTAATACCGCATTTCGTTGCAATGACTACCTTATCGTGATAGGAAGCCAAAGCTTCCCCTACTAAGAGTTCATTGTCATCATAAATCTCTGCCGTATCAAAAAAGGTTACGCCCAAATCAATAGCCCTATGAATGACTGCAATTGCTTCTTTTTTGTCCGAGGCCGGACCATAGCCGTGGCTCATGCCCATACAACCTAGCCCAATTGATGAAACCGCTAAACCGCTTTTGCCTAAAATATGTTTTTCCATTTTTTCACCGCTTTCTTTCGGTTATAATTTGGGGGATATTTCTTATATGCCGATATTTACAATAAGGCTGGACAGCGCCAGGATAAAGAGCTTCCTCATTTTTCTCCTCCTATCCGTTATTTATACGATTTCTCATAGATTGCGATGCAGTCTTTTTTTGTCAACTGTACACGGTCGCAGGCGAAAAGCCCTCCCATCGGACCCATCGCATTATCGGCCATCTTCGGAAATTCATCCGGCGTAATGCCATAATCACTCATCTTTAAATCAGCTACGCCGCAGTCCTGCAAAAACTTTTCCAGCATTGTGATGAAATCCATTGGATTCTTGGCCTCCTCCATGCCCATGGCTTTAGCCATGCGAATGAAGCGGTCGTCGCATACATGATATTCGATGAGGTTCGTGAAATAGGCCCGGCTGAGCATGATGAGGCCGGCGCCATGCGGTAGATTTTCATGATAAGCCGATAAAGCATGCTCCAGAGAATGCTGACTGGAGGTTGTGCCGACGCACATGACCGTACCGGACAGAATGTTGCCGAAAGCCACATGTTCTCTAGCTTCCATATCGCTGCCGTCCTTAACTGCGCGAGCTAAATAACGTCCAACATTTTCAATCGCTGTGATGGCATACATATCGCTCATGAGGTTGGCAAATTTGGAAACATAGCCTTCCAAACTATGGCTCAGCGCGTCAAACCCCTGATAAGCCGTAAACGTCGGCGGCACGCTCTTCATAAGCTCCGTATCTTCGATGCAAAGCTTCGGGAAAAGAACCGGCGTCTTGATGCCGAGCTTCTCGTTTGTTTCTGGATTCGTAACTACGCAGCCCGCATCTGCCTCGGAACCTGTTCCCGCTGTTGTGCTGATGGCGACAATCGACAGCGGCTCATTGGCAATCGGTTTTTTCTTGCCGGTGCCACTGGCGACATAATCCCAAAGATCGCCGTCGTTTACTGCCATAATAGCAATTGCCTTGGCCGAATCGATGCAGCTGCCGCCACCAAGAGCCACTACGAAATCACAGCCATTTTCTTTGGCAAAAGCAGCACCTTCCATCACCTGGTCCTTCACCGGGTTCGGCTGTACCTTGTCAAACACAACAAATTTCACGCCAGCCAGGCGGAGCTGTTCCTCCGTTCGCGTCAAATAGCCGTTGGCTCTTGTTGACTTACCGTTGGAAATAACGATCATCGCCTTTTTACCCGGCAGTTCCTGTTTGTGGAGCTCATCGAGCATTCCTGCACCAAATAAAATTTTCGTAGGAACATACATCGTAAAACTCATAGTTTCAAACATCTCCTTCGATCTATTTCGATTCTGCATTGAACTTTAACTTAGCTTTCCTTTTTAGATTCAGCCATAATCGCTGAGACCTCTAAACCACCTTTTCATCTATCTATTAAATATCAATTTTACGAAACAAAGCCATTTCACGATTTCCGGATCGTTATGTGAAATTGACAATCTTGTCAGGCCCAGCAACGTTTCTGTACGGTCCGTTACGGGTACAGGAATAATAGAAAATAAAGAAATTCCCACGCTGGAGTCATATCCATGTTCAACTTATTAATTGCTCATTTACTTCCGCAGTGTTTTACCTCCTTGAAAATTAGTCTAATACCCGGAGTTAACTCCAAGTCAAGTACTTTTTTGTAATTATAAAAGGTGATTTAGTACTTTTTAAATTGGTACTAAATCACCTTTTCTTTTTCTATTCTGCACCCCTAAATAGTTAATTTTTCAACAATACGGTCATGCCACCTGTATTATTCATATTGCTTGCATTAATAAACTGCACAGCTTGTTTAAGATAAGGAAGATTGTGCTCAATCGCTTTAGCGAATGTTTGAATAAGCTTTACCACATGTCCGGCGCTGAAATCTTGCCGATGATAACCAGCCATACCAATCAGCAGCGATTTTATCATGGAATAATGGAGTACCAACAAGGTATATTCCGTATAAATGCTTTTGGGTTCATAAATAATGCTTTTCTGTGGACCAAATGGGAACAAGTTCTTAAACATGTAATTTACCAGGTAATTTTCCAATATATATTCGTGTTTGTTCATAAATGGATGATAATAGACATTATAAACTTCTTCATACCTCTTAACGGCAACATCCAGCGAAGCACCTTCGGTAAAACCAAGTCCCTGCGTAAACTCTCTTATACAATCAAGAAACTGAGTTGTTACACATTCTCCTTGTAACCTATGATCAATCAGTATCTTCATTGCTTGTAACTGTATTTCTAAGTTCGTAGCGGCATTATCCATTGGCTCCCGGAATTCACCCCCCCGAATTTTGTCCGCAAAATACGAAATAAGATAAGGAATATCTTTTTCGTATTTTTCCGCCGTCACCTGATCAATCCTATTGCAGAAAGTACTGAGAATAATTAAGCGTTGCCACAATGGATATGTTCTATCTTGCAAAAGAGCGATAATAAAGGCTCGTACCTTCCCAAAATAACGATATGGTTTATTATGAGCATCATATAATGTATTTAACACAGGTATTTGAGGACTGCGAACAGTAACCATGCTTTCACTACTGTCAAATTGCATTGGTTCTTTATTCAAAAGTACCAATCTGGCTGCTTCCGGGCACGATACACACAGTGACCGTTCCAATACCCCGTCAACATCATTGAAAGTACGCGGATAGGTAGCACAGGTAATCGATAATGATTCCTCATCTAATGTCCTTTGAATAATACAAAGCCTTTCATCTGTCAGGAACGGACAAATATGATGGTTCAATTTTACGAGAGCATACGGGACATACGTAGAATTCCCAACACACTTGTCATTAATTGAAATATGTTCACGAAAGAGCGCTTTTAGAATTGTATCTTGACACTTTTGGTAAGCCTCGTAGGTAATTTGATCAATAACAACATCCCAGCCAATACAGCAGCTATCATGACATTCGGCTGCGATACAGTGAAAGCTTTGAAAATAGTGCGGTTCTAATATATTATTGAAAGATAGCATTTAAAAACTCCTTCTAAACTATATTTTCTAGATTTATTATCTCTAAAAAACTGTAACTTTTGGTTTCTCATAAGCGTAGACATTAAACGGAACTCATAAGTGCTTTTCCGTTATGATCTCCTAATTTGTATTATCCATCCATCGAAATGAACATTCACTCCGTTTTACATTTACTTTGTCTAACGTAAAATAGCAACTACTTGAGTTCTAAGATAATTCGGCCGCCAATCAACTGATTTTCCGTAGACAACTGTTTTCTTCTTATGTCAGCTCAGTTTTACCGTCGAAGAGATAGGAAACGCCCTTTTTCCGCAAATGCGTTAAAAAGGCGTCGGAAACGATCTGTATCAATACCTCGATGATGTGCGCACCATCATAACCGTCGTCCGTGTCGACAATAGCGCGGTCATCCCGCCAAAGCTTGCCCCGCGAGTCAATAGCGATGTCATCATATGGCATATGATACATATGATATACGGTCTGTCCATGGGCGCACCTCTTGATTACTTCAGCTTGCCGTATGTTTCATCATCCACCGGTTCCAGCCATTCGTTGGCAGCGCCCTCGGCGGGGATCTCCATCGCCAGATGGGCAAACCAGCTATCTTTTGCCGCACCATGCCAGTGTTTGACCTCAGGCGGGATGTTAACCACATCGCCGGGATGCAGTTCTTGGGGTTCCTCCCCCCACGCCTGATACCAGCCGCGCCCCTCGGTACAGAGCAAAATCTGCCCACCCTTGTGATGGATATGCCAGTTGTTACGGCAGCCCGGCTCAAAAGTCACGTTGAAAATAGGGCCACCCTTATCCGTCAGCGGCTGCAAATAAGCCTGGCCGATGAAGTATTGGGAAAACATTTCAGGCAGCGGAGCGCCTGTCTTAAAAAGTTCGCTTCTTTGTTTGTTCATTTTAAATCCGCCTTTATTTGCAGGCATCATTGACACACCGGAGCGCATTCAAGCTTCGGGGATAGCCAATATAGGGGAGACACTGAGATATGACTTTTATCAGAAACGCCTTGTCATTACCGATTCTCATGTTTGCCGCCGCATGACTAGTAAGTTGCGGTTCACAGCCGCCCTGAGCCGCAAGGAAACAGAAGGTGATCATCTCCCGCTGCCTGTAGTTTAGCCCCTTGCGGGTATAATAATCGCCAAAGCAGTTATCCGTCAGCCAGTAATTGATGTGGCGGCTCTCCCCGGGGCCGGATTTGTAAAATTCCCGCATATTCTCACCGAAAATATCCACCTGCGCCTGACTGCCCGCCTCCAGACGATTTTCCGTCGTGGTAGTTGCCTGACCTTCCAGCGGCAGAGAGATTCCTTTTTCAGCCAATACCTCGTTTGTAATTTTCAGGAATGGAAAAACTCGTCCGATGCCTAGATAAGCTGTCGCCTGATAGACGATTTCCTTGATTTCCACCGGTGTTACCCCGAAGTTCATGGCTGCAGGAAGCATGGCGCGGAACTCGTCCGTTCCCTGACAGCCCAGCAGCGTCGCCAAAATCGCCATAAAACGGGTGCGGTCGTCCAAGTCGTCGCAGTTTACCACCTCGTCGAAGGCGAAGTTGTCAAAACGTTCGATAAACTCCGGGTCGGTGACGAGGAAGCCGGACACATAGCCGGGAAACAGTTTTTCGTGATATGCCTTTGCCTTTTCTGTGATTGCCATAGATAAATTCCTCCCAAAATTAAACTTTCTGCCCTTGCGTAGCTTTTCCCATAAACGGGCAACCGTACACGTTACGCCGGTGCCGTAGAGATCAACAATAAATCATTTTCTAATAGGGATCATGCTGTTCTTTTCAAACTTTTCTACCACATCATTCAAATACTTAGTAATGGGCAGATGTTGCGGACAAGCACGCTCACACTGTTTACAGCCAATACATTCACTAGCTTTTCCATGATTAATAGCAATATTGTTGTAATATACCATCTGACTTGAGAAACTACCTGTTGTACGCATAATGCTGTTATATAATGCAAAATATTTAGGTATAGGAATGTTCTTGGGACATCCATGCGTACAATATTCACAGGCGGTACACTGGACGGCTGTTTTTTCGTTAATGATTTTAGTAACCTTTTCAATAATGGCATTTTCTTCTTCATTCAAAGGCAGAAAATTGGCCATGAAGGAAGTATTATCCTCTACCTGTTCCATACTGTTCATTCCGCTCAACACGCGAAATACTCCCTGCTGACTGGCTGCAAAACGAAGGGCCCAACTTGCGGTAGAAGCGGCAGGATTATAAGCTTTCATCAATTTTTCAGCTTCTTGGGGTACATTGACAAGAGTGCCACCTTTGCAAGGTTCCATAACAATGACCGGCTTATTGTATTTGTTGGCAATTTCCAAACAACGGCGGGATTGGACATTTGGCTGTTCCCAATCAATGTAGTTAATTTGCAATTGGACGAAATCCAATCCATCGCCATACTTTGATAAAATTTCATCTAATAGCTCCGGCATGTCATGAAAAGACATACCAACAACTTTGATTTTCCCCGCTGCTTTCTTTTTCGCAACAAAATCAAACGCACCATATTTGCGACACTTTTCATAAACATTGGAGCCCATGTTATGCAACAAGTAGTAATCAAAAAAATCAACCCCACAGTTCGTGCGCTGCTCGTTAAAGATGCGTTCCATATCCGCACTATCTTTGAAGTCCCGCAGCGGCAATTTTGTAGCTAATTGAAATGAAGCCCTGGGGTGACGTTCTACTAAGGCCTTACGCATTGCTTCTTCAGCATGATATCCATGATACGTATAAGCTGTATCAAAGTAAGTAAATCCTCTTTCTAAAAACGTATCTACCAGTTTGTTCAATGTATCTGTGTCGAAAGACGTTTGGTCTTCTTTGTTCAGAAGCGGTAATCTCATACAGCCAAAACCCAACTTTTTTTCCATGCTACTCTTCCCCTTTTAATTTTTTAACATTTATCAATGTTTTTTATGGTTAATACTTTTCTCATTTCTCCGTCTACAGAAACAATATTACACTCTGGAGTTAACTCAAGGTCAAGGGCTTTTTAAAAATTTTCATAACTCCAGTCCCAACATTTTAAAAATATCACCAAATTCCCCTTATCACGCCGTATTAATATTTTCAATCCTGAAGTGGCAAAGCATTATAATTACTCCTCTTAAAAATGAATGAGACCGGTAGCTTGTAAACAGCACCAGTCTCAAAAATTCAACCTGTCATTTTAACCTATTGTATTCTTCGTCTATAACCGATTCAAGTTAGACGCTTACTATCAGGCTTTTCGGACACAGCCAAATATATTCATTTTTTTCATTGTGGCTTCTTTAATCTCGTCTATTATATTTCCCATTAAATCTGTCATTCCGCATCCCTTTTTATAGCCGTCAGCAGCGGCTTTCGCCGCAGCGCAGTTAATATCGGTAAAAATATTTACTTTAGCAATCCCATTATTAATACAATTTTTAAAGTCTTCATCAGATAGACCAGATCCGCCATGCAATACTAGCGGGGTATTTATTGTGGAGGCAATTTCCTTTAACCTTTTCAAATCTAATTGGGGTTTACTTTTATATGCGCCATGAGCCGTGCCAATAGCCACAGCCAAAGCATCGACATTGGTAGATTCAACAAATTCCTTAGCTTGTAATGGATCCGTATATATGCTGTCATGACCATCCGCTTCAGCGGCATCGGAGCCTGCTGCTCCGACGTGGCCTAATTCAGCCTCAATAGAAGCCCCGAAAATCTTAGCTATTTTTGCCATTTCTCTACATTTTGTAATGTTTTCTTCCAACGTATTTACGGAGCAATCATACATAATAGAGCGAAAGCCCAAACTCATTGATTTAATGATCAGTTCCGGCGTTAAACCGTGATCGAAATGCAGCACTACAGGAACCTTTGCTTTCTTAGCCATTGGCACCAGAAAATAAGATAAGTCCTCCAACCCCGCATAGGGAAGCAATACTTCAGCCGTTCCGATAATAACCGGGGATCTTGTTTCTTCAGCGGCAGCAAGAACGCCTTTGGCCATTTCCAAGTTCACAGTATTAAAAAGTCCCACCGCATATTTGTTTTTTTGCGCGTCTATTAAAACGTCATTTAATGTAACAAGCATTGATAACCTCTCCTCTCCATTATTTCATTTTTTCATACAATTGCATTACTTCACCATAATTTCGCATACCTTCCGATGCTCCCGGTTCAGATAACGAACAAGCAGCACAGGCAATACCCACTTCGATTGCTTCTGACAATGATTTTTCAAAGTAAGCTCCATAAAGGACACCGGAACAAAAAGCATCCCCGGCGCCATTCGCTCCTTTTATATATCCTTCCGGCAAACATAGGCTTTGCTTCAAAACGATTTCACCTGTTTGGCAATTCAATCCATATCCTCCCTCCGGCGCGTGGATAACAACCCATTCTAAAACTCCCATATTTTTTAACGCAGTAAGAGCTAAGGCAATATTTTCGTCTATCATTCCACTGCCGTCCCGCAAGGTAATACCTGTTGTTCTTTCGGCTTCTATTTCATTGATAATGCAATAGTTTGTATGTTTTAAGGATGGAGGAACAATTGTTTTAAAGAATTCTTCTGAACCACTTACTACATCTATGGATGTTTTTATTCCTCTACGTTGCGCCGACGCCAAGAGCCGCGCCATTTTAGTTCCGTATTCCTTATCCGGCTTGTCAAGCTCATCTAATAATAAAATATAGCCTATATGAAGAAGATCAATATCTAAATGGTCTAAGTCAATATGTTTCTCTGCAAAATTGGCATTGGCGCCGCGATAATGAAAAAAAGTCCGCTGTTTACTGGTTTTATCGCTCATAACCACGGTAAAAGAGGTTGTACCGTCATGGGCAATTTGCGATAAATCAATATGCTTATAGTTTGATAAATTTTCTTCGATAAATCTTCCGTTATCATCATTCCCAATTACACCCAAAGCAGTTAACGGTAACGTTTCGTCCAATTTTGCCAAGTCAATGATAACATTACAAACCGCACCTCCTGTAGCCTTTGTAATATTATCTTCAATGGAAGTAAGATCGCCGCTTTTCGGATAATGTTCTATGGGATAAATGGTATCAACAACCATATTGCCGGCAACTGCAATTCCTTTTCTCATAGTTCATCCTTCCCTAAAATTATTTCTTTATTTTGAAGAATAAGGCTATAACAGATTCGTTATAGCCTTGATAAAATTATGTTTATCCCTGCATTAAAAGTTCTAGTACATACATTTCAAGAGCTTCGTAATCTCTGTTTTCCATACATTGTTTCTGGAATTGATAATCGTATTTTTCCACCTTTGCTTCCAGCATTTTTGCAATCCTTAAGCTGTTCTCCAGATGCTTATAGCTGTCTGCATCTCTCGTAGTTCTCATTGCTTTAACATCCAAACCAATGTATTCTCCATTTGCACCATAATTGTTTTCCATCAAAATCTTTATTTGATTAAATGCTTGCCGGAGGTTTTCTACACCGAAGGATTTATCCTGGTCAAATTTCATGCCATTCTGGTCATTTAAGTGAACACTCCATAATTTCCCCATAGCCAAGCCAAAACCAACTTCATTAGCCGGATCAAGCCCTGCTAAAATCGCGTGAGCAGACTCTAACAAGCCACCCACTCTTTTAGGATCTTTTGTAGCTGCGGACACACCCATAACATGGCCTATCGTACCGCAAAAAGACCGGTCAACCGGCTCATTTGGTTTAGGCTCAATCAATATTTTGATGTCTTTATCATAGTCTAGCATACTGTTAATGGCGCTGATTAAATGATTGACTGCATCCACTGCACTTTTACTTTCTGAACATAATGTACCTTCCCGCGCCAGCCATAATACAATTTTGTCACAGCCTAATTCTTTGGCAATATCAATACTTCTAAGGGAACGCCAGATAGCAAATTCACGGTCTTCTTTACTGTTAGAGGTATAACCGCCATCGGTTGTATGCGGATCCATCCACAATCTTGGTGCTACAAATTCAGCAGCAAGGTTGTATTTATTTAGCAGTTGTTTAACTTTTCCAGCCTCAGCTTTAATCTCATTCTCGGATAAATCATTGATATTGGGGACTGCATCATCATCATGAAACTGAATCGCTGAAAATCCAAGTTCACTAAATTTTTTGAATTTTTCTCCGAGAGAAATTTCGTTTCTAACTGCAGGACCATACGCATCGGCTCCGCTATGTACATTCCATGGACCTACCGAAAATTTAAATCTTGACATTTCAATTCCTCCCCATTTAATAAATATGCTATTCTTCGATTTAGATGTGCACCTGAATTCATTGTAGCATCGATACCTTTTAAAATACCGTATAAGTTTGCCACTTTTATACGATAACTTTGTGCATTTTTACAATCTTAAAAACAACAAAAAACAGTAGATCTTGCTGAAATACTGTCTTATACTGAATATAAGTTTATATTATGATAAACAATCCGATATAGGATCATTTTGCTTTTTTATAAGTAATTTTATAGCAATATTGAGGTCAAGTTATGAACTATGAATACGAATTTATAAGACATATAGAAGCTACTTCCTTTAAATTTTTCTTTGTCAGCATGATACATAGGTTATATCATTGGCATAATGATATTGAAATATTATTAGTTGTTGATGGCTCTGTAACACTAGAAACAAAAAACCAAAAATTCAAATTATTAAAGAATGATATTTTTTTGTTGAACTCAAACGAAGTTCATAGCCTTACTAAAACAAATGAGACTAACACAATTTTGGCTATTCAATTTGATCCTAAATTTTGCAAGACATATTTTCCACAGCTCCAGCAAATATATTTCAGAAGTCAATATATTACTGATAAAAACAATTTAAAATGTTGGACCCAGCTCAAACGCTACTTTTTGCAAATTGTTAAGGATTGTTACCTGAAGGAAAAATGGTACACATTAAAATTGATGAGCACTCTTCATTTAGTTATTTGCTGTTTGGTTGAAAATCTTGATTATGAAGATGCAACAGAAAAAGAACAAACTTCGCTGCAAAAGAATCTTGACCGATTAAATCGTATTATTTTATATGTAAAACTAAACTATATGCATAAATTATCGCTTAAGGAACTAGCCGAAAAAGAAAATCTTGATATGTTCTATCTATCCCGTTTTGTTAAAAAACATTTGGGAATATCTTTTCAAGAGTATTTAAATAAAGTTCGCCTGGAAAAAGCGGTAGGGTTACTGCTTGGTACGAATCGAAAGTGTTTAGACATTAGTATTGAATGCGGCTTTTCCGACTACAGGTATTTAAATAAATTGTTTCTTAAAGAATTCGGCTGTACTCCTGCTGAATATAAAAAACTTTATAAAAATCCGGATGATGTATTGGTTGATAACCCGGATAAAGTACAAAAGGAAATCATCCATAATGGCCAAGCGATCGAAGCGATAATAAAAAATTTAGAGATTAGTACGTAATCCGAGACCCTATCCCCGTTTAACTATTCTTCAATATTTTTCTTTCGATATTGTCGAGGTGTATATCCGGTATATTTTTTAAAAAGTTTAGAGAAATAATTATAATCTGGCAGACCGACTTGAATTGCAATCTCTGCAATTGCCTGTCGGTCTTTTTTTAATAGTTCTTTGGCAATTTCAATCCGTCTCGTTCGTATATGTTCTGCAATTCCTGCAGCATAACTATGTCCGGCTATTTTATATAACCGGTTTTTACTGACTTTTAGTGCTTTGCAAATTTGGTGCGCCGTTATTGGTTCACAAATATGGGTATTTATATATTCTTCCAGTTGCTTAGCTAAGTTGTCCTCATCTAACGCAACAAGCTTAGACAACCAAACATAAGCCGCGCAGGTTTCCAAAATTTTTGCAGCCGACTTTATCTGATGTATGTTAATGTACTTATTTTGCTTATAGGCTTCTTCTAATTCCTTCATATCCAAATGATAGTTTTTACATTGATCATAAATAACTTTCCAATAGTCGCTTTTATTTTCTGATGCAATAATTTGACCAAACATCATATAGCCGATGATCATATGATCATGTTTGATTGGAGTGACCGTTTCCGTTAATCCGGCATGACATTGATAAATGAGCGGCTTTCCTGTTATTTTGCATTGCTTGCAGGCATATTCATCCGAATTTACGCAATGGCGATTTGCAAGCTTATCTTTACGTATGATCTTACAAAAACTACATGGATTCGATGGATAGGATGCAATTTCAATAAAATTATCGTCAAAAACTACAATCCGCACTTGGGTCAATGTATAAAAGTCAGCCAATAATTCTTCCAGTTTGGGAATATCAAATTTAGATAACATTTGTCCCCCATTAAAACAAATTCACTATTTTTAAAACTATTCTTACTATTAGTATATCGAACAAATTTTTATAATGAAAGCAAGTACTTAAAGAAATACAAGGAAGGGAGATCGAAAAAGTGTCAATTGGCGGAATAGATATTGGAACAACCGGGTGCAAATGTACCGTCTATGATGAAGCGGGTGTCTTTTTGGCTCAGTCGTATCAAGAATATGATTTGAGCCGGAATGCCGGCGAGCATGAATTAGATCCGTTAGTAGTCTGGGATAGCGTACAAAAAGTGTTGTCGGATATTGCGCCAAAGTGCGGTGCGTTACAGGCAATCGGAGTCACGTCATTTGGAGAAACAGCAGTTTTATTGGATGAGTTTGATCATCCCCTTATCAACTCGATGCTGTATACCGACACAAGAGGGGAAAAAGAATGTAAGGAATTATGCGGGTTATTAGGCGCAAAACGAATTGGCGGAATCACCGGCGTAAAACCACATCCTATGTATACCCTGCCTAAACTTATGTGGGTAAAAAAAAATCGCCCGGAAATATTTGAACAGGTAAAAAGAATTGTTTTATTCGAAGATTACATCGTCTATATGCTGACGGGAAAAACGCAAATTGATTATTCCCTGGCATCAAGAACCATGGCTTTTGATATCAATGCATTGCAGTGGAGTGACGAAATTCTCTCAAAGGCAGGTATTGATAAGAATTTATTTTCCGAAGTAGTTCCTTCGGGAACCCGAGCAGCTTTAATCAAGCGAGAATGGGCCGAAAAGTTGGGGTTGAGTAATTACATAACGATTGTTTCCGGTTGTCATGACCAAGTAGCCGCCGCAATTGGAGTCGGTGCACTGGAAAAAGGAGTGGCTGTAGATGGCGCCGGAACCGTAGAATGTATTACTCCTGTGTTGAATACCCTTCCCAAGAATCGATTTTTATTCGAAGGAAACTACGCCGTTGTTCCCCATGCGCAACAAGGTAGTTATGTTTGTTATGCATTTTCGTTTACCGGAGGTGCATTGCTAAAATGGTACCGGGATAATCTTGCAAAGGCGGAAGCAGCGGCTGCTATTACGCGAGGAGAAAATCCTTATGAGTCTTTCAACCGGAAGGTAAAAGAAAAACCGTCCGGGATACTTATCCTACCCTATTTTGCAGGTGCGGCAACCCCTTATATGGATCCAAAAGCCACAGGTGCTATCGTTGGTTTATCGCTGGAAACGACTTCAGAAGATATATACCAGGGACTTATGGAAGCAGTCGCTTTTGAAATGTTGGTAAATATCGAGTGGCTGCGGAAAGCCGGCATTGAAATTCAACGATTGCTGGCAACCGGAGGCGGGGCAAGTTCTCAAGAGTGGCTGCAGCTGAAAGCAGATATATTAAATATCCCAATTACTGCAATGGAAGCAAAAGAAGCGGGAACTTTGGGCTGCATCATGTTAGCCGGTACGGCTTGCGGCATTTATAAAGATTTGAAAGCGGCAGCAAGACTATTTGTTCGTGAAACGAAGACATTTATCCCCTGTCAAGAAAGACATAAAGTGTATAGGGAACTTTATCAAAAATATAAAAAGATGTATACGGCTATTCGTAAGATAACGGCTGAATTGGAGGAGGAACTTTAAATGAAAAAACAAGTATTTGCATTGTATTTTGCTAACCGGGGATTTTTCCCGGAAACATTAATCGCCGGGGCCAGAAAAGAAATGACGGATGCGGTCACTAAGGCGGGGTTTGAATATATTGCTATGGAACCAAATGAAACACGGAATGGAGCGATTGAAACAGCAGAAGAAGGTAGAAAATATGCTGCTTGGCTCAAACAACATGAAGGGACCTATGATGGGATTATTCTCTGTTTGCCCAATTTTGGCGATGAAAACGGTGCTGTCCCTGCTATGAGAGATGCCGGTGTTCCCATACTGATTCAAGCTTATCCGGACGAAATCGGAAAAATGGATTTTGCGTCGCGCCGGGATTCCTACTGCGGTAAGTTTAGTATGGAAGATATGTTCTGCCAATACAATATTCCTTTCTCCGTCTACCCGCTCCATGTAGTTCATCCTCTCTCCGATGCATTTGCCCAAAATCTGCGTGATTTCGCAGCGGTCTGTAGAATCGTGAAAAGTATGCGACGTTTTACGATTGGTGGGATTGGAGCGCGTACAACGGCATTTAAAACCGTGCGGTTTGACGAATTAGCGATGCAAAAAGCAGGAATTACGATGGAATCCTATGACCTGAGTGAATTATTCGCCAGGATAAGAAAAATGAGTGACAGCCGTAAAGAAATAGCGATGAAACAAGAAGTCTTATATCAATATTGCAACTTTACCAAAGTACCGGTGGATAAAATGAATGTGTTGTCAAAAATGGCGGTAGCTATTGACGATATGATTGGTGAGTATCAGTTGGATGCAGTATCGATTCGCTGCTGGAATGAGATGCATCAAGAGTTTGGGATAGCTCCGTGTGTACTTTTAAGCGAATTAAATGACAGAGGAATTGCAGCTTCTTGCGAAATGGACATTTGTAATGCAGTCGCTATGCGTGCGCTTAGTGCGGCCTCTCAATTGCCGGCAGCTTGTCTGGATTGGAATAACAACTATGGTGATGATCCTGATAGGTGTATTCTGTTTCACTGTGGGCCGGTTGCGCAAACTCTCATGGACGGAAAGGGAACGGTTGGTATCCACAAGATGTTTGCGAAAGGCAACGGTTCCGATTATGGCTGGGGTGTTAATGAAGGTAGAATTGCGGCAACACCAATGACTTACGCCAGTATGAGAACAGATAACGGTCAAATGTATTTTTATGCCGGTAAAGGAGAATTTACCGGTGAGCCCATTGAGCAGGAATATTTTGGCTGTGGCGGTGTAGTCAAGATTAAGAATCTGCAAGAAAAGTTAATTTATATAGGGAAAAACGGCTACCGGCATCATGTTACAACTACTCCCGGCGATTATTTAGTGGCAATCGAAGATGCGTTTACAACCTATCTGGGATATAATCTAAAAATTTTGCAGTGATGGGATGAGGAACATGGCAGATTATTTACATAGCTATCTCGGTCATGACTCGCAGTTGTTCGGTTTTGAAGAACACCGGTTGTGTGGTGGCCGCGGCGACGGAATGCGCCTGCTTCAGGCTAAAAATGGTAAAGGATTAGAATTCACAATTTCATTGGACCGCTGTGCTGACATATCAAGAATGAGCTTTAAAGGAAATAACTTGGGTTATTTTGCACCGTGCGGCTACGTTGGGCCACAGTATTATGATGATAACAAGGCCGGGTTTTTGAAATCATTTACTGCTGGATTTTTAACAACTTGCGGATTAACGGCAGTCGGCAGTCCCTGTGTTGATGAGGGGGAGGAATTGCCGCTGCATGGTGAAATCAGCAATATACCTTCCGAAGAAGCATATTATTATATTGACCGGGAAAACCAAATTCCCGAACTTGTCTTACGGGCTACCATCAGACAAGCAAAGATATTTGCTGAAAAATTAGAGTTAAGACGGGAAATTCGCTGTAGTACTGCGGTGAATGAAATTAAAATAACTGACATAGTAAAAAATAACGGCTGCAAACCATCTCCGTTAATGATTCTTTATCATTTTAATATCGGGTACCCGTTGTTAGCCGAACAGGCCCGGTTATTTATTCCTTCCGATTCGGTGTTGCCAAGAAACGAACATGCTGAAAAAGATATTGCAATATGGAATCAAGTATTACCGCCGCAAGCAGATTTTGAAGAACAATGCTACTATCATTCTTTTGCTAAGAATTCAAATAAAGCATTTGCAGCTATTTATAACCCTAACATCAAAGCGGGTTTAGCCATTGACTTTGATACTCAAGAATTGGATTGTTTTACTCAATGGAAGATGATGGGCATCAGAGACTACGTTATGGGATTAGAGCCGGGTAATTGCTTACCGGACGGTCGTGATGTAATGCGGAAAAAAGGACAATTAAAATTTATTCGCCCAGGTGAAGAAGTTACTTATCATGTCAACCTTCGTATAATAGAAAATGAGTATAAATATAAGGGAGGAAAATAAAATGTTGGTAAATTTATCAGATATTCTTGGCATTGCGGAAGCAAAAAAATGTGCAATCGGTTCGTTTAACACCCCCAATCTGGAAAGTATATTGGCCGTTATTGACGCTGCCGAGGAGCTTAAGACACCGGTTATTATTATGCATGCACAGGTCCACGAAGAGTTAATTCCATTGTCAATTATTGGTCCAATTATGCTCGAATTAGCTCGCAATGCCAGTGTGCCGGTGTGTGTACATCTTGATCATGGCAGCGATCTGGCATTGATTAATAAAGCAATCTCTCTGGGGTTTACCTCTGTTATGTATGACGGTTCTCAACTGCCTTATCAAGAAAATGCGGCAAATAGCCGAATTGTTGTAGGCATGGCTTCGAAAGCAGGCGTATCTGTAGAAGGAGAAATCGGTGTTCTGGGCAGACGAGAAACCGGGAACAGCAGTGAACTTCCAGAGGATGCAAAAGATATTTATACAGATCCCGATACGGCGTTTCGATTTGTACAGGAAACAAGGGTAAACGCGTTGGCTTGTTCTTTTGGCACTGCACATGGCATCTATCTGAAGAAGCCTAAATTAGATATGAATTTATTAGGAAAAATCAAAGAAAAGGTAAATATACCTTTAGTTATGCATGGCGGCTCGGGTGTCAGTGATGAAGACTATCTGGTTGCGATCGAAAAAGGTATAAGAAAAATAAATTATTATACCTATATGTCTAAAGCCGGTGGTGAAACAGTTAAAACTAAGCTTCTTGAACACTCTAATGAGATTGCATTTTACCATAATATTGCAATCTGGGGCTGTGAAGCGATGAAAAATAATGTTAAATCGGCAATGGAGGTTTTTGCCAAATCTCATATACCGCTTTTTAAATAGTTAAACCCATCTTCAGCATGATAGGAACTTCTAATCAATGGACCACTGGCCACATATTTAAAGCCTAGATTTCTGGCAATTTCTGCATACTTTTGAAATTGAAGCGGATGAACATATTCTTTCACATTATAATGCTTTATTGAGGGCTGAAGATACTGTCCGATAGTAACGATGTCACAATCTACGTTTCGTAAAACGCATAATAAATCGACAATCTCTTCTTCTTTCTCGCCAAGCCCGACCATAAATCCAGACTTCGTAAATATGTTACTATTAATTTTTTTTACTCTCCCTAATAATTTAACCGAACGTTCAAACAGGCTCATTGGTCTCACTGTGGAGTAAAGACTAGGCACTGTTTCAACATTATGACTAATTATGTCAGGGGCTGCATTGACTACCTTACTCAAGGCCTTATGATCACCACTAAAGTCAGGTATAAGCACTTCAATAACTACGTCTGGGCAAAGCTTTTTAATTTCTAATATAGTGTTTACAAAATGCTCTGCTCCACCATCCGGAATGTCATCTCTGGTTACTGAGGTGATCACTGTATGTTTTAATTTCATTTCTTTGATGGCATTGGCAATATTTAAGGGTTCCATAGGATTTAACTCTTCAGGCGATAGTATTTTTGTAACTTTGCAAAAGCGACAATTTCTTGTACAATTTTTACCCATAATTAAAAAAGTTGCAGTACCTTTATTAAAACATTCCCCTTTGTTCGGACAGTCTGCTTCATTACAAATCGTGTTCAACGAGTATCTATCTAATACACGGTTCACATTACTAAAAAATTTTCTTTCTCCTAATTCCATCCTTAACCAATCGGGCTTTCTTAAATATGCCATTTTCCCTTACAGCCTCCAGTACCGCTAAACCTTAACCGACTATAACGGCAGCACGCATACCGTAACATCCACAAAGATAAAGATACATGAAAAACATTGCTGCCGTTATAATCGATATTTTCGGAATCAGATTAACCCTACCTGAAACAAAATCCCCAATTGCGAAAAATATTAAATCTAATTTCGAGAAATCTTCTTTTCATTTACATACGAATTTGTATCTAAACTAACCTCTTCCAGATCTTTATTTTTAGCCTCGAATTGGGTACACGTTAATGCATATAGGCAAATAGGAATAGCTGTTGAGCCTAGTGCAATGATTGTAGTTTTAAAACCGAAATGTGCTGTCCCATATGTTACTAAAACAGCTGTTGCAGCTACAACTAATCGCGCTATCCCATTACCAAATCCTTGCGCTCTTCCTCGTAAATGTGTCGGCAGTAATTCCGTCGGAAACAACCAGAATGAAGATGCACCGAACCAAGTAAACACGGCTAAAACTATAAATGTAGTAACAAATATCAACGGTATGTTAATCGAATATGCTAACATAACCGAGCATAGGAAGGACCCCAGACATGCTATAATTGTTGATGGAATACGCCCAATTTTATCCACAGTGAAAAACGCAATAATCGCTCCAATTAGCCCCCCAATCCAAATCATGGTACCGCTTAAAAGGGAAGCTATAGGTGACAGTGCACCGACATAACGAAACACATACGGTCCAACCACGCTGCTTGCGCCTGCAAACAAGGGCGAAAACCCAACTATAACAAAGGCAAGTATCGCTTGCCGAGTATAAGGAGGCCGAAATAGATCTAGATAGGAAGCCTTCTTTTCCTCTTTTATATTACTATAAGATTGAACCAATGCTTCTCCTGGTAATCCAAGTCTGTCAAATGCCTGAATCGCTTCCTCTGTTCTCCCCTTTAGAATTAACCAGCGTGGAGATTCAGGCAAAAAACTGCGGCCGATTAAGAGAAGAAAAGCGGGAAGAACAGAAACCCCAAACATCCAACGCCATGCTTCATTACCAAACTTCATATATAAGAATATCGCTACTATTTGCGATGCCATGGCTCCAATTGTCCAAAAAATTTGAGGTAGCGCCCCACTCAATGCTCCGCGTTTACTGCTCGGAGAAATCTCTGCCAATAAAGCCATGCTTGCAGAAATGTCTGCTCCAATCGCTACTCCAATTAGAAAACGTAAAACAAAAAGTTCAGTTACATTCGTGATAAATGCTGAAAGGAGTGAAAATATAACAAAAAACCCCAAATTAAAAGTATAAACCCAACGCCTTCCTAATCTGTCAGTAAGATCACCAAAAATAACTAAACCTACTGTTGCTCCAATAAAAGCTATTGAACCAAGCAAACCAGTCATGCTGGCTGTTAAATTGAATGCCGGCTTAAGCATAATTAGTGCACTGGCAATTATTAATAGGTCGTAGCCATCAACAAATTCACCTAAAGCAATTAATACCACCGCAAGTTTTCTCATTGAAGTCATTTTTCCATCTAATTCATCACGTTTAGTCATTCCAGATTCCACAATTTCTCCTCCTCGAACAAATTTTATTGAGTTGAGAATTTCTTACCGGTTAGGTTTATATCTCGCACTCTGTTAGAAATATATCAGTGTGATTCCCCCTCCTCCGTTCTAGCAGAGAGATAGAACTAGAGTCATAATTACGCGAACATTATAAATATTTCACCGAAAAAATTTACACCCAAACAACCCTATCTTCGTTTTATTGTTAAGTTTCTTAAACTATTTTATATGAAGTGGTTTTCCATTTATCCCATATGCAGCCTCCATAACCGTTTCTGCTAAGGTAGGATGAGCATGAACCATTCTTGCCAGCTCATCGGCAGTAAGCCTTTTCTCTACAGCTACGGTTAGTTCCTGAATTAGGTTGCCGGCCTGAGGTCCCATGATATGCCCGCCAAGAATAACACCTTGTTCATCGGCAACAATCTTCACAATACCAAGGGTCTCACCCATCGCAACCGCTTTGCCAATGGCGGAAAACGGAAACTTGCTAACTTTGTACTGAACACCATCTGCTTTAAGCTGCTGTTCACTAACTCCTACCGTTGCAACTTCCGGCGATACGAAAACAACGCTGGGGATTGCCCGATAATCCATTGCAGCCTTATACCCCGCAATGTTTTCGGCAGCAACAATCCCTTCTTCCGAAGCAACATGAGCAAGCATAATACCGCCAACAACATCACCGATCGCATACACATTGGGGATGCTAGTTTGCATTTGGTTGTTAACAACAATTGCGCCACGTTCTGTTTTAAGTCCAAGCACCTCAACATCAATACCACGCAAATTAGGTCTGCGACCGGTGGCAATCAGAACCCGCTCAGCCGGAATCTCTTTAATAGCGCCGTTACTTTCCTCTACTACTATAGCAAGTGATTGTTCTTTAATTATCTTTTTGACCACAGTTTTTGTGTAAATGTCAATACCGCTACGCTTTAATAGCGGTACAAGCCGTTTCACTATTTCCGCATCAATATTTGGTAATAAAGTCGGCAGCATTTCTATAATTGATACTTTAACCCCGAAAGTCTGATACAGGCAGGCAATTTCTAAGCCGATTATCCCCCCACCGATAACAACCAGGCTTTCGGGCAAGGAGCTCTCGCTTAGAAGCTCGTCGCTGGTTACTACACCAGGCAGATCACTTCCGGGGATAGGTGGCCTTGCCGGCACAGATCCAGTGGCCAAAACAACGTTATCAGCGGTTATTGTTTCAACACCCTCTTCGGTTTTGACTTCCAGGCGGCTAGGTTCACAAATTGTGCCCGCGCCTCTGAACACGGCCACGTTTGCTGCCTTTAACAGTTGTTCAATCCCGATAACCAAATTGTTAACAACTGTCTCTTTACGTTCCATTACCGCAGCGTAGTCAAAGGAAATCTCGCCTAAATGAATGCCAAATTCCTTGGCTTTCTTGACTTCATTCCATAATTCAGCGCTCTTCAATAAAGTCTTCGTTGGAATACAGCCACGGTTCAGGCAAGTTCCACCTACACGAAACTCTTCTATAAGAGCAACAGAAAGTCCCAATTGTGCGGCCCGCAGTGCGCCAACATATCCGCCAGGACCCCCGCCTAAGAATACGACTTGAAAGTGTTGCAATTCATTACACTCCTTATAGTTAATCTGCTACTTGTCTAGCTGTATTCCGGGCCATAATTCAAACGTATTGATTCTTGCCTTCAGGTTTGCGAAAGGACCTGCCACTGTATTTTTGCTGTTCCTTTTATGGCCGAAGAAGTCGGTGTCAACGCCAGGGGCATAGAAGTCATAGCCTAGCTGCTTGTAGGCTGTTGTATTACCAAGATATGTACCGGTGATCGCCGGAGCATTGAGGGTAGAAGCGCTATCATCAACATTCAGCGTCAGCTTAAAGGAATTTCTGGTAGCCGTAACTTTGTAGCTATTTCCTGAACCTGCCACGACTTTACTGTTCTTGTCTGCTTCATAACCGCGAGCAGTCGCATACTGGTAGTCGATCTTATTTGCGCCGCCGTAGTATACGTTATAATCGCATTCGTTGCCCCAGTAGATCGTACCTTTGCCTACAGTGCCGGGGTATGCTTCGACCCATGCGATGGGATAATTTTTATGGTTTTCATCTTTCCAAGAACCACCGCTATAATCGGGGTCAACTCCAGGTGCAGTTGAAAGATAAACTTCCGCATATACGCCATTGTATTTATCTGCCCTTACTTCATTAGCCGATCTAGTGCCATACGGACCATAGTCAAAGAAGATGTTATTCAGCATCTTGTTGAATCTCGAAAAAGTCTCGAAACGACTGGTTGAGTTCTGAATGGTAGTAATTGGTTTCAGAGTACCCGGTTTCATGATTCGCATAGCACGTGCATAACCATCATAGCCTTCGGTCCCATTAAAGCCATACTCTGTGGCATAGAAATAAGGCCACATTCTTTTGCTTGAATCTTTTGGTGTATTTAGCCAAAGATTGTGAACAAAATAGTTATGGCTGGACTCCATGATATCCCATCCGACACCGACTAAGATATTGTTATCATACAACTGCCAACCACTGTTACATTCTGAAGCAAGGTAGGTAAATCCGTGACCATTCCCCTTGCAGTAAAATAAGTTTTTGGAAACACGGCAGCCATCACATTCGCTGTCAAGCCAAATGGGAAAAACGGCCCAATCTTGATCGCTGTAGAAGTAGTTATTATGGATGTAGATGCCGAAGCCACCGCTAACGTCCTTGATATACGCTTCAGACAGCAGTCCGGTATTCAAGGTGTTGTTATCGGCAAGAGTACATCCGTAAATCTCGGTATATGCGCCCCGGTATGCCATCATACCGTTGGTACCGTTGTCATGAACATTGCAGTAACGGATAATGTGGTGGCCGTACAGTTTGGGTTCACCGCCGTTCATAAGTTCCTGCATATGGGAGCCATTGCCAAAATCAATGGCCACCCCACGGTTCTGATACGCTTCGCAGTTTTGAATGATCCAGTAATAGCCGCCATTGGTGCTGATTGCGCCAGCCATAGGCTTTGCAGTGGACATCCAGAAGTCAATGGTCTTGGGACCGCAACCATGAATAACGGTCATACCGTCAATGGTGATATAGCCTTGGTTCCACGCAGCCGTAATACACTGCTTTCTTACGTTGATTTCCGTGGAGTTGGCTATATTGGTAGGATCCAGTCCGTTAAAGTTAGCCCAAATTGTAGTCTTGCCGCCGCTTACATCTGCATACCAAGAATTGGAAGTTGTATAAACATCTGCCTTCTTAAAAACCTGTGACAGAACGTTCCCATTGATGTAAACACAGCCGCAGGTGAAAAAGTCGGAATACTGACTGCCTTTAGCCATCCACTTTTCTGCAAAAGGATTGAAATCTCCGAAATATGTGTTATCTTTTACGAGAGTGTACACATTCCCGCTGTCGGGCCTCCATTCTTTAGGCTGTACAATATTAGAACCGGTGATGATCGGCTTTTCATCATGAGCTGCTTTCAAAGTTATCCTCGATTTCGCGTCCTTTCCCCCATGAGGAAATACTACAGTTTCCCTATATGTACCGCCGTAGACTACTACGGTATCCCCCGGATGAGCGGCATAAACAGCAGCTTGGATCGAGGTATAACCACCGGTGCCATCCTGCTTTACAGTAATTGTACGTCCTGAAATTGTCTGTACTCCACAAACCTCAGCATTGCCTGTGAAAAACAATAACAAGCTGAAAACAAATACTAAGACTGTAATGCCTTGCCTAACTTTGTAATCAGTCATCCTCATCCCTCCTTAAAATGGTTGGAGATTACCTTCTTCTTATCTCTCCCCCTTTGTTTCCTATTTTATTAACTTTGCAGAATGTTCCCAGTTTTCTGCATAGCATCCGGTTTCATGATTCGCATAGCACGTCATAACCAGCATAGCCTTCGGTCCCATTAAAGCCGTACTCTGTGGCATAGAAATAAGGCCACATTCTTTTGCTTGAGTCTTTTGGTGTATTCAGCCAAAGGTTGATTAGGATTCTTTTAATAAATCCAAGTATTCTTCCCTGGACAGCAGTTCTTTGAGCTCTTCCAAGTCTCGCGGCTTAACTTTAAGCATCCAGCCTTCGCCGTAGCAATCTTTGTTAACTAAATCCGGAGATTCCTCAGCATTATCGTTCACAGCAAATACTTCTCCACTAATTGGCATGTAGAGCGCTGATACGGATTTTGTTGATTCTGCTTGACCAAACACATCGTCTTTGGCAAAAGTATCACCAACACTAGGTAATTCCAGAAATACTATATCGCCTAATTGGTCTTGAGCAAAATCAGTGATTCCAGCCAGAACTATATCGCCTTCAACCCGAACCCAGGTATGTTCCGGATGGTAGTAGAGATCAAGGAAAACTAATTCTTCTACAGTTTTTTTCTTATCAGCCATGGCGTTCCCTCCTTTCTCTGTTTCTTTTAAAAGGAGAAGAGGAAAATTCGCTCCCCTCTCCTTTTTAAAAATATTTCTAGTCCAAACAGGCGAGAAGTCCGTCGATTTTGGCTTTCAGAGTCTCCACATTATGCTGTCCTTCAAAAAGGATATCATTAATGAATAGCGTCGGAGGAGATTTTACCTTGTGCTTAACCGCTTCGCGATATTCCTCTATGACCGTTTCTTCATAAGTACTTTTTTTAAGTTCAGCGGCCAGCTTATCAGCATCCAAGCCGACGTCTCTGGCATAGCAGAGCAGGTTTTCCGTCTCCAAAGCATTGCGGGCCTCGAACATTCGAACGTGCATCTCCCAAAATTTTCCTTGCGCACCGGCAAACTCAGCAGCCTGGGCGGCTTGAATGGCGAACGGATGGCGCTGACGCATTGGGAAATGTCGAAAAATAAACTGGAATTTATCTTTGTACAGCGGCATTACTTGCTGAATAGCAGCGAAAAGGTCGCCACAGTGGGTGCATTGATAATCACCGTATTCAATGAAAACAATCGGTGCATCCGGTGAACCCATCCGCCAGTCGTCAGCTCTCGGCGCAGGTGGTTTGGGCGTATTATTAAGACAATTTACAGCACGGAGTACAGCCGCCGGATTAGCCAAATCGGTAACCTTGCCGGCGCTAAACACCCTGCGGATTAATGCATCCTGGTCGACAACAAATACAGCCGATAGATTATCAACTATCCCATAGCTGGCTGCCGCTTCTCCAGAACTAACCATAGGAAATTTAATTTTTCCGGCTTCTGCCAGTTTCTTTACTTCGTCAGCGGCAGCAGCCGTTAGACCAATAATTTCGATTTTTTTTGCAGCATAATCTTCCATGCGGTTCTGGTAATCGGTAAAGTAATCAGCAACTTCATCGGTAAGGTTAGGTTGAACACACACCAGAACTCTAATATTTTCAGATTCACCGCCTACAGCGACTTCTTGCGCATTATTAACGGCGGTCAATATAATCTTGGGTACCTTAACTCCGGGTTCCAAAACCGGTTTACGGGTCACTTTAGATTACCCTCCTTTGGCTATAGCAGCTGCGATGGCCGCTCCAATACCTGAACCATCTTTGCTTAGCTGAATTTTTACTTGCCGCGCTTTATTCCCCAGCAAATTCGCTAACGTCTCCTGCAAATGCCTGGCATAACCCGGCATTTTTTCATATAAGGAACCATCAATGGCAATCGTATGTTGTTCAGCCAGATCAGGATCGATATGGGCAAGAATACCTCGATAACTGGCAGCTACCAGTCGCGCCGAACGGGCAACCACCAATTCGGCTATGCGGCATAGTGCTTGCCAGGAGTTTGCTGGGCACTCAACAATCCTGTAACGTTCTGCTAACCAACGGCTAGTCTCATTAATAAAAAGCGCTACTTCTGCACCGCTGATGCTATAGGGTATATCCATCCGGTCCATCTGACCGTCAAAAAGCAACCGGTCTTTTACTAACCCCGCAACAAGAACGCGAAATATCTCTCCAATATAGCGGCCGGCAGTCATTTTCTCAAGCAATTGTTCTCCCGGCCGTTCGCTGCCGGCATCCACTAATTTATCTACATCTGCCTGCGGCACTTGATCAAAGTTACCTGACTCAAGATTGATAATCATAGGTTTTCCTGTAAGCGGTGAACTCTTCTCAAGATAGCAGGTATTGTGGCCGGTACCACAGATAGAACCAATGTCAGTCGTAGTATTACCGTACGCGGCGGTCAACAGGGTACCCACCGTATCATTGATAACTGCTTTGGGCACTATTTGTGATAAGTGCTGTCTAGATAAAGCGGCATTAAGCAATCCAGTGATTTCCTCACCTACCGCTCCCATTGTCTGAATTTCCTTGGTCCAATGCATAAGCACAGCTTTATTTACATTTTCCTGAAGACAAGGAAAAGAAAAGGTATGTCCCAATGGATAAATGCAATTCTCGCACGCAACCGGTAAAATGGTCGCAATTTGCTGCGCTATGAAATCGAATAATTGACTTGCGGTAGTGTTTGACGACAAGTAGTCATATTCGCCCTCGGTATCGCGTAAAGGACGGCTGAGTTGTTCTTGAAGGACATATTGTCCCCGCCCAAGCAAATTCAAACGCAACGCTCGCACGTTTGTGCCGCCAAAATCCAGAGCAAGAAATGATCCCGTTTCATCCCCTGTCGGCGTCGCCAAATAAGAAGGCAACATTTTCAGTGAACTTTGGTCTCCTTTCAGCCCACTTTCCAATGCTACGGTAAACTTGGCCGCCATAGTGTTAAGAACTGCTGTATCCACGGACAGTTGGCGAGTAATCATTTCTAACCTATGGTCAATTTCATTCATGGCATATACCCCCTGGACGACCAGTTTTTATATAGGAGCCTGTTCCGTATAGACAGTTTACTTTTTTAGTACAAGCCTGCGGCGGCCTGCCAGGTGTTCTTCGGGCGTACCAACCTCTTCAAGCCACTCAACATATCTTCGGTGTATCTCTTCGGCTAATTTCTCGTTACCTTTGATCAAATTGTTTTCTTCCTTGGGATCATCCGGGAGGTAAAATAATGCCGGTTCAATTTGTTCATATCGCGGCTTTGCTTCGATCAATGTGACATCCAACTTAGCAGGTTCCTTCAATTCCTCTTCGTATGCGCCGGAATAATGTAAACACCAGCCATCCTCAGTAACTATCGCACACTTTGCTAATACTTCCGTATGGTGAATAATTGTTTGCGAACTGACAGTTATATCCCGCAACTTCTCAGTTTCGCCACGAATAATCGGTATCAAAGATTTTCCATGAATAAAATTAGGATCGAATTGCCATTTTTCAGAATAAAATACGCCACATTGTAGTGCCTGGACGTTTGCCTTACCACCTACCGATTCAGTCGTTACCAGACCGCACATTTCGAGAATTGTCGGCATTAAATCTGGCGGCTGTACCATCGCTGAAATATGTTTGTTAGACTTTTGGCCGGGAAGATGAATCAACAAAGGAAGTCTACGTAGTTCACTGAACATCCTGAATGACTCATAATGATCGTCTTTAGAACTAAACCCTTTTCCAATCCGATCATGTTCGCCAAATAAATAACCGTGATCACTAGTGAAAATTAGCGCTGTATCTTCTTCCAAACCTAATTTCTCCATCTTGTCTCGAAGTACGCCAACCCAGTGATCAACCATACTGGCTTCCGCCATATAAAGTGCACGAATGTGATTCAGTTCTTCCTCTGTAAGGTATTCCTTCCAATAACCACTGTAAGGATACATCACATTTTCGCCGGTATAATTCGTCTCATACATGTCGAGATATTCTTGCGGTGCATCCCAAGGTTCATGAGGATCAAAAAGATCGATATACATAAAGAAATTTTCGCCATTTTCCATTTGTTCTAATCGCCGGCAAGCTTCTTTGATAGTTCTTGGTGCAAAGCGGTCCTCTTCAGACTTCCACCACGACGTGTTACGTAAGTAGTTGGGCAACAACCAGTCGGCTCTATTTAATTTATCAGGATTTGCAGGTAATTGAATATCTATCGGCATAGCTTGCCAATGATCCGATTCCTGCCCCCGGATCCATTCCCAGCCGTCAAAACCCCGTTCATAATTGAAGCCGCTCTCAACCAAGTGTGGATTGTCGACAACTGCTTGAGTAACAATACCGGAAGCGCTCAAAATCTGTTGAAGAGTTATCATACCGGCTGGAAGCGGCGACCATTGATGTTCAATAAAACTGAAGCGCCCACTCATAATATCCATACGGTTCGGCAATGTTGGGAATGACCCCATATAGGCGTTATCGAAAACATACGATTCACTGGCCATTTTATCAAGATTCGGAGTTTTAACCTTAGTCGGCCCATAACAGGAAAGGTTGTCACGACGGAAAGTGTCGGAAATTACTAAAATTACATTCATTTATGTCCATCCCTTTCGATCCGCTCAAAGCACAAAATGATAAAAAGCCTATTGTCCTTGAGCATTTTTTATTTATATTTTAGAATTTCAGATAACAGGCAACTACATAGTGCACTATCCCCCCTCCAACGTGCTATTATGTCTTTCGGATGACTGTTACTTACTGCCATATATCACATCCTTAAAAAGGGAAATTCACAATCCCGGGCTATGTAAAACCTAAATGTTACCTGTATCTAGTGCTATCGGAAAACAAGCAAACCTAAACACTTTCAAATTGATATAAACTATTAAAATTTCCACTCAAACGGTTCATGAATACGTATACATAAATGATAAAAAAATTATTTTAAAATTTAAAGGAATTATAATACAATTGGAATTTATAGCTGCACTCATCATTCCAGCTAAAAACATTTTAAATTCACAGTCGTGCATACGTATTCATAAATGATAAAGTAAATTATTAAAATTCAGAAGAATTTTACGAGTCTACACAGGTAAAGTTGTATCGCGAATAACAAGGTAAGGTTTAAAGATTTCATTTAAATTTTGATTCTCTTCGCCTTCAATTAGTTGACGCAACACCGAGCAACCCCTAGGTATTATATTTTCTACCGGAATATGCATGGTGGAAAGGCGCGGATGTAACCAACCCGCCATAGGAACATCATCCGTACCCAAAACTTGAACGTCTTCAGGCATTTTTAGCCCAATAGAAATCATTGCATTACAAACACCTAATGCCATAACGTCGCTTGATACGAAAATTGCAATCTTCTGTCTTTTAAAAAAATCCTGATTAGCCACAACATAATTATAGGCAGATTCAATCGACAAATCACAGGTCATAATATTTTTGTCCGGTAAAGTCCCGCCTGCTTCAAAGAGTCCTCGGCGAAAACCGGCAATTCTTCTATTCGTTTCAGCCATCTCATCTTTAATTTTACTAATCAACAATATGGGTAAATAGTTCTTAAACTTGCCAAGATATGTCCCCGCAACAAAAGCGCTATATTCGGTATCGGAAGTAAAATAATTAACAAAATTCGTATTTTGGGCAGGAAGAAGCATGCACACACAAGGAGTATTATAATATCTTAGTAGTTCCATCTCTCTTTGGGTTACCCCGCCAACCCGCAACACAATAACCCCATCTACTTTACGCCCTCTGATAACACGTTCAAAAGTCGAAATGCCGTTATTCATATTATGACAGTTTTCGTTATCATAAATTGCCATAATATCATAACCATAGTTAATAAGTTCTTGTTGTATTAGATCATACATGTGGGCAAGCAAAAGATTATGATTCATACTATCATAATGTTTAGGAAAAAGAATACCCACAGTACCTGTACGGTTTGTTTTAAGACTTTGGGCCTGACTGTTAAGAACAAACCCATATTCAGCCGCTTTTTGTTGGATGTATTTCTTCTTACCCTCTGTTATTAAGGAGCTGTTGTTCAGCGCTCTGGAAACAGTCGCTTGGGAAACACCCAATATTTTAGCAAATTCTTTTGAGTTAATTATACCAACCCCTTTAAATATAAAAACGTTTTTGTATACGTATTCATATTATGATTCAATTATAAATTGAAATATTCTCACTTGTCAAGCTACCAATTTTAATTATCCCGGCAGGCTCAGATTAAAGCAACATATAGGCCAAGGGCTCTCCCCGATGGCCTATATGTTGCTCATAAAACAGCCTTATTCATCACAGTCAATAACGCCCTCTGTCTTTAATACTGCTCCAAGGGTTCTTTACTGGACCATGATAAATTTCTTCCAGGGCTTCCTGATTTAAAGATCATTTTTGGCTTTACTGTAGATTGAGGCACGTCTTCCAGTTTAGTTTCGCCTGACAACACAAGAATCGTGACCATCTTATTGCCGTGCCCTATAGCTATATCTGTATATAGCCTATCGCCAATTATCGCAATTTCATCTTCTTTAATAGAACCGCAGTCTGGAATGAACCCATCTTCTGTTGGACAATTCCAATCAGGATTCACCCCATAAAAATATTACCTCGCGGACATTGATTAGTAGATAAGCCACCCATTTGAGAATCTGAGCTTGCTTTCGTTACATTACTATTGGCGGAAGAATTGCTTAAATCTAAAGCAGCGGCTGCGCCTACGCCCGAAGTATTACTTGTATACAACGTAAAGCTAACCCCAATAATTGTGACATTTATTTCAAATTACCTTTTAACAATCTTATTTCCCATAAAATACAAAAATCCTGCCAAACTCATACATATTAAGGCAGGATTTTCGAGGGAGCATACCATCTTGTGTTCTTATTTTCTGTCTACTTGACAGGAGTTGCTTCCATTTCGGAGGGCTATCTGATTTAGGGTACTATTGATGGATTAGATAAAAACTCTTCCACGGTCAGGTAAATGTCGTTCCACCCCAATTCGTTGCACAATTGAGTGACATGGGGCTGCTCCAGATAGGCTTGTTTCAACAAAGCGGCTTTCGCATAAACTTCTTTCTTATGGCCGTCCAACAGCACTTTCCCCTGTTGAAAAACGATAACTCGCTCAAAGGCTTCGGCTACGAAATCCATATCATGAATAATGGTCAGCACCAGGGTCCCTTTTTCTTGCAGGCGCCGGATAATGGACTTTATTTTTTGTTTGCCGCCATAGTCCTGGGCAATGGTAGGCTCGTCAAAAATGACAATTTTCGTATTCATTGCGATAATGGAGGCAATCGTAACCATTTTTCTTTCACTGAGGCTAAGGTCATACGGGTTAGCATCCGCTTTTTCAGCCAGTCCTACCCACTCCAGGGCAAGCAGTGCGTTTTCACGGGCTTCCATTTCCGTCTGGCCGATATTGCGCGGGCCGTACATAATTTCATCGAGCACTTTATTTTTGAAAATTTGATCGTTGGGATTTTGGAAAACAAGTCCGATATGTTTTGCCAGCTCCGCCGCTGTTGTATTTTTTGTGTTATGGCCGCAAACAGTAATTTCCCCGCCGGAAGGTTGCAATAAACCTTTTAACAGCTTCACAAAGGTCGTTTTGCCTGCGCCGTTTTGCCCGATAATTGCAGTTGGTTCCTCACCAAAAGAAAGCGTTATTCCTCGGATAACTTCCTCGCCAACCGGATAAGAAAAATGTAAATCGTTGATTGTAATATAAATCATTTTCTGTTGTTCACCACCGCTGAATGCGCTTCCTGTAATGTAACCGGATAGAGACTGTCCGTCTGGTTACGTAATCCTAATCCCTGGCAAATCTGAGTGAAAATCGGTGCTTCAACACCATAAGTCATTAGATTACTGCGCGAAAAAATTTTCCCGGGGGTGTCAATGTCAATGATTGCCCCTTCATGCATCAATATGACCCGGTCGGAATATTTCGCCATTTTTTCCATCTTGTGTTCAACCATAACGACCGTCATGCCCTCTTTGCTTAAGGTTTGAATGGCCTTAAACACTTCTTCCGATCCTTGTGGATCAAGCTGGGAGGTGGGTTCATCCAAAACGAGAACTTCCGGACGCATAGCAATAATTCCGGCAATTGCCATACGCTGCATTTGCCCGCCGGATAAATCGAAAGGATTTCTTTCTTTAAATTTATAAATATCTAATAAGTACAAAGCATGGTCAATCCGCTCTTTCATTTCCCCACGGTCAATCCCCATATTTTCTAGACCGAAGGCGATTTCTTCATATACGGTCAGTTTCGAGCCGGTAACCTGAGTGAATGGATTCTGAAAAACAAGTCCGACTTTTAAGGCCAGATCGGCAATTTTACTTGTTGCCACCTCCATGGTGCCGATATGAACTGACCCGCCGTAAGCACCTTTAAAAAAATGAGGTACCAGACCGACCAGAGCCTGACAAAGGGTGGATTTCCCAGAACGGCTCTTGCCGATAATGCCGATAAATTCACCTGCTTCCACGGTGAAGGAAAAGCCTTTGAGCGCAAGTTCATTTGTCAGGGGATACTTGTACTTTAAGTCGTTCACTGTGATTTTTGTCATTTCATTATCCTCCACGCCAGGGCTCCGGCCATACTGAGAAACACCATTCCCCGGAACCATTGATCCTGCGGGGTAACTTGGTAAATCGTAAGAAATGTCTTTTTATGGCTGGAGTTAAAGCAGCGCACTTCCAATGCCATGGCTCTTTCCTTGACACTGATTAAAGAAGTCATGACAACCGGCCCGATAAGCGGAATAAAGGCACGTACCCGCGTTAGCAGATTTCCTTCCATCTTCATGCCGCGCGAACGCTGCGCATCAATAATGGTATCCATGGAGGCTGCCATTTGCGGGATAATTTGCAGAACGGAGCTTAATACATAACCCAACTTTGCGGATAATCCCTTGCTTACCAAAGCTTCAATCAAATCGGTCGGTTTTGTTGTCAGTACAAGCAGCGAAAAAGCCTCCAGCATATTGAGGACTTGCAGGCAAATCTCTGCGGAAAACCGGATCCCTTCTTTGTAAAAAACAACAGACCCCAGTGTCAAGAGAGGAGTATGATTGCCCGCTTTATACATGCCTTGAATTACAACAATAGAAAGCAAAATAAGAAGGCTAAAACCCATCAGGGGAACAATTTTCCTGAATATCTTTCCCCACAGCAAAAGAAACAAGCTAACAACAGCGACCAATAACGACACTGCATTGCTGCCGCTCAGCAGCGGAACAATGATAGCGGCAAAAACGTACAATAACTTGCTGAGCGGGTTCAGGCGATGCAACATGGTATTTTTTTCAACAAACAAGCTCAAAGACTTCAACCAATATCACACTCCTGCGCGCATGGACATTTACTATAACTTTTCAATTTGCTGGTCATTTCTATATAAGACCGTCAGGCTGCGCGGCAAGCCCTTAAAAATGGCATAAGCAATCAGCACTGTGGCAATCTTATCCGGAATGTCCACAATCACTTCATCCAGGAACGATGCGATCCATACCGGCGAACCGTGGGCGATAAAATAAGCATAGATGATATCTCCCCAGACATTGCCGGTTTGCCCGCCCCAAAAACTTACGTTGATCGGAGTGGAAATAACCGCGGCAACCAAAGCGGCAAGGAAACCGCAGGCAATTACACTGCCGATATTCTTTAAATAGCCTTTATAATTCATAACGCCGACCGCAAGGCCGATTCCCATGCTGGTTAAAGCATAAATGAAGGAAATCGGATCCATTGTCAGGCCGTAAATTACATTATTGATGATTCCGCAAAGAGCGCCTACAATGGGACCAGCCAGCATTGCCGATAGCATGGTGCCAATCGAATCAAGCCACAGGGGAAGTTTTAAAACGCCCGCAAATAATTTACCGAGATAGTTGATGCCAACTGCCGCTGGAATCAATACCAAAGAAGCTGTTGAAAATTGAAAGGACCACATGTTTTTCTTATTCATATTCAATCACTCCTCGTATATTTGCTGATTATCCCTTTTTCTTTGCTCAAGATAGTAAATCATTTCCAAAACAAGCCTGATTTCCTTTTCTTCCCCCCCTAAAATTGCTTGTCCACCATCCACATAGGAATTAATTGCTTTCTCCAGTTCCCCCTCTTTCTCCACTACAACATTTAAAACAGAAGCGGTTTTCAAGTTGCGCAGGCCGCCAATTACAAATAAAGGAGCTGTCTCCATATCTGAGGCAAGAATTCCCTTTTCCCCCCAAAAACGGTCCACCTCGGATTCGATATCTGTGTAGAAGCTGTCATGGCTTCGAATACGGCCGCAATGATAAGTGTAACCCAGTTCTTCAGCGCAATAAAGCAAAGCCTGCATTAATACAGGGTCGGGAATTGCCGGATAACCTTTGTCAATATAAGTTGCGGAGGTGCCTTCATCCCGTACGGCCCCGGCCGGTATAATCAAATCACCCAATTTGATTCCAGGCTGCAAGGCGCCGCAACTGCCAATACGAATTAGTGTCTCTACGCCGATTTTTCCAAGTTCTTCCGCTGCAATTCCCAGGGAAGGACCGCCAATTCCGGTGGAAGTAATCATGACCTTGATTCCCCGGAAAAATCCAACCGCGGTTCTGAACTCCCGGTTGTATGATATCTCAGCGGGGTTGTCCAGGAACGGGAGAACCCGGTCTATTCTTTGCGGGTCGCCCGGTAAAATAGCATAGGCGGCTCCAACTTCCTTACTGCAGCGAATATGCGGCTGCATTGTATTTTGTTCCACTGTATAACCTCCGAATACTCAATCATAGCAGCTGTTTTTTAAATCTTCTTCCAGTTTTTCCACACTTTTTATAAGGATGCAGTTATTTCGGATATCCAAAATTCCGGACTCGCGCAAAGAACTCAGAATTCGATTGATACTTCTTTCGGTAACGGCCAGTTTTTCACTCAGTTTTTCTTTATTCACTTTTACTTCAATCCCCTGCTCTGTTCGTTTTCCTTCTTCCCTGATCTGCAGCAAATACTTACATACACGCCATCTTAGCGGGTATAAGATGTCTTCACCTGCCTTTAAGGAAAGTTTATAAAATTTTCTGCACAATGTTTGCAGAATATGGTTATTAATATTATGATCCTGTTCCAGCCATTCCAAAAAGTATTGCCGTTTTATCCGAAAAGTTAAGACATCATCAATCGCCTTTGCCGAGCAAATATATGGCAATTTGTCAAATAGCTCCAGTTCGCCAATATAATCGCCTTTTTCATAAATGGCTTGCGAGTAGCATTTACCATTTGGAGCAATTATGTAAATATCAACTTTTCCCGAAATGATAATATAAAAATACTCCTGTTTTTCTCCTTGGCAGCCAATCATGCTTCCTTTGGTGTAAGAATGTATTTCCCATTGCTGCAGCAAATGGTACGGACAACCTTTCAGCATTCGATAAATTTCCGGTTCCCTTTCCATAATTTGAATGATATTATGAATATTCATAACGTTCTCCTTTATTATAAAATATCCAGCGGACAATTTATAAGGACGCATGTCTCTATTAATACTACAACCGAAAAAAGTTTCCCTGTTTTATTTATTTTATTAAAATAGATCCGGACATAGGTCTTTTATCAGCCGGCGTCGCTTTGATAAAGGCAAATTCCTTTAGTTCATCTTTCGCGGGAGAAAATTGCCAAATGACAGAGGCTCACGAAAGTGGGATAAAAGAAAAACTGAATTACAAAAGCCAGGCCTGGCGCAATTTTGCGTCCTCCTGGCTTTCTTTTTGGTATGTTCAGTATATAATTTTGGACCACACTGGACCATTGTTTCTTTAAACTATCTGACACTTATCACAAAAATAAATACTTCCCCCTACCCTACATAACTTTCTTTCGTAATCACGCTATCATCGGAAACATTACCGCCGTGGGTCCGGCTTTAGTATTATCTCTCTCCTCTGCTTGTGATGGTCCAACCAAGACTGGAACTATCAATATGCAGCCAGTTCTTCAGCTTCGCCATGAGAATCTCCCAATGCATCCCCAGATGTATTGCTACGAGAATAAGGCTCGCATAGGTTGCCCCCTGATGCAAATCATGCAAGAAGAGACCGCCGCTCCGCATGCCTAGCGGGGCAAACACCGTCACCGAAATCAGCACGCCGGTAACGAATACCGTGACCATCGCAACAGCCAATAGCAAATTGACATGAGTCAAGAGCACACTACTAAGGCTCTGCCTGCCCTTGAAGAAGACCTCATACCAGCGTCGATTCAGCACATTATGGAAAATGATCAGTAAAGTGAGTACCACCCCGCCGATTTCATGGAAGGCATTTCCCGTAAAACGGTAATCCAGGATCAATAGCAAAAGCACCGTCATTGTTATATGCAATATATTTCTAATCAAATTTCATCCCCCATTCATATGGAAAACCGCCCTACATTTCAATATCTCAGCATGCCCAAACAATTATCTTTCTTGTTCTGATCAGTACTATAGTCTATGTTCTGGTTTACAATTTTCTGTTCCATTCGGGCATACTCCTTGTCTGACACATAATTACTCCGAGCATAATAGATCAGGCAAAACAGGCTGACTACACTAATCACCACTATAACAGCAACAGCACGGAACAGCTTTTTCAATGCAAGCATCTTCCCTTCACTCCTGCAAATTTGCACTTTTTTCTATCTCTAAAACCTATCACCTTGAGTCAGCTTAAAGTCAATAGTTTTTATCCATCTTTTATTCTTAAAAAGGGGTGCTGTGCTTACAAAATTTATCAGCACAGCACCCCGTCATACTGTCATCGACATATAAAAGGATTATTTTAATTTATTGTACTCATCATCAGCAACAGGCTCCAACCATTCTGCTGGACCTGCCTGGCTATTGGTTTCAACGGAAAGGTGTACGAACCAGCTGTCTCTCGCAGCACCGTGCCAATGTTTCACATTTGCCGGAATCTTTACAACGTCTCCTGCCTTGAGCTCGCGCGCTGTTTCACCTTCTTCCTGATACCAGCCTCTGCCGCCTGTGACTAAGAGGATCTGTCCTCCTAGATGCTTATGCCAGTTATTGCGGCAGCCCGGTTCGAATGTTACGTTTCCGATTGGGCAATTGAATTCCTTGTCGCCCGGTACCAGCATATGAAGATATGCCTGACCGATAAAGTTTTTGCTGAATGGCTCCGGCATTTTGTTACCTTTTGGAAAAATTACACTATTGTTTAAATCACTCATTTCAGTCTCTCCTTCAGCTCATTTTACGCCAATTTTTTTCAGCCAGGATTCTACCTGTGCGCCCTTTGCCGTATCACCGTAAACAGAAAGGGCAGACAGCACGGTCGAATCAGGACAGAGTTTTTTGACTGTAGCTTCGATATGACCGGAGCCACCTCCGCCGTGGGTGCAAAACGGAGCAACGTTCTTTCCTGACAAATCATAGCTTTCCAGAAAAGTAGCAATCGGTGGGGCAATCGTACTCCACCAGTTCGGCGTGCCAATAAGGACCGTATTATAAGATGCGATATCTTTGACTTTTGTTTTAAGGTCCGGGCGGAAGCCCGCCTGGATTTCTTTTTTCGCCTGTTCCACAACCGTGTTGTAGTCGACAGGATAGGCTTTTTCCGGCAGCAACTCGCAGAGCGTCCCGCCGGTCTCCTGCTCGATCAGCTTCGCCAGCTTACGCGTGTTCGCAGAATGAGAATAATACACAATCAAAATCTTTTTGCTCATCTAATAAACTCCTTTCATTCCTTTGCAGCTTCAATCCTGACAGTGAAATCGCCGTTCATCTTTGCCAATGTCTCAAGTCCGGACGTGAAATGTCCTATCGGGACTAGCCCTTTAGAATAGCGGAAATCATGGTAGAAGATCGCCAGGTTGCCCCATGGAGTGAACAAAGTCAAGTCGCCCTCTGACGGTTCAAATCCCTCCGGTGCCCTTTCCGTAGAAAGGCTACGTGGCGGATAACTAATCTTCTCTGTAGCGTTGAAGTCCTTGAACTCAGTGTCAACGGCAGCATGGACACAAGGTCGCGGCTCGTCGGATTGTCGTACAGTTCTGCAACTGCATCGCCGCCATCAAAAATCAGCCTTATTTTGGTGGTTTGGAAAGGTCTTACATCATCAGAAGATGTAGTTTGTACTTTGCCAGAAGCCGATTGTACACTGCCAGAGCTTTCAGCTCCGGCAGTGCTTTTCGCTGCCTCCATGCCGCAGCCTGCCACCATAATACAGAATACCGTCAGGGCAAGAAAAACCGTCAAAAGTCTCTTCATTGATATCACCTCACAAGCTTGGGATTTATTCTACGGTCACAGGTTATCACTTTGATCTAACTCCAAGTCAAGAACCTTTTAGGTTTTTTTAAGATTTTTTTTACAGCTCGACTACGCCGGAGCCATTATAAAAGGCTTCGGCGTTTTAAACTTTTTTTGAAAAATAGCTTGACCTTGAGTTGACTTTAAGTGATACGGTATATTTATCAGGAAAGAAATGGAGGCCGGAGCAAAAATCAGCACCCTCGGACTCGGTGCCAGTGCCCTGCATGAGTCGTCTGCGGCTCAGATTGAAAAAATGATTGCTTATGCTTCCGACCAAGGCATCAATCTGATCGACACCGTCATGTCGAACTTTGGACCGGCAGAAACTATGGGCCGTGCACTAAAGGAACGGCGCGACAAACTAATGACACAGATGCATATCGGCGTCATATATCCGCGCCAAATCTATACAAGAACGCGTGATTTACAAGAGGTACAGCAGGGCTTCGAGCAGCAGCTCAAAGGCTTCGGCACGAATTACAGCGATATCGGACTCATCCATTATGTCGACCATTCCGATGATTTTGAGAGTATAATGTTCGACGGCATCCTGGATTACGCCCAGAAATTCAAGCAGGATGGAACCATCCGTTATCTCGGTTTTTCTTCGCATTCGGTGGATATCTCCCGCCGTTTTCTTGAAACCGGTGTCATGGATGTCTTTATGTTTAACCTCAACCCGGCCTATGACTTTGTTCCGGTTGATGGCAAGCTGATGCTGTCCGAAGAGCGCGGCTGAAAACGAGGCGCAGCCATTACTGTCATGAAGGCCTATGGTGGCGGTCGCCTGTTAAATGCCAGTTCCTCGCCATTCGGGCGCGCTATGTCAGTGCCGCAGTGCATCCAGTACGCTGGACTGTCCAGCCGTTGTCTCCTGTCTGCCAGGTGTGCGCAATATGGATGATCTCACTGGTGTGCTCGCCTATTATAAAACCTCACGAGAGGAGCGCGACTACTCCTTTATCGCTAGTGCACAACATCAGGACATGAACGGCGTCTGCATTTACCTCGCCAAATCCGGTGACGCACTGGCTAGAGACCACTATTTCAAATTGAGGCGGACAGCCAGGGACTGCACGTACTGTGGCGTATGTGTACCGCGCTATCCGTTCCATGTGGATATACTGAAACGCATGCGCGAAGCCAATGAATTCTTTGGTCGCTGAACTTAAGCAAAAAGGAGGACCACTATGGATAGGAAAGTTTTCATCCAAGGAACCGCCGCGGGATTCATAACACTCCTACTGAGCGGCTGCGGCCTTAAACTGCAGAATATGTCCGCAGGATCGACGACTGCTCAGATAGCTGATAACACTTTTAAAGGGGGCAACAAAATGAAAATCACGGTAATCACCGGCAGCCCGCATAAAAACGGGACATCGGCTCTATTAGCCGACAAATTCATTGAAGGAGCGCAACAAGCAGGCCATGAAGTTTTCCGCTTCAATGCGGCTTTTGAAGACATTCATCCATGCCTTGGCTGTGATCGCTGCGGGATGAACGGCCCTTGCGTGCATCAGGATGCCATCGACAAGAAGCTGAAGTCTAATCTCATTGCTTCCGACCTCGTTGTATTCGTCACGCCACTCTATTATTGGGGTATATCAGCCCAATTAAAGACCGTCATTGACCGTTTCTATGCCAGCAACATAAAATTATGCGGCAGCGGTAAAAAAGCCATTCTCATGGCAACTGCCTATGATTCCAAGGATTGGACTATGTCGGCGCTAACCCATCATTACCAGACCCTAATGAAATATCTCGGCTGGGAAGATATCGGCACGGTATTAGCCGTAGGTTGCGGCAGCAGACCTCTAATCGAACGCTCTGAATTTCCAGAGCAGGCCTATCAGTTAGGTCTGAAAGTTTAAAAATTATTTTTAATTTAAAGAAAAATAAAATAAAAAAAGAGTATATCACATGAAGAAAATATTGACCTTGCTCTTGTCCGCCCTCATGCTTTTCTCTCTAATAGGCTGTGGAAATAGAACTTCTACAGTTTCCAACTCTTCACCACAGCAGACTGCATCTACCTCCAATGATAAAAACACTTCAGATGCATCGAATGCCAAGATTGCAGAAAAAGGCGGTAAAAAAATCCTCATAGTGTATTTTTCACATACGGGAAATACACGGAAAGCCGCTAATCAAATTCACGAGCTTGTTGGTGGCAACATCATCGAGATCAAGACTGAAACGCCTTATCCAACAAATTATAACGAATGCACCGATCTTGCCAAACGGGAAAAAGAGTCAAATGCCAGGCCGAAGCTTTCTACAAAGGTAGAAAATATGGGCAGCTATGATGTGATTTTCGTGGGCTATCCGATTTGGTGGTACACAGCGCCGATGGCGATTCATACTTTTCTCGAAACCTACGATCTTTCCGGTAAAACAGTAATACCCTTCTGCACCAGCGCCGGCAGTGACGTTGCCGAAAGCATGCCCGCCATCAAAAGCCTCTGCCCAAATTCCACCGTGTTGCAGGGACTCACAGCCAATAATCTCAACGACATCAAACCTTGGCTGTCCAAGCTCGGAATGCTTTGATTTACGAATCCGTCCACAGATGGCAATTTCATATAAAGCAAAAGGCCCTATACAGCAAAAGTTTTATCTTCTGCTGTATAGGGCCTTTCGTTTAGCAGTGCTGTGCAAGGCCTAATTAGCTTTGTTTTCTTTCCGCCCTTACTACACACTTATCACAAGCAACACCTTCCCCACGTTACTGATCAGGTGCCAATATTCCAGTTTTTCCGGAGCTCCCTTTATCACGATAACCCTCATTTGAGCCATCTCAACTTTGCAATATCCTCATCAGTTCGATTGCCATGAACCTCAATTTTTGCAAGCTCGGCTTCGATCTGAGTAAATTCTTCCTCAGTCAATTCCACATCGGCTGCTCCCAGGTTTTCCCCAATCCGTTCAAGCTTTCGTGAACCGGGTATCGGTACAATAAAATCTTTTTTATGCAGCATCCATGCGAGAGAAATCTGCGCCGGAGTGGCACCCTTCATTTCTGCAAATCGAGTGATCAAATCCAGCAGCGACTGATTGGCCAGGATGTTCTCTCTGTTAAAGCGGGTAATGACTCTTCTCACATCATCCCCTACATATTGGGTATCTGCATTGACTTTCCCCGACAAGAATCCACTGGCAAGGGGAGAGAACGGAACGAAGCCAATGCCAAGCTCCTCACAGGCAGGGATAACATCCTTTTCAAACATCCGCTCCATGATGGAATACTCACTTTGAATCGCAGTCAATGGCGTTACAGCATGAGCGCGGCGGATCTCATCCTCCGTCGACTGTGACTGCCCCCAGCCAAGAATTTTCCCCTCTCTAATCAGCTCGCCCATGCAATAGGCGATTTCTTCAACGGGGACATTTTTGTTTATCCTGTGCTGGTAATACAACTCCACATGCTCTGTCCCGAGCCTTTTTAGAGAAGCATCCAAATGCGACCGGACGCTACGCAGCGTCTTCTTTTTTGAACCGTATTCACTATCCGCAACCCTAAACTTAGTGGCGATAATAACCTTGTCCCTGATGGGTTTTAGTGCTTCTCCCACCAGTTCTTCATTGGAACCGAGCCCATAGCCCTCGGCTGTGTCAAAAAAGGTGCAGCCCAAATCATACGCCTGACGAATCAGTTTAATTGCCTCATTTTTATCCGGCCCAGGACCATATCCGTGGCTAAACCCCATACATCCAAGACCAATTGCGGATACTTCCAGATTCCTTAATTTTCTTTTTGGCATAACCTTGTTCCTTTCTTTTAGCTTACACATCATAAACCGCATATCACATTTTTGACTTTGGGTTTCAAAGCGGTGACAGTGGGATAATCCAAGTGATCCCAATGATCGTGGGAAATGAGCAAATAATCGATTTCCGGCATATCTTCCGCTGTGTATGGATTGGTTCCAGCAAAAGCCTTGTTTGCGAAAAAAACAGGTGAAGCATAAGCACTAAACACAGGATCAATCAGAATCCTTTTGCCGCCTAGCTGCATAAAGTACGACGAATGACCAAGCCAAACGACTACATTCTTGTCTTTGTCCTAGGTCTTTAAATCGGTTTTTACTGCAGGAATAGAAGCTATTGGTGCCAACCGTTCTTTTTTAGCAAAAAGAAAATACCACCACACGGAAACAGTGCTGTTTCCTTCGCTAAATTGAGGAGTTGGAACCAGATTCTGAAATTGCCCGTTAACGTAATTAGGTGATCTTTCGATTCTTTCAAGACGGGCACCTTGGGGCAACGTTCCGAACTTAGGCTGCTGTATATAAAGACCTATACCGAGAGCCAATATGACGACGCTAATTAACAAGGCTAATAGCATTTTTCTTACCCATCTTTTCATATAATGTCTCCGATACTTTATGAATATGAGTTACACAATGTAATGAAAATATACCTTGTACCTCGTTAGTTTTATTAATATTATTTTACCCAAAACTAGTTCTCTGGTCTTTTCAGTGTTTTTTCCGCTTCTACTATCTTCTGATCAAATACGGCAATCTTATAATCTAGACGTTCCAGCGTTTTTTTGCATGTCTTCCATTCTTTTAAGGAGTTGCCTACGCTGCTCAATAAAGAGTTTTTTTCTAGCCTCAAGGGTTTCATCGCCCTGTTGAAACAGCGCAACATACTCAATCAATACTTCAATCGGCAGACCGGCGCTTCGCATACACTTGATAAATTCAACCCAATTACAGTCTTCTTCCGTATAATCCCTGATTCCGCTTTTATTGCGGTTCACATGAGGAATCAGTCCGATGCGTTCATAATAGCGGAGTGTATCCTGATGAATATCAAATTTTTCACTTACTTCTGAAATGGTCATACGGGTTCACCTCCTGATATTCGATATTATAATACTTGGAGTTAACTTTAAATCAAGAGTCACTCAGAAATATTACCCTCAGAAATATTACTTTGCAAATTTTTCAGACTCGTGATTAGTTGTTCAATTAAAAGTAAACTTCCTATAAATCATTTGCAGCTCTCGAAAGCCGACAATCTGCCAGAGCCGCCTCCAGGAGCTTATTGTCGTACGTCTGAAAACGAACGGGTAAGACCAAAAGAGATGACCGCAAGGACAGCCGCAAGCGCGATTGAGGCTGCACCGATCCAGCTGATCGCCATGATCGACGTACCGCCCACCGCAATCCCCCCGATGCCGGCGCCCAGAGCAAAGCCGAACTGAATGAAGGAACCGTTCAAACTAAGCATGATACCAGAAGCTTCCGGAGCAAGCGTGATTAAGTTTAAAGTCTGGGCGGGCATGAACGCCAAGGAGGCGATCATCCAAGCCATAAGCAATGAGACTGTAACAGACACCGATCCAGAAACGATGGATAGTAATACGAGAGCGATGGCTTGGACGACCATGCCTCCGACGAGTGTGTACGCGGTACCGGTCCGATCTGCCAAGAAACCGCCAAGTTTAGAACCAATCAAGCTCGCTATTCCCAAGGCGAAGAGAATGCTGCTCATTCCCTGTTCACTCTTCGGCGCTACAGAAGCTAGGAAGGGGGTGATATACGTATAGACTACTGAATAGCTAAGATACGTTAATAATGTTAAGCTAAAAGCAATTGCGATCTTTGGCTTTTTCAAGAAAGCTAGTTGCTTGCCGATGGGTACTGGTGCTTCACCTTCCATAGCCGGAATCGTCCGCATTATGGCGACGATTGACATCATGCTTAAGAGGCCGATGCCCCAAAAAATCGCTATCCAATCATACGCCGCAGCGACAACTCGGCCGATGGGGACGCCAAAGACGATGGATGCGCTAAAGCCCAACGTGACGTTGGACACCGCTCCGGCCTGACGTCCGGGAGGAGCCATCTTAGCTGCTGTTGCATAGGCGGTGACAGTAATGACACCCGCACCAACTCCAAGTATGACTCGGGAGGCCATCAAAAAGACGAAGCCCGGAATGGCGACCGTCAAAACGATACCGAGTAATAGGACCGCGAGCCCCAGCAGCAGTTGCTTGCGCCGATCTATCTTCGCCGTCGCCACCATGACAATCGGCGTACCGATCGCATAAGCAAGCGAGAATGCTGAACCAAGCTGTCCCGCAGTCGAAACCGATACACCGAAAGAAGCAGCGATTTTATCCAGAATTCCAACGATAACGAATTGTGTCGTGCCAACCACGAAACTGATAAAGGTTAACATGTAAATTTTCCAGGTATTGTTCACGATGCTTCACCTACTCTACTTGTATAAATTGCATTATTTGAAATCATGTCCATATAGGTAGCAGTGTTTCGGTGCGATCCGTTGCAGGTGCAGGAGTAATAGAAAGTGCAGAAATTTCATCTCGCCACTCTGGTGTCATATCTATATCAATAGCGGCAAGCGAATACTCGAACTGTTCTAAATTTCTTGCCCCAATAATGGGCGCGGTGATTGCGGGGTTGGCCATTACCCATGCAACTGCAAGCGTTGCAGGATGTATACCACGTTCGGAAGCATATGCAGTAAATCGCTCAGCCACAATAAAATTCATTTCATCCCCATAGCGATCGGTATATCTTTTTTCTTGAACTAAACGACCTTGATTCGGCCGCTTATTCACCCCATATTTTCCGGTAAGAAGTCCCGCTCCTAAAGGACTATAAGAAATAACACCAATTTGCTGAGAAACGGCAAAAGGCAAGATTTCGACTTCTGCTTGACGCTTTACTAAGTTGTACATTGGTTGGATTAATTCAAAACAAGCAAGATGCTCTCTTGCAGAAATTCCTAACGCCATGGCAATTTGCCAGGCTGCCCAGTTACTTACCGCCGAATAGAGAATCTTACCCTGTCGTTGCAAGTCATCCAGTACCTGGATAGTTTCCTCCATTGGCGTCCGGGGATCAAAGTCATGGACGAAATAAAAATCAATGTAATCAGTTTTTAATCGCCGCAGACTGGCTTCCACACCCTGTATAATGTGACGCCGTGACAAACCTCGCCCATTAACATCAGCACTTGTCGGCCAAAATACTTTTGTGGATAACACGACATTATCGCGTTCATGAGCGATACATTTTCCCAGAATTTCTTCAGAACGTCCCTGACTATAAACATCAGCCGTATCAAAAAAATTAATACCGACTTCACGACAGCGCTTAAACATTGCCTTTGATGCTTCTTCATCAGCGTTTCCGCCAAAAGACATCGTACCAAAACATAAACTTGAAACCTGAACTCCCGTTTTCCCTATTGCTCGATATTTCATAATTAATCCTCCTTTAATATCCTTTCACTATGTTTTCTTCTTTGAGATTCAAGTGTAGCATTTGGAGTTAACTCCAAGTCAAGCGCATTTTCAATGGACCTTTTTTTACTGGACAACAATCATTATTATTATTTCTGCAGTTTCTGTACACCGGACAGCACCCGCAAGCTTTCCAGTGAGCGGGCTATTTCACCAAACTCATTGCCCGTGTCCACATATTGCACCGGTCTTTCCAGTTTGCCTTCCGCAATATCAGAAATATCCTGCTACAGTTTTGCCAATGGCTTAGTGATAGAGCGCGACAGCATAAACACCAGCAGTCCGGTAACTACCACCAGCCATGCCAATTGCCAAACAACTATGACTGCCTCTCGCTGGTAATCCTGCTGCGCTACCCCAAAAAACACCGCTGAATTTTGCCGGAATTGTTCAAACGCCATGTCAAATTGCACCGCCAGTTACTACCTGGATTGCCGACCCCATTCGCTATCCGGGCTATATCCTGGTCTGTCTGTTTTTCACGCACTAAACGCACTGTCTCAAGGCTATACGCCTTCCAACGGTAAAACTGCTCATTTAGCTCTTCCAATTGTTTTTTATCACCAGTAAAAACTCTTTCCACCCGCTCCGTATACTTCTCAAACTTGCTGTAACTAGCTTCTAACTCTTATTCTTCAGCGGTACTCGCAAAGGTGGACACGCTGTTCATGAGTCCTTTTGATATTTTTTCCAACTCAGCGCGTTTTTTTGCGATGTTTTCCTGCGTATTAATACCAAAAGCGCCAATGGCTATGCCATCTTGATTGCAAACAGGTATACAAATCACAGTAAAAGGTACGCCAAACAGAGATGAGTCCATTTCAATGCCAGTATTAATTTATCTGATTCATTCATGATATAATAGCTCCTTTAGATATAGTCGTTAATCTTTTATAGTCTTTAGCAGATAGACAGGCAAGGACTCGGTCTAGTAAAAACCGAGAAATCCTTGGCACGCAAGGTTTCTCGGCTCAATTTTTAAAGTATGTTTTTGCCTAATTCTTCGGCTCTCTTTAGCCCATCGGTCTTTAATATATCATCTTTGGCCATAAGCCCCGGTACAAGGATTGTACCGCTATCCTTCCAACCCATGTGTCCGGCAACCTGCTTATAAGTCGTAACAAGACCCTCAAAGCAGGTTTCACTTTTATCCCCTGCACAAGCTAGAAGCGCACAGTCTTTTATCTTCAGTGTCTTTTGTCCAATCAAAAACGAAAAGAATTTGTCAAAAGCCGCTTTAAGCTGCATTGGGAACGAAAACCAGAATATCGGTGTTGCAAACACAATCATATCGGCATTTTCCACTAGCGGTGCAAGGTCATTAAAATCATCCGGAATAGAGCAAGCGGTGCCCTTGCTGAAACAAGTGTAACAGGCTATACAACCCTTGATCTTTTTATCTGCGGTTACATATTTCACAACTGTATGACCAGCCTGCTGAGCACCGGCAATAAATGCATCCGCTAACTGATCGCTATTGCCGCCTTTTCTGGGGCTGCCTGTTAATACAAGTATATTTTTTGACATATATATTCCTCCCTAAAACTTCAACTCATCATTACCTTCAAAATATCGCGCATTAGCAAAGAGCTTTACGCTAAAACTCAGCGTTGGGGGATTAGTGCACACACCTCTCAAGTATATCTTTCGAGGGGCTAGTGTTAGCCCCTCATCTTTGAGTTCCCACGGAACAGGATTTTTGGTTGTTAAGCAATAAAAAACCTTCCGTGTATTAACTGTGCGTCCTTCGGAGTATACAAGATGGCACTATATAGTTTGCATTACCTACCTTGAAATTCTTTGATATTTTCCGCCACCATCGCCGCTTTAAACTCGTGGACTTCATAGGTTGCCAAGTCAAGCGGATAGTACACATCTTCCGACAATACCTTGTCTAAAGCTTCACGACTTTCGGCTTGAGCGATAATTACTCCTGCATGTTCCTTGTCTTGATACGGCCCTAACAGCAAAAAGTTTCCTTGTTGAAAGTTTTTTGCAAACCACGCGCGGTGTTGGTTAAACATAGCATCCGCTTGTTCCGTAGGCACTTTATCGACTTTTAATGATATATTGATATTTTTCAATCCTTCATTCTTGCCTATAAGCCAGATTTATTTCGATTGTATAATAGCATCTGCATGTACTATCTAACTCTCAGTATGATCAAATTTTTTGATCTCCAACAGACCAAACTTTCTTCTCATTACTTGTTTCCGGCTTGTTCTGTGCCATTACACCTACTAACGTATGCGGAACATACAGCTCTTCCAAGTAAAAAATTTCCTCTTCCGTAAGCCTTAAATCAACCCCTTTAACAGGCGTATCTACATGGTGAAGCTTAGTCGCACCAACAATTGGAGAAGTAACCTTAGTTAAAAGCCATGCAATAGCTATTTCTGTCATGGAAACGCCATGACGATCAGCCAGTTCCATGACTCGGCAAATCACTGTTTCATCCTGTTCAGTTGTCGCATCGTATTTGAATTTTGCATAGCTATCCTCCTGCAAGCGTTTCGAGGTTTCACCAGGACGACGGGACAAACGACCGCTAGCCAACGAACTGTATGGGGTCATTGCAATATTTTTCATCTGGCAATATGGTGCCATCTCCCGCTCTTCCTCGCGGAAAATCATATTATAATGGTTCTGTACGGAAACAAATTTTGCCCACCCCTTGCTCTCTGCCATAGCATTAGCCTCAGCCAACTGCCATGCAAAGCAGTTGGCTATACCGATATAACGAACTTTTCCTGCTTTTACAGCGTTATTAAGACCTTCCATCAAATCTTCTAACGGTGTATTGTAATCCCACATGTGATAGATGTAGAGATCCACATAATCCATACCAAGGTTCTGCAGACTCTTATCAATCATTCGCGCAATGTGCTGCTGACCAGTTACTCTATCAGCAATTTCTTCCTGGCTGCGCGGCAAGAACTTTGTCGCCACTATCACCTTGTCACGTGCTGAAAAATCCTTGAGAGCTCGGCCTACATACTGCTCACTGGTCCCACTCTGATAGCCAATAGCCGTGTCAAAGAAGTTCACCCCCAGCTCTAATGCATGCTTGATGACTACTCTTGAATGTTCTTCATCCAAGGTCCAGCTGTGCTGTCCACGCTGTGTATCACCAAATCCCATACAACCAAGGCAGATACGAGATACCTGTAAATCTGAATTGACAAACTTTACATAATCCATATTTTATCTCATCACCTTTCATTGTTTGCTATGACTTCATTCTAAAGCCATAAGTCGACTCGATGCCAAGCGATGTTTTTCATAGAGTTGACTTTTCTTTAAGTGCAATTGATACATTACCTCATGTCCCGCGTCTTTTGCTCCTTCAATAAATTTATCTGCTAAAATAGCAGATGTACCATTCTTATGTGGGCTTCCTGTTATTACTGTTACTTTCATCTTTCTCCCCGTCAAAAACCATTTTTTACTTAATTTTTACCGGCACTTTGACTATAGACCCTTAAGTCGGCTTAAGGTCAAGTACCTTTTTCAAATTTAAATTTTTCTTTTCCAAAAAATATTACAAAAAATTCCCCTCATGATCGAATACATCTAACAAATCATGAAGAGGAAATATTTTAATAACCTTTACTATCCGTATTTTCTACCTTTACATAACGAACTGATATTTATGGCATTAAAAGCGCCGGAAATCAAAAATTCTTGGGCCTTTTCAGCCTTGTAAATCGGTTAGTTTTAACTGACGGAACATACCTAAATTTCGCGCTTACTTGTTTTCCACGCTTCTATTAATTCTTTGGTAACTGGTTCACATTTCTTATCATAAGTATCCAGCTTATAATTGATAATATCCAAACTTTCCTGTATCACTCTCACTTTTTCTACCATGCTTTCTTTCGTCTCTAACAGGATTTCCCGCCTGGCCTCCTTGGTTGCTTCGCCCTTCAAAGCCAATTGAATATATTCACGAATTGAATCCAACGGCATTCCTGCTCTTTTAAAGCGCATGGCAAATTCTATCCAATGCAGTGACATTTCATCATAATCTCTGATTCCCGTTGTAGTCCTTGGAACTTCAGGAATTAGACCTATTCTTTCATAATAACGAAGATTATCAATAGAAATACCTGTTATCTCTGCAGCTTCTTTTATGTTCAAATATGATACCTCCTTTATGCAGGTGTTTTGGTAACCAATATCCTTAATTATCTATTATATGATTATAAACCCTGAAGTAAACTTCAGGTCAAACAGATATTCTAAGAAATCAATATTTAGGCTGACAACTTTTCCAGTACTTAACTCGGGCTTAACAACAAAATTCAAGAATTTGCGGTTTTATAAAAATCATTCACCACAATATTCACGATTATGCAACCATTAACAAAGCCAATAAAAAAATTGGGCTGAAGGTTCATCCCTGCAACCGACTAGCAACTTACTCATTATCCAATTTCAGTGGCCAAAACTCATCCCTTTTACCGCGCACAATTATTCATTTTTTAAGCTAGAGATTATCTTTTGCTTTGCATTGTCCTTTGAATAAAGGATGCAAAATTATTTGGTCTTCGGCCCAGTATCCATGTCAAAACATTTAGATTACCAGCAAACCCATGTTCATTATAATGATGAAACATCGTTAATAGTGTATTAATTTGATAGTCTCCTACTCCATGCTTTTTCAATTGTGCTGCCCACAGTTCATCTGGAGTTGTTTGAGCTTTGACTTCACGACCAAAATTCTGTTTAAAAGCGGCTAACATATCAGCCAAAGATAAATTTTCAGGTCCGCATAGTTCATAAGTGGCACCCGTATGGCCTGGCTTGGTGAGAATTATAGAAGCAGCCTCTGCCAAATCTTCTAAGTCAACCATACAAATGCGTGTTTCTTTTGACGTAAAAAATCTCTGTTCAAATATCCCCTCTCCACTAAGCAACTTCCAACCTTCAAGTATATTCTGCATTAATATTGCAGGTTGAATAATGGTATATGGTATACCTGCGTTCACCACTATTTCCTCGACCATAAGTTTTTTCTGATGATGCGGTAAATCCTGAAGTACAGAATGAAGCACCGAATGGTATACAAAATGTTCTATTTGGGCGGAACGGGCAGCGTTTATTGCGATTTGTCCTATCTGGACTTCATCAGGATTTACGGCGGAACAAATATGATATGCGGCCCGAATTCCCTTAAATGCTTCATTCACTGCCGCTTGATCCATCATGTCTCCTGCAAGCGCTTCCTGCACGCCCAAGGATTTAAGTGCCTGAATATGTTCGGCTTTATGAACAAAAGCCCGTACTTTCTCTCCTTTCGATAATAAATTTCGAATTATCGCTTGACCAGTTTTCCCGTTAGCTCCGGTTACAAGAATCATAATCACACGTCCCCTTAATATTGTTAATGCCGATGGTCTGTCTTACAATGCCGCTCCAATTTGGAATGGCGTTGTTTGTATTATACCGCATTCCTAAACGGATAATCACTTTCATTAATTCAGGTCTTTTCGCAACCCGCGTCAGATGCTGTACTATTTTTTCATTCTCGCCACTATCTTATGCCACACGTCCTTTTCCATGAAACTTCCTGCAACGTTCTTTTCCATATCTAAAAACATTGCATAGGACACAGAAAACGAAAGCATATCAGGATCGACCATGGGGCGCACGGTAATATCGGTCAAACCTACCACTGCTCTCGGATTTTCCTTTTGAGCTTCGGCGTAGGGAATAAGAAAAGCAGACTGACATCCTGAACTCTGAGGAATCACAACGTTTTCATTTCCCGGTCTGTAATAGTTAGCAAGTACTGTAAGTGTTGATAACTGGTCGTTATTGACATAAAATATAATAAGCTCTGGCTTTTCTTTGGTAGTATCAACTTGTGACATTGGTTTTAAAATTACGTACTGATAAGGAATATTTGTTATTGGCAGGCATTCAACAAATTCTTTACCTAGCTCTGAGTCTTTTATATAACCCTCTCCTTCAATTTCACCTTTACCAGTTGATAGAAATTCCTCAATTCCACCTGGAAACTGTGGCATAGGATTAGGATACTGACCAAACCCTAAGCCTACTTTTCCGCCAGGACAGACTGTTGTTTTACGCTCAAAAACTGCCGTCTTACCTTTTGCTGCAGCAATAAATAGTGGAATTATGCAACTCCAACGATCTCCTTTGCTCTGAAGTGCTCCTTCAGGTTTTTCATTGCTAAACAAGACAGCTACCGGTTCAAAACGCAAACTTAATTCTTTAACTAAACGGCTTTCCATATTATTTTCCTCCATCTCATTTTGTAATTAACATGGCTCCACGAATATCACTTGTTTGGGGTCGGTGCTATTTGGTATGCGGGTTCATCATGACCTTTACTGTATGGGTTACTCGCCTCTGTCCGATAGTAGTTTCGTTCCGTTACCTATGTTATCGAAATCGTTCTCTTTAATTGAAGTAACAAAATGCTGTTCAGGGATATTAAGTATTTCACTTGCTTTGGTAACAAGCTTTTTTACAAGCTTGGCCTTTTGTTCTCTCGTAATTTTAGGACCGTCAATGGTAATTACCGGCATCATTTTTCACCTCCATTCATAATAGATTTTCAACTTGATTAGCACCCAAACCAATCAATCATTCATCTTGCTATAGGTATAAACATTCTCCCTTCGGAAATTAACTACAGTCTAAAGCACAGACAACAATCATCTTAATAGTGATAATTATAGTTGTCAAGACAACTATAATTGCAAAAAAATAGTTACTTGATATTATCATATATTTGATTTAACATTTTCTTTAATTCTACCACTTTATGTTCTTCTATTCCTGTTGTTGCTTTTTCTATAAGCTGGTTAGCCTTGGGGATTAATTGCTCCCGCAATGCCCGTCCCTTGTCCGTCAAAAATATTTGAAACGCTCTCTTATCCACTGGATGAGGATTTCGAACAACTAACCCCTTTATTATTAGCTTCTCCAAAATGCGATTCGTGTTCGGTTTATCTTTACAGGTCAAATCTGACAGCTCTTTAGGGGTAATACCTTCTTGTTCCCATAAACAGCATAATATAGCCCATTGCTCTGGCGTAATATCATATTCCTTAAACCGTTGAAACAATTCATTTTTTAGTTTTATATTAGCTTTACTTAGAATAAACCCTAATGAATCATCCAATTTAAATCTCATTTCTATCTCCCATAACGTAGTTGTTAAGACAACTATATTATAGGAATAAATTGTCTGTTTGTCAATCATAATCTTTCCCTTTTCGCAGCAAATATAATGACAAATAATATGTTATGCCGGCATAGCAAGATAGCCCAACTCACATGCTTCTATATTCTTGGATAGTCCGATAAAATTCTCTTAATTAAAAATGCCCGTTACTAGGAAGTAACGGGCATAAGTGTATCCCTGAGTGGTATGGTTTCTACGAACCGCTCGGCAGATGTTTTCTAACCATGTCTAAGGAAACATATACCATTTTTTACCACGTCCCTTGAAACCTTGCTACACAAGGCTTCAAGGGACGTGTTTTCTTTGCAGCCGTACTACCGACTCAATGTGGTACGAGTGAGAGAACGCATCGACAATTCCGGCAGCGTATTTTCTTCAAAGACCAGACTATCGTAACCTATAAGCGGTAAAAAAATATCACCCACAGCTATACTATGGGTGAAACAAATATTATGTTAAATTCAGTTAAGAACTTTTTTTGTCCCTGAACAACAACTTGCAGAAAACCTGCCTCTTATTCCACGGTCACGCTCTTGGCCAAGTTCCGGGGTTTATCCACGTCGCAGCCCCGGGTTACGGCGGCGTAGTAAGCTAAAAGCTGCAAGGGAATCACCGTCAGAATCGGCGTCAAGTATTTGTCGGTAGCGGGAATATAGATGGTATGGTCAACGTATTTTTGCAGCTGCTCATCGCCTTTCATGGCCAGGCCGATGACGACGGCGTCGCGTGCTTTTACTTCTTTGATATTGCTCAAGGTCTTCTCGTATACATCGCGCTGGGTCGCCAGGGCAATGACCGGCACGCCTTCGATGATAAGGGCTAGGGTGCCGTGTTTGAGTTCGCCGGCGGCGTAGGCTTCGGCATGAATATAAGAAATTTCCTTGAGTTTCAGGGCCCCTTCCAGGGCCACGGCGTAATCCAGGGAACGGCCAATGAAGAAGACATCCTCGTTGAAGCCGTATTTCTGGGCAAAGGTCTTGATGGGTTCCACGTCTTCCAGCAGTTCATGCGCCTGCGACGGCAGTTCTTTTAGACCGCGGATCAGCTCTTTAACCCGTTCCGCCGGCATGGTACCCCGCAGGGAGGCAATATAAACAGCCAGCAGGCACATGCTGATGAGCTGGGTCGTATAGGCTTTGGTGGAGGCCACGGCAATTTCCGGGCCGGCCCAGGTGTAAATGACCTGATCAGCCTCCCGGGCAATGGAGGAACTGACCACATTGGTTACCGCCAGCGTTCTGGCGCCCAGGCGTTTCGCCTCTTTCAGGGCGGCCAGGGTGTCGCTCGTTTCGCCGGACTGGCTGATGACGATCGCCAGCGTACTGTCATCAATCAAGGGCGAACGGTAGCGGAATTCCGACGCAATATCCACTTCCACCGGCATCCGCGCCAGCTGTTCAAAAAAGTACTTGCCGACAATCCCGGCATGATAAGCGGTGCCGCAGGCTACTATAACGATTTTGCGGATAGCAGCCACATCCTCCGGCGTCCATTTCAGTTCTTCAAACAGAACGGCGCTGTCGTCTTTGGCCAGCCGCCCGGTCATGGTTTCCCGGATCGCCTTGGGCTGCTCATAGATCTCCTTAATCATGAAATGCTCATAGCCGCCTTTTTCCGCCGCTTCCGCATCCCAGTGCACTTCAAACACTTTCTTGGAAACAGGCACTCCCTGCCGGTTCATCACCCACACCGAGTCCTTGGTTACAATCGCCATTTCACCGTCGCTTAAAATATACGTTTTGCGGGTGTGGTTAATAATGGCGGGAATATCGGAAGCGATATAGTTTTCGCCCTCGCCCAGGCCGATAACCAGCGGGTTATCCTGTTTGCTGCAAATGATCTTATCCGGCTCCTGTTCGCACAGGAATACCAGCGCATAGGAGCCTTCAATCTCGGAAAGGACTTTTTTGACGGTCTCTTCAAAATTCCCCTGATAATACTCTTCCAGGAGATGCGCCACCACTTCCGTATCGGTTTCGGAAGTAAAAACGTGTCCCTTGGCAACTAGTTTCTCTTTAATATGGAGATAGTTTTCGATAATCCCGTTATGCACGACCACGAAACGGCCGGAACAATCCGTATGCGGATGCGAGTTGACATCCGAGGGCCGTCCGTGCGTAGCCCAACGGGTATGACCAATCCCAACCTGGCCAACGGGCAGCGCCTTTTCCACTTTCTTCTCCAAGGCGTTCAACCGGCCTACACTTTTTTCCACATTAATTCTATTTCCATCAAATACGGCAATTCCTGCCGAATCATAACCGCGATATTCCAGTTTGCTTAACCCTTCAAACAAAAACGGGGCAGCCTGTTTCGGGCCAATATACCCTACAATGCCACACATAGTGTAAATTCCTCCTAAAAAATATCGATGCTTAACTGCCACAGGCGTTTTGTCCCACCGGTCACCCGGCGGTTTTGTCGACTGTTTACGACCGCAGTAAGCCGAGAGGCATCCGCTGACCGACTCGATAAACCTCTTCCTCGTCTACTTGCGGCTTGCCGCAAGTACCAGCGCTTCAATTATAGTGTTTACGAAATGCATCGCTCTATCCATAGCCCACCCCCTTTAAAAAGTGATATCTATATATATGCAAAGGAGCACATGGCAGTGCTCCCTTGCATATAACCTATTTTATTATAAGAACGGAGTTTGGTCAACTAAGCCAGCTCTTTTTTGACCACGTCCACAATCATCTGTACGATGCTTTCCAGTTGAGGCATGTCCGGCCCTTCCGCCATGACCCTAAGGAGCGGTTCGGTACCGGAGGCGCGGACTAAAATCCGGCCGTTCTCGCCCAATTCTTTTTCTCCCGCCTGAATAGCAGCGGCAATGGCCCGATTTTCCTGCCAGCCTTCTTTTGTTTTTAACCGCACATTGATCAGCGTTTGGGGAAAGCGGGTCATGAGTCCGGCCAGTTCCGACAGCTTTTTACCGCTCTTGCGCAGCGCCGTAATCAGTTGCAGGGCGGTAAGAATGCCGTCACCAGTGGTGCTGTAATCACTGAAAATGATATGTCCCGACTGCTCGCCGCCCAGAGACAGGTCCTTTTCCCGCATGGCCTCCAGCACGTAACGGTCCCCCACCGGGGTGACCAATACATTGCCGCCAGCCTTTTTTACCGCCTGATGCAAGCCAATATTGCTCATGACCGTGGTTACCAGGGTATTTTGTTTTAAATGCTGATTTTTCATCAGGTTCAGGGCACAGATGACCATAATCTGGTCACCATCCACAACCTGGCCCTTTTCGTCAATCGCCAGACACCGGTCGGCGTCGCCGTCATGGGCAATTCCCAAATCCGCTTTATGGTCCAGCACGGCTTGCCGGATCTGTTCCAGATGGGTTGAGCCGCAGCAATCATTGATATTAACTCCATTGGGCTGATTATTAAGGACTATCACTTCCGCCCCCAGCCGTTTAAGAACCACCGGGGCTGCTTCATAGGCCGCGCCGTTGGCACAGTCGACAACAATTTTTAGTCCTTTAAAATCGGTATCCACCGTACCGATGGCGTAATTAATATATTCCCGCAACAAATCGTGGTGAAACACTACGGTGCCGACCTTATCTCCCGTAGGCCGGGGCATAGTATCGGACGGAGCCAGTACCATTTCTTCCAGTTGGTCTTCCGTAGCGTCCGGCAGCTTATAGCCGCTGGCCGCAAAAAACTTAATACCGTTATCGGGATAGGGATTATGGGAAGCGGAAATTACAATTCCCGCCTGCGCATTCAGTTTGCGTGTCAAATAGGCAACTGCCGGCGTCGGCATGACCCCGGCTATAACCGCCTGGCCGCCGGCGGAACAAATCCCGGCTGCCAGGGATGATTCCAGCATTTGTCCGGATATTCTTGTATCACGGCCAATCAAAAAAACCGGCCGCTCGTGCTCTCGCCCAAAAAAGGCCGTAGCGGCCCGCCCCAGTGTAAACGCTAATTCCGATGTAAGTTCCTTATTGGCGACACCCCGTACGCCATCCGTGCCAAAAAGTTTCCCCATTTGTTTACTCCTCATACTTTATATTTTTTTATTACGGCCATGGCGGCACGAAGACCGTCCAGGGCCGCGCTCATAATTCCACCGGCATAGCCTGCGCCTTCTCCGATAGGATACAATCCCTCCAGACCGGCAGAAACATAATCCGGCTGCCGCACCAGCCGGACCGGCGCCGACGTACGGGTCTCCACTCCCGTTAATACCGCGGCGGGATGGTCAAAGCCTTCTATTTTCCGGCCAAAGTCCGGCAAAGCTCCGGCCAGCGTATCCGTAACGAAACGCGGCAGACACCGGTGGAGGTCAACGGGTACTGTTCCCGGCCGGTAACTGGGTTCGCATAAAAAAGAGCCGTTTTGGCCTTGCATACCTAAAAAATCGCCCACGGTCTGGACCGGCGCATAATAATTCTCCCCGGCGCAGGTAAAGGCCAGTTTCTCGTACCGGCGCTGAAATTCAATGCCGCTCAGCACGTGCGCGCCGCAGTCGGCAGGATTCACATTAACTACCAGGGCACTGTTGGCCAGCCCGGAATCCCGGCTATACAGGCTCATACCGTTCGCAACCACTCCGCCCGCTTCCGAGGCGGCGGCCACCACTACCCCGCCGGGACACATACAAAAAGAATAAGCGGTCCGTCCGTTGCGGCGGTCGTGATAGACCAGCGCGTAGTCCGCCGGTCCCAGCTTGGGATGCCCGGCCATAGGCCCGTACTGGGCCTTATCAATTATTTCCTGGAAATGTTCAATGCGCACGCCGATGGCGAAAGCCTTCGGCTCCATGGTGACTCCCTGCCGGTAAAGCATCTCATAGGTATCTCTGGCACTGTGGCCGATAGCAACCAGAGCCAGAGGGCAGGAAACCGTTTCATTATGATTTAACGTTAAACCGGTGAGCTTACCGTCTTTGACAACCAGCCCCGTCACTTGCGTTTCAAATTTCACTTCCCCGCCCATGGCCAGAATCTCCTGACGGATCTTCTTCACAACCCGCCGCAGCTGATCGGTGCCGATGTGCGGTTTATGTACATACCGGATTGCCGCCGGCGCACCGGCGGCAATGAAAATATCCAATACCTCCCGCATATAGGGGTCGGTTACCCGGGTAGTCAATTTGCCGTCGGAAAAAGTACCGGCGCCTCCTTCGCCAAACTGCACATTCGATACCGGATTAAACTGGCCGGTCTGCCAGAATTGGGCCACATCCCGGGTGCGGGCATCCACATCCCGGCCCCGTTCCAAAAGGAGCGGCCGGTATCCATGGCGGGCCAGTGTATAGGCTGCCAGCAATCCGGCCGGGCCGGCGCCGATAACCACGGGGCGTCCGTCAAGAACGGCCGAACCGGGAACCAGTTCTTCCGGCGGCGATATAGCAGTGACGGCAATGTCCCGGTCACCCCGCAGGCGCGATAAAACTTGCCCCTCCGCAACCGTCAGCGTCACGTCCAGGGAATAGACAAAACTAATATTCTGCTTGCGCCGGGCATCCAAAGCGCGGCGTACAATCTCAACGCCGGCGATGGCGCCGGGCGGCAGCTTCAGCCGCCTGGCCGCAAGCGTTTTAAGATCCGTGTCATCCGTGAGAGACACCCGCAAATTATTGATTCTGAGCAAACCTGATTTCTCCTTATAGTATACTCCGCCTAATGCGGCGGCGGCACGGCCGGCTTAGGCTCTACCGAAATATGTACAATCACTGAATTTTGCGATGCGACCAGGCCTTCTTTAATTTGCAATTTGACTTCCCTGGCCGTGTCTTTCGTAATCCCCGTAACATTAATCGGTTCGGTATAAACCGAATCCAGTTTGTCCAGGACGTCATTCGGTCCGCTTACTTCGATCTTATCCGGTTCGGTAATAATGCGCTTCAAGGTAACACCGGGCGTTAAATTGCCGAAAACGATGGTCTTTATATCCAGTATCTTCTTGTTTACCCCTTTCATCAGGTTCAGAGACACAGATACCTGGCCGGGATACAGAGTCAATCCTTTTATTTCCTTCCCGTCTCTTCCCAGTATACGAAGCGGTACGCTCACATCGAAGTCGCCGTTCTTGCCCGTCAGATCAACCGGGGCAACGACTCTTTGCGCTTCGTTCACCAGCGATTTCGGCCCTTCCACCGTCACTTGCTGCGGATTCGCCACTGCCTTTCCTACCACCAAACTGTCCGCCGGCGTTCCGCTCAGACTGACTTCCACCGGCAGCTGTTTATTAATCGCCTTTTCAATTGTGACAGATACCGTGTCGGGATTTACTTCCACCAGTTCCAGACTGGCCGGAACGGACGCGTGGACTTTCACCGTATGCTTTCCCTCACCCAAGCCGCGGATATCAAGATAGGCCCGGATGTCCCGGGCCTGTAAGCCGGCAATAATGCTGCGGGGCCCCCGGACTTTAACCTGAATGGCATCGGGCGCATTCGTAACGATATACCCTCCGTCGGCGTTGCGTGTTTCCAGCATAGCGGTAAAACCGGCTTCGATCGGCGGATTTTGTTCGTTCATCACATAAAGCCACAGGACAGTAGCCAGAATGAGCGCCAGTATTTTGGCAGTAATATTCTTCCCTGGAATTCTATCCATTATGAAGGAGACCTCCAGTTAAAATAATCACTAAACGAAGTATGTTTGGTTGTAAACAAAGGACGCAGATTGTCTTTCAGGGTTTCGGCATCAAAATAGCGCATAAGATGCCCGCTCCGGGCAACGGAAATAATGCCCGTCTCTTCGCTGACGATAATAACTACGGCGTCGGTTTGCTCCGTAACGCCAATGGCGGCCCGGTGCCGGGTCCCCAATTCCTTGTTCAGGGTACGATCCTCCGTCAGCGGCAAAAGACAGCCCGCAGCCATGACCCGGTTGCCGCGGATAATCACCGCGCCGTCATGCATGGGAGTATTCGGAATGAACACATTAATCAAAAACTCGCTGGATACCAGTCCATCGACTTTCAAACCGGTTTCAATATAATCGTTTAAGCCCGTTTCCCGCTCGATCACGATGAGTGCGCCAATTTTGTTTTTAGACAGTACGGAGACAGTACGCGATATTTCGTTCAGTAAGGTTTCGGTCTCTTCTTCGTTCAGAAAATTGCTTTTATGAAAAAAGCGTCCCCGGCCCAGCTGTTCGAGAGCTCGCCGCAGCTCCGGCTGAAAGACAACCGGCAGGGCGACCAGCATAACGGTCATCGTTTTTTGCAGCAGCCAGTTAATCACATTAAGCCCCAGCCATTTGCTCACCAGTGTCGCCATCAGCAGAACGATAATCCCTTTTAACAGAGCCACCGCGCGCGTGTCTTTGATCACTACATACAATTTGTACAGGAAATAGGCTACAATTAGAATATCGGCAATATCCAGCAGGCTAATCGTAGCTAAAACGCCCTTGATTTGCAGCAGCATAAACAAAACACCTCAATTATTAGTCCATAAAACTATTCTACCCATTCATAAGAAAAACCTCCCGCGCAGTTTGCGCGGAAGGCACAATTTTTTACAGCCGGGCCATTTCTTCCACCCAGCCGTGTTTATCGGCGACTTTTCCATACTGCAACCCGGTAACATAGTCAAATAATTTTTGGGACGTTTCACCGGTCTGATTGTTGTTAATCGTAATTTTACGGCCCTTCCAGGACAATTCACCTACCGGCGAAATGACTGCGGCCGTGCCGGAACCGAACACTTCCTCCAACTGGCCCTGGTCATGAGCCGCAAATACTTCCTCAACGGAAATTTTCCGTTCCGTTGCCTTCATACCCCAGTGTCTGGCCGTCTCCAGAACTGTCTTACGGGTAATTCCCCCTAAGATGCTGCCGTTTAGGGCCGGGGTAATAATTTCCCCGTTAATTTTGAAAAAGATATTCATAGTGCCGACTTCTTCGATATATTTCCGCTCTACCGCATCCAGCCACAGCACCTGGGCAAAGCCTTCCTTTTTCGCCTCCTGCTGGGCCCGCAGACTGGCCGCATAATTGGCGGGCGTCTTCGCTTCGCCTAACCCGCCCGGTACGGCCCGGATATATTTATCTTCCACTTTAATGCTGACCGGGTTAAAACCGGCGGCGTAGTAGGCGCCAACCGGAGAAAGAATAATAAACAGTTTATAAGCATCGGATAATTTAACACCCACATAGGGATCCGTGGCAATCACAAAGGGCCGGATATACAAACTGGTTCCCAGCTTGCCAGGAACCCATTGTTTCTCAATTTCCAGCAGTTGCTTCAAACCTTGGTGCAATACGGCAACATCCATACGCGGAATACACAGGATCTCCGCCGAACGGTTAAAACGGTTTAAATATTCCTGGGGACGAAATACGACAATCCGGTTATCCTCCGTCTTAAAGGCTTTCATCCCTTCAAAAATGGCTTGCCCATAATGAAGGACCATGGCGGCGGGATAAAGGGAGAACTGGTCATAGGGCACAATTTGCGGCGAATGCCACCCCTTACCGGTTTCATAATCCATGACAAACATATGATCAGTAAAAATCTTACCAAACCCAAGCTGATCAGCCGGCGGCACCATACTCTTCCGGCCCGCCGGGGTCACCGGTATGTTGGTCATTTGTTTCCCTCCTCAACTTTGTCTATTGCCAGATTTTAGATTAGAATTATTATATATTGCTTTTTGTATACGTGTCAAGTACACTTTTCTGCCGGAAAATAATCCCTTTGCCTTTGGTTATGGCCTGTCCGACCTGAAGGGGAGAAGTTCCGCCGAAAGAATTGCGGGCTTCTACACAGGTCTCCACCTTTAATGCCTCCAGGATATCGATCTCAAACAGGGGCGACAGCTGTTGAAATTCGCTCAATGATAAGTCCATGAGCCATTTGTTCTGTTCAATACAGTATAATACCGCCTTGCCCACCACTTCGTGGGCCTGCCGGAACGGCAAGCCTTTTTTCACCAGATAATCGGCCATGTCGGTGGCATTGGAAAAATCATGGCGCACCGCCTCGGACATGCGGTCCGCATTCACTTTCATGGCCCGCAGCAGGGAAGCGTACACAGTCAGACTGAATTTGACCGTATCAATGGTATCAAACAGCCCCTCTTTATCTTCCTGTAAATCTTTATTGTACGCCAGAGGCAGACCCTTGGCCACGGTCAGCATGGCCATCAAATGGCCGAATACCCGGCCGGTTTTGCCCCGCACCAGTTCCGACACGTCGGGATTTTTTTTCTGCGGCATAATGCTGGACCCGGTGCAATGGGCATCGTCCAGTTCGATAAAGGAAAATTCCGCCGAAGACCAAAGAATGATTTCCTCACTGAGACGGCTCAGATGCATCATCAGGATGGAGGCGAAAGACAAAAACTCCAGAATGTAGTCCCGGTCGCTGACAGCATCCAGACTGTTGTCATAGAGCCCGCCAAATTTGAGTTCTTCCGCTACCCAATGCCGGTCGATGGGGAAAGTGGTGCCCGCCAGCGCTCCCGCGCCCAGCGGCATCAGGTCGGTCCGGCTCCATACTCCTTCCAGGCGGCTGAAATCCCGGACCAGCATGAAGAAATAAGCCATGAGATGATGAGAGAACAAAATGGGCTGCGCCCGCTGCAAATGGGTATAGCCGGGCATAATGACCGCAGGATATTTTTCCGCCGCGTCAAGGACGGCCTGCTGCAAATCCGTCAGCAAACCGGCAATCACGGCGATTTCCTGTTTCAGATACATATGCGTATCCAGGGCCACCTGGTCATTGCGGCTCCGGGCGGTATGAAGCTTGCCGCCTACGGGACCGATGCGCTCGGTCAGCCGCTTTTCAATATTCATGTGGATATCTTCCAGGGACACTTCAAAACTGAACCGGCCGGCTTCAATATCATGGAGAATGCCCGTCAGCCCCTCCACAATCCGTCCGGCCTCTTCCCCGCCGATAATGCCGCAGCGGGCCAGCATTTTTGCATGAGCGATGCTGCCGGCAATATCCTGCCGGTACATGCGGCTGTCAAAAGAAATGGAGGAGGTAAACTCCTCCACCATTCCGTCCGTACTTTTGGCGAATCGACCGCCCCAAAGTTTCGTCATTGCCCTTTTCCCTCTTTCTGCGACTGTTGCATAAGCGCCCGGATCTTTAAAGGCAGTCCGAACAGGTTGATAAATCCTTCGGCGTCTTTTTGATTGTATACTTCATCCCGTCCAAAGGTGACAAATTCTTCATGGTATAAGGAATAGGGCGATTTAGAACCGGCGCTCATGATATTTCCCTTATACAGTTTTAAGCGGACCAAACCGGTAACGGTTGCCTGGGTGGCGTTGACAAAAGCATCCAGGGCTTCCCGCAAGGGTGAGAACCACATGCCGTCATACACCAGTTCTGCATAACGTACAGCCACTTGTTCCTTATAGTGCATGGTGGCCCGGTCCAAGGTCAGGTATTCCAGTTCCCGGTGCGCATAATATAGGATGGCTCCGCCGGGGTTTTCATATACGCCGCGGGATTTCATGCCAACTAAACGGTTTTCGGCAATGTCCGCAATGCCAATGCCATTAGCAGCGCCTAAGTCGTTCAGTTTCTCCAGCAAAGCCACTGCGCCCAGTTTCACACCGTCCACCGCTACAGGAATGCCCTTTTCAAACGTAATCTCCACATAAGTGGGTTTGTCCGGCGCCTGCTCGGGTGTCTTAGTGACCATGTAGACATCGTCTTTCGGTTCATTCCAGGGATTTTCCAGATCTGCCCCTTCATGGCTGAGGTGCCAGATATTCCGGTCCATGCTGTAAGGGCGTTTTTTGGTAACCGGAACGGGAATATTATGCTTTTCCGCATAGTCAATGGCATCTTCCCGGGAACGGATATCCCACAGCCGCCAGGGAGCAACGATTTTAAGGTGCGGCGCAAGGGCCTTAACCGTCAGTTCAAACCGCACCTGGTCGTTGCCTTTGCCGGTAGCGCCATGGCAGATGGCGTCGGCGCCTTCCTGTTCGGCAATTTTCACTAACGCCTTGGCTATAACCGGTCTGGCAAAAGATGTCCCCAGCAGGTACTTACCTTCGTAGACGGCGCCGGCCTTCAGGGTCGGCCACACATATTCCTCCAGGAATTCCTGTTTCAAATCCTCGATATATACTTTATCCGCACCGGATTTGACGGCTTTTTCCCGGACCGGCGCCAGTTCGTCGCCCTGGCCTACATCGGCGCAGACCGCAATCACCTGGCAATGGTAATTTTCCTTCAGCCAGGGAATGATGACGGATGTATCCAGTCCGCCCGAATAGGCCAGTACAATTTTCTTAATGTCGCTCATAACCAGTTCCTCCTTATTATACGATAACTCCGGTTTCATCGGGATTTGTTTCGTTTTTTCCCGTTAAACTCCTCTATTTCTTGCCCATTAACAGAGCCATAATTGCTTTTTGCACATGAAGACGGTTTTCTGCTTCGTCAAATACGACCGAATGCGGTCCTTCCATGACTTCGTCCGTAATTTCTTCTCCCCGGTGGGCAGGCAGGCAATGCATGACAATGGATTCCGGATGAGCCACCGCCAACACGCTCTGATTGATCTGAAAATCAACAAAAATACGTTTACGGGCCATCTGCTCCGTTTCCTGGCCCATGCTGGCCCATACATCGGTGTAAAGAACATCCGCATTCTTCGCGGCTTCCAGCGGATCATTCACAATAATAACCTGACTGCCCGTTTTCGCGGCGTCGGCTTTAGCTTCCGCCACAATCCGCGCCGCGGGTTCATAGCCGGGCGGTGTTGCCACAGCAATATCCATCCCCATTTTGGCGCAACCGTGCAGCAGCGAGTGGGCCATGTTGTTGCCGTCCCCGATAAAAGCCAGTTTCTTGCCTTTTAGACTGCCTTTGTATTCTACAGCGGTAAAAAGATCGGCCAATGCTTGACAGGGATGCATAAGGTCGGTCAGACCATTGATGATGGGCACCGATGAATAATGGGCCAGTTCTTCCACTTCTTTATGGGAAAATGTACGGATCATAATCCCATCCACATAGCGGGACAATACCCGGGCCGTATCTTTTACCGGTTCACCCCGGCCGATCTGCAGGTCATTGGCGTTCAGGAACAGCCCCATGCCGCCCAGCTGGTAAATGCCCGTTTCGAACGATACTCTGGTACGGGTGGACGATTTTTGAAAAATCATACCCAGTGTTTTTCCCTGCAGCAGATGGTGCGGTTCACCCGCCTTCTGTTTCGCCTTCAATGTTTTGGCAAGGTCCAGTATTTCATAAACCTCATCGGCCGTTAAATCATGAATGGACAGTAAATCTTTCCCCTTAAGGCTCATAGCCGTTTACCCCCTAAATCAAATCCTACAGACTTGCGTGAATTCTTCCGCGCCTATTGTTTTACCGCCCCGGCCAGCACACTGTCGAGGACCGCCACCATTTCGTCCACATGTTCCCGGGTGATAATCAGGGGCGGCACGAAACGCAGCACATCGCCGGCCGTACAATTAATGATCAGACCCCGTTCCATACAGGTTTGGACAATTTCCCGTCCGGGACGGGACAGCTGCATTCCCAGCATCAGGCCTTTGCCCCGCACTTTCGTAATCAGCGCCGGGTAGGCATCCTTCAGACCATTCAGTTGTTTTACCATATAATTGCCGACAGCGGTTACATTGGCCAGGATCTTTTCTTCCTGCATGGTCTTTAAGACGGCATTGGCCGCGGCGGAAGCCAACGGATTGCCGCCAAACGTCGTGCCATGATCGCCGGGCTTAAAGGCCGCCGCCACCTTGTCCGCCGCCATAAACGCCCCGATGGGCACCCCGCCGCCCAGGCCTTTGGCCAGGGTCGCGATATCCGGGACTACGTTCTCATGCTCGTAGGCAAACATTTTCCCGGTACGGCCCATGCCGCTCTGGATTTCATCGAAAATAAGGAGGGCGCCATATTGATCGCATAATTGGCGCACTTGGCCGAGATAGCCGGGGTCCGGAACATGAATGCCGCCTTCGCCCTGGATGGGCTCCAGCATTACGGCGCAGGTCTTTGCCGACATAACCGCTTGCAGCGCGGCTATGTCATTATAAGCCACATATTTGAATCCTCCCGGCAGCGGTTCATAACCGGCCTGGTATTTAGGCTGGGCCGTAGCGGTAATAGTCGCCAGCGTGCGGCCGTGGAAACAGTGCTCCGCCGTTATAATTTCCACTTTATCCGGATGAATGGCCTTGGCATATTTGCGGGCCAGCTTGATTGCGCCTTCATTGGCTTCCGCGCCGCTGTTGGCAATAAACACCTTACCGAGACCGCTCAGTGTTGCCAGACTCCGGGCCAGGGTCGCTTGGGCCTCGGTATAATACAAATTGGAACAATGAATCATTTTGGCGGCCTGTTCACTGACCGCCCGGACCAGCGCCGGATGGGCGTGGCCTAATATATTAACGGCAATACCTGCCAAAAAGTCGAGATATTTTTTCCCTTCCGTGTCATAAACGTAAGGGCCTTCCCCATGGGATAAAACAATCGGATACCGGGCAAATACCGGCATATAATACGCATGGTCCCAGGCAAATACTTGCTCTTGGTTCACCTTCGTTCCCTCCTACTCTTTCACTACTTCGGTGCCAATCCCTTTGTTGGTGAAGATCTCCAGCAATAAAGAATGGGGCTGCCGTCCGTCAACGATGTGTGTTTTAGCCGCTCCCTTTTTCAGGGCCTGTATGCAGGCTTCCACTTTAGGAATCATGCCGCCGTCAATACTGCCGCTTTGAATCATTTCCTGGGCCTCCCCGAAAGACAAGGTGGAGACAAACGTGCTTTTATCCTGATAATCACGGTAAATGCCTTCCACATCCGTCAGCAGCAGCAGCTTTTCCGCCGCCAGCGCGCCGGCAATTTCACCGGCTACCGAGTCGGCGTTGATATTGTAGGTTTCTCCCTTCAGCCCAACGCCAATGGGAGCAATCACCGGAATATAGCCCTGATCCAGCAAAGTTAGCAAAATTCCTTTATTAATCCGGTCGACGTCGCCAACCATGCCGATATCCGCTTCTTTCGTCTTGCCATTCTCGGTGACCTTGGCCCAGTGCTTTTGGGCTACAATCAGGTCGGCGTCTTTACCGTTCAGGCCTACAGCCCGCCCGCCGTACTGGTTGAGAAGAGTAACAATTTCCGTATTGATCTTGCCGACAAGAACCATTTCTGCGACCGATACCGTTTCCGGGTCCGTAATCCGCAGCCCGCCGGTAAACGTGGTTTCTTTACCCAACTGCCGCAGCATGGCGGTAATTTCCGGGCCGCCCCCATGAATGACCACGGGACGCATCCCGACATATTTCATTAAAATAATGTCCTGAATCACATTCCGTTTCAGCTCTTCACTGACCATGGCGTTGCCGCCGTATTTAACAACAATGGTCTTACCGGCAAACTTCTGCATATATGGCAGGGCCTCAATCAATACGTCCGCTTTTTCGACCGAATTAATCATGTATATCACCTCATGTATGGTATTCTCCATTGATTTTAACATATTCATACGAAAAATCACATGTCCATACGGTCGCTGCCGCGTTGCCCATACCCAACGTAACCGTTACGGCAATATCTTTGGCGGCCATAACATTCCGCAAGGCCTGTTCGTCATACTGAGTCCCCAGGCCGTCCTGCACAATGGGGATGCCGCCAATGGCCAGAGAGGTTTGTTCCGGATCGGCGCCAATTCCCGCATAGCCTACGGCGCATAAAATCCGGCCCCAATTCGGGTCTTCTCCGAAAAAAGCGGTTTTGACCAGCGGCGATTTGGCAATGGCCATGGCTGCCTGTTTGGCGTCGGCAAAAGTCCCGGCGCCGGTCACATTAATTTCAATAAATTTGGTAGCTCCTTCGCCGTCCCGGACTATCTGCTGCGCCAAATAAGTGCATACTTGTTTGAGGGCGGCCAAAAAAACCTGATAACTTTCGCTGCCCGTATCTTCAACGGGTGTATTGCCGGCCATTCCGTTGGCCAGCACACACAGCATGTCGTTGGTACTGGTGTCGCCGTCCACCGAAGTCATATTAAACGATATCTCAACCGCTTCTTGCAGCGCTTGGTTGAGGAGTGGCTGCGCGATGGCGGCGTCGGTCGTGACAAAAGCCAGCATGGTGGCCATATTGGGATGGATCATGCCCGCGCCTTTCGCCATGCCGCCAATTTTCACCGGTACGCCTTCCAGCATAAACTGATAGCTGCACTGTTTAACAAAGGTATCTGTCGTCATAATGGCCTGCATTGCTTTGTCGTGGCCGCTAAGGGATAGTTCCTGTACCGCCTGTTTGATGCCGGCGGCGACTTTTCCCATTGGCAGGGGAACACCGATAATCCCGGTAGAGGCGACAATGACTTCGTCATCGTCCAGCCCCAGTAAGGATGCCGTCATATGCGCCATGGACTGTGCGTCTACCATGCCTTGCTGTCCGGTGCAGGCATTGGCGCAGCCGGAATTTACCACCACGGCGCCAATCGAGCCTTTTTCCACGGCCCGGCGGGATACAATGACCGGCGCCGCCGCCATGGTGTTGGTAGTAAATACGGCTGCCGCCGCCGCGGGAACTTCACTGACAATTAAAGCGACATCTTCCTTGCCGCTTTTTTTAATCCCCGCTTTGACACCGGCAGCTTTAAATCCTTTCGCGGCGGTAATCCCGCCGTCAATTGCCTGTAACATCCTCTATACCTCCATATGGACAGTCAAACTGTCCATCCTTCCTTTTATTCAAACTAAAATTTTAGAATTAAGCCAATAAATTATATCAATGGCGAGGACGTAGCGCGGACCGGCTGCAAAACAGTGGCGAGCGTACGCCCTAGGCCATTAAAGCAAAATTAGGGATATACCGGCACCTGATTCAGTCCGGTTTTTTCGTCCAAGTCAAACATAACATTCATATTTTGCACGGCCTGACCGGCAGCGCCTTTTACCAGATTGTCAATGGCGGCTACCACAATCACCCTGCCGGTGCGGGCATCCACATGCCATCCCAGGTCACAGAAGTTGGAGCCCCGGGTGTTCTTGGTCGCCGGATAACCGCCCCGCCCTAACAGCCGGATAAAATATTCGCGGCCGTACAGGTCGGCAAAGGCCTGGTCAACCTGCTCCGGTGTCACACCCGGTTTTAGTTTGGCATAACAGGTGCTTAAAATACCCCGGGCCATGGGAATCAGATGGGGTGTAAAACTGATAACCACTTCTGTGCCGGCAAGCTCGCTGAGAGCCTGCTCAATTTCCGGCGTGTGGCGATGCCCCCCAATGTTGTAAGCTTTTACACTTTCAAATACTTCCGTGAAGTGAGACCCCAGGCTAAGGCCCCGGCCTGCGCCGGAAACCCCGGACTTGGCATCCACCACCAGTGTGGTCACATCCACCAGTTGTTTCTGCACCAGCGGCGCCAGCGCCAATATGCTGGCTGTAGTATAACAGCCGGGATTGCCCACGATGGACGCCGCCTTGACTTTTTCCCGGTACAACTCGGTCAGGCCATAGACAGCGCCGGACTCTTTGTGCGTATGGGGTACTTTATACCACGTTTCATAGGTTGCTGTATTATAAAACCGATAGTCGGCGCCTAAATCAATGATTTTAACCGTACCGGCCAATTTTTTTCCTACTTCCATGGCGTGCCCATGGGGCAGACCGATAAATACCACATCGCTCTCCCGGCCAATGTCCTCCATCGCCTGCATACTTACCAGACATCGGTCATACACTCCGCTTAGGTGGGGGTATATTGTATTGATGGCCGCACCCGTGTGGCTTTCCGATGTAAGATAACTGATTTCCACCGCCGGATGCATGTTTAAAATTCGCAGAAGTTCCGCGCCGGTATACCCGGTGGCACCAATAATACTAACTTTCATGTGAATGCCTCCTTGCTCATAATTATACAATATGACTGAATAATAATGCAATAGTTTTTTGTATAATCCCACATTTCGCACTCCGAATTTATAGCGACAATATTTCTCCCAATTTATAGCCGCAAAGTAAATACTGACTTATATTTCGTTTAAAATCCACTCACTTTATCTTTCTCAGGAGAATTATTGCCGAGTGACAGATGGCTGCAAAAAGTGGGACACATGATTTATTTTTTTAAAATAAAAAGAGACTGTTCATTATGCATGACAGCCTCGCAAGTAAATTGGACCAATGACGGAAACCGGTTCCCGGCACCGTGGGCATTCCTGGTCCGGTGTAGCATAGCTGCAGCCGGTTTGCCGGTCAATAATAAGCTGACCGCAAGCGGGACAATATGTATTGACGCCGCGGCCGGCCAGATTGCCTAAATATACATAGGACAGATATTGCCTGGCCTCTTCGTACGCCATTTCCAGGGTAGCCGCCGGCGTAGGCGGCAGCTCCATCTGATAGTTGGGAAAATAGCGGGAAAAATGCAGCGGTATATTCTTATCTATAGAAGCAAGCCATTTGGCCAAAGCGGCAATTTCCTGCCGTTTGTCATTTTGACCGGGAATTAAGAGGGTCGTCACTTCCACATGGCAGGACTCAGCCGCCAACTCAACCGTTTCTTTGACTCTTTCCAGCTCGCCGGCACACATTTGGCGGTAAAAAGGAGCATTGAACGCTTTGACATCGATGTTCATGGCGTCAATCAGCGGCAGCAGTTCCTGCAGCGGTCCGGCATTAATATAGCCATTGGTAATCATGACATTTTTCAGTTGTTCCTGCCGGGCCAGGAGGGCCGTATCCCGGATATATTCGTACCAGACACTGGGCTCGGAGTAGGTATAGGCAATGCCGATATTATTCCGTCCCGCCCGCACGGCCATCGCCACGGCCTCACCCGGCGCCAGTTCTTCCGTTGGCGGGCTCTTTTGGGCAATCTGCCAGTTTTGACAAAATTGACAGGCGAAATTACAGCCCCACGTGCCAATTGAAAAGATATGACTGCCGGGATAAAAGTGATAGAGCGGTTTCTTCTCAATCGGGTCCAGCGCCCAAGAGGAACAGGCTCCGTAGTTTTCCGTCATCAGTTTGCCGTCCCGGTTCCGGCGCACCCGGCAAAAGCCGGTCTTGTCCGGTGGAATCAAACAGGTTTTGGGACATAAATCACACCGTACATTATGGTCCTGCCTGGTATAATAAAGCGCTTCATGCAGCATTTCCCTGTTCACCCTTTTCCGAGCCTGCTTAAAAAGATGTGGCTACTAGGCGCGGCGAGCATTCGAACGAAGGCGTACTCAGACGTACGTTGAGTGAGAACGCGCAGCCGCAACAACGTAGACGCGCTTTTTAAGCAGGCTCTTTTAGCTAAGTATAACGGTGCACGGTAAAACGATATAGGTCGATCTCTTCCCCAGGGGCAATTCCCGCCTTCTGCATAGCGATGCCAACCTGCTCTTCCACCGTATCCACCCCGTCCAGCATCGGCAGCAGTAAACCGCTGCGGTGTCCCCGCCGCACGATAACGCCATATTTTTGCGGGTCCAGCTCATCCAGACTGTTGACCGCCTCCGGCGGGGCCAATACGTCAACGGATATATCCAACTCCGCCAGTTCCGCCGGGGTTACGGGAGAAAAACGGGGATCTTCCGTGCCGGCGCTGACGACGTTCGTAATTACTTCCGCGGCAATACTGGCCTGTACCGGCAAAAAGGTGCCGATACAGCCACGCAGTTGTCCTTTTTTCTTTAAGGATACAAATACGCCGGCTTGTGCTTTCAGCGAAGGTGGAATATCTGCCGGCACAGGCATTACGCTGCGATGCTGCAGAAAATAGTTCAGGCTTTGCCTGGCCAATTGAACGTAGATACTGTTATCGGCCATTGGCTCCAGCTCCTCCCTTGCCTGTCTTAACGGAAAATAAACCGACCGCATAACCAACACCGAAGGGTCCTTCATAGGACAAAATTTTCGGCGTAACTTCCAGGCCTCCCAATACTCCCATGAGGAAGAAAATGGGACGCAAGCCGCACTCGCCGGCTTCCTCAATAAGACTGTGGTCCATAGCCAGCAGTTGTTTTACGTCCAGCTTGCCCAGCGCATCCAATACCTGCCGGTCAAATTCCTGGCCCCGCGGACTGTACCCGGCCGGAGCATCGGGTGTTAACCGGTGCGACAGGTCGCCCGACGCGATGACCGCCACCTTCTTGTCCACCATATGAACCGCCGTTTGCACCGCCTTACCCAGAGTATACATTTCTTCATAAGCCAGCATACCGACGGAAAGGTGGACAAGCTGACCCTTAAAACCGGCTTTATGCAGGTAATAAAGCGGTACCATCGCCCCGTGGTCCAGTTGCAGGCTTAACCGGTAATTCTTCGCCACATCCTCGGTCAATTCCACCAGATTGATACCCAGCCGTTCCGCTTTTTTCAGTATATGCCGCACAATGAGGCTGTCCGCTTCAAACCCCAGGGAAACATCGGGTGCGCCAAAAGCGCTGAAGTTTCCTTTAAGACGCGGATGAATGCTAATGCTGACCGCATCTTTAAATACCGGTCCATGGGGACTCATAATAACGACGGTTTGAGGATTATATTCTTTTAATGCATGAGCGGCCTGGTCCATTGCCGTTACCGTGGCGCTGATTGTCGCCAGTTCGTCTTTTCCCACCTCCGGTATCATGATCGGCGGATGAGGCATTAAAGCGCATCCTACCAAATTGTTCATAGCATCACTCCCTCGGCGCTCTTTGTTTACTGCCGTAAGTTAAACTTATCTTCCCGCATTTTGGCTGAAATGATACGCCAGCGCTCTGGCAATCTGTTCTGCCAGTTTCTGCTGATAGACCGGATCAGCCAAGCGGACTGCTTCTTCCTTATTAGTGACATAACCAGTTTCAACCAATACTCCAGGTATCGTAGTTGCATTCAACAGTAAAATCCCTAAATCCTGCTTAGCCTGACGTTTATTTCCGGGGGGAAAATCTTTTAAAGCCCGCTGCATGGTTTCCGCCAATACTTTGCTCGACGCTTTCTGGGGATTGTAAAAAACTTGCGCGCCCTTGAGCTCGGTTTGACGGATTGCATTGACATGAATGCTGACAAAGACTTCGGCTCCCGCGGCATTAATCATTTCTACCCGTTTCATAAGGTCACTGCGCTTGCCGCCTTTCCCCCGGGTATAATAGTCAATATCATCTTCCCGGGTAAAACTGACACCACTGCCATTATCCTCCAAGACCCGGCCTAATTTCCGGGCAATCGCTAAATTGACATCTTTCTCTACCACTCCGTTCTGGCTGGCGCCGCTGTCAATCCCGCCATGACCGGCATCGATAATAATTTTATGCCCCTTTAGGGCTGCCAGATTTACCGTCTCCAGATCATCCCTTACCAGATAACGGATCGCCGCCAAATTTAAAATTACGGTGGCAATGCTGAACACGGCCAGCCGTCTTACCTGCTGCTGCCGTAAAATCATCAACATATTCCCGCCCCCCTCTGTTCTTTGTTTAACCATATGCCCGTCAACGGTATCCTATGCCGGAAATACAGGGCTGCCAACTCTAGCCAAATTGGGACAAGTAGGATAGAATAGAAGCATGAATAGAAACTAAAAGGAGGCATCTATGCGGTTTCACCGATTGATTATCTTGCTGGTGATTTTATTTTTTGCATCATTCTGGTGGGCCGGCGGCAATGCGATTTTACCTGCCGCGACTTCCTTCAAATCCGACCTTCCCCTGCAGCAAACTTTGACTGTTTCCGGGCATGCCGCCACGTTCGGCAGCCGCCTCTACCGGATTATTTTTTTTAAGAAAGCCGTAGCGGCTAAATTGGCGCCGGCTAAAAAAGATTATGTGCCGCTTAAAAATATTCCGCTGCCTCTCCAACAGGCCGTAATCGCCGTGGAAGACAACCGGTTTTACCATCATTTCGGCCTCGATATGGAAGGAATTTTCCGGGCCGCTCTAGTCAATCTGCAAACCGGCAGCGTTCTGGAAGGCGGCAGCACAATTACCCAGCAGCTGGTAAAAAATTTATTCCTCTCACAGGAACAAACGATGGGCCGAAAACTGGAGGAAGTGCTTCTGGCCTTAGATATGGAGCTGCATTATTCCAAAGACGAAATTTTGGAAATGTACTTAAACACCATCTATTTCGGGTCCAATGCTTATGGGATTGGTCCCGCTTCCCATATTTATTTTGCCAAACCGCCGTCATCTCTTAACCTGGCCGAGTGCGCTCTCCTGGCCGGCTTGCCGAATGCACCCTCTATATATTCTCCTTATGTCAATTATGCAGCGGCCAAACAGCGCCAAGCCGTCGTTCTTGCCGCCATGGTGCGCAATGGCTATATCGGACCCTCTTTGGCCCAGGAGGCCAGAGTTGCCCCTTTAAAACTGGCCCGGCAGTAAAAAGCAAGACCGCTTTAAAGCGGCTTGCGATTTTCACTTTTATTCCATTAACACTTTTAATATACTTTCACGATTATTAATAAATTGCTTAGTAATTCTATAATGTTCTGTATCTTCATATTCAATAGCTTCTATACCGTTATCTGATAATTGTAATATTTTTGCCCCGGGGTATGCCATAATAATTGGCGAATGCGTTGCAATAATAAATTGTGACTCATTCTCGACCAATTCATGGATTCTTGATAGTATCGCCATTTGACGCATTGGCGACAAGGCCGCTTCCGGTTCATCTAAAAGATAAAATCCCTTTCCCCTAAATTTATTCATCAAAGTTGCAAAAAAAGCTTCTCCATGGGACTTTAAATGCAGCGATCCCCCATAATAATCACTAACGCCATAATTATCTGCCTGAGTTGCCACATTATAAAAACTTTCTGCTCTTAAGAAATATCCATCATTCGGCTTTTTTACCCCTTTTATCAGGCGGATATATTCATACAAATTGGAATGAGTATCTTGTGTTGTAAATTTCATATCACGGGTTCCACCTTCCGGATTAAATCCCCATGCCACAGCAATCGCTTCCAATAAGGTTGATTTTCCTGCTCCATTTTCTCCAACAATAATCGTTACACAGGAATCAAATTCTAATTCGTCAAATTTGGAGAAAATCGGCAAGGAAAATGGATAAGATCTACTATTTTCCCCTATTTCATTCCGCAATAATTTTATTGCCCGTAAATATTGTCCTGTCATTGGCAAAACCAAAATAATTTTCCTCCTTGTCATAATTCCTTCGTCACTAGTTTGTCACCAGCAAATAAAATTCATATGTTTTTACATGTTCTTAACAAAGTAAAAACCCGTACAAACATTGAGTTTGTACGGGTTCGTTTTTTCCAAATTAACGTTTGGAGAACTGCGATGCTTTCCGGGCTTTTTTAAGACCGTATTTGCGGCGTTCCTTTTCTCGCGGGTCGCGGGTCAAAAGACCGGCTTTCTTTAAGGAAGGACGATATTCCGCATCCACCTTCAAGAGAGCGCGGGCGATGCCATGACGGATTGCGCCGGCCTGACCGGACGGACCGCCACCTTCCACTTTTGCCAGAACATCATATTTGCCAAGAGTCTCCGTCACATTCAGCGGTTGTTTAATGATCAGTTCCAGAGTTTTCAATCCGAAATAATCAAGCAGCTGACGGTTATTGACAACAATATTACCTTCTCCCGGAACCAGACGAACTCTGGCAACCGAGGTTTTTCTACGGCCTGTGCCATAGTAGCTAACCAATGCCATTCTATGTTCCTCCTTTCCGGTGATTATCTCACATCAATTTCCAATTTTTCCGGTTGCTGCGCAGCATGCGGATGCTCTGCACCACGGTATACTTTCAGCTTGCGGTACATTTGGCGGCCCAGCGTATTCTTGGGCAACATGCCTTTAATTGCCAGTTCCAGCACTCGTTCCGGCTTTTCAGCCAGCATTTTGCCGGCCGTTGTAAAAGTAGTTCCGCCGGGATAGCCGGAATGACGGAAATAGGTTTTTTGAATCAGTTTTTTACCGGTCAAAACAACCTTATCGGCGTTAACGATGATTACATGATCACCCGTATCCACATGCGGTGTAAAAATCGGTTTATTTTTACCACGCAGAATTTTAGCGGCTTCGGCAGCCAAACGTCCCAGCGTTTTGCCTTCTGCGTCGATAACATACCACTTGCGCTCTATATCGGCAGCTTTTGCCATATATGTGGTTTTCATCATATCCCTCCTTGTCTCACAGCGTACATGATCCAGTTGGTCGATTTTGTTGTCCTTGAGCTCCGGGGCTAATGGAATTCATGGCACAAATCTCATAAAGTAATTGTAATAAACTGGCTTGTCAATGTCAAGGATTAATCCTTATAAATGAAACTTTTTTTAATAAAATATCCGTTGAAGAAAAAGTCCCTGCGGCGGAGCGGTCATACCGGCAGCATTCCGGTCTTTGGCGGCCAGGATAGCAGCAAAGTCATCCACCGTAATTTTGCCTGTTCCTACATCAATCAGTGTGCCCACTAAATTGCGAACCATGTGATATAAAAAGCCGGTGCCCCAAAACATAATCTCAATCATACTCCCATTGTTCCGGCACGCTGCGTCCAGGATCGTCCGCACCGGATTCACCGGCGCACTGCCCGCCGCTCTAAAAGCGGAAAAGTCATGGGTGCCTTTCACCTGGGAAACAACGCGGTCCATAGTGTCGACACAGAGCGGCCGGGTAATGTGCCAGGCATAATTGCGCAGGAAGGGATCCGCTATTGGACCGGTATAAATTTTATATTGATAAATCTTGCTTTTAGCATTGTAGCGCGCGTGGAAATCTGCGTCGACTTCCTCGGCCGAACAAACAACAATGTCTCGCGGCAGCAATCCTTGTGCCGCTGCCGGAATCCGCTCCACGGGAATCGACCCGCCGGTATAAAAGTTGACTACTTGGCCGTAGGCATGCACGCCAGCATCGGTCCGGGCGGCTCCGGTCAAGGTTATTTTATGGCCGAAAATCCTCGCCAAGCGCTCCTCCACTACCTGCTGAACAGTCAGTGCATTGGCTTGCCGCTGAAATCCGTGATAAGCCGTGCCATCATAGGCCAAAATCAGTTTCAGGTTTTTCATGGCTCAGCAATACCGCCCCTCCTTGTCAGCCGCCATAGCGTAAATACCCCAGCAGGCCGATTATGAGAATCAGGGTGAATGCGGCAAGCCAATCCCGGCCGGCAAGCTGCAGTTCTTTCATCCGCGTCCGGTTTTCACCGCCCCGGTAGCAGCGGGCTTCCATTGCCGTAGCCAGTTCGTCGGCCCGGCGAAACGCGCTGATAAACAGGGGGACCAATAGAGGCACCATATTTTTGGCGCGCTTAAAAATGTTGCCCGAGCCGAAATCGGCGCCCCGGGCCATCTGCGCCTTCATAATGCGGTCTGTTTCCTCCAGCAGAGTGGGGATGAATCGCAGGGCAATAGTCATCATCATAGCCAGTTCATGCGCCGGCAGCCCAAAGCGCCGGAAAGGATTCAGCAGTTGCTCAATCCCGTCGGTCAGGGCAATGGGTGACGTGGTAAAGGTCAGCAGAGAGGAAACGACAATCAGCAGTACCAGCCTGAAGGCCATTAATAACCCCTGCCGAATTCCCTCCATCGTTGCAATCAACGGTCCGAATGTGTAAACTATTTTCCCCGGGGTCATAAAAATATGAATGCCTAAGGTCAACAGAATAATAAACCACAGCGGCCGTATAGACCGGAGAACAAACCGGAACGGAATCCTGGAAACCAGCGTGATTAAAACTACATATCCGGCTAAAAGCCCATAGGCAAGGTACCGTTCCGCCAGAAAAATACTGCTGATAAAAAGAATGGTGGCAATAATCTTAGTACGGGGATCCAGCCGGTGAACAAAGGAATTGCCGGGAAAATACTGCCCCAGCGTAATATCCGTCAGCATGCGGCTCCCCTCCCCAAAGCCTGCAGAATCTCCCTGGCCGCTTGTTCCGGGGTGGCAGCCCGGTTCGCTACGGCAAGGCCTTTCTGCTTTAATTTAGTCAATAGTCTGGTCACTTGCGGCATGGCGACGCCGCATTCAGTCAAAACATCGGCATAGTTCTGAAAAATAAAGAGCGGTTCCCCGTCAAGCCGGACAGAACCCTGGTGCATGACGATCAGGCGGTTGGCCATCCGGGCGATGTCCTCCATGTTATGGGAAACAAGAATCACCGTGATTCCTGCGCTTTGGTACAATTGTAAAATCTGACTGAAAATTTCCTCCCGCCCCCGCGGGTCCAATCCGGCCGACGGCTCGTCCAGCACCAGATATTCCGGTTCCAGAGCAATAACTCCCGCAATGGCCACCCGCCGCATTTGTCCCCCGCTTAAATGAAAAGGCGAGCGTTTGCTAAACAGTTCAAAATCCAGCTTGACAAATTCCATAGCCCGCTTTACCCTGTCGGTCACAACGTCTTCCGGACAACCGAGGTTCCGGGGACCGAAAGCAATGTCCTCAAACACAGTTTCTTCAAACAATTGATGCTCCGGATATTGGAACACCATGCCGACTTTACGGCGGATATTCTTGGCAGCAGCGTCCTTGCCCTGGAGGCTGACGCCTTCCACCGTCACTTCCCCCGCCGTTGGTTTCAGCAATCCGTTCAAGTGCTGAACCAGCGTCGATTTGCCGGAGCCCGTATGACCAATAATGCCAACAAATTCTCCCTGGCTGATTTCCAGATTGATCCCCTTTAAAGCCACTTTTTCAAACGGCGTTCCCGGCATATAAGTATAGGTAACATTTTTAAGTACTATGGACATAGAGCCACCACCAATTCCTCATCGGTAATAATGGAATCGGGCAGTTTGAGCCCATTCTGCCGCAGATAGTAGCCAACCTCGGCACTGACCGGAACATCGAGCCCCAGACTTTTCAAATAGGCTACCTGGCTGAAAATAGTAACCGGCGTTCCTTGCATAATAATTTTGCCGCCCTCCATTACAATCACCCGGTCGGCGGCCAGGGCTTCTTCCATAAAATGAGTAATGTAAATGACCGTAATTCCCTGCTCCTGATTCAGTCTTTTGACAGCCTGCAGCACTTCCAGCCGTCCCTGCGGGTCGAGCATGGCCGTTGGCTCGTCAAGCACCAGGCATTCAGACTGCATAGCTAATACACCGGCGATGGCGATCCGCTGTTTTTGTCCCCCCGATAAAAGATGGGGCGCGTGATGCCGGTAGGCTTCCATATCCACAGCCGCCAGCGCTTCGCTTACCCGCTTTTGAATAGCAGCCGGCTCAATGCCAAGGTTTTCCGGACCAAAGGCCACATCCTCCTCGACAACCGCTGCTACGATCTGATTGTCGGGATTTTGAAATACCATTCCCACTGTCTGCCGGACCGCCCACAGATTTTCTATTACCGCCGTGTCATGGCCCTTAATATGACAGGTTCCCGACGTAGGCAGCAGCAGGGCGTTTAAGTGTTTGGCCAGCGTTGATTTGCCGGAGCCGTTGGCGCCGATTACAGCGACAAATTCGCCCTTGGCAACCGACAGGTTTATATGGTCAAGTGCCACGACTTGATTTCCTTCATAACTTGTATAAGCATGACACAGATCTTCCATTTTTATAAATTCCTGCATATTGTTACCTCTTTTTATCCTGCTTTTCGCAGGCCTCCGTCACTCGATAAGAATTCTCCTGAGAGATCAAGCAGATGCCAAAATACAGCAAGGGCGACCAACTTATGCAGGTCGCCCCCTTCACTTCCGTTACACTAATTCCAATATTGCCATCGGTGCAGCATCGCCGCGGCGCGGACCCAGTTTCATAATCCGCGTGTATCCGCCGTTGCGGTCAGCATACTTGGGTGCAATCGTGTCAAACAGTTTTTTCGTGACTTCTTCATCCATGAGGTATGATAAAACCTGACGGCGTGCATGCAAATCTCCCCGTTTAGCCAGGGTAACCATTTTATCAGCCAGACCACTGATTTCCTTTGCCTTAGCCTCCGTAGTTTCAATACGCTCGTATTCAAAGAAGGAAGTTAAGATACTGCGAAATAGCGCTTTCCGCGCGCTACTGTCACGTCCTAACTTTCTGTAGGCCATACGTCTTCCCCCCTCTTACTCCTCAATTTCGGCCAGTGATAACCCTAATTCAATCAGTTTTTTCTTCACTTCTTCCAATGACTTGCGGCCGAGGTTGCGTACCTTCATCATGTCTTCCTCGGTTTTCTGAACCAGCTCTGCTACCGTATTGATTCCGGCCCGTTTTAAGCAGTTATAGGAACGTACCGACAGATCCAGGTCTTCAATGGTCATTTCCATCGTTTTGGCGGTACCGTCTTCAGGCTGTTCGGCAAAAGTGCCTTCTGTGCCTTCTTCCTCAACCGGCGTACCGGCCATATTCTGGAACAGCTTCAAATGAGCCACCATAATGCCGGCCGCCTTGCTAACCGCCTCTTCCGGGCGGACACTGCCATCCGTCCAGACCTCCAAGGTAAGCTTATCATAGTCTGTTACATTCCCTACCCGGGTATCGGTAACAGCATAGTTTACTTTTACGACCGGTGAAAAAATGGAATCAACCGGAATGACGCCGATGGTATGGTCGGACTTTTTATTTTTGTCGGCCGGCACATAACCACGGCCACGTTCCACGGTGATTTCCATTTTTAACGAACCGCCGGTACCGACGGTCGCTAGGTGCAGTTCGGGATTCAAAACCTCTACATCGGGGCTAACGATAATATCCCCTGCCGTGACTTCAGCCTCTCCCAGAGCCTCTATTCGCAAGACTTTCGGTTCGTCACTGTGCATTTTCAGACACAGTTCTTTTAAATTCAAAATTACGTCGGTTACGTCTTCCCGAACACCTGGAATAGTAGAAAACTCATGAAGCACACCGTCAATTTTGACGGAGGTAACAGCGGCTCCGGAAAGAGAAGACAACAGCACGCGCCGCAGGCTGTTACCCAGGGTTATGCCATATCCTCTCTCCAACGGTTCCCAAACAAATTTTCCATACCGGTTGTCTTCACTGATTTCCACTATCTCAATCTTCGGTTTTTCGATTTCGATCATCCGGAAAAACCCTCCTCATTTGCGAAACTCCTAAGTCACGCCATCTCCACGGTTGAGGGTACATTATCTCGAGTACAATTCAATAATTAAATGCTCTTGGATCGGAATGTCAATTTCCTCCCTGGTGGGGTAGCGTACCACTTTACCGTTCATGTCCTGCGCTGACATTTCCAGCCAGGCCGGAGTGGTTTTCTGACTAAGGCCTTCTGCAATTTCTTTAATCAGCGGTGATTCTTTGCTGGACTCAGGAACTTGAATTACGTCACCCGCTTTGATCAGGTACGACGGAATGTTGACTTTACGGCCATTCACCGTAAAATGGCCATGGCGAACCAATTGTCTTGCCTGAGTCCGGCTGTTGGCAAACCCCAGACGGTACACGACATTATCCAGGCGTCTCTCCAAGAGTACCAGCAAGTTCTCACCGGTAACGCCCTTTTGGCGCTCAGCCTTGTCAAAATAGGCCCGGAACTGGCGTTCCAAAACACCGTAAATACGGCGGGCTTTCTGTTTTTCCCGCAATTGGATACCATATTCCGAAACTTTTTTACGGCCCTGGCCGTGTTGGCCAGGAGCATAGCCGCGTTTACTAAACGCGCATTTATCACTATAGCATCTGTCGCCTTTGAGGTAGAGCTTGACTCCTTCCCGGCGGCACTGTCTGCAAACAGGTCCTATATATCTCGCCATTTACGTGTAACACCTCCCGAAATCTTATACTCTTCTGCGCTTAGGCGGACGGCAACCATTATGAGGAATGGGAGTCACATCTTTGATCATATTGACCTCCAAACCGGCTGCCTGCAATGAGCGGATGGCAGCTTCCCGGCCAGCCCCCGGTCCTTTAACAAATACCTCAATTTCTTTCAGACCATGTTCCATAGCCGCTTTAGCAGCTTGTTCCGCTGCCATTTGGGCCGCGAAAGGCGTACTTTTTCTTGAACCTCTAAAACCCATTCCCCCGGCACTTGCCCAGGAAAGAGCATTTCCCTTCGTGTCGGTAATGGTGACGATTGTGTTATTAAACGTGGAGCGAATATGAGCTACCCCATGTTCTATATTTTTACGTTCTTTCCGTTTCGGTCTTACAGCTTTTTTTGTAGCCAAGCGTTATCCCTCCTTTACTACTTTTTCCGTTTGGCGCCAACCGTTTTCTTCGGTCCTTTACGGCTACGGGCATTGGTTTTGGTACGTTGACCACGAACCGGCAAACCCATACGATGCCGTCTGCCCCGATAGGAGCCGATTTCGATCAGCCGTTTGATATTTAAGGATTCTTCCCGGCGAAGGTCTCCTTCCACCTTGTAACTTTTATCAATAATTTCACGCAGCTTGGAGACTTCTTCTTCTGTTAAATCACGAGTCCGCGTATCAGGATTGATACCGGTCGCAGCCAGTATTTCCTTCGAAAGCGTAAGACCAATACCATAGATATATGTCAACGCAATTTCGATTCGTTTATCGCGTGGTAAATCCACACCGGCAATACGTGCCATCTAATCATCCACCCCCTAACCTTGTTTTTGTTTATGTTTGGGATTTTCGCAAATCACCATTACATGTCCTTTGCGTTTAATAACCTTACATTTTTCACATATGGGCTTAACCGACGGTCTTACCTTCATACTGAAAACCTCCTTCTCACGGGTCCGAAAACGACCGGACCTCGAGCATGCTATTTGAAACGGTAAGTGATACGGCCGCGCTTTAAATCATAAGGCGTAAGCTCCACAGTCACTTTGTCGCCAGGCAATATACGAATAAAATTCATACGAATTTTACCGGAAACATGCGCCAAAACGATATGTCCATTTTCCAGTTTTACCTGAAACATAGCATTGGGCAGCGCTTCCACAACCGTACCCTCAACTTCAATCACGTCTTGCTTGGACACGGGATCTCCCTCCTCGTCCGCTCTCACAAATTATCAAATGTGCCAATGGCACGGGACCGTACTTTCATAGTTTGGTCAGGATTTCCGGCCCTTCGGGCGTAATAACGATGGTATGTTCAAAATGGGCTGACCGTTTCCCGTCAGTTGTGACTACCGTCCACCCATCGTCCAACGTCCGTACTTCATGAGTGCCCATGTTAATCATTGGTTCAATCGCTAATGTCATCCCCGATTTCAAACGTGGGCCACGGCCAGGGGGACCATAGTTCGGCACCTGCGGGTCTTCATGCATGTTTCTGCCGATACCATGGCCTACGAAATCACGTACTACGCCATAATTATATTTCTCGGCGTGAGTCTGAATCGCATGCGAGATATCGCTAAGGCGGTTGCCCAATACAGCCTGCTCGATTCCTTGGTACAGTGATTCTTCCGTCACATCCAGAAGGTGCTGTACTTCGGCATCTACTTCACCAACCGGTACGGTAATGGCGGCGTCCCCATTATAACCATTAATTACCGCCCCAATGTCAATACTAACATTATCTCCAGTTTTTAACTTTCTTAACCCGGGAATCCCGTGTACCACTTCTTCGTTCACGGACGCACAGATGTTACCGGGAAAACCGTGGTACCCCTTAAAAGCCGGAATTGCCCCACAGCTTTCAATATATTCTTCGGCGACCCGGTCCAGTTCCAGTGTCGTAACATCCGGCTTGACAGCCTTTTTTACTTCCTGCAGCGCTTTGGTGACAATATGTCCGGCATCACGCAAGTAGTTAATCTCCCTCGCGGATTTTAATATGATCATTCCGCTTCGCCTCGCAGGCTGGAAACAATAGCAGCAAATACAGTATCAATCGGCTGGCGTCCGTCAACTTCAGTATAGAGCCCCTTATCCTGATAGTACTCAATTAAAGGCCGGGTCTGCGAAGTATATACCGTAAGACGTTTCGTCACCGTTTCTTCCCGGTCGTCATCGCGCTGATACAACTCACCGCCGCATTCATCACACTTACCTTCCGTTGCCGGAGAATTGAACTGTATATGATAAGTAGCACCGCAGCCTTTACAGATGCGTCGTCCTGTTATCCGGCTGACAAGATCGCCGGACGGTACCGTGATGTTAACGACCCGGTCAACTTTGATCTCCAGTTCATTTAATGTATGGTCCAAGGCATTTGCCTGTTCTATGGTGCGGGGGAATCCATCCAGAATGAACCCGTTTTGGCAATCCGGCTTGGCTAACCGTTCTTTCACAATACCAATTGTTACGCTGTCCGGTACCAGTTGTCCCGCGTCCATGCATTTTTTGGCTTGCTTGCCGAGCTCCGTGCCTTCTTTTACAGCAGCCCGGAACATATCTCCCGTTGAGATATGGGGAATTTGAAACTGCTCCACCAGTTTGGCCGCCTGGGTACCCTTTCCGGCGCCGGGCGGTCCCATTAGCAGAATATGCATCATGGATACCTCCTTACTTCATGAAGCCTTGATAGTGCCGCATTAGTACCAGCGCTTCAATCTGCTTCATTGTATCAAGGGCCACACCGACTACGATCAGAAGAGCCGTTCCGCCGAAATAAACACCCTGAATATTGGTAAACCAAACAACAAAGTTCGGCAATATTGCAATTAAAGCCAGAAAGATAGATCCGGCAAGGGTAATTCGGGTCATAACGCGATCCAAATAGTCAGCGGTCGGTTTACCCGGGCGCAGTCCTGGAATGAAACCACCGTATTTTTTCATGTTCTCTGCCATATCCGATATGTTCATGGTAACCGCAGTATAGAAATACGTGAAGAAGATGATTAAGAGCGCATACAGAGAAGTCTGCAGCGGCGTCCCCCACGCAAACCATCCTGCCACTGTTTTTACCCAGGGAACATTAATAAACTGGGCAATGGTCACCGGAAACATGAGCACGGATGACGCAAAGATTATCGGAATAACACCCGCTTGATTGACTTTAAGCGGAATATGAGTGGAATGACCACCGTACATTTTGCGGCCAACAACACGTTTGGCATATTGCACTGGAATTTTGCGCTGTCCTTGTTGAATGGCAATTACAAACACAATCATGACTACCGCAATAATCGCAAAAAGCAATACGTTAAAAACACTAATGGTTCCTGCTGTTAAATATTGATAAATAACATACAAACCATTAGGCATCCGGGATACAATACCGGCAAAAATGATCAATGATATACCGTTGCCGATCCCTTTTTCCGTAATCTGTTCGCCTAACCACATGAGAAAAGTAGTCCCAGCCGTAAGAGTTAGAGCAATCAGCAGAATAGACCCGATCCCCGGATGAATAATCGCCGCGCGCAGGCCGAAAGCCATACCGATAGCCTGAATAAATCCGAGGACAACGGTACCGTAACGGGTAATCTGGGTGATTTTCTTCCGCCCTTCTTCGCCTTCCTTCGCCCATTGTTCAAACTTGGGCACAACGACCGTTAATAATTGCATGATAATCGATGCGTTGATGTAAGGCGTAATACTCATTGCAAACACTGAGAACTTACTTAAGGCTCCGCCGGAAAACAAGTCGAGTAGACCAAACAAGTTGCCGGTAGTAAATAGTTGTTCAATAACCTTGACATCCACACCCGGTACCGGGATGTGCGCCCCCGCTCTGAACACTAAAAACATAGTCAGCGTAAAAACGATCTTTTGCCTGAGCTCAGTAATCTTGAGTATGTTAGACAGGGCTGCAAGCACTTAGATCACCTCAACTTTTCCGCCGGCTGCCTCAATCTTTTCTACGGCCGACTTGGTGAATCCATTGGCTTTCACCGTCAATGCCTTTTCCAGGCTGCCATTGCCCAGAATACGCACTCCGTCACGAACATTTTTTACTACGCCGTATTCTACTAAAACCACGGGGTCAATCACTGTGCCGTTCTCGAAACGGTTCAGCACGGCCACATTCAGTTCTACATAATCTTTGCCAAATTTATTAAAGAATCCCCGTTTGGGCAATCTTCTGTAGATTGGCATCTGACCGCCTTCAAAGCCTGGCCGAACGCCGCCGCCAGCACGGGCATTCTGTCCTTTATGACCCTTACCGGCCGTTTTGCCAAGTCCCGACCCGAGTCCGCGTCCAACCCGCGTGCGTTCTCTCTTAGAACCGGGCGCCGGAGCTAATTCGTGCAATTTCATCAGTAGCACCTCCTTACTAGTCTTGTACTTCTATTACACTAACAAGATGTTCCACTTTACGGATCATTCCCCGAATCACCGCATTATCATCCTGCACAACCGAACTATTTGTTTTACCTAAGCCCAAAGCTTTTACCGTGGCGCGTTGGTCTTCCGGACGGCCAATAAGACTCCGGGTCAGGGTAATTTTGAGTTTTGCCATCGTGTTCCCTCCTTAGCCCAACAGTTCCTGAACGGTCTTACCGCGGAGTTCTGCCACTTTTTCTGCCCGCTTGAGCTGGTCTAACCCACTGATGGTCGCCCGTACCATATTGTTGGCATTAGAAGAACCAAGCGACTTGGTCAAAATGTCGTGAATTCCGGCAAGCTCCAATACCGCACGTGCCGGGCCGCCGGCAATAACTCCGGTACCTTCCGCAGCAGGCTTCAGAAGCACTTTACCGGCACCAAATTCGCCGATAATCTCATGTGGGATGGTAGTGCCTACCAATGGAACTTTGATTAAATTCTTTTTCGCGTCTTCCACACCTTTGCGAATTGCCTCCGGTACTTCGGCGGCTTTGCCAAGTCCTACGCCGACGTGACCGTTTTCGTCGCCAACAACTACCAGCGCGCTAAAAGAAAAACGCCGGCCGCCTTTTACGACTTTGGCAACCCTGTTTATGAAAACGACTTTCTCTTTAAGTTCAAGAGTTGAGTAGTCAATTCTGGCCATTTCGTTCCCTCCTTCTTTCTAGAATTCAAGCCCTGCTTCACGTGCGGCCTCAGCCAGCGCCGCAACTCTGCCGTGATAGATGTAACCGCCGCGGTCAAAAACCACTTTGCTGATTCCTTTTGCCGTTGCCCGTTTGGCAATGGCCGCCCCTACCAGTTTAGCCGCTTCAATATTACCGCCGTATTTTACACCGGCGCCAATTTCTTTATCCATCGTACTGGCTGCAACAAGCGTTTTTCCTGCCTGGTCGTCAATGATTTGAGCGTAAATATGATTTAGACTGCGAAAAACATTCAAGCGTGGTCTTTCGGCTGTGCCAGTCACGGTTTTCCGCACTCGTAAATGCCGTTTTTGACGGGACTTATTTTTTACCTCTTTACGAAGCAAGGTATTCACTCCTTTCCGTTAACATCCTACTTCTTACCTTTACCGCCTGCCTTACCGACTTTACGGCGGATCACTTCACCTTCGTACTTGATTCCCTTGCCTTTATAAGGTTCAGGCTCTCTATAACCGCGAATTTTCGCCGCCAATTCGCCAACAGCCTCTTTATCAATGCCGGAAACAACGATTCTATTCGGCGCCGGCACATCCAGCGTAATTCCTTTGGGTGGCTCCACTTCCACGGGGTGGGAAAAACCAAGCGTCAAATTGACTTTGGTGCCTGCCTTCGCTGCGCGATAGCCAACACCGGCAATTTCCAAAGTTTTGGAAAATCCTTTGGTTACCCCCGTTATCATGTTATCGATCAGTGTCCGGGTCAATCCGTGCAACGACCTATGTTCCTTGTTATCGGAAGGACGCTTAACCAGAATCGTATCGTTTTCTTTTTCAACAATCATATCTTTATGAATCATACGAGAAAGTTCGCCCTTGGGTCCTTTTACCGCCACCACATTGCCGCTAATAGTAACTGTTACGCCTTGCGGTACGGTAATCGGCATTCTACCAATTCTCGACATATTTCCACCTCCTGTTCTGAAAGACTACCAAACGTAGGCCAGCACTTCGCCGCCCAGCGCATCTCTGCGGGCTTGCTTATCCGTCATAATGCCCTTCGACGTGGATATAATCGCTATACCCAAACCACCTAAAACACGCGGCAATTGCTCTTTCTTAGCATATACACGCAAACCGGGCTTAGAAATCCGTTTGATGCCGGTAATTACTTTTTCACGATTTGCACCATATTTTAAACTAATCCGCAATATCCCCTGCTTGTTATCGGCAATCATCTCGAAATCTTTGATAAAGCCTTCATTTTTCAATATCTGAGCGACAGCCTGCTTCATTTTGGAGGCAGGAATCTCAACTTTATCATGATAAACCGAGTTGGCATTGCGAATACGGGTTAGCATATCAGCAATAGGATCGGTCATTACCATTTGAACATAACCCCCTTCCTGTTCATCTACCAGCTAGCTTTGGTGACCCCTGGAATGGCCCCTTTGTAGCTTAATTCTCGAAAACAAATCCGGCACATTTCAAACTTGCGCATATACCCATGGGGGCGACCGCAAATTTTGCAACGATTGTAACGGCGTACTTTAAATTTGGGTGCATGACTCCATTTTTCAATTAAAGCCTTTTTGGCCACAAGTGTCCCTCCTTTTTACGCACTAAAGGGCATACCCATTAATTTGAGCAGTTCCCGTGCTTCTTCATCCGTTTTGGCAGTCGTAACAATGATAATATCCATACCCCGGATTTTATCCACTTTATCGTACTCAATTTCCGGGAAAATCAACTGTTCTTTCACGCCCATCGTGTAATTACCCCGGCCATCAAAAGAGCGGGGACTCACGCCCCGGAAGTCACGTACCCGCGGCAGCGTAACATTAAGCAGTTTATCCAGAAACTCATACATCCGCTCACCACGCAGGGTAACTTTGGCCCCGATCGGCATACCTTCACGGATTTTAAAAGCAGCAATGGATTTTTTCGCCCGTGTTACTACCGGCTTTTGGCCGGCAATAAGGGTCATATCATTGACTGCTGCATCTAAAACTTTCGGATTGCCGACTGCTTCGCCCACGCCCATATTGAGAATGACTTTTTCCACTTTAGGAATTTCCATCACATTTTGATAGCCAAACTTTTCCATTAACGCTTTGGCTACATCATTATAATATTTATCTTTTAATCTGGCCACGTAGAGTTACCTCCTTTCCGCGAGATTACTTGTCTTTATCAATAAATTCACCGCATTTTTTACAAACACGCACCTTCGTTCCACTGGCCAGTGCTGTCTTTTGAATGCGGGTCGGTTTGTCACATTCCGGGCATACCAGCATAACCTTGGAGGATGCGAGAGGTGCTTCCTTTACCACAATGCCGCCTTGGGGCACTTTCTGACTTGCTTTGGTGTGGCGCTTAACTTTGTTTACACCTTCAACAACAACCTTCGCTTTTTTCGGCAATGCTTCTATGACTTTGCCTTTTTTGCCCTTGTCCTTGCCGGACAATACAACTACCGTATCGCCTTTTCTGACGTGTAGTTTCTTCGTCTCTGCCAATCCGGACACCCCCTTAAACTAGATTACTTCCGGTGCTAGCGAGATAATCTTCATAAAATCTTTTTCCCGCAATTCTCTCGCTACCGGACCAAAGATACGCGTGCCTCTGGGGCTTTTATCTTCTTTTATTACAACTGCGGCATTTTCATCAAAGCGGATATAGGAACCGTCTTGACGGCGCAGGCCTTTTTGCGAACGTACCACAACAGCCTTGACGACATCGCCTTTTTTCACTACTCCGCCAGGAGAAGCATCTTTCACTGCTGCAACAATCACGTCGCCGATATTGGCATATTTGCGGTAAGAACCGCCCAGTACCCGAATACACATGATTTGTTTCGCACCGGTATTATCAGCAACATTCAGTATGGTCTGTTGTTGAATCATCCTTATCCCTCCTTTACGATACTGGGAGTCACTTTATTTTGCTTTTTCAACAATTTCAACGACTCTCCAGCGTTTGTCTTTAGACAATGGACGAGTTTCCATAATTTTTACGGTATCCCCAATATGACTTTCGTTATTCTCGTCATGGGCTTTAAACTTCACAGTCTCTTTAACTGCTTTACCATACAGTGGATGTTGTACCAGGCGTTCCACAGCCACTACCACTGTTTTCTGCATTTTATCGCTGACCACTTTACCAATACGAATTTTACGCTCGTTTCTTTCGGTCACGTCCTATAGCCTCCTTCCCGTCACGCTTGATCGGCTTTCAGTTCACGCTCACGCTGGATGGTTTTAATGCGGGCGATGCTTTTTTTGACTTCGCGGATCCGCATCGGGTTTTCCAGTTGTCCGGTAGCAAGTTGAAATCTCAGGTTAAACAGCTCATCCTTGAGTCCGGCGACTTTCTGTTCGAGCTCTGCTGCACTTAATTCACGAACATCTTTAACCTTCATCTACTTCACCACCCACTTCTTGCTCATTGACTGTTTCTTCCCGTTTGACAAACCTCGTTTTAATAGGAAGTTTGTGCGCCGCCAAACGCATGGCTTCACGCGCCACTTCTTCCGGAACGCCGGCCAGTTCAAACATAACCCGGCCCGGCTTTACAACAGCAACCCAATACTCCGGCGATCCTTTGCCGCTACCCATACGGGTTTCAGCGGGTTTCGCAGTAATCGGCTTATCGGGAAATATTTTAATCCAAACTTGGCCGCCCCGTTTGATAAAACGCGTCATCGCAATACGGGCTGCTTCGATTTGACGGTTGGTAATCCAAGCCGGCTCCAGCGCCGCCAGTCCGTATTCGCCATGAGCCACTTTATTGCCGCGGTTTGCCTTACCCTTCATACGGCCGCGAAATTGTTTCCGGTGCTTTACTCTTTTCGGAATCAGCATTATTTCTCGCTCCCTTCGGTAACGGCAGCGGTCTTTTTAGCTTCCGGCAGAACCTCACCTTTATATATCCACACCTTTACGCCAATACGGCCGTAGGTCGTGTGGGCTTCGGCAGTACCATAATCAATGTCGGCCCGCAGTGTATGCAAGGGAATACTCCCTTCTCTGTATCCCTCCGACCGGGCTATTTCCGCTCCGCCCAAGCGGCCGCCAACCATTACTTTAATTCCCTTTGCGCCCATACGCATAGTCCGGGTTACAGACTGTTTCATGGCACGACGGAATGCAATCCGCTTTTCCAACTGCGCGGCAATGTTCTCCGCCACTAAGGTGGCATTGAGTTCCGGCTGTTTCACTTCCGCAATGCTTACATCAATCTGTTTATCAGTCAGTTTTTTCAAACCTCTTTTAATTTCTTCGATGCCGGAGCCGCCACGACCGATCACCATGCCGGGCTTCGCCGTGGAAATCGTCACTTTGATCCGGTTAGCCGCCCGTTCAATTTCAATCCGGGAGATTCCGGTTGCAAAGAGCTTTTCTTTCAAATACTTACGGATTTTGATATCCTCATGTAAATTTGCAGCATAATCTTTATCGGCATACCACTTAGCATCCCAAGTTTTAATGATACCGAGACGAAGACCATGCGGATTAACTTTTTGACCCACTACAATTTCCCTCCTTTGCCTTTCGCTCGTTATCTTTCGTCAACGACAACCGTTACGTGACTGGTCCGTTTCAAAATTTTGAATGCCTGACCACGGGAGCGCGGATGAATACGCTTCAGGGTCGGGCCTTGATCAACGTAAGCAGCAGCAACATACAATTTATCGGAGTTCATATCATAATTGTGCTCGGCATTGGCGACAGCCGACTTGAGCACCTTTTCCACGACTTCACTCCCTATTTTAGGGGTGTGTTTTAAAATCGCAAACGCTTCTCCCACGCTTTTACCACGGATTAGATCAATTACAATCCGGATTTTGCGGGGCGCAATGCGAACATGCGTGGCAATTGCCTTAGCTTCCATTCGTAACCCCCCTCTCGATACTATTTAAGTGATGTCGACCGTTCAGTATGCGAACCGTGACCTTTGAAAGTCCGGGTCACGGCAAATTCGCCCAGTTTATGTCCAACCATGTCTTCCGTAATATAAACCGGTACATGTTTGCGTCCATCATGCACGGCAATGGTATGTCCCACAAAGGACGGAAGGATGGTAGAACTGCGCGACCAGGTCTTAATAACCTTTTTATCGTTCTTTTCATTCATGGCATCAATCTTTTTCAACAGACTTTCATGAACGTAAGGTCCTTTTTTTATGGATCTGGACACTTGATTAGCCTCCCTTCTCTAGCCGGTTATTTCGTCCGTCTTTTTACAATCATCTTATCTGAAGATTTATTGCGGCGGGTCTTCGCTCCCATCGCATGTTTGCCCCAAGGTGTGACCGGATGCTTCCGACCGACAGGCGAACGTCCTTCACCACCGCCATGCGGATGGTCAATCGGGTTCATGGCTACACCGCGGTTGGCAGGACGAATACCCATCCAGCGGGAACGACCGGCTTTACCAATAGAGATATTTTCATGTTCCAGATTACCTACCTGGCCGATTGTTGCTTTACAGTTAACATGTACCTTGCGGAGCTCGCCCGATGGCAGCCGCAGGAGTGCATAGTCGCCTTCCTTAGCCATCAATTGAGCACCGGCACCGGCTGAACGGACTAATTGACCGCCTTTGCCGATTTTCAGTTCAATATTATGGAGCATGGTACCTACCGGAATCTTGAGGATCGGCAGTGCGTTGCCCACTTTAATATCGGCCTCGGGACCGCTCATGATAACATCACCGACATTTAATCCGTTCGGTGCCAAAATATAACGCTTTTCCCCGTCTACATAGTGGAGCAGAGCAATACGGGCCGAACGGTTGGGGTCGTATTCGATGGTTGCAACCTTGGCCGGAACATTGTCCTTATTCCGTTTGAAATCAATAATTCTATAAAGACGTTTATGGCCGCCGCCTTGATGCCTAACGGTCAGGCGCCCCTGCTGATTACGTCCGGCATGTTTCTGTAAGCGTTCAACAAGCGAACGTTCCGGCCGGTCCGCCGTAATATCGGAAAAGTCGGCCACAGTCATGAACCGTCTTCCCGGAGCATAGGGTTTAAAACTTTTTACAGGCATTGGTGTCCCTCCTTTTCTTGAAGCCTACGATTATACACCTTCAAAGAATTCAATACGCTCGCCGGGAGCCAACTTCACAATGGCTTTTTTATAGTCCGGGCGCTTGCCTTCGAAGCGACCCATCCGTTTGGTTTTCCCCATTACCCGGATGGTGTTTACCGCCAAAACTTTTACTTTGAAGATTTGTTCCACAGCTTGGCGAATTTCCACTTTATTGGCTTTCGGCGCTACAACAAAGGTATATTTATTTTCTTGCATCAGACTGGTAGCTTTTTCGGTAATTAGCGGGCGGATCAATACATCACGCGGATTCACTGCCATTACGCCAGCACCTCCTCAATCCGGGCAACCGCATCTTTGGTAACAAACACTTTATCATGATACAAAATGTCGTATACATTCAGCCCTAAATTGTCGATCGTCTTTACGCCCGGAATATTACGCGCCGATTTTTTCAGATTGTCGTCCACATTGGCAACCACAATAAGGTTCTTATTATCAGTCGACTGGAGATTATCCAGCATTTTTACCACATTTTTCGTCTTCGGTTCGGCGAACTGAACGTCTTCCAGTACTACCAAATTTCCATTTTGCACTTTGGCTGTCAGCGCCGATTTAATTGCCAGCCGGCGAGCTTTACGCGGCATGGTAAAGGCATAACTGCGGGGTTGAGGACCAAATACGGTGCCACCGCCCACCCATAACGGGGAACGAATGCTACCGGACCGGGCCCGGCCGGTACCTTTTTGTTTCCATGGTTTTCTGCCGCCACCGCGTACCAGGCCTCTGGTTTTGGTAGCCGCTGTGCCCAACCGCTGGTTGGCCAGTTGCATAACAACCGCCTGATGCACCAAAGCGTCATTAATTTCTACGCCAAATACATTATCGTTTAACTCGATATCACCGGTTTGTGCGCCGTTAATATCATATACTGCTACTTTAGGCATATAACACGTCCTCCTTTCGATGTTCGAAGTTTACCGCCCGAACACACGGCTCTATTTTCCCGGTTTAACCGTATTCCGAATGACAACATAGCTGCCTTTGGGTCCGGGAATAGCACCTTTGATCAAAATCAGGTTGCGGGCTGCATCCACTCTGGCGATGCTCAGACGCTGCACAGTAACTTTATGCCCACCCATTCGACCAGGGAGTTTTTTTCCTTTAAATACTTTACCGCCGCCGCCACTCATTCTGGGTCCTATAGAACCAGGTTCGCGATGTGATTTGGAACCGTGAGCCATCGGTCCGCGTTTAAAATTGTGACGCTTAATTCCGCCGGCAAAGCCTTTTCCTTTTGCGGTGCCGGTTACGTCAACTACTTCGCCGTCGCTGAAAACATCCGGTCCGACCACTTGACCGACCGTATAATCAGATGCTCCGGGCAGGCGCATTTCGCGGATAAATTTAACAGGTTTCACGCCGGCTTTTGCAAAATGCCCTTTCATCGGCTTGGTCACTTTTTTATCTTTAACAGTGCCTACACCCAATTGCACTGCGTTATAGCCATCATTTTCAACGGTTCGATTCAGCAGGACAACACATTGTCCCGCTTCCACCACAGTAACAGGAAGCAATTTCCCTTCCGGTGTAAAGATTTGCGTCATACCCAGTTTTTTTCCTAAAATTCCTTTAGCCATTATTGCACCTCCTCCTACAGCTTGATCTCTATGTCCACACCAGCCGGAAGATCAAGACGCATCAAGGCGTCCACCGTCTTCGGGGTCGGCTCCAGGATGTCAATAAGACGTTTATGAGTGCGCATTTCGAATTGTTCCCGGGAGTCTTTATTGACATGGGGTGAACGTAGAATCGTGAAAATATTCTTCTCGGTGGGAAGTGGAATAGGGCCGGAAACCATTGCTCCGGTTCTTTTGGCAGTTTCAACAATTTTAACGGCGCTTTGGTCAAGCGCTTTGTGGTCATACGCTTTGAGGCGAATTCTGATTTTTTGCTGTTTGGCCATTGTGTTTCCTCCTTATCGCCCAGTTTCTCTGAACGGACATTCTCCGCGGAAATTTCCCCTTCTTAACAAAGGCAACCTTCCGCGTCATCGCTTGCGGCCGAATCCCCATCCGGCCTAAAAACCCTGGCAAGGGGCGACCCATTAGGCCGCCCATACCAGATTAAAACCTATTCTACGCATTGATAGCGGTTACAACACCGGCGCCAACCGTACGGCCGCCTTCGCGGATAGCAAAACGCAGGCCCTCTTCAATGGCAATCGGCGTAATCAGTTCGATTGCCATCTGAATGTTGTCGCCAGGCATTACCATTTCTACTCCCTCCGGCAGCGTTACCACTCCGGTCACGTCCGTCGTCCGGAAGTAGAACTGCGGACGGTATCCATTGAAGAACGGCGTATGACGGCCTCCTTCTTCCTTCGACAGTACGTATACTT
>NZ_UPPP01000033.1 GCF_900476375.1 Allolucifera butyrica | reverse complement strand
GCTAGACGTAAGTAAATGCTGCTATGAAGAGCCGGATGCCTTAATAGGGCAAGTCCGGTTCTGTGAGGGTTGCGCGTCGCAAGGCGCGTTTCTACTCGAC
>NZ_UPPP01000133.1 GCF_900476375.1 Allolucifera butyrica | reverse complement strand
GTATACAAGTAAGACTTTTCATAAAAAGCTTGTTGATGCAGAGATGACACAAAGCATGTCCAGGGTTTCAAGATGCATAGACAACGGTCCCATGGAAGCATTCTGGGGAATGATGAAATCAGAGATGTATTATCTAAAAAAGTTCCGTTCATACGATGAGTTGGAAGATGCAATCAGTGAATACATATCGTACTACAATAACCATCGTTATCAAAAGCGACTGAACTGTATGGCTCCGCTAGAGTACAGACAGTATCTTTTGAGTACAGCTGCATAAACAATGATGCCAACCATAATTCAGTTGGCATCATAAAAATTTTTGTTTTTTTACTGTCTACTTGACAGGGGGCACTTTACCTTCCAAGGGTGGTTGTTCTTTTTCTTATTGCTTATCAGCCGGTTCTTTTTTTAAATAAGTTTGCAATTTTATATACAAGTCAGGATTTTCCCTTAAAAAATCTGCCAAACGATGAAAAGTTTCAATCGTGGATACGGAAAGATAATGTTCAATTGCTTCTGCTTCCGCCGCTACGTTGCAGGCGACTCCAAGCAGCGTTAAGAAATCCTGTATTATCTGATTGCGGTTAACTAAGAATTTGCCTAATTCTTTGCCCTTTTCGGTAAGGCTAATTTGTTCGTACGGTTGATATATGATATAATTTTGAGCTTTCAGTTTTCCGAGCGCCCTTGTAACCGAGGGGACTGCTACATTAAGCTTGCGGCCTATATCAGTAACCCTCACCGTGCTTTTTTGTAAAAGAAAACGATAAATTTCTTCCAAATAGTCTTCTAAACTGGGTGATAACATAGATTCTCCCCTCCTTATGTAAAATATTAACCGTTCGGAAAATTAATTTATTAGCTGACTTATAGATAAGATATAGCCGCTTACCATTTAAAAGACCACTAAAATAAATTTTTTAGTGGTCTTTTACTATTAAGATTAAAATTCTGTCATAACTATATGAGTCTCAACATATAATTAAGTTTTTTGTACAAAGTACCATTATTTAAAATTCTACATATTGTATCTTAGCTGTGACTAACATCCACAGAATTGCACAAGGGAGTGGCTATACATGAGAGAAGAACAAGTTTTATCCAATGTATCGGTGCTGGCGCCGGCAATACCGGGTGAAGCCGGTGAAACCAAAGAAAAGGCAAAGGGGCTGCTAAAGTATTTAGGCCCGGCGTTTGTCGTAAGTGTCGCTTATATGGACCCGGGGAACTTTGGCACCAATATTTCCGGTGGATCACAATTCGCTTACGATCTTCTTTGGGTTATTCTTTGGAGCAATATTATGGCAATCTTCGTGCAAACGTTATCGGCAAAACTGGGAATTGCCACGGGAGTCAACCTGCCGGAGCATTGCGGCCGGATATTTTCCCGGCCAGTGAACTGGGTATTTTGGTCGATAGCCACAGTGGCGGCTATGGCTACCGACCTTGCCGAGTTTCTGGGGGGAGTATTGGGATTTAATCTCTTATTCGGGATTCCGTTAATGTGGTCGGCTGCATTAACAGGGGTCATTACGTTTGTTATCTGTTATATGCAGAAATACGGACAGCAAATTGTTGAGCGGATTATCACTGTTTTAGTGGCGGTAATCAGCATTGCCTACGTTTGGGAGATGTTTATATCCAACCCGGACTGGAGTGCAGTCGTCTATCATACTGCGGTGCCAATGCTTAATTCGAATAGCATTCTGGTTGCGGTCGGCATGTTGGGCGCAACGGTGATGCCCCATGTTATTTATCTGCATTCCCAACTTGTTCAGCCAAGACGGACCGAATCCCTGGAAGACTGCAAACATCATTTCAAAATGGCTAAGTGGGAAGTTTTTATTGCCATGAATATTGCCTTTGTGATCAACGCCGCCATGGTAGTGGTTTCGGCTGCCGTTTTTAACGGCAACGGGATCGATGTGGATGGCATTGAGAAAGCCTATATGACCTTGCAACCCTTGATGGGAAATATGGCAGCGGGAGCCTTTGGGCTGGCGCTGCTGGCGTCCGGCTTATCTTCTTCTACGGTGGGAACAATGTCCGGGGAAGTGATTCTGAAGGGTTTTCTGGGTTTTGACATTCCGCTTACCATTCGCCGCCTGGTGACGATGGTTCCGGCGCTAGCAATTTTGATGTCGGGTATGGATCCGATGGAAGCGCTGGTTTATAGTCAGGTTATGTTAAGTTTTGCTCTGCCGGCGGCTATTATCCCATTGATGGTTCTGACGAATAAAGCAGACATTATGGGAAGATTTAAAAATAGCAGATTGACGAATTGGTTCGGTTGGGGGATCGTGGGCATAATTGTGGCGCTGAATGTAGTTTTGTTGTACCTGACTTTTACCGGGCAAGCCTGATCATTCCTTTTCATTTGTAGTTTCGCAAGGTCTTAGATAGTAACAGTCTATCGACAGAGCTTGCGAAATTTTTTTGTGGGACAGCAAAGACCCTTAAGGTCTTTCTTGATAACGAAAGAGACCTCTATTCCCAGCCGAAAAACAGGTGGAAATAAAGGTCTCGCTAAAGCAGAACGGCTGCCAGTAGAACCGGGCTTTCGCCAGTATGTCGATTCTACTTACGGGAGAAACCCCCGTTAGCTACTCCCCTTTATGGAAAGTAAGTTTCTTTTACCATATTGTATGATGAAGCGGTGGAGGATGACACCGTTTTCTAAATAAAAACTTATAGCGAGATTTGAAATGTGCTTGACAATTAAAACCAGGCTAGTATACTAAAATTGACAATTGAAGAACGTGAGGATAGGTGCCTACGGGCTTAATAGGGAAGTTGGTGCGAAGCCAACACGGTCCCGCCGCTGTAAAGGGGAGTAAACCTGCATTTATGTCACTGGAACTATGGTTTTGGGAAGGCGCAGGAATGCTATGATCCTAAGTCAGAAGAACTGCCTATTTTATAATCACCGTTTTACCTACGAGCGATGGGGAGGGGATTTTGTATGGATGCAATATAAAATCTCTATCACGAAGTGGTAGAGATTTTTTTATGGAATTTTAAATGTATTTTGGAGGCTAATTTATGCATATTGAAGACGGTATTCTACAGCCCAAGGCCTGGGGATTCTGGTATATGGTAATGGTTGTATTTATTATTCCCGGGATAAAAGAGATAAAAAGACGGGTTATGGAGAATCTCGCGTACAAGCCCTTTTTAGCTATGGTCGGGGTAGCTGTTTTTGTTATTTCCGCGCTCCATTTTCCGGTTCCGGTGACGGGTTCTTGTTCTCATCCCACTGGGACCGCCCTCGCCGCCATTCTCGTCGGTCCCTTTGCGACAGCCGTAATTTCAGCGATTGTCTTGTTTTTTCAGGCCATCTTTTTAGGTCATGGCGGAATCACCACAATTGGCGCCAACGATGTTTCCATGGGGATTGCGGGTGCGTTCTCCGGCTATTTTTGCTGGAAGGCGTTACGGGCGGGCCATGCGCCGATTTGGTTAGCCGCCGGTGTGGCAGGCTTTGTCGGGGACCTCGTTACCTATCTGGTCTCCGCATTTGAATTGGCGCAGAGCCTACACGGAAATCATTCGTTAACGAGTCAATGGATGATATTTTTCCTCGGCTATGCCCCTACGCAGGTCCCGATAGCGATCGCGGAATCCATCTTTACCGCCACGGTTCTTAAGGCTATTATCACTCGGCGTCCGGATTTGCTGCCTGCTTTTGTTTCCGCCGGGAATATAAAGCAAGGCGATACGAAAAAATTATAATGTAGGTGAAGATTATGGAAACGAAAAAAAAGGTCGCTTGGTTCGATAGCTTTACGCGAAATATGTTGATCGTAATGTTTGTCCTGTTATTTTTCATTTACGGCTCTGCTTATTATATGAATCTGTCGGGAATGAAAGGGGAGGGAACAGACGGCCTGGTTAATGACATGGCTTCCCGGACCACGCAGCAAGAACATCATCCGTTTATTGAATTGCCAGGCGATTCCGAGGTCAGCGCCTTTTCCGTTGCCAATCTTTTTGCCGGGTTAATAATTGGCTACAATTGGCGAAAACTTTCGGAAAAAGCGGAACAGAAGGATTGAATAATATGAATTTGGATATAGCCGGGAATCCTCCTTCAATTCACCGTATTGATGGAAGAGTAAAGACCTGTATTTTGCTGGCGGCTATTTTTGTCTCGGTTTTACTGCGGCACTGGTATTTAGTGGCCGGCCAGCTATTCGTAACAATCATCCTATATGCGGGTATGCCCTTTTCATGGAACATTCTTTTCCGCAGAATGGTATTGCCTTTTGGCATTGCCTGGTTAGTCTTTCTCGATTTGCTTTTTACGCAGGGACACAAGGTAATTGGCGTAATTACCATATTGAATCTGAGTTTTCCTCTCTATCAAGAGGGATTAGATACGGGGTTTCTGATTTTTTTACGTATCCTGACGGCTGTATCGACGGCAACCATTTTATCATTAAGTACTCCCATGGCGGAGATCCTGGCAACATTGCGTATGCTAAAGATTCCGGGTATAATCATTGATTTGGCGGAAATGATTTATCGCTATGTATTTCTGCTAAAAGAAACGGCGGAAGCTACCCGTCGGGCCCAATTAAGCCGCGGTGTTGGAGACCGTTCCTGGTTCCGGCAGATTCAGGACACGGGAGTTATCGCCGGCAACGTATTGATCAAAGCGTTAGAGCGGAGTATTCGCATTTATAAAGCGATGTTATCCCGTGGCTATGACGAGACTGCGGCTGCGCCGGATTATTTTTCTCAAAAGGTTGACCTGGCTGATTTTTTGATTGGATTTGGCTTAGGGATTGCCCTATTAAGTCTGCTGCTATTTGACTATATTGAATAAATCGATGAAAAGAAGGAACTTATGTGGAAACAATTTCTTTAAATAATGTTAACTTTTCATATCCTGGGGGAAATAAAGCATTGGAAAATATTAATTTTCAAGTTTCCGCCGGGGAGAGGGTGGCCGTTTTAGGCGCTAATGGGGCAGGGAAATCAACTCTTTTTCAACTTTTTAACGGTTTGCTGACGCCAAGTTCGGGGGAAGTTAAAATTAATGGACTGCCGGTAGAAAAGAAAAATTATAAAACGATACGCCGTATGGTGGGAATGGTTTTTCAAGACCCGGATGATCAACTCTTTTCTCCAACCGTTAAGCAGGAATTAAGCTATGGTTTGGTTAATTTAGGCGCACCCGCCGGTTCAATTGAGAAATCCGTAAAATGGGCATTACAGGTAGTTGGTCTTGAGGGATACGAAGACAAAAACCCATGCTATTTAAGCGGCGGGGAGAAAAAAAGGGTAGCCCTTGCCTCAGTTTTGGTCATGCGGCCGGAAGTACTGGTTTTGGATGAACCCACTGCCGCTTTGGACCCGCGCGGAGTTGCCCAATTGATCGCATTACTGAATGAAATCAACCATAATTTACATATAACTTTAGTTTTTTCGAGCCATGATGTAGATATGGTGCCATTATTGGCCGACCGGATTTATGTCATGAACCAGGGAAAGATTGCGCTTTCGGGAATGACCCGGGAAGTATTTTCTGAGGTTGACTTAATTCGTGAGAATAATCTCCGGTTGCCGCGTGTTGCTCATTTGACGGAAATTTTAAGGAAAGACGGGATGAAAGGTTCCTTGCCTTTACCGCTGACAATTGGGCAGGCGAGAGAAACTATGCGTCAAATAAGGGAAACGGATTAGAAAGACCGAAAAGGCTGTTATACCACTTTTTGCAGTCTGCGTCATTCGACAATAATTCTACTGAGAACGATAAAACTGATGAAATTTAACGTTTATACCTAAAAGCCCTGCGCCAGTTGGAATGAAGGCACAGGGCTTTATTATTGTTATAGCCAAAAAACTACTTTTTTAGTTGTTCCGACCCGGCCGTAGCAGAGGATCGATTACTAGCGAAAAATCATTCACCGAGTTATCCTTCTTCAACGGGATGCCGTTAATGAAAAAAGCGGGTACTTTTTTTAGCCCCAGGCTGTCTGCCTCGGCAATATCGGCGGCGATCCCTCCGTAAAGCGTTGTGTCGGCGGAATCAACGCTGAGCCGGATTTTTTCCTCCGGGGTCAGGCCAAGTTTATTTACCAAAGTTTGCAGTCCTGCGGCGCCTGTCTTCAAAACAGGCTGTTCGGCCATAGCCAGATCGTAAAATTGCCAGGCTTTGGCCGTATTCAGGCTGTAGAGAGCCTGAAAAGTCCGGGCGGCGGGTATTGCGAAAGGATGAACGGCAAGCGGCCTGTGTTTTAATTCCAGTTTGACCTGGCCGCCATATTTTTTTAGGACCTGGTCCACAACCGGCTTTGCCCGGGCGCAATGGGGACACTGAAAATCAACATACTCGACGACCGTAACTGGCGCCGCCGGATTACCGCGGATGGCCTGGGCGGTTTTGTCCGACCGTGGTTGTTTTGCCGGATAAATGTAGCCTAATAACGATTTTCTCAGGGAGCTGACATCTTTTACAAAGAGAACCGGTTGATCCTGTTCATTGAAGGCTTCGTAGCTAACCGTAGAATTGGCGGCATTGCGGACGATACCCACCCATACCCCGGTAGAATCCTGCCCCAGTATCAAGGCGCCGGCCTTGGCTTTTTCCGGTGATGTCTCTATTATCCAGCCGTTTGCGCTGGCATTGGTAAGCCATTCGGCGGAATCGCCGGTCCAATCAAGGCCGGGAGATGCCGCGTTTTTATCAAATTCCCTGGCAAAATAGCCTGTATCCTGTGAGAGGGAAAATCCTTTGTATAAGGGGCCGCTAACGGCATCGCAGCCACAATCCGGTTCCGCAGCCAACGAACCGTTATACGGAAACAGCAAGAGCAGCATGAATACTAGTATTTTAGTTATATTCTTCTTCATTTTAATCTCCATTGTTAAGGATAAATGTATAATTCATTCTTGAGCGCGGAAATTCCTTTTTGCAGGTATTAGACGTTAACAGCAGACCTATTGCTCGTAAGGAAAATTGAAACCCTGTTAACACCGAATAAAAAATTAAGTGTTAACAGGGTTTTCTTGAATACATTTGACTAAACTGCTTAAAGTAACTCAGGCATTCTCGCTTTCTTTTCTATCAAATAAGCCGGATTGCAAGATTTGAAGGGTAAGATGATAGGATTTTGCCGCTCCCTCGAAATAGAGATCGCCGTGATGCCGCTCCATATCTGTCGCCATTACTTGCAACCATTGCATAAATAATTGGGTATTAATCGTTTTATCACTTAGTATCATATGTATTTTCCTTTGGACCTCCTCGCTGTTAAATATTTACACTTCCTTATTTTAGATTTATCGTCCCGGGAAATAAACCGGAAAAAACAATTATTTTACCTCAATCTTGAGCAAAAGAAAGAGAAGTCTGCCATGTAATATGGCGGACTGCTTTGGCTCAGTTTAGATCGTTTTCAGGCTGGTTTGTTTGCGCCCTGAGCCCTGCTATGGATTATGTACCCATTTTTCGAAATTCGAGCGGTGTATGGCCCGTATATTCTTTAAACAGGCGGCAAAAGTAGTCCGGGGTGCTATAACCAAGCTTTTCGCTTATTTCATAATTTTTATAATCGCCGGTTCCCAAAAGATATTTGGCGTGTTCCATTTTTACTTTTGTTACATAATCAACGAAATTACAGCCTGTTTTCTGTTTGAATAGTTTACCGATATAATTTTTGCTAATGTGTATTTCTTTTTCCAGGTTATCCAGGGTAATATTTTCTTCAACATGGTTCATCACATAGCAGCAAGCCTTTTTTACCAGACTGTTCGAATGATGCAGTTCAAACTTCACGATTGTATTCAGCATAATGCTTATACAGCTCAGGAACCGCAGCTTAAGGTCACTGAGAGACTTTGCATTATTCAAGGCATCGTCGAAAGCCGGTTTTTTTAAGTTGGCCAGCCAGGGAAAATGCCGGTCAATTTCCTCACTTAGATTCTGAAGGAGCCCTTCCGCCAGCAGGCTTGTCTTATATAAGTCGTGGTCCGTTAACTTGTCCAATTCCAGGCAGATACGCACTGCCTCATCAAGAACATCATAGTTGCCTGCTAATATTAGATTCGTAAGTTTTTTTTCCTGGTTTTTCAAACAGTAAAAATTAAGATGATCTTCAAGCCTGGACTTTTGCAGCTCTTTTTCATCTAAATGCTTCTTGACCCGTTTCAGAACTTCACCTAAGACTTCTGAATCGATCGGTTTAATTATATAGTCGAATACGCCAAGACGTATGCCTTGTTGGGCATACTCAAAGTCGGTATACGTACTCATTATCATGAAACAACAATCTAAGTTCATGTTTTTAATTTCTTTTAGAAATTCGATTCCATCCATACCGGGCATTCTTATGTCAGTAATTACCAGATCAAAGTGTTCTGCAGCTAGTTTTTTTAATGCCGCTGTTCCGTCATGGGCTTCATCTTCAACAACAAAACCGTATGAGTTCCAGTCCAGAAAGTCTCTAAGCATACTGATTATAGACGGTTCATCATCGACAATCAGAACTTTATGCATACCGTATACCTCCAGCACAGCATTAGCATTACTGATTATACAGGTGATAGGAGTCTTTTTAGTTAATGTATCACAAAAATTTCCATTTTTCTATAGATGTTGTCTAAAAAGGTATTTTGTTGGATTTTAAATTGCAGATTATTGCAAATTAGGAGGACTTTCCTTTATCTATCAGAATGTAATTTTATGAACTTTTATGAAGGAGAACCAAGTAATATGGATTATTTTGAGCTATCGACATTTGGCGCGATTGCAGGGACACTTTCGATGTTATTTGTGTATATTTATCTTTATGCTCTTTATCGTGAACGCTATATGGGGTTATGGATTATCAGCTGGATTATTTTCTTTTCGCGAATTGCCCTTTTTGATTCTGGATTTTTTAACTGGAAGAATTCAATAGCCAATTTTATCGCCTATCAAATATTTTATCTTTCCGGGGCTATCCTAACTATTTATGCTATTAATATCTTTATTAATAAACCTCTTAAAAAGTACTGGTTATATGGTGCTGTGGCAGCTGTTGTTTTTAGTATGACAGCCGGCATTATGCAATTATCAGCAGGTTATAAACTAGCTCCGCTGTCTTGCTTTGCTACCGTTATGCTTTTTTATGTAGGTAAAGTATTTATTAATATTAACACATGTGGGTTGGGCAGGTATATCACTGGGGGCGCTTTTATTCTTTGGAGTATTTTAACGTTCGTAACCCCATTTTTTTCTTATGACAATGAACTGCCTTGGCGGATCAGCCTTATAGGTGGAATATTACGTTTCATCATTACTTCGGGCACGTTATTGGTATATTTTGAGAAGACGAGGGCGGACTTAATTAATGAGAAAAAATCTTTACAAGAAAGCAACCAGGAACTCAATCATTTTTGTCATTCCGTAGCTCATGATTTAAAATCCCCATTATTGTCAATCAATCAGCTTGCTAAACATATTGAACTTAACTACTCTGACAAATTTGACAATAAAGGAAAAGAGTTTTTCCGGCATATTCAAAAGAAATCAGCAGATGTTATTAATATTACAGACCATTTACTGGAACTCTCAAGAATGTCACAAAAGGAGATGGATGTAGAATTAATTAATTTAGAATCCTTGTTTTACGAGGTTTACGAAGAATTGATGAAACTTCAGCCTTCAAGACAGGTAGTTTTCACAATAAAGCATCTTCCTGATATCTATGGCGATCCTGTTATGATAAAAATATTGGTCATCAATATTCTTACCAATGCTTTAAAATATACCCGCAACCGGGAACGAGCGTTTATTGAAGTAGATTCGGCTGAAAATGAGAACGACTATATTATTTCGGTAAAAGACAATGGGGCAGGCTTTGATATGCGTTATTCTTATAAACTTTTCAAAATTTTCGAGAGACTTCATTCTGTTGATGAGTTTGAAGGAACGGGTATAGGACTTGTTGTATGTCAAAAAATTTTAAAAAGACACTGTGGTAAGGCTTGGATTACAGGAAAAGTAAACGAGGGAGCTACTTTTTTCTTTTGTTTTCCTAGAAATAGGCAAGTTCAGTCGTCTTACTCCACGGTTATTTCGCCGGATACGGCAAATCAGTAAGTGGAAAAGGTAATATACTTTTTTCTATAATCATTGTAAGGAGCGCAGTTAATGAAAAGCATTGTAACCCTAGCTTCATTTGCAAAAAACAAAGAACCAATAAAAATTGGTATTGCCACGACACCCGAAGAAAAAAGAGAAATCTACCGCTTTCGTTATACCATTTATGCTGATGAAGTAGCTTTTAATCTTATTTCAGTTGACCGGAAAAATAAGCTTTTATATGATCAAATGGACGAATGGGCCATCCTTTTTTATGCTCAGGTGGGGTCGACCCTTATTGCCACAGCAAGAACGAATATTGGCAAATTAACAGATTTCCCACCTGATGTAGTACAAATTTATCAAATGGATAAATTTAAAACATTTTATGATAAAAAGGATGATCCTAACTTTGCGGTAATTTCAAAAGGTATGATCGCTTCAGAATATCGCAGCTCACCGATTCTTAAATTTTTTATGGCAAGTCATTATGAATTATATTGCAATTATCAAGTACAGTTTGCTTTTATTAATTGCAATTTTCATCTGATTCCACTGTACGAGTATTTTGGGAATCAGCGTCTTGATAATAATAGTTTAGACCCTAATCTTGGCCCACAGAATAATTTCGTAATGGTGGTAGATGATATTCAGTATCTACGGGCAGTGGGGTCTCCCTTATTTCCAATTGCTTCTAGAAGAGCATCACAAAATAGCAAAGCCGTCGATTGGTTTAATTCGGAATTTTCTGCCGAAATTAAAGCCACCGTGAATAGCCAGATTACCTCGCCAGATACATTGTGGTCTATTATTAGTCAATACCTCGGAGATATACCTAATAAAGTCATAGCACCATTAAAAGATTTATCCGTTCCGGAAGCCAAGCTATTTTTGCATTCCTGCGGCATCATTGTTCATTGTCATGCCGGTGACTATATTACCATGGGCAGCAATGCCAGCCAGGAACTGATCATCCTGTTGTCCGGAATGGCACAGTCATCTTTGCAGGGCAGGATTTGGCCGGGCCAGGTTTGCGGGGCCAATGGTTTAGAAAATCGGACCACCCATCCGTCCAGTGTTGTAGCCGTTAGTGATGCCAACATATTAGTCTTGTCTTATCATTATTTTAAGAAATTCAGAAAGAGCTATCCCGATATAGCCTATAAGATACTGAAGAATTTGCACGAAGAAGATGTTTCCCAATAAGCAAGGTTTTCGTTATCTTCGTTGATAAAATTTTTTACTACAAATGGGGGGATTTGTCACATTTTTGTCACAAAATGCCAGTATAATAAAAAACAGACACAATCTCCTTCAATTTAGCCCTTATTTCTGTGAGGGCTTATCTTTTTGGGCCGGCAGATTCCGGTTGGGTTGCCGGATTTTTGGCGATTTATTAGAATTTCGTTAGAAATTTGTAACAAATTTGTAACAGTAGAACAATACAATTTAAGTAAATAAGGAGGTAATGTAAATGAGTAAAAAAATAGTAGTAATGCTGCTTTGCTTATTTGTTCTGGGCTTTGCATCCACGGTAAGCGCTCAGGCCGGGCAGCACCCTTTGACAAATTTAAGCTGGCAAGTAACCATCGGCGATGATTCTCCGCCGCCGGAGCCACAGGATCCACCGCCCCAGCCGCCGCCGGACCCGCCTAGGCATCATCACAAACCGGCGCCGCCACCGCCGCAGGATCCCGATGGTCCGCCGCCGGGACTATAAGTCGATTCATTTAAACAGGCTTTGGATCCGGTTAAACGAACTCAAAGCATTTCCGACCCTCACTTTGGTGGGGGTTTTTATTTATAAATATTTTCAATAATCGCATGTTGCGTATTGTCAAAAAGTATCGAAATATGTAGAATATAATATGTACATATTATGTAAATTTTAAAGGAGGGCAGTTATTTCTTGAATTTTTTAAACAACATGAAAGTAGTCCGAAAACTGGGTCTGTTAGCTTTGATCGCGTTTCTCGCTTTGGGCTTTATTGGTTATACGGGGTATTATTATTTGCAGCAGTCTAATACCCGAATGAACGCTATGTATGCCGAACGGCTGATTCCTGTCAAGACTTTAAATGAAGTAAGTACCTTTGTAGAGAAATCAAATGCAGCCATCATGGAATTAATGATTACAACAGATGATAGTAAAAATCAAGAGTTGCAGCAAATTCTTGAGGACAGGGCGACGAAAATAAAGGATGATCTTGACAAAATTGGAAAGTTACCTTTAGATCCCAAGGCGAAAAAATTATTTTCTCAAGTGCAAACATCCAGGCAAAGATATCTGGAGGCCAGGACCAAAGTAATTGATCTGGCAATGCAGAATAAAAATGCGGAAGCTTATGCACTATATGTTGCCAGTGTAGATCCGGTGGAGCGGGAATATATAAATCAGATCACTGAGCTTAGCAATCATTATACGGAGTTATCCAATAAAATGGATGTCGATAACCAGACGGCCTTCGAAAAAGCGAAATACATCATGATAGGCATCTTTTTCCTGGCGTTTGTAATATTAGGATTGGGCGGATTGTTTGTTACGGGAAGCATAACCAGACCATTAACTACAATGGTATCGGCATGTAAAGAATTTGCCGCCGGGGACTTCCGGGATAAACCGCGCAAGGTAAGGCGAAAGGATGAGATTGGTCAAGTGGCGGATGCGCTGGTAGACATGCGAAACAGTATCCGCGCGCTGCTAAAGCAGATTAATGTTTCTACCGAGCAAGTGGCTGCTTCTTCGGAAGAGTTAACGGCCAGTGCCGACCAGTCGGCTCAGGCCGCCGGCCAGGTGGCGGGTTCCATTACGGATGTAGCTCACGGGATGGCGGATCAGTCGGCTGCGGTAAACGATACTTCCGCTATAATACAGCAGATGTCGGCCAGTATTCAGCAAATTGCCGCTAACGCCCAGGACGTAGCCAAACAATCAGGGCAAGCAGCGAATAAAGCCAATGAAGGGAACCGGTCGATTGATAAAGCGGTAAGCCAAATGAGCCATATCGAGCAGACTGTAACGGCTTCCGCCGGGATTGTAGCCAAACTCGGCGAACGGTCGAATGAGATAGGCCGGATTGTAGATACCATTGCCGGTATTGCCGGTCAGACTAATTTATTAGCTCTGAATGCCGCCATTGAAGCCGCCCGGGCCGGAGAACAGGGGCGCGGTTTTGCCGTAGTGGCGGATGAAGTGCGTAAATTGGCTGAACAGTCCCAGGAGGCGGCGAAACAGATTGCGGACCTGATTAGTGAAATTCAGGGCGATACCAATAGAGCGGTTACGGCGATGAATGACGGCACGCGAGATGTAAAAATAGGAACGGAAGTCGTAACCATCTCCGGACAAGCTTTCCGGGAGATCACGGCGCTGGTAAAGCAGGTATCCGGACAAATCAATGAAATTTCCGCCGCCATTGAGCAGATGGCTGCCGGCAGCCAGCAGATTGTCGGGTCGGTAAAGCGAATTGATGAACTCAGCAAAAAGGCGTCGGGAGAGACCCAGACAGTCTCGGCGGCAACAGAAGAACAATCGGCCTCCATGGAGGAAATCGCTGCATCAAGCCAGGCGCTGGCAAAACTGGCAATGGACCTCCGGGAAGCAGTCGGTAAATTTCAAGTTTAGAAATATAATCCCCCACGGTCGTGGGGGATTATATTTTTCCGTCTTCCTCCCAAGGAAGGTATACATTCCGGCCGCCGGCGATACGGATAACGGCCCGCCGGTAGGCGTCTTTCTCGTTGCAATTCTGCAATGCCCGGCGGACCGCTTCGTGCTTTAGGGCATAACTGCGCATATCTTCCGCGTCTTCTTCAAAACGTTGAGCGGCATGGGTGAGAAGAAACTCGCGGGTTTCTGCGGCGGTAACGGTGCTCAAGAGCATGCCGAGATGACGCAGGCAGACTCCTTCTGAATGGCGGTACCCGTTCCGGCCTGCGGTCTCGCTAATGAATCTGGCGAGACGCCGGATATAGTCCTCCTCAGCCCGTTGCAGAAGGCCGCAAACCCGGCAGCTCCGGGAGTCGTGCAGTAACCGCCGCATCCCGTCTTTGGCTGCGGGGGCGGCGATTATTTCTTTCAGACGGCGGGCAGCCTCGTCAGCCAGCCGCGCATAGCCGACGGAGGCGCCGTGGGGGGAGGAGACCGCCAGCAACTGCCAGGTATGGAACGGGCAGAATCCTAGTTCTGCGGCAAATTCCGCCTGGGCCTGCTCCTCCGTGCTGAGCCGGTACTGCCAATGGGCAAAGAACTTTGCGGCCTGTCCCGTGATATATTGGCAAACCGGACAGCCTCTTGTTTGTAAATCCGCCGCAATATTTGCTGCCGCAGGCATTGGCGCATCTTGGGCAGTTACCACTGCCGGATCCGTTTGAGCTGTGCTGGACGGCGGGACTTCCGGTATTTCCGCCTCTGTCATGCGGCCTTGAAGGATACCGGCATGCAATGCCGCCAGTTTTTTTCTTGCCTCTTTCACTGCCGCTGCGGCAGTATAGGGGTCACGGGGAAGTGTGGCGGATTTTTCCTTTTGTATCGTACTGGCTCGGGCTTCTAAAGCAGCTTTGCCGAAAGTGCCTTGTGTCGTTTCTTCATCCAGAATTTGCAACGCTTTATGAGCCACTGCGCCCAGGAAAGCGGCCGTCTTTTCCCCGGACAGAAAGGATGCCAGCGCTTCTTCGAGAACCTTGAGGCCGCTTTGTTCGTAAAGCACAGCATCACCCTCCGTTTTAGCGGCAAGACCCAGGCGGGCGGAAACCGGAAAGATCTTTATAGGGTTGAGGCCGGTTTGTTCGCGGACCGCTTCGGCTATAAATTTAAGAATTTCGTCGCGCTCGTTATCTGTTACGAGGTCGGTCTTATTGACCACGAAGAAAATTCGGTCCATATATTGCCGGATCTCTTTTAGAAACGCCAATTCCACACTGGTCATCGGCGTATCGACACTAGTAACAAACAGTGCGGCATCGCATTCCGGCAGAAACTCGTAGGTAGTTAACGTGTTGGACGTGATTGCCGAGCCAACGCCCGGTGTATCCACGAATTCGACTCCCCGCCGCAGGAACGGCACCGGTAATTCCACACAGGCAGTCTTCACTTTCAGGCGATTGGCCGGATTTCCTTTTTCCGTTACATAACCGGCAAGGGCGGAAACCGGCAATTCATCCGGGAAAATCGAGTCTTCACGATTTACCGCCAGCCGCTCCGCCGGCCCGTATTTAAGCACCGTAATAGCGGAGGTAAGAGGCAGTACACCGGTAGGCAGGAGTTCGCGCCCGATAATGGCATTCATGAGCGAACTCTTGCCGCGTTTGAATTGCCCAAGCATTGCCAGGGTGAAGCGGTCTTCGGCCAGTTTTACCAATAGTTCTTCGCACTGCCCTTCGCCGCGGTTCCGGCCAAGGGCTGCCAACGCCTCGCGCACAATGCGCAGTTGCTCCGCCAGCGCCAGTTTGGCCTGCGTGTAGGCCCGTAGCTTTTCCAGATCCGGATTGACTTCAGCTAACGGGTTTGCGCCGTCCGCAATCCCGGCAGGAGTTTCGGAAGTAGGTTCTATGGTCATGCTGCACCATCCTCTTAGGAGTTATCATCTGCTGCCAAATATATTGATATACAAATCTTCGCCAAAACTGGTTTGCAGGGGTTCGCCTTCGGCCAGCCTAAAAGTCCGTTTCCCGTCATTTTGTCTTTCCGCCCGCAAAAAAAGGACCGTTTCCTTTTTTTGCTCATAAAAGCCGTGGGCAAATTCATATAAATGGGTCACGCAGAAAACCCGGATGCGTTTTTGCAATAACGCACCAAGGATCTGCCTGGCAATCTCCGAGCCTTCCCGTTCATTGGTCGCGGCGAACGATTCATTAAACAGCACAATGGAATTAGCCGACAATTTATCAATAATATCGCTCATTCTGCCGAGTTCTTCATCCAGTTTTCCGCTGGTCATGGTTGGGTCTTCTTCCCGTTTGTAGTGTGTGAACAGGTTGTCGCAGACACTGGAACAGAAGGAGCCGGCCGGTACGAACATACCGCATTGCATCATCAACAGGGATAAGCCGGCACTGCGCAAAAAGGTTGATTTGCCGCCCTGATTGGCGCCGGTAATGATAACAAGGTCTTTATGATCCGCCTGCACCGTGTTGCCCACAATTTTTTGCTGCAGGGTTAACGCCAGACAGACATCGTACAGTTCCCGGCAGGAAAATTTATGCTCGCCGGACTCCGCTATCAAGGGAAAGGCAATGGGCTCTCCCAGTTGAACAAGTTGTCCGTGTAAGTTCAAGCAGCCGACATAGAAGGCCAGTTCAGTCCGCAACAGAGTAAAAAAACTGAGAATATGTTCGGTGGACTGGGCGAGGGCGTTGGCCACAAGGTTAATGCCTCTGTCTCTTAATTCCGACAGGGATCTGGCGCCGCTTTCATCCCGGGCATGAATCTCAATCGTATAAGCAGGCGGTTTCTTGGCCAGGAACCGCTGCAGCCAACTCTCTTTTTTATCCGGCGATTTACGGAGGACATAATTGGCGCCTATATTTCCCTTGCCCAATTCGGCGCTAAGCAAAACTCCGTCACGAAATTTGAGTTCTTTGAGATGCTGTTGAGCGCCGGTGAAATATTCGTCAGTCAGTTCCTGCTTCAGCATCGCAAGAAACGCGGTGAACCCCTCCGATTCAAATTGGGCAGCCTGTGTATCGGCGATATGCTTAAGCCTTTTCAGCATATCCAGAAGCATTTGCAGTGCCTCCAGCGCACTATGCAAGATCCCGGCGGGATAACGGGTAAAAATACCAAAATAATATTTTTGCCTTTTTTTCTCAATGGTTTCTACCGCGATAGCGTAGAGTTCTCTGACGACAGCGGGATTTTTCAGACAATCCTTCAAAATTGCCTGGCGATACCGGATTGCGTCCAGGTCGCTTAATCCGGATAAAATGGCTTTTCTGGCCACATCGAAGAGGAACTGGTCGCCGAGGGCCATGGCGTTGAACAGCGTGTTTAATTCGAGGTCCTGGGTTAATGCTTGCTCATTAGCCGGTAAGCCCTGCTGCAGATCGAAATCCTGGTCTTTATACATCAGGAAAGCTTTCATAATTGGAGGCGCTCCTTTAAACAATCGTAAGTAAGACGGTATTTTTCGGCAATGAAAATGGCATAAGAAAGTCCGTCGGCAGGCTTTCTTATTATCTTATAAGTCCTGCTGGCCGGATTTTCCGGCGCGACCGTGCTAACCATGCTTACGGTTTTTTCGCTGCAAGCGGCCAATTCATCGATAAAAGTTACACAAACGCATAATAAATCCAATTGACTGATTCGTTGCATGATTTTTCTACCCAGAAGCGCGGCGTCTTTTAGGGTGGTGGAAGTGAAAATTTCATTTAGGATGATGATACTGCTTGCCGTGGCCTGATTGAGAATGTGATAAATCCGGACCAGATCGTCCTCCAGTTTGCCACGGAGATTCTCAATCGCTTCCTCTTTTTCAAAATGGGTAAAGAGCCTGTCGCAGAGAAACAGTTGTGCCTCCCGCCCCGGAACGGGACAGCCGATACCGGCCAGATAATGAAGCTGGCCGAACATGCGGGCGAAAGTTGTTTTTCCTCCCTGATTCGGACCGGTCACGACCAGAATGCGCTCCTTATCTGTCAGTTGAAAATCATTACCTACGACCCGGGCATTTTCGGCAAGGAGTTTATGGGCCAGGGCCAGATCAAATCCTGCATAATTATGGACTTCTTTGCACTGGTCCGAAATTTGCGGATAACAAAACGGTAAGCCCGCCCGTTTAAAGGTTGCTATATAGTCCAGGTAGGCGACATAGAATTGGATTTCCCGGTCAAAGCGGCTAATCTTTTCAGCCACAAAATGACTGTAGTTCCGGCAATAATCATCTAGCCTTAAAAATATTTCGGGGTGCAACTTGGCTGCCAGGTCCAGTACTTGCGCTTCCACATGATTCAGGCCCGTATCGGTGGCAAGTTTGATCCGGTAATCGGTCACCGCGCCTTGTTTGAATTTCGCGAAGGTTTCGTCCACGACGGCGCTGTAGTCAATTTCCGCTGCATAGTTACGGACCGTAATGCGGCTGTCCTTGATGAGCAGGCAATAGCTTACGGTGGACAAATCCGCTTTAAGCTGCTCCGTTGCCGTAAAAAGCGTTGTAAACTCTTCGGATTGGGCGTAGTCTGTTAGATATTCACGAAAGGCCAGTAGCCCGTGTGACGCAAGGTCTGCTGCGGTTAAGTCCTGCACCAGGCATTGAACGGCTTCGCAATAAGTATCCACCGCCGTCAGGAACCAGCCTTCTTTATTATAGCGGTAGGAAAGCTGATTGATTAGGTTTAGATGACGCAGCATGGCGCGCATTCTCCGGGCAAATGCTTTTATATTCTCCAACAGAACGGCATTTTCAAGATCTTGCATGATCTCATACCGGTATTTGACTGCGTCGGGATCGTGCAGGGAAGTATAGAAAAACGGTTTTAAATTGTATTCCTCCTTGCCGAAGGTGATGGCGCTGATAATTTGATCCAGATTTAAATCGGGGAAAAAGCCGGGTTCTTCCACGCTTTCACTGCTGACGCCGTCTTCCGTTTTAACAAACAGGATACTGTGAAAAGCCAAGGGGGAAGCACCTCCTTTAAAAAAACAGACTCCTACTACTCATTGTGAGTAGTAGGAGTCATTACCGTAGCACGGGTTGAGGCGAACTCCATCGCCTTGTAAGTTAGTTTCATTATAACAGCCCGCTTTCGCCGCCGTCAATCCTGATTTTGAAGGCCAGGGAAATTCAATATTTACGTACAGGCAAATATAGGTTGACGCCGGCATAGCGCGGCGAATATAATAAAAATAAGCAATGGGCGATGGAGTTCGCCATAAATCCGTAAAAGCGGTAATGACTCCTACCGGAATTCTGGTAGGAGTTTTTTACGTGTTCCATTGGTTGTGGGGCATGTAAGACGCCTGCCTTGATAATCTCTGATAATCAACGGTAGGCTCATTTATTAATAAGGGGAGGAGAAAATATGCCTTCTGATACGGATGCTTGGGCCAGGAAGGTTACGTCACCCGACCAAATACCGGCGGTGTTCCGGGAGTTTGTCCCGGCGTTAGAACCCTTTCCCCATATTGTATATTCTCCTCCGGACAGCTGGGGTTCTTACCGGACCAATGCGAAACTAACCTGCTTAACAGACGGCGCGATTTATTTTCTGGAGAAGACGAAAACCGGTGTGACCCAAGTTCGTTTCGCCTTAGAAGACATTGACTGTATCGAACAGGGGGTCGTTCTCCTGTATTCCTGGATTGCGGTCCGGGGAACTTGTGACGGACGGACGGCCGGTTTTAAAGTGGAATACAATACGGTCATGGATCTGCTCTTTAACACGATTGTGCAGAGTGTCCGGCAAAAGCTGGTCCGGCCCGGCCATGCCGACTATCAGGAGGAAATGAAGAAACTAAACTATTTGGTTTCGATTGACTTTAAGTATATGAACTATTCCCGGTTTGCCCTGCTGCCGGGACAAAGTATGCTCCAGACGGTCTATCAGCCGGCAATCGGCAAGAAGGTTATGATCTTTTTTTACAAAAGACTGACCAGTGCCCATTTACTCATGCTGACGGATACGGAACTGATTCTGATTCAGGATGAAGAGGCGGATGCGAAAAAATTCTTTTTCAAGGGCCAAAGCAGCCAGTATGGTGGAATCTGGCAGTATATCCCGCTGCACAGGCTTCATTCCTTGGCGGTTGAGCCGGACCCGGCTACGGGATTATTAGTTTGGAGCGTCACCGTGCAAGCGGGTAAGCTTCAACTGTTGTTTTCCCCGGAACAGCAAACCGCCTTGGAACGGTTTAATGCGGCAGTCCGGGCGGCAAAGGGTGACTGATATGGAAACAAGCCACAAGCAGAATCAAACCGGAACGGACATGGTCCAAGCGTTGGCGGAACTGGCCGGCATACTGAGAAACCTCCGGGTGCCGGCGCCTTTATTGCGGGGAATCATGGAACAGATTAACCGTCTGGGCCGGGATACGTTCAATCTGGCCGTTTTAGGCCAGTACAAGCGGGGGAAAACCACCCTGGTCAATGCCCTGCTGGGACAAGAAGTTTTACCTTCGGCCGTTGTTCCCCTGACATCCATCATTACCGTCCTTGGCTACGGCGAAGTTCCAGCCGGACGGGCCATTTATATTGACGGGCGGGAAGAAGAAATCGACCTTGGCAATCTTTCGCCATACATTACTGAAGCCGGCAACCCGGGCAACGAAAAACAGATTAAACAGGTAGAAATCATGGTTCCGTCACCCCTGCTACAACAGGGAATTCAATTGATCGACACACCGGGAATCGGTTCTGTATACCAGAATAATAGCGATACAACGCATGAATTTTTGTCACAAGTAGACGCCGGCATCTTTATTTTATCGGTCGAGCCGCCAATCAGCCAGGAGGAATGCCGGTTTTTGCAAACGATCCGGCAGCATGTGCGAAAGATGTTTTTTGTCTTCAACAAAATGGATCTGGCCGATGAAGCAGAACGAAAGCAATCCATAGAATTTTCTCGAACCATAATCGAACGGGAAACCGGTTTTGAGGTTGAAACGGTATATCTCCTTTCGGCGAAACAGGCGTTAATGGGGACGATTCACCAGGATGAACGTCTGATAACAGCCAGCCGGTTTCCGGAGTTTCAACAGGCGTTGGCAACCTTCGTCAGGACGGAGCGGCAGCGGACTCTGCTGGATGCGGCAGCTTTTCGCGCTAAGCAGGCGGTTCGGGAAGCAGTATTAAAAGTTGATTTAGAAAATTCGGTGCTGGATATGCCGGTAAAAGAAGTAACCAGTCAGTTGGCGGCCCTGCAGGAGCATTTTGTCGCCATCCAGAGAGAAAAGCTGGATTTGGCCTATTTGCTGAAGGGAGAATTGGAGCGGTTTAACGACCGGTTACTTATGGAGATGAAGGATTTTGAAAGCGCCACAACCCAAACAACCCGGCAGCAACTGCAGAAATTTTGGCAAGAAAGAAATAACAGGGAACTGAAGCAATTGCTGCCGGAAACCCGGCAGGTTCTTTCCCGCCTGATTTTGCAGCAATTTGACCAGGTCCGGCAATCCCAGGAACAGAAAGTGGAAGCTTGGTTGGCGGCAACCATCAGCCGGTTTGAACAGAAAAACAATGCCTTACTGCAGCAGATTAAGGAACTGGCCGCCAGTTTGTTTGCGGTTCCCTGTCAAACCATTGCCAGCCATACTACGCTAAGTCCGAAAAGCAGCCTGTACTTTTTGCCGCAAATTCCTAATACGTTACTTTTCAGTTTAGGTGACTGGAAATACCGCTTTCTGCCCCGTTCCTTGGCCGGTAAGATCTTTTTGAATTCCTGCCTGGATGAAATTCACGAACTTGTCAGTATGAACTGCGGACGTCTGCGGTATGATTTAAGCAGCCGGGCCGCGGACAGCATCCGGACGTTTAAGCGGGAACTGGACAATTGTTTGGAGGAAGCCATGCAGGATGTTTTGGCAACCATTCAGGCCGGGATGGAAATAAAAAATCAGGGGGAAGAACGGATACTGGAAAGACGCCGGGAATTAGCCGGCTTACGAACCCGATTGACGGGGCTGGAACCGCAGTTTTGATTATTTTGATTGACGGCGTTCAAACCTTCCTGGTATAATAAGTTTAAAATTTGAGCTTGGGGCGATGGAGTTCGCCTTAAAACGTCATTGACGATAATGACTCCTGTAGGCGTTTTTGTTATGCCTACACGGGTCATTTTGTTTTTATTTATGGCGATGGAGTTCGCCTTAAAATCCGCACAGGCGGTAATGACTCCTACCACGTAAGTGGTAGGAGTCTGTTTTTATTTAGGGGGGTGATAAATAACCTTCATTTGGTTCGGGGCGTTGGAGTTCGCCATAAAGTCCGTATCCACGGTAATGACTCCTACTGATGGCAGATAGCATTGGCAGGAGTCTATTATTTTGGCAAAACATGAAACTAAGAAAGGATGAATTACATGGTTCATTCACTTGCGGAAGCAATGCTGTTGCAAATTTTTCAATTGTTTTCTGTTTTGTTCCTTTCGCCGTTAATTAAGGGAGTTCTGAATCGCTGGAAGGAATTTGTTCAGGGGAAAAAGGGTCCGAGTATTTTTCAGGTTTACTGGGACTTATGGAAGCTATTTCACAAGGAGAGGGTGAGACCCGAATCAGCAGGGTGGATCTATTGCGCAGCTCCCTGTGTGTATTTTGCCGCTCCTTTAATTGTAACCATGCTGATTCCGGTATTGACCGCATTTCCGCTCTATATGGCCTTTGCGGGGGATATGCTGGCAGGCGGCTTTATTCTGGGCCTCGGCGGTTTTTTTCTGCTGCTGGGAGCGACTGCCGGCGGCAGCCCGTACGCCGGGGTGGGTGCAACCCGGGCCCGCTTTGTATCGATGAATGTCGAGCCCGTTTTATTGCTTATCCTTCTTTGTGTCAGTTATACCGCTCATTCTACCATTCCCTATGTAGTCAATCAGGTTATGGCCGGAATGTTTTTTTCCCCGGTTCATATTTTGCTTATAGCGGCCTTTTTTATGGTATTTCTGGCTGAAACCGGACGAATCCCTATAGACAATCCCTCTTCTCATCATGAATTTTCCATGATTGGTGCGAACCGGCTTTATGACTATAGCGGACCGGACCTTGCCCTGATTGAATGGGGCGGGGCCATGAAATATTTCGTACTGGGAGTTATTTTGATGAATGTCATTTTCGGACCCTGGGGTCTGGCGGCGGCAGGAAATTGGGTGGCTGTCGCCGGGGCGGAGCTTAGCCTGTTTTTAAAATTTTTAGTGTTAAACGCTTGCGTTGTGTGGATTGAATCCTCCATGGGAAAACTGCGTTTGCTGCGGATCAGTGAATATCTTGGCGCGGCGGGAGGAATCGCCCTGTTCGCTATTATTTTACAAATCGTGGCCACAGCCTAAAGATGGGGAGGTAAAAATATGGAATTATTTTCTCTCTGGATGGTAGTCATGCTGATTTTATTTACCATTTGGATCGGCATGGTCCGAGAAACCAGACTGGCCCTGACCGGATATGTTTTGCAGATGGGGTGTGTGCTGGCTCTCTATTTCGCGAAGATTTATTTCTCGGCCGATGCGGCGGCCTGGTCCGGCTGGTTTGCCATGGCGGCAATCCGGTTCATTGCGATTCCGGTCCTGATTCGCGCCATTCTTAGCAAGGACTGGTGGAATGACCGGAACATGAGAGAACGCTTCAGTGCCCAGTTCGCCGTATTAGTTTATGTTTTCTTAGCAGTTCTTGGCTTGGTAATAGGAAATTATGTATTTCAAAGCACTCTAGTCGGCGGGGCCCTCGGATTGTTGCTGCTGGGCATTAGCATAGCCATGCTGAAATACGACCCCAGTAAACAGCTTTTCGGCCTTTTATCGGCGGATACCGCAGCGGATCTTTTACTAATTGAAGCGTTAGACCGAATCACCGTATTTCCCGAAACAGCGATTTATCTGGCCGTATTGTGGGCGGCACTGTCTATAACCATCCTGGTAAATCTTATAGGATGGCGCATCAAAGAACATTCGATTTATAAATTAACCAGCTTAAAGGGGTGAGAAGATGCTGACCGGATTCTTCTTCGTAATTCCGGCTATCGCGTTTGGTCTGATGTTTTTACCGTGGCAGCGGACCCGGGAATGGGTTGCTGTAGCGGCTGCCGTATTGGTAATGCTTCTTTGGGTGGGCTCCATTGTATTTCCCGGATTTACTGCGGCCGGATTTTATGCCGGAGCAGGCGGTCTGGACCGGCTGAGTCTTGTTATCACCGGTATTGTGGCTGTCGTGGGCTTAACGGCGATTTTGTATTCGACCGGTTACCTGAATTTTTCTGCTGACCGCTACGCCCTTTCCAATCAACGGCATTCTCAATATTTTAAACTGTTGATGCTGTTTTATGCCACCATGTTGTGGGTTCCTTTGGTTCATAATGTAATCTGGTTATGGGTATTGATCGAAGCGACGTCTCTTGCGGCCGTGTTTCTGGTAGATTTTGAGAGCAACCGGCAAACGGTGGAAGCAACCTGGAAATACATTGTGATGATGGAAGTGGGTGGGGCTGCCTCCCTGTTGGGAACCTTGATTTTTATCGTAGGTGCGGGACCGCACCTTACCTGGGAGCTTTTATTAAATAACGGGGCCGCCATGCCCGTGTTATGGCGGAAGCTGGGATTTACGCTAATTGTCGTCGGGTACGGGATCAAGGCCGGCCTGGTTCCGCTGCATACCTGGCTGCCGGATGCCCACAGCCAGGCCCCGTCCCCCATCAGTGCCATGATGTCCGGAATTAAAATTAATGTAGCCTTATATGGCATATTACGATTCTATGATGTTATGGCCGCGGCGGGGCAACAGGAATTTGCGGCGCTCTTATTGCGCAGTGTCGGACTCCTGACCGTAATTGTAGCGGTGGCCATGACGGGAGTACAACGGGACTATAAACGGCTTTTTGCTTATTCCAGCACGGAAAATATGGGCTTAATCCTTTTGGGCTATACTTTAGGGCCGCTTGGCGTTTATGGCGCATTGCTGCAAATGATTAACCACGCCGTAATCAAACCCGGTCTGTTTTATTTATCGGGAAATCTGATTATTAATCATGCGACAACAGAAATCAAAAAGGTACGGGGTGTTTTTTATTCTTTGAAATGGTCCGGGATTATATTGATTCTTTTGATGCTGGCAATTGCCGGAGCTCCCCCGTTCGGCCTATTTATCAGTGAACTCTTGATCTTGCTGGGTGCTTTCAACGGTGGATTTACCTGGCTGGGCATCACCCTGGTGATTTTTTTGGCCATCCTGTTTGCCAACTTCCTGCGCTATGCGCTGAATATGGTATTTGGACGTCCGTCGGCAAATCCCGGCAATGGTGCAACCGTTCAGGAAAACTGGCGGACTGTAGTACCGCCGCTGGTGCATTTGCTTGTTTCTCTGACTATGGGGACGATTTTGCCGGTATTCTTGCAGCAAATGCTGTATTTCGGCAAGTAGAGGAGGCGATGGAAAATGAGCGCAATGATTCCATACCAGGAACTTTCTCCGGTAGAATTTCAAGAGAATCTTGCCCGGAAGGGAAGCAGCGGTCAATATGAGTTGTTTCATTACACAGTTCTAAAAGAGAGTCCAGGTGCTTGGAGTATCCTGGCTGTTATCGGAGAGCCAAAGCAGGGGACCTGTGAATGGCTGAAAACCATCATTCCCGGCGGCGGCCGAATTGATTCCCTGGCTGCCGTATGGCCGGCACTGCTTTGGCCGGAGCGGGAAATTCACGACCAAACGGATGGTATTATCGAAAATCACCCTGACTTACGTCCGCTGTTATATCCGGAACGGGTGGAGCTTCGCGGTGTTGCCCATGGGTCCGGCACCTTTCATTTGCCGCTTGGTCCGGTTCGCAGCGATGTAACGGAATCTCTGTTATTTTTGTTTGATATTTTGGGAGAACAGATTATGTTTCTGGAAAGCCAGCTTTTTTATAAACACCGGCAGGTAGAGGTTCTGGGCAGGGGAAAGAAGCCGGGGTACGGGGTATTGCTGGCGGAGCGGGTGGCCGGGACATCCACCGTGGCTCACGCGGTCGCTTTTACCCGGGCCATCGAACAGGCCCTGGGCCGTCCGGCCACAATACGGCAGGAGCAGGAACGGGTGCTGCTCGGCGAAATGGAACGTCTGTACAATCATGCCGGTGATCTTGCCCAATTGGCAGGCGCTACGGGAATGACCGTCGGGCAGGCTCAATTTGCCAGGATTAAAGAGGAACTGCTGCGGCTGAATGCCGATTTATGCGGATCCCGGTATTTACGGAGCACTGTCCGCATTCATGGAGATTCCGGCGTAAATTGGACGCAGCAGGGAGGTTCTCTGCTAACTAAGCTGCAAGACATTGCCCGGCGGTTTGAACAATTTACGTCCCTGTTAAAAATGACGCCGACTTTTGTCGACCGGCTGAAAGGCACCGGAATCATAAAAAAAGAATGGGCCCGGGCTTTTGATTTAGTGGGACCCGTGGCAAGAGGCAACAGAATTGGGCGTGATGTCCGGCTCAATTACCGGCACAAGGGTTCTGAGTGGGGCAACTGGTCGATTGCCGTGAATCGCCAGGGAACGGGGGATGCCTTTAGCCGGTTTGGAGTTCGGGTGGAAGAATGGACCCAATCGTTGCACCTCATTCAGTTTTTGCTTTCCCTTTTGGAGGAACCGGAGTGGGGGCGGGAAAGCGGAGCAGGGACTCCCTGCCCGAGTCCGACGGGATGGGGGCACGGCTTGGCCGAATCTCCCCGTGGAAGGACCAGCCATATTGTTAATATAGACAGGGAAGGAAACATTGCTTTCTGGAATATACGCTCGGCTTCCGGCAGCAATTGGCCGGTTTTTGGGCTGGCAACGGCCAATGAAAATATTCAGACCGATTTTCCGATTATTGAAGCCAGCTTTGCACTGAGCGTGGCCAGTTGCGACCGATAGAAAGGGAGGCGGAAAGTTATGTGGGCAAAATGGTTGCGAAGCGGTATCGCCAGCGGTAGGTCCACCGTGTCCTACCCGGCAGGAAAGAATATTTCCGGGGAACATGCCGGCTGGCAGCGGATTCCGGTCAGTACCGGGCCGTGTGGTGAGTGCCGGACTTGCCGGGACGTGTGCCCTGCCGGAGCGATTCAGGAGAAAACGGCAGAAACAGGAACCATAAACATCAACTCTGACAATTGCATTGGCTGTGGTGTCTGTATGGAAGTCTGCCCGCAAGGGGTGCTGAGCCCCGGCCGGTTGGACCGGGCCGACCGTACTGATATTGGCAACGCCAAGGCGCCGGTGGAGGAAATCCTGCGCGAAAAGACAGCGGTCAAAGGGCTCCTGCCCCTATTTAACCGGTCATTGCATGTGCGCCACATTGATACGGGGTCTTGCAATGCTTGCGAGTCGGAAATCGCGGCGTTGTCTAACCCGTACTACAACTTTCACCGGTTGGGAATCTTTTTTACCGCATCCCCCAGGCATGCGGATGTTCTACTGGTAACCGGAGCCGTTACCCTGCCGATGCGGCCGGTTTTACTGGAAGCCTATGAGGCCATGCCACGGCCGCGTATTGTAATCGCAACCGGCGTCTGCGCCTTAAGCGGCGGTCTTTTTAAAAACAGCGAACGGTTTGCCGGTCCGGTCACGGATTTTTTGCCGGTAGATGTAAAAATACCGGGGTGTCCCCCGAATCCCTATGCGCTGCTTAACGGGCTTTTGACAGCGGTTAAGCAAAATGGAAGGGCGGTGTGATCCGTGAATGGGTTATTCTGGTTTACAACGGCAGGCTTTTTTACAATCGGGTTGGTGTGGGCAATCGTCAGAAAAAATAATTTAGTGATGGGTTGGTCGTTTCTTGCCGTATTTTGTCTTCTCGATGTGTTTTTGGGGATCAACCGGCTGGTAGCCGGTAACGGTCTGGCATTAGGCGCCTGGGGGCAGATCTGGCCCACCGGGCTGTGGTTATGGAAGCTGGACCAGCTGAGCGCCTTTTTTCTCACCTTGCTGGGAACCATCGGGTTTTTAACGGCGCTTTACAGTGTGGGGGCAAAACGCGGCAATGAAGCGCTTTATGGGACCGGTACGTGGGCTTTTGTATCGGTTGCCGCCCAATATTTTTTCACCAACTTATTGCTTACGGCGCAAAATGCAATTCCGCTGCTGATTGCCTGGGAAGGAATGTCTATCACTGCTTTCTGCTATGTTTTGACCAACAATTTAAAGCGGCATGTCCGAATGGCGGCGTATCTTACCATTGTAGCCGGTGAAATTGGCTTTCTGGCGCTCGTGATTGCTATTTTATTGCTGGGAAGAACCGGTTTATCGCTGGAATTTACCAGTATAGCCCGGGCATTTCAGCTTTCCGGTCCGGCGATGCAAATGACCGTGGTAATTCTGACCCTTATAGGGTTTGGCGTAAAGAGCGGTTTTTTGCCGGTGCAATTCTGGCTGCCCCGTGCCTACAGCGTGGTGCCGGGAAATCTGGGCGCTTTGCTGGCCGGCAGCCTGGTCAATCTCGGAATCTACGGTATATTGCGCGCTTATTTTGACTGGTTCCGGACAATACCGGACGGAATTGCCCTGGCTTTACTCCTAATCGGCAGTACCGGCTTTTTTCTGGGAGCCTTATATGCCGCCACCTTGCGCAATTTGAGACGGGTTTTGGGCTATAGCAGCATCGAGAATATCAGTTTCATGCTGTTGGATATCGGCCTGATTAGTATCTTTACCAATCATGGTCAAAACTCTTTTGCCGGACTGGCTTTTCTGGCATTGCTGGTGCTTATCGTTTCTCACGGCCTGGCCAAAGCGCTGGCTTTTCTGGCTATGGGAGAAATTGAAAAGGCCATGGGAACTACGAATTTGAATTCTCTGGGAGGACTCTACCGGCAAATGCCGGTCATTGCCGTCACCTTTCTTGTTGCCTGCCTTTCACTGGCCGCCGTTGCTCCCTTCAGTGGCTTTACCGCAGAATGGCTGGGATTGCAAAGCCTGTTTCAGACCTATCATGGTCTAACGGTGGGTGGCAAAATGGTTTCTGTCTTCGCAATTATTATGGTGGCAATGGGGTCTGCTCTGGCATTTACCGCCTTTTTACGGGTTTATCTGTATATCTTTACGGGGCGTAGCCGTTTGGGTGCCAGGAATAAAGCGGAAAATGACGGAAAAATCAAGTTTCCCTTAACCGTAAAATTATCGCTGTTTGGCTTGGCGGGTTTCTGTGCCTTGGTTGGCTTTTTTCCCACCTTCTTGGTTGCTTGTCTAGCCCCAATCACGGATAGTTATTTCCCCAAATTGCATGTGGTTGGCCAAATTGTACCGGCTGTTTTTCACACCGGTTCCCCGGGGGACTTGTTGCCAAAGCTTGGCGGCAGACTGTTTAACTGGCTGCCTGTGCCGGGGGTTGTGCTTCAACCGGCGGCGGACGGAGCGGCCAGCATTGCTCCTACCTACATTCTTCTTTGGTTTATTGTGTTTGCGGTTCTGGCCCGGCTGGTAGCAACCGGAACGCGCCGCCCCTATGCCATGAGAAGCGTGAAGCCATGGCTGGGAGGGAATACGTATTACGGTCCTTACAGTCAGTATTCAGCAACTGCCTATAGTAACACCTACCGGATGCTGTTCAGCGGGTTCACCAATTTTCAGGTTCGACGCCGGCTGCAAAAAGGCGAGGGGAAAATACCGGTAACCCTGGAAGTAAAAACAAACATTACTCAAATATTAAGCATGCGCCCCTATGAAAATATACTCCGTTTTATCCGGAGAAAATCCGGAGTTATCGCCGGTATCCAGCATGGCCGCCTTTACGGATATCTGGCCTACATTTTGGTTTTTCTCCTGGTGCTGCTGTTGGCGGCGGTAGCAACCCCGGTTTAGTGGAGCTCATAGCTGGTAGAAATCTATAGTTAAGGAGCAAATCATGCTGTTGATTTTGGGCGAACTGGTATTTAATACTCTTTTTTACACCGTATCGATTTATCCGGCGCTGCTGCTTATGGAGAAGATCGGTAAGAAACGAACCGGAACTGCGGGCGAGCGGATTTTTTTGGCGTTGATTATGGCTGCGGGAACCGCTATAATGCAATTGGTAATACATGCTCTTTTGTTAATTTATAACAGAGGATTTAGGGGAATGTAACGGGGAATAAGTAATTAAGACAGTTAAAAGGGGGAATTTGGGGTGCCGAAAATTGCAAGTCAGGCCAAACGGTTACGGATTTATATCGGGGAAAGTGACCGTTGGAAGCGGCGGGCGCTGTATCACGCAATTGTGGAGAAAGCGAAGGAACTTGATATGGCGGGGGCTACCGTATTTAGAGGTCTCATGGGTTATGGGGCCAATAGCCGCATCCATACGGCTACGCTGGTGGATTTGTCCAGCGATCTGCCGATGCTGGTCGAAATCGTGGACAGTGAGGAATATATCGCCAAATTGTTGCCGTATCTGGATGAAATGTTGCAAGAGGGGATGGTCACCATCGATGATATTGAAGTGATCAAATATGGCAACAAACCGCCGAAACGCTGAAAGATACAGCTGGATGACGTTATAAGTGAGGTGAACGATATGCTGGAAATCGTCGTAGTAGCGATTGGAGGAGGAATTGGCGCAGCAAGCCGGTATCTTGTGTCTACGTGGGCGGCGGCGCGGTTTGGCGCCGAGTTTCCCATGGGAACATTATTGGTCAATGTGGCGGGGTGTTTTATCATCGGGGCATTTATGACCTTAACTACGGAGCGTTTGATTGTAAGTTCCTACTGGCGGTTGCTTGTCACCGTGGGATTTATCGGTGGCCTGACTACATTTTCCTCTTTTAGCTATGAAACATTCCGCCTGTTGGAAGATGCGAATTTATGGATGGCGTTTTATAATGTTGGTTTCAATATAGTGCTTGGCTTTTTTGCGACTTGGGTCGGTATTGGCATTGCCAGGCTGATCTAATGACCGATGAATGAAATGATTGCTTCGGTCTGCGGGATTTGCTATAATTTACCTGGTGAGCCGGAATAGCATAGGCGATGGAGTTCGCCATAACCCCGGGCCAACCGGTAATGACTCCTACTGGTAATTTAAATTGGTACTGGTGGGAGTTTTTTGTTTATTTAAGAGAGGAGCGATAGGATGAAGTATTCGAGCGAAGTAGCGGAAATGTGCGTAGTAGCCAAAGGGCCCAATCACGGACCGGCCCCCATCCCGCAGGAAGGAAAATGGACAAAGGTAAAAGAGATCAAGGATGTAAGCGGTTTAACACATGGGATAGGCTGGTGCGCGCCGCAGCAGGGCGCCTGTAAATTAACCCTGAATGTAAAAGGCGGAATCATTGAGGAAGCGCTGGTGGAAACACTCGGTTGCTCCGGCATGACGCATTCGGCGGCTATGGCGGCCGAGATTCTTCCCGGCAAAACCGTTTTGGAAGCCTTAAATACGGATTTGGTTTGCGACGCGATCAATACGGCCATGCGGGAGCTTTTCCTGCAAATCGCCTATGGCCGGAGCCAAACGGCTTTTTCCGAAAACGGCCTGCCCATCGGCGCCGGTCTGGAGGATTTGGGCAAAGGATTAAGAAGCCAGATTGGAACCATGTATGGTACGCTGGCCAAAGGGCCCCGGTATTTGGAACTGGCCGAGGGCTATGTAACGGAAATTGGATTGGATGAAAACAGTGAGATCATTGGTTACAAGTTTGTTCATCTCGGTAAAATGATGGAAATGATCCACAAGGGAATGGACGCCAACGAAGCCTTGCAAAAAACCGCCGGCAAATATGGACGGTTTGACGAAGCGGCAAAAGTCATAAATCCCAGACACGAATAAGCCGGAGAGGAGAGAAAAAATTATGGTTATGTTTGAAGGCTATGAAAGACGCACGGACGGAATTAACGCCGTACTAAAACAATATGGTATCGGGTCGCTGGAAGAAGCCGGGAAAATTTGCGAGGCAAAGGGAATCGATGTGCATAGCATTGTCCGGGGAATTCAGCCCATTTGTTTTGAAAATGCCTGCTGGGCTTATACGCTGGGAGCAGCGATCGCGATAAAAAAAGGCAAGCGGAAAGCAGCTGAGGTTGCCGAATCCCTGGGCGAAGGCCTGCAGGCTTTCTGTATTCCCGGCTCCGTTGCCGATAGCCGGAAGGTAGGTCTCGGACACGGAAATTTGGCAGCTATGCTGTTGCGGGAAGAAACCAAATGTTTTGCTTTTCTCGCCGGCCATGAATCGTTTGCCGCTGCCGAAGGCGCCATCGGCCTTGTCAGATCGGCCAATAAAGTGCGTAAAGACCCTTTGCGGGTCATTTTAAACGGTTTGGGCAAAGACGCTGCGCAGATTATTTCCCGTGTAAACGGGTTTACCTATGTGCAGACTGAATTTGATTACTATACCGGAACCTTGAATATTGTAAGGGAAATTAAATATTCCGCCGGGGAACGGGCCAACGTGAGATGCTACGGCACCGATGACGTTATGGAAGGCGTGGCGATTATGCACCGGGAAGATGTCGATGTTTCCATTACCGGCAATTCCACCAATCCGACCCGCTTCCAGCATCCGGTGGCGGGAACTTATAAAAAGGAATGCATCGAAAAAGGAAAAACGTATTTTTCCGTTGCCTCCGGCGGCGGTACCGGCAGAACGCTGCATCCGGACAATATGGCGGCCGGACCGGCGTCCTACGGTATGACCGATACTATGGGACGGATGCATTCCGATGCTCAGTTTGCCGGTTCTTCTTCCGTTCCGGCTCACGTGGAAATGATGGGTTTGATCGGCATGGGCAATAACCCTATGGTCGGAGCCAGCGTGGCGGTTGCCGTAGCCGTGGAAGAGGCGAGTAAATAAAAGTTAACTCCAAAATAATCCGCCCCTGCTTGTGAAGGGGCGGATTATTTTACGGTTACCATAAGTTCACTTTTTCAGTGTCCGCAAAAACAAATCCGGGACAGGCCAAACAGTTTTGCCAGGCCGGCGGCAGTTACGCCATAATAAATGACAGGCTTGCCCTGCTGCAATTCCTGGTACGTGTTATTTACCAGGACACTGCCCGTGGTTAGGACAAGGTCTGCCCAGCGGACGTATACGGCATTGACGGCCGCGTTGTCAATCCGTACGCCGCAGCGGATTTGACCGATATTCTCCGGGTTCAGGTCGGTTACGCGCAGTTCGAAGCCGGCATTCTGCAATGCCTGGATAAGACCGGGCTGCAGGCCGATAAAGACAATTTTGGGCCGGCCATAATGCTGCTGAAGGTAGGCGGGCAGTTTCTGAGCGCAAAGGGAGGGCTCCTTATCTTTGCAGTGGATTGTTGCTTCTACCTCATTCAAACTCCGCAGGACGGCGTTCAGGGTTGCGACAAACACGGCCCGGCGGAAATTGGTATCCAGAGGCAACTGCAGCACTTCGCCAAGCGTACCTTCAAAGCGGCCCGGCTGATCGGTAAAGGCTTGCCCGACTCCGCCGCCCCAACGGGCTTCCATCATTACTTCTTTTCCTTTCAGGAGGGGATAGTCGTCCCGGTCCGGTTGGCCGATGGCCTCGGCCGGAGTCAGGTCGCGGGCCGACACAATATGAACTTTTTCATTTTCATTCCATTGATGAGCCGCCGCCAGCCGGCGAAGTTTCAATTGGGCTTCCGCCAAGATTGTCATATTATGAGTCCTCCTTATGTTAAATAATCTATTGGAAAGGCGCACTCAGGATGACGTGATGTCCTTCCCGGTGCGCCTTTCGATTTAGTTAGTGACTGCCGCAGTTATGGCCGTGCTCGTGGTCATGGTCGCAGGAGTTGCCGGTATTGACCAGTTCACCGCGCAGATAAAGGGTAACCAGATTTTCCGGCGTATCCGAGGGGGCCCCGCACAAGACGGTTACGCCGCGTTGTTGTAAAATGGCCTGGGCCGCTTCGCCCATACCGCCGACTAAAATGTCGGTACAGCCCTGATCGGCTACCCATTTAGGGATGACGCCGGGCGCATGGGGCGGCGGGGTTAGCGTCTTGTGTTCAGTGATTTTGCCGTCAGTTACCGTAATGAAGGCGAATTGTTCACAGTGGCCAAAGTGGGAACAGAGTTTTCCACCGGCTAAGGGAATGGCAATTTTCATGGAATCAGCGCCTTTCTGTTTAGTCGGAAGCTGTTGCAGCATTGTGTCGACAATATGCTGCATTTCTTCTTTGGTATGGTTGGTTAAGCTGCTTATAGCCTGACCGGCATCACCGGCGGTTACGACCCCGGGGTCAATGGGTAGCCGGCCCAAAAAGGGAATATGCCACTCCGAGGCAGTTTTTTCCCCGCCGCCGCTTTTGAAGATGGCATGCAGGCTGCCGCAGTCGGGACAGACAAAGCCGCTCATGTTTTCGATGAGACCTAACACGGGTAGATTGACTTTTTGGCAGAATTGGATGGATTTACGTACATCCGCCAGAGCGATTTCCTGCGGGGTGGTGACGATGACAGCCTGGCAGCCGGGGATCGTTTGAGCTACCGTCAACGGTTCATCTCCCGTGCCGGGCGGGCTGTCAATGATTAGAAAATCAAGGGGACCCCAGTTTACGTCCGCCAGGAACTGACGAATAATGCCGATTTTTACCGGACCGCGCCAGATCAGCGGCTCGTCGGGCTGATCCAGCAAGCCCTGAATGGACATTACTTTCAAGTTGTCCGTATATTGATAAGGCTGAAGGCGGTCACCGATCACATTCAGTTTCAGGCCTGTAAGTCCTAACAGCCCGGCGATGCTGGGGCCGTGCACATCCACGTCCAGCAGGCCAACCTGGTAGCCCTGATTGCTTAAAAATACGGCTAAATTTGTGGCGACCGTACTTTTGCCGACACCGCCTTTGCCGCTCATAACCACGATTTTGTGGCCGACGTTTTGTAAAAACTGGCTGATTTTCTGGCTTTGATCTTCAAACTCATGGTCCGTTGTGTTACAGGACATTTTGGAATCCATCTCCTTTAATTTAGTATCTGTTATTATTTCTTTACTTTTTTATTCATCATCCCGGCTGACCGCAGGCGATTGGCAGGCCGGGCAGGATAAATCCCGGCAACGTTGTCCGTTGCCGCGCGGCAGTGACCATTTGTAGCCGCAGCTTTGGCAGCTAAAATCCCGGAGGCCGGTTTGGCAGCGGTGGGCAACGCGGAAATTGCCGCCGTCTACCCGCAGTGCCTGGCCCTGCCATAACGCGGTCGCTATTTTTTGATGGGCCGCATTGACAATCCGGTGAAAGGTGGGACGGGAGATTTCCATGCGTTCGGCGGCTGCCGCCTGGTCCAGTTGTTCCATATCCGCCAGACGGATGGCTTCCATTTCTTCAACGGTTAAGATAACTTCTTCTATGCTGCGCAAAGGAATGCCTGCGGGTTTGTAATGGGTAACCGGCGGCAGTTGTTCAACGCGGCGTTCTTTATGCGGACGAACCATAATACTCCTTTCAAAATTATGAACTATATTTCAAAATCAATATATACCATTCAAATGGGAATGTCAATAAATTGATTTTTTCAACATGACATGCAATAATTGCAACACCCGGGAATAGTATACCGTAGGTAATACCTGAATTCAACGCAAAAAGTACGGGAGGAAAGCAGCATGAATGAAATTCAATCACCAGGGGATTCTGTGACTGGCGGTGATTCCATATTTCATCAGGTCATTGAGAAAGAAAAAACAGGCTGGCAACGCCTCCTATTGATCTTTTGGGCCTTGTTAGGCCCGGGTTTGCTTGCCACGCTGGCTAACAACGATGCCGGTGGAGTCATTTCTTACGCCGTAACCGGAGCTCAGTTTGGCGTTGGATTATTTGTTCCCCTGGTAATTTGCCTTGTTCCTCTGTCATTTACCATTCAAGAGATGAGCATGCGCCTTAGTGCGGTAACGCAAGAAGGATTTTCCCGGCTTGCTCTCAGACATTATGGGCGGTTCTGGGGATACTATCACATTTCGACCCTTGCTTTTGAAAATCTATTGACACTCATTACAGAATTCATTGGAATGACGGCGGGGTTAATCTTATTAGGTGTTCCCTTATGGCTTAGCACCCTAGTTTGTCTGAGCCTGGTAGTGGCTTTCGTCCTCTTAACGGGGTACTGGACGAAAGAGCGGGTTGCATTATTTATTGGCGCGCTGAATGTTGTTTTTCTAGTGGTAGCAGCGATGACGCATCCCAGTATGGCGGAGATCGGTCATGCCTTTGTCGCCTGGAATGTTCCGGAAGCCAGTCGGGACAGTATGACCTGGTACGTGATCGCCACCATTGGGAACGCCGTTGCGCCCTGGATGGTTTTTTTTCAAGGGAGCGGTACAGTTGATAAAGGGGTTACGTCACAAGACCTTCGTTTAAGCCGGATCGACACTGCATTAGGCTGCATCATGCAAGTTATCATCGCAGCAGGTATCATTATCTGCGGTGCAGCATTATTTGGCCAAGTTCAAGATATCAGTAACGCGGGGCCGGCCGAATTTATTACTTCCATTGACCGGATTATAGGACGGTGGCCTGCGATTCTCTTTGGAATCGGCCTATTCAATGCCGGTTTTCTGGCTGCTATTACGGTTTCTTTATCTTCTTCCTGGAGTATTGCCGAATTATTTGGCTGGTCCAAAAGTCTTAATGATAAACTGGCCGAAGCCCCTAAATTTTATGCAATCTATATTGGCAGTTTAGTTCTTGCCGCCCTTGCCATTTTGATCCCCAATCTACCATTAAACTTCATCGCGGTGGTAACCCAAGTAATTGGCGGCATTTTGATGACACCCCTCTTAATCTTCATGGTCTTGATGACAAGTAATAAGGAACTGATGGGAGAGTACAGAACTGCATTTTGGGGTAGAGTATGGAGCTGGGCAATGGTTGCTTTGCTCGCCGGTTTGACGGTAGCCACGTTTTGGAATACATTTTCCGGCTAATTGAAATATCTGGTGCATGAGATTAAGAGGAACGATTACATTAAATTGAGAAAAAGAACTATTCTTCTTTAATAAAACTTTTGACATAATAAAACGATAATCGACAGTAACTAGCTTTTTGCGATATGTTACTTGAGGATTTTTTGTTAGGAAGGGGGTTCAAAAGATGAATGGGTCGAGATTAAAAGGGATACGGAGCAAAAAGGGCCGGACCCGATTCCTCATTAATACTATAATGCTATTAGCGAGGCAGTGGCGCGTCTTACCGATACTGCTTCAAAATCATAACTAGAAGGAATCAATGGATAAATAACATGACTTTTATGACCTGCAAAAGAAGCGGGTCTTTTTTTATTTATTGATTTAAATAGACTGGCACATATTTACAAGGATGGAGAATATCTTATTAAGACTCTAAGCTAAAGCGAAAGAAGGCATAATTGGTGAACAAAGAGCAAGAATTTGTTAACCCGAAAGCCTTTCAAACGGGGATAGACCCCAAAATTCACAAAAAGGGCCTTAGAGACAGGGTTGAAGTATTTTTATATAATAATCTTGCTGCCATGGTATCGCCGCATCCCGAGGTATTATTAACCCCTTCTGTTAGAGCAGCTCTTATAGCGGATATAAACTGGCTGCCCGGAGGGTATGGATTTCCGCCGGATCTTCAGCAAATCTTGAATGCATTTATTTTAACGAATATCAATCAAGTCAGCGTTAGCTCGTTAACGGAGAATCCTTTGATTATTGAACAAATGACTACCCAAACAACAAGTTAGATTTCCTGTATAAGCTAAAAAGCATTATCGGCCGCTTTTTCAAATCGTACTAGTAATCCAATCCCAATCATACAAATATTCCAGAATAGAATGGCAGGCTGGCTATTACGGGTTGATTCGGGATAACTTTTAAAAACTTGAACCATTGCAAAAAAAATAGAGAGAGAACGAGCTATAATGACAATTATAGCGTAAATAAGGCATATGTTAAATTCATGTAAAAATCAAGTGAAAAAACATATATTCTTGACCGAATAGGGTTGATTTTCCGACAACACAGTGCTAATATAAGGATGCGCAAAAATTAATATTCCGTTAGGTGAGGTTCCTGCATAAACATAGGCCACTGCCCGGAAACGTCGAGAGACGCCAATGGGTAGAGCAGGTATGATCGAAATAAGGTCTTACTTAAGGTGGCTGAGTAATGAGTTTATACTCTACGTTGTGCAGTGCTAAAACTTGAACGACTGGAAAGGTTATAGTCTATTTCTATTTGTCTTTAAGACCTTCCAGTGGAGGGTCTTTTTTAATTAGAAGGGGGTGGTAAGAATGGATTGTGATGGTAATGGCCCGTGTATTAACAGTATAGTTTTACAAAAAACATCTTTTATTTTAACTTCATTCTTACCAGAAGGAGGGGAATTCCATGTCCGTCTTTGCAACCAATATTTCAAAACACCGCTTTGGTATAATCGATATACTTCTAATGGCATTCATTTTTGTTTTGCTTTACGCCGTGCTGCACTTAGGAGCCAGCATGAGCGTCCCCTTTTCGCCTAAAGACCAAATTGATATTTCGCTTGATCCGGCATTGCTTCCATATTATGCCGGGCGGTCTTTACTGCGAATGTTCATCGCCTTTGGCGCATCCTTGCTTTTTACACTGGTCTATGGTTATATTGCCGCTAAAAGCAAAGCTGCGGAAAAAGTCTTAGTTCCCCTGCTTGACATCCTCCAGTCGGTACCTGTTCTCGGCTTTCTTTCCGCTACCATTACCGCTTTCATGGCTCTTTTACCCGGTAGTCTTATGGGAGTAGAACTGGCCTCGATTTTTGCCATATTTACCGGTCAAGCCTGGAATATGACTTTTAGTTTTTATCACTCCCTTATAATTGTTCCCAAAGATTTGGAGGAAGCGGCTGCCGTCTTACGCCTCAACTGGTGGCAAAAGTTTATTCACTTAGAATTGCCTTTTTCGGTTATTGGCCTTGTCTGGAACAGCATGATGTCTTTCGGGGGAGGATGGTTTTTTCTCGCCGCCAGTGAAGCGATCAGTGTTTTAGGCCAAAACATCCGCCTGCCGGGTGTAGGATCTTATCTGGCGCTTGCCGTAGAGGCCGGAGATATGCGGGCCATCTTTTACTCGATTTTGACAATGGTATTGATGATTATCCTGGTTGACCAATTCTTCTGGCGTCCGCTGGTTGTATGGAGCCAAAAATTCAAAATGGAGTTATCCGAAGCGGCTGATTTGCCATCTTCCTTCGTTTATAATATCCTGCAGCGGTCTATAGTTATAAATTTTTTTAGAGCGTACCTTTTAAATCCGCTCGCCCGCTCGTTTGGTTCTTTGTTCGACCGGTTTGCCGGATTATCGGAAACTGCAGTGATCGGCGTAAAAAAAGTTTCTAATGTATCGCTGTTAACGGTGCTATTTAAAATCGGCTGTTGGATATTATTTCTCAGTTGGATTAGCGGACCGGCGCAGGAAGCATTTAACTTAATCGCAGGAATGCAAAAAGCGCAATTACTCAATGTATTCCAACTGGGGTTTTACACCCTGGGGCGGGTATTAATTTGCATTTGCCTTGGCGCGCTATGGACCATTCCCGTTGGAGTACGCATCGGATTAAGCCCAAGACTGTCCAAAATCCTGCAGCCGATTGTACAGATTGCCGCTTCTTTTCCCGCCAATATGCTGTTTCCCTTTATCACCATACTATTTCTGAAATATCAGGTTAACTTTGAATGGGGTTCCATATCTTTGATGATGCTTGGGACTCAGTGGTATATTCTGTTTAACGTGATTGCCGGAGCGATGGCTATCCCCAACGATCTTTTAGAAGCGGCCGCTATTTATAAATTGACGGGCTGGCAGAAATGGAAATTCCTTATATTTCCCAGCATTTTTCCGTATCTGATCACAGGGGCGATTACTGCTTCGGGTGGCGCCTGGAACGCCAGTATTGTTTCCGAAATTGTAAGCTGGCATGAAACACAGCTTACGGCTACCGGTCTGGGAGCGTATATCAGCCAGGTTACGGCACAGGGCGACTGGGCCGGAATTATCTGGGGCATTACCGTGATGTGCGTGTTTGTCGTAGTGATAAACAGGCTGGTTTGGCGGCGGCTTTATCAATTGGCGGAAGTCAAATATCATTTGGATTGAGAGGAAAGTGGAATAATGAAAAAGCTCATTGAAGTTACGAATGTATATAAAACTTTCGGTATTAAAGGCGCAGCCGATGCGACTGTCCTGGAAGACATCAACCTTTCCGTGCGCGAGGGTGAATTTCTGGCGATTCTCGGCCCTTCAGGTTCCGGCAAGTCTACCTTGCTACGCATTATTGCCGGATTGATTCCGGCATCAACAGGGACAATCAGTTATCTGGGCCAGGCAATTACCGGGGTAAATCCGGGGGTGGCAATGGTTTTTCAATCCTTTGCGTTGTTTCCCTGGTTGAACGTCCTGGAAAATGTCATGCTGGGGCTTGAAGCGAAACATATTTCCGAGGCGGATAAACGGGAGAAAGCGTTACGCATCATCGACATCATCGGCCTTGACGGTTTTGAGAACGCGTATCCCAAAGAGCTGTCCGGCGGTATGCGCCAGCGGGTCGGAATCGGGCGCGCTTTGGTCAGTGATCCGGATGTGCTGCTGATGGATGAGCCGTTTTCCGCGCTCGATGTGTTGACGGCCGAGAACTTGCGACGCGATCTTTTGGAATTGTGGCTGGAGAGGAAGATTCCTACCAAGGCGATCATTCTTGTAACCCACGGCATTGAAGAAGCAGTGTATATGGCTGACAGGGCAGTGATTCTTTCCACTGGTCCCGCTAAGATTGTGCAGGATATAACGATTGATATGCCGCGGTGGCGTGATAAAAAAGCCTTTGAGTTTACCAATATGGTTGACCGAATTTATTCTTTGATGACGCGTAGGGAAATGAGAAGGGCCGAGGACGCTGGAGGGCAAAATAGAAAGGTCGTTGCTTTGCCCTCTGTAACGGCAGGGGCTTTAACCGGTTTTCTGGAATTATTAGAAGACCTCAATGAAAAAACAGACCTTTACAAGCTGGCTGATCGATTTGTCATGGATATCGAGGACTTTTTCCCCGTTGTCGAGGCGGCAACTTTGCTTCAATTTGCCAAAGTGGTCGAGGGGGACATTGAATTGGTTCCCGCCGGCGTTGATTTTGCCCGTGCGTCCGTAACGGAACGGAAAGAATTATTCAAAGAACAACTTCTTGCCAATGTCCCTTTTGCGGGTCAAATGCTCAATATCATTGAATCCAAATCGAATAAGCGGATGAATATTGAATTTTTTGAGGACATTATCCGACGCTCGGTGGGTATGGAAGCGGCTGCACAGCAAATGGAAACATTGTTAAACTGGGGACGGTATGCAGAAATCTTCGAGTATGACAACCAGAAGGAGCAAGTCTATATCGAAGCGGCCGAACAAAATTAATAGCAGCAAGTGGCTGGTCTATGGCGGCCCGCCATTTGCTGCAAGGCGTTATAATATATTTAGGTTGAAATCGCGGGTAATTGAAAAAACTTTGAGATTTTGTCATATATAGGATATTTCATTAATACTATAATACTAAAATGTAATCCTTCTAAACTGCCGCCGTTATTTTTTGCTGCTAACCAAGGCAACTGGAGTGAGTTTTTAACTTTTCTGACTCTGGTTGTCTTGAAGCATTTAATCGTACTCTGCAGTTTTTGATGAAGCAAATTAGTGAGCTGGTGGTGATGTCATGCAGGAAAAGGCAACGATTTCTTTTGGTACATATTTACATAATAAACTTGAGAGGATAGGCATGTCGATTCGTAAACTAGCTCATGAATGTCAATATGATCCAGCTACGATTTCACGTCTGGCAAATGGAAAACAAAAACCACGGCCGGAGCATCTGGTAAAGATCGCCCAGGTTTTACAAATACCTGTCATTGAACTATGGCAGGCAGCCGGTTATATAAAAGAGGAAGAAGAAACAGCCAAAACGGAATTTAAACAAAGGGGATTGAATTTTGACGCTTGTACATTACCGCTGGTAGAAGGCTTGGAGCCGGTACACATTTTAGCCGAACTGGCTAAATATCGCCTTTACGCGCAAACGGCGGAAGGCCAGGAGATTATCCTGCAAAACTTTGTGAAAAAGCTTGAGCAAGTAAGCGGGGTCGGGCCATTTATCAACAAGCTGCAGACCCTGTACAGGCTTTATCAGGATGAAGCGACGGATCCTGAACAAAAGTATATAATCGGCAGTTTGTTGCTTTACTTTATTCTTCCCACGGACGTCATTCCTGATTATCTATTTCCAATCGGTTATTTAGATGATGCGATGGCAACAGACATTGTTTGGCAACAAATACAAGATTGTCTTGCCAAAAAAGTTTCGCCATAGTTTGGGGATAATGTGGTTTTTGGATTTGGATGTCTCTGATGTTGACTTGAAATCTTGATTATTATGTTGCCGTCATGATATAATATAATACCATGTGAAGGGGTCTCCCTATGGAGGCCTTTCTTTTTGGAAAAGAGGGAAAGGATATGACGTCTCAAATCCAGGAACGGGTAAAGGGGCAAAGAAATACTCGCCGGAAGCGGGTATTCATGATAACAGGTTTTTTAGCAGCTATGATATTGGTAGCTGCCGCCGCCGCATTTTATGGCCTTGGTTTCGATAACAAAAATGAAAAGGTCATGAGCCTTTCTTCGCCCCACGAAAAAATTAATATTTTGGTTTTAGGGATTGATAAACGCCGGGATGATATTGGACGCTCGAATGTTACCTGTGTGGTGACGGTTGATCCTGATACCCGGAAGGTATCGTTATTGTGGGTGCCGCGGGACAGCCGGGTAAAGATACCGGGAAATGGCTGGAATAAGATTGGCCATGCCTATGCGTATGGCGGACCAGCCTTGGCGGAGCAAACCGTGGCTAACTTGCTTGGCATTCCTATCCATTACTACTTCGAAGTCAATATGGATGGCTTTAAGAAAGTAATTGACGCATTGGGCGGGGTTGACATCAATGTGGATAAGCGCATGTATTACTACGATCCTTATGATGAAGGAGAAGTTGATAACAACGGTCTTATCGACATTCACCCGGGGTTGCAGCATATGGATGGAAATACGGCCCTTGAATATGTCCGGTTCCGCCATGATGAAATGGGCGATATAGGCCGGATTGAACGGCAGCAAAAGTTTATCAAGGCATTATTGGCGGATGTAGTGACTCCCTCTGTAATTACCAAGGTACCGGGGGCGATCCGGGAGGTTAATAGGGCTTTTAAAACGGATATGCCCGTAGGCGAAATGCTAAGTTTGGCCAAAATACTCAACGATGCCTATAAACAGGGGCTGAAAACGGAGATGGTGCAGGGTAAACCGGTATATATTGATAACATTAGTTACTGGATACCCGACATCGTGGCGATGCGCAAGCAGGTGGCACAGATCCAGGGAACCGTTATGGATGCTCAATATTTAGCGGCGGCGCAAAGCCTGGCGAGGGAGTATGAAACTTCCCTTTTCCAGGCAAAGTTGACAGAGGCGCCAACTGTTGCGGAATCAAAACCGGAACATCCGGATAAACATTCCGTACCGGCAACTACCAAAACGACTGCCACTGAGCCGGCAAATACTAAGAAAACTCCGGTCGCAACGAATAAGACAGCGCCCCTAACTACTAAGCCGAGCCCGGATGGCAGCAAGAATGGTAATGAACCGAGACTTCCGCCACTGCCTGCTTTGACAGGATCAGGGAACGACGGGGTAGTTCAAAAAAATACTGCCGTTGATACAAGTGGCAATCAGGGATAAGACAAAAATGACAGGAAAAACAAGCTGTCATCGCGAGCGGAGCTTTTTATTTCCGCCAAATTTTGTCGTATATTTAAGTTTTCTAGGATTCCGCAGTTGTAACTGGCAGGTCCGGGAGAAACCACACGGTTACTGTGTACACGGAGGGATAAAAGCCCAGGAGATATTTAAAATTTCCTGGGCTTTTTGAATATAGAGCTGCGGGCAAATAGCTTAAAAGGTTGATTTACTTAAACAGGAAAATCGGCAACATATGGATAAAGGTATACTATTAGATTCAGTCTATCATAGCAGGCAAAATTAATCGGCACTCAATACATACCGTTCGGAGCGGCATAACGTGAATTAAATTGCTAAGAGGTGCAGGAATATGAAAAAACCGGAAGAATTGGTGCTTTTATATCATTTTACCGAGGTTGAGAAAGAAGAAAAAATCAAAGCGGTTCTACAGCGTATGAAGATAAAATGCAAAAATATTTCCGGGGAAATGATCTCGCAAAAAGTAGGGTATCTGGCAGGTTTGCCAGGCTTTGCCGCGACCGTAAGCCCGGAGCCGGTTGAGCCGTTTGACCAGGAAGTGCTGCTGATGCAGGGTATCAGCAAGAAGCGGATGGATGAAATGCTGCTGAAATTCGAGGAGAATGGTATTGAAAAAATCCGCTGTAAGGCTGTGGTAACACCGTATAATGTATTTTGGACGTTTTCCCGCTTATGCAGCACGATCCAAAAAGAGCATTCATTGCTAAATTAAACCTAGAAAAATCCTCTTCCATAAATTTCTTGACTTTATCGTTTTTTTTATATAATCTAAATAGGAAATTTCTTATTATCCCATTTTTCGCATTCCTCTATCATTCGACAAGATTTCATTATTTACTTTGTGGTTATAAATGGGAGAAATATTGTCGTATAAGTTCAGGGGTGTGAAATGTGGGTTTTTGGCTAAAATATAAAGTTGGTCAGGCAATTTTATATTTTAGCCAATTTCAATTCCTGGAATGAAGGCGATATCATGAAAACGAAGCAACATTTTATCCTTATACTGCTGGCAGCCGTCGTAATCATTGCAGCGATCAGCCTATTCTTGTTAATTGGGATTCGACCTGAGGGAATTCCGGTATTAAATTATCACGAAGTAGTAAAAAATGACGAGGACAATCCATTAGCTCTGAGCGTAAAAGAATTTGATGAGCAAATGGCCTATTTGCACCGGAACGGTTATAAGGCCATTACCCCCGATGAACTGCTTGCCTATATCGGGCAGGGCCGGCAGTTGCCCGCTAAATCCGTGCTGATAACCTTTGATGACGGCTACCGCGACAATTATACCAATGCTTTCCCGGTCCTGAAAAAGTACGGTTTCACCGCAACAATCTTCTTAATTACCGATTTCGTTGGTAATGATGACTGGTATTTGAACTGGCAGCAGGTCAGGGAAATGCAGCGGGCGGGAATTGTATTCGGTTCCCATACATTGAATCATATTCCCCTGGTGGGTGTTCCGCCGGCAGAGGTATTGTTTCAATTGCAAAAATCCAAGGAAGGCATTGAATGGCGATTAGGGGTGCCGGTCAACTATTTAGCTTATCCGACCGGAGCCTATGATGCCCAAGTATGCCAATTAGTCCGGCAGGCGGGGTACAAGGCGGCGTTTAGCGTGGATTTTGGCAGGGTTACTCAGGCTAGCAAGGTTTATGCGTTGGAACGGGTCCCGATATTCAAATCAAGATGGTCTTTTTATGACTTTTATCTGCGGTTAAACTATACATCGCTGATTGAAAAGGCCAAATGGGTTAAACAGTGGCTGAGCCAAATTTGACGGTGGAGCCGGTTGAAGGAAGTTTATACTCCTCTGCTAATAGCGGGGGAGTTTTTTAAAGGCATAGCGCCGCAACCCCCGGTACAAACTGATACTAGGACAGCAATGAATAGAAAGAAGAGGGAGCATGCATGATTAATGATTTTTTGACGCTGGGTATCCGGCAGGAATTGAATAACTATTTGCGGGAATCAGGAATCACGAAGCCGACACCCATTCAGGAGCGGGCGATTCCGGTGCTGATGGCGGGTAAGGATTTGGTCGCTGAGGCGCAAACCGGTACAGGAAAAACGTTTGCCTTTTTACTGCCGGTTGTGGAAGCGATCGATGTAAAGAAACACTATGTTCAGGCGCTGATTCTGACTCCTACTCGGGAACTGGCGCTACAGATTGCCAAAGAAGCCAAAAAACTGGCCGATATCCTGGGGATCACCGTCTTGGCGGTATATGGCGGTCATGCTTTACAACCGCAGATTAATCGGCTGAAGGAAAAGCCGCAGTTGGTAATTGGCACGCCGGGCCGGCTTTTAGATCACCTGCGGCGCAAAACTCTGATTATTGCGGGGGTGTCAAGACTGGTACTGGACGAAGCGGATCAAATGCTGCATATGGGATTCCTGGACGAGGTGGAGACAATTATCCGGCAAACGCCGGATAATCGCCAGACAATGCTGTTTTCCGCTACCATACCGCCTCAAATCCGCCGGCTGGCGGCGCGTTATATGAAAAAGCCCGCCGATATTCGCCTGCAGACGCAAAATGTAACCCTGGATGAAATTAGGCAGATCGTGGTGGAAACCACGCAGGAGGAAAAACTGGATAAACTTTCTGCGCTAATCGATGAATTTCGTCCTTATTTGGCCATGGTTTTCTGCCATACCAAAGAGCGGGTCGGCGCGGTTGCGCTGGCGCTGGCGCAGCGCGGTTATGAAGTAGATGAAGTTCATGGAAATTTGTCGCAGAATAAACGGGAACGGGTCATGCAACGGTTCCGGGATGCCAAGATACAAATCTTAGTGGTTACGGACATTGCGGCCCGGGGCCTGGATATTGAAGGCGTTACCCATATTTTTAACTACGATATACCGCATGATGTGGAAAGCTACATTCACCGGATCGGACGAACCGGACGGGCCGGTGAGACCGGAACGGCCGTAACCTTCGTTATTCCTCAGGAAATGAAATATTTGCGCAAGATTGAGCAGGGGATCCGTTCTTCCATCAAAAAACAAAAACTGAAAAAAGGAACGGATCTTTCCTCCCTTGATGATGTGACGGAAGTACCTGAACCGGCAGCCTCTTCCCGTTCGGAGCGTGCGGAGCGGCCGGTTAATAAACCGGGGGGAGCAAAATCCGGACGTCCTTATAAATCCAAGACGGGAGGCAAGGGAGCATCATCAGGACATTCCCGGTCAGGGGAAAAGCCGGCTGGGCGAATCCGTTCCGCCCGGAAGCGTTCCGGCTGATTCCGGCGCGGGGAGAAGTATCGTCGAGTGGCAGAGTACTGCGGAAAGCGGGATGGATGGAAGTGGTTTATAACGCCGATTTAACCGTGCTGACCAGGATGGTAATACAAGCTTATGAAAGTAGTAAACGGGAACGGTTTTTACTCGGAATCACCGGCATTCCCGCTGCGGGCAAAAGCACCCTGGCCGGCGGCTTGATGCGGCAGGTCAATCAGGTCTTAAGGGAAGAGGCCGCAATCATGATTCCCATGGATGGATTTCACTATTCCAATGAACGATTGGCGCAAGAAGGCCTGCTGGCCTTGAAAGGAATCCCGGCTACTTTCGACGACGCCGGGTTTGTAGGGCTGATAAGGAAAATCAGGACTGCCGGCAGGGAAAAAATTTTCTGTCCCGCCTATGACCGGGGCCTCCATAATCCGGTGACAGCGGCAATATGCGTTGAACCCGGACATAAGATTATAATTGTGGAAGGAAATTATTTGCTGCTGGAGGCTCCACCCTGGCAGGAACTGACGGCTTTGATCGATGAATTCTGGTTCATTGATGTTTCGTCCGCTGTTTCCCGGGAACGTCTTTTACAACGGCATGCGCTTTCCGGCCGTAGCCGGGAAGAGGCGCTGCGCAAGATCGACTCTACCGATAAGCCCAATGCGGAACTGATTTTACAAACCCGCAGCAGGGCGGATAAGATAATTCATTTAAAGGAACGGGAAGAAACCGACGGACTGCCGAAAAAAGGAAACGGCAGCCATTTCGGGGAATAGATTAGTAGTGTATGCATGCCGATAGATTAAAGAGAAAGAGGTAACAGCATGGAATGGAAAAAGGGTAATATCTATCATGGATTTCGTTTGGAAGCGGAGAAACAGATTGAGGATATCCGGTCGTTAGCCAAGATATTTTATCATGAGCAAAGCGGCGCCCGGCTGTTTTTTTTGGAAAATGACGATGACAATAAAGTGTTTTCGATTACTTTTCGCACCCCGCCGGCGGACAGCACCGGTCTGCCGCATATAATGGAACATTCCGTACTGTGCGGTTCCCGTAAGTTTCCGCTGCGGGAGCCGTTTGTGGAGTTGGCGAAGGGCTCCTTAAATACGTATTTAAATGCCATGACGTATCCGGATAAAACGATGTATCCGATTGCCAGCCGCAATCCAAAGGATTTTCGCAATTTAATGGATGTTTATTTAGATGCCGTATTTTATCCGAATCTGTACGATTGTCCGGAAACGTTAATGCAGGAAGGCTGGCATTATGAATTGGAGGACCCGCAGGGAGAGATCACCTATAAAGGGGTCGTTTATAACGAAATGAAAGGGGCGCTTTCGGCGCCGGACGCAATCCTGGAGAGCCACACGCTGGCTGCGCTATACCCGGATACTGCCTATGGCTTTGAATCCGGCGGCGACCCGGAAGTGATTCCACAGCTTACGCAAGCGCAGTTTATTCAGTTTCACCGCCAATATTATCATCCTGCCAACGCCTATATTTATTTATATGGTGACATGGATCTTCTTGAACAATTGCAATTTCTTGATGAATCCTATCTCCGTCATTTTAACAAGACCCAGATTGATTCCACAATTAAGTTGCAGCCGGCGTTTTCGCGCAAAGTAGAGAAGGTTTTCGAGTATTCCATCGGGATGAATGAGCAGGCGGCCGACAAAACCTTCATGAGCATGAACTTTGTGGTGGGGCAAACCAAGGATGCCGAGCTGGCTCTGGCCGGGGAAATTTTAGAGTATCTGCTGTTGGAAACGCCGGCGGCGCCGCTGAAAAAAGCCCTGCTGGAAGCCGGCGTGGGCAAGGATGTTAAAGGCAGTTTTGTAAGATGCATGTTACAGCCGCTGTTTAGTATTATCGTGAGCGGGACTAATGAAAGCGAAAAAGAGAAGTTTGTCCGGACAGTGGACCGGGAGCTGAAGAGACTGGTAGCGGAAGGCATTGACAAGAAGCTGATTGAAGCCTGCATTAATCTGTTTGAGTTTCGTCTGCGGGAGGCTAACTACGGGATTCGCCCGAAAGGCCTTGTTTATAACGCCATGTGTTTGGACAGTTGGTTATATGACGAAAGTCCGGTCCTTCATCTGGAATATATGTCCAGTCTGGAAAAAATAAAAAGGGCGTTAACCACCGATTATTTTGAACAGTTGATCCAACGTTATTTACTGGACAACAATCATCAGGCCCTGGTTATTTTGCGTCCCCAGCCGGGGATGGCAGCGGCAAAAGACCAGGCCGTCCGGGAGGAGTTGGCCCGGTATAAAGCATCCTTATCACCGGCAGCCATTGATGAACTGATTGCCAATACGGCCCGGCTAAAATTGCGGCAGCAAACGCCGGATTCGCCGGCAGCTCTGGCTTCCATTCCCCTGCTGACGCTAAAGGATATTGAACCCCGGGCAGCCGCACTGCCGCTCAACGAAAAGAAAGAGCAGGAGATTCCGGTTTTATTTCATTCCCTTCCCACGAATGGAATTGCTTATGTAAATCTTTATTTCGATACCCGGCATGTGCCGGCTCAGTATTTGTCCTATGTTTATTTACTGGCGGAAATGCTGGGTAAGATTTCGACGGAAAAATATGATTATACGGAACTATCGAATGAAGTCAACATTCATACCGGCGGCATTACCAACGAGGTGGCTGTATATACGGAAAAAGACAATACGGAAACCTATTATCCCAAATTTATTATCAAATCAAAAGCCTTCGTGACCAAGCTGCCCGAACTCGCCGGACTGCTAAAACAAATAATTGCCCACAGCCGTTTTGATCAAGCCAAGCGGATCGGGGAACTGGTGCAGGAAGTCAAGTCGCGCTGGGATGCGAACCTGTTCAGCCGCGGCCGGGTCCTGGCCGTGAACCGGGTCCTGTCGTATTTTTCCGCCAGTGCCCAATATAGTGAGAACGGCATGCTGGCATTTTATGATTTCATTGCCGGTCTGGAAAGAGATTATGCCACAGGGGCGGCAGAAATTATGGAGAACCTGGCGAAGGTAACGCAGGCCATTTTTACCCGGTCCAACCTGCTGGTCAGTGTAACGGCGGATGAGGCCGCTTATGCCGCATTCCAGAGAGATTTTTCCGGCTTTTACTCCTGTCTGCCGGCGTCGCAGGGGCAGGACGAGTCTTGTCCGTTTGAACCGGCGCGGGGCAATGAAGGCTTTATGACGGCGGGAAAAGTTCAATATGTCGTTAAGGCGGCCAATTTCCGCCGGTTAGGTTATTCTTACCACGGTTGTTTGAAAGTGGCAGAAACGATTCTGAGTTATGATTATTTATGGACCCGCGTACGGGTTCAGGGGGGAGCCTATGGCGGTTTTGCCGGTTTCGAATCGAACGGCAATCTGGTTTTTAGCTCGTACCGTGACCCCAATTTAAAAGAAACATTGACCGCTTATGACGAAACAGCCGATTACCTGCGTCAATTCCCGGCGGATGAACGGGAATTGACCAAATACATTATCGGCACGATCAGCCGGCTGGATGCAGCGCTTGCGGCGGCGCAAAAGGGAGAACAGGCGGCGATCCGCTACATCCGGCACATTTCTCGGGCCGACCTTCAGCGAGAACGGGATGAGATTTTAGCCACCCGGCGGGACGACATCCGCCAACTGGCCGGCCTGGTTGAGGCGGCTATGAAACAGGATTATTTTTGTGTCCTCGGCAGTGAACAAAAGTTGCGGGAAAATGCCGGGCTTTTTAAACAGATAAGGAATGTGCTTAAATAAAATAGTAATGAAGGGGGACCGCTAAATTGGCTGGTCTCCCTTCTTACTTTCGTGCCCCGAGCCCTGAGAGAAAGTATAAGTTTTAAGGACTATAGAGATAGTCGTTAACGGCAGAAGAATCGCCTTATCAACGCTGCGCCGTTGCCACTTAACCTCCGCTTATGACAAGACGATCCTTCTGCCTGGATTGTTCACCTAAAGTGATTTCCAAATGCTTTCCCTGCGCCCCGAGCCCTGTGCTATGGACTGAAAAACCGCGTCAGTGGTTTTTCTTAGGGTTTACTGCGAAGGTATCTGGTCAGGGTTTCCCAGGCCATACCCAGTTTGCGGGTCAGTTGAACCGGCTTTTTGACGGATTTGAGATAGAACGCTTTGGCCGGCTTATCCTGCGGGACTGGTTTAGCCGCTGTGTTTTTAAGCGGCTTTGCCGGTGGCGGTTCCGCCGGGGCAGCCTGTTGTTTAGCCGGCGGATTTGCATTACTGCTGCCGGGAAAGGCTGCCGCTGCCGGGACAGCCGATTGGGCTGCCTGCTGCCGGAAGACGTATTTTACTCCCGTCACTTCTGCGGTAACAGAGTCCAGAGCAACCAGGTCATCCGGCCCCAGTTCCGTCAAGGATGCTTTTCCCAGAGCCCGCATGGCCTCTTCCATTTCCAGTACCATGGATTTAAAAGCGTTTTCCACACAAGTAGCCGCTTTGTCGATATCCAGCTTGGTCTTTGAGGGGGAATCATAATAGATCAGCGTGGTAAGCGGTTCCCAGGGGGTAACCTTCTCAATCTGACCGTGGACCAGCGCAAAAAGGGGAATCGTAGCAAGATAAACGGCATCGGCTCCTAAAGCCAGCGCTTTAAGGCATTGGCCCGGGGTAAAAAAACCACCGGCAATGATTAAGCTGACCGGATGACCCGTTAAGTACCGTTTGGCCCGGACCAGGGCATGTAAAGTCGGTATGCCGAAATCATCCTGTTTGATTGGCGTTGATGCGTGAGAGCCGCCTTGGGCACCGTCGAGAACCACCGCATCAAACCCTAAATTAACCGCGATTGCCAGATCTTCTTCCAGGTTATCAGTAGCCATCAGCTTTAAGGCAATGGGGATTCCAGCGGCTTTTTGCCGCAGTTTTTGCATAAAGGCGGGCCAATCTTCCAGTTTTTGCACTCCCGGCGGGGCAGGTAGCGCGACTGCGGGCTGGCCGGTAGTTAATCCACCGAGGACCCGTGCCCGGCCGGCAAGCTCCTTGGCATCGATGAGAACGCTTCCCATGTCGGCGCCTTGTCCCATCTGAACTTCCAGCATCGCGGCGGCCGTAATTTGTTCGTCCGTCCTGGCCCCCCAGGACCAGCGGGCAATTTGCAACACATGTCTGGTTGCGATTTCCTGCTCTTCCGGCAGTAGAGGCCCTTCGCCGGAACAGGTAGCGGTTTCTAATGCGGTTGCCGCCCGGGCCAGGGCAATCTTGGCCTGGTCGCTCATAGCCAGCCCGTAAGCCATGGCACTGATCATAAGCGGGATTTTAATGGTTAGCGGTTTGGCGGCTTTGGGGCCGATCGTGACGCTCATATCAATCGGATTGCTTTCAGGTAGGGATAATTTGGTCATTTGATGCGGGGAAAACATCAGGTTTTCCAATCCGAGAAAATGTTTTGGTGAGCCTAACGGCCGGGTGATTACTTTGCCTTTTTCAGCCCGTAAACTGAGCTCCAGAGTGTTTAAAACAGAGAAACGTTTTAAGGATGGCAGCAGTTCTGCAACGTTCTGGGTGTATTTGTCGGTCAGCACGAGTGACAATACATTATTACTGATAATCTTAACCATATAGCGAAAAAAGGGCCTCGCCAGCAGCAGCAAGAGAATAACCAGTAAAAAAAACAGCAGCAGCCAGCCGGAACTTGTTATGACGATGTTCATGGTATTCCTCTTCCGTTTTTTATTTTTAAAGTTTTTATCTGCGGGAGAAAAACGTGCCAGCGGTTTTTCATAGTATGTGAGGCTTTGATGCTGTTTAACCGTTAATAGTCGATTCTTGTTCCAAGGTACTAATGTATAGAAACACTTCGAGATAACCGATAATAAGACGAAGAATGCGAAGGAGAATGGTTCCATGGGACTTTATCTGAAGGGCTTTTTGGTGATTATAACCGCTTCTTTGGTGGCCTTTGCTTTGCTGATTTATATTTCAATAGCCCATGGCAGACTCCCCCCGGTCCCGGCTGAAGCCGAACAGGGGAAGATGGTGTTTCAACAGAAAGGCTGTATTGAATGCCATACTATATTTGGCAATGGCGGCTATAGCGGCGGGGATCTTACTAAGGTATACGGAAAATTTGGTCCGGCTGCTTTGCGGGATTATCTTGTTCATCCCCCTTTAATAACCGGGACCAAGTACAGACGGCACGACAAGCTGACGGAAGAGGAAGCAGACGAGGTGACGGCCTATTTTAAATTTCTCAATTCAGTTAATACATTGGGTTGGCCGCCCCGTCCGGTTTTTAGCAAAGAAATAAAATAAAGGAGTCATTCATTTGTTTCAAGCGCAGCGGTTAAGCGGTAAATATGCTTTGGTTGCCTGCCTGCTATTTTGGATGCAGGGATTTGCGGCTACGGTCGGGGCTTTGGAACTTGCTTTTCCTGAACTCGTTTTTCCCATTTCCTATGCGGCGGGCAGAGCTTTTCATTTAAATATCAGTATCTATTGGCCCTTGATCGGGGTAATCGGCGCAGTTTATTTTTTTTTCAGCCTGGAAGCGGAGCAGGAAATTTACAGTCCTAAGCTGGTCGATATTAATTTTTGGCTGCTGACGGGTTCCACGTTTTTAATTTTAGGATCGCTGCTGTTTGGTTTTACCGAAGGAAGGGAATATCTTGAAGCGATTTGGCCGTTAAAATTAGCCACGGCTGCCTCCACGCTGCTGCTGGGTTATAATCTGCTGCGTACGTATCTGGCTTCGAAGGCGCCGAAAAGCCGCGCTACTCTTGTCAGTATGGTGGCGGGCAGTATAACCCTGATTCTTTTTTATGTGCCCAATATTATGTCCTATGCCCAGCCAACCGTTGATGAAATTGCTAAGTTCTGGGTTGTCCACCTCTGGGAGGAAATGTCTTTAGAGTTAATGGGAACGGGCGTATTAGCCGCATTATTAATTCAAGTGACCGGCGCGCAGCGGCAGGCGACGGAAACGGCGATTTACCTGGATATGACCTTTGTGGCGTTAGCGGGGATCCTGGCCACCGGCCACCATTATTACTGGGTCGGAGTGCCGGCATTTTGGCTCTGGGTCGGCGGCATTTGCAGTGCGCTGCAAATTTTGCCCGCTATTTTACTGGTTTACGCAGCTTTGCAAACGGCTACCTTTTCCGGTTTCGCCAACCTGGAGCAGCGGGACCAAATTACGTTAGCCCTGGTCGGCAGCAGCTTGTTTTACCATATTTTCGGCGCCAGTTTTTTAGGTTTCTTTATGGCCTATCCGGGCATAAACCGTTATATTCACGGCACCTATATTACCTCGGCTCATTCCCATCTTGCTCTTTTCGGCGTGTTCGGTTTTTTAGCGCTGGCTGTTTGCTTTTATATTATTTTTACTGAATTTACGCTTACTTCAGCAGGATACCGCTGGTGCTGGGCGGCTGTCATTGCTCTGAATCTGGGTTTGTTAATTATGGGCACCGGCTTATTGCTGGCCGGTGGGCTTCAAGCTTATTTCTGGCGGGTCATCGGCTTGAGTATCGGGGCAACCAACCAGTTGATCCAGCCGTATCTTTTCCTCAGAATGTTAGGTGGTATGGTCTATGTCACCGGCAGTACTCTGTTATTTTTTATCATCGCCAAAAGTGTCTGGGCGGGTACCAAAGCGTATACGGATAAGGCGCATTGCAATAATAATTCATCCAGCGTTCACGAATTATTAAAATGCCTGGTGCAAAAGGAAAAGAGAAAAAAACAACTGCTATATAAAATCAGTGATATTTTACGTCAGCTATTATGGCTGGGGAAGAAGAGAGGACGGTAAATCCAGGCGTGTCAACCATAACCGTGCAGCCCCGGTAAAACAAGGGTAACGCCGATGAAGGTAAATAGTAAAACCATGAAGCCCGCTATGACCCAGTGGATGGCTTGTTTGCCGCGCCAGTGCAAGACGGTCCTGCCGTGCAGGTAAATCGTATATACCAGCCAGGTTATAAGCGACCAGGTTTCCTTGGGGTCCCAGTTCCAATAGGTTCCCCAGACGTTCTCGGCCCATACCGCACCGCTGCCAATCGCCAGTGTCAGAAGAGGCAAGGCGGTGCGAATGGCTTGCTCGACCAGGGTATCCAGGGTGCCCAGGTCCGGCAAAGCGGCGATAGCCGCCGGCATGGTGCCGTTTTTTTCTTCCCATCGCAGCCGGCACAGATAAGCTAAGGCCAGGACAAAGGAAATGACCAGGGATACATAGGCGGTCAGCGCCGCCATAACATGAAGCAGCAGCCAGTTGCTTTTGAGCGCCGGGAGCAACGGACCGGCCTGACGATAAAAACAGACGGCGACACCGGTCAGCAAAAAAGCCGCCGGCAGAATGAACTGGCCGAATGCCCGGCGGGAGCAAGATTTCCAGTACAGATGCAGCGCAATCAAGCCCCAGACAACCAAAAGGCCAAACTCGTAGCTGCCGGTCAGCGGGGCATGCCCGGCCGTGACCGTCCGCACTGCGAGGATTAACGTATTGGCGCTCCAGCCGATGAACGTGGACAGGGCCGCCAGCTTTCCCGCCAGCGGCCGCGGCCGCAGCCAATTCAAAAGGTAAAGGCAGCCGGCGCAAAAGTAAGCTGTCAGTGTTCCGGCTAAAAACATTGCTTCCCAGACCGCCATATTTACTCACCTTGTTTCCGGCTGAGCGTACTGTCCAGCCTTAGATTGTCCAAGATGGCAGCAGCCTCGCCGTTCCAACTGCCCAGTCTGACGAGGGTGCCTTGGCTGGTGGTCACAGTCAGCCACAGCGAAACGCGGCGGGAATAAAGGCTGAGGAAAAGGCCGGCGGTTAAGAGGACAAAACCGATCCCAAGCCAGGGTACGGCTGGATCCCGTTTGATGTATAAACCGGAAAAAGGGATGACTGGTCCAAAACGTACGGAAACCCTGCTGGTCAGGGAGAGCGGTTTTTCCGGCGAGATGGTTCCCTGGCAAAACGGCTGCCCCTGATGATAAACCCAATAGAATATGCGGCCTTGCGGAGTAACGCCTACGGGTTGTATCGCCAGACCGGCCGGTTCATCTACCGTCAGGATATCGCCCTCTTTCAGAAGGGCTTCGCGCCCGGCGGCGCCCGAACTCGTCAGCACCTGCGTCCGGATCCGGTTGCTGTATGACATTTGATAGATTTTTAGACCTTTATAGTTTAGCGGTTCATTCACTTTGACTTTTTGCCGCACCAGCTCATGGCCATTTTGTTCCAGCGATACATCGCTGATCCAATCGGAGAACGTCCCGTCCCGGTAATAACGGGTAATAAAGTTATGCAGCCGGAGGGTAAGGCGGGTATTGCCGGCGGTGTTCAGTTCGTAAATACCGCCCGCCGGCAGGAAGGTATTCACTGTGAACTCATGCTGGCGGCCGTAGGCGGCGCCGCTGATTATGAGCAGCAGTGCTATATGGACGGCAAGTGTTCCCCAGGGCGCCGGCCACCCCTTGACAGCATAGAAGCCGCTTTCCTGCCGTTCTGCCAGAGGCTGCAGCCGGAAACCCTGACTCTTGAGCCGGGATGCGGCAAGGGATAATGTTTTTTTTTCGCCGGTTGGGACCGGTAAACACCGGTAGACGGGACAGGACTCGATTCCACCGGGGGGAAGAAGGGAAACCCCGAAAGGCGCCTTGAACAGCGAGCAGAATTGCCGCCAACTGTTCAGGGCCAGATTCAGGCAGAGCAAGCCGGCCGGCAGACTAAACCAGAGGGTATGATAAAGATGGGGCCGCAGCAGTGCACCGGCAACCGATAATCCAATGAGCAGGAACAGCAAAGCAAAGCCTGTCTCCATTGCCGCAACGGTTCTTAGGCATTTGACTGCGGGCGGAAGAAGTATCTCTTTCATTGCAGTAAGCAGGGACGGGTTTACCAAGCTGGTGCTTCTCCTTTATTTTTACTGTATTTACTAGTATTGCGGAATTCTACAAAATCATGCCCGGGGGAAGACCTGCAAGATTTTTATAATTTTGCAGGAGTTTTTGGCATAGATAAGGTAAGTTATACACCGGAGGTGATCCGTGTGAAAAGTTACCGGAAAGAACTTGTTTTTAATCTGCCAAGCCGGCGGGGGTTCCTGAATATAACGCACTACGTCGAGGTTGCCCTGCAGGAAAGTGGTATCCGGGAAGGATTGGTATTATGTAATGCCATGAATATTACAGCGAGTGTATTTATTAACGATAATGAAAGCGGCTTGCATCATGATTTTGAAGTGTGGCTGGAAAAGCTCGCGCCGGAAAAACCCTATAGCCAGTACCGGCATAATGGCTTTGAAGATAATGCGGATGCGCATTTGAAACGCACTGTTATGGGACGGGAAGTTGTTGTGGCCGTAACCGAGGGGAAACTGGACTTTGGCACCTGGGAACAAATCTTTTACGGCGAATTTGACGGCAAAAGGGATAAACGGGTTTTAATCAAGATCATTGGTGAATAATTACAGGAATAATAAAGTCATGCAGGCCGGACTGCATGACTTTATATTTATAATATGCCGAACGATAACTGTTAATTTAGGATAAATGTTTGGTTTTTTATTGACAAAAAATGATCCGGATTGGTAAAATAGTCAGGTAAACTGAATCGTCTCGTATAGTTTTGGGAATATGGCCCGGAAGTTTCTGTGGGATAAAAACCCTGGCGGAAATTTCGCTCATTTTTTCGCAGCGAAGTTCTATGCCGGGGGTTATTTTTGCTTTAAGCAAGGCTATAAAAGGAGAAAGAGAATGTTCACAATCAAGGATTTAGTTCAGCCGGATACAATGGATGCCGCCTATCGTCTGCTGGTTGACGGGCCGAACAATACCGTATTGGGCGGCTGCGCCTTTTTACGAATCGGTTCGAAGCAAATTGATACGGCGATTGACCTGTCAAAATTGAATCTGGATACCATCCGGGAACAAGCGGACTATATCGAGGTGGGGGCCATGGCAACCTTTCGCATGGTGGAAACCCATCCCGGGCTGCGGCAAAATTTTAATGGACTCTTGCCGAAAGCGGTCGGCAATATTATCGGAGTCCAGTTTCGCAATGTTGTTACCGTAGGGGCTTCGGTTTATGCCAAATACGGATTTTCCGATCTGATCACGGCACTGCTGGCCCTGGATACGGACGTGGAGCTGTATAAAGCAGGCAGAATGCCTCTGGCCGAGTTCCTGGACAGGCCGTACAGCAAAGATATTTTAGTGCGGATTTTCATCAAAAAGGATGGCCGAAGGGCTTCCTATCAACATCTCCGGAATTCGGCCAGTGACTATCCCATTTTGAATGTTGCCGTGGCGCACGGGAATGGCCGCTGGACCGTTGTTGCCGGGGCGCGACCGCTGCGGGCGAAAATCGCCGGACAGGCTTCGGAGCAATTGTCGGCTTCAGCGGGCGCCGGCAGCCCTGATATCGACGGCATCGCGGCAACCGCGGCGGCGGAACTCGATTTCGGCAGCAACCTGCGGGGAACGGGCGAGTACCGGCGGGCTATGTGCCAAGTCCTGGTAAAACGGGCCATTGAAGAGGTGATTGCATGAAAATCGCGGTGGTTATTAATGGAAACGAGGCCATTTGGGAAGTGGAAAAGGACACGTTTTTGGCCGATACGCTGCGGGCTAACGGCCTGCTGAGCGTGAGAAAAGGCTGTGATACGACCTGTTGCGGTCTCTGTACAGTTTGGCTGGACGGAAAGCCGACCCTGTCTTGCAGTGTCCTGTCAATACGGGTTGACGGCAGAGCCGTTACGACCATGGAAGGAGTGCGGCAGGAGGCGGAAGAATTCGCCCGCGTACTGGCGGCGGAAGGAGCGGAACAATGCGGCTTTTGCAGTCCGGGTTTTATCATGACCGTACTGGCAATGAAAAGGGAACTGGATCAGCCGACGGAGGCGGAAATTATACATTATCTGACCGGCAATCTGTGCCGCTGCACCGGCTATATGGGGCAGTTGCGGGCGGTTAAGAAATATTTGGGGGTTGCGTTGGCATGAAATTAGTAGGCAAAGGGGTACCCAAAACAGATGCGCTGGCTATTGCCACCGGCAAGCCTGTCTATACGGAAGACCTGGCGCAGCCGAACGCCCTGGTAGTCAGGATATTGCGCAGTCCGCATGCGTTTGCCCGCATCAAGTCAATCAGCACCGTGGCGGCAGCGGCCTTGACCGGGGTAGAATGCATTCTAACGTATAAGGATGTTCCTACGGTCCGGTTTACCCTGGCCGGCCAATCTTATCCCGAACCGTCACCGTATGACCGGCTGATATTAGATCCCATTGTCCGCTATGTCGGTGATGAAGTTGCCGTGATCGCCGCTGTGGATGAAAAAACGGCGGAACGGGCGAAAAAGTTGATCCAGGTCGAGTATGAGGTTTACCAGCCTGTTTTGGATTTTGAAACGGCGGCGGGAAATCCGACGGTTGTGCATCCGGAAGAGGATGTCCATTGCCATTATGACATCGGCATGCAACGGGAGTTAAACATTGTTTCTTCTCACAAAGTTGAGGTTGGCGATGTGGAAAAAGAGCTGCAGAACTGTGCCGTGAGCGTTGAGGCCACCTATTATACCCAGGCTCAGGCCCATGCCATGATGGAAACGTATCGCGCGTTTACGTACCTGGACCACATGGGGCGGCTGGTCGTAGTCAGTTCGACGCAGATCCCGTTTCATGTCCGGCGGCAACTGGCCCGTGCACTTGAACTGCCGTCCGGCAGGATACGGGTTATCAAACCCCGGATCGGCGGCGGTTTCGGCGGGAAACAGACCGGCGCGGTGGAAGTATTTGCGGCGATGGTCACGTTAAAGACGGGCAAACCGGCCAAACTGGTTTATGACCGGAAAGAGACCTTTCACTGCACGACCAGCCGTCATGCCATGCGGCTGACGGTGAGACTGGGTGCGGATAAAGAGGGATACATCCGGGCTATTGATATCCGGGGGTTATCGGATACCGGGGCCTATGGGGAACATGCGCCGACGGTATTTGCGGTGGTCGGCGATAAGACGCTGCCTCTTTATAACAAAACGAGAGCCGTCCGGTTTATGGGTGACGTAGTCTATACGAATAAAATGCCTGCCGGGGCCTTGCGGGGTTATGGCGCGACCCAGGGAACGTTTGCTTTGGAGTCGGCGGTTAACCGGCTGGCGGCCAAGCTGGGGATGGATCCGGTGGAGATCAGGCTGAAAAACTTGATTAAAGAGGGCGAAACCTGTCTTACTTATCCGGATAAACCCCTGGGAAGTTCCGCGCTGCACCGGTGCATTGAGCGGGGGAAAGATATGATTGGCTGGCAGGAGAAGTACCCGCGTAAATGCGAGGGCAACAAGATAAAGGCCGTGGGAATGGCGGTAACCATGCAAGGTTCCGGCATTGCCGGCGTGGATACGGCTTCCGCCGAGATCCGTCTGAACGATGATGGGAATTTTACCCTGCTGATCGGCGCTACCGACATGGGGACAGGGTGCGACACGATCCTGGCGCAGATGGCAGCCGAGGTTCTGGAAGTTTCCCTGGACGATATTATTGTTCACGCCGCTGATACGGACGTATCGCCTTATGACCCGGGGTCTTACGCTTCCAGTACTACCTATGTGACGGGTATGGCCGTGAAACGGGCCGCCGAAGACTTGCGGCGGCAAATCATGGCGTATGGCGCCTCCGTTTTGGGCCTGGCCGCCGGCGAGGTAGTGTTCGACGGAAAAGAAATTGCCGGCCCCGGCGGAACGAAAACGGTAAGTCTGGTCAGACTGGCCGGAATCTTAGCGTCGGGGGCGGGGAAAAAACAGCTGGCCGCCACTGCCACCTATGGCAGTCCGGTATCGCCGCCGCCCTTTATCGCCGGGTTTGCCGAAGTAGAAGTGGACACCGAAACCGGCAAGGTCGAACTCCTGGATTATGTGGCGGTAGTGGACTGCGGTACCGTGATCAATCCGAAGCTGGCGCAGGTCCAGGTCGAGGGCGGTATTGTCCAGGGAATTGGGCTGGCTTTATATGAAGACGTTAAGTATGACGAACGGGGTAATATGCAGACCCATAATTTCATGCAGTATAAAATCCCCTGCCGGAAGGATGTCGGCCGCATCCGGGTGGCGTTCGAGGAAAGCTATGAGCCCACCGGTCCGTTTGGGGCCAAATCCCTGGGGGAAGTTGTGATCAATACACCGGCGCCGGCCATTGCCCATGCCGTTTACAACGCAGTAGGCGTCCGGGTGGAAACCTTGCCGGTAACGCCGGAAAAGGTATTCAGGCTAATGCAAAATAAACGCTAGCGATTTCCTTATTTCAGCCCCAGACGCTTTAGTTTGCGCCAGAGAGTCGAGCGGCTTATGCCAAGTAACTCGGCGGCCTTGGCATATTTTCCCTTGCATGACGCGAGGGCTTGCCGGATTTGGGCCGCTTCGTCGGGGAGAATGCCGGCGGTCGGCGTGGTTTCGTCCTGGTCCTCCAGCATCCGGCCGATCGCGGCGGCATCTATGGTTTCCTGCTTGTACACGGCGATGACCCGTTCGATGATATTTTGCAATTCCCGGACATTGCCGGGCCAGTTGTATTGAGCCAGCGCCTGAATGGCGGAAGGGGCCAGTTTTAAGTGGCGTTTTATAATGCCGGCCCGTTCCTTTAAAAAGAACTGCGCCAGAACCCGGATATCCTCCCGGCGGTCCCGCAGGGCCGGCGTCCTGAGCTGCAGAACGTTCAGACGGTAGTATAAGTCGGAACGGAATTTGCCTTCCTTAACGAGAGTTTTTAAACTTTTATTGGAAGCGGCAATAATCCGGACATTAACCGGAATGACGCTGTCACTGCCTAACCGCATGACTTTTTTTTCCTGCAGCACGCGTAAAAGTTTGCCCTGGGTGGCATACTCCATTTCGCTGATCTCGTCCAGAAAGATCGTTCCGTTATGAGCCAATTCAAATAAGCCTGATTTTCCTTTTTGATTAGCGCCGGTAAAGGCACCGCCCACATAGCCGAACAGTTCGCTTTCCAGTATCTGGCTGGGGAGGGCGGCACAGTTAATTGCCACAAACGGACCCTGGCGGCGGTCGCTGTAGTTATGGATGCTTTGGGCAAACACCTCTTTGCCCGTACCTGTCTCGCCGAGGATTAAAATCGAGAAATGGGTTAAGGCGAATTCTTTTGCATTTTCGATGGTTTGTTTTAATACCGCACTGGTGCCGAGAATATCCTCAAAATGAAAGTTGGCTACATGGCCGGAAGCATAAATGCGGCGCCGTACCCGGGCCTCCATCTGCTGGATCTGGGTTACGTCCTGAAAAGTGACAACCGCCCCCACAGCCTGACCGTTTACGGCAATCACCACTTTGTTGCAAAGAACATCAACCCCGTTAATTTTGAGAATATGCCCCAGGTCATCCTGGCCGGTGTGCATGACCCGTTCCAGGTTGAGCGCCGGCCAGATCTGGGTGATTTTCCGGCCCATGGCTTTTGTGCCGTTCATTCCGGTAATCCGCTCGGCAATGGGATTGAAAAAGGTAATGCGGCCGCTTTTATCGACGGAGATGATTCCTTCATAGGCGTAATCAAGGACCGCCCGGAACAGGGTGGTCTTTGTTTTTTCCAGATTCCGCGCATGGGCAATCCGTTTCGCTTCCTGGGCCGCCTGCAAAATACCTTCTTCGCCGCTGTCGATTAATTCAAAGGGTAAATTGTGTTTTTGCGCGGCTTGGGCCGTTATAAAACCGCCGACGACTACATCGGCACCGTCCCGGAAAGCCTGCAGGACCTGGTTTTCGGCTTCCGATTCGGCCTGAATGGGATACAAACGGATGTCCACGCCTAAAATGGCATTCAAACAATCAATTCCATTCAGGATTGCCGGGAAAGAAACGGCGCCGATGCAACATCCGTGCTGTTTGGCCTTTTCGACGGTACGGATGATATCAAACCCGGTGATGGAAATTTCGACCACCGTGGCCTCAAGACCGGCAGCCCTTATAGCTGACGCGGTTCCGCCACGGGTAATAATAATTTCCGTGCCCTGGGCTACCAGCGAGGAAGCGACGGTAACCCCTTCGCTGAGTAATCCTTTTTCAATGTGTATATCGGTATGCCGGGCCTTAAATAACTGCTGGGCCCTGGCCAGCATGCTCATATCGGGCGCTAAAAAAGTAATAAGCGACATTTTGGGCCTCCTGTGCAACGATTTGCAACGTTTTGCTTCAATTATAGAACACTGGCGGCGAGTATTGCAAGAATGTAGTTATAGAGAGTAACGGTGTTTGAAACGTTTTGAAATGATAATAGAACAAAGTGAGACATTATTTAACCGGGCGGTTACCCTGGTCTGATTTAGTTGCTTGAATTGCTTGGAAATCTAATGTTGGCACGTTTTTTGCTTCGTATAGTAATATGGACGTAAACAGGACTCTGGTAATGGAGGAGAAAATGAAGATGTCAAAACAAGAATATGCCTTTAAGTATGGCGACGGAAAAGTAAAGTTTAGTTTGAATTCGGCGCAGGTGGCGGGAGAACTGAAGATTAAAGCCTGTCCCGTGTTGGCAGAACCGGAGCAGGCCATCCTGCAGGCAATCCGGAACCCGATTGACAGTCTGCCCTTACGGGAGATTGTAAAACCCGGGGAAACGGTCGCCTTTATTGTCAACGATCCGACCCGGGTTGCAAACAGTCATGTTTTTATGCCCATCCTTTTGGATGAGCTCAACGCTGCCGGCATTCCGGATGAGGACATGTTTATTATTTTCGCGTTAGGAACTCACCGGGCGATGACCAAAGAGGAAATGGTCAAAGAAGTCGGCCCGGCCGTCGCGGCGCGGGTCCGGATGTATAATAACGATACCCGGGATCAGAGCCAGTTCCAGTTTTTTGGCACCACTTCCCGCGGTACGCCGGTGTGGTTTAACAAGCTGGTGGCTGAGGCCGACCATATTGTCTGTACCGGCAGCGTGGTGCACCATTTCTTCTCCGGCTTCGGCGGCGGCCGGAAAGCCATGCTACCCGGGGTAGCTTACTATGAAACGATTCGCAAGAACCACAGTATGATGTTCGAGCCCGGCGCCGTAATCGGCAGGCTCGAAGGCAATCCCGTCTATCATGACCAGGTGGAAGGGGTGCAGATGTGCCGGCCTTCGTTCTTGCTCAACGTAGTGCTGAATGAGAAAAAAGAGTTTTTGAAAGTATTCGCCGGCGATTTTGTTACGGCCCACAAAGAAGCGTGCCAATTTGTCGATGACGTATACGGCGTGGAAATCGGCAGCCGGGCCGACCTGGTTATTGCTACCTGCAGCGGCTATCCGAAAGATATTAACGTTTATCAGTTGCAGAAGACGATGGACAATGCCTGGTGTGCGGTCAAAGACGGCGGGGTAGTGATCATTTTGGGCGAGTGCCGCGAGGGCTCGGGTTCAGCCGTATACGAAAAAACAATGCAGGAGAACAATTCGCCGGAAAAAGTGGAAGCCGCCTTACGGGCCGATTTCCAAATCGGCGGGCATAAAGCGTATGCCGTAACCCGGCTGATGAAGCGGGCGGAGTTTATCCTGGTATCTTCCCTGGACCCGGCTTTGGCCCGGACCTTGTTGTTCACGCCGGCCAAGGATATGGGAGAAGCGCTGCAATTAGCCTTTGCCAAGCTGGGTTCCGGGGCCAGCATCCTGTTAATGCCGCAGGGCAGTTTGACCGTGCCGCGGTTAACATCTAAGTAAGAATCACGGAAGGGAGACGTTGTATTATGCATGCCATTGAAAAAATTCTGGCCAAAAAGGCGGGCAGGGAATCGGTTGTTACCGGTGAAATTGTAAACTGCGCCGTGGATCTTGCCGGAATTAACGATCTATATCTGCAAACAGTGCGTTCCTTTTTTGAAATGGGCGGTACCAAAGTGCATGACCCCAACAAAGTGATTATGTTTTTGGACCATTACGCGCCGGCTTCGACGATTATCCAGGCGGATAATCAGCGGCAGTTCCGGGAATTTTGCCGGAACCAGGGCATTGATTTGCTCATGGAGATCAACGAGGGAGTTTGCCATCAGGTTCTGGCGGACCACGGGCTGTCCTATCCGGGAGAATTGCTGGTGGTTACCGATTCGCACACCACCACCCACGGCGCTTTTGGCGCCTTTGGCACCGGGGTCGGCGCAACGGATTTGGCCACAATCCTGATTACGGGCAAGTTGTGGTTCCGGGTGCCGGAAGTGATCCGCATCAATTTTGAAGGTAAACTGCCCAAGGGTGTTTATGCCAAAGACATTATTCTGCATGCTATCGGGGCGCTGGGAGCCGATTACGCGGTCTATAAAGCCGTGGAATTCGCCGGTTCCACCATTAGCCAATTAAGCGTGTCCGAGCGGATGGCTTTATGCAACATGAGCACCGAGATGGGGGCCAAAACCAGTTATATTCAGCCCGATGAAATTACTATGAGTTTTGTCAAAGAGAAAGTAAGCCGGGAGTATGAAATTTTTACGACCGACCCGGGATACCGCTATGCGGCGGAACATACCTTTGACGTGTCCCATTTAAAACCGCAGTTGGCGGCGCCTTCCAGCGTGGATAATGTCGCGGCGGTTACCCAATTCATCGGCCGGGCGGTTGACCAAGCCTATCTTGGTTCCTGTACGGGCGGCCGGGTACAGGATTTAGCCGTGGCGGCGCAGATTTTAGCGGGCAAAAAGATTCATCCCCGGACCCGTTTGGTGGTGGTACCTGCATCCAAGGCCGTTTTTTTGGAAGCCATGGCCAAAGGATATATTCAGACGCTGGTAGAAGCGGGCGCTACGTTTGTGACTCCGGGCTGTGCGGCCTGCCTGGGAACCCATCAGGGAATGCTTGCGGCCGGTGAAACCTGTATCACTTCTACCAACCGGAACTTTCCCGGACGGATGGGGCACACCAAAGGGGAGATTTTTCTCGGCTCGCCGGCGGCCGTTGCGGCTGCCGCGCTGGAGGGTAAAATCGTCGACCCTTCCCAATACATTGACTAAGGAGTGTTGTGCCATGGAAAAGACAGTCAGAGGAAGCGCCTTTGTTTTTGCTGAAAATATTGATACCGACCAAATTTATCCGGGCCGGTTCGTAGAGTTAACCGATGTGGAAGATGTCGCGAAACATGCCATGGAGGGAGCCGATCCCAGCTTTGTCAAGGAATTTAAAAAAGGCGACATCATTGTAGCCAGTACTAATTTTGGCTGCGGCTCCAGCCGGGAGCACGCGGCGATTACCTTAAAAGCCGTGGGTGTCGGCGCCATTCTGGCGGAATCGTTTGCCCGTATTTTCTACCGGAATGCAATTAATCTGGGAATTCCGGCCATTGTCTGTCCCGGCATAAGCAAGCTGGTGAGCAAAGGGGATGTCCTGCGCGTCGACATCGAAACCGGCAAGGTCACCAATGAAACCACCGGCGCCGTGGCCCAGGCCCAGCCCATGTCGGACTATGTAATGAATATCCTGGCCAGCGGCGGGATCAAACCGATGATCCGACAGCAGTTGGGACTCGCCCGGTAAGCAAAAAAGGAAAGAACAAAGCCTTCCTGGCGATTCATTTTGCCTGGAAGGCTTTATTGCATTGACGGGTGAATTTTGAGCAGGGGAGTATGGAAGGAATTTGGCCAATTTTAGAGAAATATGGTTTGGTAGCCGATGAAAGTATAGTTGCGGTATACCTTGAAAAAGAACAAACGTCATAATTTTAGGTAATAAATAATATTAATTATAAATAAAAGTGAAAGAAGTGATTCCGATGCAAACAAAGATAACCAAAAAATGTGCTACCCTTTTTTTCGCCGTTCTTTTCCTCATGAGCCCGGCGTTGGCCTTTGCTCAGAGCGGCTATGTCGATTACCTGGCTGTTTGGAGTAAAAATGCTGATGTTCAGGCGGCGAACGCAAAGTATAAAGACGATATGGCACAGGCAGTGGCCGCGAGTAAAGCTGCTCAGGCACCAGGATTGAGTGACGCAGACAAAACAGACAAACAGTTTCAGGCTTACAAGCTTGTGCTGGAAGCCAACAAGAGTCACAGTTTGGCCTATGCCGCAGCGAAAAAGAAGATTCTGGCGGCAATAGAGAAAGTCCGGCAGGATAAAAATTTTGATATGATTATAAACAAAGCCTTTGTTCTTGCCGGTGGTATTGACGTGACGGCCGATGTTATGACAGAGCTTGGCGAGAAATAATTATTAGAGCCGAGCAAATCCCTGAATTTTTTAAAGCAGCCGGGTTGGCTGCTTTTATTATTACTTCTTCCCGTAGGTTGTATCAAGCCCTGTCTCCCTGACACTTTCGATGCCGCTCATCCTCCGGGGTGGGTGGCTTTTAGTTTTTAAAGATAAATTGAGTTTACCCCGTTTAAAAAAGAACCTGAAACGAATGTATATAAGTGAAGACCGATATACAGGGAAAAACTGGAATGCTACGTCCTTGTTATTTCGGTTTAAATATTATTTTGAGGGAAGGTTGTGTTTAGATGAGTAGAACGGTTTTTTGTCCGGAGGAAGTTATAGTTATATCAAATGGCAAGGCGGACATCGGCAAAATAGTCGAGCTGGGTAATGATGGAAAATTTGATCCAAGCGTGATTCCTGTAATTGATGATTTGCAAACTGAGATTACAGCGGAAGTTACTGCGCGAAAAGAAGCAGACGAGCAACTACAAGCTAATGTTGATGCGGAAGCACTGGCGAGAACGAATGCGGATGCCAAACTGCAAAGTAACATGGATGCGGAAGCCAGTGCAAGAACTAGTGCAGATAGTGATCTGCAGGCTCAAATTACTAAAGAGGTTACTACACGAACTGATGGCGATACGGCTTTACAGTCTAATATTGATGCAGAAGCAGCAACCCGCGCTAGTGCCGACAAAGACTTGCAGGCGCAGATCGATATATTAAAAGGGGAAAACGCCTTTTCGAATGTACTGGTAAATGGGACAACCATTGAAGCGGCCAGTGCAACGGATACTATCGAATTGGCAGCAGGGACCAATATTGCTTTGAATGCGGATGGAGCGAACAAAAAAGTCACAATTGCGGTAGACGGCAAGGTTGCAAGTGCAGCGGAGGCGGATACGGCTGCGGAGTGTTCCGGCAATGCATCGACCGCGACAAAACTGGCTGCGGCAAGAACTATTAATGGGGTATCCTTTGACGGGTCCGCAGATATTACGATTACTCAGGTGAACGGGAAAAGTATTGCAACGATTGATCAAATACCAAATAGTTTGGCGGCAGGAGCCATTCAATATTTTGCAAGGGAAACAGCACCGGATGGCTGGCTAAAAGCTGACGGGTCGGCTGTTTCAAGAACCCAGTATGCTGATTTGTTTGCAGCAGTGGGTACTATGTTTGGGGCAGGTGACGGAAGTACAACATTCAACCTACCGGATCTTCGTGGTGAGTTTATACGTGGTTTTGATGATGGTCGTGGAGTTGATAGTAATCGAATACTGGGAAGTTCCCAAAGTGATGCAACAAAGACCCACTATCATCAAATTGAATCAAATTACAATGATTATTATGCTGGGACAGGTAACGGTGGACCATTTAGACTTACGGGTAATGATGGCGATACATCAGTTGACGGCCATGCTGATTTCTATACTAATACAGAAAATTCAACTGGTGGCACCGAAACCCGTCCTCGCAACATGGCTTTACTAGCTTGCATTAAATATTAGGATAGGTTGGTCCGCTCCAGATTCAGCCCTTGCCGTAAGGTGAGGGCTTATTATTTTCTGCAAAAGAGGCTGTTTAAGAAAGCGCATCTGTCATTTTTTTGTTGCAAATTTGGTATAAGCTTTAAAAAGAAATATTTTTCCATATATAGGTATTCATTTTGTCTCAGGAGAAATATCTTCTATAAAAAGATACCCCAAGAAGAGTTAGACTGTTTGAAAGTGCAATCCATTATCCGCATCGAAAAGGAGAGGAGACTGATAACTATGCCTATGCGTAAGTATCTATTAAAAAAGGATTCCCTGGATTTACGAGATTACATTTTTTGTTCAGCCCAATATCAGCTTGCCGAGCATTTACCGGCCCAGGTAGATTTACGAGCTGAATGCAGCCCGATTGTTGATCAGGGAAAACTCGGTTCCTGTACGGCAAATGCCATTGCATCCGGTTTGCGGGAATATCTGGAATTAAAAGCCAGACAGTCTTTGACGACATTATCCAGGTTGTTTCTTTATTATGAAGAACGTAGCCTGGAAGGGACAATCAGCGAAGACTCCGGAGCAGAAATCAGGGACGGCATGAAGGTTTTAAAACAAATCGGCGTATGTCCGGAGGCAGACTGGCCGTACGATATTTCCACCTTTACGAATCCGCCGACCGACAAGGATATTGCCGACGCTGCCAGGTACAAAATTGGCGAGTATCACCGTATTACTTCACTTGCCCATTTAAAAGCGGCTCTGGCCGAAGGATTGCCGGTAGTTATCGGTATTGATGTTTATGAATCGTTTGAGAGTGAAGAAGTGGCCCGGACGGGGATTGTTCCGATTCCGGATACCGATAAGGAACAATTCCTTGGCGGTCATGCTGTCCTTGTTGTTGGTTATGATAATAAAAGAGATATGCTTATTGTGCGGAATTCCTGGGGCAGTTCCTGGGGAGACAAGGGCTATTTCTATTTGCCTTATGGTTTCTACAATAAAGGACTTGTATCCGATTGCTGGACTAGTCGGGGTTAACAAGGAAAAACAAAGCCTTTCAGGCAATTCATTTTGCCTGGAAGGCTTTGTTGCATTTGTTGGTAAACGGCCTCTTGTGATTCTAACTGAGCAATCCTTTTCGCAAAATAACAAGCTGCAAGTGCAATGTATTGCCACTATATTCTGACGATTGTTGTAATTGTTCTATAGATAGGAAGACAGTAGAATGAAGTTAGACAATATTTATTATAAGGAGTTAACTAGATGGTTCTTAACGCGCGCAGACAAGAACTAATTAAACTTCTTGAATCAACCATTCATAATCATCCAATTACAATTGAAAAGTTAGCCAATATTTTGGGCGTTGGTCCTCGTACTATTCGTTATGATTTGGATATTATAGAGGATGAACTGAAAAAGAAAAGTTTTAAGTTACATAGAAAGGCCAATAAAGGTATTTGGGTAGAAGTTGTTGATTACAATTTAGTGAAGAATTTATTGCCAAATAAATTACAAGAATCTTCATATTATGCATTATCAAAAGAAGAACGCTGTAATGCAATTGTTGTGCATATTCTGGACAACCAGGAACCAGTTTCAATAGAGTATTTGGCTAATAAACTTATTGTTAGTCGCAGTACTTTAGTTGCTGATTTGGACAGTGTGAGAAGCTTTCTTGAAAAATACCACTTGTTGCTTTGTTCCAAAAGAGGTCTAGGATTATGGAGTGAAGGAGACGAGAAATCAATACGAAAAATTCTGGTAGATATTTTTTCCACCCGCATTTATGGTTTTGGGGCTACGAATATTCGCGAAAACTATATTTTTGAAACTGAGTTATTTCACGAATATACACGCGAACTACCAGTAAAAGAAATTGCTAATACTTTTATTAACATTATTGAGAAAAATAACCTGCCATATAATGACTTTTCCATCAACTATATGGTGCTTTCTTTAATAGTGCAGTTAAAAAGACTTAATAATGGAAAGTATATAGCCAATTTAAGCAACATTAACATTGCTGGTTGCAACAGTAATTTACTTCATAGATTGTCAACTCTGATAGCTGTAGAACTTTCCTCATATAATGAACATTTTCAGGATGATTTTGAAATTTCTTTTATTACCTTCCAACTGTTAAACAGTAAAATATCAATTGTTTCAGATTTGGGAGGAAATGGAGAAAACGAGACGAAGCTTTGGGCTTTAAATTTAACGGAGACTTTTGTGAAGAACTGTCAGACATGGTTGGGAGATATATATCTTGATGATGAGGAATTGATTAATGGTTTAGTTTTACATTTGCAGCCCGTAGTGCAGCGGGCCAAATATGGGATTAAACTGAACAACCCAATGTTGCCGCAAATAAGGGAGAAATATCCGGAACTATTTATGATTGCATTAAATGCTGTTAAAGAGATTGAACAAGAACTTGGAACTGAGCTTTTGGATGATGAAATTGGTTATCTCGCTATTCATTTAGGCGCGGCTATTGAGAGAAAAAAAGTGGGGTTACCCAAAAGGCTGAATGTCATATTAGTTTGCGCTAATGGTATTGGCACGGTCAAACTACTAACAATTACAATCAAAAACCGCATGCCCTATTTAAACATCAAAAAAGTAGTGTCGGTATATGAGTTAAAGCAGCAAGACTTAAGCGACATTGATCTTGTTATTAGCACAATTCCCTTAGAAATTAAAGATATAGCGATACTGCATATTCCCCCCATACTTACAGATATGGAGATTCAGGTAATTGAGAAACAGATACAATATTTTTATGATAAGAAGTTTGTGCCTATTGATAAATCAGGGTCGAAAAAAGATATGCTGACATTGAAAGATGTACTACTGCCAGAAACAGTGGATTTAGATGCAAGAGTTGGTAGTTGGGAAGAAGCAATTCAGACGGCTGGTAAGTTGCTGATGGATACCGGGTCTGTGGAAGCTTGTTACATAGATAGAATGATAAACGGTGTAAAGCAAATCGGTCCATATATTGTGGTTGCACCAGGAATAGCAATGCCACATGCACGTCCGGAAGATGGAGTGAAAAGAATATGTCTAAGTCTGGTACGATTAAGTGACCCAATTTCTTTTGGTAATTTTAAATACGATCCGGTCGATTTAGTCTTAGCATTTGGTGTAATCGATGCAGATGCGCATTTTCGTATATTTACCGAACTGTGGGAAATTATGAGCGATTCACGGGCTGTAGAGGTATTACGTACTTGCAAAGATAAGGCGGAAATATTTGCTTTACTAGACCGCTATTTCGCAAAATAAATGATAATTTTGGATTGTCATTCTCTTAAATTATTACAGGCCAGATAAATAATAGTAGAAATACTTAAACAATTTACCAAGGGGTGTTGAGTTATGCTAAAAAGTTGGTTAACTGAGAAAACAATAAAGGTAAAAATAGAAGTGACGGACTGGGAAGATGCCATAAGAAAAGGAGGCGAGTTATTAGAAAAAGACGATTCTATTGAGAGTAGATACATTGACGCAATGATAGATTCTGTTAAAGAAATAGGACCCTATATTGTTCTTGCTCCGGGTATTGCAATGCCGCATGCAAGACCTGAAGCAGGGGCAAAAAAAATTGGAATCAGTTTGTTGACGCTTAAAGAAGCAGTTAACTTTGGTAATAAGGAACATGATCCTGTATCGATAGTTGTTTGTCTTTGCGCTATTGATCATTCAACACATTTAACAGCAATGACTGAGCTTGTTAAAATTTTAGGTGATGATGAAAAGGTAAAAAAAATAAAAGCGGCTGAAAACTCAAGGGAGGTGATAGAGTTATTTCGAAAGTGAGAAAAATCAAATTTATTAAAGGGGGAGGAAACCAGATTGATTAAGATTTTTACAGTATGCCCACAGGGATTAGGCAGCAGTATGATTGCGAAAATTAATGTTAGAGGCGTGCTTGACAAGTTTAAGATTGATGGCCAAGTTGAAACTGCCGGACTGGCTTCCATTATTGGTGAAAGTTACGATTTTATCGTAACGGTTGAAGAGTTAAAGGATTCTTTTAAAAATGTTGATCCTAACAAAATTATATTTATTAAAAATTTTTTCAAAAAGGATGACATTGAAGAAAAATTATTAGAAAAAATAAATGAACTGAAAAAAAATAGGGGGGAAATATAAAATGCTAATGAAGTTCATTGAATTCTTCGTTTTGCAATTATTATCCCAGCCCGCTATATTATTAGGTTTAGTGGCATTAATAGGGCTAATTATACAGAAAAGATCAATTGATCAGATTATTATGGGTTCACTAAAGACAACCATAGGGGTTGTTATCATTGGGGCAGGAGCCGGTGTTATTAGTGGTTCTCTTATTCCTCTTGGTGAAATATTAAATGTCGGGTTTTCTATAAAAGGAGTAATGCCAACAAACGAAGCGGTATTACCCTTCGCCATAAAGAATTTTGGTTCCATGGGTGCGCTTGTTATGGTTGGTGGGTTTATAATCAATATAATTTTAGCCAGAGTTACCAAATTTAAGTTCGTCTATCTTACCGGGCACATAATGTTTTATGTTTCACTTTTTGTTACGGCAATTTATGTATCAATTGCTCATTTAAGCGGAATCCCGCTATTTGTGGTAGGGTCTATAACCATGGGGTTATATTTTACCCTAATGCCGGCGCTTCTAAATCCATATACAAGTAAAATCTCTGGCGGTGAAAATTTTACAGTTGGGCATACAGGAGATGTAGGTTATTGGTTTTCTGCCTGGATTGGTAAATATGTTGGAAATCCGGAAAATAGTGCGGAAAAATTTAAGCTCCCTAAAAGTTTAAGTTTTTTTAGAGACTCAACTGCCAGTATGGCGGTAACTATGGTGATAATTTTCTTAGTTGCTGTAGTGGCGGCAGGTATGTCATACGTGGAAGCAAATGTAAGTAAAGGAACCAATGCTATCATATTTGCTGTAATGCAAGGATTGCTTTTTGCCGGTGGGGTGACTGTGGTACTAGCGGGAGTTCGGATGATGTTATCAGAAATTATACCTGCATTTTCGGGAATATCTGAAAAGCTTATTCCCGGAGCAATCCCGGCTATTGATTGTCCTGTTTTGTTTCCGTATGCACCAACAGCTTTGATTTTTGGATTTATCTCTATGTTCGTTGGCATGACAATAGGAATGTTTGTACAGATGGGCCTAGGAGCACTGTATATTATATTGCCTGGTATTGTTCCGGCATTTTTTGCAGGAGGAACTGCCGGCATATTCGGTAATAGCACTGGAGGATGGAAAGGAGCTATCGTTGGGCCATTTATTGTAGGTATCATTCTTACGGTAGGAACCGGTTACCTTATTCCGAGTACGGGGGCGCTTGCAACAACGGGAAGTACTTTTGGCGATCCATTTTATGCAACCGTAGGGCTTGGTTTTGCAAAACTAGTCACAGCATTAACTTCTCTTGGTCTGTAACCATAGACTATTTTTCTTTAATGAAATAGGGAAACAAGCAAGCGGATGGGTAGCCCCATCCGCTGTGCTTAGTGAGAGATTTATATATAGGGGATAGTAAAATGGATCTATTAGAGTTTCGCAAAATTACGCAACAAATTAGAGTAAACATTATTGAAATGGTAGCGGCGGCAGGGACTGGACATCCGGGTGGATCGCTATCCATAGTGGACATATTAACCGTATTGTATTTTGATAAAATGAGACTTCGCGTTGAGGAACCTAAGTGGGAGGAGCGGGACAGGTTTATACTATCAAAGGGCCACGCGGCACCCGGACTCTATGCCGTTCTTGCTGAAAGAGGATTTTTCCCCAAGAAGACGTTAATGACTCTTAGAAAATTCAACTCCATTCTTCAGGGACATCCGGATATGAAAAACACACCTGGTGTAGACATGTCCAGCGGCTCACTGGGACAAGGGTTGTCAGTTGCGAATGGAATGGCGTTGTCCGGTAAGTTAGATGCAAAAGACTATAGAGTATACGTAATGGTTGGAGATGGTGAAATTCAGGAAGGTCAAATATGGGAAGCCATAATGACTGCAGCTCATTATAAACTAGATAATGTAACGATGTTTGTCGATCATAATGGCTTGCAAATCAATGGTCCCAATGACCGGGTTATGGGAATCAAACCAATTAAGGAAAAGCTGTTGGCTTTTGGTTGGTATGTTATGGAAATTGATGGCCATACTATGCAAGAAATAAGTGAGGCAATCGATAAAGCTAAAATGTTAAAGGGTAAACCCACAGCGATTATTGCTAAAACTGTAAAGGGCAAAGGTGTGTCATTTATGGAAAATCAAGTGGATTGGCACGGCGTTGCGCCCAATCAAGAACAGAAGCATCAAGCTATAGCAGAATTGGAGGGGACTCTTTAATCTATGAGTATTACAATGAGAGATGCATTTGGACAGGCTTTAACAGAGTTGCATAATGATCCCAGAATCATTGTGCTTGATGCCGACTTAGGCAAAGCTACAAGAGCAATAAATTTTAAAAAAGTTTGCCCGGAACGTTTTCTTGATATGGGAATTGCTGAGCAGGACATGATTGGGACAGCCGCAGGGTTGGCTATTTGCGGTAAAATTCCCTTTGCTACGACTTTTGCCGTTTTTGCTACGGGCCGGGCTTTTGAGCAAATAAGAAATTCCGTGGCATACCCGAAGTTAAACGTAAAAATTGCGGCAACTCATGCAGGCATAACCGTAGGTTATGATGGCGGCAGCCATCAATCTGTAGTAGATATTGCATTAATGAGAAGTCTTCCGAACATGGTAATATTACAGCCTGCAGACGCGATAGAAACTAAACAGGCAATTTATGCATCTATTGAATATTATGGACCAGTATATATTCGGCTAAGCAGAATTGCAACTCCTGTAATACATGACCCAAATTATAAGTTTAAGATTGGAAAGGCCGAAGTATTGCGTAAAGGCAAAGATGTGGCGATTATTGCTACCGGCATTATGGTTTCTAAAGCACTTGAAGCTGCCGATAAACTGCAGGCTGAAGGGATAAAGGCAACGGTTGTAAATGTTCCTACCATTAAGCCTCTTGATAGAGAAGTAATTATCAAGGTGGCCCAGGAAACCGGTAAAGTAGTAACCGCTGAAGAACACAGCGTTATTGGGGGCTTGGGGTCTGCTGTCTGTGAAGTGTTGGCGGAGGAAATGCCGACAAAAACCAAAATGCTTGGTATTCAGGATCGCTTTGGTTGTTCAGGAAGCCCGGATGAGCTTCTAAAGCATTTTAAATTAACTGTTGAAGATATTGTTAATGCGGCAAAGTATTAATGAAACGGAAAAACAAAGCCTTTCAGGCAATTCATTTTGCCTGGAAGGCTTTGCTGCATTTGATTGTCATTTTTTGAGCAAGGAAGTATGCTATTCGTTTTTTTCGCTATGGTTAAACATAAAAATTATGAATTTTTATGGAATTATCGGGAGGGGGTTGTGCTTTTTTTCTCACCACAAATTGCCATTAGAATTCAAAAGAGAGTGTCGTACCACCGGTAAAGCAAAAAAGCGAGGGGATCGACGACAGTTTATATTTTACTTAAAGGCCAGATATTACAAGGATTGGTGCTTTGCCGTATACTAGACAGGATCATGCCGTTTGCAAGTGTCATTTTTCTGTAAATCCCATAATCCCTTGAATTTACTGGCTTTTTTTACTTGAAAATGGGTGTATAGCTTACCTATAAGGAATTGAAACATCGAAGTATGGATGCTGCCGATTCGCGCTGAGTTGTGTATAGCCTACCTATAAGGAATTGAAACAATCATTTACAGGTGCTGAGGGAATTGGCCCAATTAGATGTATAGTGAAAAGATACCTAAAGATAGCGGAGTCAAGTGGCGGTCGAACCGGGGTGAAAGCGGTAAAATAAAAAGCAGCCGGCTAAGGCTGCTTTTTAAAAGGCTTGCTGCCATATAGATCAAGATGATCTTTTAGCGCTGATTGTAAGATCTGCGAGAAATTAACTTTCTTCTTTTCTGCTGTATCATTAGACAGATTAAGATTTGATTAATTCAAGCCCAACCCTGACTTTTCTTGAACGGAGAAATTGCCGGCGGCGGTCTGCTTGCATGGCTTTTTGTGAAAAAAACGGGTTCCTTTTATAATTTTCTTTAGAAAGTTAAAGCTAACCAGAGGAGGAGCCGGCGATGAATAAGCAGAAAATCAAAAGGTTGACCGTCGAGTACGGAGGGCAGTGGTCGTATCAGCACGTTCAGCGGGTACTGAATTTAATCAGGTTACTGGGGGAAGGAATGAATTACGATGCAGAGGCCGTTTGGTATGCGGCGTATCTTCATGATTGGGGGGCTTTCCCGCAATTTAACCCGGACAGGGTAGAGTTAGGCCATGAAATCAGGTCGCGGCAAGTGGCGGAGACCATGCTGGCCGGGATGGAGCTGCCTGACCGCAGCAAAAAGATCATTTTGGAAGCCATTGAGAACCATGATTACCGGTCGGACAACCGCAGCCAGTTTATGGAGGCGGCCTTATTGCGGGACGCCGACTTTTTGGATTTTCTCGGTTTTATCGGCATTGCCAGGGAATTTGCCAGGGGACCGAAGGATATGAAAGAGTGCTGCAAACAGGCTGTCGCCAGGAGAGACGGGGTGCTGAATAAACTGACCCTGCCCAGGGCGAAAGAAATGGCGGCAGTGAGGCTTGCCGAGATGAATGATTTTCTGGAACGGCTTAAGCAGGAGAGCTTTGGCTATTTATAGTTTATTTGAAATGGTCTACGGACAAGCAGAGACGGTAATTGCCGAATTCAATGATCTCATCCAGCAATTGGTTTAATTGCATCTGTGAAGACAGCTTGGCTTTCAGCCAATAGCAGCCGTCGCCGCTAATCCGGTGGGCTTCGCATATCTCTGCTTTACCATGGATAAAAGCCCGGAAATCCGTATGGCGGCCCGATTTTAGGAAGATGGTCAGCAAGGCGACTTGCTCGATTCCCAGCAAACTGTCATCCAGAATGGCTTTATATTCCTTTATGACTCCCAGGTCCTCCAGGCGGTGAACCCGGTCCGCCACAGCCTGGCCGGTAAGATGAACGGCGGCGCCAATCTCTTTCCAGGGCATGCGTCCGTTTTCTTGAAGGATTTGCAGGATTTTTACATCCGTTAGGTCTAAGTCAATCATGGAAACGCTCCTTTCGCGCCTGCGGGCCAAGTCTATAAAGAATATTCAACACCGGCAAGGGGGACCCTTTGCCCGTAAATTTTTGATTGGCGCAATCCGATTAGAAAAAAAGCATATAATAGAGGAGCCGCCTTGGTCAGTCCGGGCGGCTCCTCTAAAATTTTTTCCCCAAGAAGGACATATCCCCGGAAGGGGAGAAGAAAAGTTGAAATAGTTTATGTTGCGCATCAATTTCTCAAAGGGGATTATTATGCGGTTCTTCTATCGGTATGCCAGAAAACAGCGGCTGCTTATCGGCGCCGGCGTTCTGTCGGTGACGCTGGAAGCCCTGTGCGACCTTTTGCAGCCAACGATTATGGCGAAAATCATCGACGTGGGGGTGGCCGCCCGGCAGATGGATTATATAATCCGGTTGGGCGGTCTGATGTTGTTCATTACGGCAGTGGGAGCCATAGCGGCTTCGGCCAGAAACGTTATATCAAGCCGGGTTTCCCAACGGTTTGGGATGGAACTGCGGTTCGACTTGTATAAAAAAATCCAGTCCTTTTCTTTCCGCAATCTTGACACCCTGGACCGGGCCTCTTTGGTAACCCGGCTGACCAATGACGTGAATCAGGTGCAACTGCTGGTAAACGGGATGATGCGGATTTCTCTAAAGGCGCCGCTGCTGTGCCTGGGGAGTCTGATTATGGCCACGTATCTCAATCCGCAGCTGGCGCTGGTATTGGTGGCGGTCGTGCCGCTGATCGCAATCATCATTGTATTGAATATGAAAATCGGCTTGCCGTTTTTTGTCAAAGTCCAAACCGCTCTGGATAAGGTCAACGGCGTTATGCGCGAATATTTAGCTGGCGTCCGGGTCGTCAAGGCTTTTAACCGGTTTGATTATGAGACAGTGAAATTCAATGCGGCCAATGAAATGCTGCAGATTCATTCTACTGCGGCCATGCGGGTCATGTCCGCCTTTAGTCCCGGAATTTCCCTGACCGTTAATTCCGGTATTGTAGTTGTGCTTTGGCTGGGAGGGCTATGGGTCAGTCAGGGCCGGCTGCAGGTGGGACATATTATTGCCTTTATTAATTATATGACACAAATTTTGTTTTCCCTGATGATCATCTTTATGGTCTTTAATATGCTGGTGCGGGCCAGGGCCTCGGCCGGACGGATTTTGGAAGTATTCCGGCAGGAAAATCCGGTGACCTGGGAGGAATCGGCAAAAATTCCCGACGGGCAAAAAGGAAGAGTGGATTTTGAAAATGTGTGTTTGGCCTATGACGGGACCGGGGGAGAGCGCATTCTCAAAAATATCAATCTAACTTGCCTGCCCGGGGAAACAGTGGGGATTATTGGTTCCACCGGCTCCGGTAAAAGCAGTCTGGTAAATTTGATCCCTCGCTTTTATGAGGCAACTTCCGGCGTTATCAAGGTGGGCGGGGTGGAGGTTTCCCGGTTACAGCCGCAGATTCTGCGGAAAAAAATCGCCGTGGTACCGCAAAAGACGGTACTGTTTACCGGCACTGTCGCCGACAATATTCGCTGGGGCAAAGAGGATGCCACCCGGACGGAAGTGGAAGCGGCAGCCCGGATGGCCGAGGCCCATGCCTTTATTTTGTCACTTCCCGCAGGGTATCAAACCAAGCTGGAGCAGGGCGGCGTCAATTTATCGGGTGGCCAGAAGCAGCGGGTCGCTATTGCCCGGGCGCTGGTGAGAAAGCCGGACATTTTGATTCTCGATGATTGTACCAGCGCCGTGGATGCCGTCACGGAGGCCAGGATTCGGGAAGCTTTAAAAAAATATGCGTCCCGGCTTACCTGCCTCCTTGTTACCCAGCGGATTACGTCGGTAATCAATGCCGATAAGATTGTTGTCCTGGACAAGGGGGAAATCGTTGGCTGCGGCAACCATGAGGCGCTAATGAAAGATTGCGGGGTCTACCGGGCAATCTTTCAATCACAGCTGGGCAGGGAGATCGAATAATATGGCGGAGCAAAAAGAAAATGGCAATCCCCTGCGGCTTAGGGGAGGGTTCGGCGGCAGAAACCGCGGCGGTCCGGTCGTTAAACCCCGCGATTTAAAAAAAACGCTGGCCAGATTGTGGCTTTATCTGGGTAAGGAACGAAAGATGCTTGCCGTTATTTTCGGCCTTATTTTGGCCGATTCGGCCGTAACTCTCGCCGGACCTTATTTAATCGGCGTTTCTATTGACGCCATGCCGCCGGTGGGGAAGACCGCCGACTTTGCTGTCCTGGGGCGGCTGCTGGTCTTGCTGGCGGCGGTGTATATTACAGATGCGCTGCTTACCTTTTTGCAGGGCTGGCTTATGGCAGGGCTTGGCCAGCGGGTTGTGCTGGGTTTGCGGCGGTCGTTGTTCGCTAAGCTGCAGAAACTTCCCCTGGCGTTTTTCGATACCCGTCCCCACGGCGAATTAATGAGCCGGTTGACGAATGATATTGATAATGTAAGTAATACTATCTCCCAGTCAGCCGCCCAGCTTATGTCCGGTACCATTGTCATTACCGGGTCCCTGGCTATGATGATTGTCCTGAGTCCGCTGCTTACGCTGGCCAGTCTCATCACGGTGCCGCTGGTCATTTTACTGACACGGATAATTTCCCGCCAAACCAGTGTTTTGTTTAAAGAACAGCAGAACCGGCTGGGCCGGTTAAACGGCTATGTGGAAGAAACGATTTCCGGTATTCCGGTGATTAAAGCCTTTAATTATGAGCATAAAGTGATTGCGGAATTTGAGGGAGTTAACCGGGATTTGTACCAGATCGGTCTAAAGGCTCAAATCTGGTCGGGCTTTCTCATGCCGCTCATGAATGTGATTAATAATATCGGCTTTGTCGCGGTGGCGTCGGTTGGCGGCATACTGGCGCTAAAAGGACTGATTACGGTCGGCGTGATCGCCAGCTTTCTGAGTTATTCCCGCCAGTTTGTCCGGCCGTTAAACGACCTGGCGAATATTTTCAATACTCTGCAGTCCGGTGTCGCCGGGGCCGAGCGGGTGTTTGAGGTCCTTGACGAACCGGAAGAACCTGCCGATTTGCCGGATGCCGCTATCCTGGAAAATCCGCAGGGTCAGGTGGTGTTTGAAAATGTTTCCTTTGGATACCGGCCTGATGTTCCCGTTTTGAAAAATATCAGTTTTACCGCCCCGGCGGGCGCCAGCATGGCCCTGGTAGGCCCCACGGGAGCGGGGAAAACCACGATTGTTAACCTGCTTACCCGGTTTTATGATGTAACGGGCGGCCGGATTCTGATTGACGGCCGGGATATCCGGGAATATAGCCGGGATAGCCTGCGCCGCTGTTTTGGCATTGTCTTGCAGGATACGTACCTGTTTGCCGGCACAATCCGGGAAAATATAAAATACGGCAATCCTCGGGCCAGCGACGGGGATATGGTTGCCGTTGCCGTCCTGGCAAACGCCGATGCGTTTATCCGCCGGCTGCCGCGGCAATATGATTCGCTGCTGGCGGAAAACGGCGGCAATTTGAGCCAGGGGCAAAGGCAGCTATTGGCAATTGCCCGGATTATCCTGGCAAAGCCTTCCATCCTGATCTTAGACGAGGCGACCAGCAGCATCGATACCCGTACGGAGCTTAGCATCCAGGACGCACTGTTCAATATTATGAACGGGCGGACCAGCTTTATCATCGCCCACCGTCTGAATACCATCCGCAATGCGACGGAGATTGCGGTCATCGACCACGGCGAAATCGTGGAAAAAGGCAACCATGACGGGCTGATCAACCGGCGGGGAATTTATTACCGCATGTTTTTCAACCAGTTCCTTGGCGCAAGCACTGAAACCTAATTAGGAAGTTTCGCCGGAAAACAGATGGGTTATATACCCTCGCTGATTTCCGGCGTCCTTTTAATTCTGGGGTCAGTAAACAGATCGGTTTCGTCGGTGGAATGGGTGGAAAACTCGGAAATGACCGTGCCGGAACTGCCGGCCTGGAACCAGTGCAGCGTATCGGGAAATAAGGTATACTGCTCCCCGGGGTTCAGTTCGATCTCCCGCCAAACCGTATAATATGCTTCTGAACCGTGGGGCGGGCGGCAATGGGGATTCGGTGTTTTTTCTCCTGCCACATATAAATAGACTCTGCCGTAGCGGCACCGGAAGGTTTCTTCCTTGCCGGGAAGGGCGCCGGTGGAAGGATGTTTGTGCTCAGGACAGGTCTGATGGGGCAGCAGCACCATTTCCTTGGCGCAAACCCGGTCGGTGTTTACGTATACGATCAGCTGCAAGCCCGTATGCTCCACGTCCTGCAAGCCGAAATCGGCGATTTCGATTCGTTCTTTTTCGGCGGTGGTAAGGACAATGCCGGCCCGCTTATAGTATTGGCAGGCGGCTTGCGCCAAGCGTTCGTATTCTTCCTTACTGATCATTCTTATGGCTCCTTTCGGCGATACACGCCCAGTTCCTGCGCATCCCCAACATTTAATTTCCAAAACCGCAGCCGCGGTTTTTCTTTTTATTGTAGGCGTTTTCCGCTGGCCCGGCAGCTGTATTATGTCATAAGGAATCCATTACATTTGTCATTTTTTGGTAATGAAAAGAGAGGATTCTTATGGTTTATAAGGAATTCTATAAATGTAAAATATTTCCTGTTTAAAAACCGGACTGGGCAGGAGTGGTGCCATGAATCAGAAAAATCTGTATTTAATAAGAATGCTGATGCTTTTATTGAATATCGTAATCATTTTATTTATGTCATCGATTATTTATGAAGCGACGGAACGGATTTGCGATCATTATATGGCCCGGGACTTTCTGGAAAAGATAAAGTTTACGCCCATTGCTCCCTGGAAAGTCCCTGCATTCTCTTTATCGCTGCTGGCCCTGTTGATTTTGACGGTTATTTTCCGGGAGCGGTTTTGGGGGCATAGCAAGCCGGTACTTTATTTGTTTTCTATTGCCGATATCCTATTCTGCATTGCCATCATGTATTGCCTGAACATGAGCTACAAGGGAGTTATCCTGCTTTCCATCGCCAATATTATCGTCTATATAGACCGGGACCGGAAAAAATATCTGCTGGTTATTTTATCGGTGCTGGTTTATATCCTGTTTGATTATGATATTTTTTCGATAAAGTTAAATTTGTTTTCCCTAAATGATTATATACAGTATTACACATCGGCCCAGCGTCTGTATATCTTTGGAATTCGCAATGTTTTGATCTCCCTCAATGAAGTGCTGTTTATTCTGTTTATGATGATCGTGATTCAAAATCAGGTGAATGAGAAAATGAAAATTAAGGAGTTATATGACAAGCTTTATCAAACGGCCGAGGAATCAAAGATTGCCAATATCCAGCTGCAGGAATACAGCCGCAAGGTAGAGGCTATGGCCAAAACCAGGGAAAGAAACCGTCTGGCCAGAGAGATTCATGACACCATAGGACATACTCTCACCGGGATTGCCACGGGACTGGAGGCGTGCAGCGAAATTATCGACCGGGACCTTGAGAAAACGAAGAGCCAGATTCAGAAAATAGCGGAACTGGCGAAGAAAGGGCTGCTGGAGATCCGGAAATCGGTGAGCGCCTTACGCCCGGACGCGACGGAACGGTTATCGCTGATTTCGTCCCTGCAGAAACTGGCCGATGACATTACGGAATGTACCCGAACCAAGGTGAATTTCCGGGTTGAAGGAGAAGTCAGAAAGCTTTGGGTTGATGAGGAGGAAACGGCCTACCGGTTTATTCAGGAGGGAATTACCAATGCCGTGCGGCACGGCAAGGCAAAGGAAATTACGATTCATTTCCGGTTTGAACCCAATGCCGTAAAAATTGAAATTCAGGATGATGGGGTGGGCTGCGCGGTCTTTGAGGAGGGATTTGGACTGACTCATCTTAGGGAAATGGTGGAGATGCTGAATGGAACCGCCGGGTTTTTTAGCCAAAGCGGCGCCGGTTTTACCATGCAGGCCCGATTGCCGGTAAGAGGGAGGTAGTGGAATGATTAAGCTGTTGATTGCCGAGGATCAAGAGATTATCAGACAGAGTCTCGAAATTATGCTGAGCAACAAACCGGGCATCGATATTGTCGGTTCGGCGGAGAACGGCAAAGAGGTGCTGAAGCTGGTAAAGAAAGTCCTGCCCGACGTAATCTTGATGGATATACGCATGCCGGAAATGGACGGGGTACAATGCATTGAGATGATTAAGGATGCTTGGCCGCAAATTAAGATTATTGTACTTACCACCTTTGATGACGATGAATATGTGTTCAATGCCCTGAAAAATGGCGCCAGCGGGTATCTTTTAAAGGGAATTTCCGTAAAGGAACTGGTGGAAGCCATTCGAATCGTCCACGGCGGAGGCGCTTTAATTAATCCCAATATCGCCGTAAAGGTCTTTAAGTTTTTTTCGCAAATGGCGAACGCCGACTATATTGTGAATGTGACCAAAAATGCCATGGAGGATTTAAGCAAAAATGAATTGAAAATTATTCAGTTTATCGGGATGGGAATGTCCAATAAGGAAATAACGGAAAAACTGAGATTCAGCGAAGGGACCATCCGGAATTATATCAGCAACATTCTGAGCAAGCTGAATTTGAGAGACCGGACCCAGATTGCCATCTATGCCGTGCAGTCGGGCTTAACCATTAAGAAAGTCGGTGACTAAAGTGAACGGCGAGGTATGGAAAAATACAAGGACTATGCTGGTGCCCGTCGGTTCGCTTTGTATCCTGTTTTTGATCCTGGCGGCGTTTAAGGGATATCAGTTCGTAAACCGGCCGGTGGTTCTGGAACTGGGGATTTTTGCCGGCAGCTACTGGGATGTTCCGATCCAGAACAGCGATACGTTCTATGACGAGGCCATTGCCGAATTTGAAAAACAGCACCCGGGGGTTAAAGTCAAATACAGCAGCGGCATCTTAAAACGGAACTATTCGGAATGGGTATCCCAGCAGATTATTCGCGGCGGGGAGCCGGACGTTTTTTGCATTCTGCCCAACGATTTTAATACCTTTGTTTCAATCGGGATTTTAAAGGATCTGGATGAAATGATTGGGAGAGACCCGGAGTTTGATAAAAGCAAAATGTATGTAAATGCCGTTAAATCGGGGCAGTTTCAAGGACGCCAGTATGCTCTGCCGAGCGAAGTGTCGCCTGTTTTGATGTTTGTCAACAAGACGCTTCTTAACCGGGAAGGAATCAAGATGCCAAACGGCAATTGGACCTGGGATGATTTTTACCGGATTTGTGAAAAGGTGACGAAGGATACGGACGGCGACGGTCAAATTGACCAATTCGGCACCTTCGGCTTTGAATGGAAGGATGCCGTGTATACCAACGGGCAAAAGCTGTTTAAAGCGGACGGCAGCGCCGCCTACTTTGACAGCCCCGGCGTGGTGGAAGCACTGGAATTTATCATGAAATTAAATCAATTAAACCGGAATGCGAGAGTTACGGCCAGTGATTTTGACGCCGGCAGAGTCGCTTTCCGGCCGTTTCTTTTCTCAACCTACAAAGCCTATAAGCCATATCCGTACCGGATAAAAAAATATGGCCAGTTTGAATGGGAATGTATAAAATTGCCGAAAGGACCCCGGGGAAACAATGTTTCCGAATTGCACAGCCTGCTGATGGGAATCAGCTCCCGGACCAAACATCCGAAGGAAGCCTGGGAATTCCTGAAATTTTTAGTATATAAAGAAAGGACCCAGACCAATGTTCTCAAGTATTCTTACGGCATCCCCGTTTTGCGGTATATTACAGAGTCGGAATTTGGCGAGCGCGTGTTTTCCGCCGTCAGTCCGGAAGAAACGTTTATTAATAAATCTCTGCTGAGCGAGGTTATAGAGCAGTCGATTGTTACGCCCAAATTCCAAAAATATGAGGCGGCCATCGCTATGGCGGATAAAGAAATTTTTCAGGCCGTCAGCATGGAAAAAGACCCGAAAAAGGCCATGGAAGACCTTAATAAGGAAATCAATGCGTTTCTGAAAAATAATTGAGACGACTTATTCTAGGTTAAAGCAATAGTCATAATATTCAATTATATATGTCATTGGCCGGTGACAAATATAACCGAATATTGTGACAAAATACATATGATTTTACTTCACTGCAATTTTATAATGGGTTTGTAATCTTCCGGCGGCAAACCGGGTTTAGGTTGACGGGAGGTGTGAGCGGGGGTTCCCGGGAAAACTGCAGGCCGGAACGGTAGTGAGTCGTCAAAACGAGTAGATGGGGGGAGTTGTATGAAAAAGATTGTATCGATTCTGTTTGTTGTGTTGTTGAGCGTGAGTTTGCTTGCAGGCTGTGCCGGTTCCAAGCCGAGCGACACCGCCGCCAAACCGGATGGGGCAGCTAAAAAACTGAAATTCGGCTATACCTGCATGACCATGAATAATCCTTTCTTTATTACGCTGGAAAAATCGATTCGCGATGAAGTGGAGAAAAACGGCGGTACCCTGGTTACCCTGGACCCGCAGCTTGATACGCAGAAACAGATTGCCCAGGTAGAGGATATGATCGCGCAAAAGGTGGACCTGATTTTCTTAAATCCCGTGGACTGGAAAGGAATCAAGCCGGCCCTGGACGCGGCCCAAAAAGCGGGAATTCCCGTGGTAAACTTTGATGCCCAGGTATTTGACAAGGACCTGGTAAACTCGATTGTAGCATCCGATAACTTTAATGCCGGTAAGGTTTGCGGCGAAGATTTGGCTAAGAGAATGCCCGACGGCGGCAAGATTGCGATCATTGATTCGCCGACGATGAAGTCGGTAATTGACCGGATTGACGGCTTTATGGCGGGGCTTGGCGACAAGAAGGACAAGTTTACGGTTGTCGCCCAGCAGGACGGCAAAGGACAACTGGAGGTTTCCATGCCGATTGCCGAGGCGATTCTGCAGGCCCATCCCGATGTTAAGGCTTTCATGGGCGGGAATGATCCGACGGCCCTGGGAATTATAGCCGCTCTTAAGACGGCTAATAAGAAAGGAATCCTGGTATATGGCGTCGACGGCGCCCCGGAAGCGAAAGCCGCGATTAAAGACGGCGATATGACTGCAACCGGCGCCCAATCACCGATTAATATCGGCAAGGAATCGTATAAGATTGCCATGCAAATTCTTAAAAACGAGAAATATGAAAAATATGTTCCGGTAAAAACAGAATTGATTAACGCGGACAATGTGGATAAATTCGGTGTAAAAGACTGGCAATAAAGAAAGCTTGTTTTTCTTTCCCCAACAGCGCGAGGTTTTAAGAAAAGAGAAATGGTCAGAAAGTTTTATCTGGGAAAACGGCATAAAACTTTCTGACATTTTTATTTCTTAGCCGCTATTTCTTACTAATTTATAAGATAGCAGGTGAAACGGTGAGCAAAACGGTTCTTGAGATGAAAAATATTCATAAACGTTTCCCGGGAGTTTATGCCTTGAGGAACGTACATTTTGACCTGAAGGCGGGAGAGGTCCACGGTTTGCTGGGAGAAAACGGAGCGGGCAAATCGACTTTAATGAAGGTGCTTGGCGGCATCTATAATGTGGATGAAGGCGAGATTTACATTGACGAGCGAAAAGTGGCAATCCGCGATGTAAGTGACGCGCAAAATGCGGGGATCAGCATCATCCACCAGGAGCTTGTCCTGGTGCCGTACCTGTCGGTGGCGGAAAACATTTTTTCCGGCCGGGAGCCAACAGGAAGGTTCGGATTGATTAAAAAGGCGGCGATGCGGGAAAGGGCGCAAAAATTACTGGACTCGTTTAATCTGGGTATCGACGCCGGCAAATTAGTCGTCCAACTAAATATTGCCCAACAGCAAATGGTGGAAGTGGTCAGGGCGATTTCCTTTAAGGCGGGGATTTTAGTAATGGATGAACCTACCTCGTCTTTGACGGAAAAAGAGGTAAATTTTCTTTTTGCCACGATTGCCAATTTGAAAGCGCAAGGGGTGGGCATCGTCTATATTTCCCACCGAATGTCGGAACTTTTCCAGATAACGGACCGGATTACGGTTCTGCGGGACGGACAATACATCGGTACCAGGGTAACGAAAGATACCAGTGTCGACGAACTGATTGCCATGATGGTGGGACGTGAACTTACCAGTTATTATGAAAAAACGTCCCACCCTTTGGGGGAAACGGCCCTGGAGATCAAGGAACTCACCCGGCAGGGGATCTTTTCCAATATTAATTTTAGTGTCCGCAAGGGAGAAATCGTCGGCGTTTCCGGACTGGTCGGCGCGGGGCGTTCCGAGATTATGCGGGCCATATTCGGTCTGGACCCGGTGGATAGCGGCGAAATTTATGTATACGGTCAAAAGGCGTCAATTAAATCGGCGGCCGATGCCATGGCGCTGGGGTTGGCACTGGTGCCGGAAAACCGGAAGGATGAGGGGCTCATCCTGAAGGGAAGCGTAGGCTATAATATGACCCTTAGGGTATTGGATGAATTTATCAAGTGGGTGAAAGTAAATAAAACCCGGGAAAATGAAATTATAAATAGCTATATTGAAAAGATGGGTATAAAAACAACGGATCCCCGCCAATTAATCAGCAATCTCAGCGGCGGCAACCAGCAAAAAGTTGTCATCGCCAAGTGGCTGACCGGCAGTCCCCAAATACTAATTTTGGATGAGCCGACCCGGGGTGTGGATGTCGGCGCCAAAGCGGAGATCTACGCCATTATGAACCGATTGGCCAGGGAGGGCGTGGCAATCCTGATGATTTCTTCCGAGCTGCCGGAGATTATTAATATGAGTGACCGGGTTGTGGTAGTGCACAACGGCAGGATAGCGGGAATCCTGAACCGGGAGGAACTTTCCCAGGAAAAAATAATGCATTTGGCAACAGGAGGGATGTAGCTATGATGAAAGCTGAGACGGCCCGCCGGCCGAATCTTTTTGATAAGGCAGGGCTGGAGATTTTTGAATTTGTTAAAGAAAATTTAGGTATCTTAATCGGGTTTATTGCGTTATGCGTCGGCCTGTCCATCATTTCACCGGCCTTTTTGACGGAAGAAAACATTCTGAATATATTGCGGCAGGTATCTACCAACGCCAACCTGGCCCTGGGAATGACTCTTGTCATCATTATCTGCGGGATTGACCTTTCCGTCGGTTCGGTAGTGGCTCTTTCCGGCACGGTGGCGGGCGGACTGATCGCCTTCAGCCATGTGCCGATTCCCATCGCGGTGTTTACCGGAATTCTGGCCGGCACCCTGGCCGGCGCTTTTAACGGCGTCATGGTGGCCTATTCGGGCATTCCGGCGTTTATCGTGACTCTGGCGATGCTGAATATCGCCCGCGGCGCCGCGTATGTTTACACGGGCGGTCAGCCCATCCGGGTAATGAACGAAGCGTTTAACGCAATCGGTGCGGGTTATCTGGGACCGGTCCCCCTGCCGGTAATCTATTCCTTTCTGTTTCTGCTGATTACCGCGGCCATTTTGAACAGTTCCAAGCTGGGCCGCCATATCTACGCCATTGGCGGAAATAAAGAGGCCGCCCGGTTTACGGGCATAAAAATCAAGCGGGTCGAAATTTTTGTATATACTTTTTCCGGTTTTATGGCGGCATTTTCCGGGGTTGTCCTGGCTGCCCGCATGTTCTCCGGTCAGCCTACCGTCGGCAACGGCTTTGAGCTGGACGCTATTGCCGCGGTTGTCTTAGGCGGTACCAGCATGATGGGCGGAGTGGGCAAAATCGGCGGCACGTTACTGGGCGTGCTGGTAATCGGCGTTCTCAATAATGGACTGAACCTTTTGAATATCAATTCCTTCTGGCAGCTGATTATCAAAGGCGTTGTCATTCTGGCAGCCGTCTATGTCGACATGATGAAGAAGCGCAAAGAAGCGGCAAACTGAATGAGCCCCTTCCCGCGCCCTGAGCCCTGCGCCTTGAGGCGAAAAATCGCGCAGCGGTTTTTCTTGACAGCAGGAATTGACGGTATACAATGAGAAAGTAAGCAATATACCTTGTACAGAATGCGGGAGAATCAACCATGTTGGAAAAAGCGCGAAGTTTATTACAAAAATATTACGGCTATGCCGATTTCCGCCCGGGTCAGGGTCAAATCATCACGAGTCTCTTGGAAGGCCGGGATACGCTGGCCGTTATGCCGACCGGAGCCGGCAAATCCCTGTGTTTTCAACTGCCGGCCCTGCTGCTGCCGGGGATAACGGTTGTGATTTCACCTCTGATTTCGTTGATGAAGGACCAGGTCGATGCGCTCCACAGTGTAGGCATTCCGGCTGCCTTTATCAACAGTTCCCTGACCATGGCTGAAGTGAGGGAACGCCTGAATGCCGCACGGCGCAATCAATATAAACTGCTTTATATTGCGCCGGAACGTCTGGCCTCGGAGCCATTTCAGGCTGCGTTTAAGGAAATGCAGGTATCTTTGGTCGCTATTGATGAAGCGCATTGCGTTTCACAGTGGGGGCACGATTTTCGTCCCAGTTACCGCGCCGTCGGCCCTTTTATTGCGGCTTTGCCTGACCGGCCGGTCATCGGAGCTTTCACCGCTACGGCCACGGAAAATGTAAAACAGGACATCATCGGGCTCATGGAACTTGCCAATCCGGCGGTCTATGTAACCGGCTTCGACCGGCCCAACTTGTCCTTCGCTGTGATTCGCGGCGAAAATAAACAAAATTTTATCCGGCAGTATGTGTCGGCCAACCGGAACCGGTCAGGCATTATCTATGCCGCGACGCGGAATGAAGTGGATAATTTATATGCCGCACTACGCAAGAATGGCTATTCCGCCGGTAAATATCACGCCGGACTACCGGATGAGGAACGCCGGCAGAATCAGGAAGCTTTTATCCAGGACGACTGCGAGATTATGGTTGCCACCAATGCCTTCGGCATGGGCATTGATAAATCGAATGTGCGTTATGTCATTCATTATAATATGCCGAAAAATATGGAGGCCTATTATCAGGAAGCGGGCCGGGCCGGCCGCGACGGCGAACCCAGCGAATGCATCCTGCTGTTTGGCGCCCAGGACACGATGCTGCAGAAGTTTCTTATAGAACAAACCGTCACCGATCCTGAACGGAAGATGAGTGAGTTCGGCAAACTGCAGGCTATGGTGGATTATTGCCATACGCCGCAGTGTCTGCGCCGCTATATTCTGGCCTATTTTGGCGAAACGGCGGCGGCTGACGAATGCGGCAACTGCAGCAATTGTAAGGAAGACGCCGAACTGGCCGATATCACTCTGGAAGCGCAGAAGGTATTTTCCTGTGTTTTGCGGCTGAAGGAACGGTATGGCGCCACGCTGATTGCCGATGTTTTGAAAGGAGCTAAAAATAAGCGGGTCCTGCAGGGGGGCTTTAATACACTTTCGGTTTATGGGATCATGCAGGAATACCCGCTGCAGGAAATAAAAGACCTGATTAACCGGTTGATTGCCACGGAATATCTCTGCCTTACGGAAAGTGAATATCCCGTTGTCAAGCTGACCCCTAACGGGGTTGCGGTATTAAAGAATCAAGCGCAGGTATGGCAAAAAGTGCCCCGGCGGCCGCAGCGAACAGCCGATACGAATTCGCTGTTTGAAGTGTTGCGGGCTTTACGCAAGGAAATCGCCGCCCGGGAGCAGGTGCCGCCTTATGTTGTTTTTGCCGACAGCACCCTGAAAGAGATGAGTGAAATTTGTCCGGTTGATGAGACTGCTTTGCGTTCCGTCACGGGCGTAGGGGATATCAAATTAAAACGCTACGGCGCCGCTTTTCTAAAGGTAATTCAAGAATATACAGCCAGTCATAAGCTGACGCCGCCGCCGGCTGCTAGCGCCCCGGCCGCGGCGGTCACGAAAGAAAAAGAGATTCCCAGCCATGAAATTACCCTGCAATTGTTTTGCGCCGGTTATGAGCCGGCGCAAATTGCGCGGCAGCGGAATTTAAAACCGGTCACGGTAGAGGACCATTTGCTGCGGTGCAGCCGGGAAGGCCACTCTATTGACTGGTCCCGGCTTATTCCGGCCCGGGAAGAAGCATTGATCCTGGACAAAATTAAGGAGCTGAAAACAGGCCGGCTCAAACTGCTGAAGGACGCCCTGCCGGCTGAGATCGACTATGCTACCATTAAAGCGGTTTTATGTAAGCACCGGCAGGATGTTGCCGGATTTTAAAAAACTGCTACCGGACAAGTGAAGTGACTGGAATAAAACTCCCCCGCTTAATCGGGGGGGTGTTTTATTGTTGGGAAAATCAATATTGCCGCCAGAAATTGGCCCGGATGATTCGCTTGTAAAGTGGTACTACCATTGATCAGGTTTTGATGTTATTTTAGTGAATAAGACAGAAAAACAGGAAAAAAGGAGTGGTACCAATGTTAATTGTAACGGAAGAGTGGAAGACGGCCCATCCCGGAGCCTGTATCGGGCTGATGATTTTGGGCGATCTTGCTAATCCCGGATTCGATGCAGTGCTTGAACAACGAAAGAAAGAATTGACGGTGTTTCTCAAAGCTTCCTTTCCGACAAAAGAGAAATTATATGGTTATGGACCGCTGCCGGTCTATACCGCTTACTATAAACAGTATAAAAAGACCTACCATGTATTGCAGCAAATGGAATCGGTGATTTTTAAGGGAAAGCAGATTCCGGCCGGTGCGGCGCTGGTTGAGGCTATGTTTATGGCCGAATTGAAAACAGGCCTGTTAACCGCCGGGCATGACCTGGAATTTATTGAAGCACCTTTAACGCTTGCGGCGGCCGGTGATGAACAGTATACGGGCATTCGCGGCCGGGAACAGAGAACTAAGCCGGGGGATATGGTTATGCGTGATGCCCGAGGCATCCTATCCAGTATCTTAGGGGGACCGGATTTCCGTACGAAAATAACGGCCAATACGAAACAAGCCCTGTTTGTGGTTTATGCTCCGCCCGGTATCCGGCCCGGCACAGTCCAACAGCACCTGGACCTGATTGGCGACAACATTCGGACCTTTGCACCGGCGGCAGCCGTCGAATTGCAAGAAATCTATACTGCCTGACGTGTTCATACCGGAAGATTTGGCAGACCGGCCGTTTATCCTGTATAATGAAGAGTAACAGATGCCCAAAATACAGGAAAGTGATAAGGAGAGTGAAACGTGCAAGTTAACTTTTTTCAAATCGTGCCGGTTTTGAATCAGTTTTTAAAATACGCTTTTAGCTATTCGCACCTATATAATTTGGTTGTATCGGTTGTTATTCTGGGGATTTTCGTGTTGTTCAAAAATATTTTTACCAACTATATTTTTAAATTTTTGCGGCGGATGACAGACAAAACGAAAGGGATGGCGGATGAATATTTGCTGACGTCATTCCATGACCCGCTGAAGAATGCGATCGTGCTGCTGGGCCTGTATCTGGCCTTCAAGAATTATTTGCCGTCTTCCTATGACTATGTGCTCAATAAAGTCCTTAGTTCCGGCGTCATTATTTTATTCGCCAATGCGGTTTATAAACTGGTCGGATTTTATGCCGAAAATGAAACGGAAATCGGCCGCCTGTTGAACGGAAAAATCGATAAAATATTGATTCCGTTCTTTTCCAAGATGATCCGGTTTATCATTGTCGCTTTGACCTTTGTTGTCATAGCCAGTGACTGGGGATATGACGTAAACGGCTTTGTAGCCGGGTTAGGTCTTGGCGGTTTGGCTTTCGCTCTGGCGGCCAAAGATTTGCTGGCCAATGTATTTTCCGGCATTGTGATCATTATTGATAAGCCGTTTAGCATTGGTGACTGGATTAAAACCAACGATGTGGAAGGCACTGTGGTGGACATCAATTTCCGGAGCACTAAAATTAGAATGTTTGACCAAGCGCTGGTAACAGTGCCTAACTTTAATCTGGTGAATGCTTCCATTATCAATTTCACGAAACGGCCAACGCGTCGGATCACTTTTAATTTAGAGGTTACCTATAGTACACCCAGCCATAAATTGCAGAAAGGGATTGAGCGGATCGAAAAGCTGCTGCTGGCCCATTCCAATATTGATGAAACTTCGGTCGTCGTAAAATTTGATTCATTCGGCGGCAGTGCGCTGCAAATTTTTGTCTACTTTTTTACCAAGACTATTGTATGGGCGGACTATCTCAATACGAAGCAGGACATCAATTTTGGGATTATGAAGATTATGGAGGAAGAAGGAATCTCGTTTGCCTTTCCCAGTACCAGCGTTTATCTGGAAACGCCGCTCAAAATCAAGCAGGAAGCCGAAGCTAATTAAACGTATGACCGGTCCTAAAGTTAAAAGCTTTAGGACTTCTTTTATATTAACGCCTGGGTTTAAATATGATATGCTGGTGGTGAATGTGGAAAATACTGGTGAGGTGGTACGCCATGAGCGGTGTGATCACAACGATAAAAGACCGCTGTAAGCAATGTTACGCCTGTGTGCGGAACTGCCCCGTGAAAGCGGTGAAAATTACCCGCGGGCAGGCTGCAATCATGGAGGAGCGCTGTATCGGCTGCGGCAACTGTGAAAAGGTATGCGCCCAGGAAGCCAAACTGGTTCTCAGCGGCCTGGCCGGCGTCAAAAACCTGCTGCAGGCACCAGATAAAGTAATTGCCTGTTTGGCACCTTCTTTCGTTGCTGTTTTTCCTGCCATCCCCTGGCAACAAGTTGTTAGCGGCATAAAAAGGCTGGGTTTTTCCGAAGTTTGGGCGGTAGCTGCCGGCGCCGAGCTAGTTGTACGGGAATACGCCAAATTAATGCTTAATCTACCGTCCCAGCCGGTTATTTCCAGCAATTGTCCGGCTCTGGTGGGCGTTGTGACCAAACATTATCCTGAACTGTTGCCGCAGCTGGCACCGATTGTGTCTCCCATGCTGGCCACGGCCAGGATTGTCAAAGCGGAATACGGCGATTCGGTCAAAGTGGTATTTATCGGCCCCTGCATCGCCAAGAAGGCGGAAGCCCGGGAAGCAGCCAACCACGGGCTGGTGGACGAAGTGTTAACCTTCCGGGAACTGCAGTCTTTATTTCAACAATACGAAATTGAGCCGGAGAAGCTGCCGCCCGCCGGTTTTGATGGTGTGCAGCCCCGGCAGGGACGTCTCTTTCCTCTGGCGGGCGCTTTGGCGGAACTTTTACATATGCCCCGCGATGTATGCAGCGGCAATGCGATTGTGACTGCCGAAGGCGCCGCCTCCTGTCTGGAAACCCTGAAGTCCATTGCTACCGGGCAATGCCGGCCCCGGCTGGTTGATGCCCTGTTTTGTCGTGGCTGTATTGACGGGCCGGAACTCACGGGGGATTTAACGCTTCTCGAACGCCGGCAGGCCGTTGTAAATCATTTCACTGAAGGGGCAGTAACGGAGGGCGGCCGGCAGAATGCGGAATTGGTCAAATTTTTCTTTCTGGACCTCAAGCGGGACTTTGACAATCAAAAAATTCCCCTGCCGGTTCCCAGTGAGGAAGAGATCCGCCAAATTCTGAAGGAAACCGGTAAATTAAGCCCGGAGGATGAGCTGAACTGCGGTGCCTGCGGTTATACATCCTGCCGGGAAAAGGCCATTGCCGTTTTTCAGGGGATTGCCGAAAACGAAATGTGCCTGCCCTACGTATTTACCCAGAAGAACCGGTTGTTAGAACAAATGGCAGGGGAGTTGGAAACGGTATGTCAGCTAAACAAAGAACTTGACGGGATTATCGAATCTTCCTACGACGGGATCTGTGTTGCCGACGGCCAGGGGGTTACTTTGCGGGTTAATGCCGCCTATAAGCGTCTCGTTGGCCTTCAGGACCGGGATGTTTTAGGGGTGCACAGTAAAGAGCTGGAAAGAGAAAAGATCATTTTTCCGTCGGCAACCCTGTTGGTTTTGCGGGAGAAGCGGCCGGTCACGGTTATGCAGGAAACTAAAAGCGGCAAAAAAGTTCTTGCCACCGGAACACCGATTTTTAATGAACAGGGTATCATTGTCCGGATTGTAACCAATATCCGGGATTTAACCGAGCTAAGCAGCCTGCGGCTGCAAATCGAAGAAGCGGAGAGGCTGAAAACTCATTACCAGAGCAGCTCCACCGCTGTTCCGGCGCCGCGAAATATCGTGGCCTACAGTATTGAAATGGGAAAAGTGCTTCAGACTGCAAGCAAAGTGGCGGCGGTGGACTCAACCGTGCTCATTTTGGGTGAATCCGGCGTAGGCAAAGAAGTGGTAGCCCGTTTTGTCCATCAATCCAGCCTGCGGCAGAGCGGTCCATTTATCCAGATCAATTGCGGCGCCATCCCCGAAACTTTAATCGAATCGGAATTGTTTGGCTATGAAACCGGCGCGTTTACCGGCGCCCGGCGTGAAGGCAAGCCCGGGCTGATTGAACTGGCCAACAACGGCACCTTGTTTTTGGATGAAATCGGCGAGCTGCCGCCCAATTTGCAGGTCAAGCTGCTGCAAGTGATTCAGGAGCGTCAGATTTTACGCATTGGCGGTACGAAACCGAACCGGATTAATGCCCGGTTTATCGCGGCTACTAACCGTAATTTACAAAGGATGGTACGGGACGGGACCTTTCGCGCCGATCTATTTTACCGGCTGAATGTAGTACCGCTGGCGATTCCGCCGCTAAGGGAACGCAAAGATGACATTATTCCGTTAATTAATCATTTTCTGGCAGCATTTAACGCCCGTTACGGCTGCAATAAGCAAATTGCCTATGATACCAAGGATTTTTTGACCGAATATCATTGGCCGGGAAATGTGCGGGAACTGGAAAATATCATTGAGCGGCTGATTGTAACTGTGGATGAAGCGACAATTCTTCCGGCACATCTGCCGGACGCAATGAAAAATAATGTCCGGGAATCCCGCTGCAAGATTTTTGTTACCGGTCTCCTGCCACTTAAACAGGCGATTGAAGAGGTAGAGTCCCAATTAATTACCCTGGGTTGGCAACAATGCGCCAATACCTATAAATTAGCCAAAATTTTGGAAGTGAACCAGTCAACGGTCGTCCGGAAGATACAAAAGTATCTCAAGTTTACTGCACACGTGCATGAATAAGATGCGCTGCTGCATTAAATTTTACCTGGCAGCTTTATCGCCCGGTACCGCCATCGTCCTTTCTGCGGAACGTTGAATCTTCCTGCTTACGGCGTCAATTACCCAGTGAGCTAATGCAACGGTGCATTGACTTAATGAAAACGATACAAAAAACAAGAACACTTACTGCAATAAGGCGGTGAGTGTTTTTTTATTTATTAAATATTTTTTTCTTGAAATCCCTGCGGAAATTTACGACTTCCGTCTCCCGTCTATTCTCCAACCCCAAACCCCAATACCCAATATCGGTTCGGCACGATTCATGCAATAAAGAAAAGCAGCTGGCTTAATAACGTTTAATGGGGGTGTTTACTATGGCAGAAGGGCAAAATCAATGTTCGGTGGAGGCTCAACTCCTGGCGGCCAATGCGGCAGCCATGGATGAGATTATTGCGAAGCATAAAAAGGTTCCCGGCTCCTTAATTACGGTTTTGCATGAAATTCAGCAGTTGATCGGGTATCTGCCCCCGCCTGTTCAGGTAAAAGTGGCGGCAGAATTAGGGATTCCTATTAGTGAGGTTTCCAGTGTTATCAGCTTTTATGCCTTATTTACGGAGAAACCGAAAGGAAAGGAACGCATCTGTGTTTGTAAGGGAACAGCCTGTTATGTCCGGGGAACGGACCGGGTGCTAAGCCGGCTGGAAACAGAACTCGGGATCAAAGCCGGCGACACGACCGACGACGGGATGTATTCGATCGAGGTGGTTCGCTGTATTGGCGCCTGCGGCCTGGGACCGGTCATGACGGTCAACGAGGATGTATATACCCGGGTGAAACCGGACGAGATTCCGCAAATTCTCACGCAACACCAGGAAAAAGAGCAGGCAAAGGAGGGGCTGGCGGATGAATCCTATGGATGAATTTGCCCGGATTAAAAGCGCGGCGCTGCAAAGATACTGGGACGAGACCGATGCCAAGGCCGGTAAAACAGTCATAATCATCCGCATGGGAAAATGCAGCATGGCTGTTGGCGCGCATCATGTATTGGCTGTTTTGGAAGAAGAAATTGCCAATTGGCAGTGTGCCGATGTAATCATTGAAACTACGGGCTGTATCGGTCTCTGCGAACCGGAGCCTCTGGTTGACATTGTCAAGCCCGGACAGCCCCGGGTCACGTATGCTTATGTCACGCCGGAAAAAGCGCGGGTGATTTTTGCCCGCCATGTCATCTACGGTCAGGTAGTGAGCGACTGGGTTATGACCATTAGCTAAGGGAGGTCGGATCGTATGGAGTTTTACCGCACCCATGTGCTTGTTTGTGGTGGCACAGGCTGTATGTCGTCAGGCTGTAAAGAAGTGGGGGCAGCCTTGAAAAATGAAATTAAGCGCTGGGGCTTAGACCGGGAAATTAAGGTGATTACCACCGGCTGTATTGGTCCCTGCAGTCTTGGTCCGGTAGTCATCGTCTACCCGGAGGGAATTTTATACCGGAAGGTTCAGGCCCGCGATGTCCCGGAAATCGTCGAACAGCATCTTTTGACCGGCAATATTGTCACCCGTTTGCTTTATGATGCTCCCGGTTGCGATGAGCAAAGTCGCTCCTACCGGCACATTCCTTTTTTCAGCAAGCAGGTTAAAATTGCCTTGCGCAATACGGGCATGATGAATCCGGCAAGCATTGAAGAGTATATATCCCGGGACGGTTATGCCGCGCTGGCCAAGGCATTGTCCGAAATGACCCCGGCCGCCGTGATTGCCGAGGTCACAAAGTCCGGTTTGCGCGGCCGGGGCGGCGGCGGATTTCCTACGGGACAAAAATGGGCGATGACCGCGAAAGCGACCGGTGCTCTTAAATACGTGGTATGCAATGCGGATGAAGGCGATCCCGGGGCATTTATGGACCGCAGTGTGCTGGAAGGAGATCCGCACAGCGTGCTGGAGGCTATGGCCATCGCCGGCTATGCGACCGGCGCTGCTACCGGCTATATTTACGTACGGGCGGAATATCCCCTGGCGATTCAATTAGTTACCCTGGCCATTGGCGAGGCGCGGCGGTACGGTCTTTTGGGCCGGAATATTTTCAGTACAGGTTTTAGTTTTGATATAGCCGTTCGCGTCGGAGCCGGGGCATTTGTCTGCGGGGAAGAAACCGCCCTGCTTACCTCCATTGAGGGCAAGCGCGGCGAGCCCCGTCCGCGGCCGCCATATCCTGCCAATGCGGGCTTATGGGGGAAGCCTACCTTGATCAATAACGTAGAAACCTTTGCCAATATTCCGCCCATTCTTTTGCAAGGCGCCGACTGGTATCGTAATATCGGCACAGAGGCCAGCAAAGGCACGAAGGTGTTTGCTTTGGCCGGTAAAATTAAGAATACCGGTATTGTTGAAGTGCCGATGGGCATGCCCTTGGGAGAAATTATTTATGACATCGGCGGCGGCATTCCCAACGGCAAAAAGTTCAAAGCCGTACAAACCGGTGGGCCGTCGGGGGGATGCATCCCCGTGGAATATTTGAACACTCCCGTTGATTATGACTCGCTGAAGGAGCTTGGCACGATCATGGGGTCGGGCGGGTTCATTATCCTGGACGAAGATACCTGCATGGTTGATCTGGCCAAGTACTTCCTGGAATTTTGCCAGGAGGAGTCTTGCGGCAAGTGTGCGCCATGCCGCCTTGGAACCAAACGCATGCTGGAAATTCTGGAACGGATTACCCAGGGAAACGGCGAACTGGCCGATATCGACCGTTTGCTGCAGCTTGGCGAGCAAATCAAACAAACCGCCCTGTGCGGCCTGGGGCAAACGGCTCCTAATGCCGTGTTAAGCACTATCCGTTATTTCCGGGATGAGTACGAAGCCCACATTAAGGATAAATGCTGTCCGGCCTCAGTATGCGCCGCCCTGTTTCATGCTCCCTGCAAAAATTCCTGTCCGGCGGGGGTTGATGTGCCACTCTATATCGACCATATCCGGAATCAACAGTTTGCAGCGGCCGTGGCGGTGGTCAAAGAACAAAATCCGTTGCCGGCCATCTGCGGCCGGGTTTGTCATCACCCCTGCGAGGCCAAGTGCCGGCGGGCTCAGCTTGATGAAGCTATTGCCATCCGCGATTTGAAACGCTTTGCCGCCGACTATCAGTTAGCGCACCCGGAAGAAGCGGATGAGCCGCAAGCAGCGGCAAAAGAAGCCCGCGTAGCAATTATCGGCTCCGGGCCCGCCGGACTTTCGGCCGCATATTACCTCGCTAGACAGGGGTATCCGGTAACTATTTTTGAAGCCCTGCCCGTGGCCGGCGGTATGCTGGCCGTTGGGATCCCGTACTACCGCCTGCCGCCGTATTATTTGGAAACCGAAATTGCCGCCATCACCAAGCTGGGGGTTACTATCCAGCTAAACACCGCTTTGGGCCGTGATTTCACCCTTCCCGACCTGTTTGCGAAAGGCTATAAGGCGGTATTTCTGGCCATTGGTGCCCATAAGTCTTTGACTGCCGGACTGAGCGGGGAAGATTTGGCCGGAGTTTGGCAGGGGATCGATTTCCTAAGGGCCATCAACTTAGGCGAACCGGTGGCTATCGGTAAGAAAGTGGCGGTAATCGGCGGCGGCAATGTCGCCATCGATGCAGCCCGTTCAGCGCTGCGTCTCGGGGCGCAGGAGGTTCATCTTTTGTATCGCCGCCATAAAGAAGATATGCCGGCCGAAACCGAAGAAATCATGGCGGCGGAAGAAGAAGGCATAAAAATTCATGAATTAACGGCGCCGCTCAGGCTGTTGGGAGCGGAACCGGCCGAAATTACGGCGGCGGAAGATGAAGGAGTCAGAATTCACGAACTGACGGCGCCGCTGCAGTTGCTGGGGCAGGAAGGAAAATTAACGCAAGTGGAATGCATCCGGATGCGGCTTGGCCAGTTTGACCACAGTGGCCGCAAAACGCCGGTACCGGTTGAGGACAGCAAATATACCATTGATGTTGATCAGGTCATTATGGCGGTGGGGCAGACTCCCGATTTGTCCAATATCGAAGAATTCAGCGCTGCCCGGGCGGTAAACGGAACCATTCCGCTGGCTGACGCCGGCCGTCTACTGACCGGTATCCCCGGCGTGTTTGCCGGCGGGGACTGTGTAACCGGTCCTGACACGGTCATTGCCGCCATTGCCACCGGGCATAAAGCCGCCGACGCCATGGATCAATATCTCGGCGGCAGTAGCGCTGCTTTTGTCCCGGTCCGGGAGAGAAAGCTCAGCGGACCGGTTCTGGAAGAGCGTTTGCCGCGTCAGCGCCCGACTTTCTGCAGTTGTTCCGAACGCATCAAAGGGTTTGCGGAAGTTGATCAGGGACTGACCGCGGATATGGCCGTCAAAGAAGCAGCCAGGTGTCTGCGCTGCGACGTACGGGATTAAGGAGGGATGAAGCATGGAGCCTGTCCACCTGACGATTAATGACTGTAAGGTAACCGTCCCCCCGGGGACGACAATTCTGGAAGCGGCCCAACAAATTGGAATCCGTATCCCCACCTTGTGTTATTTGAAAGAGATTAACGCGATTGGCGCCTGCCGGGTTTGCGTCGTGGAGGTTGCGGGGGCTAAGACGCTGCAAGCCGCCTGTGTAACCCCGGTGGCGGAAAATATGGCTGTATATACCAACAACAGCCGGGTCCGGGATGCCCGCCGTACCGTAGTGGAATTGATTTTATCGAACCACCCGGAAGATTGCCTGACCTGTGTGCGCAACCAAAACTGCGAGCTGCAGAATCTCGCTGCGGAATTGGGGTTGCGGCAAATCCACTATCAGGGGGCGAAAACCAGTTTTCTGCCCGATACGTCGACGGCGGCCATTGTCCGCGACGCCAACAAATGCATTCTTTGCCGGCGCTGCCAGAGTGTGTGCCGGCAAATACAGGGTGTAGCGGCTCTCGCGCCTATGGACCGCGGGTTTTATTCCTCCATCGCGCCGGCCCTGCATCAGCCTCTTAGCAATGTTGCCTGCACACTGTGCGGCCAATGCGTAACGGTATGTCCTACGGGAGCGCTTACCGAGAAGGACTCTACCCAGGATGTGTGGACTGCCCTGAGTGACCGCCGCAAACATGTGGTCGTTCAGGTTGCACCTGCCGTAAGAGTTTCTATTGGCGAACCGTTTGGATTGGAACCAGGTACGGTGGCTACGGGAAAACTGGTGGCAGCCCTTCGCCGTCTGGGCTTTGCCAAAGTGTTTGATACGGATTTTACGGCGGATCTTACTATTCTGGAAGAAGGCAGCGAATTAATTGACCGGATTCAAAAGGGCGGAGTCCTGCCGATGATTACTTCCTGCAGTCCGGGATGGATTAAATATGTGGAACATTTTTATCCCGAATATCTGCCTCATTTGTCGACCTGCAAATCGCCGCAGCAAATGTTTGGGGCCTTGGCCAAAACCTATTATGCCAAAAAATACGGCCTGTCCGCCGAAGAGATTTACGTCGTTTCCGTAATGCCCTGTACGGCGAAAAAATTTGAAATGGGCCGGCCGGAAATGGCCGCCGGCGGCTGCCGGGATGTGGACGCAGTCTTAACGACCCGGGAACTGGGTCGCATGTTGAAGGAATGTGGGATAAACCTGCCGGAACTGCCGGAGGAAGAGTATGACCTGCCTTTCGGCATTGCCAGCGGGGCGGGGGTCCTCTTCGGCGCCAGCGGCGGCGTAATGGAAGCGGCGTTGCGCACGGTTTATGAAATTATTACGGAACAAGAGCTGCCAACCCTGGAATTTGAGGCAGTCCGCGGTCTGCAGGGCATTAAAGAAGCCACGGTGGATTTAGCTGGTACCCGTCTGAATGTGGCGGTCGCCAACGGGCTGGCCAATGCCAAAATCCTGATGGACCAATTACGAACCGGTCCATCTCAATACCACTTTATTGAAGTTATGTGTTGTCCGGGCGGCTGTCTCGGCGGCGGGGGGCAGCCGCTTCCCAACACGGCGGAAACCCGGCAAAAACGGATGGCCGGCATTTATACGGCGGATGCGCAAATGCCGCTGCGGAAATCCCATGAAAACCCGGTGGTAAAACAACTGTATGCCGAGTTCCTTGGCTATCCTCTGGGACATCGCTCCCACCGGCTGCTGCACACACAATATACGCCGCGCAGCAAAACAATTGAAAAGTAAATGACGGCAAGGCCGCCTGCAAAAATTGCGGGCGGTTTTGCTTATGGTACCGGCATAAAGATATTGAACTTTTTACCTTTTATAAAAATTTAATAAAAAATAACTAAAAAATAACTAAAATTTATATAAACTATTGATTAAAATTTAACAACGAAGTATAATGAGGCTGAGAATAAAAATGAATCGGATTCGGCACTGTTGCTGGCAAGAAATACAAAAGTTCTAGGGATTGTTTCGCGAGGCTGATTCTAAAAGTAAGTTTGTGATTATATAAAAAATATGTAAAAATTTTAGAAAAAAGGTCTGAAACTATGTTGGGAATATGGCGAACAAAGAGAATGAATGGTAAGATATGTAGTATAAATTGACAAATAAGAGGAGCAGAACGATGAAAAATAATATTGTTGATATCGCCAATCTCGTCGGTGTTTCGCCCGCGACGGTTTCCAATGCCTTAAATGGACGAAAAGGAGTTAGCGAAGAAACCAAGCAGAAAATCTTAAAAGTTGCCAAGGAAATAGGCTATAATAAAGATTTCAACAATAATACGCAGAAGAGCATTCGCTTTGTTGTTTATAAAAAACACGGTATTGTCGTATCGGATACGCCCTTTTTTGCTTCTCTCATTGAAGGGATTGAAAATGAATGCCGCAATCTGGGCTATGAGCTCTTAATATCCCATGTCTATTCCGGCGGGCACGGCCAGCAGGAAATCGTGGATATTGTTGATACGGAGTATGCCAATGGCCTGATTGTACTGGCTACGGAAATGGATCCCGAAGATTTAATTCCGTTTCGTAACGTGAGCGTGCCTGTCGTGCTGCTGGACAGTTATTTTCGCGGCGAAAATTTTGATTGCGTGCTGATTAATAACATGGACGGCTCGTTCAAAGCCACTAAGTATCTGGTGGAAAATGGCCACACCCGGATTGGCTATTTGCATAGTTCTGTATATATCAACAACTTTCATTACCGGAAAATTGGTTTTTGGGATGCTCTGGCTGATTCGAACTTGCAATTCGACCCGGCGATGGAATTTGGCCTGGAACCTACTATGGAAGGGGCCTACCGGGATATGAAGGCAATTCTGGAGAGAAATTCCGTAAATCTGCCTACGGCGTTTTTCGCCGACAACGATATTATTGCTTTTGGCGCTATGCGGGCGCTGAAAGAAAAGGGACTAAAAATTCCGCAGGATTTGTCCATTGTGGGGTTTGACGACATGCCCTTTTGTGAAATTACCAGTCCGCGGTTAACGACGATTAAAGTTTTTAAGCAGGATATCGGCAGCGCTGCAGTATTAAGACTGCATCAAAAAATAAACAGTAAGAGCGACAATATTACCCAAAAAATCGAGGTGAATACAGAATTAATTCTACGGGACAGTGTTTTAAAACTCACCTGAACAGCGGTGAAATGTAAAAAGGGTGGATGATATGGGAGAGAAAATCAAACTGGGGTTTGCCCCTACGCGGCGTTTTGTATTCAGCAAGGAAGATGCCCATAAATTTAAAAATCTGACCCGGGAAACAATTGCCGGATTTGGTGTGGAGATTGTGGACCTGGAAGGTATCAATGAGGAAGGACTCCTGTTTGACAACGATGCGGACGCCCAAAGGATTAGTAAACGATTCCGGGATGCGGACGTAGATGCGGTATTTTTTCCACATTGCAATTTCGGCACGGAAGATACCGTTGCCCGGGTTGCCAGAGCGGTAGGAAAGCCGGTGCTGCTCTGGGGACCGCGGGATGAGGCGCCGCTGCCCGACGGCAGCCGCCTGCGGGATACGCAGTGTGGACTCTTTGCCACCGGCAAAGTGCTGCGGCGGTTTAATGTCCCGTTCACTTATATTGTAAATAGTAATTTGACAGACCAGGTCTTCACCAGAGGATTTAAAAATTTTATTGGTGTCGCCAATGTAGTCAAAACATTCAGAAGGTTGCGAATTTTACAGGTGTCGACAAGACCGGCGGGCTTCTGGACGATGATTTGTAATGAAGGGGAACTCCTGGAGAAATTCGGCATCGAGATCTATCCGGTAACACTTCAGGATATCAAGGAAGCGACGGAACAGGCCGAAGCCGGCAACAGCAAGGAATTAAAAACAACGGTGGGTCTGATTCAGGAAAAGCTCGATTGCAGCGAAGTGGATGAAGGTGCCGTCAGGCGCGTAGCCGCGCTGAAAATCGCGTTAAGCCAAATGGTAAGGGAACATGGCTGTTCCGCCCTGGCCATTCAATGCTGGACGGCGCTGCAAAACAGTATCGGCATTATGCCTTGTTTGGCGAATGCCCTGCTTACGGACGAAGGGATCCCCGCCGTATGTGAGACGGACATCCACGGTGCCATTAGCGCGGTCCTGGCGCAGGCGGCGGCCATGGGGACGATGGCCCCTTTCTTTGCCGATTTAACGGTACGGGACGTGAACCGGGAAAATGTTGAGCTGTTATTCCATTGTGGCAACTTTCCCCTGTCTTTGGTTGCCGAAGGCTGCAAACCCCGCTTCCGGACTCACTTTTTGTTCGATTCTCATGCTCCGGGAACGCAGGAAAGTGAAATCAAAGGCGGCGAGGTATCCATTGTCCGCTTCGATGGCGACCACGGAGAATATTCCTTATTTCTCGGCAAGGCGAAAGGGGTTAAAGGTCCTTATACCCGCGGAACCTATATCTGGGTTGAAGTCAACGACTGGCCGCTGTGGGAGGAAAAACTGGTAACGGGTCCTTATGTTCATCACTGTGTGGGGATTCACCAGGATGTAATCCCGGTTCTCTATGAGGCCTGCCGGTATCTGCCGGGATTAACGCCTGATCCGGTTGATCCGGCTAAAGAACAGATTGAAGCTTTCTTACGGGGGAAAGACAATTAAACCGGGAGGAATGCAGCATGGTTGATGTTGCCTTTTTAAAAAACAAAGCGGCCCAAATTCGCCGGGATTTACTTACTATGATTTATGAGGCCAAAGCCGGCCATACGGGCTCGTCGCTGTCGAATACGGATCTATTAACGGTGCTGTATTACAGTGTGCTGAAAACCAATCCGCAAAAACCGGACTGGGAGGACCGGGACCGTTTTATATTAAGTAAGGGCCATGCCGTAGAATCGTATTACGCAATTCTGGCGGATAAGGGATTTTTTCCGCGCGCGGAACTCAAAACATTCTGTCAGTTCGGAACCCGTCTGATCGGGCATCCCAACAATAAAGTACCCGGTGTGGAGATGAATACGGGCGCACTGGGACATGGTCTGCCCGTAGCGGTAGGCATGGCGTTGGCGGCTAAAATGAACGGGCAGGCATACCGGGTTTTTACGCTGATGGGAGACGGGGAACAAGCCGAGGGTTCGGTATGGGAAGGAGCCATGGCGGCCTCGCATTATAAGCTGGATAATCTGATTGCTATTATTGACCGCAACGGGCTGCAAATTACCGGTAAAACGGAAACTGTAATGAGCCTGGAACCGTTGAACGAAAAATGGCGAAGTTTCGGCTGGAAAGTTGTTGAGGCCGATGGACATGACCTCGCTCAATTGCAAAAGGTGTTGGCGGCGGTGCCGTTTATGCCCGGCAAGCCTACGCTGGTCATGGCCCATACGACCAAGGGCAAAGGGGTATCGTTTATGGAAAATGTTCCGCACTGGCATCATGGCGTGCCCACGGCAGAGGAGTATAACCGGGGCATGGCTGAATTAGCGGCAGCAGTGGAGGAATGCGGGTATGAATAAGATTGCAAATAGGCAGGTTGTGTGTGATACCTTGATTGAACTGGGAAAACGCAATGAAGAGATTGTGGTGCTGACCAGCGATTCACGGGGTTCGGCTTCGATGACCAATTTCGCCCGGGAACTGCCGGCTCAGTTTATCGAGGCGGGAATTGCCGAGCAAAATCTGGTTGGCATCGCCGCAGGGCTGGCCGCTGCCGGCAAAATCCCCTTTGTGGCTTCCCCGGCGTGTTTTCTGTCGATGCGAAGCATTGAACAAGTAAAAGTAGATATTGCTTATTCCCGGACCAATGTAAAGCTGATTGGCATAAGCGGCGGCGTCAGCTACGGCGCCCTGGGCATGTCCCATCATTCGCTGCAGGACCTTGCCGTAATGCGGGCTATACCGGGAATGGTTATCCTGCTGCCGGCCGACCGGTTTGAAACCGGGAAGGCCATCCGGGCACTGGCTGATTATCCGGGCGGCGCTTATTTGCGAATCGGCCGCAATCCTGTACCGGATGTATATGAATCAGAGGATTACGGTTTTGCCATCGGCAAAGCGGTTTGCCTCGCCGACGGCAAGGATATTACCCTGATTGGAACCGGAGAGACGGTGCGGGTGGCGCTCGAGAGCGCGGTAGAATTGCGCCGCCTGGGTATTACGTGCCGGGTATTAAACATGCATACGATTAAACCCCTGGACGAGGCGGCTATTTTGCAGGCCGCCCGGGACACAGGACGGATTATTACCATTGAGGAGCATAGTATCTACGGGGGCCTGGGAGCGGCTGTCGCCGAGGTGGTAGCGCAGAAGTATCCCGTACCGCTGCGGATCGTCGGTATTGCCGATGAACCGGCCATACCGGGAAAATCCCCGGAGGTATTTGCCCATTATGGAATTTGCGTCGCCAATATTAAAGAACTGGCTAAAGAGTTACTAAGTTTAGGTGCATGAGGAGTGATCAGAATGGAAGGTCATAGGTTTCCCAAAGTGATTTTTCGGTCGATGGTTTTGGGGGTGATGATGATTTGTTCCTTACATATTGCGCCATGGGGAGAGGCAACAAAAGCTTTGGCGACGCCTTTGCCGCGAACCATTGTGACGACAGATGGCGAAATTGACGATATGGATTCCTTCCTGCGTTTTTTGCTTTATACGGACGAAATGGATGTTGAAGGGCTTATCTACAGTAGCTCGCAATGGCATTATAAGGGCGATGGGAAGGGAACAAAATTCATTTCGGCGATGCCTCTGACGCGTAAATTATACGGTGAGAGAACGGAGCTTCGTTGGTGTGGAACAGAATGGATGCAGAAGTTCATTGCTAAATACCGTGAGGTCTATCCCAATCTATTACAGCACGATGGGCACTATCCTTCGCCAGACAAACTTTTGAGCCTCGTCAAAATTGGCAATATCGATTTCGAAGGGGAAATGAGCCGGGATACAGATGGCTCGAACCGCATTAAGGAGGTATTGCTTGATAATAATGATGCTCCTGTTTATTTGCAGGTTTGGGGTGGTACCAATACGATTGCCCGTGCGCTGAAATCTATTGAGGACGAATATAAAAATACAGACCAGTGGCAGGCCATCTATGATAAGGTCAGCAAAAAAACAGTAATTTATGTCATCCTTGATCAGGATGCGACTTATCGGAACTATATTGCCCCCAACTGGCCAAATATTAAAGTACTGTATAACTCTTCTCAATTCTGGTGCTTAGCTTATGACTGGCCGAAAACGGTGCCGGAAGCTTTGAAGCCTTATCTGGAGAGCAAATGGATGGCAGCTAATATCAAAGACCATGGGCCGCTCCTGCAGGAATATATGACCTGGGGTGATGGACATAAGATCCAGGCAGATCCGGATGATCAATACGGTGATCTTTCTTATATGAAAGAAAAAGGCAGAGGGCAGTATGATTTTATCTCGGAAGGGGATTCGCCGTCATATCTGTACCTTGTCAATGTCGGCCTGCGTTCCCTGGAAAATCATGCAAACGGCGGCTGGTCGGGACGTCTTGTGCAATCCAAGACCAATCCGAATCGTTGGGAAGATGGGGAAAATGTCGCTGATTATAATCCGTATACGCAAAAACTGGATAAAAGTTATCCGCAGGCACGCTGGATTGATGCGATTCAAAATGATTTTGCCGCGCGGGTCAAGTGGACCCAGGCGGACTATGCCCATTGCAATCATGCGCCCGTGGTTGCCGTTGACGGCAGCCTTGATATCACGGCAAAAGCGGGCGAAACGGTAAAGCTGAATGGGCAGGCGTCAGATCCAGACGGTGACAAGCTGCAGTATAAATGGTGGCAGTATCGGGAAGCCGGCAGTTATGCAGGCGAAGTCCAAGTAGGCCATGCCAATAAAAAGCACGCTGCTGTGAAGATTCCGCAGGACGCCAAGAAGGGCGATACGATCCATATGATTCTTGCGGTAAAGGATTCGGGCACGCCGCCGCTTACACGGTATGCCCATGTCGTCATTACCGTAAAATAATTTTATGAGAGAAAATTACTGGCCTGAAAGCGGGGGGGCGAAAATGGGGAACGGGTATATACTTGCCCTTGACCAGAGTACATCCGGTTCAAAAGCTATGGTGGTCAATGCAGAAGGGCGCATTCTGGCCCGGGCGGCGGTCGGGCATAAACAGTATTATCCTCAGCCGGGCTGGGTAGAGCATGATCCGGTGGAAATCTATGAAAATGCGAAAGCCATACTGGCCGAGGCGCTGACAAAGGCGAAATTGAAACCGGCGGCGATTGACGCACTGGCGATTACCAATCAGCGGGAGACCGTTGTCGTATGGGACAGGGAAACCGGGCTGCCGGTCTATAACGCCATTGTCTGGCAATGCCGGCGGACCGGGGAAATCTGCACCCGGCTGAAGCAGCAGGGCTGGGAAGGAATGGTCAAAGACCGGACCGGACTGTTGCTTGACCCTTATTTCTCTGCTACCAAGGTCCAATGGATCTTGGAAAATGTGGCGGGGGCGGCGGCAAGGGCGCAAGCCGGCAAGCTGCTTATGGGTACGATGGATTCCTGGCTGATATGGAAACTGACCAAGGGGCGGGTTCACGCCACCGACTATACGAATGCCAGCCGGACCCTTTTGTTTAATATCAAAAGCCTGCAGTGGGATAATGATTTACTGAAAATATTTAATATTCCCGCAACGATGCTGGCGAAGGTTCAAGCTTCGAATACTGGTTTTGGTTATACCGCCGTGAATGAGCTGTTCGCCGGCGAAATTCCCATAGCCGGCGTAATCGGCGATTCGCAAGGCGCGCTATTTGGGCAAACCTGTTTTGAGCCGGGAATGGTCAAAGCTACTTATGGAACCGGTTCCTCCGTGCTCATGAATATCGGGTCTCAATACCGGGAAGGGGCGGGCGGATTAGTAACGTCCATTGCCTGGGGGATTGACGGCCGGGTTGAATATGTGCTGGAAGGGATCGTGCACGCTACAGGCGATACTCTGAAGTGGGTAAAGGAGAATCTGGGTTTGTTTCAACACTGGGATGAGCTTCCGGCTATGGCAGAAAGCATCGGCCATAACGAAGACGTCTATTTCGTGCCGGCATTTGCCGGGCTCGGTATACCCTATTGGGATACCGACGCCCGGGCCGGGATTGTGGGAATATCCCGAAGAAGCCGCAAGGAGCACATTGTCCGGAGCGCTTTGGAAGCCATTGCTTATCAGATAAAAGACGCCGTCGATACGATGGAGGCGGGTTCCGGAATACGGCCCCGTGAATTGCGGGTTGATGGCGGCGGCACTCGCAATTCTTTTTTAATGCAATTTCAGGCGGATATGCTGCAAATTAACGTGGTCAGTACGGAATTTGCCGAACTTTCCGCCATGGGGGCGGCCTATCTGGCCGGGCTTGCCGCCGGTGTATGGCATGACAAGACGGAGATCCGGAAGCTGCGCCTGGAGGGGCGGACTTATGTTCCGTCCATGGAGGAAGCCGTGCGAAATCAATATTTCCAGGGTTGGAAACAGGCGGTGGGCAGAATTTTAACGCGATAGCCACAGAAGGCGGTCTATGCTTTTTCCGCTTACAGAGTCTGCAGACTCAACCGGAAGGAGTATAAATAAAACAGATACATAAGGGGAGGAAAAAACGTGAAAAACATTCGTCAGTCCTTTTTCATCGGTTTCCTGGTACTATGTATAGCCGGCTTTTTACTCGCTGGCTGCGGCGGGCAGAAGCAAGCGGACCGGCAGGCGGCGGACATAGCCAAAGCGGATACGCCGAAATCCAAACTCATTGTGGTGATTACCCCTTCTCACAGCAATCCGTTCTTTAAGTCGGAAGCCGTAGGCGCGGAAGAAAAAGCCAAGGCGCTTGGTTATGAGGTGCTTTCCCTGGTTCATGATGACGACGCGAATAAACAGAATGAAATGTTCGATACAGCGATTGCCCGGAAAGCGGCTGCCATCATTTGTGATAACGCCGGCGCCGACGCAACCGTTGCCGCTGTTAAAAAAGCGAAAGCGGCCGGGATACCTACCTTTTTGATTGACCGGGAAATTAATGTAACCGGCGAAGCGGTGTCCCAAATCGTATCGGACAATTTCCAGGGGGCTAAACTAGGCGGCGAAGAGTTTGTCAAACTGATGGGGGAAAAGGGAAATTATGTGGAATTGGTCGGCAAGGAGTCGGATACCAATGCGGGGATTCGTTCCAAAGGATACCATGATGTAATCGACCAATATCCCGATATGAAAATGGTTGCCCGCCAAAGTGCCAACTGGAGCCAGACCGAAGCCTATTCAAAAATGGAATCCATTATTCAGGCCAACAAAGATATCAAAGGCGTCATTTGCGGCAATGACACGATGGCCATGGGCGCGATGGCCGCTATAAAGGCAGCGGGACTGAAAAATGTCATCGTGGTTGGTTTTGACGGCAGCAATGATGTCCGGGATTCCATTCTCGGCGGCGATATAAAAGCAACGGTCCTGCAGCCCGCTTACCGGATTGCTCAATTGGCAGTGGAACAAGCCGATAAGTATTTAAAATCCGGGTCCACCGGTGAACAGGAAAAGCAACTGAAAGAATGCATTCTCATTACTAAGGACAATGCCAAGAAGTTGGAAACGTTTTCTATGAAGGAATGATCCGCTTTGCAGTCTCAGGGTGGCCGGCCGGCCATCCTGAGGCTGACCAAAACGAGTAACCATTGATTCTTTGGCGAGGAGAATACTATGAATAAGATGATCAGACTTATGCATAAGCTGTGGACTGCTCCAGTGATTAAACAAATCAATGCCGTATTCCTGGCTGCCGTGATTGTGTCTCTAACTCTCCTCCTGTCCGGCTGCAAGCTTTATACGGTTGTTCCCAACGACAAGAATAAGGAGAACAGGCAAGGGGTTACTTTTTATTTTCAGGATGACAGTTTTGACGCCGACAAGTTTGTTGCTGCGGCATGGGACAGCAAGGTGCTGCCGGTAATGAACCGGAAAGCGGTTGACATTGGTGTAGTATTGGCGGCAATCCGGAACAATGTTGAGGAAGCCGGTAAAAAGTATGGCGTCCGCAGTGCTCAGGGAGGAAAGGAATGGAATTTTATTGTCAAAGGCAAAGGAAACGTACTTAAGATAAATACCGAATCAAGAAACGGGACTATGGATATTGACCTGCCGCCGTACGACCATAAGGCGGAACTGAAAATTCAGGTAGGGCCGGTAATTAAAGGAACCTCCGTCAGGGATTCACTCGATTTTATTAAATTTGACGATTTTAAAAATCAGATGGACTTTGCGGAAGTGTCAAATGCCTTGAATAAGCGGATTAAAGAGCTGATTTTAAGCAAGCTTGATCTAAAGCAAGCCCCAAATCGGGAAATTGAGTTTACCGGTGCGTTTACTGTTATGCCGGCGGGGGAGATCGTCGTAACTCCTGTTCAATTGACACTGGCGGGAGGCGAAAAATAATGGCCGACGAGTTGTGCCTGACGGCGCGGAAAATTATAAAAGTTTATCCCGGAACGCTGGCGCTCAATCAGGTTGATTTTAATGTATATCGCGGTAAAGTGAATGTATTAATCGGCGAGAACGGGGCGGGCAAATCCACATTGATGAAAATTATTGCCGGCATTGAACAGCCTACGGAGGGAACCATCCAGCTCAATGGCGAGACGGTCCGTATAAGGGATACCCGGGAGGCCGATGCCATGGGGATTGGCATTATTCACCAAGAATTAAACCTGTTTCCGAATCTTACGGTAGCGCAGAATATTTTTATGGGACGGGAATATACCCGGGGCGGTATTCTTATCGAACACAAAAAACATTTAGAGAAGACAAGAAATCTGCTCGCCAGGCTGGAACATCCGATTGACCCCAACATACTGGTTAGCGATTTGCGGGTGGGACAGCAGCAAATTGTTGAAATTGCCAAGACCATGGCCCAGCAGGATTTACATGTGCTGATTATGGATGAACCGACTTCTTCCCTGAGCACGGCGGAGGTTGAAGTCTTGTTCCGTATCATTCATGAGTTAAAGGCGCAGGGAATTTCAATCGTCTATATTTCTCACCGGCTGGAAGAGATCCTACGCATTGGGGATTATGTCACAATTCTCCGGGACGGGCGCTTCATTGCGGAAGAAAAAGTAAGAAAGATTGATATCCCCTGGATTGTACGGAATATGGTCGGTCATAATGAAACAAGTTTCATTCATAAGCAGGAAAAAACAATGGGGGATGAATTTTTACGGGTCGAGTCACTGACCTTGCCCCGCAAAGGAGGAGGAGATCTGCTGGATCATGTTTCCTTTACCCTGCGGGCCGGAGAAATTCTCGGTGTGTACGGTCTCTTAGGATCCGGCCGCACCGAATTGTTTGAATGCCTCATGGGGATGCATCCGGCGGTAACCGGCGATATTTATCTTGAGAGGGAAAAGATAAAACCCAGGTCTATTCCGGAGCAAATTAAGAGGGGATTTGCCCATATCCCGGAAGACCGGCAGCGGGAAGGGCTGGTACAAACGTTATCCATCGCCAAAAACATGACTCTGGCCAGCCTATGGAATTATACCAGGGGAATTCATCTGATCGATAAAAAGGAAAATGCCTCCATAACCAAGACGATTGAGGAACTGGAAATCAAGGTCGCCGACAGAAACCTGCCGATTCTTTCGTTAAGCGGCGGCAATCAGCAAAAAGTGGTTATTGGTAAGGGAATCTTGACGGCTCCCAGGATTTTGCTTTTAGACGAACCAACGCGGGGCATTGATGTGGGTGCCAAGGCGGATGTCTTTCATCTTATTAATAAGTTTGCAGCTCAGGGAATGGGAATCATCATGGTGGCCTCCGAGCTAAAAGAGATTATGGCCATTTCGGACCGGGTCATTGTTTTGTCGAATGGCAAACTGACCGGCGAATTTTGCGGCGACGAAATCACGGAAGAGGCTCTGGTGAAGGCCTCCGCAATCGGGCATAGCACTTTCAAAGTGAAAAATATTTCTTAGATAAAGGGGACCGTTTACTATGAGTGAAATAGCAAAACCGCTGGCGGGGACGGGCCAAAAAAAGAATACCATGTCGCTGGGCATGCTTTTGTTAAAAGCGAGAACCTTCATTGCTCTCATTCTTTTAGTCGTTGTGTTCAGCTTCCTTACTCCCAGTTTTTTATCGGCCAATAGTCTGATACTCGTCGCGAAACATGTGGCTCTTTATGCTTTGCTGGCGATCGGGATGACCCTTGTTATTATTAGCGGCGGCATCGACCTGTCGGTCGGGTCTATTGTCGGATTGGCGGGGATGATTGCGGGCGGATTGATCAATGAAGGGCTCCGGCTGGATCTATTCGGTGTTACCATTTATTTTAATGTGCTTATTATCATATTATTTACGTTGCTTTTAGGAACCGGCGTAGGAGCGGTAAACGGCTTTCTCATTACCCGCTTCAATGTGGCGCCCTTTATTGCTACTCTCGGCACAATGTATGCGGCCCGCGGCTTTGCCCTGATCCGGTCCAACGGGGAGACCTTTCCTAACCTAGTCGGCAGCGTCAAGCTGGGCAATGAAGGATTTCCTATTCTCGGCGCGGGCCATGTACTGGGAATTCCCATTGCGATTTGGATTATGATTTTTGTCGGGGCGGTGGCGGCTTATATGCTCAAAAAGACACCGCTCGGTTGGCACATTTTTGCCGTCGGCGGTAATGAAAAGGCGGCGGAACTTTCCGGCATCCGTGTCCGGCGGGTTAAGACGATTGTTTATATGATTTCCGGTTTTTGTTCCGCTATAGTGGGGCTTATCGTAGCTTCCGAATTAGTTGCGGCTCATCCGGCAACAGGCAATACCTGGGAGATGAATGCCATTGCCGCCGCTGTGCTGGGCGGCACTTCCATGGCCGGCGGCATCGGAACAATCGGCGGAACGCTGGTGGGCGCATTTGTTATCGGCGTACTCAGCGACGGCATGGTCATGGTCGGGGTATCGGAATTCTGGCAGATGGTTATTAAAGGACTGGTGATTGTTGTTGCCGTCATTGTGGACCAGTTTCAAAGAAATCTGGAAAATAAAATGGCGCTGCAGCGCAAGGATGGTTAGGGGGAGATTGGCATGTTGAAGGGGATTCCTGATATAATTTCACCGGAATTATTAAAAATTCTGCATGAAATGGGTCATGGGGATGATTTGGTTATCGGGGATGCCAATTATCCGGCCGCCAGTAATGCCCAACGGCTGGTCCGCTGTGACGGACATGGGGTTCCGGTTATTTTAGATGCTATTTTGCAGCTTTTTCCGCTGGATTGTTATGTAGAGATTCCGGTAGCGTTAATGCAGGTGGTGCCGGGAGATCCCACGGTGCCGGAAATTCAGGCCGAGATAAGAAGCGTGGTTTCGAAATATGAAGAACGGGGCGACACCGCGATTGAGTATTTGGAACGGTTCGATTTTTATGAAAGGGCAAAGCAGGCCTACGCAATTGTTGCAACGACAGAGAAAAAACTATATGGCTGTATGTTGATTAAAAAAGGCGTAATAAAATAAACGCCGGGCTGTATTAGTCTTGTGCTAATACAGCCTTTTGCATTTTGCAATCCGGTATTTTCTCTTGTTTTCATACTCTGATTCTAATTTTCTGACTAAAGAGCTTGCATCACCAAAATATGGATTATATAATGAAGCCATAATGGTCTTGTTCGTTTATGTTTGTTTATATTTGGCTACATAATGATGTCATTATAATTAGAAAGGAGACAGGCTATGAAACAGAGATATTTTGTCTACGGGTTAATTGGAACGCTGATTCTTATGGGGTTGATTTCCGGCTGTGCTTCCAATAACCCGGCGGCAAATTCTACCAAGCCGGTTGAGCTGAATGTTTCGGCGGCTCTGGGATTGAAGGAAGCGTTGTTTGATATTCAAAAACAATATGAGGCAATTCACCCGGATGTTAAGATTGTTTATAATCTGGGAGCTGCCGGAAATTTGCAGACGCAGATTGAACAGGGGGCGCCGGCGGACATTTTTATTTCAGCGGCGCAGCAACAACTGGACAACCTGCAAAAGAAAAACCTGATTAAGCCGGATAGCCGCATCAATCTGGTCGGCAATCAGTTGGTTCTGGTCGTTCCTAACGATTCCAGGCTGGGATTGACCGATTTTAAGGATCTGGCCCAAGACAGCGTGAAAAAATTCGGTTTGGGTGCGCCGGAAACTGTACCGGCCGGCCAATATGGCGTGGAAGTGCTGAAAGCGGTTGGCGTTTGGGATAAAGTAAAGGATAAAGCGGTATTAGGCAAGGATGTCCGTACTCTGGTAGCTTATGCGGAAACGGGAAATGTGGACGCAAGTATTGTTTTTTCTACCGTTGCCGCTACCAGCAGCAAAGTGAAAGTGGCAGCCGCTGCACCGCCGGGAACGCATCAGGCTATCGTTTTTCCGGGTGCTGTGCTTGCCGGCACCAAACATGCGCAGGAAGCGGAGCAGTTCTTACACTATCTTGCCGGTCCGGAAGCAATGAAAATTTTTCAAAAATACGGTTTTATTCCCTTAACAAACAAGCAATAGATAAGACCCTGCGGCTTATTGTTTAAAAACCGCAGGGTCTCTTATTTTAGACGGTTTCTTCCGCGCCGAGGTGGATTCGAGCAGCAGCAGTCTGAAACTGCTGGAGGTCGGATTTTTTTATCAGACCGAAAGAAGGAAGGCGGGATATCTTGCTTGAATTATAATAACATCTTAATTAAGTATTCAACGTTGTTTTTACAAGAAAGACCCAATGGGTCTTTAAGTGGAAGGAAAGTATTTTACTTTTCGGCTAACTCAAGAAGCATGTGTTATTTTAGAAACAACCCGAAAAGTTATACTTTTCGATCCCATAAAATATGGCAGGTGTACTATATGGCAGGTAAATTAGAGGTTCAAGTATTGCACAGGGCGTTTGATATCCTGGAATTAATCGGTAACTGCGCCGAACCGGTTAGTCTTAAACAAATTACCGATGCTACAGGACTGCCGAAATCGACGGTTTATCGCCTGTTGAGTAATCTGGAAAACCGGAATTATGTTTGTTGTGATAATCACGGCAGTTATCACCTTGGTTTTCAGCTGTTAATGATCAGCCAGTGGGCGGAGCGAGAATTTGAAATTAAACAGTTGGCGCGTAATCCGCTGGAGACGCTGAATGAATTTACGAAAGAAACAGTGCATCTTGCAGTTTTGGAAAAAAATAGGGTTTTATATGTTGACACGGTGGAAAGTCCGCATGCGTTGCGTCTGGTGGCAAAGCTGGGAACCACCAATTTCGTGCATTGCACCGCTTTGGGTAAAGTACTGCTAATGAAGCATAGCGATGAAGAGATTCTGGAGATCCTGGAACAGGAAGGCATGGAACGGAAGACGGAATATACATTGACGACTCCGGCTGATTTCTTGCGGGAAATGCGGGCGGTGCGCAAACGGGGCTATGCGCTGGATGAACGGGAGTGCGAATTGGACGGCCGTTGCGTGGCGGCACCGATTTACGACAAAACGGAAAAAGTTGTGGGGGCCGTCAGTATTTCCGGCTTGGCCAGCCGATTCTCCCTTGACTTTATTGAGCAGGAAGTCGTAGGAAAACTGCTGGCTAACACAAGACATATTTCCCGGGTTTTGGGATATGTCAAATAAGACAAGTGAAAATAGAAAATCCAGAGTATGCAAAACCCGCTTTTATGCCGAGAGGCAGGAAAGCGGGTTTTTTCTATCTTATAAAGAAACGCCCAGGTATTACTTACTATAAAGAGCTATTTGTTAAATTCGCTTTTTTCGGCACCTTGTATCGTTTCGTATATCGCTTTATATGCTTTACAGACTTCTTTAACGAAACCCTCATTTTGTTTTTCCGGGTTATTCGGATCGGAGGAGGAAATAATTTTTCCGTGTTCAATCATCTTCATTACAATTTCCGCCGTTATTACGAATTTATTCATAATATTCATCCTCTCATCCTGGGCGTATTATTCTAATTCGACAGAATAAAGATATTTTCCTGTATTGATTTGTCAGTAACAGAAGAACGCTACTAATAATTATAATTCTGTCTGGTTCTAACAATACTGGATTTTATGTTCTTTTTCCGATTGTAATAAAGAAATAATGCACATTTTCTGAAATTGAATTCCGCATGGTGGATTTATTGTTGGATGGAAAAGGATTTTTTGGGTTATAAGTCTAATTAGAAATAAACATAGCGGGATAACGTTCTACATAGTGGAATATTGCCGTAAAAAACTAAATATTTTAAATTTACTAAGCGAGATTCAAAAGGAGGCAGATTTTTATGGAGGTCCGGCATTCAGTACATCCGGAAGACGCAAAGCATTATACGACAGAGGAGCTGAGAAAACGGTTTTTGATTCAGGATTTATTTGTATCCGGTCAGATAAAGATGGTTTATAGCCATGTGGACCGGATGATTTCAGGAGGAGCCTGCCCGTCAGAACCCTTGGCGCTGGAGGTGGAAAAGGGAATGGGCGTTGACTACTTTCTGGAAAGAAGAGAACTGGGAATTATTAACATCGGTGGTCCCGGCGTGGTAAAAGTGGACGGAGTCGAATACAAACTGGAAACAACGGACGGATTGTACGTGGGTATGGGGGCCAGAGAGGTGATTTTTTCCAGTGCCAATAAGACGCAGGCGGCCAAGTTTTATTTCAACAGCGCGCCGGCCCATAAGTCTTATCCGACGGCTAAAATTGAACGCAGCAGCATTAAGCCCAATCATCTCGGCTCAATAAAGGAATCCAATGAACGGAATATTTATAAATATATTCATCCCCAGGGGGTTCAAAGCTGTCAGCTGGTTATGGGTATGACGGCACTGGAACCGGGCAACATGTGGAATACGATGCCGTGCCACACCCACGACCGCAGAATGGAAGTTTATTTGTACTTCAATCTGCCCGAGGATGCGGTTGTTTTCCACTATATGGGCGAGCCTACGGAAACGCGCCATATTATTATGCGAAATGAAGAAGCTGTGATTTCACCCAGTTGGTCGATTCACTCGGGGGTGGGAACGCACTGTTACACGTTTATCTGGGGCATGGCCGGGGAAAATCAGACCTTCGACGATATGGACCATGTTGCTATGCCGGATTTACGGTAATTTCGCAGCGCCATAGGCAGTTTTTTTACTTTCGTTGCGGCAGCGGGGCGATGCCGCTGTGAAATAATTTTAATTAAGCGGGATGATGAAAAATGAATCTATTTGACTTAACGGGAAAAGTGGCCATCGTAACCGGCGCTTCCAGGGGGCTTGGCCAGGGAATGGCCGTCGCCCTGGCGCAGGCGGGAGCCGATATTGTCGGAGTGGGCATCAGCTCCTGCGGCGAAACGCAGAAGCAGGTCGAGGCGGCCGGACGGAGATTTCTGGCTGTCAAAGCCGACCTTTCCGGAATGGAACCGATCCAGGGCATTATTGACCAGACCCTTGCCGCCTTCGGGCACCTGGATATTCTGGTGAATAATTCCGGGATTATCCGCCGCGCCGATAGCATTGATTTCACGGAAAAAGACTGGGACGACGTAATGAACGTCAATCTGAAATCGCTCTTCTTTTTTTGTCAGGCGGCAGCTAAACAGTTCATCAGGCAGGGCCGCGGCGGCAAAATTATTAATATTGCGTCCATGCTGTCTTTTCAGGGCGGAATCCGGGTGCCTTCCTATACGGCCAGCAAAAGCGGCGTAATGGGACTCACCCGCTTGCTGGCCAATGAATGGGCCAGGCATAACATCAATGTGAATGCAATTGCTCCGGGCTATATGGCAACGGATAATACGGAGGCATTACGGGCGGATGAAAGCCGCAGCGCGGAAATTCTAGGCCGGATTCCGGCTGGGCGCTGGGGAACGCCGGCGGACTTGACCGGACCCGTCGTTTTTCTTGCTTCCCAAGGGGCCGATTATGTAAATGGATATACGGTGGCAGTGGATGGCGGCTGGCTGGCCCGGTAAGCCGGTGGCCGGGGCTCGCAGGGAAATCGTCATAAGAAGATAACAGGAGGTCGTTTTACCGCTATGAAGATTATGGAAAACGTGCAAAAAGTTCCGGGTGGCATGATGCTTGTGCCGCTATTGCTGGGAGCGACATTAACCACCTTGGCGCCGGGAACGGCGAAGTTTTTCGGTTCTTTTACCGCTGCTTTGATGACCGGCATTTTGCCGATACTGGCTGTCTTTTTCTTTTGCATGGGTGCTACCATTGACTTTCGGTCTTCCTGGATCGTATTACGAAAGAGCGGCGCGCTGGTGGGGACGAAGGTGTTGTTTGCCGCTCTTATGGGGATGATTGCCTCTCACTTTATTCCTCCCGCGGGAATCACATCCGGGTTTTTTGCCGGCCTCTCCGTGCTGGCCATTGTTGCGTCCATGAACGACACCAACGGCGGCCTGTATATGGCCTTGATGAATCAATACGGCACTCAGGAGGAAGCCAGCGCTTATGCTCTTATGACGTTAGAGTCCGGTCCTTTTATGACAATGGTTACGTTAGGCGTTGCGGGCCTGGGCAACTTTCCCTGGCAGGCCATGCTGGGAGCGATCCTGCCGTTTTTAATCGGCTTCCTTTTAGGAAATCTGGACCATGATATCCGTTCTTTCTTAGGAAAAGCAGTGCCCGTCTTTATTCCGTTTTTTGCCTTTGCCCTGGGAAACGGCCTGAATTTTAAAGTGATTGCCAACACCGGCCTGCTGGGAATTCTGCTGGGGGTTACGGTTGTTGTATTGACGGGATCGGTTTTGCTGGTGGCCGATTTTCTCACCGGCGGCAATGGCCGGGCGGGGGTTGCCGCCGCTTCCACCGCGGGAGCCGCTGTCGGCGTTCCGGTTGTTATTGCGGCGATTGACCCCAAATTCACGCCTGTTGTGGCTTCAGCCACGGCTTTGATTGCCACCAGTGTTCTGGTGACGGCAATTATTACGCCTATCCTGACGGGCTGGTGGGCCAGGAAGTTTAATAATAGAAGTCCTTTCAGCAAAAAGCTTAAGGTACAGCAAGAAGGGTAACAGATTTTTTGCCGGGCTAGGTCCGGTATAAAAGGAAAGGGATGTTCGCAGGCCGAATTGGCGCGAACATCCCTTTTCTATTTTCATTTTCGTGAAATTCGTGGCTGATTATGAAGATTAATCTTGGGTTATAGCTGAAGAAATTCATTTATATAAATTTTTGTTCTGTTTATTGAAAATAGGGGTGGAATATTTTACTGGTTTGGTATATATTTTTATTAGGATCAAGTGATAAAACACGACGCTTAAAAGGAGCCGGAGCTTTGTGAACAACGACATTGGCAAAAAGATCAAGGAACTTAGGACTAATAAAAAGATGACTCTGAAGGACTTAAGCGAAAAGACCAATTTGTCTACGGGCTTTCTGTCGCAGCTGGAACGCGGCTTGACGGCTATAGCCACGGACTCTTTGGCCCAAATTGCTCAGGCGTTGGACGTCAGCTTGCCGTTTTTTTTCACCGGTTTGACCCGGAACCGCAGCTGTATTATGCGTAGCTATGAGCGGGAAGTATTTCCAATTACCAACTCGCGGTTCATTCAGTATCACCTGAGCAACGACCGGTCCGGCAAAGCGCTGCTGCCGAGGATTGTGGAACTGTTGCCTATCAATTGCGAGGAAGAGATTAATCAATACAGTCATGAAGGGGAAGAATTCGTCTACGTACTGGAAGGCACACTGACGCTGTTTATGAATCATGAACAGTTTGAGCTCTTTCCGGGGGATTCAGCCCACTACAATTCGGCGACGGTGCATAACTGGGCTAACTATACCAATAAAATGGTTAAGCTGCTGGTGGTCAGTGAGCCCAATTCGTTTGCCGAAAGCTAACTTAGGAAGGGTATTTTCAATGAAAAAAGCGTTGATTTTCAACCTGCAAAAATTTTGTGTCCATGACGGGCCGGGAATCCGGACCACGGTATTTTTCAAGGGCTGTCCGCTGCATTGCCTGTGGTGTCACAATCCGGAAAGCCAAAGTTTCCATAAGGAGATGCTGTTCAATCCGGAGCAGTGCACCGGATGCGGCCAGTGTATACGAAGCTGCAGTCAGGGAGCCCTTAGCCAAGCGGAAAAGTATCCTGTTTATGACGCGGCCAAGTGCCTGTTTTGTGAAACTTGCATTGACCATTGCATTTATAATGCCCGGGAACTGGCGGGGCGGGAATATACGGTCGGGGAAATTCTCCGGGAGATTGAAAAAGACCGGCCTTTTTACGACCAGTCCGGCGGCGGGGTGACTTTCTCCGGCGGCGAAGCGCTGGCGCAAATTGATTTTGTGGCGGAACTGGCCGGCGCCTGCAGGGAACGGGGGATTTCCGTCGCCCTGGATACCTGCGGCTATGCGCCCTTTGACAGCTTTTCCCGGCTGTTGGACCGGGTCGATGTCTTTTTATATGACATTAAACTGATGGATGCCGGGCTGCACCGCCAGTATACGGGGGTAGATAACAGTCTCATTCTGGAGAATCTGCGCCGGCTGTCGGCGCAGCAGGCCGAGATCCATTTGCGGTTGCCGCTGATTGAGGGGATTAATACGAATGACGGACATATCAATGGCGTGATTGATTTATGCCGGGATGTGAAGGTTGCCATGGTCAATCTGCTGCCCTATCACGCCATCGGCCAGGGAAAATATCGTAAACTGGGAATGGAACCGGCGGCCGGCCAACTGGCGAAACCGTCCGAGCAGCGGCTGGCGGAAATTCAAAGCAGGTTGGAACGGGCTCATTTAAAAGTGAAAATAGGCGGATAAGGGAGGAGAAACGAATGGAAGAACGCGGCATGAATGAAAGGGTCCGCAAGCTCCGGCGCCAGAGTGTGACGGCCGAACCCTATCTCTCGATTGAGCGGGCCGTCCTGGTTACCGAGGCCTATCAAAAATATCAGGGGACAGTGGAAATCCCTATTTTGCGGGCTCTGACCTTTAAACACATCATGGAAAATAAGGCGCTTTGCATTAATGAAGACGAACTGATTGTCGGGGAAAAAGGGGAACGGCCCCAGTGTGCGCCGACCTTTCCCGATTTGTGCTGCCATACCCTGGAGGACCTGGATATTATGGACCGCCGGCAGCATATCTTTTTCAAAGTGTCGGCAAAAGCCAAAAAAATTCAGGCAGAGCAAATTATTCCCTACTGGCGGAACCGGTCCATGCGGCAACTGATTTTGGCGCAGATGACGCCGGAGTGGAAAGATTGCTACGAAAGCGGCATTTTTACCGAGTTTATGGAGCAGCGGGGGCCCGGCCATACCGTCGCCGACGGCAAAATGTACCGTCAGGGGTTTCTCGATTTTAAGGCGGAGATTGATCAGCAGCTGGCCGCCCTTGATTTTATGAAGGACCGGGCTGCTTATGCCAAAAAGACGCAACTGGAAGCCATGCGGATCTGCTGCGACGCCATTATTCTTTATGGCAAACGTTACGCGGACTATGCCCGGAAACTGGCGGCCCAAGAAACCGATGCCCGGCGCAAGGCCGACCTGCTGCAAATTGCCGCCAACTGTGAGGTGGTTCCGGCCCATAAACCGGAAACCTTTGCCCAGGCGATTCAAATGTACTGGTTTGTCCATATCGGCGTAACGACAGAGATTAATCCCTGGGATGCCCTGAGTCCGGGACGGCTGGACCAGCATTTATATCCCTTCTATAAAAAAGGGATTGAAGACGGGACGCTAACCCGGGAAAAAGCCAAAGAACTGCTGGAGTGCCTGTGGGTGAAATTCAATAACCAGCCGGCGCCGCCCAAAGTGGGAATTACCCTCAAGGAAAGCGCCACCTATACCGACTTTGCCAACTTGAACACGGGCGGCGTCCGGGATGACGGCAGTGACGGCGTTAACGACGTGTCTTATTTGATTCTGGAAACCATGGACGAAATGAAACTGCTGCAGCCCAGTTCCAATGTTCAAATCAGCAAAAAATCGCCGCAGATGTTTATCAAGAAAGCCTGCGAAATCTCCCGCAAAGGCTGGGGGCAGCCCGCCTTTTACAATACCGACGCCATTATTCAGGAACTGCTCCGGGCCGGCAAGGACATCGTCGACGCCCGTCAGGGCGGCGCCAGCGGCTGCGTGGAAACCGGCGCCTTCGGCAAGGAGGCGTACATCTTGACCGGTTATTTCAACATTCCCAAGGTTCTGGAGATCACCCTGAATAACGGCTTTGACCCCGTATCCGGCAAACAGCTGGGCCTCAAAACCGGCAGCGCCGCGGATTACCCAACCTATGAAGCGCTGTTTGACGCCTTTAAAGCCCAGCTGCACCATTTTATTGACATCAAAGTCCGAGGCAACAATATCATTGAGCAGCTTTACGCCACCCACATGCCGGTGCCCTTCTTATCGGTCGTTACCAGCGACTGCATTGCCAAAGGAATGGACTATAATGCCGGCGGGGCCAGGTATAATACCAACTATATACAAGGCGTGGGAATCGGGACGGTTACAGACTGTTTGGCGGCGATCAAACACAATGTTTACGATAAAAAGCGGTTTACCATGCCGGAACTGATGCAGGCCCTGGCGCATAACTTTGCCGGTTATGAGCAGCTCCGCAATCTGGTGCTGAATAAAACACCCAAATACGGCAATGACGATGACTATGCCGATGCGGTCATGGTGGACATTTTCAACGCATTTTACCAGGAGGTCACAGGCCGGCCAACCATGAAAGGCGGCGTTTACCGTATCGACATGCTGCCGACTACCTGTCACGTCTATTTCGGCTCGGTACTGGGGGCGAGCCCCAACGGCCGCTTAGCCGGCAAACCGGTTTCGGAAGGCATATCGCCGGAAAAGAGCGCCGACCGGCTGGGACCGACGGCGGTGATTAAATCGGCCGCCAAAATGGATCACCTGCGTACGGGGGGGACGCTGTTGAATCAGAAATTTACCCCCTCCGTGGTAGCCGGGGGACAAGGGCTGGAAAATATGGTGTCTTTAATCCGCACCTATTTTAATCTGGACGGACACCATATCCAGTTTAACGTCATTGACCGGCAGACGCTGCTGGCGGCCCAGCAGCAGCCCGAAGAATACAAGGACCTGATTGTGCGGGTCGCCGGCTATAGCGATCACTTCAATAATCTGAGCAAGGAACTGCAGGATGAGATTATTGAACGGACCGAACAGGCTTTTAATTAGAAAGAGGGTTACAAACTGAGAAAAACGTCAAAGATCCAATAAAATGGAATTCATTCAGGCTCCTGGGATAACCTGGGGGCCGTTTTTTTATTTTATAGTATTTTTTTGAAAAATACCCCTAGCCGTTTTTATGGGAAACTGTACGGATTAAAGGTAGAAGGAGAAATGATCTTTTCCGCAATAGCCGGAATTTTCGTCAAAAAAAGAAAAAATAGGTGTTAAAAATATAATTTGCTATTTGTTAGAAAACGTAATATGAGGAATAATATCTTATTAATGTAAAATATTGACAGTAAATAGCGGGACATGTTATTCTTTAATTGATAAAATAATAACTCAACAAAACTTCAGAATAGAACTCCTATTTATATCATTCAGGCTAAGGAGAGAAACAGGATGCATTTTGAAGTCTTGGCAAAACCAGGGTTATTGAAATGGGGAAAATTTGAAATACAATAGCTTATAAATCCTGAGCGACAATGCAGGGAGCCTAAGGTTATGCCTAGGCTCCTTTTTTGTCCACTTTGTTCGCTTCTCAAGAATTGGTTGGTTATCTAATGACAAGGAAAGGACTAAAAATAAGCTCCTTCCATTGTTATGGAGATAATTGTAGTACGGCAAACAGGGTAACTATTAAGAAAAATTGGGAGGGAACGCAAATGTTGTATGTCAATGAATATGATTCGAAAGGGATTGCTTCTATTATCCGCCGTTATCAGGAATTGAGAAGCGTAGCAGAAATCACGGCTGTTAAATATGAACGGGTCAGTGGCGGCAGCAGCTTGTTTCATGGTAAAGACGACATTGTGTGTGTACTCGCCGATATTGATCAGGGGATCACCGTATTATCTTCACGACAGCTGACCGTAGTCGAATTATTAAAAAGAGGGTATCTTGTCGAGGAAATCGGTAAAATACTTGGACTGAGTCCGGGAACTGTAAAATTTCATATTCAGCAGGCTGTTTTCCGGCTGGTTGCCTATCTCAATACTTCAGGCCGTAGAAAGAACGGTGCAAAGAGAAATTAGACCCTAACCTTTTTGACCACTTAGTGTACGGATAAGAAATAGGAGAAGCAATTTTATCTAATGGCTCCGGCGGCAGCTCGCATAGTATACAAGTTAGCATAGGCCGATTCAAAGCCCCTTTACCCAATGGGTAAAGGGGCTTTGGTATAAAGGCTATTTGTAGGATAAGGGGGTGATGAGTTCATTGGAATGGCAGCGATGTTGGGAGTAATTCCGGTTTCTGCATCAGCGAGCGATCTGTCTTATTAACTGCCGGAACGTCTCTTACGGGTGGCTGCCTGTCTAGTTACCTCACATTACAGAGAGAAAGGTGAGATTTATGAAAAAGTATTATACTTTGGAGCTTTTGGAAGACCTGTATCGCCAGCAAGAACCGGATCTTTCGGAACGTGAGTTAAGAGAAAAGGCCAGAATTTTACATACGCAATTAAACACCCTGGATATTAGCTGGACGCGCAGCAATCGCCGGTTTTACAGCCATAATCAGCTGCAAGCCTTTAGACATCTTTTTTAAATGGGACCTAGCCTTTTTTGCCGCTTAATGTACGGATAAGGAATAGGGGGATGAAATCGGAGTTGCCGGTGTAGGGGAAAGCTGCCTAGCGAAATTTATAAAGCCGTCAGATGAAAAGACTGATGGCTTTTTTGTTTTCGCGGTTGCTTGGACTTAACCGGATTAAGGGCAGACAAATAAATTAGCAAAATATAGTGGGGATGTGATGTCTTATGCCCGATGTGGGTGCGCCTAAAAATGATATAGGGTATGATCAAATATCAGGTGAAACCAGCAATTATGATCCCTCAGCTAAGGTGGGCAACTTCTTATATCGAATGTATGGGGATCCGGCAGTAGTTTTTAATGATGCCGGAACTGGATATGTCAGATATTATGGAAAAGATTATTATACGTCTCTTGTGACCAAAGGGGATTGGTTATATAGGAAGTATGGCAATTCAATAATAGTTCGTGATGCTGACGGGATCGCCTATGCAAGATTTGGCGGGGGTGATTGGTATGTAGCTTCGTTGCCGCGGATTGATGTATCAACCCAACAACCAGCAACAACAAAAGAAGCAGAAATAGCTAGAGAGAAAACAGACATGCTGGCTGTAGATCTCAATAATTCACTCGCCGGTGCAGTACCAAATCTATCCCCAGTAGTCAATGCAACTGAAGGTAAAAGCGATATAATTGATTACTCCAATTTATTTCAAGCGCATAAGCAAATACAGACAGATTTTTATGTATCTCCTACTAATACCGCTTTTGTAAATGCTAAACTAAGTGATGAAGATATAGCAAACGGGTATCGGCTAAAATACAATTCCAATGGAGTATTGTGGAGGGTTAACGCTGCTGGAATACCACATCCTGATGATTTAAGAAAGTTTTATAAACAGCAAGAAATACTCCAAGGTCTGTATGATAATGTACAAACAAAATTGCAAATGGTAGTAGGTATTTCTCCGGAAAATGGTGGCTCGGAGGCAGCAGGAAATGCTGTTAAAGGCGTAAGTAAGGCTGAAACGGATGCGTCCCTGGCAGTGCGTGAATCTGAGAGTATAGTTGCTAAGGAGCCGAGTAAAGTCGATTATTCTTTGATATACCGGGCAAATGGCCTATCTCCTAAATCTGGAGGATATACTAATGTAGCTTACGTAGTGGATACTTTTAGTTTAGTTTCCCGTCCATATTATGAAGGAGCAATAATTCATACACAAGATGGTTTCTTTAAAGTAACAAATGGAATAGATACGTATATTAATCCGCCACCGAAGGATACACTTTATTGGGACCAAAATAATAATAATTCCGGGTTAGGATTATACAAAGTAGCTGGTTATGAAAATGCTCAGTTTTGGAGCTTTTTAGGTGGTGCTGGCATAGCTTTGCGGGTGGGCAAAGCTGCAACGGAAGTAGCGGCTTTGGCACAAGAGACAAGTGTCTCTGAGAGAGTTGTGGGAATTTTTGGCCCTCTTAACAAGGGACCTTTACCTGAGGCAGTTGCTAATAGTTTTAGAAGTGCAACCTATAGCCAAAAAGTACTTGAAGAGGATATAATTTTATATAGAGTATATGGTGGTAAGGCAAATGAGCTAGGAAGCTACTGGACAAGAACAAAACCCGGAGGACCTTTACAATCAATAATTGATAGTGCTTTAGATCAAAAATGGGGAAACACCGCAACGGAGGTTGTCCAGATTCGAGTCCCCAAAGGAACAACTATTTTTGAAGGATTTGCTGCATCACAAGGGGGGCTTGTCGGGGGCGGTAACCAAGTATTTATTTACCTAGAAAGGGTTGATCCGTCATGGCTGATAAGGTAGAATGCATATGCAGTCAATTTGAAGAAATCAATGGTTTTTATTCAATTTATGAATTTGAGCGTTTCCAGAAGTATCTTGAAGGCATAGTGCGAACTGGCGATATGAAAGAAGTACCTGTCCAAGAGTATTATGCTACCTTCCAAGAGAAATGGTTTGAATGTGACAACTGTTCACAAATTTGGAGGCTGGTCTACCCCGATTTCCCATTCAAGGGGCTTTGGAATAAAATGGAATAATTTACTGCAAAACTCTAGCTAAACTTATTGCAAAATGACGGAAGCTGATGGTTACATCGCAGAACCCCTTGCAACTCTAGTTTTCCGAAAAACACAGGACACAGCGACTGACTGCAGAATTTGGATTCTGCAGTCAGTCGCTCCCTCTGATCCTAGCGAAGCGTCAGTACCGAGCGTCAGGGACGCATCTGATGCAACTGTTGTCCTCTGGGGGAATAACACAAATGACCAACATGGTGGCAGCATCTTTCGCAGATGCTGCCACTTTCATCACACAGCTTACCAAGAAATCTGTCTTGTTTCAGATCTTTAGACATTTTTTAAAACCGGACCTAACCTTTTTTGCCGCTTAATGTACGGATAAGGAACAAGGGGAGGAAATTGGAAAGTTGATACAGACCATCAGATGAAAATACTGATGGCTTTTTTGTTTCCGTGGTCACTTGGACTTAATCGAATTAAGGGCAGACAAATAAACTAGCAAAGTATAGTGGGGATGTGATGTTTTATGGCCGATGTGGGTGCGCCCCAAAATGATATAGGGTATGATCAAATATCAGGTGAAACCAGCAATTATGACCCCTCTGCTATGGTGGGCAACTTCTTATATCGAATGTATGGGGATTCGGCAGTAGTTTTTAATGATGCCGGAACTGGCTATGTCAGATTTTACGGGAAAGATTATTATACGTCTCTTGTGACCAAAGGGGATTGGTTATATAGGAAGTATGGTAATTCAATAATAGTTCGTGATACTGACGGGATCGCCTATGCAAGATTTGGCGGGGGTGATTGGTATGTAGCTTTGTTGCCACGGGTGGATGTATCAACCCAGCAAGCAGCAACAACAAAAGAAGCAGAAATAGCGAAAACGAAAACAGACATGCTGACGGTAGATCTCAATAATTCACTCGCCGGTGCAATACCGAATCCGTCACCAGTAGTTAATGTGACTAAAGCTAAAAGCGATATAATTGATTATTCCGATTTATCCCAAGCGTATAAGAAAATACAGACAGACTTTTGTGTATCCCCTACTAATACCGCTTTTGTAAATGCTAAACTAAGTAATGAAGATATAGCAAACGGGTATCGGCTGAAATACAATCCCAATGGAGTATTGTGGAGGGTTAATGCGGCAGGAATACCACATCCTGATGGTATCGCGGCCCCTAACGTAAATGTCAAACCAATTGTAGAAGCGGGAGATAAATTTGTTTATTCATACCAGCCTGATCGGCAAGGTGTGGCAGCGCTTAGTTGGGCGTCATTGTTCATAGGAACGGGTGATTCTTTTTTAAAATCATTGAATAAAACACCTATTCGAGTAATCAGGCAGGAAAATAATGGTGATACAAGAATTATTATACAGGTTGGTTTAAATAATAGATTTTTCCAAGAAAATGCTGGTAAAACGATAATTGGTAGTGAAGATACGTTGACAAATATGGCGTTTCGTTTAACTCTCGACGCTCGGCATGCCCAGGACTCATTCACGGCATATATTTCCATAAACGACAACGGGCAGATCATTGTTATACCGAAAGTATATAGCGGTGATAAGTATGAAGTAGGGAAATCCGGATTTTGGGGTGGATCTGACTTCAAAGAGAGACCAATCTCGCCTATTATAATAGGTAATGATGGTCCATACCAATCCTTAGCCAGGAAATTGGAAGAGATCTTTTCTAGGTAAGACATTCTCTATAAGTCCTGACATAAAGCAATATCTACGGGAGTGTGCTAGAGAAAGGGGGGGAGAAGGTTGGGCCATAAGCATGAAAAAAACGAAAATCCAACTAAAAAGCTGAAGGAGTGGCAGGATAATCAATACAACCCCGGCTATTATATCGGCGGTAATATCCCCCCGTATGTTGCTATTCCGTCGAAAACAAGTTTACTCGGAAAGCTATATAAAATAGGGGCAAGAATAGTTGGCGTGATTTATATTCTGATAGGAGTAGCTCTAATTTGTATTGCTTCAATAGGCGTAATTCTAGTTTGGGAAAGTAGTAATGAGGTGGGAAATCGTACTGGAGTTTTTGTTGCAGGTGCTATTTCGTGTTCTTTGGGCATTTTGTCCATATTACTGGGCCTGAAGTATATTAGAAACATAAAGTCAAAAGCAAAATCGAAAAATTGAGATGTTGAAGGATGACTTCGGTGCCCCCGCTGCAAAACAGCGGAAGATGGTCACATCAACGAAAAAATGCCGATGCCTTCTAGCCCCGCAAAACATAGGACACAGAAACTGACCGCAGAACTAAAATGGGGGGGATGGGGACAGGTTCATTGTTCAGAAGGGTAGCATTGAGGTGATAGAGAGTATAGGAGACAAGGAACCTGTCCCACTGTTCTCAAACAGTTACCCAAGTATTCCTTGTAAACGCCAATGACGCAACTAAACCTTTTAAGAGGCGACAATAGAAAAGGCTAATACAGTGGCAGCATCTCTCGCGGATGCTGCCACTGCTGTTAAGTAGCCTCTTTTGGGGCAACTCTGGGACCATAGTCAGTCCGGCTCTCCATTTTTTGAAGACAGGTCAACAGGCGGTGTACGACACATACCAATATTTGCTTCTTGGTTTTGCACTCGGTAATCTTCTACTAAGGTAGTCATATATCTTCGAAATACAATCGGAGATTATGGAATAAAAAAATATTTAACACAAGGAGGAAAATTATGGCACAATTTCCTAATATTCAGCAACCGGTCTATCCGTTTACAACCAAAATCAAAGATCCCTCTTTACAGTCCGAAATGGAAAACGGACTGGTTCTTTCCCGGGCCAAGTTTACCCGGATGCCGCAGACCTTTGTTCTGAAATGGACGGCGTTACCGGCCGGCGAGTATGCTGTTTTGCGCGATTTTTATCGGAATACGGTTTACGGCGGCAGTCTGGCTTTTGATTGGTATTATCCGGCTGTTTCCAACGATCCGTATTCCGGAAAACTCTTCTCCGTCCGTTTTGTGGGCGGCGACATTAGTTTCGATCTGGCGGCGCCGGGATACTATTCCGGCACATTGACCATTCAGGAGGTGTAACATGTTAAATCTGTCAGTGGCCGGTGTACTTGAAAAAAACAAAATAACCAGTGACGGCGTGTGGCTATTGCTGCTGGAAGTCGCTCTCCCGGATTCGGAGGAGTCTTTGCGGCTGGTTCGCAATAGTGAAGACATCGTATGGAACGGCCATACCTGGAGCGCGTTTAACTTTACCGTCGGCGAAATCAAGGAAGATAGTGAAGAGACTCAGCCGTCTGTACCAGTACGGGTTTCAAATATCACGCAGATTGTCCAGGCCTATGTGGAAGCAAACAATGGGCTGACCGGCGCAACAGTAACGCTCAGGGTAGTCCATTCGCAGCATCTTGATAATCTTTTACCCGAGGTGGAAGAAATCTTTACGGTGCAATCGACTACCTGTGACAGCCACTGGGTAACATTTGATCTAGGCTGTGATCTGTCTGTACAACTGCGGTTTCCCTTTCGGCGGGTGCTCAAGAATTTTTGCGCCTGGCGGGATCAGTATAAAGGAATTGAGTGCGGGTATGCCGGATCATTGCCGCCATGTGACGGTACATTGCAGTCCTGCCGTGAGCGGGGCAACTCGGTAAGGTATGGAGGAGAGCCAAGTATTCCCGAGGGCGGGCTTTATGCATAAGCTGTAAAACTACAAGTTCTTACAGAGCAAGGATATTCAGGGATTGTAAGTAGTTTTCCCGCGCCCTGCGCTCTGCGCCACGAGCCGAAAGACCGCACAGCAGTCTTTCTTTATTGGAGGGTAGTATGAATAGAAAATTGGATGATTTAATTGGTCTGCCATTTCTCGACGGTGGGCGGGACCCAGCCAAGGGGCTTGATTGCTGGGGACTGTCTACGGAAGTCTTCCGGCGGTATGGGATTGAACTGCCGGATTATCAAATATCCTGTGAAGAGGCCAGTCTGATTCATCGTGAAATGAATAGACAAAGGCCGTTCTGGCGCAGGTGCGAAGGAGAAATCCTCGTTCCGGCGCTTGTTGTGATCCGCTTTACCGTTTACTGTAATCATACAGGAGTATACATTGGCCAGGGACGGTTTGTGCACACACGTAAGGAGATTGGCGTTAACATCGACCGGATCGACAATCCCACCTGGGCCAAACGGATTGAAGGATTTTATGTGCCGGAGGGATAAAATGCTCATAATCACTGTACTGAAAAAACCTTTGATATAAGGGCGGCATAATACCATGCCGAGAGAACCCTGCCGCCAGTAAGCGGCTATTTTAATTTAAAGGAGGAGAAAAGATGTATTGTCCAATTTTTGGTATGAACCCTAATAATAGTACAATTCCATTTAGTGAATGTATAAAAGATGCATGTGCCTGGTGGATTGTTTCCGGCACCACCGGCACCTGCGCAATCTGTAAAATGGGAGAGTATGCCGCCAGTCACTGAGAAAAGGCGGCCTACCACCATTGAAAAGGGGAAATGACTATATGATTTCAACACTGAAATTGAGCGACATCATTAGTAAATGGCGGGATGCCTTACAAGCCAGCCAGCCTATACAAAATTTCTGCTCATCGCAATATAACAAGGCGCCCAGTATTTTTGTCGGCATTAACGGGAAAAACCCGCCAACGGAAAATGATTGCCCGCTGATTATCCTTTATCCGGGTAGTAAATCGGAAGGGCTGGAGTTGCAAGAGTATACCTATAACCTCACGGTTGGCTGGACAATCCTTCAGGCAGCGGCCACCGTAACCAATAATGTAACAGAGTTTCGCGGCGTCGCGGAATGTGATACTCTTGGCCAGTTGATCTACCAGGAACTGGCCCAACTAAGTCCGGATAACCCCATTAGCGTGGTAAATTACAACATCGAGCCGGTTGCCTATTTTCCACGGTTTCCCGGACGGATGGACATTATCATCAAAATTACGTCGATCAATGGTTATAACATTAATTTCTAAGGGGGAATTTCCATGTCAAGAGCAAGAGGATATAAGTCTCATTTGGCACTGGCCTATGAGGCCGACTATGGTCAGCCGCCGGCGTCGCCCGCAGGCTATAACATGCCGATGAATCAGTCCAAACTGGCAATTAAGCAAACCCTGATTGATTCAGCCACCATTCGCAGCCGCCGGGACCAAGTTCAGCCGGCAACCGGCAATACTGACGTATCCGGCAGCATTGTGGTGCCGATTGACCAGATTGGTTTCGGCTTCTGGTTACGGGCTATGTTTGGCAACCCGGTGACTACCGGCTCCGGTGATCCTTATACCCATATTTTTAAAGTAACCGAAAGTCAGCCGTCATTGGTGCTGGAACAGCAATATCCGGATGTTCCGGCCTATGAAATGTTTAACGGTTGTAAGATAAATAAATTTTCCTTCACCTACGGCGGCGATAATGAATTGACCGCTAATTTTGATATTCTCGGCGCCAAAAGAACGGTTGACGCCGCACCTTTGGCGTCAACTCTGAGTAATATCCCGGTCCTAAAATTCAATAACTTTCAAGGGTCGATAGAAGAAGGCGGGTCACCGCTGGCCATCGTAACCGAAGCCAGCCTGAACGCTGATTTTGGGCTGGACGGAAATACTTATACCATTGGCAGCGGCGGTTACCGAACCAGTCTGCCGGAAGGTCTTCTGCAAATATCCGGTAATATCAAGGCGTTTTTTGAAGATACAGTGCTTTTGAGTAATGCAGTCAATAACACGGCATCGTCGTTGAAGTTCAAGTTTGTTAGCGGTACCCACAGCCTGGAATTCTTTATGGAAGAAGTGATTTTCCAGCAAACTTCACCGGGGATTGAAAGTGAAAAAGGAATATTCATTACGCTGCCGTTTAAGGCGTTTTATAATAATGGCTCCGGCGGCAGCGCCATCGTCGCAACATTGGTCAATAATTACGCTTCCTATGCGACGGCATAAGGAAAGATTGACCGTGCCAAGAGAACCATGCCGCCAGTGAGCGGTATTTTTTAAAGGTCTTTCTTGGAATCGGAGGGAGTGAAATAATTGAAATGCTCACAATTACTGTACTGAAAAATCCGTTTAACTACAACGACAAAGAAATCCATACCTGCGAACATGTTCCCGGTAAAACGGCTTATGAATATGTTCAGCCCTACCTTATGGGGTTAGATAACTTTGTTGTGAGCCGGAACGGGGAAATTGTCGAAGATGCAAAGGAACAGACCGTCCAGAGTGATGACTGGCTTGCCGTCTGTCCGGTTGTCGGCAAACCGAGCTGGCTAAAGGTTATAGATACACTATTGTTAGGAGGTATTACAGGTGGCCTTTTAGCATCAGGTGGGTGGACGGCAAAGGCTTTTTGGTCTGGAGTGACCGCTGCGGGTGCGAGTATGATTGGTGGCGCTCTCATCAATCACTGGTTCCCGCCAGCCAAACCGGACACTGTCAAAGTGAACCCATCGTACAATTGGAATAATACGCAATCGTTGAACGGCCAGGGCAATGCCCTGGCCGTTACTTACGGCACTATGCGAACGGCCGGACAAGTCATTGCCCAGCATGTGTCGAGCAATGGGGATAAACAGTACATGAATATCCTGCTGTGTGGTGGGGAAGGCCCGATTGACGCAATCAGCGATATCCGGATTAATGATAATCCGGTTTCCTACTATAAAGACGTAACCGTCGAAACCCGGCTGGGCACGAACGACCAAACGGCTATTGCCAATTTTAACGACACCTATATTGATCAGGATTTAGCCTATGAGCTGAATACCGACAACACTTGGACAACCCAGCAAACCGGGGGAAATGCCGTAGAGGGCCTGGAAATCACCCTGCAGTTTCCGGGCGGGCTGTATCACATCAAAGATGACGGGGGCCTTGAAAATGCTTCGGTCACCGTACAAGCGCAATACCATAAGGTTGGTGATGCCAATTGGAGCAATTTCACCGACGGAACTAATACCAACTTACAAATTACCGCAGCATCCAATACCGCTTTCCAGCGTACCTACCGTGTTGACCACCTTCCCGCTGCTCAATATGAGGTGCGAATCCAGTGTATTGCTAAAAGCGGTACCGATACCCGGTATTCCACCCGCGTTTTCTGGACGCAATTGTCGAGTATTCTATATGACGATTTTGACCGTCCCGGCAAGGTGCTTGTCGGAATTAAGGCGCTGGCAACCAATCAGTTAAGCGGGGGCATGCCCAGCATAACCTGGCTGCAGACCCGGAACAATGTTTGGGTATGGAATGCCGACAGCTGTCAATACGAACAAAAACCGGCTACTAATCCGGCCTGGGCGGCTTATGATATGATCCACCGCTGCCGGCAAATCAAAAACATCCATACCGGCAATTTGGAATGGATTGTCCAGGGCGCTCCGGCATCCCGGGCGGTCCATCAGGATTTCGTCCATTGGGCGGCATTTTGCGAGGATCGGAACCTGACCTTCAATTATATCTTCGATACGGCGGCCGACCTCTGGACCGCCTTGCAGAAACCGGAAGGGGTTGGCCGGGGTAAGGTGATTATGCGGGGAACCCGGTACGGCGCGGTCTGCGATGCGCCCGGCCAACCGGTACAACTGTTTACGGTCGGCAATATTATCACCGATAAATTCCAGGAAACTTTCATGGGACTGAAAGACCGGGCCAACGCGATAGAAATCACCTTCATTAACAAGGACAAAGACTACCAGAAGGATGTTATCACCGCTTACGCCGACGATTATGACGGCACAACCGAGCCCAACATTACTCAGATCACCCTGGAGGGTGCCACCACGGTGACCCAGGCGTACCGGGAAGGCAAATACCGGCTGCGGCTCAACCAATATCTGCAGCGGACGGTGGACCACAGCGCGGATATTGATGCCATCGCCTGCCAGATCAATGATGTGGTGCTGCTGGCGCACGATGTGCCTCAGTGGGGATTTTCCGGACGTTTGGCAGCAGCTACGGCTACGACCCTGCAGCTTGACCGCCAGGTAACGCTGGAGCCCGGCAAATCCTATGCGGTAGCCGTGCAGATTACAGACCCGGCGGCGACAACCGCCCAGGACGCACAACGGATTGTCACGGTCAGCGTGCAGGGAGTTACGCAGGAAACCAGCACTGATACGCTGACTCTCACCGGTTCTTTGCCGAAAGTGCCGCTGCAATGGGACCTATACAGCTTTGGTGAAACGAACAAAGTAGTCAAGCCCTTCCGGGTGCTCAATATCAGCCGGGACCAGGATATGCGGCGAAAAATCTCCTGCCTTGAATACATCGAAGAAATCTACAACGAGGCGGAAACGATACCGGCAATCAATTACAGCGCAATGGACCCGACCCCGGTGGAAGTTACCAGTGTAAGCGCCGCCGAAGAAACGTACCGGCAAAAAGACGGCACGACCGTTTCCAACCTGAATGTATCCTGGATGATTCCGCGTAACAAATTAATTACCGGCTATGAAGTACTGTATAGCGTTGATAATGGGAATACGTGGATACTATGGGCTGCCTTGGTAAAGAATTTACGTACTTCGATCATTGGGGTTAAGACCCATGTTTCCTATTTAGTAAAGGTTCGCACGATCAATGAAGTTGGCCTGGTATCCTCCGGCATTATTTCGGTGCCGGTATTAATTACCGGCAAAGACGCTCCGCCGCCGGACGTAGAAACCCTATTCGCAGAAAAAGCCGCCAATGGATTCCGGCGGTTTACTTTTACGCTGCCCGATCCCCCGGTAGATTTGGCCGGCTATCGTTTTAAATATAACATTGGCAGCTCTACATTTTGGGATAATGCGATCGCTCTGCATGACGGCCTGATCGTGGCATCCCCGTTTGAAACCAACGCTTTGCGCAGCGGTGTTTTTACAGTGATGGTTAAAGCAGTCGATAATTCCGGCAATGAAAGTGAGAATGTGGCCTCGGTAACCATCGGTCTGGGCGACGAAATTGTGAACAATGTTATTTTTGAGCAGGATGTTAAAGCCGGTGGATTTCCCGGCACCAAAACGAATTGTTCGGTTATTGGTGGTTTCTTAGTCGCCGATGACACCGGCGGGGCCATGTATCCGGCTGACTTAAAGGCGGCAATGTACCCGATCGACAGTGCGCCGTTTTATAGTGAAAGGTGGGCGGCAATGACCTATGAAGATGCATTCCTGTCGGACGGTGACGGTACGCTGACATTCAACCTGGCTACGGATGGAAATTCCCAAATCTTTTATCGTCAACGCTATCCATACCCGATATATGGCAGCGACAATGATTTGATGTTTCCGGATGATACTAAACTAATGTACCAGGAGGGTCCCTACGTATCATATAGCGGTAAGGTGCAAACCAACGGAAACAGTATTCATGATGTACGCTTGACAATCGGGGCCGGTATTACGCAGGGGATAGTCAGGAGATTTGCGGCTGTCGTTGATGTGGAAGACGAATCCGAGATTTTAAACGACATCGCAATACTGGCAGCCGGTATGCGGCTGCCAATTACGAAAACATACCGTGTTATTAGGAACGTCAATGTTACAATTCAGGATAGCGGTGGAGCTACCGCATTAACCTTTAGGCTGGCCGATAAAGATGTTTCCGGTCCGTTCATAACGCTGTATGACAAAGATAATATTGCCGTCGCGGGAGTAATCGACGCGCAAATACAAGGAATTAAGGGGTGATTATTATGGCAAATCCGACATTGCCCAAACAAGACGATTTAGTTGGCAATCCGACTGCCGGAACGTTTAAAACGGCCTTAGGTCAGTTTTTTGATTATGTGTCCGGGCTTGTGGCCGGCATGATCCCGAACACACCGGTCGGAAATATTACAGCCACGGATGTGCAGTCGGCAATTAATGAATTGGATTCGAAGAAAGTAAATGTTGCTGGCGGCACGGTAACCGGCGATATCAATGGCGTAACGGCGGCACAGTTTGACAATAGCTCGCGGTTGGCTACGACGGCGTTTGTGCAGCGGGCGCTGGGGAATAGTCAGGCAATATACAACTTATCGGCGGCGACAACATTGACCGCTGCAGATGTAGGAAAAACAATTGTTCTAAATGGTTCATCAACATATACAGTAAAGTTGCCGGCTGCTGTAACGTGCGCTAACGGTTCTAATCTTGAATTTTGCTCAACAAACGGTGCTTCTGTAACTATCCAAGTACAATCCACAGATTCCATAGTTTGCGGACAAGGAACCTATGTAACTTCTATGCTTGTACAGGGGGGAGATTCACTAAAACTGTGCTGTAATACTTCCTATGGGTGGCAAGTTGTTGCTGGTTCGTCCGAATTACCATATTCTGCTTTATTTGGCGCATCCTTAGCTGGCAACGGCTTTCAAAAGCTGCCGAGCGGGTTAATACTTCAATGGGGGATGATTGGAGCCTATCAGTCGCAAAACAATGTTACGGCTTCATTCCCAATAGCTTTTCCGAATGAGACGTTATCTATCATGACACAAAGAACGGACAATGTCGCATCAACTGGAACGGTCATTATTGCTGGATGGACCAAGACCTCATTTACGATATATGATACAGCGGGTCCGGCAGGAGACCAAAATGCAATCTTCTGGTTTGCAATTGGCCATTAAAAGGAAAAGAACATAATAATGTTTTACGCATTTAAAACAGACACAAGTATAGGTTTCATTCCAGCGGGGTGGGAAAGTATGTATTCCGGTAGCGATAAAGCTTTCAAAAAAATTAGGGAGTGATTATTATGGCGAATCCGACTTTGCCTAGAAAAGATGATTTAGTTGGCAATCCGACTGCCGGGACGTTTAAAACGGCCTTAGGCCAATTTTTTGATTATGTGTCCGGGAGTGTGGCCGGCATGATCCCGAACACACCGGCCGGAAATATTACAGCCACGGATATGCAGTCGGCAATTAATGAGTTGGACTCGAAAAAAGTAAACATTAATGGTGGCACCATGACCGGAACATTAACAATTCCTAATGGTTTATCTATTGTCAGTACAGGGGGAGCAAAAATTGGCAGCGGGCCACAGGGTACGACTCCGTGGGTACAACCTGCTTCGAGTGCTGCTACAGATTTTTTGGTGAATGACTCTAGTGGAAACTCAGTATTCGTGGTCCAAGGGGAGAGCGGTTCAGCAGCAGCAACTCTAAATGGTGCCAATATATTAACTACTGCAACGGGTGCCCCTGCTGGATACGGTTTAGGAACTACTGCAAAAGACATTTCTGGTCAGAATTTGGATATTTTGCGTTATTCAGGGTGCGGATTCTACAAAGGACAAAATGTTACGAATGCACCAACTACGAGTTGGTGGTATTTTGTTGTTATAACTCATGATAATACCCGCTGGACAACAGTAGAAGCAATAGATTATTTTAGTATGAACCGTTATATAAGTAGATGGTACGACAATAATGGTAGTTTGGGTTGGACTGGATGGACACAAGTGTTGACCTCGTCTACTCCATATATTGTTGCCGAATCTCTTGGCACAACTGGCTACCGTAAGTGGTCAGATAGCTTTACTGAACAGTGGGGTGTTGCCTCTGGTGGCGGCCCAATTTTTTATATTACTTTCCCGCTTGCTTTTTCGTCTGCATGTTATTCATTTGTGGCTACTCAAAACACACCTTCAAACGGAACGGATAATATGTATTCGACTAAAGTGCACAGCGTGTCAACAACTACAGCATATCTATATGCAAACTGCGGAAGCGTCTACTGGTATGCTGTAGGAAAATAAGGAGGTTCTTTTATGAAATATTATGTAAATACTAATACCGATGGAACTATGGGTTTTTATATTGAAGGAGTAAGCGAAACTATTCCATCAACGTCAATCGAAATTACAGAGGGTCAATGGCAAGATGCAATTAGTAATCAAGGTAAATATTCAATCTCAAATGGTGCTTTTCTGGCTGCTTTAGTATGGCCACCAGTTCAGACCGCAGAGCAAAAAATTGTTGTTCTTGATGCTAAATATAAACCGCAGTTTGAACAAATAACCCAAGCTTATCTAACGGCAGTGACTGCTGGCGATACTGCGGCGGCCAATGCAAGGCAGGCGGATTATACTAACCTGAGGGCTGTCTATCAAACTGAGCTGGAGGCGATTGGTTAATGGATATTTATTGTTTTGTCTGTGGAAACAAAAACGATACTTCAACGGGCCAGTGTACGAATACCAATTGTCCGAGGCATGGCAGTACGGCTTCGACGACAACAGCCAATTAGGGGCGCATCAGCGTCTATTTTTTTATGAGCGGGAGGGTGAGGCAGTGGACTTAGACTTGGATAAAGTCGTAAAAATATTGACCATTTTTGCTTTGGCAGGCGGGGTATTAAGGTTTTTGGCAATGGCCCGCTGCTGGCATCAAAGCCCTGAAAAAATCTTTAGCGGAAGGTTTTTCAAAAAAATTAGGGAGTGATTATTATGGCGAATCCGACTTTGCCTAGAAAAGATGATTTAGTTGGCAATCCGACTGCCGGGACGTTTAAAACGGCCTTAGGCCAATTTTTTGATTATGTGTCTGGACTTGTGGCCGGCATGATCCAGAACACGCCGGCTGGAAATATTACAGCCACGGATGTGCAGTCGGCGATTAATGAGCTGGATACGAAGAAGGCATCAATTGATTATGTTGATAGCCATAAGGGCCTAAATAGTTGGCAAGTAGGCAAGGCTTATGAAGTTGGCGATATTTGCTATTCTGCCAATGCGCCAAATTATGCCCGTATGGAATGTATTACCGCTGGAACGTCGGCGATGACAGAGCCGACGTGGACAGGAGTTGGAACTTACTTGACAGACGGAACAGTAAAATGGATTGTTGATGATATTCGGGATGGTGTCTTACCTGGAGATATTGCACCGCCTTCTATGATTGTTAGGCCGGGACGTGTAAAATTGATAGGCCAACTTGTAAATCGTTCTGATTATCCGCGACTTTGGAATTTTGCTAATACTAACGGGTTAGCTACGACAGAAGCAAAATGGTCAGGCGGTCTTTGGGGACTTTTTTCCGTAGGCGATGGTTCAACAACCTTTCGGCTTCCTGACCTTCGTGGTGAGGATATTCGAGTGCTTGATGATAACCGGGGATTTGACCAGACCAATATTACCGGGAATACAACATCTGGTAGTAATGCTATTGCCAATATATCAATCCCCGGCGGCATGACAACAGCTGTGTTGGCTGTAGGTATGCCAATTAGCGGCTCAGGAATCCCGACAGGAGCGACCGTTTCTAGCATCGTAAGCAGTACAAGCATTACAATATCAGCGAATGTTACCGCAACAGTAACCGGGGTTACATTAATGGTCACGGGGCGTTTATTGGGTAGCGCAGAACATAGTAGCATTGAAAGTCATTTACATTCCGGTGGTTTTACAACAGGGACAGTATGGTTGCAACGGTATAGCTCTACCAGTTATGGCTGGCCTGGAAGTGAAGTTAATCCTGGTACCTATAATACTGGTGCCACAGGTGGTCCAGAAACTCGCGGCAAAAATATTGCCTACTATGCAACCATGAAATATTAGGAGGCACCAAATGTAAATATCGAATACCAGCCTCAATTTATTGCGTTGTCTCTGGCCTATTCGACGCGCTAATAGCGGGTGATTCGGCTACGGCAGCATCGGCGCAAGCGAATTACACGGCACTAAAATCAGAATATCAAACTAAACTGGATACGATTGAAAGTGGCAGTTAATCGTTTGTTTGCAGTAAAAGAATGACTCCACACCGGATTGACGGAATTTTTGCTACTGCTGGTTGCTGGCCTAAGCAAGCCTGGCGAAAACCCATATGATAAATAAAGGGGGGAATAGAATGAGAGGAATTGATGTAAGCTACCATAATGGCGAAGTAGATTGGCAATCGGTAGTGGACGTCGGCTGTGAATTTGCTATAATCCGGCTTGGTTATGGCCTCCGTCATCTTGACGAAAAATTTACCGACAACGTGAATGGAGCGTTATCGGCCGGCCTAAAGATCGGCGTGTACTATTATAGTTATGCTTTGAATGTTGAGGAAGCCAAGACAGAAGCCCGGTATGTACAGGATATTTTACAAGAATATGGTGTCAATCCGGAATTCGGCATATGGTATGACCTGGAGGATGCGGACGGATATAAGGAACGGAACGGGATGCCGGACAATCAAACTATCACCGATATGTGTTCCGCTTTTATTTGCGCTCTGAACGAAGCAGGATATCAGTATGTTGGGATTTACGCTTCCTATGTATGGCTGACCGGAATCATTGACACTTCCCAATTAGCCGATTATGTGCCGTATTGGAATGCTCAGTGGGGAAGCAGTAATGATTTCTCGCGTTCCAGGATGTGGCAATATACGGACTCTCTAAACATTAATGGCCAAACTTTCGACGGAAATGAATATTACGGATAAATTTTGAGACCATCGCTTAACAGGCAGCGGTGGTCTTATCTTTAATGATCTTAAACTGTTTGGGGTGATATAATGACTACGGTGAAAAAGACGGCTGTCATTTTGACAGTCGTCTTTATTTTAGGCATTGGTACCGGAGTGTGGGGTGCAAACAAATGGCGGATTTCGCCGCTGCAGGCCGAATTGGCAACATTGCAAGCCAAGCTGGCCGGTACTCAGGATACGTTGAATCAGGCACAGAATCAGCCGCCTGTTATTGTGCAGGGGGAAACAAAAACGCAAACCCAGGTTGTCTATGTGCCGAAGGAAACTATAAAATATATAGACCCAAAGACGAAGCAGGAAATTACCCGGCAGGAAGGGACAGATGTTCAGGCTGACATTCAAAAACCGGCTGTCAATGTAAAGGTGAACGGCCAAGATTATAAATTCGATTTATTGCAGGGTGAAACCCAGAAATTTCAAACTGGCAAAGTCGTTATGGATCAGACCAGCTCCGTGGGCGTGAATATTACAGTACCTCCGATTGACCGGACGAAGAAGGGAGCCATCGGGATCGGTTATGGCAGCCATGGCATAGCTGAAAAACTGGATATTAATCAGTTTTGGTATTATCATGACAGGGAAACGAATGCCGGTGGAGTACAGTATCGATTTTGATGTTTAGCAAGTAGTATTAGGATTCCAATAAAGATGGCACAATTGGCTCTTGGGGAAACCCGGAGCCATTTTTTTATTTTGATTAAGTCCGCTCTTTGATTTCGGATCAGAAAGAGGAACTAGTCTTTGAATATACTGCCCTTATAAAAGATACAATGTGGAAGCATTCCAAGAAATAGAAGGAGTAACATTTTTGCAGGACTTTTTATTAAATCCGCGAATTAGACACAAATATTAAATTGTAATAATCATATAAATAATGAAAATCTAATATTGGCAATGTGGCCTATTAAAATCAGGTGTAGAACTAATGATTTTAATAGGTTTTTTTGTGTTATTAGGGTTTTTAGTGAATAAAATCGGAGGTTTTTTCAATGCCTAAGGAAAAGCACTCGATTCGTGATTTGTGTCTGGCACATACGAATTTAGCTATGCAAGATATTAGTATTCTAGAGAATATGGTAAATCAGCTTGATGTTATCGCAACATTAACAGGCACGGATATTTTCATTGATGCTTTGAGTACTAATGAAGTGGATGCGATTGTTTTGGCGTGGGCATACTCTCATAACTCCCCATCCTTGTATCATAATAGCGTAGTAGGTCAAATGGCTTATGTGACACGGGAACCAGCTGTATATCAGGTTTTATCTACAGGAAAAATAGTACGCAATATTCGTGGCATTAGTCAAGAAGGTCTGCCGATTGCCCAGACGGTGGTTCCAATCACCAATGATCGAGGAATGACAATTGGTGTTTTAATCATGGAAAGAGATATTTCTGCAGAAATCCGTCAAGAAGAAAAGGTGGAATTTTTGAGTCAGACGGCCGAACTTTTGAGTCATACATTCATGTCGTTGACGATGACGGGGTGGGATTGGGAAAAATGGCTGGGAAATGGAATTTTTATTATGGATCACAAGGGGAAAATTATCTATACCAATAAACATGCAGTGTCTATCGTCCAAGTCATATATGGAACGGATTCAGTTGACGGCAATCTGGTAGAGGCTTTATCTTTTGCTTCATTTCAGGAAATGGTTGAAGGATTAAAAGAGCCGGTAAATTATGAATTTGCTCATGCGAGTTATATGTTTCAGGCCCATCCGCTGGTAACGGGAGGAGAACTTAGCGGATGTGTAATATCGGTCCGGGATGTTACGGAATTACGGCAAAAAGAATGGGAATTGCATGTGCAAAGTGCTGTTATAAAGGAAATTCATCATCGAATAAAAAATACTTTGCAAAATGTTGTTTCATTACTGCACTTGCAGATGCGCCGTTCTAATTCTAAGAAGATAAAACAAGAGTTTACAGCCTGTGTTAACCGGATCTTGTCCATCTCGATGGTGCATGAGGTTTTTGCGCAGTATTCTTTGGAGTCTATCGACCTTAAGGAATTGGCAGAATATATTTTAGACAGGATTTTAGAAAACTACTGTTTGCCTAAGCAGAAAATCCAAGCTTTAGTGCAAGGGCAAACCGTGCTCATTTCAATTAATCAGGCAGTATCTATTGGTCTGGTTTTTAATGAATTGGTTAGTAATAGTTTGAAACATGGAATAAAGTCGGCTCCCTATGGCGAAATCAGTATATTTATTGAGGAATCAGGAGGCATTGTTCATTTACTTGTAGTCGATAGCGGTTGTGAATTATATGGTTCAGAGGAAGAAAAACTCGGATTGCATATTGTAAAGTTATTAATTTGTGAGCAATTAGGCGGTCATTTTAGATTGGAACATCATTCCGGTTCAACAATTGCAACGGTTTCTTTTCCGCTCAGTACAGGGGAGGGGATACGATGAAGCCATTATCTATTCTTATTGCGGAAGATGAAGTATTAATAAGGAACGACATCAAAGAAGTGTTGGAAAAGGCCGGATATATTGTTTGTGCAGAGTGCGGCAATGGTCTGCAGGCGGTGGAACTGGCCAAACAAACAGCACCGGAGCTGGTTATTCTTGATATTATGATGCCAGGTTTGGATGGTTTAGAAACGGCCAAGATTATGCATGGGCTTAACATACCAGTCATCATGGTAACGTCATACAGCCAGCCTAAGTTTATTAAAAGAGCAGAAGCTGTGCATGTATACGGCTATATTGTAAAACCGGTATCAGAGAAAAACTTACTGGCAGCGGTTCGTATTGCTTATGCCCGCTGGCAAGACCTGTGTCATGTAAACCAAGAGTTAAAAGCAACGAAAGCGCAACTGGAAAGTCAAAAAGTGATTGCCAGAGCCAGGTCTATTGTTCAGGAACGATTGGCTATTTCCGCGCGGGAAGCTCATACATGGCTCCTCAGGGAGGCCATGCGGCAACGAATGACGTTAGCACAAATTGCTAAAAATATTATTGACAAAAAATAGTCAGTGCATTATTATGAAAAATAATAAATGCTATTGACAGTGATCGTTTACTTGGTTATTTTAGAACTTTTTTAAAAAGGAATATTAGGGCATTAAAGCCTGGTAAGAATGTTGAGTTTTTGACATTCCTATTAGGCTTTTTTATTTTCTTCTATAGTATGAAAATGATAAATAAAAGCTGAAGCAGCATTTTAATATCGGGCAATGTGGCCCATTATCGTTGAAGTAATATTACTTTAGCTATAATGGGCTTTTTTATTTTAATCTGATAAAAACAGTAAGAAAGGAGTGAGAGAGATGGGGATAGTCATTGGGGCAATCATTATCGCCACAGCGTTGCTGGTTGGCGTATCGATTGTAGTAGTTGCCAATAATAATGTCCGCAATTATAAAGAAGAAAACCATGTAATGTTTTCTTTAGCGTCTGCAGGTAAAAAAAGTAGAGCAACTGTCAGTAAAGCATTGTTGCAGGAAACTCATTAAAGAATTATTCAGGAATAGTAAGGGAGGAAGACGTATGTCTCATTACGATGACCCAAAAGAAACGCTAATAAACAAAGATGCTAATGACTTACAACGATTTGGCTATACGCAAGAGCTATTGCGCGATATGGGGGGATTTTCTAATTTTGCTATTTCTTTTTCCATTATTTCCATCTTGACTGGCGCGGTAACTCTATATGGCTATGGATTTGGTATGGGGGGGCCGGCTGTGACTGGCATTGGCTGGCCATTGGCAACTATTTTCACATTATTGGTGGCAGCAGGAATTGCCGAACTAACTTCCGCCATCCCTACTTCCGGTGCGTTATATCATTGGGCTACTATTTTGGGTGGTACTGGTTGGGGCTGGTTTACAGCCTGGTTCAATATGGTTGGTCAGTTTGCCATTACTGCAGGGATTGATTTTGGTGCGGCGCAGTTTCTAGCGCCGTTATTAGGAATTAAAGAAGACTGGAATCATTTTCTGCTGATTTATGCCTGCATTTTATTAAGTCACGGTTTATTGAATCATGTTGGTATTAAAGTAGTAGCTTGGCTCAATAATTTTAGTGCCACTTATCACATTATTGGTGTTTTAGTTCTGGTTGGCGCTCTTTTGCTTTTCGGTCCGCATCATGATGTGAGTTCTGTTTTTAAAACAGGTTTTACAACCAGTGAATACCCGTATTGGTGGGCTTTCCTGCTAGGCTTGTTGCAGGCTCAATGGACGTATACCGGGTACGATGCTTCCGCGCATACTGTGGAAGAAACCGTTAATCCACGGGTAAAAGCGGCTTGGGGTGTATACCTGTCGGTATTAATTTCGGCTGTTTTTGGATTTTTCATGTTGTTTGTCATTACCAGCACTATCGGTGATGCCGGTCAAGTAGCCGGCGCCAGTAATCCGTTTATTTATGTAGTGGAACAGGCACTTGGCGGTTGGGCTGGAAGAGCCACGCTATGGCTGGTAACGTTAGCAATGTGGTTTTGCGGTCTTTCCTCTGTCACTTCCAATTCCCGCATGATTTTTGCTTTTTCCCGTGACAGTGGAATGCCTAAATCAAAAATTTGGTCCAGTATCAGCAAACGTTTTCACTCGCCAGCTTCGGCAATTTGGTTGTCAGTAGTTGTAGCTTTTTTGATGGCAGTTTATAGCGGTGGTTATTCCATCATTGTTTCCATTAGTACCATAGCGTTATATTTATCCTACGGGATTCCCTTGTTTTTGAAATTCCGTGCTCAACTGAATGGTTCCTGGACAGCGCAGAACAATGGGCCATGGCACTTGGGTAAATGGAGCATGCCGGCTAACGCGATCGGTTTAATCTGGATTCTTTTTATTACCGTATTATTTGTAGCGCCGCCTAATGAAATAACTGGGTATACGATGCTGGGCGTAACCGTTTTATTGATATTTTATTATATGGTTAGTGCCCGTAAGTGGTTTAAGGGTCCCAACTTTTAGACCGCACTAGAGTCTAATTAGGAATGTTATGTTCGTTTCAGGCATTCGGGTTAGGCTCTTTTTTCCTATTTATGCTGCTCCCGGGAGGTGAAAAATATAAGGTGAAGGATGAGTTTTTAAGTGTTGGCATTGACATTGGGACAACGACGACCCAAGTTATATTTAGCAAAATTACAGTGCAAAATACAGCTACTTCGTTCCTTATTCCTGAAGTAAAAATTACAAATAAACAAATCATTTATAAAAGTAAGATCCATTTCACGCCATTCGTTTCAATGGACAAGATCAATTTAAAAAAAATAAAAGAAATGATTGAATTTGAATATGACAAAGCGGGTGTACAAAAACACGAAATAGCGACAGGTGCAATCATTATTACTGGGGAAACAGCCCGTAAAAAGAATGCAGAGCGAGTACTCAGTATTCTTTCGGATTTTGCTGGTGATTTTGTCGTTGCAACGGCTGGACCTCATCTAGAGTCCGTACTGGCTGGCTATGGAGCGGGAGCTGCTGAAGCATCTAAGCATTTTACAGAAACAGTCATTAATTTTGATATTGGCGGGGGAACTACCAATGCTGCAATTTTTAGGGAAGGGGAAGTGATTGACTCCTTTGCTTTAGATATTGGTGGGAGGTTGATACAAATTGATCAACAAGGTATGATTCGCTATATTTCAGATAAAGTAATTCAATTTATCAAAAGTATGCATTTAAATTTAGCTGTTGGGACAGTGGCTAGACTGACAGACTTAAAAATTCTTACCGATATTTTTGCTGAGATGCTTGTACAAATAAACAGCAATCAAAGGTTACATGAAGAAGCCGTGAAATTATTTATCGGTCAAACGCATAAAGGGCTGGAGGCGGAAAAGATCATGTTTTCAGGCGGTGTTGCTGAATTTATATATAGTGATTATGAAATAGGCAACATAAAAGATGTGATTCTATTTGGAGATATCGGTCCTTTATTAGGATACTCGATTCGAAAAGCCTTTGAGCAACATCAACATCGCCTTGTAGAATCCAGAGAGAAAATTAGGGCTACCGTCATAGGAGCAGGTAGTCATTCTATAAAAATTAGCGGTAGTACCATTTTGTTTGATGATGACCTGACCCCTCTTAAAAATATCCCTATTATTAAGCTTACAGAGGATGAGAATATAGATCAGATGTTCAAAGCGGTTGGTGAAAAAATCAAACGATATGAAAATATCCCGGTAGCCCTCGCTTTCCAAGGTCCCAAATCACCATCTTATTTGCAAATAAAAGAGATGGCAAAAGCCATCATTGCAGGGTTTGCAACGAGTAGTCAGCCAGTGATTGTAATTGTTGAAAATGATTTTGCGAAAGCATTAGGGCAAATCATTATGAATATGTCAAATAACATTAAAAAAGTGATTTGTATTGATCAAATCAAGGTTAATAATGGTGACTATATTGATATTGGCAAATCAATAGCGAATGTTGTGCCTACCGTTGTAAAAACGTTGATTTTTAAATAGTAAAGATTAATTAAAAGATTAAAAACAGGTGATGGAAATGATGTTAAAGACCAGGCTGTTTGGAAGAACTTATCAATTTAAAAATATAAAAGAAGTACTTGCTAAAGCCAATGAAGAAAAATCAGGGGATATTTTAGCAGGCATTGCAGCCCACGATACAGCCGAACGAGTGGCCGCGAAGGTTGTTTTATCGGAAGTGGCTCTTGGCGATTTGAGAAATAATCCGGTAGTTCCTTATGAAGACGATGACGTTACGAAAGCGATTCAAGATAGCATTAACCAGGAAGCCTTTTGTAAAATTAAATCCATGTCCGTGGGAGCCTTTAGAGAATTTTTGCTAAAATCAAATGAGGATGAGATCAAGAATATCCAAGATGGGTTGACTTCAGAGATGATCGCTGGCGTCACTAAATTAATGAGCAACATGGATTTAGTGTACGCGGCTAAGAAAATACACAATCTTGCTACTTGTAATACGACGATTGGTGAAAAAGGGACCTTGTCGTCAAGGCTGCAGCCTAACCATCCTACGGATGATTTAGCTGGTATTATGGCTTCTACGATGGAAGGAATCAGTTATGGCATTGGTGATGCTGTGATTGGATTAAATCCTGCTGTGGATACCATTGAGAGTATATCTGCTGTTTTAAATCGATTTAAGGAATTTATGGTGAAATGGGATATTCCTACTCAAAATTGTGTATTAGCTCATGTCACCAGTCAAGTAGCAGCACTAGAGAGTGGCGCTCCCATGGATCTCATGTTTCAAAGTCTGGCTGGCTCACAAAAAGCCAATGCAGCTTTCGGTATAACGGTACAGCTTATGGATGAGGCATATTATTTGATGAAAGAGAAAAAGAGTTCCCGGGGTCCTAATTTTATGTACTTTGAAACAGGACAAGGATCGGAACTGTCTTCTGAAGGACATCATGGTGCGGATCAAGTGACCATGGAAGCGAGATGTTATGGTTTGGCTAAACGATATCATCCTTTTTTAGTCAATACAGTAGTCGGTTTTATGGGGCCGGAATATTTGTATGATGGCTGTCAAATGATCAGAGCCGGACTGGAAGATCATTTCATGGGGAAATTAACAGGTCTGCCTATGGGAGTGGATGTGTGCTATACCAATCATATGAAGGCAGACCAGAACGATGTGGAAAATTTAGCATTGCTGCTTGCAGCGTGTGATTGTACATATTTTATGGGTATCCCTGGAGGGGATGATGTGATGTTAATGTACCAAACGACCAGCTATCATGACGTTGCTGCCATGCGGGACATTACTGGCAAGAAACCGATTAAAGATTTTAATCAAAGAATGGAACAACTGGGTATATTGGAAAACGGCAAACTGACAGAAAAGGCCGGAGATCCTTCATTATTTACAGTTTAGGAGTGGAAAATAGTATGAATGAAATGATAAGAGATATTTCTGCAGTTGACTATTTTGACCGGGTGATGATTGATAGCCCTAGAGATAGAGAAAGTTGTGCCAGGCTAAAAAAGACGACAAATGCAAGGATTGGGTTAGGCAGGGCAGGGGACAGATGTAAAACGGAAACCTTACTGAAATTTAGAGCGGATCATGCGGTCGCAATGGATGCAGTATGGTCTTATGTCGATGAAAGTATCGTTGATCAGTTTGGATTTTTCAAAGTGCAAACATTAGTGGAAGACAAAGAGCAGTATATCAAAAGGCCAGATTTAGGAAGATTGTTCTCACAGGAAACGATAGATCATATTAAGCATAACTGTATTCATAATCCTGAGGTGCAAATCATAGCAACCGATGGACTAAGCAGCTGTGCCATAAATGCTAATTTAGCAGATATCTATCCTATGATAATGGATGGGTTAACAGCAAAGGGTTATACAATAGGCACTCCTATCTTTGTTAAATATGGCAGGGTTGCAGCCATGGATAAAATAAGTGAAGCATTACAGGCAAGGGTGACGATATTGCTTGTGGGTGAAAGACCGGGTTTGGCAACCGGTGAAAGTATGAGTTCTTACATGGCTTATGAATCGAGCACATTAAAGCCGGAATCACAAAGAACGGTAATTTCTAATATTCATCGAAGAGGTGTACCGGCAGTAGAAGCTGGTGCGCAGATTGTAAATTTAGTAGAAGTGTTAATGCGGGAGAAAAAAAGCGGTGTTGAGTTAAAGATATGATTCGGCTTTTTTATAAGCTGGAGAGATTGAAGGGGGTTTCCTGGTAGACATAGTAGTTGAGCCAGTTGGAGAACAATAAGTTGGCGGCGCTGCGCCAAAGTACCAGCGGCGTTTGGGCGGGGTCGTCGCCGGGATAATAATTGAGCGGAATTTGGATGGACAAGCCCTGGGCCACGTCACGGTCGTATTCGGCTTTCAGGGTGAGCGGATCATATTCGGAGTGGCCGGTGAGGAAAATTTGCCGCCCCTTTTGCGCCGTAACGGTATAAACCCCGGCCATATCGGATTCGGCGACGATGCGTAACTGCGGCACTTTTTCGATATCTTTCCGCCGGACTTCCGTGTGCCGCGAATGGGGCACATAAAAAACATCATCAAAGCCGCGGAACAGTTTGCCCTGGAAGCCGGAAACCTTTTTATGCGGAAAAACGCCGAACATTTTTTGCGGCAGGTCATATTTAGCGATGCCATAGTGATAGTATAAGCCGGCCTGGGCTCCCCAGCAGATATGAAGTGTCGAATAAACATGGGTTTTACTCCACTCCATAATCTGACAAAGTTCATCCCAGTAAGCCACCTGTTCGAAAGGCATCTGCTCAACCGGCGCGCCGGTTATAATCATGCCGTCGTATTTGCGGCCGCGAACGGCGTCAAAAGTTTCGTAAAATTTGATTAAGTGCTCTTGCGGCGTATTCGTCGGGGCATAGGTAGCCGTATAGATAAAGTCCACTTCCACTTGCAGGGGTGAGTTTCCTAATAAGCGGAGCAACTGGGTTTCCGTAGTAATTTTAGTCGGCATGAGATTTAAAAGCAATATTTTAAGGGGTCGTATGTCCTGCGTATAGGCCCGGTCTTCGTACATGACAAAAATATTTTCGCTTTCCAGGATATTGGCGGCGGGCAGGTTATTGGGAATCTTGATCGGCATTGTTACCTCCGGCTTATGTATTTGGAAATCAGTTGTTCTTGTGACTTCCAGACAGTTAAAATATAGGAAAGCACCTGTTTCTTATACAAACAGATGCTCCCTTCATCTAATTTAATCTTAATGACTTCCACCGGCCTTGTCAATGGGCGTAAAAACTGTTAGATTTTACTTGACGAAATCAGGCCGCATTGGATTGACAGCCGGAACGGTTTGCGCGATAATAACCACATACCGACTGGTAGGTATGAAGAAGTATTCTTTTTACGGGAGAGTTAAGAAACGATGACTAAAGAAAATATTACCATTGCTGCTTTGCGGTTGTTTTTGCTGCGCGGTTACAAGTATGTGTCCCTTGTGGATATTGCCGGGGAGGCAGGCATAACGAAAGGCGGAATTTATCATTACTTCGGCAGTAAGGAAGAAGTGCTGTGCACGGCCTTGCACTATTTATTTGACCGGTTTGAGGCAAAATACCAGGAATTGTTCAGCTGTTCGCAAGGAGTGCGGGAAATACTCGATACGGTCATCGCCGAACGGGAAATGGAGCGGTACACGTATCAACTGCTTGGCATCCGTAAAGGCGACTACCGCCTGAACTTTGCCGGTTTGATTTTGGAAGTTATCCAGAATTTCCCGGAAATACAAGGGCGGATTGACCGCAATCACGCTCTGTTCTGCCAGGCAATTGAGACGAAGCTTAAGCAGGCCATGGAGCAGGGTGAAATTCGGTCCGACCTGGACAGTCACGCTCTGGCGATCCTCATTCTGACCATGCTGAATGGTCAGAATTCACTGGGTGAACAATTGAATACGCCGCTGCTGCGAAAACAAATGATGGACAACCTTTGGCAATTGCTTGACCGGAAGTAGCGGGAAATGCCACGACAGGATCATTGGCGGAAATCACATACCGACCGGTAGGTATGTGATGTGAAGGACAGGATTGGCCGAAACCGGAAGAGGAGGAACAATGGGATGAAACGGTTCAGAGTAAAGTATTGGATTCTTCCCGTGATTCTATTTGTTGCATTGATGGCGGCATTCCGGAGCGGGGCATTTTCCAGCGCTAAAAATCAGCCGCCGGCGGATGACGGTGTGGTGAACGTCCAAATCAAGAAAATCCAGTATGTAAGCATGACGCCCCAATTAAAGCTGGATGGTTCGATTGAAGGGCAAACAGCGGCTGCGGTCAGCGCCAAGATTGCCGGACGGATTGAGACGGTGCTTGTGCACGAAGGACAGTCGGTTAAAGCGGGCGACCCACTGGTAAAACTGGAAAGTGTGGAACAGGCCAATTCGGTTCGCACGGCCCGGGACGCTGTTACGAAAGTAAAAATTAATTATGATTTTGCGGCTGCCGATTATAAGCGGTATAAAAAGCTTTATGATCTGGGCGCAATATCCGAGCAGCAGCTCGAAACGGCCGATGCCAAATTAAAATCGTCCCAGGCGGATTTGTCCAGTGCTTCGGCAAGTCTGAACAGCGCGGAACAACAGTACGGGTACGGGGTTATTACGGCCCCTGTGGACGGCGTTGTCGCCAACAAGACGGCGACTGTCGGCCAGGTGGTTTCACCCGGAACGCCGTTGATGGTTGTGGAAAATATTAATACGGTATATGCCGTGGTCAATATTGAACAGGAAGATCTGGGCCGCGTCCAGGCCGGCCAGAAAGCGGCGGCTACTGTGGATGCCTATCCCGGCAAAATATTTGACGGTTTGGTGGAACGGATGAATCCGGCGGCCAGCACGGCCAACCGGATGTTTCGCACGAAAATTAGGATCAATAATACGGCGGGACTTTTAAAGCCGGGTATGTTTACCAAAGTGCAACTGGCAACGGGTGAAGCAGTCCGGGTATTAACGGTGCCGCAGGCTGCGGTAGTTCAAAAACAGGGTTTGTACTATGTTTTTACCCTGGAAAATAATAAAGCGGTGCGTCATCCAGTTGACGTTGGCGCGGTAACGGGTGACAGCATGGTAATTAAATCCGGGCTAAAGGCCGGTGACTCCGTCCTAATCAGTAATGTAAACCAGCTCAAAGACGGGGATGCCGTACAGGTAGCGGAACAGGTGGGGAAAAATGAAACTGACGGAAATTAGTCTGAAGCGGCCTGTATTTGCGACGGTTATGATTCTGGCCCTCGTTACGCTGGGCTTATTCAGTTATCTGTCGCTGAATGTGGATGAATATCCCGATGTTGAAATCCCTGTTGTCGCGGTTACGGTAAATTATCCGGGCGCGTCCCCGGAACAGGTGGAATCGAAAATAACCCAAAAAGTGGAGGAAACGGTCAGTGTCGTACCGGGTGTTGACCATATTACATCGACCGTAAAAGAAGGAACTTCGACAACGGTCATCCAGTTTACCATGGAAACATCCGCCGCCACCGCTGCCCAGGATGTACGCGATAAGGTAGGCCGGCTGCAAGGGGTTTTGCCGCAGGATGCGGATGCGCCGATTGTGACCCGGTTTGATCCGTCGGATTTGCCGATTGCCTCCATTGCTCTGACCGGGAATCTAAGTCAGCGGGAGTTGACGCTGCTGGCCGAAGATGTAGTGACCAAAAGACTGGAAGCGGTCAACGGAGTGGCGGCGGTCAATGTACAGGGAGCGCTGGAGCGGGAAATCCAGGTGAACATGGACAGCAATAAACTAGCCGCTTTTGACCTGACAATTCCGGAAGTATTAAACAGTCTGCGCAGCGAGAATATTGAAAGTCCCGGCGGCCAGCTTACGGATGGAAAACGCAATACGGATTTAAGAACCGTAGGCAGTATTACAGCGCCCGGACAATTTTTGGATCTTCCCATTGCCCGGCGGGACGGGGTGCAGCTCTATGTGCGGGATATTGCCGGTGTGGATGATACCACGAAAACGGCGACAACCCTAACCAAACTAAATGATAAACCGGCCATCGGCCTGGATATTATGAAACAATCCGGCAGCAACACGGTAGAAGTCGCCAAAAATGTCAGGCAGGAAATGGCCAAGATTAAGCAGGACCTGCCGCCGGGAGTGGAAATGACATTAGTGCGGGATAATTCCCGGCAGATTAACGACTCCATTCATGACGTACTGTTTAATCTGGTTTTAGGCGGTCTGCTGGCGGTGGTCATCGTCTTTTTGTTTTTGGGGAACTGGCGAAGCACGGTCATTGCCGCGATCGCCATTCCAACATCGATTGTAACTTCCTTTTTTGTTATGAAGGTTTTGAATTTTACCCTCAATACCATGTCTCTGCTGGCCTTATCCCTGGCTGTCGGGCTCCTGATCGACGATGCCATTGTTGTTATCGAAAACATTGTACGCCACTTGGAAATGGGAAAAGACAAGCAGGTGGCGGCCTCGGAAGGGACCGATGAGATTGGTCTCGCGGTTATGGCAACGACCTTTACCCTGGTTGCCGTATTCCTGCCCGTAGGAATGATGACTGGCATTGTGGGGCAGTTTTTTAAGCAATTCGGGATTACGGTAGCCGTCAGTGTTCTGGTGTCACTGCTGGTTGCTTTTACCCTGACGCCGCTGTTAGCGGCTAAATACCTGGCGCCTGCACCGGAACAGTCCCAAAGCCGGCTGCAAACAATTTGGCGGCAGTGGAACCGGGTCTTTGACCATTGGACCGTTCGTTACAGTGAATTGCTCCGCTATGCTTTGGGACACCGCGGTAAGGTTCTCCTAATCGCCGTGGCGCTGTTCGCAGGCAGCCTGGCGTTGCTGCCGCTGGTGGGATCGACCTTTATTCCCGACGCGGACAACAGCGAACTTTCGGTGTCGGCCAGTGTGGATCCTGGCATGAATGTACAGGCCGTGGGGGACATTGCCGACAAGATATCCCGGATTGTCCACAGTTTGCCGGAGGTAACCATGACCTACAGCACGGCGGACGTGAATTCGATCAATATTGTGACCGAACTGAAACCCAAAAATCAGCGGAACGTCAGCGATAATGACGTGATTGCCGTTCTAAGGGAAAAATTGAATGAAATTCCCGGGGTACAAATCAGCATAACCAAAAAATCCGGTTTGTCGAGTACCAAACCGGTGTCGTTAGTGATTCAGGGAACCTCTCTGGATACACTGGCCGGTCTTGCCGAACAGGTGGAACAAATCGTCGCCGCTACACAGGGAGCGGTTGATGTTTCTTCCAGTTATGAGGCTGGCAACCCCGATGCCCAAGTCGTAGTGGACCGGGATAAGGCCTCGGATCTTGGCGTATCGACGGCCAATATTGCCGATACCCTGCAAACCATGTTTAACGGTACCGTTGTGTCCCAATACCGGGATGAGGACGATTCCTATGACGTGCGGGTCATACTGGCTCCTGACGACCGGCGCAGCCTGACGGATGTAAATCACGTCTACCTGCCGAGTGCGTACCGGGACAATAACGGGCAAACCGTCATGATTCCTCTTTCGGCGGTAACCAAGACGGTTTATGCTACCAGTCCGACTCAAATTCTGCGTTATGACCGGCAGGACCAGGTTACGATTTCAGCCAATTTGCGCGGCATTACCCTGGGGGATTTCAACAAGCTGCTGGCTAAGAAACTGGCGGCTGTTAAACTGCCCGACGGATATCGATTTGTCGCTACGGGACAATCGCAGCAAATGGCGGATGCCTTTCAGGGAATTCTCATAGCCTTGGCCATGGCGGTGCTGTTTATCTTCTTTGTTCTTGCCGCCCAGTTTGAAAACTATATTGATCCGTTTGCCATTATGCTGGCTTTGCCGCTGGCGATTATCGGCGCGATTCTGGGTCTCCTGGCTATGCACAGCACGCTCAACATGATGTCTTTAATCGGGATTATCATGTTGATGGGGCTGGTTACGAAAAACGCAATCCTGCTGATTGATTTTGCCAAACAGCGGATTGGGCAGGGCGTAGAGCGGAACCAGGCTTTAATTGAGGCCGCGGTGATCCGGATGCGGCCGATCATGATGACGACCACCGCCATGGTGTTCGGCATGCTCCCTCTGGCGTTTGGCATCGGACCGGGCGCCGAAACCCGGGCACCCATGGCGCATGCCATTATCGGCGGTCTGATTACCTCAACCATTTTAACGCTGATCGTTGTTCCGGTGGTGTATACCATATTGGATGATTTAAGAAGCCGTAAATGGAGTGTCAGCATGGCGCACGGACTGCTGGATGCCAGTCATGACAGCAACACTCAAACTGATGATGTGCTGCCGGATCATAAAGCATAAGCCGGTTTGGCGGCGATGTTTTTTCCCAAACAGCCTATGCGGATGTTATAATTAATAAATCAGGCCGGAAGCAAAAACTACAGAATTAATCTTGCGTTAGGATGATGAAATGATGCTTGTTAAGTGGGAACAAATAAGTAATCAGTTAACGAGTGGCTTGATGGTCATGCTGGTGGTTGTATTTTTTTTAAGCAAGGCTAAGTTATTTCGCGGCATAATGCTTAAAAGCGGGACTTCAGCGAATGAAAAGATAGGAATTTCGGTATTCTTTGGAGTGGTGGGCATTTTAGGCAGTTACATCGGTCTTCCCGTGACGGACGGTTTTGCGAATATCCGCGCGATTGGCGTAGTCGTGGCCGGTTTAGTGGGAGGGCGCGCGGTAGGGCTGGGAGCGGGTCTGATCGCCGGCTTTCATCGATATTATCTGGGCGGATTCAGCGCTTTGGGCAGTGCCTTGGCTACCGTGCTCGAAGGATTCGCCGCGGGTATGTTCAGTAAAAGAGTCCCGGCGCAGGAAAAATGGCCCTATGCCCTGGTATTGGGATTTTTTCTTGAATTTTGCCATATGATATTGCTGCTGCTGGTAGACAGGCCCTTTGAACAGGCGGTGCGTTTTGTCGAGGAGATAGCGCCGCCGATGCTTTTCATGAATACGCTGGGAATTACGGCTCTAGTTATAATTCTGGAAAATATTTTTCGCGAGCAGGAACTGGTGGAAGGGGCTGCCGCCAGATTGACACTGCAAATTGCCAGCACTACGGTAACTTATTTGCGGAAAGGGTTGAACCGGCAGTCGGCGGAAAAGACCGCGCAAATTATTTATAGCACTGTCAAAGAGTTAGCTGCGGTGGTAGTTACCAATCGTACAGAGGTTTTGTCATCCGTCGGTGCGCCGGTGCACGGCCATATCGGGACAGCTTTTACCCGGAGTACGGAACGTGCTATTGCTACCGGTGAGTATACGCTGGCCCAAACCCGCGCTGAAATAGGCTGTCAGCATTCGGATTGCCTGCTGGGATCGAAAATTGTTGCACCGCTGAAAGACCATGAAGAGGTAATCGGGGCCCTTATTATTTATAAATTTGGCGAGAATAGCATCCGTCCCTTTGAGATCGAACTGATTAAAGGCCTGGCGCTGTTAATATCAACCCAGCTTGAAGTCAGTAAGGGGGAACGTCAATCGGTCCTGTTAGCCCGGGCGGAAATCAAAGCGCTGCAGGCGCAGGTAAATCCCCATTTTCTATTTAACGCCTTAAACACGATTGTTTACTATTGCCGGAAGCAACCGGAAACTGCCAGAAAACTGTTAATTCATTTAGGCAACTATTACCGGAACAACTTGACCCTTTCCGATACGATGATCAGTCTGGAAAAAGAAATTCAGCGCGTCAATGATTATGTCAAAATCGAAGCGGCAAGATTTCAGGGCAAACTTAGGGTTATATATGATATACCCGAAGAATGCAAATGCTATGTTCCCCCTTTGATCTTGCAGCCGATTGTGGAAAATGCTATTAAACACGGACTTTATCCAAAGAGGGAAGGGGGAACGGTGACTATTTCGGGCCGGGCAGAGGAAGACAAAGTAAAACTTATGGTAGAAGATAACGGCGTCGGTATGGCAAAAGCGCAGATCAAGGAAGTATTTAAACCGGACCCGAAAGGGGACCATATTGGGATCAGTAATGTCAATAACCGTTTGAAAAACTTTTGCGGTGAACAATATGGCCTGTTCATAGAAAGTGAACTGGGAAAAGGTACCAAGGTAACCATTTCACTTCCCGCTGCAAAGGAGGATGAGGATGTTAAAAGCGATTATTGTGGATGATGAATATCCGGCCCGGGAAGAACTTAAGTGTATGCTCGAAGAACTGAAAGGCATTCAGGTGATTGGCGAATTTGAAGATGGCTCCGAGACGGTCGAGTTCTTGAAATGGAGTCAGCACCAGACGGATGTAATTTTTTTGGATGTGCAAATGCGCGAAAAAGACGGAATTACCACAGCCTGGGAAATTTTGCAACTGCCGCATCCGCCGCATATTATTTTTGTTACGGGGTATGGTGAATATGCCGTTAAGGCCTTTGAACTGAACGCTGTGGATTATATTTTAAAGCCTTATGATGAACAGCGGCTGGAGCAAACAATCAAAAAACTGCAGTCTCTTCACGTCTCCAGTAACCTTGCCAATACCCGCGTTTGTGATTTTTTTAATAAAAATGAAGCAAGCGGTCACCGGCGATTTTGCGTTTGGGCTAATGAAAGAATGCTTATATTGCATCCTGCCGATATCTTTTTTGTAAAGGCCGACGAGAAAGGCAAGTGTTTGATTTGCAGCGCCAAGGGGAACTTTATTACCAAACTGGCGCTGAAAGAAATTGAGGAAAAACTGGCGTCCCAATCCTTTTTCCGGACGCATAAAAGCTATCTGGTTAATCTTGATAAAGTATGTGAAGTGATCCCCTGGTTTAATAATACGTACATGCTTAGGCTGGAAGGATATAATGACGAACAGGTTCCCGTCGCCCGGCATTATCTAAAAGAGTTTAATAAGGCATTTGAAAAGATATAAAGTATAATTATATTTATGTATTTCGTTAGGAAAAAAAGGCGCTTTAGGCGCCTTTTTTGTTATTTTAACCAATTTTAGAATTTTTAAAAAAAACGTCGTGATATCATGGGAGCAAATATAGTTCACTAGAAAAATCAAGGAGGGACTGTTTTATGAAAGCGTTCGATAAGTTGGTGGTGCTGGACCTGACAAGAGTTTTGGCAGGTCCGTACGCTTCCATGATGCTCGCCGATTTTGGAGCGGACGTAATTAAAATTGAAAGTCCGGCAACAGGAGATGATTCACGCAGTTTCGGACCCTTTGTCGGTAAAGAAAGCGCCTATTTTATGAGTCTGAACCGGGGCAAGCGCTCAATGACTTTAAACCTTAAGTCGCCTGAAGCGCAGGAACTCTTTAAGAAAATGGTCAAAAAGGCGGATATTGTGGTCGAAAATTATCGGCCCGGAACAATGGAAAAGTTTGGCCTGGGATATGATGTTCTGCGGGAAATCAATCCCCGTCTTATCTATGCCGCCTGTTCCGGCTTTGGACATAGCGGACCTTATATGTCGAAGCCAGCTTATGATGTAATTGTGCAGGGAATGGGCGGAATTATGAGTATTACCGGGCAGGAAGGGGGAGAACCGACACGGACCGGAGCGTCGGTCGGTGATATTACCGCCGGTTTATTTACGGTGATTGGCATATTGACGGCATTATACAGCCGGTCGGCAACCGGAAAGGGACAAAAAGTGGATGTGGCAATGTTGGACTGTCAGGTAGCCATATTGGAAAATGCAATTGCCAGATATTTAGTTTCCGGGACAGTGCCCGGTCCCATCGGCAACCGTCATCCGTCCATTACGCCTTTTGAAGCCTTCCGCGCCAAGGATGGATATATTATCATTGCCGTGGGAAATGACAGGTTATGGGAAAAGTTTTGTCAGTTAGTAAACCGTACGGAGCTGATCCATGATGAACGCTTTGCCACAAACGCCAGCAGAACTAAAAATCAAAAACAACTCAAAACAATATTAGACGGCATATTTCCTGCCCAAACCGTTGACGCGTGGATTGAAATCCTGGATGGCGCCGGCATTCCCTGCGGACCGATTAATACGGTCGATCGTGTGTTAACAAATCCGCAGATTCAGGCGCGGGACATGATTGTTGAAGTTGTGCATCCCGTAGCCGGCAGCCTGAAGATGCCGGGCCTACCCATCAAGCTGTCGGAAACTCCGGGGGCGGTGGAAACCCCAGCGCCGCTGCTGGGGCAGCATACTGAGAAAATTTTACAGGACTTTATGGGCCTGAGTAAGGAACAGATTGCGGACTTGCGGGCCCAAAAAGCGATTTGATCTGCCGGTTATCTTTGCATTTATTGAAAGGGGAGTTAGTAACATGGAAAAAGAAACGTTATGGGCTCAACGATGGAAAGCACTTTTTTTTGCAGCAATGCTCGGATTTGTTTTTTCCGTTAATTATACAAATCACGGACCTCTTGTACCGACCTTAATAAAAGAACTTTCTATCACAATGGCGCTGGCCGGATTTTTCACAACGGCTATCTTTTTTACCCATGGTTTGCTGCAAATGCCGGGAGGCGCTTTTTCCGACAAGCTGGGGGCTAAGAAAGTAGCAGCGATTGGTCTGTTCATAATAACCATCGGCAATGTCATGATCGGTTTTTCCAATACGTATCACGAAATTCTCGTGTGGAAATTTATTACCGGCATTGGCACCGGTTCGGCCATTGTTGCCGGATTGCGCTATGTGCCGACCTTTTTCGCCGGCAAAGAAATCCAGCTGGCCCAGGGTGTCTATGGCGGTTCGATTCTAATGGGGGCCGGTTTTGTAATCTATGTTATTCCGCAACTCCTCAGCACGCTGGGGTGGCATGGCGTGTTTTTCACAACCGGCGGCATGGCGGGAGCTTTTCTGATCCTATGGCTTCTTTTTGCTCCCAATACGCCGGTTACTGGTACAGTACAGAAAATTGACTGGGGTTATATACTTGGCGGCCGGAATATGTGGCTGCTTACGCTGGCGCAGCTGGGAAGCTTCGGCACGAGTACCTCGGCAGGCGTTTGGGTAAATACGCTGCTGATCAAAAATGTTCATGTTGAACCGAAGATGGCTGGGATAGTCGGTTCCTTGGTGCTTTTACTCGGCATTATCTCAAGACCTCTGGGTGGAATTATTCTGGGGAAAAAGTGGCTCTCGACCAAATCTTTGTTAGTTTTGTCCCATTTTTGTTTAGCCCTTGGTTTTGTGGCGATAGCCAATGCGAAAACCTTGCCAGTGGCCGCCGCTGCTATTGTTTTTACCGGGATTATGGCGGGTTTGCCTTTTGGCGGAATCTTCAATTTTGCCGTATATAGTTGTCCGAAAAATCCCGGCTTAGCGATGGGCTTTGTAAATACGCTGGGCGCCTGGGGGGTCATGGCGCTGCCGCCGGTTATCGGGCTGCTGGTGGATCAAAGCGGCAGTTTTGCCAGCGGTTTTTATCTTCTGGGCGGTACGGCGTTTATAGGTAGTTTTGCTTCGATCTTTCTTTTGCGCCGGGATGAAGTAGTAATCTAAAAAATAAGCGAAGGTATTTTCTTTTAAACCACGGACTATGTTTTAATTTAGGCGGGGTTTATTGATGGAGGTAAGGTATGGTTACGATTCAGGAAAAAGTCCGGAATATGAAGGAGATGCAAAGAAAAGTAAAGGCCGGCGGGGGCGAAAAGCGGATTGCCAAACAACATGCCGGCGGCAAGCTGACGGCGCGGGAAAGGATTGAAAAGCTGCTTGATCCCGGTACATTTGTTGAGCTTGATCAATTTGTAAAGCATCGTTGCGTTCATTTCGGCATGGAAAAAGAAGAAGCTCCCGGTGAAGGGGTAGTAACCGGTTACGGTACGGTGGACGGACGCTTGGTGTATATCTATGCGCAGGATTTTACAGTTGTCGGCGGCTCACTGGGTGAAATGCATGCTGCTAAAATTGTTAAAGTCCAGGATTTGGCGCTCAAAATGGGTGCTCCCATTATTGGCCTTAATGACTCAGGCGGCGCACGGATTCAAGAAGGAATCGACGCTTTATCCGGGTTCGGTAAAATATTTTGGCGCAATACCCAGGCATCCGGTGTAATTCCTCAAATTTCGATTATTATGGGGCCATGCGCCGGCGGTGCAGTTTATTCACCCGCGCTGACTGATTTTATCTTCATGGTGAAGGATACCAGCCAGATGTTTATTACAGGACCTCAGGTTATCAAGTCCGTTACCGCCGAAGAAGTAACAGCCGAGGCACTCGGCGGCGCCGTAACGCATAATAGCACATCGGGTGTAGCGCATTTTGCGGCTGAAAATGACGAAGACTGCATGCGCCAGGTAAGGTATCTTTTAAATTTTCTGCCCGGCAATAACCTAGAGGGTGCTCCGGTTGTCGATACCGGCGATGATCCTAACCGTACAGAAGCAAGTTTAAATGAATTATTGCCGGATAATCCTAATCAGCCTTACGACATGAAAGATATTATGAAAGCAGTCATCGATAACGGTGAGTTTTATGAAATACAGTCTCAATACGCGCAAAACATTATTACCGGTTTTGCGCGTATTAATGGTCAAACGGTAGGAATGGTCGCCAGCCAGCCGCAGATTATGGCTGGATGCCTTGATATTAATGCGTCCGACAAGGCCGCACGGTTCATTCGCTTTTGCGATGCATTTAATATTCCTTTGATAACGCTGGTGGATGTGCCGGGCTTTTTGCCAGGCACTACTCAGGAATATGGCGGTATCATCCGGCATGGCGCAAAAATGCTATATGCCTATTCTGAAGCAACTGTGCCGAAAATTACCGTGATTATCCGGAAGGCCTACGGCGGCGCTTATATTGCCATGTGTTCGCAACACCTGGGAGCCGACCAGGTTATGGCTTGGCCATCGGCGGAAATCGCGGTCATGGGACCGGCGGGTGCCGCCAACATTATCTTCCGCGGTGATCCGGATGTGCAGGCCAAGACGGCGAAATACATCGAAGAGTTTGCCACACCCTATAAAGCTGCCGAACGCGGCTTTGTGGACATGGTCATCGAGCCGAAGGAAACCCGGCCCCGTATTATCGCGGCCCTCAACATGCTGGCGACAAAGCGGGAAAACAGGCCGGCCAAGAAACATGGTAACATTCCCTTGTAATCTCTGATTTCACTGCCATGGATCCGGGTTTTATTAACAGCTAGAAAGGAGACCTGCAAAATGACAGTACCTGATTCGATGGAAGGCGCGATCATATTAAGCGTTATCGATTTTCTACTGAGCTTCGTAATTATTTATGGCATCAGCCTGGTTTTGTATATATTTCCCCATCTGAACAAGCTGGGCCATGTCGATGAAAGCAAGCTGAAGGGCGGCCACTAATTCTTGTTCGTAACCTTATACTATAGGAGGAAAGTGCATGTTTGAACAAATCTCGTCGCTACTGTATTCGCTGGTCGAACAAACCGGCCTTGCCCAGCTTTGGTGGGGCAACGTGGTAATGATTATTGTCGGTG
>NZ_UPPP01000049.1 GCF_900476375.1 Allolucifera butyrica | reverse complement strand
ATCCTTCCAGGCCGTTTCCAGCCAAGTACTTTCGGCGTTTGTGGGCTTAACTACTGTGTTCGGTATGGGAACAGGTGGATCCCCACAGCGATCGCCACCG
>NZ_UPPP01000078.1 GCF_900476375.1 Allolucifera butyrica | reverse complement strand
TGGCGGTTACATAGTTGGCCAGGATAATGCTGCCGGAAAGAATCAGACCCAGAATAATCGGTATTTTACGGGCTGCCGTAAGCGTCATCCCCCGCCGTAACAGCCAGTCGGATATATAGCCGCCGAGAATTCCGCCGGCAAAACCGGCAATAGCAGGGATGGAAGCGAAAATACCTACTTTAATGATTGACAATCCTTTCGCTTGTACCAAATAAGTTGGAAACCAGGTTAAAAAAAACCAGGTAATCGTGTTGAGACAAAATTGCCCGAAATAGACGCCGATCATCATGCGATTGGTGATAAGGGCCTGAATATATGACCATTTTATGTCGGTTTTTTTATCCCCTTCCTTGGCCAGGCCGCCGCCAGCCTGAATATAGTCCAGCTCAGCCTGATTGGCGGCGGGGTGATTTTTCGGTTCGCGGATTACTTTAAACCAGATAAAGGCCATAATCATCCCGATAAAGCCCATGGTATAAAAAATATGACGCCAGCCAAATATGGCTAGAATCCAGCCCATTAAAGGACTAAATGCGGCCAGGGCAAAATATTGGGCGGAGTTAAAAATGGCAGCTGCCAGTCCCCGTTCATGAGTCGGGAACCACATGGTAGTAATCCTGCTGTTGGCCGGAAAAGCCGGGGCTTCGCTAAACCCCATTAAAAAACGGAGAGCAAACAGCATTAGAAAAGCGCTAATGCCGCTAATAAAACCGATCATTCCCTGCATAAAGGTAAACAGTGACCAGAAAAATAATCCTAATCCATATACCAGCCTGGAGCCGTATTTGTCCAGCAGCCAGCCGCCTGGAACCTGAAGAGCCGTATAAGCCCAGCCAAAGGCAGAAAAAGCATATCCCATTGATACCGGGTTAAGTGCCAAATCTTTACGCATTGCCGGCGCAGCCATAGATAATGTGGCCCGGTCAACATAATTTACGGTAGTGACAATAAATAATATAGCTAATATGAAATAACGGACATTGGTTTTTTGGGAAGTTGCATGGTTATTTACCAAAAGGAATTCCCCCATTACATAATTATTGTAGATCAATCAGCCAATCTTCTCTATTTTATTGCCCCGATCTTAATTAAGATTTCTTTCAATTTTGCTTTATTGGCATCATCCATATGCTGAATCGGTTTAATCGGATGACCAGCCTGAATTCCCATAAGATTCAGCGCCTCTTTCGGCACCACAGGAAAACTGCCCAAATTATAAGCGAGCCGCAATTGAAAAAGCCGGTATTGGGCATCCAGGGCGCCGCGGAGATTGCCGGCCTTAAATTTGTCATAAATTTCAACCACCAATTCCGGCACAACATTGGCCGTCCCGGCGACACAGCCTGTTCCCCCATAAGCCAGGGTCGCTAAAATCAAAGTATCTTTACCGGCCATAACGCTGAAGTCTTTATCTTTAGTACGGTGAATGTACTCTGCCGTTAATGTCATATCACCGCTGGTATCTTTCGCTCCCACAATGTTGGGAACATCAGCCAATTTTTCAATCAGCTCCGCCGACATATTTACCCCGGTCCGGTCAGGATTATTATAGAGAACGAAAGGGATTTCTTCCGCTTCGGCAATGGTTCGGAAATGGATATATAGTTCTTTGTCACTAGGGGTAATAAACATTGGTGTTAGAACGGTCACAGCGGCTGCCTTGTATCGTTTAGCCAGGCGGGCCAGTTTAATGCATTCTTTGGTGGTAATCGCGCTGGCGCCCACGTATACCGGCACTCTTTCATTTACTTGCTCCATTGTCACCTCTACGGCTTTGATCTTCTCTTCAAAGTCTAACCCATAAAATTCCCCGGTACTTCCAAGAACGAAAACACCGTGAACCCCGCCTTGGATAACATGTTCAATCAAATTTCGCAAAGCGGCCGTATCCAGTTTCTCATTTTCATCGATTGGTGTAATCAGCGGTGGAATCACTCCTTTTATTTCCAACAGAAAAAGCCCCTTTCTTTTTTTATAGTGCTAATAAAAACAAAAAGGAAAACGCATCAGGTTACCGGGGCGGGGTTAAATAAGCATAAGGCATTATGGAGTCCCCAGTGTTCAGCCCATGTTTGTTTCCGGCCGCTGGCAACGTCCAGAATCAGACGGAAAATTTCCCAGCCGATTGCCTCAATGGTTGCTTCCCCAGTGGCAATTTTGCCGGCATTAACATCAATCAGATCCGGCCATTGATTGGCTAAAGAATTCCGGGTTGCTACTTTCACTACCGGTACCATTGCCAATCCATAGGGGGTTCCCCGGCCGGTAGTGAAAATCTGGACGTGGATGCCGGAAGCCAGTTGCAATGTGCCGCAAATAAAATCACTTGCCGGCGTTGCCGCATAAATAAGGCCTTTCTGTTTTGCCTTCTCCCCGGGAGGTAACACGCTGGCAATCGGGCTGGTGCCTGATTTGGCAATCGAGCCAAGCGATTTTTCCACTACATTGGCTAAACCGCCTTTTTTATTACCGGGGGCCGGATTGGCGCTCCGGTCGGCTTCTCCCAGTTGCAAATAATGGTCATACCATTTCATTTCCTGAATTAAAGCCTGTCCAACTTGTTCATTAACAGCCCGAGGCGTTAATAAATGAATGGCATCGCGTACTTCCGTCACTTCGGAAAATAAAACGGTCGCGCCGGCCCGGACCAATAAATCCGCCGCGTACCCTACGGCCGGGTTGGCCGTAACACCGGAAAAAGCGTCACTGCCGCCGCATTGCAAACCGACCACCAAGTCGGTAACAGGACAGGTTACCCGTTGGCGACGGTTTAATCGGGCCAATCGTTCTTCCGCTGCGGCCATAATTGTTTCAACCATTGAGGAAAATCCCGGCTGGTCTTGCAAAGAAATGACAGTAGCAGCTGCTCCGGCGGGTACTAATTTTTCCGGCAACAATTTTTCACAGCCCAGACCGACAATTAAAACTTCTCCGCCAAAGTTGGGGTGGGTTGCCAAATTTTGCAGGGTGCGGACCGGGATTTTAGCCTCCGGCGCATTAATGGCCACCCCGCAGCCGTAGTTATGATTTAAGGCAATTACATCATCCACGTTGGGATATTTAGGGAGAATTTCCGCTTTAATTCGCTGCACTGCATAGTCAAGGACGCCGGCCACGCATTGGACACTGGTACTAATGCCGAGAATATTTTTGGTCCCGACGCTGCCATCTTCATTACGGTACCCTTCCAAGGTATAGCCCGTGAGCGGCGGCTGCAATTCCGGCACATTATTGGCAAGCGGCAATTCATCTAAGTTTGGCGGGGTTGGCAGCATAACCGACGATTCATCAATCCAGCTGCCTTTTTTTATGGGCCGGACTGCATAACCAATGATTTCTCCATAACGAATAATTGGTTCATCTTGATTTAAATCGGTTAAGGCTACTTTATGCCCTTCCGGGATAGGTTCCCTGAGTTCAAGGCCACAGGGAAAAAGAGTGCCTTGCGGCAATCCGCCTGCATTGACAATAATCGCCACATTATCCTTTGCATTCAGCTTAATATAAAGAGGTTTTTCTTGTTGAGCTACGGTACCGTCCATTTTTTCATCCTTCCGTTTCTTTACTAATTTAAAACCTTGTTATCTTGTCAATGTTGACCTAGGTATTTATTGCAAAATTTATGCCAATCAAAAAATATTAAATTGACTGGATTTTTGGAATTCGATAGAACAACAATTGTGGTAGATGATACAACACTTGTTGTATTTTAAACAACCCAGAGGTAGAATGAATCATATGCTGGTGTAAATTTTTTGAGGAAAGGAGCGAATGGATTGTCCAAGATAGCTTTTATTGCTCCGGATAAGCAACTGTTTTTGCAGGGAAAGAAAATTGTTAAAGAACTTGGTCTGGATAATAAAGTGGATATCTACCTTGCCCGGTTAAAAAAAGCCATACGGCTAGCCCAAAAATTGCAGAACGAAGAAGCGCAGGTCATTGTCAGCCGGGGCGGAACAGCCAGGGTAATGATTCAATCCGGGGTCAAGATTCCCGTGGTTGAAATTCCGATTACCGGCCAGGATTTGGCCCAGGTATTTTATGAGGCAAAAAAAATTACCGGGTTGTCCCGGCCGAAAGTTGCTATGGTTGCTTTTAGCAACATGCTTTATGATATTGAAATTCTTTCTCGAATTCTGGGGATTGATTTGACGATTTATCCTCTGGAAAAAACCGAAGATATTCCCTCTAAGGTGGAAGAAGCGGCAAAAACCGATGCCGATATCGTGGTTGGCGGTATAAAAACGATTATAATGGCAAAAGAAAAAGGATATAAAACACTGTTAGTTAAATCAGGAGAATTATCTATCCGGACAGCCTTTTTGGAAGCGCAAAAGATAATTTTGGGACGGAAAATTGAGCAAGAAAAGGCCCAAGAATTTAAAGCATTAGTCGATTATTCCATCGAAGGCATCATTAGCATAAACCGCGAGAAAATAATCAAGGTTTTTAATCCGGCGGCGGAACGTCTGTTAAACCGTTCCGCCCAGGATATGCTCGGACAAAAAATAGATTCCGTACTGAATTTTATTAATATTGACGCCTGTTTGGACGAAGGACGGGAGACCATTGGCCAAACTCTTCAAATCGGGAAAATATGGATCAGCGTAAATATTGCGCCGATCCTTGTTGACCATGTTATCATTGGCGCGATTGCTACGTTTCAGGATATTACCCGTATTCAGGAGATGGAAGTTAAAATCCGCAATGAAGTTTTGGCTCGAAAAATGGCGGCTAAATATCAGTTTAGCGATATTTTAGGGGTATCGAGGCAGATTGTTGAAACCAAACGGATTGCCCAAGAAATTGCCGCTGTGGATGCGGCGGTTCTAATTTCCGGTGAGTCGGGAACCGGTAAAGAACTGTTTGCACAAAGCATTCACAATCAGAGTCAGCGAAAAAACGGCCCATTCGTGGCGGTGAATTGTGCCGCTTTGCCGCCAAGTTTGCTGGAAAGTGAATTGTTTGGCTATGTGGAAGGAGCATTTACCGGTGCTACCAGGAAAGGAAAGCCGGGCCTGTTTGAAATGGCCCACCGGGGCACTATTTTCCTGGATGAAATTTCCGAAATGGACAAATACGGACAAAGCCGCCTGCTGCGGGTATTGCAGGAAAAGCAGGTAATGCGGCTGGGTGATGACAAGTATATTCCGGTTGATATAAGGTTTGTGGCGGCTACGAATAAAAGTTTGCCGGAACTGGTTCAAAGCGGACAGTTCCGGCAGGACTTATTTTACCGCCTGAAAGTATTGACCATCCATTTGCCACCCTTGCGCCGGCGAGATGGGGATGTAAAGTGCCTGGCCAATTATTTTTTTGAGTATCATAAAAAATGTTCCGGCAAAAAGCTGGAAATGGCCGCTGATGCCTATGTTTATTTGGAAAAGCATTCCTGGCCGGGAAATGTACGGGAATTGATGTATTTCATCGAACGATTGGTGGTAATTGTTAAAGAAAAGACGATTACAGCCGATGTCGTCGCCAAATATTGGGATGACTGGGAACCAATACTTGGGACTGGCAGTAGCAGCCATACGCCAGCCGTTTCGGAAAAAAACAGAATTATTGACGCTTTAAATAAGCACGGATCTAATATTACGCAGACCGCCGATTTTTTGGGTATGGACCGCAGTACCCTTTACCGGAAATTGAAAAAGTATAAAATTGAAGTAAAAAAGGCTTATTAACCCACATTTTTTTAGGCGCCGCATTCTTCCATAAGTTTTTTGGCATCTACATAACTGGCAATGCCGGCGGCTACCTTTTTGGCCTCTTTCATAGCCAACACCACCGTTGCCGGTTCATGGACCACATCACCGCCGGCAAAAACTCCGCGGCGGGTAGTCATGCCATAAGGCCGTTCTTTGGTGATTACATAGCCGTTGGTATTGACTTCGATCCCGGTAGTCGTGGAGACAATACGGGCCGCCGGCCGCTGGCCGATAGCCAGGACAACTTTATTGGCGGGGAGGATTTCATGTTGGCCTGTACCGCCGACTTTGTCGCCGGCAATAAGTTCCTGTCGCTCACATTCCAGGCCGTTAACACTGGTTTCCCCTATATAACGGACGGGACTCATCAGCCATTGAAATTTTACTCCTTCGGCTTTGGCTTCTTCAAATTCTGATTTTAGGGCGGTAATCTCTTTTTCCGTCCGGCGGTAAACGACCGTAACGCTGTCCGCACCGACGCGAAGGGCCGTACGGGCTGCGTCCATGGCTACATTGCCGGCGCCGATGACAAGGACTTGATCGCCGGCGTGTATCGGAATTTCTTTTTGACCCAGTCCGCCGTTGTTGGCTAAGGTTACCATGCCCAGAAAATAAGTGGCCTGAATGACGCCGGGCAAGGAGTTGCCGGGGATTTCCAGCATCTTGGGGAGAGCCGTTCCGGTACCGATAAAGATGGCATCATAGCCTTCGGTAAATAGCTGATCCACCGTCACATCGGGACCTACTAAAACACCGGTCCGGAAGGTCACACCCCAGCGTTCGATGCGGCGGATTTCACGGCGCACGACTTCTTTATTCAGCCGAAACTCGGGAATGCCGTACATGAGCACTCCTCCCGGCTCGGTTTGTCCCTCGAAAACGGTAACATCAAAGCCAAGTTTGGCAAGATCACCGGCTACAGTCAACCCGGCCGGTCCAGAACCAATTACAGCCACATTGCCCTTCGCTGTTTCCTTTTTGCTGACCGGACTGATTTCCATTTCGGCATCGAAATCGGCTATGAACCGTTCCAGTTTGCCGATTTTTATGCCGCAGCCCTTTTTGTTCAAGATACAGGCCGCTTCGCATTGTTTTTCATGAGGACAGACCCGGCCGCATACGGCGGGAAGATTGCTGCGCCGGGCAATTATGGAACTGGCTTCGCCGATATTTCCTTTGGCAAGTGCTTGTATAAAACTGGGGATTTCATTTTCGATCGGGCAGCCTGTCCGGCATAAAGGCTTGGCGCAGTTGAGACAGCGTTTGGCTTCTGAGATGGCTTCCCTGGTGGTGAATCCCGCATCGATTTCGTTAAACGTCAGTTCTGTATGGTCAAAATCGCTTTTCTTATCAATCAACATCGTTAGAAACCTCCTCAGATTATCCGGTTGGTGATTTATGTTTTATCATACTTCGACTAGCCTATACCCGTCAACAAAGTGAATTTGCCCACATAAATAGTCTGATTGAGTGGGGGGAGGAAAAAAATGGATGCATCCGTTTTAGTTGTGGCGCCATTTGGTGATCTGAAAAAGGTGGCGCAAGAAGTTGTGAATGAGCGTTTCGCTGATTCGAATCGAATCAAAATAGCAGAGGGGGATCTTCACGCCGGAACGGTTCTCGCCGGGCAGGCCGCAGCCGAGGGCGTTGAAGTCATTGTGAGCCGCGGCGGGACAGCATCCCTTATTGCCGAACAGGTAGACATACCGATCGTAAATATTCAGGTTACAGTGCTGGATGTGTTGCGGGCTCTTCATCAAACCGGCAATTATCCGGAAAAAGTGGGGATAGCGGGTTTTAAGAATGTTATTTATGGTTGCGAAGATTTGGAATCCCTCTGGGGAATCTCGTTTCAGGAAATTGCCCTGGAGAATGAAAAAGAAGCGCCGGCTAAGATTGCCGCTGCCGCCCGCGAAGGGATTCAGATGATTGTGGGGGACGCCATTTCGGTTAAATTGGCACCCCGGTTCGGAATGCAGGGCGTGTTGATTCAATCCGGTAAAGAGGCAGTGTATAAAGCGATTAAAGAGGCGCAAATGGTGGCGCAGGTACGCCGTAAGGAACAGGAAAGGTCGGAATTGCTGCGGACGATAATTGATACTTCCACAGACGGCATCATTGCGACGGATGTAGATTCCAACATAACCATTTTTAACCCCATGGCGGAAACCATTTTCCGGGTTTCCAGTTTAAATGCAATAGGCCGCCCGATTCAGGAAGTAATTCCCCAGTTTCAGTTATCGGCAACTGACATTGGCGATATTCAGCGGGTCGGCAATAAAACGGTTGCTGTAAAGAGTGTTCCCATAAAAGTGCGGGGGGAAGTCGCCGGGATCGTTGCCACTCTCCAAAATGTTTCCCAATTACAGCAGTTTGAGCAGACTGTCCGCAAAAAACTTTTTGCCAAAGGATTAGTTGCCCGGATTAAAATAATTGATATGGCGGGCTCTTCACCGGCCTTGCAGGCGGTCAAAAGAAAAGCGGCCCAGTATGCAGTAACGCAATCGACGGTTTTAATAACCGGTGAATCGGGGACCGGCAAAGAAATGTTGGCGCAAAGCATCCATAATCTAAGCAAGCGGAAAAATGGACCGTTTGTTGCGGTGAATTGTGCCGCCTTGCCGGAGAGTTTGCTGGAAAGTGAATTGTTTGGTTACGAAGAAGGCGCTTTTACCGGTGCTAAAAAGGGCGGCAAGCAGGGGCTTTTTGAATTGGCTCACGGCGGCACGGTGTTTTTGGATGAAATTGGTGAAATGACGCTGCCGCTTCAATCCCGGCTTTTACGGGTTTTGCAGGAAAAGGAAGTGATGCGTCTTGGCGGTGACAGTATGATTCCTGTAGATGTACGGATTATTGCCGCTACCAATCAGAATTTGCCCGAATTGATGGAGCAGAAAAAATTTCGCCAGGATCTTTATTATCGTCTGGATATATTACGCATTCACATGCCGCCGCTTAGGGCACGGCTGGAGGATATTCCCGACCTGGCAAGGCAAATGATGCAAAAAATGGAGCAAATTAATCCGCGGATTACCGGGATTGGCCCCGATGCCGTCCCGTTTCTTCAATCTTGCGATTGGCCCGGCAATATCAGGCAGTTTGCCAATACGTTGGAACGGGCGATGCTGTTAAGTGAAGGACCGGTGATTACGGAGAAGGATCTGCGGGAGTCGTTTGGTGAAGGAAAGCAGCAATGGGGAGGATATGATTTTCCGGCGGAGGATGGTTCGGATAATTTGGCCGCAGTAGAGCAAAAAACATTAGCCAGAGTTTTGGCGGAAGAAGAAAATAATTATTCCAGAGCTGCAGCCCGCCTGGGAATTCACCGGACCACGCTGTGGCGCAAACTGAATTGCCGGGAGCGGCGAAAAGAATAGTTGCGTTTCGTCTTGCATTAAATGTGTTGCATTAAGCAACACATTTTTTCTTTTGGCCGCCGGAACTAGGCGGTTTTTGCCTCTTGGGCAATTGGCATTAATCTTGCAATGTTTTTAAATATATAGATAATTCAGTTATGGATCAGGTGATAAATGTGATAAAGATGGCGGTAATTGCTGATGATTTAACAGGCGCCAATGATACGGCCGTTCAATTTGCCAAATTCGGTATAACCAGCTGTGTACTGCTGGATGCAATCGGGCAAAACGGTTTGTCCGATTCAGCCGATGTGCTTGTCCTGGATACGGATAGCCGGGCCGCAACACCGGCCGTTGCTTATGACAAGGTTCAAAGAGTCTGTCAAACCTTGCAGGCGGCTGGCGTCCGTAAAGTTTATAAAAAGGTTGATTCGACATTGCGGGGAAATTTGGGGGCTGAAATTGAAGCGGCGGCGGATATTTTCCAGCCGGAGCTTATCGTGATTGCTCCCGCCTTTCCCGGCAATAACCGGATTACCATCGGCAGCTATCATTTATTAAACCAGATGCCGGTATCTTGGACGGAGATTGCCGAGGATCCAAAGTCGCCGGTGAGGGAATCCCGTTTACCGGAGCTTTTAAAGCAACAAACGAAATGCAAGGTGGGATTCATTCCATTGCCGGTGGTTACGGAAGGGATAACGGCCATTCAGGCTGCGATCGCCACCCGGCTAAATCTGGGTGAGAAATGGCTTGTTTTCGACGCCGTTACGGATGACAACCTGCGGCAAATTGCGGCTGCAGCGATGGTTTATAACAGGGTTTTATGGGTCGGGTCGGCCGGTTTGGCCGAGAGGCTGCCTGAATTATATGGCTGGCAGTCTGATAGCAAATCCCATAATACGCCGGTAGGCGGTCCGGTCCTAATTGTTGCCGGCAGTGTCAGCCGGATTACCCGCAAGCAAATTGAAATATTTTTGCAGCAATCCGCAACCCGTCTTATCGAAGTGAATGCGTCGGCAGTCTTAAATGACTGGTATAAGGAGGTGGAACGGTGTGTTCTTACGGTTAACGAACTGTTCATGGCGGGAAATGATGTGGTAATTGCCAGTGCCGTTGCCGCAGATGCGGTGGACAGCGCAGTAACGGCAGGCGGGCGATTTGGGCTGGACAAGAATGAAATTAGTAACCGGATTGCCGTCGTTTTGGGTCATATTGCCTTTGAGCTGGCCAAAAAGATACAACTAGCCGGCATGGTGCTGACCGGCGGCGATACGGCGGTTAATGTCTGCCGTGCGTTGGGGGCGGGCAGCCTGGAAATTCTGGCGGAGGTGGTTCCGGGTATTCCCATAGGACGCTTAAACGGCGGTCCGTTTAGCGGTATGCGGGTGGTGACCAAGGCCGGGGCTTTTGGCGATGACCGGGCGCTTATTAAAGGGGCACAAGCTATAAAGGGAAAGGGGGATGAAGAACAGGAAAGGGAATAGCAGGAAGGGAGGCGATGAACGTCAGAAGGAAATTTGAAAAAGTACAATGCAAACAAAATTGGGGAGAAAAGACATGAAACCAATATTAGGAATTACTATGGGGGATGCTGCGGGTATCGGTCCGGAAATTATCGCTAAAGCGTTAATGGACCGGGAAATATACACCATTGCCCGGCCGGTGGTTATTGGCGATAAAAAAGTTATGGAACGGGCAGTGGAAATTGCCGGCGCCGGTTTACAGTGCCGGGCAGTGGATGGCCCGGAGGCTGCCGGTAGCGAATATGGCGTCATTGATATCATAGATCTTAGCAATCTGCCGGCGGATCTGCCTTGGGGGACTATTGACGCCAGGGCCGGAAAAGCGGCCTATGAATATATTGAAAAAGCGATAAATTATGCTTTAAAAAAGGAAATTCATGCCGTGGTGACGGCGCCTTTAAATAAAGAAGCGCTGAATCTCGGCGGACATCATTTTCCGGGCCACACTGAAATTCTGGCTCAGTTAGGGGGAGTAAAAAATTACGCAATGATGCTGGTCGGCGGTTCACTCCGGGTTATTCACGCAACAACCCATGTTTCACTTCGCAATGCCTGTGATCTGATAAAAAAGGAGCGGGTGCTGCGGGTGATCGAGTTAGCCGATCAGGCTTTGAAACTGCTGGGTATTGACAGGCCGCGCATTGCCGTCGCCGGATTAAATCCTCATTCCGGTGAGGGCGGCTTATTCGGCAGGGAGGACATGGAAGAAATTGCGCCGGCGGTTGAGCTGGTCCGGCAAAAGGGGATCCATGCCATTGGCCCTATTGCTCCGGATACGGTTTTTTACCGTACCGCTATAAAAAAGCAATTTGATATTGTGGTTGTTATGTATCATGACCAGGGACACATTCCCATCAAACTATTGGGTTTTGAAAATGGGGTCAATGTTACAGTGGGCTTGCCTTTCATCCGGACCTCGGTAGATCATGGCACGGCATTTGATATTGCCGGAAAAGGTATTGCCGATAGCCGGAGCATGACCGAGTCGCTTCGATTAGGAGCACAAATGGCTTGCCAGAAAAGTTTTTGAGCCGGTTTTTAAATGAGTTAGAGCAAAAAATATTAAGAAAAGAGTTGGTAATATGTTTAAACCGAAAGGAATTATTACGCCAATCGTTACCCCCATGACGGAAAATGAGGAAATCAATGAGAAGGAATTGCGCAATCAGGTTAACAGGCTGATAAACAGCGGCATCAACGGTTTATTTCCTCTTGGTACAAACGGGGAAGTGTATGCACTCACTACCGAGGAAAAACTGGCAGTAATCAAAATAGTCATGGACGAGACGAAAGGAAGGGTGCCGGTATATGCGGGCACCGGTTGTATCAGTACCCGGGAAACCATCGTTTTGTCGCAAAAAGCCAGGGATTTAGGCGTTGATGCGTTATCTATCGTTTCCCCCTATTTCGTCGCCGTATCACAGGATGATATTTACAATCATTTTAGTCAGATTGCTCAATCCGTTGATTTACCGATCCTTCTTTATAACATGCCGGCCAGGACCGGTAATAATATTGATTATACAACCGTGCGTAAGCTTGCCCAATATGACAACATTGCCGGAGTTAAAGACAGCAGCGGTAATTTTGATAATACTCTAAGATATATTGAAGATACCGACAGAAGGTTGTCCATTCTTGCCGGTAACGATTCGTTAATTCTTTGGACCTTATTAGCCGGGGGAAGCGGGGCGATTGCGGGTTGGTCCAATGTATTTCCTGAGCGGATCATAAGCATCTATAAATTGTGGGAGCAGGGTAAGATCGAGGAAGCGAACCAACAACAAATCAGCATCAGGCCCCTGCGCGATGTAATGAAATTGGGCAACCCCAATTCTGTTGTGAAACGGGCCATGAATCTTCTGGGCTATCCTGTCGGACCGGCGCGTCAGCCTGTTGGTAATGTCAATCCGAAGATTGACGAAGCGCTATTGAAAGCCTTTGCGTTATTTAAATAAGGTTTGGTCAAGAGGTATCATGGATGATAGTGGCTGATGTGAATTGCCGGCTGATAGTTGATTATGTCTGAATATTGTGAAATGAAAGGTAATGAGAATATGAAAAAGGTAGTTCTTACTCACAGACTCCATGAAGAGGGTATGAAAGTTCTTGCGGGTGAAGTGGATGTGAAGATAACGAATACGGGAAATCCGCAAGAGATGTTGCCGGAGTTAATCGACGCTGACGGGTTGATTATTCGCATTGGTTCCATTGACAGAAAAACGATACTGGCGGCTAAAAACTTAAAAGTGATTGGCCGGCCGGGGGTCGGAGTAGATGATGTGGATATTGCCACTGCCACGGAACTGGGAATTCCGGTTGTTATTGCTCCGGGAGCGAATACGCGCTCAGTGGCGGAACATGCATTTATGCTTATGATGGCGGCAGCAAAGGATCTTCTCAATAGCGATTTCGAAACCCGTAAGGGGAACTTTGCCGTAAGGAATACTTACCGGGCATTTGAATTTCTGGGAAAAACACTGGGTCTTGTCGGTTACGGAAGTATTGGCCGTGAGTTGGCTAAACTTTCAACCGCCATTGGCATGAAAGTGATCGTGTATGATCCTTTTGTAGATCCGGTGGCCATTGAAGAGCAGGGATATCAATATAAAAAAGAGCTGGAACAGCTCTTGGGTGCAGCGGATGTGGTTTCCTTACATATCCCGTTAACAGATAAGACCCGGGGTCTGATTGGCAAACGGGAATTCGGTCTGATGAAAACCGGCGCAATACTGATTAATTGCGCCCGCGGCGGTATTGTAGACGAAGAAGCCTTGGCGGAGGCTTTATTAAATAATAAGCTGCACAGTGCGGCAGCGGACGTTTTTTCTTCCGAACCGGTAAAATCGGACCATCCCTTACTGAATTTAAAAAATATGATTATTACTCCCCATATGGGCGGTTTGACCCGGGAGGCTGCTTCCAAAGTGGCTACTATGGCTGCGGAAGGGGTCCTGGCAATTGTCAACGGCGAACAGTGGCCGTATGTCGCCAACCCGGAGGTCTATAAACATCCAAAATGGCAAAAAAATAAAGGGGGAGAACAATGAACGAGAATGCATATGCCCAGGTAAATCAAGGTGTACCTTTTCAGAAAAGAACCAATTTCCGCTGGAAAGTTGCTTTGTTGATGTTTGGCGCGATTGCGATTAATTATCTTGACCGGAGCAATCTATCGGCGGCGGCGCCGGTTATTATGAAAGAATTTCATTTCAGTGCTACGGAAATGGGTTTTATCATGTCGGCATTTTTCTTCAGTTACACATTGTTTCAAATTCCCTCGGGCTGGCTGGCGGATAGACTGGGACAACGCCTTGTTCTTGGCGGGGCGGTGGCCTGGTGGTCGGCGGCAACCATGCTGATTGGACTCTGCAACAATTTTATATCTTTTATTGTTTCCCGGATATTCCTGGGCATAGGAGAGGCGGCGGCCTATCCATCGAATGCCGGTGTTACGGCAAAATGGTTCCCTGACAGGGAGCGGGCCAGGGCAACGGTTATATTTGATTGCGGCAACAAATTCGGGACAGCCTTTGCTATGCCGTTCATCGTTTGGCTCATGGTGCATTATGGCTGGAAAACGCCATTTATTATTTCCGGGCTGATTGGCTTTGTCTGGGTAGCTTTATGGTGGTTGTATTATACGGATCCCGAAAAAAGTAAATATGCCAATCAAGCCGAAATTGATTATATTCGAAATGGACAACAGCTTAAAGAAGGAATTGGCGGCAAAGCCTCCTTAAAATGGTATCAATTATTGCGTTACCGGAATATCCGAGCTATGTGCATTGGGTTTTTCATGTCCAACTATGCGATTTATTTCTATATCACCTGGTTTCCCACTTACCTGGTTCAAGCCCGGGGAATGAGCTTAATAAAGATGGGGTTTGTGGCCATGATTCCTCCGCTAGTCGCCCTGACAGTCGGACTGATCAGCGCAGCCATTGCCGATTGGCTGTATGCCCGCGGTATTCCTAAGACGAAAGTTAGAAAAATTAATTTAGTCGGCGGTATGCTGGTGGGCTCCTCAATAGCCCTGGCCGGGTTTATCCAGACAGATGTCGGCGCCGTTGCGCTGCTTACTCTTTCCTACAGCGGACTTGCCTGTTCCGGTCCTGCTCTATGGACGCTGCCGGGAGACGTAGCGCCGCGTAATATGACATCTACAGTAGGAGCCTTGCAGAACTGTGTGTCCAATATTGGCGGAATTTTGGGACCCATTGTGACCGGATATATAGTGTCTACTACCCATTCCTTTGTTCCCGCCTTGATAATTACAGGGGCGGCAACACTAATCGGCGCTTTAAACTACGCCTTTTATTTGGGCGAAGTCAAACATATTGAGGTGGATTAAGGGGAAATATTTATTACGGCTCTGAGCCTTGCGGCGATAACGGCCGGGTAAAGCCAGAACCGATATTAATAACTCTTGAGTACCTAGTGGTCTGTAAACCCTAATTCTATAGTGTTCTTACGAGAAGTTTTCCGCCCTGCTTTGTTGTCGTCGGCTTACATATTCGCGATATGTGCGCCTTCTCCGCCTCGCAGGGCGAAAAACCTCTCACAATTCATCCTGTAGCTTTAGAGTTTACAGACCACTAGAAAATGAGGGGATAATTAAAATGAGTTTTACGGAGATCTATTCTTTACTAAATGCCGGTAAAATTATTGCCGGTTTTAACTCTATAGAAACAATTGCCAGGGAAGTTACGGCCTATAATGCAAAAAAAGTACTTATTATTACGGACCAGGGAGTATGGAATGCGGGATTAATTGAAAAACCAAAAAGTATATTGGAATCAGCCGGTATCCGGGTTTACGTTATTAACAACACTCCACCGGAGCCGGAAGTTGAACAGGTAAATATAATTTTTAACGCGGCCAAAGAACTTGAGTGTGACCTCATTATCGGTATCGGCGGCGGCAGCTCGATGGATGTTGCTAAAATTGTCGCAGTAATGCTGACTAATGCCCCTTCCTTAAGCGAAATTCTGGCTGGTGCCAAAATTGAAAAACGGGGTATTCCCGCATTCATGGTGCCAACTACGGCAGGAACGGGGTCGGAGGTTACGCCCAATGCCATTTTTTTGGTGCCGGAAAAAGAATTAAAAATTGGGGTTGTCAGTGAAAAGCTGTTGCCAGACTGCGTAATTCTTGATCCCGTGCTCACTATCGGTCTTCCCAAGGCGATTACGGCGGCAACGGGGATGGATGCCTTATCTCATGCTATTGAATGTTATATATCCAAAAAGGCCAATCCATTTAGCGATACCTTTGCTTTGAAGGCGATCAATCTTATAGCTCGCAGTATCAGGCAGGCATATAACAACGGACAGGACCTGGAAGCCCGCCATGATATGCTGCTTGGGGCCATGTTCGGCGGACTCTGCATTTCCACCTCCAGCACCGTAGCTGTGCACGCTTTAGCCTATCCCTTAGGCGGTAAATATCGAATTCCTCACGGTTTGTCTAATGCGATTCTCTTACCCCATGTAATGAATTTTAATATGGATGCAGCGGCGGCAAAATTTAAGGATATTGCCATTGCAATGGAACTGGGGACGGATGGGCTTTCGACCAGGCAAGCAGCGAAAAAAATGATTGAAAATCTTTACTCTTTAATCAGGGACTTAAACATTCAAGTAAATCTAAAGGAAATGGGTATCAGGGAAAGCGATATTGACTCCATGGCGGAAGCAGCCTTAAAAGTAACCCGTTTGCTAGATAATAATCCGAAACCTATGAATCGAAATGATATTTACGGAATTTACAAGAAGGTATTCCCCGGTTAATTTGGGTATGTGCCGCCGGAATCCGGAGTCCGGCAGCAACTATAATATACTAAAAATTGAGATGAATGGGAAAATTTAGAAAAGGGAGGGACATTAAATGAAAGAATTTAGTTCCATAGATACGGTAATTATTGTTAGCATGATAATAGCGTATATTCTATTTACTTCCTGGTTAACAGTCAGATTACGCAGTAAAAACACGGAACAGTTTATGGTAGCCTCGCGGGCTATGCCGGCCATTGTTGTGGGTGTTTTGCTGATGTCGGAATTTATTGGAGCCAAGTCGACAGTAGGAACTGCCGAATCAGCCTTTAAATATGGTATAGCGGCAGCCTGGTCTGTTCTGGGAGCGTCCATAGGGTATTTTTTGTATGGTTTATTTATGGTAAAAAGATTATATGGTTCAGGGGAATATACCATTTCCGGGGCTATTGCCCATAAATACGGTAATTCTACCAAGTATGCCGTTTCCATTATCATGATTTATGCACTGCTTTTGGTAAACGTCGGCAACTATATCAGTGGTGCAGCAGCGTTGGCTACCGTACTGAAGGTGCATCTGCCGACGGCCATGTGCATTATTGCCGTGGTCAGCACCTTTTATTATGTGTTTGGCGGCCTTAAAGGCGTTGCGTATGTAACTGTTTTACACAGTGCGATAAAATATATAGGCGTTGCAATTATTCTAGTTGTAGCATTATCAATGACCGGTGGCATCAGTCCTATGGCAGCAAAATTACCCGATTATTATTTTACGTGGGATGGTAAAATCGGCGCTTCTACAATCCTTGCCTGGGTCATTGGCACGGCAGGCGCTATATTTTCCACCCAGTTTGTAGTGCAGGCCATTTCTTCAAGCAAAAGTTCCGAGGATGCTAAAAAGTCGACGATGTATGCAGCGCTGTTTTGCTTTCCTCTGGGTTTTGCTTTGGCCATTATCGGGGTAGCGGCGAGATATCTTTTTCCTCAGATGAAGGCTCTCTATGCTCTGCCGATTTTTATGGAAGGCATGAATCCGTATTTAGCCGGAGTTGTGGCTACCTCTCTTGTCGCTTCCGTTTTTGTCAGCGTCAGTACGGTTGCTTTGGCAATTGCTTCTTTAGCAGTTAAGGACTTCTATGTGCCTTTTTATAAACCTAGTGAAGAAAAGGAATTTAAAATGACCCGGATTATTTCCATAATTATTGGATTTCTCCCCTTAATTTTTGTATTCTTTGCACCGGAGATTCTCAAGCTATCTTTCTTTACCCGCGCAATTCGCCTGTCCATATCGGTAGTAGCAATGATTGGTTTTTATTTGCCGTTTTTTAACAGTTCCCGCGGCGCTAACATCGGCCTGTTGGGGGCTGCTGTTGCTACTAGCGTTTGGTACATGCTGGGTGACCCCTATGGCATTAATAATATGTATATTGCTTTGCTTTCTCCAATAATAATTATTGCTGTTGAAAAATTGTTCTGCAAAAAAGACATTAAGCCAGAAGCGGCTAGTAAGAATTGAGCGGTTTTAATAAATATTGAATACTGGAGGGATATGATTGAATAATATGGAGGATAAACAGGGTTTTCTATATCCGGTTTCGAGAGACCTTGTCAGAGTGGAAGCTTATTTACCATCCAATTGTCTCCAAAATCATGCTTCAAATATTATGCCGTTAGCAAATGGCGATTTGTTATGTGTTTGGTTTGCCGGAACCCAGGAAGGAATGTCGGATATATCCATTTATATGTCCAGACTAAATTATGGTGAGTTAAAATGGTCAGAAGCGGTTAAACTGTCCGACGACCCTACAAGATCAGAACAAAATCCTGTCTTGTTTCCTGTTCCGGATGGAACTTTATGGCTATTGTATACGGCTCAAAAATCCGGTAATCAAGATACCGCTTTCGTGAGACGACGTATCTCAAAAGATAATGGATATACTTGGGGGCCCGTAGAGACTCTATTTGATACTCCGGGTACCTTTATCCGTCAGCCTGTTGTTATTCTTAATAGTGGAGAATGGCTCGTGCCAATTTTTCGCTGCCATGTAACCCCGGGAAAGAAATGGGTAGGAGATCACGATACCAGCGCCGTAAAAATTTCCGCCGATAAAGGTAAGTCATGGATTGAATATCCAGTGCCCAACAGCACCGGCTGTGTACACATGAATATTGAGAAACTGGCGGACGGAACTTTACTGGCCCTTTTCAGAAGCCGCTGGGCGGATAACATTTATATGAGCCGCTCTACAGATAATGGCAGAACCTGGACTGATCCGTATCCGACAGAATTGCCCAATAATAATTCATCGATTCAGTTTACAAGACTAAATAATGGGCATCTGGCAATGGTGTTCAATAATGTGAATGCCACAAAGTGCACCCAACGCAGGCAGTCTTTGTATGACGAGATTGAGGATGAAGATAAGAGCAAACCTATAAATCTTAAATCAGCTATTGAAGAAAGCAATTCTAATCAAAAGGCAGCATTCTGGGGGGCGCCGAGAGCACCGATGACGATTGCTATTTCTGAAGATAACGGAAAGAACTGGCTATACATCAGGGATCTAGAGGTAGGCGATGGTTATTGTATGACCAATAATTCCAAAGAAAAACTAAATAGGGAGTATTCTTATCCGTCCATTAAACAGACCCGTGACGGGAAGATCCACATTACTTTTACTTATTACAGACAAGCCATAAAATATGTTTGTATTGAGGAAAGCTGGGTCAAGGAGAAATGATTACAGGGTATTTATTAAATATAAGAAAAGAATTGACTTTATATCCGGCAGGATTGCAGGCGGGATTTAGGTTTCTTTTAGAAACAAATCTTTCAAAATTAACGTTGGGACGTCATGAAATTCTAGGGGATAGGATGTATGCCCTGGTTTCCGAATACGAAACAGAACCAAAAAGCAAACGGAGACCAGAAGCTCATCAAAGATATTTAGACATACAATGTATATGTTCGGGTGAAGAAATGATTGGCTCGGGACCTTTAGAAGCTGCTGGCGAAATTGTAGAAAAATATATTAAGCAGCGGGATATAGTTTATTATAAAAATATGGCCGCAGAAACAGAAATAAATTTTAATCCCGGAATGTTTGCTGTATATTTTCCTTGGGATGTGCATAGACCCAATTGCTGCATTGATGGAAAAAGCGGCAAAGTTCGCAAAGTTGTCGTAAAAATAGTGATGACGTCAATTGATCTTGATAATAAATAACTATAGCATTATTCTTCTTTATGAATATGAACGTGTCCGTCTTGACCGTGTAAATGCACATGATAGCGCGGATCAATCAGATTGGCGGCCAGCAGCAATTCCCGGTCGGCCAGTATGGACTGATGCCGGCCATCGGCAAGGATCCGGTGGTTTTCACCAAAAACAACCACCCGGTCCGCCAATTCCGGCAGCAGTTCCAGATGGTGGGTGGCAACAATAATGGTTTTTCCCCGCTGATTTAATTCACTGATGGCATCAATTACCCAGCGCTGTGACTTGGGATCGAGGCCGTTTGTGGGTTCATCCAGAATTAATACAGCCGGGTTCACAGCCAGAATGGCAGCGATGGCAACTTTCTTTTTTTCGCCGCCGCTTAAATGATGGGGCGGACAATCGGCCAGAGGCCTAATTCCTGTATATTCAAGGAGTTCCTCGGCCCTTTTTTTTGCCTCTGGAAAGGATAATCCCATAGCCAGCGGGCCGAACATAATTTCATCCAATACGGATGTACAAAAGATTTGCACATCTGAATTCTGAAAGACAAAACCGATTTTTTGCCGAAAGACGGCGGCAAAAGACTTATCCCGCATCGCAGCGGCTGTAAGATTGACGCCGAACGCCGACACTGTGCCGGCAGTAGCAAAAATCAGCCCGGCCAGAATTTTTTGCAGCGTCGACTTGCCGCTGCCGTTCGGTCCCAGTAAAACTATTTTTTCACCGGCCTGCACGGTTAAGTCAACAGAGTCTAAGGCGGATTTTGCCGCCTGATACCGGTAACATACCTCGGCTAGCTGGTAAATGCAAGATGCGGACATCAGAAAAAACCTCCCCAGGCGGAAAAGCAAATTAGAATAATCAATCCGGTAAAACCGGCTTCCGGTATGCGGAACGTAAGCGGCAAGTCGGCGGGATATTCGCCGCGATACCCCCGGGAAGCGAGAGCCTGATTCAACTCACAGCTATATTCCCCGGTAAGGCGCAGGAAACCGGCAATTGTACCGCCGATCCAGGAAAGTTTGGCTGATTGGGATTCCCTGCCGGCCAGACGGCTCTTACGCCCCAATAAGTAATCCATAAACAAAAATAAAAAGAGATATAAATAGCGGTAGGTCAAATCAAAGACGGTAACTGCTACCGCAGGTAGTCCTAATTTAGCCAGACTCTTAGTGAACAAAGACCAGCGGGTGGTCCTGACATGCAGCGTGACCAGGCCCAGAGAAGCGGCTCCCCGCAATATAACAAAAAAAGCCCCCTTCAGTCCTTGTTTGGTAACAGTGAGTTCAACGGGAAGGTTAAACCAACCGGTCTGCCAATGCAGTCCGCTATACAGCACAAAGAGGGGTTGTCCCGGTGTAATCCAGTTCAAGATACCCGGCAGGACGGACATCCCGGTGAATAAAAAAACAGGAATGAAGATTCTTGCCAGATAAACTTTGCCGCCAATTCCGGCATACAAGGCGGCAATAAACACGATACTGTTCAGGAAAAGGAGAAACGAAATGCTTTTGGTTGCGGTGGCTGTTACCAGTAACGCAACTATGCCGACTAGTTTTACCGTGGGATCCAGATGATGAAGAATTTGGCGATTGCTAAGGACAGCTATGGAATGACTATCCTCAGCAATCAACGAACTAATTTCATTCAATGTCTTTTCCAGATAATCCCGGCTTAACAGTCTTTTTTTCGGCTCCGGCAGCTTTGTGGGTGTTTGCTCCAACCATACGGGTAGAACTTGCGGTCTCATTTATCGGAACAAGCCTGTTTATTCCGGACTGGGAAAAGACGTTTGGCAATAAACAGAATCAAGGTATAGACTAAGAGCGAACCGATCAGTGCGGAAAGAATATAACCGGCAAAGCTGGACAGAGTACCTTCTCCTAAAAAGTGTATATTATAATCGGGGAAAATTGCCTGCCACCGGTTACTTAACTGTTCCAGTCCCTGCGGCACATAACCGAGTGTTTCCTTTAAGTCCTGACGGTCCCATTCGCCCCAGGCCGTGCCGTTGGCTAACAGCCCCAGTGGTGAGCAGATAACCAATAAGGCGAGGATAAACCAATACCGCTTGTACATAGAGTCAAACCTCCTTAACGTTGCCGGTTTTAGAATGATAAGTTATAAATTTCAAAGCCATCGCCGTTACCAGACCCTCAACAACGCCGGCTACAGTCAAGTGTGCCAGCATCATGGCGGGGATAGTTACATCAAGCCCGTAAGGGCAGTACAAAGGCACCCCGTCGGCAGTTTTAAACAATAAGGGTTGAATGCCGAACTCGATAGAAGCCGCCAGCGCGGCTGTGTTTAGGCCAATATAACCGGCAAAAGCGCCGGCTGCAAATTGCCGCCATGAGCCCGGTTTAGCTTTATGACTCAATAAGCGATATAAGTAATATCCGGCAAACGGCGCAAGGAAGGCCATGTTAAATGTGTTGGCCCCAATTGCTAAAATTCCGCCATCACCAAATACAAGAGCCTGAATAATTAAGGCAACCGTCATGGCCAGAACAGCCGCCCACGGGCCAAGGACAATGGCAAGCAAAACGGCGCCGGTTGCATGGGCGGTTGTTCCGTCTGGAACAGGTATGTTGAACATCATAATCAAGAAGGCAAATACCGCACCCATCGCCAGCAGCGGAATGCGGGAAATGTCCAGAGTCTGTTTTAATTTAGAGGACGCCCGGTACCAGACCGGAACCATGGCGGCACCTAAGGTAGCGCAGGTAGACGGGCTTAAATATCCATCGGGAATATGCACAAAGATAACCTCCTGAAACAATAATTTAGGAAACGGCCTAAAAAAATAAAAACCACGTCAAGTTACCCTTCATGGGGAATACCTTCGTGGTCTAATTCACACTATTTTAATTTTGTTTTTGCGGTATAACCAACTTTCAAGTCTTAGCGCGAATGTCATATTCGCAGATTTAATTTAAAAGTATTCTAGCTTATACTGAAATATTCCTGCTGTCTTTGTAAAAAATATATCAATTAGGCTGGTGCGAAGCAAAGCGGATGTAAATTGTGGTGCCGTTGCTGCTGGTTTCAAAATCAATGATGGCGTTATGCCGTTCAGCGATGCTGAAACAGATTGCCAGTCCCAGACCGGTACCATTATCCTTGGTAGTGATAAAAGGAGTGCCGATATTAGCCACGATATCCGGTGGAATGCCGGTTCCCTGATCTTTAACAGCCAACACGACCGTATCATTTTCAACATAAGTAAAAAGCGTAAGCAGGCCTCCCGCAGCCATGGCATCAAAGCCGTTACGGACTAAATTTAAAATCAGCTGCCGTATTTCTTTTTGATCCAGAAGTAAAGGCGGTACTTTGATCAAGGTGGCGGCAATATTCTGGCCGCTTATGCGCGCATCCGATTCCAGCAAAGGCAGCAGGGAGCGGACGAGATCATCCAATTGGCACGGACTTCGCTCCAACGACTTATTCTTGGCTAGCGAAAGGAATTCGGTAATAATCTGATTGGCTCTGTCCAGTTCTTCGATCATCAGCTGGAATTGAGGGAGAAATTGGGTTAGCTCCGTTTTGGTGCTGAGCATTTGCAGATAGCCCCGGACGGTCGTCATAGGATTACGGATTTCGTGGGATATGCCTGCGGCCATTTGACCGACTAAATTGAGCCGGTCCAGACGGGCCAACTCATCCTGCAGTTTTTTCTGCTCTGTTATATCCCGGACATATACGGCGACGGCGCCGTCCGCTAGGGGATAGATGGTCATATCAAACCAACGCCGGCCAAATTCCCAGTATCCTTCGTAGCGTACCGGTTCATGCTGGTCTGCCGCTTTGGCGCAATCCTCGAAGAAACGCCGATGATCTCCGAAAAATACCTCTTCAATTTTTTGGCCGAGTAAATTCCGGCTACTATGCAGCGAAGCGATAATTTGATTGACATAGGTAAACCGGCGTTCGGCATTTAATACAAAAAAACCATCCGATATACTTTCCAAAATGTCATAAATTTGTTGATGCGCTTCCCGGAGCTTGACCGTACGCTGCTCAATGCGGGTTTCCAAATCCACTTTGTATTTGGCGAGCTCCTGCAAGGTCTGTTTTTGGGCTGTGATATCGGTAAGGATAAATAATATTCCCGGTACTTCTTCATCCGGTACTAAGATACGGGTTATTTCACAATCAATATAAAATAAATCCCTTCGCTGCAATTTTATGCTAAGGCGGCAGGAATTTCCTGTCATCAGGGTATGTTCAAATTTGCTGCTTAGTTCATCCGCTGTTTGCGGGGATAAGAAATTGGCTAGCATATCTTTATGAGAAAATCCTATTAATTCATAACACAAACGGCCTACGACTTTTTCCGCTGCCGGGTTAATCATCTGACAGCGCAGTTCTTTATCAAACAGAGCGACCCCGAGAGTTGTTTTGTAAAAAAACGCCTGCAGCGTGTCAGTATAGCTGTTTTTTTTTGTTTTAGAGCAGGTTGAATTCTTAGAAATTGGTGCCAGGAATTGTAGTGACTTATTTAAATCCAAAATCGCAGACTCCTTTCCCAATAAAATATATATATAGTTATCCATTTAATGGTAAATACCTCTAATTTTGTAAAAAAAATTATTGTGAAAGTCATAAGAAAAAAAGTGGAAGGATAGAGTAGTTTCTTGGAGAATTATGAGAGAAAATGGCGTAAAAAATTATATTTCAGGGAGTAATTTATGAAACGAAAAGCGTTTTCACCATTGAATATGTTAGAACCTATGGAATCGTTTTTCTCGCAGATCTTGAATTCGACACCGCAATGCATCCTGTTGATTGATGTAAAGACGAATTTAATTGTTTATGCCAATAAAACCTGTGAAGATTTGTATGGTTATACGCAGGAGGAACTCCTCGGAGTTCCGATGGATGCGCTTAATTCGACAGGAAGAAGCATTATCCAAAAGGAAATGCAAGGGGTAAAAGATAAGTATCCGAAAGCACACTGTTTTAAAGGCGTACATACTCATCAAAGCGGCGTCTCTATTGAGGTGGAGATTGTCTCCAAACTGACCATCATTCACAACCGGCAGTACTTTTTATACAATATTAGCAGCCGGGACAGGCGGGAAAAGTATGAAGCGTCCAGTAAAAAGTTTTTGGCGGTATTGCCTGGCGGGATACGGCAGAGGGCTGACACGGTACGGATTGAGGCAGAATTTGAACAGGCACTGCAGGAAAGCTGACCGGAATTAGAAAAACCGCTAATGCGGTTTTTCGGTAATTGGTAATAGGTAATTGAAAGGATAGGACGCGGGAAAACTTATAAATTTTAGTGTATTTAATAAAAAGTAAATCAGCCGGTTTATCAGTTACCGGCTGATTTTTGTTTTTTTAGTCTTTCTGCTTTTCGGGATGGGAAAAACCGGAGCAGCAGCCGTTGCAGGATTTGCAACTGTCTCCGCATTGGCAGGTGTCTTTTCCGTTAAGAGCCCGCCAGATAATTCTGGCAACATAGCCAAAGGCTGCAATGCCTAACAAGGCTAAAATAACTGTCTCCATTTTTAACGAACTCCTTTCCTTTTTTAATAACCAAGGAGTAAACCGGCATGATATACAAGGAAAGAGACAATCCAGGCAAGGGCGGTAGAATAAACCATGCTAAAGGTCATCCATTTCCAGGAGTTAGTCTCCCGCTTGATGACGGAGATAGCAGCGATGCAGGGAGTGTAAAGGAGTACAAATACCATTAATGTATAAGCGACCAGGGGTGAGAAGGAAGGGTCGGCGGCCAGTGCATTTTGGAGGGCGGAACTGTCATCTTCGGCAGAGCCGCTACTATATATCGTACCCATCGTACTGACGACGACTTCTTTTGCGGCAAAGCCGGCAAATAAACCGACTCCCATTTTCCAATTAAAGCCCAGAGGCTTAATTAAAGGTTCGATAAAATGCCCAAAGCGGCCGGCATAGCTATTCGCCAGTTTTTCTCCGGCTTGTTCCGCATCCAGTTGATTCAGTTCCTCTTTTTGCGGCTGTTCCAATTCTAACTGGGTGTTTACAGTTTGTTCAATTTGGGCCTTGGCCTGTTCATAATTTTTACTGTAAGAGACATCGTTAGGGTAATTGGTTAAAAACCAAATCAGGATGGATACGGCTAAAATAATAGTGCCGGCTTTTTTTAGGTAAAGAACGCTGCGCTCCCACATATGCATGAACACACTGCGCAGGGTGGGTAAATGGTAAGGCGGCATTTCCATGACAAACGGTTCAGAGGCGCCGGAAAATAAAGTTTTACGAAATAAGAATGCCATAATAATGGCCATGATAATTCCCAATAAATAAATTGAGAAAAGTACACTACCGGCGGCAGCCTGCGAAAAGAAAGCGGCTATTAAAAGGGTATAGACCGGCAAACGGGCGCTGCAGCTCATTAGGGGGGTGACTAAAATCGTCACCATGCGGTCCCGTGGATTTTCCAAAGTGCGGGTTCCCATAATTGCCGGCACGCTGCAGCCGAAGCCGAGCAACAAGGGAATGAATGATTTGCCGTGTAAACCGACGGCCCTCATAATCCGGTCCATAACGAAGGCGGCCCGGGCCATATAGCCACTGTCCTCCAACAGGGCAATACCCAGGAAGAGCAGTAAGATTAAGGGCAGGAACGAAACGACGCTGCCAACGCCGCCAATGATTCCGTCAATAATCAGGGATTTCAGGTCACTGGCCGGCATAGAATGACTGATTAACTGGCCTAACTGATTTATACCGTCTTCGAGCCATCCTTGCGGATAGGCGCCAACCGTAAATACAATATTGAAGAGAAGCCACATAATGCCTAAGAAAATGGGCAGGCCGAGAAGGCGATGGGTTAGAATGTTATCGATCTTATCGGACACGGTTTGATAGTGGTCGCCCCGGGATGCCACACAATCCTGATAGATTTCACTTACGGCCCGGTAACGGCACTCCGCTATGGCAAATTCAATATTATTTTCTGTTGCGGCTTTATATTCGGCGCGAAGCGTTTCTGCCAGCGTTATTGCCGCCGTATTTTCACTAACCCGGGTTACCTGGCGTTTAATATTTTCGTCATTTTCCAGCAGCTTAACAGCCAGCCAGCGAACTGGATAGGCCAATCCGGGAGTCATTGACAGAAGTTCACTCAGTTTATTAATTTTATTTTCGATTTCAGGATCATAATTTAATGTAAAGGATTGTTTCTTTTTTCTTTCGGCCACATCAACAACCGTTTTGATTAAAGCATCAATTCCCCTGCTCCGGTTTCCTACTGTCCGGACTATAACCGAACCTAATTTCTGTTCTAACTTGCGGTCGTCAATCTTAAGCCCCATACTTTCGGCCACATCGGTCATATTGAGCGCGAAAACAACCGGTTTTTCCAATTCCAGCAATTGAACAGCCAGATATAAATTACGTTCCAGATTGGAAGAATCCAGTATATTGACCAGGATGTCCGGCTGTTCTTCTACGATAAAATTGCAGGCTACAATCTCATCCAATGAATGAGCGGTGAGGCTGTAGGTGCCTGGTAAGTCAACTACTAATAAATTTTTACCGGCATAATGGCGCATTCCCTGACGTTTTTCTACCGTGACACCGGGATAATTCCCCACATGCTGACGTGCGCCGGTAATGCTGTTAAAAATAGTGGTTTTTCCCGAATTGGGATTGCCGGCCAATGCTAAGGTTAATCTGGATGTAGTCATAAAATAAGCCACCCCTATCCAATCTGTACTTCAACAAGTGCTGCTTCAGCTTTGCGCAATGCTAAATTAAAATTCTTTATTTTAATTTCAATAGGGTCACCTAACGGAGCATAGCGTTGAATTCGAAATTTAGTTCCCGCAACTAACCCCATGTCGATCATTCGCCGTTTGATTGTTCCATTGCCGGCTACGCCGGTAATGATTCCTGTTTCACCGGGAGCCAGTTGGTCAAGGGTTTTACGCATTCTGGTCAAGCCTCCTTCTATCAAATAAATGATAACGATTATCAATGTCAAATATAATAATAGGCCATTTAGTGATATTTGTCAAGCCAAAAAGGTGGATTAAAAATGACTCACAGCGCTCTTATCATTTAATTAATAAAATTTTGGACAGGTATGTATAATTACCACCAAATAAGGAGATCATGATATTAAATATAAAATTTCTCCTCTCCCATTGGACGTAATCTTACGTCCGCTTTTTTTTTTTGGGCCTATGTATGATGTATGGGCTGAAGAGTTTCCCGGCGGAAGTTATAAAAGGAGATTTCGCCCTACCGGTTGTAGACCAGGTTTCTTTAAGCAGTCACCATAATTTGACTGGTATTCATTGACCGCCAAATGAAATACTAGATATATAAAGGATCTGCAGTTCTTGTATTGTGGGTCCTTTTTTATAGATAAGGGACTCTCTCAACAGAGAGGGTCTCTTTTCATGGGATCAGAAATTATAACTTTTCGGGTTATTTCTAAAATAACACATTCTTCTTAAGAAAGCCGAAAAGTAAAATAATTTCTTTCCACTTAAAGACCCTTTGGGTCTTTCTTGATTAGATAAAAACGCTGCGCGGTTTCGGTTCATGACGCAGGAGATTTAGCAGACTGGATCCCCCGCAAAGCCAAGCGACGGACTCGTACGAGTCCGTCGCTTGGTCTAATTCTTATAGGTCGTTTAAATCCTGTTTCATCCGGTGAAATTCTTCGGTTGTAATTTCACCCTTGGCGTAACGCAGCTTTAGTATATCAAGAGCATTGGCGGGCGGCTTAGCGGGCTGATTGTGGAATGTCAACCGGAAAAGCCAGATAATTCCAAGGACAATCAGTACGGTAAATGCCAAATGAATGAAAATGCCAAGGCCCATGCCAAACCAGTCCCAGGGGCTGCCAAATCCAAAATGACCGCCGTAGCCATACCCGTAACGTCCAAACATCATATCACAACACCTCCTGTTTTTAGTATAACAACGAATTATGGAGAATTTGTGAATAAGATGTGTCAAATTTGTAAAATGTTTTGGTTTACGTTTCGGCCATAATTTCTCCCATATGTGACACGTCATAACCGCCCATACCGGCGATTTCAATACGGAAAGCTGCTGACTGCAGGGTGTTTAACAGAGTCTGAAAATGAGGTTTGGCTATATCCGTTTTACGGATTACCAGATCATACCGTTCTTTTTGGAGTGGCATAAAGTCGATGCCGGCAACTTGCAGGGCTACTTTTTCAATACCAACGCCGACATCTGCTTCGCCGCGGGCAACACAACTGGCTATGGCCAGGTGGCTGGTTTCTTCATGGTCATAGCCTGGAATCCGGCCGGAATCGATCTGAAGGAGGCGCAACTCCTCGTCAAGCAGGACCCGGGCGCCTGAACCCGGTTCCCGGTTGACAAGCCGGATATCAGGACGGATTAGATCCTGCCAGGATAAGAGCTGTTTTGGATTTCCCTTCGCAACATAAAAACCCTCAGTTCGATAAACAAGGTTGATAATTATTGTTTTATGGCCCGGCAAAATGCGCCGGACATAGGGGACGTTGTAAGAATCGGTGTCACTGTCCCATAAATGAGCAGTAACCGCATTGGCCGTACCCCGGTAAAGAGCAAGCAGGCCGTCGATACTGCCGCTATAGTTTCGTAAGCAGCGGAGGGCAGGCATGGTTTTTTCCATATGACGGGCAATAATATCCAATATCGCGTCCTGCCCGCAAAGAATCAAAGTTTCCTGCGTTCCGGTCTCAACGGAAACAGCACCGGACTGCTGCCGGGCCGGACAGGCACCCTTGGATTTATTGATGTAAATATCCAGATCAGGCGCGTCAATTCTTACCTTGCGGCCAATGCGGTAGGCGGCGAGGTCGCCGCGCTTAATCATTTCATAAACGGTAAACCGCGAAATTTTTAATAGTTTTGCTACCTCTTCCGGCGTGTAAGATGTTGTGTCCGGCATAATTTCACCTCGTTTTAAGATACGTATTCTGTTATCCATAAATGAAAGACTCAACCTTCGCTTACGACAGCGGCCCCTCTGCCGGGATTGCCGCCAAACTGGTTTACAGACGGGCTCTTCCGAGCCCTGAGCCTTGCGCTACGAGCCAAAAAAACGCGTTAGCGGTTTTTCTCATAAACCTCTTGCATTTATCTTACAATAAATATTATAATAACACCATAATGGTTTTGTTAGTTTATGTTAGGTTTGTTTAAGAAGCTTGTTATTAGGATATTATAGCCTTCTATTTTAGCGGAGGAGGTACAATGTCGTATCAACTAATGTAGTTTTTGTTGAGCTATATTTAGTTGATTTTTTATTTTTGGAGGTGGTAACTTAGGAATCCAAGGGTGTTTACATAAATTAAAAACAAAACGCTGAGGAGGATGAATCATGAAGAAATGGCTCTTATGGATGATAACAAGCCTGATGATCGTACTCATAACGGCCGGCTGCGGCGGAACAAAACAGGAACCGTCTGGACAAGCCGGTCAGCCGGTAGATTTGACTGTGTCGGCAGCCGCCAGTTTAAAGGATGTTTTGGCGGAAATCGGGAAAAACTATCAGGCCAAGCACCCCAATGTAAAGTTATCTTTTAATCTTGGTTCTTCCGGGGCATTGCAGCAGCAAATTGAACAAGGCGCTCCTGCCGATTTATTTATTTCCGCCGCACCCAAGCAGATGGATGAGTTACAGAAGAAAAATTTAATTGACCGGGAATCCCGCCGCAATTTAGTTGAAAACAAACTGGTGCTGATTGTTCCCAGTGATTCTAAAAGCACACTTACGTCCTATAATGACTTAACTAACGATACCGTCAAAAAAATCAGTATTGGGGAACCCGGCGCCGTACCGGCCGGTCAATATGCCGAACAAGTACTGCAAAAGCTGAATATTTGGCAGAAAGTACAGGATAAACTCGTGTTTGCCAAAGATGTGCGCAGTGTTTTGGCCTATGTGGAAACGGAGAATGTGGATGCCGGTATAGTATATAAGACCGATGCAGCGATTAGCAAGAAAGTAAAGATTGTGGCGGCTGCGCCGGACGGGACGCATAAGCCGATTATTTATCCGGCTGCAGTTGTGGCAGGCAGCAAACAAAAACAGGCGGCTCAGGATTTTTTGACTTATCTGGCCAGTGCGGAGGCTGCGACAGTATTTGAAAAATATGGATTTACAATGAGCAAATAAGGGGCAAAATTATGGAATGGCAGCCGGTGATTTTATCATTAAAAGTAGCCTTTACTTCTCTGGGATTGGTTTTTGTTGCCGGTACGGCTGCCGCCGTGCTGATGCGCAAGGCGCATTTTCCCGGCAAAGCGGCCCTGGAGGCCTTCTTTACGCTTCCATTGGTGTTACCGCCGGTTGTCACGGGGTTTTTGCTGTTGCTGCTCATTGGCAAACAGGGGCCGGTAGGCCGGATATTAGACCAGGTCTGGGGGATACAGCTTATTTTTACGCCCTATGCCGCGGTGCTGGCGGGAGCGGTCGTTGCTTTTCCGCTAATGTATCAAAGTGTAAAAGCCGCTTTTCAGAGTATTGATACTACGCTGGAGGACGCAGCCCGCACCCTGGGTTCGGGTGAATGGCGAATTTTTTGGACCGTGACCATGCCGCTCGCCAAACATGGTTTGCTGGCCGGTCTGGTTTTGGCATTTTCCCGGGCCCTTGGTGAATTTGGTGCTACCATAATGGTTGCGGGCAATATTCCCGGCAAGACAGAAACAATTCCCCTGGCAATCTATTTTGCTGCCGAAAGCAATGATTTGAATCAGGCTGGATTTTATGTGCTGATTATCAGCGCGCTCAGTTTTCTGTTGATATTCGGACTTAACCTGTGGAACAAATGGCGGGGAAATGAATCGCTGACACGGGAGATGTTTTGACTATGTTGACGGTACAGATCAAAAAAAAGCTGCCGGATTTTATTCTAAATGTTGAATTTACGGTAGGGCGGGAAGTTTTGGTGCTGTTTGGCCCGTCCGGCAGTGGCAAAACCACCATACTGCGGTGCATCGCCGGTCTGGCCAATCCCGATGAAGGCCGGGTGGCTTTGGACGAGAGAACCTACTATTCATCCCGGGACAGGATCCGGATTTCACCTCAGGACAGGCAGATAGGATATATGTTTCAGGAGTTCGCATTATTTCCGCATATGAGTGTACGGAAAAATATCTGGTACGGCGTGAAGGAAACTAACGAGCAAGCGACTCTTCTATACCAGCGGCTGTTAGAAATTTTAAAGATTGAATCATTGCCTTCCCGTTATATTCATGGTTTGTCGGGGGGGGAAAAACAACGGGTGGCTTTGGCCCGGGCGTTGATGACCAAACCAAGGATCCTGCTACTGGATGAACCCATGTCCGCCCTTGATTATGCCAATCGCCGGGAATTGCAGCAAGAGCTAAAACGAATTCATGATTTATGGGGTATCCCTTTTATTTTGGTGACCCATGATCCGCAGGAAGCCCGCAATTTAGGTGACCACATTGTTTATTTGGAACGGGGCTGCCAGGTTTCGTCCTGCGCGGCGACGGCAGCCGCGCCCTGAGCCATGGACCGGAAGACCGCGATAGCGGTCTTTCTTATTGTATGTTGCTGAAAGCGTCAAAAGGTTTGGTTTGCCACATCAAGCCGAAGCGTCGCAAGGTGGTTTTTACGGTAACGTGGATTTGGGCGCGGGGGTAAAGGGCGTTCCAGTGGGAGGCGCGGAACTCGGCATAAGTCTGGTACTGCGACCGGGTATAACGGCCGAAATCGAATACGTCCGCTTGCAGTTTCTGGGTATGATGGAGCATGTTTGCCATTTGTTCTTGAAACAAAGCAGAGATGTGTTCTTCCAGTATGGAGGTATATGGGGACGACTCGTAATTAATTCCGCTGGTAATACTGGATACTTCCCCTTCCAGCAAGAGGTCGATATGAATAACAGGAATGCCGTTTTGGAAAGTTACCCGAATGTCCGGTTTTTTTCCGTTGCGTAAATTAATATTAATTGTATAGCTGGGGGCAAGCGGGTCGCTAATAGTAATAAAACCGCTGCGGTATTCATCTTTTAGAATCGACAGCATGCGAGTTTCATCACTGGTAAGAACACCAACCATCCGGGTGCCGTCAAAAACCGCCGTTCCCAGAACCATGGCCGGCGTATCGCCTTCTTTAGGGACATTGCCGGCAATATATTGTTGGCCTTTTTCCGGCGGCGGCTTGGGAACGCTGGGGATTCCCACGTCCGTTAGGGGTGGGTTAATGGCGGCGTAGGCGGCATAAGGGGCGCCGGAGCCGCTTTTCAGGCTGCGATAGAACTCGTGCAGGCGGGTCGGCAGGAGATAGCCGCTTTCTCCCGCTTCCAGCATAAGGCTTTCAATCCACCGGGACGGTAAAGCTTCAATTTGGGAGTGATTCTTTAGGAGAAAATCCTTAGCTTTCTCCCGGGTAATAATAATATACATAGAACCGCGAAATTCCCGGTACCGCAGCAAGGGGCCAATTACTTCCTGCAGGCCTCGCCGGGCAAGCTGTTCGCTGATTACAAAGGATTTGTTATGCGACAAAAGGACGGAACGGGATAAGGAGGCTTCCAGCAGATTGCGCGCTTCGGCCAGGGAGGGGGCGGTAACTGAAATGATTTCTGAGGTTTTGCCACCGCTACTAGCACTGCTTTCACTGCTGCCGGCTAAAGCCCGCGGTGAAGCCAGCCGGTAGCTGACTTCAAGCATCCCGTTATCCGCGGCATCAATGCCGATGGCAATAATATAACTGACTTCGTCGGTTTCCTTGGAACCGTTGCAGCCGCTTAAGACCGGCGAAAGGAGCACGAGAAAAAGCAGGATCAGGACTCGCGGCAAGAGCATTTTGAAGGGTCCTTTCTTTTTAGTAGGGCAGCCAAAAATAAAAGCGGGGGAATCACGAGCAGACCGACGTTAAACAGAGATTGGGAGTACTTGTCTAATAATAGAACGGTACTGACACTGCGCGGCAGGGAGGCCAACTGGATGGAAATAAGGACCGTTGGCACAATAAGAGGGCGGATGGTATTCAGTTTGGCCAGACGGGCGAAAAGGTAGAGTGTAATATATAAGTCAATCGCAATTGCCAATAGACCAATAATTACCCAGAGCAGGATAAATAAAGCTTCAATGCGTTGAACATAGCGGCTTAAGTAAACCAGACGGGACATTTCGTAGAAAGGCAAGGTGCGTTCCGCCCCCATGGCGACACCAAAAGCCATAATGAAACAGGCAATGGACAAGGCGCGGAGAATATTACCGAGAACAAGGACCAGCAGGGCGGCTTGGTTGCGGGTTCGGGCCGTCTGGAAAGAAGGGGCGAAAATAATCAGGAGAAGGACTCCCAGGTCCAGACCGGTTAAGGAAAAGCTATTTTTAAGGGTAAGGCCAAGTCCGTTACCCAGCCAGGGAGCGAGAAAGTGATAATCATAGAAGGGAATCAGCAATAGCAGCAGGAATACCAGGGCCAGAATGCTGATGGGCATAACAATGTAAGCGGCCCGGCCCATGGCTTCAATGCCCAGATAAACCATGATGCCTGTACAGAGACCATACCAGCCTACAATTATATAATAGTTGGCGTAGGGCAAAGCCGTGATTAAGGTATTTTCGGCAAACTGGCGCAGCAGCCAGATGGCATCGACGAAAAAAGCAGCTAGGTAGAATAGTCCGATAACGAAAGCTGCCGGCTTTCCTAGAAGCAGGCCAGCCGTTCTAATCAAGTCGCCACCGGTTTTTTGTTGGGCGTAGGAAAGCAGCCAAAACGAAACTAGGGCGGCAAATCCGGCAATGAGTGGGGATGCCCAGGCAGCGGAGGCCATGCTGTTAATGGATTCAGAAGGAGTAGTCAGGAAAATGCGGGTACCGGTGGTCATGAAGACTAAACCGAGACCTTCCGTCACCCCCATGGCGCCGGGTTCAAATTTCATGTTTATCTTCCTCCTCGGCAGGTTTCTGCTTCAGCCATTTTTTACTTAATGGGGGCTGACTGGTAGGATCTATAGTATTTAGGGCGTCGGGACGCTCTTCCTGCCGGGAAACGGGGCCGCGGACGACGACATCCAAGCTGGGCTGCGTCTTAGGAGCAATGGGAACCATGTAGGGGACGCCGTAGGATTTGTGCTGGCAAAGAATGACCGTTCCCAACAGCAGACTGGAAGCCAGACCGACCAAACCAAAAATTGCACAGGTAAACAAAACCAAAAAACGGGACAGCCGAAAAATGAGTCCCATGCGGTATTCGGGAATAATGGAGGAGGCCAGACCGGTAATGGCGACGATGATTACGATAATGGGGCTGACGATGTGGGCGCTTACGGCGGCCTGTCCCAAAATAATGGCGCCGACGATACCGATGGTTGATCCCAGCATACCGGGAATGCGCAACCCGGCTTCCCGTATAAGCTCAAATGCCAGCTCCATCATTAAGACCTCAAACAAGGCCGGGAAAGGAACATTTTCCCGGGTTGCGGCGATAGCCAAGACTAGTTCGGTGGGGATGGCCTCCTGGTGAAAATAAGTAATAGCGATGAAAAAACCGGGCAGAATGAGAGAGAGCAGAGCGCCGAAATAACGCAGCAGCCGGAGAAAGGTTGCTCCTACAGGATTAATACTAAAATCTTCCGCCGAATGGAAGAAGGTAAAAAAAGATACCGGCAGCACATGGGCGAACGGACTGCCTTCCACCAGAAAAGCCAGGCGTCCTTCGGCCAGATGCGTTGTCACCCGGTCCGGACGTTCGGTGGACAGGGTTTGGGGAAAGGGAACCAAAGATTTATCGTGGATAAATTGTTCCAGCACACCGGAATCGTCCAAATAATCGGTTTGGACATTTTTAATACGGCGTTTGACTTCCTCCACCAACTGCGGATTGGCGACAGACTTTAAATACATTACGGCGCAGCTTACACGGCTTCTGGCGCCGACTTTAATGATGTCGGTAACCAGGTCGCTGGAGCGCAGCATGGTCCGGATGAGTCCCGTATTGGTCCGGAAGTTTTCGCTGAACGAGGCTTGAGAGCCCCGTACGGTTTGTTCTGTAAGAGGACGGTCAATGTTGCGGTGTTCCCAGCCTTTGGTGTTGATCAGCAGGGCTTTGCCGGTTCCGTCAATAAAAAGTGCCGTATCGCCGCCGTTAATGCCATCCTGGACGCTTTCAAACTCGGTAGCCGGCTTTACTTGGTTATTGGGCAGCAACCGGTCCATAATCAGGTGAACCATATCGGCGGGATCCGCTTTCCTGGCTGTATTGCTGAATAACATCAGTGGCTGCAGTATGCCGAGACTTTGGGTCTTATTGTCAACTAAACCATCAATAAAGACCATCATGGCCTTCAAAGGCGGATCGGTGCCGATGGAAAAATGCCGTAGAACGACGTCTTTATTATCCGGCAATTGATATAATTCCCGGATAATGCGGCTGTTTTCCTCCAGGCTGGCACTGACACTTAACGCATCTTTCCGCGGCAAACCTTGCGTGTAGGCAGCAAGAACGGGCTCTAGTTCTTCTTTTTGTTTTTCCAGCGACAGGCAAGCTGATTTTAGGGCTTTAAGCCGGGAGGCCCATTCGTCAGATTGTAAAACTGTTTCGGTTTGTTCCAGCAATTGCTGCAGGCGGTAGGCATACCGGAGAAGCGCCTCCAGTTGGTCCAGGGTATTGGCAACCGGCCTTGAAGAAGGCACTTTATTAGGGGGAGAGGGTTCGGCTGTCTCATGCAGAACGAACGGAGCGGGAATATCGGGTGGCGCATAGGTCAATAAAGTATGGAAAGAATCCATTATTTTAGTGAATAAAGTTTCCGGCATAGAAATCCCCCGATATCAATTATTTCTATATGGATTTTTTACCGTTTAAGCTCAGCCTATACGTAAAATGAGAAAAGACCGGGCGAAAAAGCCCGGTCTTACTTACAGTAACAGAAAGTATAATTTATACAATTTTTTCTCCATGATACTCTTCACCGCCGGCATCCGGGAGAAACCCGTAGCGTTGGGTCCACAGTGTTTTATACTTTACAGCTTGCGCGTGAATTTTAGGCAATTCATCGGGAATTGCCTTAATGATCTTAGCCGGCACACCGACAACGAGAGAGTGAGGCGGGATAAGCTGATTTTCTTTTACTACGGCTCCGGCGGCGACAATACTGCCGGAGCCGATGACTGCTCCGGTCAAAATGACGGCGCCCATGCCGATCAGGCAGTGGTCTTCGACGGTGCAGCCATGCAGAACGCAATTGTGGCCGACAGTTACATAGTCACCGATTATAGCGGGGGCATCATCGGCCACATGAACGACACTATTATCCTGTATATTGCTGTAGCAGCCAATTTCGATGCGATTGACGTCACCGCGAACAACGGAATTAAACCAAATACTGCTATATTCCTTCAGTGTTACCCGGCCGATTATTTTTGCGCCGTCGGCGATATAAGATTTGTTATGCCGGTCCGGTTTCGTGCCTTCAAATTCCATAATCATTGCAGAATCGCCTACTTTCTTGTGGATGTTTATTTCTGCTTTATTGTACTACGCCGGAGCAAGAAAATACAAGATTATAGCGCTAACCTTCACATATTGCATTTAATATTAAAGTGCTTATTCCGGTCCATGCAGTCCATTCCCTCATTCATAAAAAGATGATGCAATAATGGGGAGGAAATTAAGTCGGGAGAGGGAACCCGTCAGCAGGGCAGAATTATATAGAATCAAGCAACATAAATTAATATGAGGTGATTTGCTTGGAGAAGATTAGATGGGGAATTATGGGGCCGGGAACGATTGCCCATAGTTTTGCTAAGGGACTGTTAGCGTTGCCGGACGCACAAATTGCGGCCGTTGCTTCCCGCTCTCACAGCCGGGCGGCTGATTTCGCCGGCCAATATGGCATTGGCCGGGCCTATGGCAGTTATGAGGAATTGGCAAGAGATCCGGATGTGGACATTGTTTATGTGGCAACGCCGCACCCGATGCATAAAGGATGTGCTTTTTTGTGCCTGCAGGCGGGCAAGGCTGTATTGTGCGAGAAATCTTTTACCGTGAATGCCACGGATGCGGCGGGACTCATCGCTTACGCCCGCCAAAGCGGGTTGTTTTTGATGGAGGCCATGTGGACCCGTTTTTTACCGGCTGTCGAAAAAGTGCGCCAATGGCTGGCAGAGGGGATAATTGGCGAAGTCCGGCAAGTAAAGGCGGATTTCGGTTTCCTTTTTGACGGGCATCCGGCACACCGGCTGTTAAATCCGGAATTGGGTGGCGGGGCTTTATTGGACGTGGGGATCTATCCTGTCTCGTTTGCTTCCATGATATTCGGTACACAGCCTTCATCGATTACCTCGTTGGCTGATATCGGCCTAACTGGCGTGGATGAACAATTTGCGGCTTTATTTGGTTATGAAGGCGGCAAGTTGGCCATGCTTTCCGGGGCGGTGCGTACAGATACGCCGCAAGACGCCTGGATTCTGGGGACGAAGGGGTCTGTCTTTATCCCCGATTTCTGGCATGCCAAAGCGTTAGTTCTTACCTTGCAAGGCCGGGCGCCGGAAAAATATGAACTGCCCTTTGAAGCTACAGGTTATAATTATGAAGCGGCTGAAGCCATGCGTTGCCTGCGGGAAGGCCGGACGGAAAGTGCGGTTATGCCGCTGGATGAAACATTAACCATCATGAAAACCATGGATGTTATAAGAAAACAATGGGGTCTACGCTATCCTTGCGAGGACTAAGAAGATTGAGTCAGGATCTTATGTATGCGACCTAAGGAAAAAGCCCAAAGAGCCGCTTAATTTAGCGAATACTCTTTGGGCTTTTGGTTTCTTGAAATCAAACAGGGTAAAACTCTGAGAGACGTTCATTTTAATATGCTTTCCGCCAATGTACGCGTTTTTTCCAAATCCGGCAACCAGTAACTCAGGTCGTGAATTGTGGCAAATTGACCGGGAACGGTTTCCGTATGCAGAGAGTCTGCCGACATATCCTTGGCTATACCGGCGAGCTTGAGCCAGGTAAACAGGCTCATATCGGTGTGGACATATTTGTTAATGGTCTGCACCAGGGAAGGAAGCTTAAAAATGGTTCTGGTTTGCAGCAATTGGTCCAGCAGGGCCTGCAAAAATTCTTGCTGCCGTTTTACGCGGCCAATATCACCCAGCGCATCGTGACGGAAACGCACATATTCACCGGCTTTTTCCCCATCCAGATGCTGGTATCCTTTCGCTAAATGAATATTTAAATTTTCATAGGGGTCTTCGTAATTCATGGGGTGGTTAACCGTCAGGTCGACTCCGCCCAGAATGTCGACAACTTTGATAAAAGCCTGCCAGTCCATAACTACATAATACCGGACCGGCGTCTGCAAGAATTGAGAAACCGTACGCATGGCCAGTTCCGGGCCGCCAAAAAAATAGGCATTATTGATTTTTTCATAGCCTTTATAACCGGGAATATGGACCCGGGTATCCCGGGGAATCGATAAGAGGTTGATTGTTTTGGTTTGAGGGTCAATACTGGCTACAATCATGGTATCTGAACGCCGGGGGTTGGCCGGTTTGCCGGGGTCCCCGTCATCCAGGCCCATTAATAAGATGTTAATGCGATTTTCGGATATGGCAGCTGGCGGGACTCCCGAAATGGACAGCGCCGGAGCGACAGCCGGTTCGATTGGGAAAAAGTAGTTTTGAAGATATAGTGTTACGCCGGTTGACGCGGCGAAAAGCATAATAAACAACATCACCAGCAGAAGGGGTCCCCTGTATTTTCTGGACATAAGGATACCCTCCTTTTCTTTCTTTAATTGTAGAACAAAAGAGCCTGGCTGAGTCCCAGGGGATTCAGGACAGACTTGCTAAAGACAGAACTAAAATGGATATTTATCTACACTATAATAACAAATCGGATTTTTTCTGGCAATGTAAGTTTTTGGCAAACTTAAAACTACCGGGATATGGCGTTGCTATACTTTATTTTAAAATGAAAGTTTGTACTAAAGATAAAATAAGCTCAATGGAGATGAGAATAATAATGGCCCATTCCAGACGGTTGCCTCGCTTGGCATGAGCCAGGCCGCTGAATACCTCCGTAATATCCATAAGAATTTCAGTTTTTTGGCGGATGCTTTCATAACGGTCGGTTAGTTCAAACAGAACCGCCAGTTTGTCAAATAAAGCGCCGGCTGACTCGTTAATCCAGGTAATATACGGTTTATCCAGCAGCATGATATAGGAAATGGTATTAAATTTAAAGCCGAGAATCCGGCCGGACAGTTTGGCCAGTTGTTCGTCGGACAGGGTAAGCTGTCCCTTTTTTAAATAGGTGACAACCGTTTCCACATCATCCAGCAAGGCTTCCAATTCAAACTCGGTTTTTTCCAGCGCCACCGACTTGGCTAAAATCGTGGCAATGACCTCGCCGTGGTATTCTTCCCGGGCTTCTACTATCAGGCAGTCGTTGTTTACTACGGGGGGTTCTGACGGGTTTACCTCTAACTGATAGTCGTCATTAAATTCAAAAGGGTTGGCGTCAGTCACGTTCTTTTCGATTTTTTTTATATATTGAACGACATCCGTAATATCATGATTTTGACAATTGACAAAAACCAGACTGCCAAAATTAAAAATATATACTTGTTTGCCGGTCGAATCTTTAATCAGCCCTTTCAAGGTATCGTCCCGCAACCGGAATGGTTCTTCCCATTTGTATTTCCGGTTCAAACCAAAGTGGCGGGCCAGGCGGTTGAGATTAACTTCACTGCTTACGGCAACGGCTTTAAACTGCCAGTTCATACCAGAACATCCTTCCACAAAACGTATTAAACCCGTTATATATTTTTTACTGGCCCCGTAATTTTAAGTCTGATTCTGGCAAATTAGGCGGGAATCTTTTTACCCAGAATATGATAAATGGCATGGGCCACACCGTGCTCGTCATTGGTGCGGGTGATAAAACTGCAGGATGCTTTAATCGGGTCCTTGGCATTGCCCATGGCTACGCTATAACCTGCTGCTGCCAACATGGACAGATCATTTTCGTTATCTCCTATCGCCACGACTTCGGACAAGGAGATCTGCAGGGAGTCTGCCAGGACTTTTACGCCATATCCTTTGGAGGCATTGCGGTGGATGATTTCAAAGTTATGGTCAAGTGAGGAAACGACCGTTAACCGGGTTTGGTTTTTAAACCGTTCTGAACCTGCTCTTAGTTTTTCAGCATCCGTCGTAAAGGCGAATACTTTGTAATAGTCCATTTCCTGCTCCCAGATTAGTGCGGCTGAGGCGACCGGAATCAGGGGGCGGTCCGGACTTTTTAGCCCTCCTTTGTAGTCTTCGGCATATAAAACAGGATTTGTGGCGGCAAGGCGGCTAATTTCTTCGTCCAGCCAGGTAATGCCTTTTTGTACCGTGTACAAGCCATTTTCAGACGTTACCTCAAAATAATAGTGATGCTCCTCCAGCCAGGCGAGGATTTCTTTCACATCCTGCCGGGCCAAGGTAACGGCCGCAAGGAGGATGCCCTGGCGGGAATGAACGGATGCCCCGTTGGAAGTAATAATATGGGCATTGAGACCGGTTTGGCGGCAGAATTCACTGGCTTCCCGGTAAGACCGGCCGGTGGCGATGGCGATCTCAATTCCTGCTTTCTGGGCATGGTTTATAGCTTGACGGTTTTGCGGGGAAACTTCACCCCGGCTATTTAACAAGGTGCCGTCCAGATCAATGGCAATGAGTCTCATCGTGTTGCTTCGCTCCTTTCACTTTTGGGGAAAGAGGACATGGATTTGATTTTTCCGGCATAAAGCGGCGTAGGGCTCGGATGGCGGCTGATCCGTGACAATGAGGTCGATGTCCGCTAAGTCGGCGTATTTGAAATAGCCGTTACGGCCGAATTTGGAATGGTCGGCCAAAACGATGACCTGTTCGGCCTGCTCAATCATCTTTCTTACTACATGACCGTCTTCTTCGGACCCGCTTGTCAATCCCTTGCCGGTAATCCCCACCACCCCGATAAAAACTTTATTCACAAAGTAGTGGGAAAGTGTGGATAACACCTGCGGCCCATAGAGAAAATGATGTTCATTATCCAGACGGCCGCCGAGCAAGTGAATTTCCCTATCCGGTTTGTGGGCTAAAAGAGCCGCTTGGTGGACGGAGTTGGTAATTATGGTGCAGTGCTCCGCCGTGAGGTAATCTGCACAGGCCTGAACCGTGGTGGATGCATCGAGAATCAATTTGTCGCCGTTTTGAATTAGTGAAGCCGCCAGCTTGCCGATAATTCTCTTTTCATTTTGGCTATAATGAAGCCGGTCCTGGTAATTTTTAATTTCCCGCTGCATGGTAGACAGTAAAGCGCCGCCATGAGTGCGGATAATTTGCTGCCGTTCTTCCAATTTCACCAAATCTCTGCGGGCTGTATCCCGGGAAACGGCATAGAGCTGACAGATATCGTCCACGTGGATTCGTTTATTTTCTTGCAAATAGGTCAAGATTTTTTGCAGCCGTTCTTCCTGATACAAGAGACACTCCCCTTCCTAGTGGTCTGTAAACCCTAATTCTATAGTGTTCTTACGAGAAGTTTTCCGCCCTGCTTTGTTGTCGTCGGCTTACATATTCCCGATATGCGCCCCTCCTCCGCCTCACAGGACGAAAAACCTCTCGCAATTCATCCTGTTGCTTTAGAGTTTACAGACCACTAGGGTTTATAAATTCATTATAAGTTTTTGTAATTGGCTACGCAAGTGAATGTAAGTTGTTTTAAGTGTTTTAATTAGTGTGAAAGCAATTCCGTCCATAAAAAAACAAGTCATCACCAAAGTGCTGACTTGTTTTTTCAATTTGGGATGCTTTCTTGTGGGATCAGAAAGTATATCCTTGGGGAGGCCGAAAAAGGGAACTGACTTTATAAATGAAACTGCCGGATGGCTGATTGGAGGTGCTCTGCCAAATTGGTCAAGTTCCGGCTGGAGGTGGCAATTTGCTCCATAGCGGCCGACTGTTCTTGTGTTGAAGCCGATACAACCTGCGTTTCGTCGGCGGTTTCCCGGCAAATGGTTTCTACGTTTTGCATGGAGGCGGCAATTTGCTGGTGGCCGGCGACAACTTGTTGGAACTCCTGGGAAATTTCCTGAAGCTGCCGGGCAATTTCTTCGATAAGAGCTGCAATTTCATTAAACGAAATTCCGGCCTGGTCGACCACTTCTTTACCGACGTTTGCTTCATGAGTTCCCTTGCTCATAGCGGTAACCGCCTTTTCCGTATCGGTCTGAATCTCATGAATCAAGTCGGCAATCTGTTTGGCGGCATTCTGGCTTTGTTCGGCTAATTTGCGGACTTCCTCGGCCACTACGGCAAAGCCGCGGCCTTGTTCACCGGCCCGGGCGGCTTCAATAGCAGCATTTAAGGCTAAAAGATCTGTCTGGCCGGCAATGTTGGCAATGGTGTCGACAATGGTCCCGATTTCTTTGGACCGGTCCCCAAGCTGGGTAACAACGTTAGCCGAATCGTTTACGACAGTTTGAATGTGTTGCATTTGTTTCACAGCGGTGTCAACCGAGCTCTGACCATTGGATGCCAACGAGGCCGTTTTGTTAGATAGCCCTTCCACCTGCTGTGTATTAACCGCGATTCGTTCCATACTCTGAGTAATCTGATTGATGATATGACTGGCGGAGTCGACGGCCCGCAGTTGTTTTTCACTGCCGGCAGCCACATCCGTAATGGAAGAGGCCACCTGATTGGCGGCTTTAGCGGATTGACCGGCACCGGCTGTCAGTTCTTCCGCGGAAGCCGCTACCTGGTCGGAAGAATCGGCAACCTGCCGGATTAGCGATCGCAGGCTCTTAGTCATACTATTCAGGTCACGACCGATCTGGCCGATCTCATCATTAGCCCGGATATGTAGCTCCGGGGGATTTATATTCCCGCGGGCAATTTCGGTCAGCATATTGGCTACTAAGGAAAGCCGTTTCGCTGTAAAACGGGAGAATGCAATACCTAAAGATAAGGACAGTAAAATAGCGATAAGAGAAACTACAATGAGAAAACGGGCGGCGTTGGCTGCGTCGGTCTTGCCCTGCCGCCGGGCGGCTTCCGCCTGTTGGGCATTGAGGTCGGCTAGCTGACTTAGCATTTTATTTAACCGGTCTAAGTGCGGTTTGGCATCGAAAACGAAGTAAATATAGGCATCTTCTTTTTTACCTGCCTCAGCCAGGCCCAGAGCCTTTTGGCGTTCTTCTTTATATGTTTTTAATTCAATTTCAAAGCGGGGAATAATATCCTGCTCCTGCAGACTCAGCCGGGATTGTTTATAATTATTGAAGGCAGCATCAGCCTTGCTCATATAGTCTTTACTGTCGGCAAGGTCACTCTTTTTTCTGGTTGTGTCCAAATTAGCGGGATTGAGCACACTGATAGTCAGAGCCTCGACTGTCCGGGTGTAGACTCGTGTCTCGTTGAGCCACTTTACAGCAAGTAGATTATTTGTATATAAGTGGTCCATACTGAGGCTCATTTTAGCAGTGTAATAGTAACCGGCAAAACCCACTGCACCAAGGAAAATAGCCATAATGAGGATTAAACCGACAATTTTATGGCCCATTTTCAGGTTGCGGAATAGCTGCATCGATGCTTACCTCCCTATAAGATTTTTGTAATAATTAAGAAAAATTCGACATGTTTTTTGGATAACCTTCTATTTGTTGTCAATTTAAATACAGCGGCGGCAGCATTTTAAAGTCGGTCACACGCAAACAGCGGTACTTAATAGTACCGCTGTTTGCGTGTAAGCTTTTATTTTAGAAATACAAGCCCAGGTTTATCAACTACCGTAAGCCAGTTTTTGTTTTATGGAGTCATCTATCTAGTATCATAAGATACTCCTCTCCGCCGTTCTGATTCCATAAGAGAGGTTCCCCTACCATAATTTGGGTTTCTGCCGTGCGGGGTTTACCCTTGCACCGTCCTGTCGCCAGGACGTATTGTTTCTGTGGCACTTTCAGGCTACTTTTGACTGCGAGAGCCAATTTTGCCGCCGTCAGGCCTGCGGCCTGCCCTCTCTTGCGAAAGGCACACACACTACAACCGTCACAGGTTGTGGCAGTCTGGACTTTCCTCAGCGGAATTCCGCCGCGACTCCTCGTAGATTGATAAATAGGCTTAGCAAAAAAGCAAAAACTGCAGCCGTTTTCCCGACTGGAGTTATAATTATAGCAGGCAATGGTTCGCTACGCAATGGAAGGTATTGTATATTCGGCCGAATGGCCGGGAAGACTCAGAATAAAAGAATAGGAGAAGGCAGAAGGGAGAAAAAATGATTGATTTTATTTACATCCTACTCGGATTTATGGGGGCGATTAAGGCGTATTCGTACGCTCGCTGGTTGCGGCAAAACGGCAATACAGGGGGAGCGGCCGGCGTTTTTTTTGTCGGTTTGATCAGTTTGGTACTACCTGTATACCGTATGCTAAGGCAATAAGTAAGGCTACGCCGTGCTTACGATATAATCGAGGAGGGTCTTGGCGGCGTTAGAAAGATAATAGTCTTTTTTCCATACCAGTCCAATGCTGATATAGAGCGGATTTTCCAGGGAACGGCACTGGATGCGGTTATCCTGACGGGCAATTTCATCAAGCAGAAAGGAGATGCCCGAACCTTTGGCCACTAGAGCTTTGATGGTTTCAATCTGGCTGGAAGAGAGGACGACATGAGGGTTGATAGCATGCTTTTCAAATTCCTCCAGGATAAGCTGACGGTGGTAAGCGTTTTCTTTTAAAAGAATAACGGGATAGTCCGCGACCTGACAAAAGGGAACGCGTTCCAGCTGGCATAAAGGGTGGTCCGGCGGCAGGCAGAGAAGAATTTCTCCTTTGCGCAGCGGAATCGTTGTCAGAACCGGTGATGGCTGGGAAAAAATAATAATCCCCAAATCCAGTTCACCCTTTTCTAATAAGTGCTCGATGGATAAAGAGCCTTCTTCGATAATGAACAGGTCAATCTGTGGATAGCGCTTTTTAAAACCGGAGAATATATCAGGAAACAGGAAAAAACCAATCATTGGGGGAACGCCGAGCCGGATGGAGCCTTTTTGTAATTCACGGTAATCCTGCATTTCCTGTACGGCAGCCTCCAGACGGCGAAGGACATCTTCGGTCCGGGCAAGAAAGACTGTTCCCTCGGGAGTGAGAATAAATTGTTTCCGGCGCCGTTCAAAAAGCTGTATGCCCAGTTCTTCTTCCAGTTTTCTGATAGCTACGGTAACAGACGGCTGGGCAACATGCATTTGTTCCGCCGCCCGGGTCATATTGCCTAAACGGCCGGCCAGACGGAAATATTCAAGTTGTCGTAATTCCATAAGTGGACACCTCACGATAGATTAAAACTATTATAACATAAAAAATAAGTATTTGTTATCTATGATAAAGAAGAATACAATAAAAATAAAGCAAAACAAAGCGAATGCGGAAATGTATGGGAGGGTTTCGTTGTGAATGTTTACGAAAAGTCACTTGCACTGCATGAACAGGCCAAAGGGAAGCTGGCGGTAATCGGCAAGGTTCCTTTTGCCGGTCAGGACGATTTAAGTTTGGTATATAGTCCGGGTGTGGCGGAACCCTGCCGGCGGATTGCTGCCAATCCGGATAATGCCTACCGTTATACGGCCAAAGGTAACTTGATTGCCGTTGTTTCCGACGGTTCCGCCGTTTTAGGATTGGGCAATATTGGCCCTAAGGCGGCTATTCCGGTTATGGAAGGAAAAGCACTATTGTTTAAATCACTTGCCGGTATTGATGCCATTCCGCTATGCCTGGATACGCAGAGTACGGAGGAATTGATAAAAACTATAAAATATCTTTCCCCCTGTTTCGGCGGTATTAATTTGGAAGATATCGCAGCGCCCCGCTGCTTTGAAATTGAGACGCGGCTAAAAAAAGAACTGGATATTCCTGTCTTTCATGATGACCAGCATGGTACGGCGGTTTGTGTATTAGCCGGTCTTATCAATGCGCATAAAGTAGTAGGCAAGAATTTGACGGAAAGTAATATAGTAATAAACGGCGCCGGCGCAGCCGGGATTGCCATAGCCCGTTTGCTGGCGGCATTTGGCGCAAAGAAAATTTTAATGGTAGATAAAAAGGGCATTGTTAACAGGCAAAACCCGGCTACTATTCTGCATGATGGTCACGCCGCCGCGGCTGAATTTACCAACCCCGAGGAACGGGATGGAACCCTGGCGGAAGCGATGACCGGCGCCGATGTTTTTGTGGGAGTTTCAGCACCGGGTATTCTGACCCGTGATATGGTAAGGACTATGAACGAGAAAGCAATTGTCTTTGCTTTAGCTAACCCCACGCCGGAAATTTTCCCGGATGAGGCCTTAGCAGGAGGCGCGGCTGTCGTAGGGACGGGACGGTCCGATTTTCCCAACATGATTAACAATGTGCTTGCCTTTCCGGGTATTATGAAGGGAGCAATGTCCGTCCGGGCGGCAGATATTAATGAACGTATGTGTATGGCGGCCGCAATGGCTTTAGCCGGTTGCGTACCGGCGATACAACTTGACGCTAACCACATTTTTCCTGCGCCTCTTGATACAAACGTCCCGGCGGCAGTGGCCGCGGCAGTGGCTGTTGCTGCCAAGGATTCAGGCCTGGCCCGTCAATAATAAATAGCTGTCAACGGATTAATACGGTTTAGGTTATGGACTATTCTAAAATACTGTTTAACTGAATCATAACGAGCCTGCTTAAAAAGCGCATCAATCCCACTTTTCGCAGTCCTCTGTCACTCGACAATCATTGCGAAATGTGGGACCTAACGTTGTTGCGGCTGCGCTCTCTCACTCAACATACGCCTCGTTCGAATGCTCGCCGCGCCTAGTATCTGCATCTTTTTAAGCAGGCTCATAACAAGAAGTAAGGCGGGAGGCTTGAAAATGGAATATGAAAAAGTCGCTGTCCTGGAGAACGCATTTGAGGCACAGGTTTTGGATTCCATACTGAACGAACAGGGAATTCCGCATTATTTAAAATGTTATCATGACGCCGCTTATGATGGCATCTTTCAGCAGATAAAAGGGTGGGGAGCAGTATATGCTCCCGCGGAGGCCCAAGAAAGTATTTTGGAAATTCTTCGCGAACTGAGGGAAGATGAAAAGGAATGATCCGGCTGGACACGCTAAAACCGAAGCGGTATAGATATATAAAAGGACCAACCTTATGGGTGGTCCTTTTATATATTGAGCAGGGATACAAAACGTGTTACAAGCTGGGGGTCAAACTGGGTGCCGGCGCCGCGTTTTAAATTCTCTATTGCTTCTTCCCGCGACATGGCCGGACGGTATGGTCTGTTGCTGGTCATGGCGTCATAAGCATCTACAATGGCCAAAATCCGGCATTCCTGCGGAATATCTTCTCCGGCCAGCCCCAGTGGATAACCGCTGCCGTCCCAACACTCATGGTGTTTTAATATCCAATCGGCAATCGGAAGAAGATCGGTGGACGACCGGGCAATGCGGTAGCCGATTTCCGAGTGGCGCCACATAATTTTTCGTTCCTCTTCCGTCAAGGCTTCGGGCTTGGATAAGATATGATCGGGAATTCCGACTTTGCCGATATCATGAAATTGAGCCAGCAAACGGATATCATCCACTTTCCGTTCCGACAGACCCAGACGGCGAGCCAGGGAAGAAGCTAAATCCTCCATCCGCTGGGTATGTCCATCCGCGATAAAATCCCGTGTTTCAAGCATCTTCATGACCGTCTGAATAACAAGGCTACGGTTTCGCTGGGAGCGGAGCAATTTTTCTCTATACATATGATTGTCGGCTTCCTGAAAGAGTTCGCGAACAGATGGGCAACTGCCGGTCCGCACCGCGTAGCCCAGGGAGAGACTGAGAGGAATCCCGTTATGATTTTTATTATATTGAGCCATTTTATGCCGGATAGACCGGCAGATATTCTCAGCGGCGGGTTCATCCGCACCCGGTAGTAAAATAGCGATTTCGTCACCACCGATACGGGCGGCAACATATTGTTCCGGCAGCGACTTCCGGATAATTTCGGCGGCTGCAATCAGCATCCGGTCACCGGCGGCGTGCCCTAACGTGTCGTTCATCAGTTTGAGTCCGTCTACGTCACAGACGATGATACTCAGGGGCGCTATGTTGTTGTTTAGCCGGTCCAGCTTTTTTTCAAAATAGGTACGGTTGTACAGACCGGTTAAATTGTCGTGCAAACTAAGAAAACGCAGTTGTTCTTCCGCTTGCTTCCGTTCAATAGCCATGCCAATTTGGTTGGAAACAAAATTTAAGATGTCGGCTTCATATTGAGTGTAGCGGACTCCCTCCGTGTAGGTCTGTACCGATAATACGCCGATAACCTTGTTAGCTGCTGTTTTAAGAGGGACGCCCAGCCAGTCAATGGCCGTCGCGCCGGATGGTTCAATTTCTCCTTTTTCAATAAGTTCTTGATAAAGAGAGGGTGAAATAATCACTGCTTTTCCCATCCGGATAACATACTCTGTGCGGCCTTTGCCCCATTTACGCGGTACCGGATTGGGGTCATGTTCGTCTACGTAGTAAGTAAAACGAATTGTTTTCGTTGCTTCATCATAAAGGGCAATAAAAAAGTTTTTGGCTGGAATGAGTTCGCCGATGATTTTGTGCACTGAATGGTATAATTCTTCCAGGTTGGAGGACGAACTAGTGGTTTCGGATATGCGGTACAAGGCGGATTGAAGTTTTTCCGCCGTTTTCCGCTCCGTGATTTCCTTTTGGGCCTGCCGGTATAGGAGGGTATTATCATAGGCAATTGAGGCCAGGGCGGAAAATTGTTTAACATTTTCTAAGTCCTCGGGCTGAAACACCCGGTTTTTTTCCGTATGCCAAAGACTAATAAAGCCAATAACCTTGCCGTTGCTTTTTAAAGGAAAGCATAGAACGGCTTCCGCCTCACCAACTAATAAGGAAGACCGGGATACCCACTCTTGATACCGGTTGTGAAAAAAGATATCACCCTGCTGCCAGAGCGAAGGTGTCAAGTTTTGATCTACTATAATCCGCATTCCCTGCAAATGGCGGGCCCTGCCGACGGCTACCACAATCTCTCCATGCTGACCGTCATCAGTCAGCAAAAAGGCATAACCCGAAGCAGTTCTTACCAATTGAACCGCCCTGAGGACGATATTCTCCAAAACGTCATAATAGTTGCACCGATTTATAATATTCAGCGACGTGTCGTGAATGAACGCCAGAAACTCGTTATGAAAATTAATAGCTGAGACTGTTTCTTCCTGTCGAGAATCTGCCATTGTTGTTCGCTCCTTGGCCGGTAGTTTGCTGGTTCAGAGACGCGTCTGGAAAGGGTGCGATTATTATGTATATTCGGGACTTTATACAGTTCTCCTGCCAAGGATGCATATTATTAGGTCGTAAAAAGACCCGCCGGCATAATGGGGCGGTTTTCTCACTTGCTCAATCTTCCGATTACTTCCATATTACCGGCAAAGTTTATCATGGGCCAAGCATCGGGTTTGACGGCAGCTAACACAACCGTACTTGGGCCGGCGGACCGATGGATGTCTACGTCTACAGCATCGTTTAAAATTAGCTTTAACGAATTGTTCCAGGCTAATTGATACACTTCGTATAAGATTCCTTTCGAACCGACAGGAACCAACTCGTAGATTTCTTCCTGCTTAAGCAGTTCTTGGATTAAAGGATAATCGACCATTGACGTTTTTGGGCTGTCTACAATTTCCTGTCCCAACATCGGTCGGCCAAGAGCAAGCACCAGGGCAGCATCTTTTACCGAATTTACTTTAAGTTTTGCCTTATCGGCAATGCCGATGGCTGTAATGCCGAGACCGGTGGAAAAGGAAGGAAAGTTCTCTTCGGTACTCCCTGTCAATGCGACGCTGTCGATGCCGGCATCCTTCAATTCGGCTTTAATGCCGCGGATAATTTCCCTTCCCGTAGGTTCCATTTCGTTGCAAATAGTGTTAGTCAGACCAATTACCTTGGCGCCGGCGCATAAAACTTCTAAAATAGCAACCCTTGCCGTGTATTGCCCGGTAATAAACGGGGGCACCTTCAAGACATCATGCTCTTTTAGGCCGATACTGCCACAACTGTCGCAGGCAATCACTATTGTTCTTTTTCGGTCTAAATCTATGAAGGTTAGGTCGCGTATTTTTTTGATTCGCATAGTCAGTTTTTAACCTTACAATTATTTTTAACTGCAGCCGGCAACGAATGGTAGATAACAAAGGCTAAAATAATATTGAGCGCAGCTGCACCCGAGAGCACCGGCAAATAGGCGGTCAGCCCCGCCGTACCTAAGACAGGCACTAATAGCGGTGCCAAAAGCAGTATCGCAACGGGGCCGTTTAACAGAACCCCTGCTATGCCGGCCAGCACCATTCCCTTTAGAGAAATGGTGTTACAAGGGGTAATTTTATTATAAAGAATGCCAAAGACAGCCATCGTAACAGCCATATCAATCATGACAAGCAGATGGACCGGTATTGACAAGGGAAATCCCGATAATAAAGCAGTGAAAAAATGTCCCGCCGCTCCAATAAAAGCACCGTAGATTGGCCCTAATAGCAAGGTTCCTAAAAATCCGGGCATGGAATCAAACGCAATCGTTCCCATTATTTTCAGATTGGCACCGACAAAACTTAATGCAATGAACAGAGCACAAAGAGTCATTGTTTTCGTTTTCATAACGATCCTCCTACCTAATAAAAAATACCCAGCCTAAAAAAGGCTAGGTTTTACTAATAATATAGTTCCTATCCTTCCGGCATAACCCCTGGCGCGGGAGCGCTATGTCAGTACAAACAGGCAGGTCTCCTGGCTGCGGATCATTACTTTCTCTGAGCCTTCCCGTTATCCGGTGGCAGTTGGCAGAGTCGGTTTCCCGCTTACAGTGGCGCGACCGCGCCGGTTAAAGATAACAATATCTTTCCGGCTTCCCTATTCTCCCCTTGACTAAGAGGCACCTGTTTGGTGGCATTTGATTATTCTTTTACGGCCAAAATTCTAGAGAGAGGAAGCTTTCTCCTGCTGCAGACCCAAACTGCGCAAGTTCTTTAAATATTTAATTGAAAAAATACTATGGTTTCCACTTTTCGTAGGCCTCTGTCATTCGACAATCCGTTAGTCCTGCTGTTTAAAAGGCGAAAATTACCTGAATACATTTTGATCTTTCCATGGTAAAGTTAAAGTAGATAAAATTATATCTCTTTATTATGTTAAGGAGTGTGATTCATGCTTAGCAAGAAATACGCAATCGTCGCTTTCCTGGTTTTCAGTGTCGTTTCTTATCGCCCTGCCACCGCTCATGCCAGTTTTTTTCTTTTCAATATTATTCAAGGCATTTTTAGCGGTGGTCACCAAAGAGCTGCTCAGAATCAACACCCGGCTACGATTGTTTATGGAATGCGGGGCAAGGACATTTTTACCATACAGCAGTATTTGATAAAAGCAAAGTATCTTGCCGGTATGCCTGACGGCAAGTATGGTTATCAGACGCTGCGGGCGGTTATACAATTTCAAAGAGACTCCGGGTTACCCGTTAATGGTGTTATTGATGAAAAGACAAGGACCGCTTTGAAAAATTTCCGGGGAACAAGACCTAAAGCTGTTCCGGTTGTGCCTCATAATAAACCTACATATTCCCGTCCTCGAAATAATAATGAGAACCCCTCCTACCTTTATACAATTCCGGTGATTGCAACGGCTTACACTGCCAACGATGAAGGCTGCACAGGTATAACTTATAGTGGACATAGACTCAGGAGGGGGTTGGTTGCGGTAGACCCGGATGTAATTCCTTTAGGAACCCGGCTTTATGTTCCCGGCTATGGTGTCGCCGTAGCAGATGATATTGGCGGCGCAATTCAAGGCAACCGAATTGATCTGGCAATGGATTCACTGAAGGAAGCTTTTGGCTGGGGAAGACGGCAGGTTACAGTATATGTTTTATCAAAAGCGTAATTTGATTTTATGGCCTAATCAATAATCAATTCTTTAAATTATTGAAAACATTTATTTTAGCTGGGTGGGTTTCGGCCCGCCTTTTCTTTATGGAACCAGAAAGTATAGCTTTCTGGTTATAGCAGCAATGCTAACAGCATATTTCCTATAATTTAGCATTTGACATAACGTTTTATCTGTGTTACTCTATAATAAGTCGCCTCACTTCACGGTAATAATTTCCGCAGAATGGGGTATTGACATAATCATAAAGAAGCATGTAAAATAATAAGTCCGTCGGGAGACGGTGAGCTGTTCCTTGAAAACTAAACAATGTAAGTAGAGACTGCTTAAAAAGATGCAGATACTAGGCGTGGTGAGCATTCGAACGGAGGCGTACTTAGGCGTACGCTGAGTGAGAACGCGCAGTCGCAACGACGTAAATGTGCTTTTTAAACAGACTCGTAAGGTGAAAAGCCAGATGTGCGGACAGGTATTACGAGAGTAATACCGTCAAAAAACAACCAAGAATTCTTTAATTCATAAAGAGCCATCAAGGTTCTTCAATAAACATTATTGGAGAGTTTGATCCTGGCTCAGGACGAACGCTGGCGGCGTGCCTAACACATGCAAGTCGAACGGAGGTTTCAGCAATGGAACTTTAGTGGCGAACGGGTGAGTAACGCGTAGACAACCTGCCTTTTAGTTGGGGACAACACCTCGAAAGGGGTGCTAATACCGAATGAGCAGTCCGTGCCGCATGGCAAGGACAGGAAAGACGGCCTCTGAACATGCTGTCGCTAAAAGAAGGGTCTGCGTCTGATTAGCTGGTTGGT
>NZ_UPPP01000089.1 GCF_900476375.1 Allolucifera butyrica | reverse complement strand
GATAGGAGACTTAATCAAGCAGATAAATGCCAAGCTGGCTGGGCACTACCGCTACTATGGGGTGACCGACAACAGCAACGGAATTCATGCGTTTGGATACCGCATACGGCGCAAGATACTTGAAGTGCTCAATCGTAGAAGCCAAAAGAACAGCCTGACTTGGGAAGGATTTGCAAAACTCGAGGAGAGATTCCCGCTAGTTAACGCGAGAATCTATGTAAATATCTATGGCTAGACGTAAGTAAATGCTGCTATGAAGAGCCGGATGCCTTAATAGGGCAAGTCCGGTTCTGTGAGGGTTGCGCGTCGCAAGGCGCGTTTCTACTCGACCTGACTCGTCCGTCCCCTGACTCGTCCTTGACTCACTGAAAGCAAATCGACCGCTTGCAATTCTGCAAGCGGTCAGATTTTGATATCTTTAAGCAAGTCGGGGGAATGTCGAGAGAATACGAAGGGTAATCTTATGGAAAACTACTTGTTATGGGCGTTGTGTATGAATTCTATTATGACGCAAGCATAATAACGTTCTTTTTATTCCTCTGGGAGGCTATTTATGGCTAAGCCACCGTCGAAAGATTCCATACTCTTGTTCAATAAGTTCTCATTTAAAAGGAAAATTCCAATTTTGCTTATTATTGCATTGATCTGCGTTATAAGCATTGTTCATTTTTATCGTAATTCCCCGGGAATCGAGGTAAAACCGATGTCTCCTACCGTTACTTTACCGGGGCAGTTTTCCGTTACCTTTCCGAAACAAGGAGAATCCGCCATTGGTACGAGCAAATTCGGGGTGATCGCTGCTTCCTCTGACCAAAGTTCAATTCCCATCGCTAGCGTAACGAAAATCATGACGGCTTACCTGGTTCTAAAGGTGCACCCTTTGCGGCCTGGTGAAGACGGCCCTGTCATAACTATGACTGCGAAAGACGTTTCCAATTACCTTAACGATGCAAGTCATGGAGACTCGACTGTAGCAGTTTCGGAAGGGGAAAAGCTAACAGAGAGACAACTCCTGGAAGGTTTGATGCTGCCATCGGGAGATAACATTGCGAGTACTTTAGCACGATGGATTTCTGGGTCGGAAACTGCTTTCGTAACGAAAATGAATGAGACTGCTCAATCCCTGGGTATGACGGAAACTCACTATGAGGATGCAAGTGGGGTAAATCCCGCATCCGTAAGTAATGCAGTGGATCAAATAAAAATTACTCAAGTCGCCATGGAAGATCCGGTTTTCCGCCAAATCGTTGCAACGCCCAAAGTTACCTTTCCTATAGAAGGAACTATATATAACGTAAATAAAATGCTTGGGTATCATGGAATTGCAGGGGTTAAAACGGGTTCTTCGTCGTCGGCCGGCGGCTGCTTCGTGTCGGCAGCCACTATAGATGTTGGAACAGAACCGCATTACATTATTGGAGTGGTGCTAGGCCAGTGGACTGACCATCCATTGGCTAATGCCATAAACGAGAATGCAAAAATGTTAGATGAGGTTAGATCCGAGTTTAAGTTATATCCCATAACACCCCCGCCAGCCGGTTTTGGACAGGTAATAAATGCCTGGCATAGTAACAGTGCCTTATATTCTTCTGAGCCTGTACAGATTTTTGGTTATCCCGGAATGACTGCAGCTCTTTCTATTAATCTTTTGAAGAATCAATTACCAATTCCGCAGGGTGAAAATATAGCAACTTTAAAAATTCAGTCAGGCCAATACGTTAAGGAATTCCCACTGCAAAATTCAGTGCAAATCAATCCGCCGAACGTTCTATGGCGATTATTCCGAAATTGGATTTAAAAATGCAATTTTTTATGAATAAACTTCTGCCCCAATATGTAGAATTTGGCAGGAGTTTTTATTTTTTTATGGGAAATAAAGGGTGTTGTAGGCGTTTTGAGATGAACGGAATGGTCATTCACATTATTATTTAGCGAGCGGGATAAAAATTCATTATGACGGTTTTTAAGATCCCTTTACCGCTATTAAAGTAAGCATGTTTGGTAGAGGCACTAAAAGCAATGGTATCATCAGCATGTAAAATAAAGGTCTCATGGTTTACTTCCAGAGTTAATTCACCTTCTAAAACCATTAAATATTCCTCAGACTTTTCAGAATGTCCGACAGAAGTATATCTGCATCCTTCATTAAGTTCCATTTGAAACAACTCAAAATTACGATGAGGTGTATTGGAATAGTAACAATAAAGACGATATTGTCCATCATCAGTAAATTGAGAAACTATGTCTGACTTTTTTATAACATGAGCATTCTGTTCTTGCTGCTCTAATAATGATGTATAGGGAACATTCAATCCAATCGCTATTTTCCAAATAGTATTAATTGTTGGATTGGTTTCGCCTCTTTCTATTTGAGAAAGCATCACTTTACTAACATCGGACAGTTCAGAAAGCCGGCCTAAGCTCAAATTTCGCTCATTGCGAAGTCTCTTTAGATTATCAGCAATAATCAAATTAATGTCCAATTAATTATTATGCCTCCTTTATTACTGTTGACAATTATATTTAACGATAGTAAAATATGACTAACGTTAAATATACTTTCCAATCGTAAACTACAACTGATAGTATAACGTAATTATTCTAAGGAGGCAAGAATGATGAGAGCAACAAAAAGGAAGTACATATTTTTAGGCAGAAATATTGAACTGTGAGATGATGATAAATGTTTGCAAACATGTACTCAAAACTGCAACTTGAAACATTGAAAGCAGCATTTACGGTAACAATCCCTGTTTTATTTGGTTACATATCTACAGGGATTGCCTTTGGACTTTTACTAAACGGCCTTGGCTACTCCTGGGTCATTGCGCCAATTATGAGTGCGCTCATTTATGCGGGTGCGATACAATTTATTGCCATAAACTTTTTTATAAATAACATTAGTTTTATGGAAATAGCTATCATAAGTTTACTTGTGAATTTTCGACATGCGCTATATGGCCTTTCGTTATTTGATAAGTTTAATGCCACGGGTAATATCAGGCCATATATGATATTTTCACTTACCGATGAAACGTATGCGCTACTTGCTACCCTTAAGGAGCCTGAAGGAATAGATAATAGAAAGTTTTATTTCTATATAGCAATACTAAACCAGTTTTATTGGGTAGCGGGAAGTCTAATTGGGGCCATTGCTGGTAATTTTATTACGATTAGTACAAAAGGACTCGATTTCGCCCTGACTGCTTTATTTATCGTTTTATTATTGGAACAATTCAAGAGCTTTAATACACGCATCCCATTTTTAATTGGTGGTTTTTGTGCGATTTTTTCCAGCCTTTTAATCGGAAAAGAAAACATGCTCTTACTATCCGTGCTTTCATCCATACTGATATTATTGTTATTTAAAAAGAGAGTGGAGAAAAATGAATATAACTGATATATATTTATCAATTTTAATCATTGCGGCAGTAACCTTTTTCACAAGAGCGTTTCCTTTCCTATTCTTTCATAATAGGAAGCCGCCAGAAATCATCCTATTTGTAGGTAAACACATCCCACCCATTATTATAACTATCTTAGTTATATATTGTTTGAAAGATATCCACTGGAATCAAGCACCTTATGGTCTCAATGAATGTATTGCAGTCGCCCTGGTCATAATTCTTCATCTTTGGCGACGAAATTCTCTTATTAGTATTTTTGGAGCTACCATAGTATATATGTTTTTGATACAAAGCAACTTTTTAACAAATCTAATACATTGAAAATGAGTCGGGGGACGGTTCTTCGACTCATTTTGTCCCTGTCATCATTCGGATTGCCCGTAGATGATAGCGGATTTTATTTTGAGGTTGCCGTTTTCGCACAGTCTGACATTCTTGCGCGTCTCCCAAAAGCAGGTATCACAGTAATACTGTTGAATTTAAATATAAATTGTATTAAGACCGGATATTGAAAAGCACTGTATTAACAAAAACAATTCAAGGGGGATTCTTTATGAAAGATCAAAATTGTGCTTACTGTATGAATAATGAATTGGTCGATGCCTTTGGTATTAAGATTTGTGACTTGCCTAGCAGTCAATTATATCTTTTTAAGGAGCAGTCCCATAGGGGACGTGTGATTGTGGCGCACAAAAATCACGTGAGTGAATTAGTTGACTTAACTGATGAAGAGAGAAATGCCTATTTCGCCGATGTTGCTCACGTTGCGAAAGCATTACATAAAGTTTTTCGACCTAAGAAGATAAACTATGGCGCTTATGGTGATACGAGCTGTCATTTACATTTTCATTTGGTACCTAAATACGAGGAGGATGAGTTCGAGTGGGGCGGTATATTTGCAATGAACCCGAATCGCAAATACTTGACAATGGAAGAATATAATGTCTTGCTCGATATGATTCAAAAGGCGTTATAATCTAGAAGATTATCTTCCATGGAATCCGGAAACCAATCAAAATGTACATTGAGCAAATTGAGTATGAGTATACATCATAAATGGATGCCATCCTGTGACAAGCTTACAGGATGGCATATTTTTTGAGGGTGCCATAAAACAATGCTATAAATAAATTTGATTATTGGTAAAAAGCGCTTATTGAAATACCATTGGCCAAAGTTCCCATAACGAAATCTCGTTGATTCAAGAAGTGAAACAATACCGTTTTGAATATCCATTACCAACAGGGCGGTTTTATTAGTTTGTTTTTGCACGGTTGTAAACTCCTTTGCTGTAGGTTATTATTAAGTGGAGAGCTCTCCTCATCATATTGAACGGAGATGTCTCCACTTGTCTGATCTCCTTTTCGAAGATATTAATGAATACTTGGAAGCGAACCGGAAAAATACGCCGGATCAACGATTAAGAGGAATACTTCAGCTATTTATCCGTAATACTACCGGTCAGAATTATCCTAACAGTGTCTTTAGAATGGATATGTTGCTGATGGCTTTAAGTAAAGATTTCTATCAGTTCCAAAGAAATATGCGGGGTTATACGCCGGAAATGTTTTTGGAACAGCTATACTTGACGTTTATTGATTGAGTGGAAAAACGATTAATGATAAATAAAATTTAGGAGGTACAATGACTGTGCGCATCATTACATTGGAAGAGCATTTTGCCTCTCCGGGTCTTATGGATAGATTCGGGCGGCAATCCTTTCATAACAAGGGGGAGCAACTGTGCGATCTCAACGAACGGCGGATCGCTGAGATGGACGCCGCCGGTATTGACATGCAGGTGCTCTCGCTGACCTCTCCCGGTACGGAGTCGTTAGCTGCGGAGGAGGCAGTGAAAATCGCCAGCAGTGCCAATGACTTCCTGGCAACGGCGATAGAACGTCATCCCAGCCGCTTCGCGGGCTTTGCCGCCCTGCCGACAGCGGCTCCCGACCTCGCCGCCGATGAACTGGAACGTATGGTTTGCCAACATGGTTTCAGAGGTGCGGTGATCAATGGTCACATTCAAGGCCGCTACCTGGACGACCAATTCTTTTGGCCCATCCTGGAACGGGCAGAAGCGCTCCAGGTTCCCGTCTATCTGCATCCGGCGCCACCGCCGCAGGCGGTGATCGACGCCTACTACACCGGCAACTTCTCACCGGAGGTGACCCGCATGCTTTCGACGGCAGGCTGGGGATGGCACATCGAAACCGCTGTCCATATCCTGCGCCTTATTCTCAGCGGAGCATTCGACCGCTATCCCAAACTGCAGATCATTATAGGCCACCTGGGCGAGGCTCTGCCGTTCATGCTGCCAAGGATCGATTTAGTCCTGCAGCCGAATCTAACCAAGTTGCAGTGCCCGATGGCGGCCTATCTGAGAGAGAATATTCATTACACGTTCAGTGGCTTCAATTTTACCGCTGCCTTCCTTGAGCTGTTGCTGCAGGTTGGTGTTGACCGCATTATGTTTTCGGCAGACTATCCCTATGGCTCGATGGAAAAAGGGCGTGATTTCCTTACTCAGTTGCCTGTCAGCAGTGCTGACAGGGAAAAGATCGCTCACGGCAATGCCGAACTGCTCCTGCGTTTGTAAAGAAAACTTATTTTAGAAGAAGAGTAGATAATTCTGCTGTTAAAGTGTGCCATATCACGATAAGAAGCAAAGGAAACGTCCCTTTGCTTCTTCTATTTCTTTTAAAAACCGGGTGGATTTGCATGGCCACGGATCGCCGCATCGAACCCTTATCCAAATTACGCGGCAATAAGCGTTTATATCTTGTCTGAGTTTGATATTAATTATTTGGTGATATTATACAAATGAAATTACTATAATTCGACAGGGTTTTTAATAATATCGTCGAATTAATTTTTTTGTAAGTTATTACTTACTTATTATGGAGGTGAAGGATATGAGCAATAATCAAGATAAAAAGTTATCAGTCATACATGCTGCTATGGGACTTATTATTGAAAACGGAATTAGTGAACTTACTACCGCTAAGATAGCTGAACAGGCTGAAACTGCTGAGACGGTAATTTATCGCTATTTTAAAAATAAACAGGACATTCTTCAATACTGCATCCAAGCATGGAAATAATCGTAAGCCATATTTGATACATTAAAATTAATAATAGGAGAGTTGTCGGAATATTTGCAAAGTAACGCATTATAAACCCAAAGGGTAGTCATTGATTGACGCCATAGGCAAAAAACAAGCAGGTTAAGCAGACGGTCTAAATGTTAGAAACATGACAAAGAGGAGCAAGAATAGAATGACCAAACTTAAATACAAACTAATTTTAGCCATTGTTTCTGCAAGCTTTGTATCACTGTTCATATTAAGCTGTTACAATATTTTTGATACCGTTCGTAAAAATGACAGCGACGTGCAAGAATACAGGAAAATTTTATTGCAGCAGTTCGACAGAAATATCAAACTTGAAGTGGAAACAATCCATGCCATGATTCAGACTATTTATAACCAGCAGCAAGCCGGCTTGCTGACAGAAGAAGAGGCGAAAAAGAGAGCGGCGGGTTTGGTTCGAAACATACAATATGATAACGGCAACTACTTTTGGATAGATACGACGAAAGGCGTTACCGTGGCCTTTTTAGGGAAAAGTCAGGAAGGAAAGAGCCGCTTTGACGCTGTTGACTCCAAGGGCGAAAAATATATTCAGAAGATCATTAAGAATGCGATGAACCCTAAAGGTGGCTATACCGACTACTGGTTTCCAAAGCCTGGGCAAACGGAGCAATTGCCGAAACGAAGCTATTCTTTACTATTCAAGCCTTACAAATGGGTTATTGGGACAGGCAACTGGATCGACGATATTGATAAACTTGTTGCAGTGAAAGCCAAAGAGAATCATCGTAAACTGACGATGAATATCGCTTTTGCGGTGTTGATTGGTTTGGCTGGATTAATAATATCGGCTCTGATGGCTATGTATATGAGCAAAAAAATATCCGATCCGGTTGCTGCAATGGCGGTGAGTGTTCACCAATTGGCGGATGGCGACTTCACTCCTGAGGATTTGGCTATTACAACTAAAGATGAAATAGGAGTTTTATCAACCTCATTTAATGAAATGAAAACCAATCTGCGGGATCTTATTAAGCAGGTTGCAGGCATGGCGGAGCAGGTAGCTTCATCAAGTGAAGAACTCACGGCCACATCCGATCAGTCAGCTAGGGCATCTAGCCAAATTGCATCTTCTATCACGGAAGTAGCGGCCGGTGCGGCTGGGCAAGTAAAAGAAGTATTTGAAACCTCGTCGGTAATAGAACAGATGTCCGCAAATATTCAACATGTAACCGATAACGTTAAAGAGGTGGCGGCCGTATCCGATAAAACTGCAACAGCAGCGCAAATAGGGGAAAAGGCGGTAAATACTGCTATTTCTCAGATGGCAAACATAGAGAAGACGGTGACTGAATCTTCACAGGTCATTACCAAACTAGGCGAACGCTCCAAAGAAATTGGTCAGATTGTTGATACTATTTCTGGGATAGCCGGACAAACAAACTTATTAGCACTTAACGCGGCAATCGAGGCGGCACGGGCTGGCGAGCAGGGACGCGGCTTTGCCGTTGTGGCCGAAGAGGTGCGGAAACTTGCCGAACAATCTCATGAAGCATCAAAACAAATTACTGATCTTATTAGAGAGATACAGGTGGATACCAACAAAGCTGTTATTGCGATGGATACAGGGACCCGTGAGGCTAGAGTTGGAACTGAAGTAGTGGGTACTGCTGGCGGAGCTTTCAATGAAATTGCGTCGTTAGTTGACCAAGTATCTACCCAGATAAAAGAGATTGCCGCAGCTGTCCAGGAATTAGCTGCAGGCAGTCGACAGATTGTTTCTGCAGTACGTGAGATTGACAAAATAACGAGAACTACTGCTAGTGAAACGCAAACTGTATCGGCCGCGACCGAGGAGCAGTCGGCTGCGATGGAAGAAATTGCCGCAGCTAGCCAAAGCCTTGCTCATCTGGCGCAAGATCTGCAAAATGCCATAATCAAGTTTAAAGTATGATTTCATGGCCTGTTTTAGTGAGACTAAATCATCCGGATAAACTTCTGCCCCATATGTAGAATGTCGATAACCCCGTCTCCGATGAATTATAATTTACGGTAATTTAATCCGTAAAATCGACGGTTGGTGCATCGCTTTTAATTTGACTTCTCTACGATATATTGATGCTACATTCTCTCTACAATGATAGCTATACCCTGACCGCCGCCGATACACAAAGTTGCAAGACCGCGCTTTAATGACCTCTGTTTCAAAGCATGCAACAAGGTAACCAGAATTCGGGCTCCGCTGGCGCCGATCGGATGGCCTAAAGCAACTGCGCCGCCATGTATATTCACCCGCTTTTTATTAAAACCAAGTTCCTTTCCCACCGCCAAAAATTGCGAGGCAAAGGCTTCGTTGGCTTCAATTAGATCCATATCGCCAATCGTAAGACCTGCTTTTTCAAGGGCTCTGCGAGTCGCAGGCACAGGTCCTATCCCCATAATACTAGGATCAACTCCACCCGAGGCATAAGCACGAATGCGGGCTAACGGCATAATGCCAAGTTCCTTAGCTTTATCAGCCGCCATAATGACCAATGCCGCTGCTCCATCATTAATGCCGGAAGCATTTCCCGCCGTAATTGTGCCATCATTTTTGAATACAGGCTTTAATTTTGCAAGTTTCTCCAGACTGGAATCAGCTCTTGGCCCTTCGTCAACCTCAAAAACATATTCTTTCTTTTTAGTTTTAATGGTAAGCGGTAAAATTTCTTTTTTAAATGCACCGGTTTCAATTGCCTTTAACGCCTTTTGCTGCGATTCAAAAGCCAATTGATCCTGCATTTCGCGGGTAATACCGAATTTTTCCGCAACGTTTTCTGCTGTAATGCCCATATGGTAATCATTAAAGGCACACCATAAACCATCTTTAATCATCGAATCTACAATTCGGGCATCACCCATACGATAGCCCCAGCGGGCCTTATCAAGCACATAGGGCGCATTTGTCATACTTTCCATGCCGCCGGCCACTATAATGTCTGCATCTCCCGTCAAGATAGCCTGTGCTGCCAAAGTTACAGCTTTGACACCCGACCCGCAGACTTTATTAATGGTATAGGCGGGTACTTCAACAGGCACGCCCGCTTTGACGGAAGCCTGCCGGGCGGGATTTTGTCCGAGTCCTGCCTGCAATACGTTACCCATAATGACTTCGTTAACAATGGTTTTCTTTACGTCAGCCCTTTTGAGCGCTTCATCAATTACTGCGCTGCCCAGTTCAACCGCATCGAGCGAAGCCAGTGCGCCATTAAAGGTGCCAATTGCAGTTCTAACTGCACTGGCAATAACTACTTCTTTCACTTGAACACTCTCCTAACTATAATCACCTTGCATAAACAAATAAAAAATTGCTTTATCGGTTCTGCCCAAAGCATACCTGGACCAAACCTCAGCATAATTGCGGAGCGCAATTTCCCGGAGAATCAGGAAATATTGCGCTCCGCAAAAGGATTTGTAAAAGCTATTGACGAAGTACCGCTGTTCTCATGTTATAGTTAACACTTCAGAACGGGAAGACGCCGATTATTGCACAGGTAATTGTCATAATTATTGTTGCACCCCACAAATAAGGAATGGAAAACTTCTGATGATCACCTAATTCAACACCGGTTAGACCTACGATAAGAAAGGTTGCCGGAGTCAGCGGGCTAACCGGAAAACCAACGGTCATTTGGCCCATTAAAGACGCCTGAGCAATCTGGATAGGGGCAACGCCCAACATTTTGCCCACCGTCGCAACCACCGGCATTACGCCAAGATAATAAGAATCCGGATCAAAAATCATACTTAGCGGCATTGAAATAATGCCAAGACCGAACGGGATGTGATGCGCCAAACTCTTTGGTACGAAAGAAACAGCAACCTTAGCCATTGCAGTAGTCATTCCGGTACCGCCCATAATGCCGATAAAGGCGCCGGCAGCCAGCAGTATGCTAGCCATCATCAAGGCGGCTTTCGCATGGGCATCAATCCGGGCCTTTTGTTGGTCTACATTAGGATAATTGGCTATCATGGCAATAACGGTGCCGATCATAAACATCGGTGCCGGATCAACCTTGCCGCTAATCATGATTCCCATGACAATCAAAGCTAGTATACCGTTAAACAGAACCAGTTTAGGACGCCGCAGAACTTTTTCTTCATCCGTAAGTTCACGCTTCAGTATCACATCAACAGTTGCGCCGTTATCCAGCCCTAAGCGCCGCGCTTCTCTTTTTCCTAACAAGTACGCAACGGTGAATATATATATCAAACCGACTATTTGGGGAATTACGAGGGGCGTAAAAATGGCCGTTACGGGCATATGCATTACTAAAGCAGCTCTTATTGTAGGTCCTGTCCAAGGTAGATAGTTCACCCCGGACGCCATCGCCACCATTAAACACAACAACCGTTTGTCCATCCCCAGGCGTTCATAAATCGGTAACATCGCCGGAATAGTAATCAGAAAGCATACTGCACCCGAACCGTCAAGATGAATAAGCAGGCCCAGCAGGGTTGTGCCCATCAGGATCCGGGTAGGTTTGGCGCCAACTGTCCTCAGTATGACATTAATGATCGGATCAAAGAGACCCGCATCGCTCATAATCCCGAAGAAAAGTATAGCAAAAACAAACATGGTAGCGACCGGAGCAACTTCTTTTATGCCATTCAAAATAAATTTACTGGTGGATAGGCCGAACCCGGCAAGCAGCGAAGCTACAATGGGGATAAAAATTAACGCTACCAGAGGAGACAACTTTTTTGTTATTATTGCTGTCAAAAGCACCAGGATAGTGACTAGACCAAGTAAAGCGATCATTTTACTCCTCCTTAAATCTTATAAGTTTGAGTCCAAATCCAATAGTATTACAATCATCATTCTGTGAGCTGAAACATTTCTTTCGATAAATCAGATAATTGGGCAGCCATTACAGCAATGGCCTGACTGGCTTTAGCCATCTCGTCTATCCCGGAGTTTTGGTTGCCAATATTTTTGTCAACCTTGCTAATCTCTTGTGATAAATCCTTAACTATTTGCTGAATATCCTTTAACGATTGACCGATGCGATTTACTGCTTCACTGCTATCAAGTGCAAGTTTGCGGATTTCCTCGGCTACCACGCTGAAACCGCGCCCGGATTCTCCAACACGGGCAGCTTCAATAGCGGCGTTCAGTCCCAACAAGTTAGTTTGGCTTGCCACATTTCTGATAAATGATACGATTTCATCAGTTTGCGTAGTTGACACCAATAATTCCTTCCCAATCTGTTCAAGACGAGTGGATGAATTACCAACTACAGAAGTACTAACGGCTAATTCCTCCATTCCGGCCGAAAGTTCTTCACCTGAGGCCGCCAGTTCATCGGCAGTTCTGGATACCTTTTCCATTGAATTTATGCTTTGTGTGGTTGTTATACAGCCTACAACTTGATCCCCGTCCTTCACAGGCGTGGCGCACGCAACATAAGGAATTCCAAAAGCCGATTTTTCGCGCGATATAATCCTTGCCGTCCGCTTTCCGGTTTCAATCGCCTGCTTGGTAGCGCCGGATAATACCGGCTGACCAACTGGCGTTTTTAAATCAAAGTGTTTACCCGGAACATACGCTGCGTACTTTCCATCCACGGTAATCGAAATACCCACATCCACTGCAAGAAATTCGTTGTAATACGGGGCTAACTTCAGCATCATTTCTAACACTTCGGCTCCGGCCAAATTTTCCAAAAAAGCACTTCCTTTCTGCTTTTATAGGCCGTACGCAGCGACAGTCTGTCTCTTGCCAACCAGCAAAGCTTCACTGAATACTCTGATTCTTATCTGCGGGGCTGATATTTGTTTTGGGTTGCAACAATCTTGCTATATAAGGCAATTATGTCAATTTCCCCATTGTAGAATCATTATTTACCAATGATATAACTGCACTTATATAGCAACATGACATTTTTAAAAGGTACTACTCAAAATGATCAATTTGATCCGAAGACATTTTTAATAGATTTGCCAAAACATCTTTTGTATCTTTTCCCAGAGTCGGCGCTTTGCTATAGTTAAACTGAGCCGATTCCGTAAATTTAATAGGACAACCGGTGATTTTCATCTTGCCGTCGACCGGATGATCGATTTCACAAATCATCTCTCTTGCCTTGGCAATATGTTCATCTTCCACAACATCCGCAACTGTATTAATAGGAGCACAAGGAACACTATTGGACTGCAGCAACGAAATGATTTCTTTAACCTTGTGTTCCCTTGTCCACGCTGTAACCAGTTTTTGCAACTCCTCATGCGCTTGTACCCGGTCTTTGTTAAGTTTATATTTTTCTATTGCAAACCAGTCGTCATGCCCGGTTACTTCGCAGAATCTTTTCCAAAGAGCATCATTACCAACCGCAATTACAACCCAGCCATCGCTTGCCTGAAAAGAATCGTATGGATATATAAACTCGTAACGGTTTCCTATGCGCTGAGGCATTCTATTTTCCACCATATATATTTCGTTAATTGTCTCCATTGCACTTACCGAGCAGTCTACAAGTGCGACATCAATTCTATCTCCATGGCGATGACTAACTCTTCCCTGAAGGGCAGCAAGAATGCCAATGCAGCAATTGAGCCCGGCGAGAATATCCCCGATAGCCGTGCCTGTCCGTGTTGGTGCTGAATCCGGCCAGCCGGTAACGCTCATCATGCCGCTCATTGCCTGTGCAATAACATCATAGCCAGGCAATTTTTTATAAGGACCTGTTTGGCCAAATCCGGAAATGGAAGCATATACAATTTGCGGATTGATGGCCTTAACCTCATCATAAGAAAAACCAAGCTTATCCATCGTACCAGGTTTAAAGTTTTCTACGATGACATCAGATACCTTAATTAAGTCACGCAAAACCTTTTTGGCCTGCTCATCTTTTAAATCCAGGGCAACGCTTTTTTTATTTCTATTGAGATTTGCATAATAAGCACTGATGCCTCTCTCAAAAGGAGGAAAACTTCTACTGTCATCACCGTTGCCAGGCTGTTCTATCTTAATGATCTCAGCTCCCATATCGGCCATTAACATAGTACAATACGGACCCGATAAAACACGTGTCAAATCAAGTACACGAATACCACTAAGCGGTCTTGACATTTTAAATCATTCTCCTTTGAATCATAATATTGCAATCCACTCACGGATTTACATTTCGTCGATTTCAACTATAAAACGTAAAAGTGCCGCCTCCATGGTTTTCCCCAGAGTATCAAGTCTTAATGAGCGGGTGGCTCCGCCATCTAAAGCATGATGCATAACGAAGTTAAAGCCCTCCAGTTGTGGCAAATCATAACGAATAACATCGCCATATACCACACCTTCAAAATGTTTTTTTACCGCTGCAGGCGTTAACTGTTCTCTCATAGCCGGATAGTATTTGGGATTTCTTGCATAAATGCAAATATTTGAAGTATCACTTTTGTCGCCTGATCTTCCATGCGCGATTTCCCTCAACTGTACTCGCATACTATTTAACCTCCTCAACATGGGCTTCTAGTTTTACGGCATCCCTCGGAATCAATGTCGGCCACAAGGCAAATACTTCACTGGGCTTTGTTCTGCCGCCAAAGAAGCAGCCTTGGGCCGGACCATTCAAATTACTTACGGGTGCGATTTCCGGAGTCAATTTCAGTGCTTCTTCTTTTGTTTCTGTTTTTATAGCGTACCGCAATACTACTTCATTCAGGTCAACATTAATTTCATGGGCCATACAACCGTGCAATGCATTCAGACCTAAATAATCAATCCGTTTTTCCAGATACTTCAGATTCTTCATAGCCATTCTCTTATCGAGAATATTTGCCGCCAATTTAGCTTTATCTAAAGCATCGGGCCAACTGTAGGGCAGGTAAGCAATATTCCGGTATCCCTCAAGATAACCTACGCAAAGTTTTAATGTCTCCGGACGTTCACGTCCCGTAACTCCGGCCACTTCCACTCGGTCTTTTTCCAATTCTTTTACCGTTATTTTGCTAAAATCGGCAATGACGTCCGGCGTAAGATACTGGCTCGGGTCATGGATTTCATAGAATAATTGTTCTTTTACAGACTGCGGCGTTACAAGACCGCCTGTATTTTTGGTTTTCGTCATGACAAGTTTTCCCGGTTCGCTGATTTCAGCGATCGGATAACCTAAGATTTCCGGACTCGGAACATTTCTCCAATCGTAGTCATAGTTACCGCCGGTACATTGTGCACCGCATTCTGATAAATGGCCTGCCAAAATACCGGTAGCCAAAGCATCCCACTCACCTGTTTTCCAGCCAAATTCATACTGCAGCGGCGCGACAAAAAGTGCGGTATCAGTAGAGCGTCCGACAATGATGATATCGGCTCCACCCTGCAAGCATTCTACAATCGGTTCTGATCCGTAATACACATTTGCATTGATCATTTTTGGCAAAATTGAATCAATGGATTCCCCTGTATCCATATTATTCATAGATATGCCTTGCTTTCTAAGCTGCGGTATAACATCCTTTACATCGTCGCCAAGAACATAGCCAATCTTTAAATTCAACCCGGATTCTTTAATGGCCTGTTTTGCCGCTTCTACCGCAGCTTTGACATTCATCCCGCCGGCATTTGTCAAAACCTTAATATTTTTTTCTTTAATCATCGGAAGCATTTGCTTTAAAGCGGTAATAAAGTCTCTTGCATAACCTCTTTCCGGATTGTGTTCCTGCTGTCTTCTCATAATGGATAGCGTTAACTCAGCTAAATAATCACAAGCAATGTAGTTAACATTATCGTTTTTTGCCATGGTTATGGGAGCATCATTTAAGTCACCCCAGAAACCCTGACCGCCACCAATTCTTATAGTCTTCACAAATCCACCCTCCTTGGTATTGATAAACAAATCACAATTTATATAACGCAAATTTTATGCCAAAAAAAAATAATGCTTAAAAAAGCATTACAAATATTTAGTATTCTGTTTTTTCAAGTAATTTGTGAGCTAAATACAATGTATACTTAATATACAAATAATATTCTTTGTATACAATTTACTTTGTATACAGCGCGGGATTAATATCATATAATTTCAATTTCCGGTAAAAAGTACGCCGGCTAATTCCGATATTCTCCATCGCACGGGTTTTATTGCCATGTGTATTTTGTAACTCCTTGATTATCTGAGCTTTTTCTACATCAAATATCATGTTTTTTAAAACTTTCCCATTGTGTTTTATTATCTTTTTTCCATCAGGGATATTTGGATTTCGTATTTCATCCGGTAAATTTTCTACCTGTATTTTATCTTTTTGACATACAATCACTGCATATTCGATACAGCTTTGAACCTGTCTTACATTGCCGATCCATTGATTGTTTAACAATAAATCCTTCACTTCATTGGATAGAACTATTTTTTTGCAATATTTTTCACAATATAAGCTCAGAAAATGTTCTGCTAAAAGAATAACATCCTTGCCTCTTTCCCGAAGCGGTGGAATTGTTATTTTAAAAGTGTTAAGCCTAAAATACAAATCTTCTCTAAACGTTCCCTCCCTCACCATGGACTTTAAATTCCTATTCGTTGCTGCAATAACTCGAACATTTACAATATCAATATTATTAGAACCAACTTTCTGAATTTCTCCGGATTGAAGCACTCTCAGGAGTTTTGCCTGCATAAAAAGCGGCATTTCACCTATTTCATCTAAAAAGATTGTACCATTATTCGCTGTTTCAAATTTTCCCGCTTTGCCACCCTTTTTTGCCCCCGTAAAAGAACCGGATGAATATCCAAACAATTCACTTTCAAATAAATTTTCTGGAATGGCTGAACAATTTATATTCACAAATGGATGGTTTCTTTTGCTCTCACCTAGTATTGCATTTACGATAACTTCTTTTCCGGCTCCACTTTCTCCCTCGATTAATACTGTCGCCTCCGTAGGAGCTACGATGCTTGCTAATTTTAAACAATTTATGAACTTTTCATCATCTCCTATGATCTTTGAAAAACTTTCCGGTAAATCCTTATGAAATTTTGTACTGTCATTATAAAAATATCCCGTTAACTTTCTCACTTGCTCCAATTCCTTATTGAGCAAGTATACTTCTGTTACATCTTTAAAAATGGATACAGCACCTAATAGTTCACCGTCAATTATAATTGGATTTATATTTACTAAAATTTCTTTGCCTCTGGTTTTCACCTTAGTAACCGTATTTATTTTCGGCTTTTTTTCTTTTAAGCTATCTAATATGATAGCTCCCGGTTCTATTTCACTTACAAATCGATTCAACACTTTATCTTTCTTTACATTAAGGATTTCTGAATACGCCGCATTAATATAAATTATTTTTGAATTTTTATCTACAATAACTATTCCATCATGAATACTATCAACTGCTGCTAAGACCATATTTAAAATATCCTGGTTCATAATATTATCGGCTCTCATATACCCACCTTCCTGAATAAACGCTTGATTCCTTCGTCTGCTTATACTTCCAAAACTAGGTCAGGTGCCGCCAGCAATTGCCCGACATTCAACCTCATCCGACAATATTTTAGCTAACCGGAACGGTATGTCGTACGCTTTAATTTCCCCCGGAACACACTATATTTACTATAGGTTTTAGCTAAAAAAAACTTTTTTCCTGCAAATATTATAACGCAGGCGAAGTGTATGGTCAGGGGTTCGGCATGCCTCGCCTCCACCAAAATTTGGGAATTAATTAAAAACCTGCCTAATCAGCAGGTTTTTGTTATTGCAAGAGTCTTATATGTCAAGGTGACGGCATTTTCTACGCGTACGCTATTCTTCTAAATTCTTAAAAGTATTACTATTACAACAGAGACCACAACTACATATAGTATCACCAAATTTTAAAGAATAGGCTTGTGCAAGTTCGCCATTTGTTTTAACTACACTTTTAGCAAAATTCTCATTAGCTTCCGATACTTTTGTTAGAACGTTAGCCTTTCTTTGAGTATCTATTATAGCTCCAATCGGAACATAGCTATTAGGAGGAATTCGTACTCCATTTGTTACAATAGCTGCTAAATCAATGTAACAGCCATCTTCCACAATGGCGTTAAAGACAATCGCGTTAAATCCTACAAAAGTATTATCTTCAACAATGCATGGACCATGAATTAGAGCTCCATGAGCAGCACTAACTTTATTTCCTAAATAGATAGAATATTGTTCATTATGCACAGTTAATCGCATATTTTTCAAACCATGTAAAATCACTCCATCTTGTAAGTTGGTTTTATTTCCAATATGAAATGGTGTTCCTTCATCAGCTCTAATTGTCACATTACATCCAATAAACACTTCTTTTTTTATTCGGACATCTCCAATAATGCTAGAAAAAGGACCGATAAAAGCAGTTTTATCAATAGTAGGATATACGCTAACACGATTAAAAGAAGTCGCAGGATTACTAGTAACAAAATATGAATATCTATTATTTATTTCTGCAGGCCTTTGTCCAACAGGTTTTTCTAGACTCATAGCGATATCTCCTTATATAGTAATATTAGGGTTACATAGAACTCTAATATATTCTATGAATTAGTAGTGATTATGTCACATAATTAAAGAGTATATTTAGTAAAGAAATTGGCATGAAAGTGCGCGAAGCTTTCTGATGATTCTCATAAGGAGGATGGCTACAGAAAGACTGGAGATCGTGAAGCTATTTCTTACGAGTTTGTTGAAACTCTATCATTAGATTAATTTGTTCTATGGTATTTTCCGACGTTTCTAAACCGCAGGCAGGATAAGGTTAGTATGGGAAAAACACCAAATTGTCAGTTCCTTGTTGAATGATTTTTGGATGGGTTTTCCCTGAGCCGTTTATACGAAGAGCAGTTAGCTTTTGGTAACAATAGTTTAGCGCGTAATTGGTGTCGGTTCGCCTCCACCAATCAAAATTCGGAAAACATTTGATTAATAAGTTGTCGAATAAAGAACGGTCCTAGGTGTTTTCCATAAAACTTGGGGATGTCGACAACCCCGTCCCCTTGACACTAAAAGATTGTTTCATTAAATTAATAAATTCGACTGCCGCCTTAGATAGATACCTGCTTTTGCAATAAGCAACGATAACAGTTCGTAATGGCATTGGGCAAAGAGAAAAATAGCAGGGGTTTTTGCTGATGTTGCTAGCGCGGATAAGCGTGTCAGGCAGTAAGGCTGCGCCCATTCCTGCACCTACCAATGCCTGGGCGGCATTCATGCTTTGGGTTTCTAATAAAATGCGCGGTTTAAATTCAGCTTTATTGCATAAATCGAAAAAGACATTATGGAGCTTTTGCCCTTTATCCATGAGGATAAAAGGGGTTTCACGGACATCCTGTAGTTTGATTTGCGGCGGATTAAGATAATCTCCAGGTTGACGCTGAAACTTTATGCATAGTGGATGATTTGGCGGTAGAGCAAGCAGTAATTCTTCCTGGAACAATTCTTCATAGTCAAAGAGTTTTGTATTGATGGGTAGCAGTGAGATTGAAAAATCTGTTTGACCATTTAAGGCGAGTTCTTCTAATCGATGTGTGGTATCTTCCTTCAAAATAAGTTCCAGTCCGGGAAATCTTTGTTTAAATATAGGAATAATCTGCGAAAGCAGGTACGTATTACGGAAAGGTGAGCTTCCGATAGTCAGGTGGCCCCGACGTAAATTGGCTACATCATCAACCATTTTCGTGAATTGATCGCTTAAATCCAAAATTTTTTTGGCTGTCTCAATATAAAGCTCACCAATATCGGTGAGCTTTAATGGCGTGCTGCTTCGGTCAAACAGGGGAAATCCAATTTTTTCTTCCAGTTTAAGAATAACTTGGCTTAAAGAAGGCTGGGAAATATAGAGTTTTTTGGCTGCTAAAGAAAAACTTTTTTCTTCGGCTACTTTGAGAACATATTTTAATTGATGATATTCCATTGGGATATATCTGCTCCTTTGTATAGGCAGAAACCTATAATGTTTATATAATTTTACGTATTAGACTTATTTATGAGTATAGCTTATACTTTAAATCGTGTAAAGGAGCGCGCAACTTTGCAAGAAAAAACTGACTTATCTTAATTTACATTAAATTAAGTATATTAAGAAGAGACAAAAGAATTGGTTTAAATTAATCTATCAAAGAAAGGAAAGCTTAGATTTGTGCTAGCAAGTCTATAGGGGTGGACATATGAATGTTGCTAAGGATGTAAAGAAGACGAATGTTCGTTGGATAACCGTGGCCATCTTGTTTCTTATTACCGTAATAAATTACGCCGACCGTGCTACTATTTCGCTCGCTGGTTCGGGGATAGAAAAACAATTTCATATGGGCCCGGTAGCAATGGGCTATATCTTTTCAGCCTTTGGCTGGGCATATGTTATATGCCAGTTGCCAGGAGGATACTGGTTAGATCGATTTGGCTCAAAAAGAGTATATGCATTTAGTATTTTTTTCTGGGCGTTAAGTTCAATACTTCAAGGATTTACCGGTTTTCTAGCTGTAGGAACTGCATTTGTTACTCTATTTATTTTACGGTTATTATCTGGAGCTGCAGAATCACCTACTTTTCCAGCAAATAGTAGAATTGTTGCGGCATGGTTTCCTGCTGCGGAGCGTGGTACCGCCGCAGCTATTTTTAGCGCGGGCCAAGCTGCTGCTACTGTAATTTTTGCGCCTTTAATGGGATGGATTATATTTACTTTTGGCTGGTATTATGCTTTTTGGTTCATGGGCATATTGGCAATGCTATTTACGTTAGTGTGGAAGAAGTTCATTCATAACCCCAAAGATCATCCGATGGCTAATGAAGCGGAGATTCAATATATTGTAGAAGGCGGCGGTTTGGTTGATATGGATCAGACCAATGCTGGAGCTAAGAAGAATGAGTCTATCATGAAATATGTTAAACAACTGCTGCACAATCGGATGATGATAGGTATTTATATTGCGCAATACTGTATTAATGCCACGATATATTTCTTTATCACCTGGTTTCCAGTTTATCTGGTGCAGGCTCGGGGATTGTCAATTCTTAAAGCTGGCTTTGCCGCATCTGTACCAGCGATATTTGGTTTTGCCGGTGGCATTTTAGGCGGTATTTTATCCGACTTCTTATTGAAAAAAGGATATTCCTTAACCGTAGCTCGAAAAGTACCAATTGTGTTGGGAATGTTATTAGGCATGACAATAATTATTTGTAACTATGTGGATAGTGTATTTATGGTTATTGCTATTATGTCGGTGGCGTTTTTTGGTAAAGGATTTGGCCAACTTGGTTGGGCAGTGAATTCTGATACTGCGCCGAAGGCAATCGTGGGTGTAAGTGGTGGGGTATTAAACATTTTTGGCAATCTTACCAGTATTATCACTCCGATTACCATCGGCTATATTATTAAAATAACAGGGTCATACAATGATGCGCTAGTATTTATTGCCGCACATTGTTTGATTGCAATTCTTTGTTACCTGTTTATTGTTGGAGAAATTAAGCGTGTTGAGCTTAAGTAAAGTTCTGGCGCAAAAGTAAATATAAAAGTAGAAAGAGGATGATAGGTATGAGAAAGGACGAAGCGGTATTTCGTTTAACGGATACAATTGCAAAATTTGTGGCTTATACAGGCAAAGTATTACCTGATGATGTAAGAAAAAAATTGCAGGCGCTTGAGGCAGAAGAAGATACTCCGCTGGCAAAGGTTATCTATGAGACGATGTTTAAAAATCAAGAACTTGCCGTCCGGCTAAATCGGCCAAGCTGCCAGGATACGGGTGCTATCCAATTCTTTCTTCAGTGCGGCGCCAATTTCCCCTATATCGGAGCCATGGAAGAAATTTTACGGGAGGCAGTCATTCAGGCTACAAAGGATGCGCCGCTGCGTCATAACAGTGTCGAATCTTTTGATGAATATAATACTGGCAAAAACGTGGGAAAAGGAGTTCCAACAATTTTTTGGGATATTATTCCCGAAGATGATAAACTTGAAATTGATACGTACATGGCTGGCGGCGGATGCAGCCTGCCTGGCAAAGCTATGGTGCTCATGCCGGGCGAAGGATATGAGGGCGTAACTCGCTTTGTGCTAGATGTTATGACAAGCTATGGTCTTAATGCCTGCCCACCACTATTAGTTGGTGTTGGTATTGCAACTTCTATTGAAACGGCAGCTGTACTTTCTAAAAAAGCGTTGATGCGTCCGCTCGGAATGCATAATCCCAATGAACGTGCCGCCTCGATGGAAAAATTATTAGAAGATGGTATTAATAAAATTGGGTTAGGTCCACAGGGACTTACAGGAAAGAATTCTGTACTTGGCGTTCATATTGAAAATACGGCAAGGCACCCGTCGGTTATCGGTGTAGCCGTTAATGTTGGCTGCTGGTCACACCGCCGCGGGCACATAGTTTTTGACAGAGACCTGAATTATGCGATTAATTCTCATACGGAGGTGGAATTCTGATGGCAAAGAAAATTTTAACAACACCGATTAAAGCGGAAGACTTGGAAGATATCAACATAGGCGATATCGTGTATTTGAATGGATACATTACGACATGCCGCGATGTAGCCCATCGCCGGCTCATTGAAGAAGGGCGCAATTTACCGGTTGATATTGATGGCGGTGCCATTTTCCACGCAGGGCCGATCATTAGAACAATAGATGAAAATCAGTACGAAATGGTATCCGTTGGCCCAACAACCAGTATGCGCATGGAAAAGTTTGAAGAGGAATTCATTAAGGAAACCGGGGTCAAGCTTATTGTTGGCAAAGGTGGTATGGGTGAAGGTACAATGAAAGGTTGTCGCGATTATAAAGCCATTCATGCAGTCTTTCCTGCGGGATGTGCAGTAGTAGCTGCGACTTGCGTGGAAAAAATAGAGGATGCCAATTGGAAAGACCTCGGTATGCCAGAAACATTATGGACATGCAAGGTCAAAGAATTCGGTCCGCTCATTGTTTCAATTGATACACACGGACGAAATCTTTTTGAAGAAAATAAAGTGAAGTTCAATCAAATAAAGGAGAAAGTAATTGCTGAAATTTGCAAGCATGTCAGCTTTATCAAATAATGACTGCTGATATTGGCCTATATTTTGCGTTAACGAAAAAGTGGTATATGACGAGAGCAGATTGAATAAAAACAAAAAACAGGCCGGTTGAGGTGAAGTTTGATGTGCACCTTGACCGGCTTTCTGTTTGTATGTCTGATTAATAAAAAATTATCAATTATTAGATTAGTAGTGTCGCGAATGCAGGAAAATATCGAGAACCCCGTTCTTTTGACAAATCAGTGGGACAATGAAACTGTCCCTTGTATGTTCCTGAAGGATGAACCAAAGTATTATTTTTAAGGTGTGAGTACGTAGAAAGCAAAAAGAACGTCCCTTTGCTTCCTAGAGTGTCAGAAATTTGTGTAAAAACATATTATGTAACATATAGTGTTAAAGGAGGAAAGCTATATGTTTAATCCTTACTATAGCAGCGAATGTTGTTTAAGCGAAACGGAAGTTCATTTAAGGGACTGTTTCCGTTTGCTCTGGGAGCAACATGTTTATTGGACCAGAATGGTTATCTTAGGTATTGTGTTTGATTTGCCGGACTTGGAGCAAACTACGGAGCGGCTTCTGCGTAACGCACCTGATTTTGCTAAAGTATTTTGCCGTTTCTATGGAAATGAAATCGCATTCGAATTTGAACGCTTGATAAGGGATCATCTGGTTATTGCGGCGGAACTTGTGAAGGCGGCAAAGGCTGGAGATAGTAGAGCTGCGGTGGACGCTGAAAAAAGGTGGTATGAAAATGCCGAGGAAATCGTATGTTTCCTAAATCAAATTAACCCTAATTGGTCTGTTGAATGTATGAGAGAAATGTGGTTTACCCATTTGGCATTAACAAAAGAGGAGGCTGTCGCGATGCTTAAGGAGGATTATTCCAGAAGTATCGAGACATTTAATAAAATCGAGAAAGAGATATTAATGATGGCGGATGATTTTTCCAACGGCATTATATGTCAATTGCGAACCGTCCCCTGACTCGTCCTCTGACTCGTCTTTGCGGGGCTTTTTTGTGTGGAGGAGGTTGAAAAGGAAGGAAATTCCATACGTATGAAGAAAATAATCGTAGTAAAATGCCTACACGGCTATTGTCCAATAATATACAAGTTATCCCTGAGAGAAATTCCAATTTAGCCAAATTGATGGTTGTAACTATAGAATAACTGGAACGGACGATGGTAATATAGCGTGCATTGATTTAATTCCGTCCAGTTGGGGCTATATATTTGACAAGAAGGAATTGAGAGTATGGATGATCTACAGGATTTAGTAATTCTTTTGATCTGTCTGGCGATAACGGTAATTTTCTGTTATTTTATACTCCGTTTGGCAAGCCGGGATAGTCGGCTGATGAAAAAATTATCTTCGACCGGAGTTGTGGCCTTGGCAAGAATTGATAGGGCGGAACAGACTGGAACAATGATAAACGACCAGCCGCAACTGAGAATTTGGGTTACTGCCTACCCTGAAAACAGGCAACCGGTGCAGCTTGTTATTAAGCAGGTAGTTCCTTTGATTTCGATACCGCAAGTGCAAGTTGGATCTCAAGTGACGGTAGCGTATAACCCAAATAAAATTGAGGAGGCGATCATTTTAAGCCAGGAATACACCAATAAGTTAGAACACTATACCTCCCAAGACAATGAACTAAATCGTCTCCTTGCTAATCTGTATACGTCGATGCCCGAACATCAGGAAAATAATCTTGCGGCAGCAGTTGCTCCTTTTGGCAAAGACAAATATCCGACGTTTACTGAGGTCATCCAAGTAGCGAATAGCGGTCAATATATTAACGGCCATCCAATACAGAATGTTGTGTTTAAAGTCAATGTCCCAGAGAATGGTAGCCGGGAAATCCCATATACCTTACTAGCTCCTTCCTTTGCTCCTTACGAGAGAGGGGAGATGGTAGAAATGGTGTATAGTTATGTTGATGAAAGAGCCACGGGAGTCTTTAGCCGCAGTCCAGAGTATAAATATGAGGCGCGAAGTAAATTCGGCGATATTAGTCAAGCAGTATATCACCTGACAACGGTTAACCCGTCCGGTTATTATATGGGTGACGATGAATTTTTTTTCATTAAGGCCCAAGTAGCCTTTGATAATAGTGTAATTGAAGTGGAGATAGTGGCTCAGATGCCTAAAACAAGTAATTTACAGCCAGGCATGAATATCAGTAATTATTGTTGGCGAGAGAACTACAGTAAAAAAGCAAGGCTGCAAAAACAAAAACGGGGAATTGCCAAAGTCGATTACGTGGAAACATCCAAGGTTTGTTGGGGTCAAAATCCGCTAGTAAAGATCGGAGTAACTGTTGAGGATAATGAAATCAAAGCGTTAATTGAGGAACCGGTTCATACCTTGCGTATACCGGAGGTGGGAAACCATGTTTTTGTGGCATATAGCCCCCTAACAAAGGAAGCAACCCTGTTGGGAGGCAAGGTTTGAAAGAACAGACATAATAATAATAGACCCGCAGACGATAAGGGAGCCGTCATTACGCCGGCAAATGATAGAATAAAGGAAAAACAAAGAAATAAATGGCAAGATGTGCGAGGGAGGTATTCTAATGAATGACATTATTGCCCGGTTGCAGCAAGGTGGGGATTTGAGGTCTATCGGTCAAGTAATTCACTGCAGGCGATAGCCGAAATTGCAGATAGACATATTGATTATAGAAACCTTGCACTTGGAAAGATTGAACAAGGAATATTATCAGGAAGCCCAGCAGTAAAAAAACGAGCCGAAAAATTGGCAGAGTTATCAAAGAGGCGGTATAACAATGCGAATATCACTTAGACCAGCATGTACTACTGACAGTAAAGCCGTGACTGGAGGGCTTGGTCAGGCCGGGAACAGGTATTGGATAAAAAGCTTGATTTTCTATCATCATTAAACTTCTGCCCCAATATGTAGAACTTGGCAGGAGTTTTGTTTTTTATGGGAAATAAAGGGTGTAGGCATTTTGAAATAAACGAGAAATGGTCATAGTTTTTCGGAAAATAGGTATAGTTCAAAGGGGTGTCGACAACCCCGTCCCCTTGACACTGTTTTTATGTGCATTTCTAGGCGTCTTTATTGCCTTGCAAAGGGGTGGGATTATTGTGGATAAGATCGCTAGAGTGTCAATTACCACTATTATAACTATTTTTTTAGCGCATCATTTGTCAATGTTACTTCATGAATGGACACATAGCACAATAGCATGGATCTACGGATATAAAGCAAGTCCGTTTGATATTTATTATGGAGACTGGACATTGCTATCTGCTTGGGAGCTAATTGATTACAAGTCGATTTTGGCTGAAGGTAAAGGAAAAATTGTGTCAATAATAGCCATTAGCCCAATTATTTTGGGTGGAATTCTTTACTTGCTTGGCGTAATGCTTTTATCAAAACGGCAAATAAAGAACAACAAGATATTATGGTACTTTCTATTCTGGTTTACGTTATCTAATCTTGGTCAAGTTTTGGATTACATACCCATCAGAACTTTTACCGCTTATCATGATGGGCTTTTACGCGGGGATATTGGCCATTTTATACAAGGCTTGAATCTATCACCATGGATTGTCTTTATTCCTGGTACATTATTCGTTGTTATGGGAGTATGGGAAGTTTTAAAATTTGAAGTTTCCAGAGCGTATGTGGTAATGGGGGTCTCCGATTTACGAACCAGAAAGCGGTTATTATTCCTCGTATTGGCATATTTGTTCTTCTGGTATGGTTCATCTGGTTTCCATGTATCTTTTATTTCAGACGTTTTCAGCTGTATATCAATTTTAGCTGTACCGGTGCTATTTTATTATTACAATCCGGCTCGTGAAGGGTTAGAAAAATAAAATTGAAAAGTTGCATTAGGATTAACATAGGAGCCTGGGAAGATTTGAGGGAAGGTTAGAAAGCTAAAGGGTAAGAAAATAGATCGCAGAATATTGACTGACTGGCCACTCTCTGATAATATAATAATATATTTAGTAATACAGCTTAGGGAGAAAAAGTATGGCCAGACCAAGAAGTGACGATAGACGGAATGCGATAATGTCAGCGGCGATACGCATAATCGCCGCACAGGGGCTAGGGGGAGCTACGGCAGCGATTGCAAAGGAGGCTGGCGTCTCTAATGGGTCACTCTTCACCTACTTTGAGACGAAAGCCGACTTGTTGAACCAGCTTTACTTAGAACTTAAAGCAGAGATGGCCACGGCCGCCTTAGATGGACTCCCGAAAGAGAGTGACATACGCCAACAGGCGTTCTATATGTGGTCCCACTTGCTGCGCTGGGCAACGTCCTACCCCGAAAAACGCAGGACGCTCGCGCATTTATACGTATCAGACGATATCACCCCGGAGAGCCATCAGGCTGCGAGCCGCGCGTTCACTAACATCAGTGAGCTTCTGGAACGGAGCCGCGAGAATGGACCGATGCGTGATGCTCCGCTAGAGTTCATCGTCGCCTTGATGAGTGCGCTTATTGACACGACAATCAACTTCATGATCCATGACTCGGCCAACGCAGACAAACATTGTATGGATGCGTTCGATGCCTTTTGGCGAATGATTGCATAATTTTTTACTCATAAATGACTAACTAGACACTCATTTAAAAGAGGGGTACAAACGATGCCATTTGTAAATTGTAACGGAAAATAAAGGACAAGAAATGAAGTTTCAATAGAAATGTGCAAAAGCCTGAATGATTAGCCTTATAGGGGAACTGGTTTATAAATTTAAATAACATCAATGGTGAGGTATGTGAACATGAAGAAAACGATTTTTTACTTTTCTGCAACAGGAAATAGTCTGCAAACCGCCCTTGATATCGCCGCTGCTTTAGGTGATACTGATGTGTTACCAATCTCCAAAGTCGGAATGAATTATAAATGCAATAGCGAAGTAATCGGTTTTGTATTTCCTACTTATGCATTTGGACTGCCCAATATGGTACAAGGATTTATTAAAAGCGGTGATTTCAATAAAAATGCTTATTTCTTTTCGGTGGTCACCTGCGGGGGAGCTATTGGTACAAGCTTAGCTGATGTCGATAATATCCTGAAAGAAAAAGGGGGATATTTACATTACGGATCTAAACTGCCTATTTTGTCAACTTACATACTGATGGTTGATATAAAGACCGATAAACTGCCCAAACTGCTCTCGAAGGCTGACACTCGGCTTAGTGGCATCATTCAAGCCATTAAGAGCAGAAAGGAATGTAAAATAAAAGGCGGTTCGGGACCTCTTGCTTTTCTTTTTAAGACGATGCATAAAAAATCAGTTGCCAAATACAAGTTTACTGATAAAAATTATAGCATTTCAGAATGTTGTACAAAATGCGGCATTTGTGTTTCGGTTTGTCCAGTAAAAAATATTGAGATTGTAGATGAAAAAGTAACATTCAAGCATAACTGCGAACGTTGCCTTGCGTGTATTCATTGGTGTCCGCAAAAAGCCATCAATTATAAAGACATAACTCAAAGCAAGCAACGGTATCATCATCCTAAAGTAAAATTATCTCAATTACCGTAATTATTAAATAGTCTAGACTTGGATCTAGCGCAAGGAGGAATTTATTATGCGTATTTTTGTCACAGGTGCAACAGGCTTCATAGGATCTGCGGTTGTTCGCGAACTTATCGATGTGGGTCATCAAGTCGTCGGCTTTGCCCGTTCCGACAAGAGTGACGCAGCGTTAACGGCTGCCGGGGCTGCAGTACATCATGGTTCATTGGATGACCTCGACAGCCTGCGCAGAGGAGCAGCCGCTGCGGACGGTGTCATTCACCTGGCATTCATACATGACTTCAGCAACTACGCCGGCGCCGTCGCTGCTGATTTGCGTGCCATTGAAGCGATGGGTGCCGCTCTAGACGGGTCCGGCAAGCCCTTCGTAATTACCTCCGGAACATTGGCGGTCCCGTCACTAGGGCGTTTGGCAACGGAAGAGGACCAGGGGGCGGCTGAATTTCCCCGGGCCGCGTCGGAGAATGCGGCAATTGCGCTGGTTGAGCGCGGAGTACGATCCTCGGTCGTGCGGCTTGCGCCGTGCGTACATGATTTCAATCGGCATGGCTTTGCTTCGGTACTCATCGACATTGCCCGCAGGAAGGGGGTGTCAGCCTTTGTCGGCGAAGGTTCGAACCGCTGGCCCGCCGTACATCGGCTTGATGCGGCGCATCTGTTTCGGTTAGCCGTGGAAGCCGCCCCGGCCGGCTCACAGTTACACGGAGTTGGTGAGGAGGGCGTATTGTTCCGGGACATTGCCGATGCCATCGGACGCCGACTGAATCTACCGGTGGTAAGTATTTCCCGGGGAGAGGCAGATGCCCACTTTGGCTGGCTTTCCGCCTTTGTGACAACCGATAATCCAACGTCAAGTGTGCTGACCCAGGAACGGCTGGGCTGGAGGCCAGAGGGTCCTGCATTGACCGCGGACATCGGTTCTGCCTAGGTATGCCCTTAAAAGCCTGATTATGTATATTCTCAGGGAAATCCAAACGCCCAGGCTTTTAACACCTTGTATTTTTGCGAATGGAATAATAAACTTCTGCCTCAATATAGAATTTGGCAGGAGTTTTGTTTTTTATGGGAAATAAAGGGTGTAGGCATTTTGAGATAAACGAGAAATGGTCATAGTTTTTCGGAAAATAGGTATAGATTTAATACTTTCATACATTTTTGTGCCTTGAGCGGCGGGCCGCTTGCGGTACATAGAGAAAGGAATGAAAATTTTTATGAAAAGTAGTGTGGAAAGTGCTAGTAACAGAACGGGTAACCGAATATACTTTTTAGATAATTTACGTGCTTTTATTGTTCTGTTGGTTATTGCCTTTCATGTCTCAATTACTTATATGGCGCATGCCCCTCAATGGTGGTATGTCGTGGATACGCAGAACAGTTCCTTGTTTACTTTATTTGTTATGGCAACAGATGTTTATATTATGCCTATTATGTTTTTTATTGCCGGTTATTTTGCAGTACCTGTCCTGCAGAGAAAGGGAACCATAGTATTTCTTAAAGACAAATTTTTCCGTATTGTTCTTCCCTGGATAGGTGGTGTGTTGTTTCTGGCTCCGGTTATTACTTATATGATTTGGTATAGCCGGTCTAGTACACCACCAGAGTATTTTCTTTACGTAAAAACGATGTTTTTTACGCCCGTTATCTTTAACCATGCTCATTATTGGTTTTTAGGTGAATTAAGTTATTTCTTTTTAGGTGTGGCGATATTATATACTATGAACCCGGCTATTTTTGAGCGAAAAGCCATAGCGCAAGCGCCTTCCGGATATTTTTTCCCTTTGTTTGGATTCATTATGGCAGTCAGTTTCTTTATTCCTAGTCTATTCTTTCTTCCGGATACCTGGTTTAATAAACTATATATCATCTCTCTGCAGCCATCTCGGTTTGGGGCCTACATTGGTTATTTTGTTTTAGGGATATATGCCTGGAAAAATTTATGGTTTACAGATGGAGGCTATATGCCGCGATTGGGGCGATGGTTCAGCGCCGCAATTATATTGTTGATAGTATTTCTTGTTTACCGAGTTACTTTTGCAGATACCACTCCTCTTTTATTAAAAGTAGGGAATGCAGCACTCCATTCCTATTTCTGCCTTGCTGCTGTGTTTGCTTTTATAGCCTTTTTTCATCGATATGTGGATAGCAGTGCATATCTGTGGCGCAGACTTTCGGCCAATTCTTATACCATGTACTACATTCACCAACTGATCGTAATATCTGCTACTTATATGGCACTAAAAATACAGTTACCTGTTTTCTTTAAATATCTTTTAGTGGCAGGTTCATGTATGGTACTATGTTTCTTACTTTCAGAATATGTAATAGGAAAACTAAAAAGATTGCCTCCTGCCTCTAGCGGCAATAAGCAAACTATATAATGACGGCTGTTAATATACTGTTTTAATCCAGCCACTTTATTATTAGATACGGAGAACCGTATCACTGATAACGGTGTAAAATGGGCTTCAATCCTTGTGTAATGCAAGGGTTGGGGCCTTGTTTTGTGTGTTTCTATATCTGGGAGACCGTTGCCATCATAGCCCTGAAAATTTAAAAACTCCATATTAGGTGTAGCAAAGCTTTTTATACACTTTAAAATACACCCATATTGCATTTATCAGCAGCAATGCGCTGGTTGCAAAAAAGACATATGAAATACCTAAATAGGCTGCCAGCTGCCCGCCTAAAACAGAGCCACCAAATACGCCCAGATATCCGGCAGACATGGTAAGACCAAAAACTCCACCTACAAGTGAATCTGGTGTAATTTTCTTAACAAGGGTATTAATAGAAGGGTTCAACCCAGCTATCGCTAAGCCCAATAAAAAGCGCAGCCCTATCAATTGCCATGGATTTTTTACAAAGGCTTGTGGTATATAAATGATTCCGGCAACAATGAGCGCAATTAATATAACTTTATGCGCACCTATTTTATCAGAAAGTCTGCCCAGCCTTGGAGCTGAAATTATGTTTGCCAGCCCTGAGGCGGAGAACGCTAATCCGGCCAACAGTGCGACATGAGCAGTAGCAGTACCTTTGGTTAATTGGGTGACGTAAACAGTTACGATGGGTTCTATAGAATATAACCCTAGAGTTAAAATGAAAAAGGTTACAAGCAGAATAATAGTCAAACTCTTTTCAGGGACATCTTCCCATATCTTCTTGATACTATTTGCTTTTTTATCCTGACGGACAAAAGATTCTTTTACAAATAAGGCGGTCATAATAAATGCAATCAGCAGTAAGGCACCTGTTATGAAAAATACAGGTTGAAAGCCAAGGGTCTCTTCTATAAATCCGCCAATTATTGGGCCAAGTAGAGAACCGGCAATACTTCCAGTTGAAAGTGTGCCTAAAGCATATCCCGCGTGTTCCTTATCCGTCTGAGTGGCAATTAAAGCGGTACACGCTGTACTAAAACCTGTGATAACACCCTCCAACAATCTTAATCCTATTAGTATATATATATTCGGCGCAAATCCCATACAAGAGATAACCAATGCCATACCCAGGCTTGCCCGCAGAATCATTGGCTTTCGCCCAACTTTATCGGCAAAATGCCCCCAAATTGGTGAGAAAATAGCTGAAATTAAATAGGTAACACCAAAAGCAACGCCTGAAAGTTGGGCGATGGAAGATGTACTATGAACACCCAAATGCTGTATATAAAGCGGCAATACAGGGGCGATCTGACTCATTCCGATAGCTGCTACGAAAATTCCAAACCAGCAAACGATTAAATTTCTTTTCCAAAGCGGCATGAATATAACTCTCCTTATGTTCAAAGCTGTCTGATCTCAATCATATTGAAGGATAACAATCTCTTTATCTTCTTTGGATTCTTTTATATCGGCTTTGTCAATGTCCAGTTCCTCACACTTTTTCGTCTTTAACCCCGAAGCAGCAATGAACTTATCGACCTTTTCAAATAAAAAGCCAAGCAGCCCGAACGCCTTTGTCCGGTAATGCATCGGGATCACAATTGCCGGATTCAGCTGCTTCATGACTTGAACAGCATCCAGTGCACCAATGGTGGCGCGTCCGCCAGTGGGGAGCAGGAGTATGTCTACGGTTCCTATTTCGTTAATCTGAGTATCTGTTAGCACGTGGCCCAGATCGCCGCAGTGGCAAACATTGATTCCATCAATACTAAAGTTATATATCGTGTTTTTTCCTCTCTTGGTCCCCAAAGCCTTATCATGAAATGTTGCTACCCCTTTTATAGCAATACCATTTACATCAAAAGTACCCAGTTCGTTGAAATGGGTAAAGCTGCATTTGACTGCATTAATATTATTATGGTCGCTGTGATTGTGACTGGTAGATACGATATTCGCTTCAATTTCAGGTAACTTATAACCCAACATATTTTTGAACGGATCAGTGAGTATTTTTGTTCCATTTTCCGAAGTTATCAGAAAGCATGATTGGCCTAACCATTTGATTTTCAATTTACGCACCCCTTTTTATAGCTCTCAATATATTTACCGTATGCAACGGCATTTGGCGTTTGTGTATACGGCAACCTGTTTTTGTGGAGTGATTTGCCAATCTCCATTAACACCCGGTGAACTTCCGGATCTGCGTCCAGACAGGCGTCGGAAAGTACGATTAGACCGTAATCTTTGTCGGCGGCTTCCCGCAGAGTGGAAAGTACGACCCCACTTGTGGCAATGCCGGTTAAGATTAATGTATCGATCCTATGGGAGCGGAGAATAACCTCGAGATCACTACCGGCAAATGCGCTCACCCGTAATTTGGTCACCACGGGCTCAGCGGGACGAAGCGCCAGCGAATCGTGAATTTGCGACGAATCTTCGGAAATCGTCATTCCACCGCGTTTTGTAATGGTTGAAAACGACTTATTTTGGGCGCTTATTTCGGGATAGCCTTCCCGGAATGCGACTCTCACAAAAATAACTGGAATAGAATGTCGGCGAGCGGCCTCGACAGCTCGTTGGAACGGAATCAGTACTTTCCCATCTTCTGCAAAACGCGATACAATACCATTTTGTAAATCCATGACCAACAGAGCAGCTTTATTAGTTTGATTTTGCATTATTGTAAAATCCTCCTCAATAGATTATGATTAAGCGGAGAGTTCTCCTTTTATACTAAACGGAGATGTCTCCACTTGTCAATGGAATATCGAAATAAATGTCAGGAGTGAAAAACGAATGGATGAAAAAAATATAGAGCATACCCGTCCTGAACGCCGTGATGCTGCTGAGAACCGTCAGCGAATATTGGATGCAGCACTTAGACTGTTTGAACAAAATGGTGTCGAACAAGTTAGTATGAATCAAATTGCCACGGAAGCACAGATTGGTCCGGGAACGCTATATCGCCGCTATCGAAATAAAAGTGAGTTATGCTTGGATTTAATTAAGGATAATATTGTTCTTCTTTTCGATGATATTGATGAATACTTGGAGGCAAACCGGAAAAATGCGCCAGATCAACGGCTTAGGGGGCTGCTTGATTTATTTATTCGTTTCAGAGAAAAAAAGGCACAATTGCTTACCGGGGTCGAGGAATCAACGCCGATAAATTCATTTAAGTCTCGAATGCAGAGCCCTTTACATGACGACTTGCATCAATTATTTGTTGAACTATTTGACGAAATGCATGCAAACGAACAAAATTATCTTAACAGTGTCTTTAGAGCGGATATGTTGTTGATGGCTTTAAGCAAAGATTTCTATTCATTTCAAAGGAATGTAAGGGGTTATACGCCTGAACTACTTTTGGAGCAACTCGGCTTAATATTTCTCAATTGAAATTACACCTATACGATAAACGATGTCATAAAGGATACTAGGCGATCAATTTTGGCGCGTGAGTGTGAGTCAGGGGACGGTTCGAAACCACTGAAAAAGCCCTATTCTAAGCAGACCTCGATAATTCACAACGAAAATTTCTTAAAAATATATTTATCCAGAAAAAACTTTGCTTAAAACAAGCAAAATAAGAGGATACCAGAGATGCTATTCTTTTCAAATTAACCGCTAACACAGTTAGTTTGGCTTGAATGGTCATGCTCCGCAGACCATACCCTCGAGCACGGTCTAAACCATGAAAACGCTTCATTTCACCATTCTTCCATTCATGGCTGGCACGTTTTTTATACTTTTCCTGAAACTCAGCCGTTTTGGATCGTTGACTGTATTCGTAATATTCTCCAGCGTTGATTCCTACCGACAACTGCTTTACTTTAGATTTTCCATTAATACACTGGTTTATATTGGGACAGTTTATGCACACTTTTTTATCAAACGTATAGGTTAACATGGCCGCTTTGTTTTTTTGCCGCCGACATTTCTTTGAAATTGTATAATTACCCCTTTCGCAAAACCATTGATCGCTATCTTTATTATAGCTGAATTTGCTGTCATCAAGTTTATACACGGAAGCACTTACTGGAATAATGGTTTCCACTTGGTCTTCTTTTAAAATATCCAATATTGGTTTGCGAAAATAGCCTTTGTCGCCATAAAATTCTTTTATATCAAAGCCGCTTGTTTTTGTGCGTTTATATAAATCTTCAAATTTGCTGCCATCTACATAGGCTCCATCACTTACTTCTATAGCCGTTATGATCCGTTCTTCTGGAATCATGGCAAATTCTACTTTATATCCAAAAAAACTGTCCGTTTTTGATTTATAACCAACCCGTGCATCTTGGTCGATAAGTGAGCGAATTCCCTTTTGCAATATAAACTTTTCATCACTAATTATATTCGTCGCTTCGGTAATCGCATCTTGTGTGCATGGCATATCGGAAAATTCATTGCTTTCTTGGACTTTAGCAATCACTTCTTCTAAATAGGTTTTCATTACAGTCTTCGCTTCTTCATGATTTTCCATTGCTTTATAGTCGGGTATATTGGTATCCATTTCGGAAAGTATTTTTCCGTTTTCTCTATCCAATGTTTTAAATATTTTTTTCGCCAGATGCTTCATAATTCGTTCTGGCACTTTTTTTGTGGTATTAGCTGCTGTATGTGTAGCATCTATGCTAAGTCCATGGCTCTTAATAATGCCTTTCTCAATGCATTGGTGAACTACTTCCTGAATAATATCATCCATACTGGTATCTTTAAGTCTTTGCGTTCTGAATTTTGCAAGCAAGCTTGCATCTGGCAGTTCTTCATCAGGATTTATGCCGACAAACCACATATAGGCCAAGTTGAGTGACACTTCTTCAATTACCCTGACATCGGATAAGTTGTACAAATATTGGAGAATCAGGAGTTTAGCCATC
>NZ_UPPP01000047.1 GCF_900476375.1 Allolucifera butyrica | reverse complement strand
ATAACTTGTGAAAATGTCACCCCCAAATAGGGATAATTATCGTGAGAAAATGTCACCTCGTAGTTAAGCATATTTGCATAGGAAAATGGATTCCAGCATT
>NZ_UPPP01000022.1 GCF_900476375.1 Allolucifera butyrica | reverse complement strand
TTTGGCGGTACTGTCAAGCAGGAACCGGTACTGTTCATTCATGGAGCTAGGTTTATTGGGAGTATTAAATGCTTTGTCTGTATAGCGAAATACTGCATTG
>NZ_UPPP01000056.1 GCF_900476375.1 Allolucifera butyrica | reverse complement strand
GTCGGCGGCATTGGGTGAGGGTGAGAATTTGTCTGTTTCTGTTATTCTAACCGCCGTTCCCAGGATTTTTGGCGGGATATGCCAGGCAATGGAGAATAAAGACTATTCCCTGCTGGCAGATTTGGTGGAATATGATTTAATGCCGTTGATTCAAACGGCGCAAACTGTATTAATAGCTGTACAACAACGCTATGCAGAAAGGATTAGCTAGCTTAATGGATGTACTGGAAAATGCATGGGAGAATGAAAATTGGTCCGCATATCGGGAGCGGTATAACAAAAAAGAAATTTTTACCGATAGCAATCAATATGTAGAAATTTTGCCAAGTCGTTCCGGCCTGCCGACGATTCGAATAAAAACAGAGGCGAGCGGGCTGGTTTTTTTGCACAGTTCCGTTGATCCCGTCAAGGAAGCTGCCAGAATTGCCGCCGGTATGGAGGCTAAAGCCGGTACGGCAATTATCGTGTATGGATTGGGTCTGGGATATTTAGCGGAAGCCCTGCTTGAGCGGTTTGAAGAAAAAGTTTCGCTTTTTATTATTGAGCCGGACCGGGCAGTTTTTTGTCAGGCTATGCGGAATCGGGACTTACGTCATGTGTTGTGTTCCGACCGGGTATATATTCAGGTCGGAGGCGCCATCAGGGAAATATGGGATAAGTTTTTCATCTTTTATGATACGGCCCGATATACTGGAGTAGTAATGGCCGGATTACCGGGCTACCAAACTGTTTACGGTGAGCATCACCTTGAGGTAATACGTACCGTGAAGGCTATAGTTGATTCAAAGCTTTTTAATCTGGTTACCATGACCCATTATGGCCCCAATATGATATCCAACGCAATTCTTAATCTATGGGATTATTATAAGCATCCGGGTGTTCGTACTTTATATGGTAAGTTTACCGGTGTTCCAGCGATTATCGTATCGGCCGGACCGTCATTAAATCAAAACATTTCCTTGTTGCGGGAGGCAAAGGGAAAAGCAGTGATCATTGCAGTCGGCACAGCGGCGAAGGCCTTGCAGCAGCATAATATTGTGCCGGACTTTCTGGTTAGCATTGATTCGCATCCATTGAATTACGAACATTTTAAAAATGTTGTAACGGAACAAATTGCGTTAATTGCCGATATGCAGTCCCATCATATGATCTTGAAGACATTTAAAGGGCCGGAATTTGTGGCGGAACGTACGGTTGTTTCAAGTTGGTTAGATGGTATTGTAGAGGATAAAGGGTTTAACGAAAGCGGCGGTTCAGTAGCCAACAGCGCAATGGTAGCCGCCTATAAGATGGGAGCCGCTCCCATAGTTTTTGTCGGTCAGGATTTAGCGTATGCTCACGATGGTCATTCGCATGCTACCGGAACGAATTGGGAAAATAGGGTCTATACTGGGGGGGAAAATCTAAATTATTTTTATGTGAAAGCGAACGATGGCGGGCAAGTGCTTACCGACCGTACATTTAATCAATTCCGGATATTCTTTGAAAATTGGATACGGGAAAAGGGGGACCGTGAGTATATTAATGCCACTGAGGGTGGGGCGTACATTGCCGGAACTAAAGTGATGACTTTACGGGATGTAATTGACCAGTATTGCCGTAAGCCGGTTGAGGTACAAGCGATTATCCGTCAGGCACAGGATTCTTTCTCTGAACCGCCTGTAGCACCATTGACGGAGCGGCTGCAATTGAGACTGAGGGATGCTAAGCGTGCGGGCCTTGCCGCCAAGACGGCGATTAAACGTTTGAATCAACTGGAAACGGCTTGCAAAAAGCAACAAATACCCCTCATGCAGAAATACTTGGGTAGTGTGCGGAAAATATATAAACGGTGTGAACGGGATCAATATATCTGTCCTCTTGCCGAGTGTTTTGATCATTACGATATACATGGAGTTTTTTACCGGACTTACCAGGCAGACTATGCCGGAGATGACGATTTTCGCGCCGCCATTGAGGATTATAAAGTTTATTATGTTGTTCTTAAGGAAGGGGCTGCGATAATTAGAGAACTTATTGAAGTCTGTATTAAAGAAATCGAACAGAATGAGGAGGAAAAAAATGAACCCGTATGACCATTATAAACGCATGCAAGTCGAGACAGCGAGCCAGGGGCGGCTTATTATCATGCTGTATGACGGAGCGTTGAAAAACCTGCATACCGCTCAGGCCAGCATTGCGGCGAAAAATATAGAGCAGGCGCATCGTTCGTTAATTAAGGCGCAAAATATTGTGTCGGAACTTAATAATACGCTGAATATGGAAGCCGGCGGCGAGGTTGCGCAAAATTTACGCAAGCTATACCAGTTTGTCAACCGGCGGCTGGTACAGGCGAATGTCAGTAAGGATACGGCCCTCATTCAGGACGCTATTGATGTATTGTCAACATTAAAAGAAGGCTGGGATGCCATTATTTTAAAAAAACCGGTTGCGACAACATCATAAGTAGGGAGGAATTTGGGTGAACCGGAACGAGGAACTGATCTTAACACATTGCCGGAATCTGCATCGTCTTTCACAAAAACGTTTGATTGCACTGGAAAATGAAGACGTGACGATTTTTAACGATTTATTGATTCAGACCGAAATTGTGGCTAAGTATTTACAGCACGATGGAATGGGTCTTGTAGACAGGCAACAGTCCATAATTGAAGAGTTAAGATTTTTGCTGACGGAAATACAGGCCAATAATCAGCAATGCTGCCGTATTTTGGAGGCACGTTCCGTAAAGACCCGTGAACACATGGTATCCAACCATAATAAAATGCGTCTTCAGTCGACATACCGATTTTAGCCGGAGTTTAACTTTAGCGGTTAGCCTAAAGGAAAGGATTTATGATGAAAGCAAGCGGGAAAAAAATATTAGTGACTGGTGCGGACGGGTTTATCGGGTCGCATCTCACGGAGGCGTTAGTACGCCGGGGATATTCAGTAAAGGCATTTGTTTTATATAATTCTTTTAATTCCTGGGGATGGCTGGATACATTGCCGCAAGACATTAAAAACAGCCTTGAGGTCTTTACCGGCGATATACGCGATCCACATGGCGTGAAAACGGCCATGCAAGGCTGCAATACCGTATTGCACCTGGCAGCTTTGATTGCCATACCGTACTCCTATCATTCGCCGGATACTTATGTGGATACGAATGTAAAAGGAACATTGAATATTTTGCAAGCAGCACGGGAACTCAATGTGGAAAAAATTGTGCATACTTCTACCAGTGAGGTCTATGGAACGGCTCGATTTGTGCCCATTACGGAAGAGCATCCCTTACAGGGACAGTCTCCCTATTCGGCAACGAAAATTGGTGCCGACCAACTGGCTATGTCGTTCCATTATGCTTTTGGCACGCCGGTGACGATTATCCGTCCGTTTAACACCTATGGTCCACGCCAATCAGCACGCGCCGTGATTCCTACTGTGATTACTCAGATTGCCAGTGGCAAGCGGAAAATTAAACTGGGGGCCTTACATCCGACAAGGGATTTTAATTATGTAGTGGACACAGTACGGGGATTTATCGCGGCGGCGGAGTCCGAGACCGCGATAGGTGAAGTAATTAATATTGGCAGCAACTACGAAATATCCATCGGTGAAACGGTGAAACTGATTGCGGAAGTCATGGGAGCAGACATTGAGATTGTAACCGACGAGATAAGACTGCGTCCGGTCAAAAGTGAAGTGGAGCGTTTGTGGGCCGATAATACGAAAGCAAGAAAGCTTCTAACCTGGGAACCGTTGTATGGCGGCAAGGATGGTTTGAAAAAAGGACTGCTCGATACGGTAGCCTGGTTTACCAAAAAAGAAAATTTAGTACATTATAAAGCAGAAATCTATAATTTGTAGAATTAATAAATAAAAGGATGATATTGATGCCTAAAATCTTGCTGGCACTCGTTGGCGGAATTAAGGACCGTAATCGTTTTTCGGCGTTCCTGGACAAACTTGAGCAAGAAGGCTACACAATCCATTTATTCGAAGAAAAGGACCTAAACCAGATTTACTTTGATACGCTAGATGCCGCTGTAAAGAGCATTCAGCAACAATATGAAGATTGTGAATCCATTTCGCTGTTATGCAATAATAAACCGTTTTTATTTGCGTGGTATCATAGTCAGAACGAGAATATCGGCAATTATATATTGTATGTTGAGGCGGCGGTTGAAGCCGGAGAAACCTTGGTAATAAATGATCGGGAGAAGATTCTTGGTTTGAATGATTTTACCGGTCTGGAACATACCCCTGGGCTTAAAGCGATTCAGATTGTTTTCGATGACTGGAAACATGTTATATCCCTGCTGGTGAATTATATTCTATTCATCTGTCCTTACCAACTAGGAGTGGCAGAATCCGTGTCGTATGTCCGTCCGTCAGAAAATCTGGATGATATCATTGAAAATAATTTTTTTCAAGCCCTAGTCTGTCATGTTAATGATAAATATAGTCTACCCGTAGGAATTTCGGCATTAATTCTCGTGCCATTTTTTTACTATAATATAAAAAATCCGGTGGTACTGTATGATTTATTAAATTATGCTATGGAATCCTATCTGTTATTGGAATCATCCCTTAAAAAAAATGCATTGGAATTTACACAAAAGTTATTTTCCTACTTTCCATCACCATGTCAAGGCTGTCTAATGTCTTTAGAATATGCCTTGCCGGGGGATATTGCGGCAATTAGCCTGATTCCGTTTGCCTATCATATAAAAAATTTATCTGTAATACGTGAATTATTAAACCGGGCTGTTAAAGCTTATGCGCTATTGGAGCCATCCTCTAAAAATAGGGCGATAGAGTATATTCATAAATTACTTTCCTGCGTTTCGCCACAATGCCAGATCTCGCTGTTGTCTTTAGCCTATGAAATTACGCGGGAGAAAAAATATATTCTCCGGATGATGGAAAATGAAATTATTCAACAGTTAGACTGTCAGCAAAAAGCCTCCATTTTTTGGAATATAAAAAATCTATTGTTTAGTGATAAATTAACGTTTAATATTGATGAGATAATCATTTTTAGACGCTATTATCAATCTTATGTGGATGGGATTGCTGCCCAGGTTCATTTGCCAAGTAGTCCTAAACCGATACATTTTCGGAATAAAAACCGGATTGTTTTAATTACCAGCCAGCTATTGAAAATTGGACATGCACCTACACGAAATGCATTTGACTATAGCCGTAATCTAAAAAAAATCGGTAAAGAGGTTTTTATTATTAATTCCGCTGATTATATAAAGCAAACTGCATTAGCTTTTTATGATTGGTTTAATGCCGATTTTATAAAGGAATATAGCAATAATAACACTATAGATTTTGAAAATGAAAGGTATCCTTTTTATCAATCAAAATTGAATATGCCTAATTTACAAGATATCCAGAAGATTATTGATTTAGTAAATGAGTTTAATCCGGAGCTTGTTATTTCTGTTGGCGATGCCACATTAACCGCAGACATATGCAGTTATTTTACAACAGTTGTTGCCATCCCGTGTGGTGGAGTTCTGCCGATGTATCCTAAGGACTGTTGGGCTGTTCCAAGAAAATTTTTGCCCAGCGACCGGCAAATTTTTCAGGCTTTTGGGATACCGGAGGAACGGGTTTTCTCCATACATTATACTTTTATGAAGAAGGAAAAGAAACGCCTATCGAGACGCGATTTGAAGCTGCCGCAAGATGCATTTATTCTATGTGTGGTCGGAAACCGTTTGGATTTGGAGGTAACCCCGGATTTTATTGCTCAGCTTGAGCAAATCGTACAGGAGATTCCGGAAGTATATCTTTTATTTATTGGCGGATATCAAAATTATGACAGAATGGCTGAGCAACATAGAATATTGCGGCAAAAATCCGTTTGTCTAGGGTATCGCGGCGATATTCAATCGATTTACCCTCTTTGTAACGCATACCTAAATCCAAAACGGCAAGGCGGGGCCACATCCGGTGCGGAAGCCATGCTGGATGGGCTGCCTGTTATTACGCAAGCCTATGGCGACGTTTATTACCAGCTATGGTTGAAACAGTCTTTTGATACTACCGACGATATCATAATCTTCCTGAAAAAATGCATTCATGATCCAGATTTTTATCTGGATCAAAAAAAGCAGGCGAAATGTCTTGGCAGGAAACTGTTTGACACTGCCGGGATGATGCAAGAGGTCTTAGTAAATATGGAAAAATACTTTTGTAAGCATGAATTTTAATTCACTGATTTGCCTAAAGAAGGGGGATTGCAATTTTGCAGGCCATTATCCGGGAAATGCAAGAGATATGCAGTCTTTATACTAACAACGAACTGTCCATTGGGAAGATCGTTGCGTTGTCTCATAGTAATTTTAAGAAAATCAAAGCAATATATAAAGGCTTAGATTGTGAACAACAAAAAAAGTGTGTTGATTTTTTAGAAGAGGTATTAGAAACAGATGAACCACAGTTATCTATATACCATTCATCTTGCCTTTTAGAAATTACTGAACAAGAAAAGTATTTGCACCAATTAATAACGTTGGCGCTTAGTCCGGAACGAACACTGCAGCAGAAATATTTCATTTACTGGCAATTGATTCATAAGACATTTGTTAAACCGGCATTGTTGTCGGCTACAGTTAAACTTGAGTTATATATGTTTTATAAGCATATATTTCAGGGTTTTAAAAGGCGGCTGGCAGATAATAAACAATGGATTCCGGCAACAGAGAGAAATCGGAATCTGATTGTTCTAATGGCCAATCAACTTTTAAATATCGGTCATGGGCCTACGCGAACAGTAATTGACCGGTATCGTGCATTAAAGAAACTGGGAAAAGAGGTTTATATTATTAATACGGCTGAATTGCCGCGTGCTGCATTACTGCCGGTTTTCGACCCGTCGATAGCAACTCTTGTTGAAAAGTTTAACGAAATAACTACCCAATTTCCATTGTATCAATGCCGGGATATAATGCCGAATGAGCAGGAGATGGCTAAGATTCTTGAATTTATAGCGAGTAATAAACCGGAATTTATTTTTAGCATCGGGGCTCCTAATATCACGGCCGACTTATGCAGCAGTATGGTTCCCGTGGCCACTTTGGCCAATAGCTTTGAATTGCCCGTGACGGAAGGAACCTTTCATCTTCTGCCCCGGGAATTGGGGGAACAAGATAAAGACTTCTTAAAAAAATGTGGCATCGACAGAAAACAAATTATTGAGACGGAGTATACTTACCAATTTGAGCCGCCGGTTTCATTGTGTACCAGACAAGAACTGGGAATACCGGAGGACAATTTTGCAGTGGTTGTTGTCGGCAATCGATTGGATAGTGAGATCACTATGGACTATGCACAGCAAATCCATGAATTTTTAGCCCGCAATCCGGAAACATTTATAAGCTTTATTGGGAAATTTGACAATTTTCCCCGATTTAATGTTCAGTTTATTACGTTTCAGCAGCAAACGAATTATTTAATGTATAGAAAAGACCTGGCGTCAGTATATGATTGTTGTGATGCCTATTTAAATCCACCGCGCTTGGGAGGCGGCTCTTCTGCAGCGGAAGCATTAAGCCGAGGCTTACCCGTTTTTACCTTTCCGTTTGGGGACGTATCTTACACTGCCGGGCAACGATATCATATTCATAGCTTCACTGATATTGAAAAATTTATTGCTAAATGGCGGCAAAAGCCGGAATTCAGGGAGACAGAAAAGCAGGCGGCGAAGGCTCGGGCTGCGGCAATTTCTGATACCGACGGCGTAATGGAGAAAATATTGACTACTATATACAGTTCTGATTTATTCCAATAATCGTTTTTAATCTTTATTTAGTTTGCCAATAGTCAGGGGAGAAAAACCATGCATGAGAATTTTATCGCTACTCCATGGGATGCAACGGTGTTTGGAATCAATACGTTTGAGATTACTGCCTTATCTGAGAGGGCTTTACGGGAAGCTTGTTTGACAACAGGGCATTTTACCATAAAGGTAGATCCACTGTCTTGCAAAAAATTACTTCATAATTATGGATTTTATTATTGCGACACGTTAATAGAACCCCATTGTTCGCAGGATCAACTTGTCAAGTTAAGTCATGATCATATTTTTATTACGCGGGAAGTGAACAGGCAAGAACTTATGAAAATTGCTCACGGCGCCTTTTCACATGGACGATTCCACCGGGATTTTAACATTGACCGGGAACTGGCGGATTTGCGGTATGATAATTGGCTAAACTCACTCTATGAATCCGGTAATGTTTGGGGTTTGTTTTTAAATGACGAGTTAGCCGGCTTTTTCGGCTGTTGTAAAAATAAAATTGTATTACATGCATTAAAGTCAGAAGTTCGGGGTAAAGGTTTGGCTAAGTATTTCTGGAGTATGGCTTGCCAGCAATTATTTCTTGATGGCCATGATGAGATTAGCAGTTCGATATCGGCAGCGAATATGGCAATCCTTAATTTATATTCTTCACTCGGGTTCCATTTTAGAAACCCTTTAGATGTTTATCATAAAATTTCTTATGGTGTATTAAATGAAGAGTTGGGAGCAGAAAAATGATTAATTTTAACCGGCCGCCGTTATACGGAACTGAGTTAAGTTACTTGGCGCAAGTATTAGAAAATCGGAAATTATCCGGGGATGGACCGTTTACCCAAAAGTGTCATTTATGGATGCAGGAAAATTTGCCATGCTCCAAGCTGTTGCTTACCACCTCCTGCACCCATGCGCTTGAAATGGCGGCGATATTATGTGATATACAACCAGGCGATGAAGTGATCATGCCGTCGTATACCTTTGTTTCTACTGCCAATGCCTTTGTATTGCGTGGGGCAAAAATTGTTTTTGTTGATATCCGGCCGGATACGATGAATATTGATGAAACGTTGATTGAACAGGCTATAACCCCCAAAACCAAGGTGATTGTACCGGTGCATTATGCCGGGGTTGCCTGTGATATGGACCGGATTATGAAGATCGCTGCTCAATATAACCTATTGGTTGTTGAAGACGCTGCGCAAGGTTTTTTTAGTAAGTATAAAGGGGAAAATTTAGGGACAATCGGCCATTTAGGCTGTTTTAGTTTTCATGAAACGAAGAATATAAGCTGCGGTGAAGGCGGCGCCTTAGCCGTAAATGATGATAGATTGATTGAACGGGCGGAAATTATCCGGGAAAAGGGTACAAACCGTACAAAGTTTTTTCGGGGCCAAGTCGACAAATATACTTGGGTTGATATTGGCTCTTCCTATCTTCCCAGCGAACTGAACGCCGCCTATTTATATGCTCAGTTAGAGGCGATAGACGCCATTTATCAAGACCGGATGAATAGCTGGAATGAATACCAAAAAAGACTATCTGTTTTAGTACAGGATAAGCGGGTGGAGACGCCGGTAATTCCCGCAGAGTGCGGGCACAATGCCCACATGTTTTATATAAAAGTAAAGAATTTAGAAGAAAGAACGTCATTTATTAAGGCGTTAAGCGAGAAGGGGGTGATGAGTGTTTTTCATTACATTCCGTTACACTCAGCGCCCGGCGCTGTCAATGTATCCCGCTTTTCCGGCAATGACCGCTATACGACGCGGGAAAGTGAACGGTTGGTGCGATTGCCATTGTATTATTCGATGGATAGCGAAGATTTGAACAAGATCATTGAAACAATCATTGAATTTTTTAGATAGGAGGAATAGATACGGTTATGAACTTTATTGTTTATTTTGAACCGTATTTAATACTATGACAGACAATAGTTTTGCAGTTGCGGCAATTATCGACGGATTAAAGCGATGCCTGCCAGCAGGATATAAATCGGTTGGCCTCCACGAACCCTGTTTTGCCGGTAACGAATGGAAATATGTAAAGGATTGTCTGGATACCGGATGGGTTTCTTCCGTTGGTAAATATGTTGATTTATTTGAAAAAAAGTTAGCCGAATATACCGGTGCGAAACGGGCTGTCGCCGTGGTTAACGGGACGGCGGCGCTGCACATCGCGCTTAAGCTGGTGGGTACAGAGCGCGACGATGAGGTCTTAGTACCGGCGCTTACTTTTATTGCTACGACCAATGCGATAACATACTGCGGCGCAGTTCCGCATTTTATCGATAGTGAGGAGCGAACGCTGGGGCTCGACCCGCACAAACTAAATGATTATCTGCGGGAAATCGCTGAAGTACGGTCAGAAGGCTGTTTTAACCGGAAAACCAAACGCCGGATCCGGGCGGTCGTCCCGATGCATACGTTTGGCCATCCGGTGGATTTGGATCCTCTGGCTGAGGTATGCGTCCGATTTAAACTGGATTTGGTCGAAGATGCCGCCGAGTCACTGGGGTCTTTCTATAAAGGCTGCCATACGGGAAATTGGGGCGGACTTTCCACCTTGAGTTTCAATGGGAATAAAACCATAACGACCGGCGGCGGCGGCGCTATTATCACCAATAACGAGGACCTCGGCAAGCTGGCGAAACACATTACAACCACAGCGAAAGTGCCGCATAGGTGGGCTTTTTATCATGACCAAATCGGCTATAATTATCGCCTGCCCAATATTAATGCGGCGTTAGGCTGCGCTCAGATGGAGCAGTTGCCGGACTTTTTAGCGAAGAAAAGAATGTTAGCTGAACGTTATTTCCATGAATTTACCGGTATTCAGGGGGTTCGAGTTTTTAGAGAACCCGAGTTTGCCCGGAGCAATTACTGGTTGAATACCATGGTGCTGGATAAAGAAAACAAAATGTACCGGGACGTCATCCTGGAAGCTGCTAATGATTGTGGCATTGCAACCCGGCCGGCCTGGACACTGATGTACAAACTGCCGATGTTTGAGTCCTGCCCGCGTATGGATGTCAGTGTTGCGGAAGATTTGGAGAAGAGAATTATCAATATTCCAAGTAGTGTTTTTTTATAGAATACTAAAGAAGGAGTAAAAGATGAACGACTATAAGTATGAATGGGATATGTCCTATATAAACAAGGATAATTTTGTTTTTTATCCACACGAAGAGATAATCCGTTTTGTATCAAAATATATACGAAAGCGGGTTGATTTGAATAACTTTAAGGATGTTTGTAACATTGAGAACCCTAAAATGTTAGATGTGGGCTGTGGAATCGGAAGGCATATTATATATGCGGCAGATATGGGAATAGAGGCTTTTGGTATAGATTTGTCAGAGAATGCGATTCGCAAAGCCCGGGAGTGGGCTGCTAAGAGCGGATTAGTTGATAGTGAAAAAAGAATCATACAGGGGGACATTCGGAATCTTCCTTGGACGGAAGAAACTTTTGATTTTGCAATTAGTCATGGAGTCTTAGACAGCATGACTTTTTCTACTGCAAAAGAAGCTGTAAAGGAGATTGCCCGGGTTTTAAAGGAAGGCGGACTGTTTTATTGTGATATTATTTCAGGTGATGATTCGAGCCACTTTCGAGAATATGCCGGAGAAGAACTGGTTAAGGCACCGCACGAGTGCGGAACGATTCAATCCTATTTTAATTTTACGAAGATTAATGAACTAATTCATGGAGTATTTGCTGTTAAAGAGAGCTTTCTTATTAGAAAAGAAAATATTCTGACTGGCCAGTTTACATCAAGATACCATTTAGTTTTAAAGAAAATGTAATTGATTTTCTATACTAATTACTTTAAATTATTAAAGGCGGTTACTTAGATGTATAAAATTTTAACAGAAGCCTCTGGCAGTATGACGGCAGCTTATTTGATTAAAGCCGTTCAAAGCGCCGGCTGTTTAGCCGTCGCTTCGGACATAGATGAAAATTGTGCCGGCCGTTTTTTGGCGGATGATTTCCTTGTTATGCCGGCAGTTCATGATCCCCAGCTGTGGGAAAAGATTACGAAAGCATTGCTTGCCGCTCATATCAATGTGGTGATTCCTTCCCTTGACGAGACTCTGTTGGCGTGGGCGCAACAAAAAGAACGCTTTCGTGAGCTGGGTATTTATGTAATGTTATCGGAACCGGATACGGTCCGGCGGTTTCAAGACAAGTGGCTTGCCTATAATTTTTTCCGGGAGATTGGCGTGCCGACTCCGGCTACGGGTTTGGAACAAAAGTATCCGCTGGTCAAGCCTCGGCATGGCCGGGGTTCCCAAGGCATAAAGATTACGGATAACCCAATTGATATGGACGGTATGATTTCTCAGGAACTGATTGAAGGTGAAGAGTACACGGTTGACGTTTTCTGTGACCGGGATGCAGCGCCGGTTTATATTATTCCCCGCCGGCGAATTGCCGTAAAGGAAGGAAAGTCAACCGGCGGGCAGACCGTATATAATAAAGAAATTATAATGTGGATTCGGAAAATATGCCGGGAAATCCCTTTCCTGGGGCCTGTCAATTTTCAATGTTTTGTTTGCGCCGATGGCAGCGTCCGGTTTATTGAAATCAACCCGCGTATTGCCGGCGGCATGGCGTTGGGTTTTGCGGCTTCAGAGAATTGGGTAAAACTGATGATTCATCATTTTATTCAAGGGGAAGCGATTATCCCCAAGCCGGTACAATATGGTTTGGAGATGAGAAGATATTATGCTGAAGTCTTTATTCCCTCAAGTTGACTGGGATACAATTAAAGCGGTTGGCCTGGATGTGGACGGGACTTTATATGATGAGTTTGAATTCATTGCGCAGGTATATAAACCGATAGCCCAACTGCTGGCAAGGGTCTGCCGGACCGGGGAAAGCGAAGTTTACCAGTCCATGATCCGGCGGTGGCTGGAAAAGGGCAGTTCGTATAACCGCATTTTTGAGGAAATTTTGTCCCGACATTCGGTTAAAGCAGAGGATAGGCCGGGGTCTATAGCGCAGTGCCTTCTGATTTACAGAAACTTCCGGCCCAATTTAGTCTTGCCGTCGCGAATGAAGAGTTTACTGGAATATATACATGGATATTATGAAATATTTATTGTTACCGACGGCTCCTTTGCTTTACAACAGAAGAAGGTGGAAGCACTTCGCTTGAAGCGGTGGGTTAAAAGTGAAAACGTTCTTATTTCCGGGAAATATGGTCCGGAATTCCAAAAACCGGCTACGTTAATTTTAAGTAAGCTGCCGTTGTTGCAAACCGTAAATCCCGACGAGATTGTGTTTTTCGGCGACCGGGAGCAGGACAGGCAATTTGCCGGGAACTCCGGTTTTCATTTTATTAAACTGAAGTATTTTTCTATGTAATGTTAGGCCGAAAGGGGGGGGGATATTGAAAAAACGCAAGATCCTGGGGGTTACCGGTATTCGTTCGGAATATGATATCATGTCGTCCGTCTTTGCGGCGATTCAGAACCATTCCCAGCTGGATTTGGAATTGATCGTTACCGGGGCCCACCTGTCGCAAAATTATGGTTATACCGTGCAGGAGATAAAAAAGGACGGTTTTAAAATTGCTGATGAGATTGAAAGTCTTATCAACAGCGATCGTCTTTCCGCCCGGATTAAGGGACTGGCTATCCAATTGCAAGGCATGATCCAGACGGTTACCCGGCTGCAGCCTGATTTTCTGTTGGTGCTGGGAGACCGGGAAGAATCTATATCCACAGCATTGACCGGCGCCTATATGAATATCCCGGTCGCCCACATTGCCGGAGGAGACCGGGTTGTGGGCAATGTAGATGATCAAGTCCGGCATGCCGTTACGAAGCTGGCTCACGTTCACTTTGTGACCAATCAGGAAAGTTACGAACGGATATTAAAGCTGGGCGAACAGGAATTCCGCTTATTTAATACCGGTAATCCGGGCTTGGACAGGCTGTTAAAGGTGCCCTGTTTATCCCGGACGGAATTATCGGAACGGCTGCAGTTTGAAATTGGGCAGGATGAACCGCTGATTCTTTTGATTCAGCATGTCATTTCTACGGAGACGCAAGCGGCGTATTATCAGATGAAACAGAGTTTAGAAGCGATTAAAAAACTCGGCATTAAGACCATCATCAGCTATCCGAATTCCGATGCCGGCGGGCAACAGTTAATTAAAGCGATTGAGGAATATAAGGAACTCCCGTTTGTTTATGCAGCGCCCAATATACCCCGGCTGGAATTTGTCAATCTTATGCGAATGGCCGGCTGTCTCTTAGGAAATTCGAGCGCCGGAATTTTGGAAGCTCCTTTGCTGAAATTACCGGTTGTTAATGTGGGAAACCGCCAGAAGGGAAGATTGCACGCCGGGAATGTTCAATTTGTTCCTCATGATATTGAGGCGATTTGCCAGGCTGTAAACAAGGCCTTATTTGACCAATCCTACCGTGACCAGGTAGGCCGGTGCATAAACCCGTACGGGGATGGACATGCGGCAGAAAAGATTGCCGGTATATTGGCGGCAATTTCTATTGACGAAAAATTACTGGTAAAGGATATAACGTACTGATGTATAAAAAAATTATCGTGGTTGCTCCCCATCCGGATGACGAAACCCTTGGCTGCGGAGGAACGCTCTTGCGCCACATTCATGACGGGGATGAAGTAACCTGGCTGATTGCCACGGAGATGAAGACTGAGTTGGGATTTTCCCAAGTGCAAATCAATCAAAGACAGGAACAAATTCAGTCTGTGGCTAAGTTTTACGGTTTCCATAGAACGTTAGAGTTAAAGTTTCCTACAACCCGGCTGGATACGATTCCGTTCGGCGACCTTGTTCAAGGCATTAGCGATATATTTCAGGTGGCGCAGCCGGAAGTTATTTATCTGCCTTCTCGCGGCGACGTTCATACGGACCACCGGCTTCTTTTTGACGCTGTTGTATCCTGCACGAAATGGTTCCGCTACCCCTACGTAAAAAGGATATTGGCTTATGAAACTCTTTCGGAAACGGACTTTGGCGTAAATCCTGATTACAATGGCTTTAGGCCGAATGTATATATTAATATTGAAGATTTTATCGCCGCTAAATTAAAGGTTCTAGGATTCTATGCCGGCGAGATGGGAGAATTTCCTTTTCCGCGCAGCGCCGAGGCGATTGCGGCTCTGGCGAAGTTGCGCGGGGTAAGTGCTGGTTTCAAAGCAGCCGAAGCATTTATGCTTATAAAGGAGATCTTATGAAGACTAAGCAAGCTTATATCATAGCAGAAGCGGGAGTGAATCATAACGGCTCCATCGAAATGGCGAAGCGTCTTATTGACGTTGCGGCGGATTGCGGCGCCGATGCGGTAAAGTTTCAGACTTTCCGGGCGGATAAGATAGTCAGCCGGGGGGCTGAGAAGGCTGCCTACCAAAAGCGGACTTCCGGTGCGGAGGAATCTCAGTATACGATGATAAAAAAACTGGAACTGGATGAACGGTCGCATGAAGTATTGCTGGACCATTGCCGGCGGCGGCAAATTCAATTTTTATCGACCCCCTTTGATACGGACAGCCTGAACCTGTTAGCCGATACCTTGGATTTACCGTATATCAAGATTCCCTCGGGCGAGATAACCAATGCGCCGTTCCTGCTGGCGATTGCCCGCACCGGTAAGCCGGTAATCATGTCAACGGGCATGAGCACACTGGGGGAGACCGAACAGGCTTTGGGAATATTGGCTTTTGGTTATCTGGGCGTTGATAATCTTCCGGGACAGGAAGCCTTTGCTCAAGCATATTGTTCGGCAGAGGGGCAGAATATTGTTAGGCAAAAGGTGAGTTTGCTGCATTGTACGACCGAATATCCGGCTCCGTTTGACGAAGTGAATTTACAAGGGATGGATACGCTAAAAGCGGCTTTTCATTTATCCGTAGGGTTCTCCGACCATACTCCGGGTATTGCCGCGGCAATTGGCGCCGTAGCCAGAGGAGCGTCTATTATAGAAAAACATTTTACCCTGGACCGCAATTTGCCGGGGCCGGATCATAAAGCGTCACTGGAACCCGGTGAGCTGAAAGAAATGGTTCAGGCTATCCGTCAGGTCGAACTGGCCATCGGTCAAGGAGCTAAAATACCGGCTCCATCGGAAGCGAAAAATAAAACGGTGGCCAGAAAAAGTCTGGTAGCCGCCCGGCCGATTAAAAAAGGCGAATTGTTTGACGTTGCGAATCTTACGGCTAAACGCCCGGGCACAGGAATTTCACCGTTATACTACTGGGAATGGCTGGGTAAGGCAGCAGACCGGGATTATGTAGAAGATGAGATGATTGGCGTATGAACAAACCGGTTATTATTCTTGGCGCCGGCGGCCATGCGCGCGTTCTGATTGATATGCTGCGGTTACGGTCAGTTGAAATAATCGGAGTGACTGACGCCGACCCAGCCAAAAAAGGGACTCTGATTGCCGGCTTGCCGATGCTTGGTACAGACCAAGTGATTGCCAATTATCAGCCGGAGGAAGTCCGGCTGGTTAACGGCCTGGGTTCCGTGGGCCTGCCAACTCTGCGGAGGCAAATTTTTACTGATTTTAAGAGGAAAGGGTATAGCTTTCTCAATGTGATTCATCCTTCGGCAGTATTGGCGGCCGATATTGCACTGGAAGAGGGAGTGCAGGTCATGGCCGGAGCGGTTGTCCAGCCGGGTTGCCGGATCGGCGCCAATACAATCCTCAATACCGGCGCCATTGTTGACCATGATTGCCGGATTGGCGCCCATGTGCATGTGGCGCCGGGAGTTACCCTGTCGGGAGGAGTCCGGGTCGGTGATGCGGTTCACATTGGTACGGGGGCAATTATTATTCAGGGAATAGATATTGGCCATAACAGTCTAATCGCAGCCGGAGCCGTTGTTGTAAAGAATGTTTCTGCCAACGTCAAAGTTGCGGGAATGCCGGCCAGGGAGGTGCAGTAAAATGATTGACTGGAAACGGATCGCGGTAACGCCAGTGACAACTATTCGGGAAACGTTGCAGATCATTGACTCAGGAGCCATGCAGATCGCTCTGGTTGTGGATACGGAGAATCATTTATTGGGAACCGTGACGGACGGCGATATTCGCCGGGGTATATTGAAAGAAATCCAGCTGGATGAGCCGGTCGAACGGATTATGAATCCGCACCCTACCGTGGCCAGATCGTTTGAACGGCGGGACATTGTGCTGGCGATTATGAAATTAAAGCGGTTGAACCATATTCCGGTGATTGATGACGACGGGCGGATTATTCAAGTTGAAACATTACAGAATTTGATCAACATGGAGGAAAAGGAAAACCTGGTCGTACTCATGGCCGGCGGGTTGGGCAGCCGGCTTCGGCCACTGACGGATGAGTGTCCCAAACCCTTGTTAAAGGTAGGAGGCAAGCCCGTATTAGAGACGATTCTTGAGAATTTCATGGAATACGGCTTTCGAAGATTCTATTTGTCGGTTAATTATCGAGCCGATATGATTCGAGACTATTTCGGTGATGGGTCACGCTGGGGAGTACTTATCGATTATATTCACGAAGATAAACGGCTGGGGACGGCGGGAGCCTTGAGCCTGCTGCCGGAAGCGACGGAACAGCCGCTTTTGGTCATGAATGGCGATTTGCTAACCAAGGTGAATTTTCAACAGTTGATTGACTTCCATAGCATACACCAGGCCCAAGCGACCATGTGCGTGCGCGAATACAACTTTCAGGTGCCCTATGGAGTCGTAAAGATCGAGCAGGACCGCCTTACCGGCATTGATGAAAAGCCGGTAAAACGTTTTTTTGTCAACGCCGGCATTTATGTTCTGGACCCAAAGGTGCTTAGATTCATTCCGCCGGGAGAATTTTTCGATATGCCCAATCTGTTTAAAAAAATCATTGATAATAATGGGGAGACAACGGCATTTCCGATCCGGGAATACTGGATGGATATCGGGCAGATGAATGATTATGAACGGGCTAACGGCGAGTTTGGCGAGGTGTTCGGATGATTGAGAATAAGAGTGTTTTGGCAATCATCCCGGCGCGCGGAGGGTCCAAGGAAATTCCGCGAAAAAATATTGCCGCCGTGGGCGGCAAGCCATTAATCGTCTGGACAATTGAAGCGGCTCAAAAATCTAAATATATTGACCGGCTCATCCTTTCGTCCGATGATGACGAAATTATGACAGCAGCACGGAAATGGGGCTGTGAAGTGCCATTCAAGCGGCCGCCTGAACTGGCCAGGGACGATACGCCGGGCATTGAACCGGTGCTGCATGCTCTTACCAGCTTGCCGGGATATGATTATGTGGTTTTATTGCAGCCCACATCGCCGCTGCGCAGCCCGGAAGACATTGACGGCTGTATAGAATTATGCGTCGGGCATCGGGCGAACGCCTGCGTAACGGTAACCGAACCGGATAAGAGTCCTTACTGGATGTTTTATACGGATAAACAGGGTTTTTTGCAGCCGGTTCTGCCAATGGATACGATCGCAAGCCGGCGGCAGGACCTGCCGTCCGTGTATGCCTTAAATGGAGCGGTTTACGTTGCCCATACGAGTTGGTTATTGAAGAAAAAGAGCTTTTTGACGGCGGAGACATTGGCCTATAAAATGCCCAAAAAACGGTCAATCGATATTGATACGGAGACAGACCTCTTGTTTGTAAGCTTTTTGCTGGCGCAAAAGTGATTAGGAAAGAAAGGGCTAGAATTTATGGATATAAAGCCAAACTGGTGGGAAGAAGAGAATTGGCAGATTTACCGGCAACGCTATCCTGACGGTATTGTTAGCTCCCGGCAGGGAGAAACCGGCGTCACAGTTGAGTTGTTGTCCAGCCGCAGTGGATTGCCTACCATGCGGGTGACTGCCCAAAACGGTCAAGAGGTTTTTCTGCACAGCTCTATGGACCCGGTCCGGGAAGCGCAGCGGGTGGCAGGTAAACTGGAGGCCCAGGCCGGCGTTGCGGTTGTCGTTTATGGTCTGTCGCTTGGATATTTAATTGAAGCGCTGCTGGTGCAATTGGATGAGCGAATTCCCCTGTTTGTGATTGAGCCAGATCAAACCGTGTTTGAACAGGCAATGCGGGAGCGCGATTTACGCGGTATCCTTTCTTCCCAGCGGGTTAATCTTCAGGTTGGCGATTCGGTCATTGAGATGGAAAATAACTTTTTCAATTTTTATGATCCGATCCGTTTTCATAATATTGTACTGACGGGATTACCCGGTCATCAGGAAGTATATAAGGATTTTTATTTGCAGGCCACGCAGGGGATCAAGCGGGTTGTCGATGGAGCCGTTATGGAAATGCAGACCTTAGCTAAAATTGGACCCGATATGGTTTCCAGTACAATACAGAATTTTTATCATTTTTGTACGCAGCCGGGGGTTAACGCCTTATTTGAAAAATTCGCCGGCGTCCCGGCGATTGTAGTCGCCGCCGGCCCGGCCCTCAATCAGAATATTGTGCTGCTGCGGGAAGCAAAAGGAAAGGCTGTGCTAATCGCCGTAGGAACAGCCGTCAAAGCGCTGCAGCAACAGGGGATTGTCCCTGATTTCATTGTCAGTATTGATCCTATGGTTTATAACTATGAGCATTTCAAAGAATACAGCGGCCAGGACGCCGTGCTACTCACCGATATTCAGTCCTATCCGGCTATTCTGCAAGCTTTTCGCGGCCCCATTTTTGTGGCCGCGAACCAGTCCTTTATTCTAAGCTGGCCCGATGGCGTTGTGGAAGATAAAGGAGACCTGGAAACGGGCGGGACGGCGGCGCACAGCGCTATGACAGCAGCTTACAAAATGGGAGCCAATCCGATTGTTTTTGTCGGTCAGGATTTGGCTTTTGCTTCTGATGGCAGTACCCATGCAGCCGGGACAAATTATGGCGAAGCCGGAAATAAAATCTATAAGGACGGAGATAATGCCGGTTTTTTGTATGTCAAGGCCAATCAAGGCGAACAAGTACTAACCAGTCGTTTGTTTAATCAGTACCGTTTATTTTTTGAAAAATGGGTGCAGGTAAAGAACGATCGCCTTTATATTAATGCTACGGAAGGCGGCGCCCTGATTGAAGGAATGCAGGTCATGACCCTGCGGGAAGTATTGGATAGCCACTGCCAGCGAGAAGTTGACGTTCGGCCGGTGATTTCTCAGTCTCGACAAGATTTTTATAAGCTGCCCATTAAGCAGGTTCTTGCCATTCTTAAGCAACGTCTGGCGGACGCCAATCAGGTTGTCGCGGATACGAAGTCCGCCCTCAACCGCTTAAAGAAGCTGCAGCAAGCTTATCAGGAGAAAGACTTCGCGAAAGTAAACCAATATGCGCTCAACATTGATGAAATTTTCCGCCGGTTGGAACAGGAGCCCTATATCTGTCCGGCAGTCAAACTGATTGAGCAGCATTTTCTGCATCAGATTCTGCGGCGGCGGTATGAGGCACTATATGCTGAAGATAACGATGTGCCGGCGGCCATTGCCGACTATCGTCTTTATTATGAAAAAGTTAGGGAAGCTGCACAACGGATTAAAGAATTCATTGAACAGTCCATTGCCTACATTCAGAACGAAAAAATATGATAGATGACTCTTGGCAATAAAATGAAAGTTGCAGATGAGGTGCTGATATGTTTTCTGGAATGGCGGTTTTAATTACGGGAGGGACAGGTTCCTTTGGCCGGGAATGTATCAAAACGATTTTGCGGCAGTACCGGCCGGCCAGATTGATTGTTTTTTCCCGGGATGAACTGAAACAGTATGAAATGCAGCAGATATTTACCGACTCCTGCATGCGCTTTTTTCTGGGTGATGTCCGGGATGAGCCGCGATTGTCACAGGCAATGCGCGGGGTGGATTATATCATTCACACAGCCGCACTGAAGCAGGTGCCGGCGGCGGAGTACAACCCGATGGAATGCATCAAAACCAACATTCGCGGGGCGGAGAATGTAATCAAGGCCGCCCTGGAAAACAACGTGAGGCAGGTCATCGCGTTGTCGACGGATAAAGCGGCCAACCCGATTAACTTGTATGGAGCGACGAAATTGGTTTCGGACAAACTATTCGTTGCCGCCAATAATATGGCCGGGGGACACCGGACCCGGTTTTCCGTGGTGCGTTATGGCAATGTCATGGGTTCCCGGGGATCGGTTATTCCTTTTTTTAAAAAGCTGGTGGCGGAGGGCGCCCGGGAAATACCGATAACGGACGAGCGAATGACCCGGTTTTGGATTTCATTGCCGCAAGGTGTGGATTTTGTGTTAAAGTCCTTTAGCCGGATGCAGGGCGGAGAAATTTTTGTGCCCAAGATTCCTTCCAGCCGGATCGTTGATTTGGCCAAAGCGGTTGCCCCCGAGTTGCCGACCAAGATTATCGGCATCCGTCCCGGCGAAAAACTGCATGAAGTGATGTGCCCGGCGGATGATTCGCATTTGACCCTCGAATTTGAGGATCATTACGTAATCCGTCCATCTATTACTTTTTTTGCGCCGGTCAATTATGATGTCAACCGCTTAGGGGAGAAAGGTCAGCCGGTCGAACCGGGCTTTGAGTATAATTCCGGCACCAATCCTCACTTTTTGACGGTGGAAGAATTGCGGGGGCTGATTGAATGAAGCCAATACCATATGGTCATCAGGATATTAACGAGGCAGATATCCAGGCCGTTATGGCCGTGTTAGCATCGGACTGGATTACCCAAGGGCCGGCGATTGAAAAATTCGAACAAACCGTTGCCCAATATTGCGGTGCCCGGTATGCGGTGGCAGTGAATAGCGCAACTTCGGCCCTGCATATCGCCTGTATGGCGGCAGGCTTAAAGAGGGGCGAGTGGCTGTGGACATCCCCCAATACGTTTGTTGCTTCGGCAAACTGCGGGCGGTACTGCGGCGCTGCCGTCGATTTTGCCGATATTGATAACCGAACATACAATATAAGCGTGACGCGTCTGGCGGAAAAACTGAAGCGGGCAAAGCGGGAGAACCGGCTGCCGAAAGTGGTTGTACCGGTTCATTTTGCCGGCCAGTCCTGTGAAATGGAGCCGATTCAGCGCTTGGCGGCTGAATACGGGTTTCTCCTGCTGGAAGACGCTTCGCATGCAATCGGTGGAACCTATCAGGGCCAAAAGGTCGGTTCCTGCCGGTTTGCCGATATGACGGTATTTAGTTTTCATCCGGTGAAAATTATTACCACCGCCGAAGGCGGCATGGTTTTAACTAACCGCCAGGACCTCTATGAAAGGCTTATACGACTTCGCAGCCATGGAATTACCCGCCAGGCGGAGCTGATGTCGGAAAATCAAGGTCCCTGGTATTATCAGCAAATTGAACTGGGTTTTAATTATCGCCTTACCGACCTGCAGGCGGCGCTAGGAATTAGCCAAATGGAGCGAATCGATGAGTTTGTGGCCAAGCGGCGGGCGATTGCGGCAAAATATGACCGGGAATTAAAAAATCTGCCCCTGATTTTACCCTGGCAGCATCCGGACAGCCTGTCGGCGTATCATTTATATGTGGTCCAACTGGCTCCTGTCTATCAGCGGAAAAGCCGCCGGCAAGTTTTTGAGGAACTGCGGGCCTCCGGAATTGGAGTAAACGTCCATTATATTCCGGTCCATACCCAGCCTTATTACCGGCAGTTCGGGTTTAAGTACGGCGATTTTCCGGTGGCCGAAGCCTATTATAATTCAGCCGTCAGCATTCCCTTATATGCAGCTATGACGGCGGAACAGCAAGACTATGTGATTAGCACGTTAACAGAAATTTTACAGTGAACTCGGAGGGGTACTCCAAGTTGTAAAACTGTACGGGAAAGGAGTGCTAAGTTTGAAAACGGTCATAATTGTACAGGCCCGGATGACATCTACCCGGTTGCCGGGTAAGATTCTGAAGGAAGTTTTGGGCAAACCATTACTGGAATATCAGATTGAGCGGCTCCGGCGTATCAAAAATGCCGATGAAATTGTCATTGCCACGACAACCAACGATACGGATCAGCCCGTTGTTGATTTATGTGAGCAGCTTTCCGTTGCTTATTTTCGTGGTTCGGAAGAAGATGTGCTAGCCAGGTATTATGGAACCGCCGTCAAATTCCAGGCAGACATTGTAGTACGGATTACGTCGGACTGTCCGTTGATTGATCCGGCGGTTTGCGATGAAGGTATAAGATGGTTTTTGCAGCATCTCCATAAATGTGATTATTTGCGGTTGGAAAAGTGCCCCCGAGGGTTGGATATCGAAATTTGCCCGTTCAAGGTATTGGAGGAGTGCTTTCGGGAAGCTGCGGAGCAACCGGACCGGGAACATGTTACAACTTTTATTTATAAAAGGCATCCTGAACGGTACAGGATCAAGTATCTGAATTTTATCGAAGATTTAAGCCATCATCGATGGACAGTGGATACACCGGAGGATTTTGAATTAATAAAGAGGATTATTGAACAATTATATCCAGTTAAGTCGGAGTTTAATTTTGTCGATATATTAGATGTAATGGAGAAAAATCCGGAGTGGCATTATATCAATGCGGAAATACAACAGAAAAGGTATGGAGAATAAAAGCTAGAATTGAATTTTAATCCACGTTGGATTATTGAGTAAAATGATGTTTAATGGATGCGTTATTGCAAGTTTAAGCTGTAAGATGATGATAAATCGTACTATCGGAAGAGGGGATAAAGTTGAAGGCGGTAATTCTCGCTGGCGGTTTAGGCACACGCATTTCTGAAGAAACCTATATAAAACCAAAACCGATGGTCGAAATAGGAGGAAATCCTATTCTTTGGCATATAATGAAAATCTATTCGTTTTTTGGAATAAATGATTTTATTATTTGCTGTGGGTACAAAGGATATTTAATTAAGGAGTATTTCGCTAATTATTTCTTGCATACATCTGATGTTACTTTCGATGTGGCAAATAATTCTATGGAAGTACATGAACGTCATGCCGATCCCTGGAAAGTTACCCTGATTGACACAGGTGAGCATACTATGACAGGAGGACGTCTAAAACGTATAGAAAAATTTATAGGTACGGAGACTTTTTGTTTTACCTATGGAGATGGGGTCTGCAATGTAAACATTGGTGAACTCATTCAATTTCACCGTAGTCAACATACTTGGGCAACATTAACTGCTGTACAACCTCCAGGACGTTTTGGTGCTTTAGATTTATACGGAAACCGCATTACTGCTTTTAAAGAAAAACCTCAGGGAGATTGTGCTTGGATTAATGGTGGCTTTTTTGTGTTGGAATCGAAAGTTTTTGAATTAATCGAAGGCGATTCGACTATATGGGAACAAGGTCCTTTAGAAAAATTGGCACAAAATAATCAACTTTCTGCGTACCAACATACTGGATTCTGGCAGCCAATGGATACATTACGGGATAAAGTTAAGCTGGAAGAGCTTTGGAGTTCTGGCAAAGCTCCATGGAAGGTTTGGTGAAATTGAATTCATTCTGGCAGGGAAAACGGGTTCTCATTACCGGTCATACCGGATTTAAAGGAAGCTGGTTAAGCCTTTGGCTCCAATCGCTGGGTGCAGAAGTAATTGGCTACGCTTTACAGCCGCCATCAAATCCCTCGCTATTTAGTACTGCACAGATTGCTGATCAAATAATTTCTATTGATGGCAACATTCTGGATTTGCAGAATTTGAGTGACGTGTTTGGTAAGTATAAGCCGGAATTAGTATTTCATCTTGCAGCTCAGACGCTCGTTCGCCATTCTTACAAATTTCCGGTAGAAACTTTGATGACTAATGTTATGGGAACAGCAAATGTATTAGAGGCGACACGCCGCAGTAAAAGCATTAAAGTGGTTGTTAATGTTACGAGTGACAAATGTTATGAAAATCGGGAATGGGTTTGGGGATATAGAGAAACTGAACCAATGGGAGGTTTCGACCCGTATAGCTGCAGTAAAGGATGTGCAGAACTTATAACATCCAGTTTTCGCCGCTCATATTTTTCTGAAGAATATTCAGCCCAAATTGGAAGTGTTAGAGCAGGAAATGTGATTGGTGGTGGTGACTGGGCCGCCGACCGAATTATTCCTGATTGCGTTCGTGCAATAAAGAATAATAAGACCATTATACTACGCAGTCCGAAGTCGATTCGCCCTTGGCAGCATGTGTTGGAACCACTTTTTGGATATTTGTTGTTAGCTGAAAAACTATGGAATGATGGTTCTGAGTATGCGGAAGGATGGAATTTTGGACCAGAGAATCAACACGCCTGGACTGTCGAGAAGTTGGTTGCTACTTTCTGTAATTTATGGGGCCGGGATATAAAATGGGCGGTTGAAAATCAAGAAATTCTCCATGAAGCTCTTTATTTAAGACTGGATTCGGCGAAAGCCTATCAGCGGTTGGGGTGGAGATCTATTTTATCTATGCAAGATACGATACGGATGACGGTTGACTGGTATAGGCGGTTTTATCATGGCGAAGATCCGAGAATAATAACGCTATCACAGATTGAAAAATATGAGAGTTTATCTAAGGAGATGCAAAATGTCCGATAAAAAGTGCCGATTTTGCGGGTCGGCCTTAACAGAAACGTTAATAGACCTTGGAATGGCACCACTATCGAATTCTTATTTATCAATTGAGCAACTTAATTCAAAAGAAGTATTTTATCCATTACATACCTATGTGTGTTCTAATTGCTTCTTAGTTCAGCTGGAAGAATTTGAGAGCCCAGGTGCCATTTTTAACGATTATGCATATTTTAGTTCATTTTCTGATAGTTGGCTGGAGCACGTAAAAAAATATACGAATGATATGCAACAACGCTTTGATTTCTCTAAGAATAAGCTTATTGTGGAAATTGCGAGTAACGATGGGTATCTCCTTCAATATTTTAAAGAAAAAGGATTTCCTATCTTGGGTATTGAGCCTGCTGAGAATGTTGCAAAGATGGCGATAAAAAAGGGAATACCTACAATTGTTGATTTTTTTGGTGAAAGATTGGCTAAGGCTTTAAAGGCCGATGGCCAAAAAGCGGACCTTTTGCTTGGAAACAATGTCTTAGCCCATGTGCCCAATATAAATGATTTTGTCGCGGGAATGTGTATTCTGTTAAATGATGATGGTATTATAACAATGGAATTTCCTCATTTATTGCGCCTCATGAAGGAACGTCAGTTTGACACGATTTATCATGAGCATTTTTCTTACCTGTCCTTTAGTATAGTGGAGAAAATTTTTAATGCCCATGGATTGAAAATCTTTGATGTTGAAGAATTTTCAACTCATGGAGGGTCTTTGAGGATATATGCTTGTCACGCCAATTATTTGGGATATAAAGTAACAAAGCAAGTTGAAAATATGAGGATAAAAGAAATTGAATTTGGGATTAACAACATTGAGATGTATCAATTTTTTGCTGACAAAATTAGAGAACTTAAATTTTCCTTATTGGAAACCTTAATTGCTATAAAAAAACAGGGAAAAACAATTGCAGGATACGGAGCCCCGGCAAAGGGAAATACCCTTTTAAATTATTGCGGTATTCGGACAGATTTCATCGATTATACGGTTGACCGTAATCCACACAAACAAGGAAAATTCTTGCCGGGGACGCATATTCCTATTTTTTCCCCTCAAAAAATAAAAGAAGAAAAGCCCGACTATGTCTTAATTTTGCCATGGAATTTGAAAAAAGAAATTATGGAACAAGTTGGTTATATTCGTGAATGGGACGGGCGGTTTATTATTCCTATCCCTAAGGTGGAGATTATATAAATGATCTTTACAGAGACTGAATTAAAGGGCGCATATATTATTGAATTGGAGCCTATCTGTGATGAGAGGGGTTTTTTTGCACGTACATGGTGTTCAACGGAATTTGCAAAACGAGATTTGAACCCTAAATTAGTGCAGTGTAATATATCGTATAATGCCAAACGTGGCACATTACGCGGTATGCATTATCAGCAGGAACCTTTTACAGAGGCCAAACTTGTCCATTGTATTCGCGGGGCAATCTTCGATGCGATTGTAGATTTGCGGCCGGAATCCCAGACACATTTTAAATGGTTTTCAATAAAACTGACCGCAGACAAACATAATATGCTATATATTCCAGAAGGATTTGCACATGGCTTTTTAACGTTGCAAGACAATACTGAAGTCTTTTATCAAATGACTAATTCTTATGCTGCTGATTATGCTAGCGGTATTCGATGGGATGACCCAATTATTAACATAAAATGGCCATTTTCTCCGCTGATTATTGCAGAAAAAGACCGGTCCTATGGAGATATATGCGTATGAAAAGAGTGCTTTTAACAGGGGCAACCGGATTTATTGGTAAACAAACAATTCCTTATTTACTATCTTTAGGATATGAAGTACATGCGGTATATAATCATAACATGATTACTGAAAATAGTAGCGCAGTTATCTGGCATCGTGCGAATCTACTAGACTTTGAGGTACAACGACGGTTGTTAGCGGAGGTTGCGCCAACTCATTTACTGCATTTAGCATGGTATACGCAGCCACAACTGTACTGGAATTCAATTGAAAACACTACATGGGTACAAGCAAGTATTGAATTAGTAAAGAATTTTGTAGGGCATGGCGGAATACGGGCCGTTTTCGGCGGGAGCTGCGCGGAATACGACTGGCATTATAGTTTATGCTCTGAGAAGAGTACGCCGCTTAATCCTAATACGTTATATGGAACATGTAAAGATAGTCTGCAAAAGATAGTTACATATATGGCAGAAGATATGCAGTTTAGTTTTGCATGGGGACGGATATTTTTCGTCTATGGACCGGGGGAGTATCCTCAACGCCTTGTTCCATCTGTTATTAATGCATTATTGTGCGGAAAACAGGCCCAATGTTCGCATGGTAAACAGATCCGTGACTTTTTATACGTAAAAGATGTGGCCAATGCATTTGTGACACTATTGGCCTCACAGGTATTGGGTCCAATAAATATTGCTTCTGGTAAACCGGTTAGTATACAAGAGATTGTGTCGAATATTGCATATAAACTTGCACTGCCAGAAAATGTTCAGTTTGGAGCAATTCCTTTAGATTTTACAGAGCCCATTGCGATCTTAGGAGATATCACGAGAATATCTTATGAACTAGGGTGGGAGCCTCAATACATGTTAGATGCCGGATTGCAAGAAACTATAGAGTGGTGGAAACGGAAGTCATTACTAGGGGGATATAAGAATAATGAAATGTCCCATATGTAACTCTAGGTCGACGATGATTTTTCTCGAACGGGAGAAAGTACCAATTCATCAGCATATTTTAATTTCTCAGCGAGAAGCTGCGCGTGGCATCAATTGTGGCAAATTAAAATTACGTTATTGTGAGGATTGTACATTTATATTTAATGACTGTTTTGATTCATCTAAATTAGAGTATGGAGATAGTTATGACAATTCTCAGTTTCATTCTTCATATTTTAATACATATGTTGATAGTTTAGTCGATTATTTAATAGAAAAGAAAAATGTTCGAAATTGCAATATAGTAGAAGTTGGATGCGGAGACGGAACTTTTATAAACAAATTGATAAAAAAAGATAAAAAAAACATCGGTGTGGGATTTGATCCTAGTTATAAAACTAATGCTATTATAAATAACAGTAGATTAAGCTTTATTAAAGAGTATTATGGTCCAAAGTTTAAAAATATTCGGGCTGATGTAGTGATTAGTCGACATGTTATAGAGCATGTGCCAAATCCATTAGAAATGCTAATTTCGATGCGTGAAGCGTTGTTAAACTCTCAGTATGCAAGGGTATTTTTAGAGACTCCTTGCGTGGAATGGATCTTAGAAAATAAAGTGGTTTGGGATTTTTTCTATGAGCATTGCTCTTATTTTTCAACGGCTTCTCTGCAACATGCTTTACAGACTGCAGGCTTTGCCGTGGATGAAATTCGTCATACCTTCAACGGTCAGTACCTTTGGGCTGAAGCACATTTAAATCAAAAACAGATATGGAACGTAGATAAGCCACAAGGTTACACAGAGCTAGTAAAGTCATTCTCTGCAACCGAAGCCCAAATTGTCAAGTGCTTTTCACAGAAACTGGAAAACCTCCGGAGTAAACACAAGATTGCTATATGGGGAGCAGGCGCTAAAGGAGTGACTTTGGCTAATTTAGTTGATCCCGGATGTTCTTTAATTGACTGTTTTATTGACGTAAATCCTCATAAACAGAACTTATATGTTCCCGGCACTGGTCATCCGATAATAAGTTGGAAAGAGTTACAAAACAAAGGAATCACAGCTGCAATTATCATGAATCCAAATTATCGCCATGAAATTGAGTGTATCCTTCAGGAGGCTGGCTTTGTTGTTGAGCTTATTGAATTTGATGTCTCAAAAATTAATGTAAAGAGTTAGTGAGGAAGCATGAACCTATCATTATCACCCAGTGAACTGGAAGCTTATGTGTTAAGACAATTAAAATGTTTTTTTCCGGATAATCAGAAAATTGATAAGGTTAAATTTCGGCGGGCTTTTTCTTTTGCTTTGGAGCGCACCGAATATTGTTTTAAGTATATAAAGTTGTTTAGTAAAGAAGGACAACCTTTTCTAAATCATTTGCATACCGATCAATATGCCATGTTTTTGTTGTTTCTCGCGAACTCAATTTGGCAAAAAAATGCAGATGATCATACGGCGAGCAAAGTATTTGCATTGAATAAATGTTTGCATAGCCTTAATTGCATGTATGATACACGTATACCTGATATATTTCTACTGTTTCATGTGATTGGCACTGTTTTAGGTAAGGCGGAATATGCCGACTTTCTGATTGTTACCCATGGATGTACGATAGGGGCGCAAGCTGGAAAGTATCCGCGTATTGGCAAAGGTGTATCACTGTTGCCGCACTCTTCGATTATTGGGGATTGTAACATTGGAGACCGAGTATCTGTGGGAATTAATACAACAATATACCAACAAGATATAGACCCTGATACCGTAGTTTTTACACAGGAAGGGAGAACCTGTAAACAATTTTGTCAGTTACCTTGGGGACAACAGTTTTTTACGCTGCAATTTGAGGAGGAGTTTCGTGAGTAAGAAATTCAATGACTGCCCGCTGATTAGTGTTGGCATCCCTGTTTACAATGGTGCACAACACATTGGAATGGCTCTAGACGCGTTATTAGAACAAAAGCATACCAATCTTGAGATTATCATCTCCGATAATCAGTCTACTGATGAAACTTTAGAAATATGTCGAAAATATGCCGCCAAAGATAATCGGATAAAAGTATTTCAAAATAAAGAAAATATTGGGGCGGTAAAAAACTTTAACCGTGTTTTCCAACTTGCGCAAGGCGAATATTTTATGTGGCATTCACATGATGATGCATTAGATCCCCAGTATCTACAGAAATGTTTACTCAGCCTGCAGGACCATCCTGAAGCTGTACTATGCTCTTCCGATGTGATGTATATAGATGGCAATGGATGGAAGCTGAAATTGCATGAGAATATGAATACGGTTGGTCAATCTCTATCAGAACGGATATTTACTGTAGTGGGTTGTAGGTTTTGGAGTGAGGCCTGCGGTCTTATGCGTACCGAAAAATTAAAGAAAACTAGCTTGCTTACCGATACTTATGGTAGTGATGTAGTTCTTTTAACTGAATTAGCATTTTGGGGGGGATTTGCAAAGGTAAAAGAACCTTTATTCTATTATCGGGACCGGGCAAGACCGATGAAAGAATACCAGACTTATCTGAATGCACCAAATCAAAACCGTTTTAATAAAAGGCCTTATACTGAATTACTCAGGAATGTGTTAAATGTCGTTAAAGATTCAGACCTAGACCCTATCCAGAAATCTGCAATATATGATGGTATTGTACAGACTGTTGCATACTTAAACCTTAATTGGTACAGCAATATTATTAAGGAAAATTTACCGGCTAATCATACGGTCTCAGGGAAAAATGACATAATATTGTATAATTTAATTGACGGTGACATTGAGGCAGCCCAGTTAGCTACAGGTTTGCAGAATGGAATAAATAATGTGCTAAATAAGTTGGTAAATGACAGACCTATTCTGATATGGGGAGCTAGTGCGGGAGGATGTAATGTACTTAACTACTTAAAGGAAAGTGGTTGCAAAGTAAGCGGTTTTATTGATAATAATCCGGCCAAATGGGGAGAAATAGTCAAGGGAATACAAATTTTTCCGCCATCTGTATTGTCTGAATGTGTAAATAAGAGCAAGCCATATGTGATTATTGCATCCATGTACGCGGAAGAGATCCAGAAACAAATAAGAATGGATGGTTATGAGCATGAACGAGATTTTAAGCAACAAGACTGCATGAGCAATTACTTATTTCTGTATTAAAATTGGAAATTCTTGAAAGTGCGCCTATTTTTTATATGGATAGTATTGATAAATAAAATTACAGCTCAGAATTTAAGATAGAAGCGGGCGAAAAAGTTTATGGTTCAGAGTACATCCAAGCAAAAAAAGATATTGTATAGGAGTTGACATAATGGATACATACCTTGAACCATTTATGATAAACGCTAATAAACATTTAGATTTTTATGGAAAGATTGTTTTGGAAATTGGCTGCGGAAATGGAAAGCTGGTAAAGGAGATTGCCGGTCGGTATTCTCCACATCATATTGTAGGCGTTGACCCTGGTTTAGAGTCATGGTGGGGAATTAAGCCGAGTAAAAGGGATAATTGGGAAATTGCCAATGGCGATGCTATAAATCTAAATTATCCAGACAATTTCTTTGACGCAGTAGTTTCTATAGCAACGTTTGAGCATATTGCTGATTTAAGTTTAGTATTGAGCGAAATAAGACGTGTATTGAAACCATTTGGTAGATTTTATACCGAGTTTAGTCCGGTTTGGACATCTATAATAGGGCATCATTATTTTTTTTGGAATGAAGATAAAGCCGGCCTGATTCCCCCGTGGGGGCATTTGTGGATGGCTCGTAATGAAATGCATAACTATCTGTTGCCGAAAATTGGAGAAAAAGAGGCTGAAGCGGCATGTTTCCAAATTTATGATAGCGATATTATTAATCGACTTACCCGGTCAGACTATTATAGAATTTTTCTAAACAGTGGATTTTGGATCCGTGAAATTAGGGAAAGTATGATTTTATCAAGATACATCCATTTGGGGAAAAGACAATCGGAGTTAACGCCAGAAATTTATAATAATCTTATTCGCATATGTGAAAAGGAAAAATTAAATGAGTTGGCTGTAGGCGGTTTTAGTGTTTTTTTTGAAAAATATGCCAATATATAGGTCTTTGGTATCAGGCTAGTGCATCAGCTTAATAATGAAAGAACTGACCGAAAAATTTATTGAAAATGAAATGGGGTAAGCATTTATGACGACTTCGAACCCGGTTTCGAAAATAACGGTAGCTGTCCCTTTCCAAATATATCCTCCTTACAGTGGGGGACAGCTCAGGGTGTTTGAATTATTTAAGAATCTGGCATTATGGTTTGATATTGACTTAGTCACTTTGGCGCACGCCGGTCAAAAGGAATGCGTTTTAGAGATTGTTCCTGGATTGCGTGAGATTCGAATTCCTAAATCAACGGAACATCAAGAAGCGGAGGATGCACTGACAAGAGAAATTGGAGTTTCCACGGCTGATGTTGGATTGCCACAATTCTACAAGTTATCTCCCGCCTATATTGAAGCGCTAGGTAAGTCTGCCGGAAGTGCCGATGCTGTTGTTACTTCTCACCCGTATCTTTATTCAGCCATCAGAGAGGTTAGTAATAAGATGCTATGGTATGAGGCTCAAGATGTTGAAGGGAGTCTAAAGCCTAAAATGCTCCCGGATACAGACGGTGGACGGAAGCTAGCTCTAGAAACCGTAAAGATTGAACAATTATGTTGCATGGATAGCAGTTTAATAATGGCTTGTAGCCACGATGACGGAAAACTTATGGAAAATTTATACGGTACGGAATCTTCGAAGATAACGATTGTCCCCAATGGAGTTGACACTCACAAAGTTAAGTTTATTTCTTGGAAAGAGCGTGTACAAAAAAAATCGAATAAAGAAGAATTTAATTGTTTATTTCTGGGAAGCCAGCATGGACCCAACACTGATGCGGTAAATTTAATAATTGAACATGCACATCATTTATCAGAAGTTAATTTCCTTATTGTGGGGAGTGTATGCCGGGATTTTAAACCGGATTGTGTTCCCGCAAATGTGAAATTGATAGGTACTGTTGATGATGAAATGAAAAGCGCCTTATTGGAGAAGGCTGATTTAGCAATTAACCCGATGACCTATGGTTCTGGTACGAATCTAAAGATGTTAGAATATTTTGCTGCAGGACTTCCGGTTGTCTCTACTCCTGTTGGTGCCAGAGGTCTGGATTTAGAAGATGGAAAAAGCGCGATTATAACTGATATTAATCAGTTTGATAATGCAATTCGTCTGGTTAGAAACAGTAGAACGGACGAGATTGATTCCCTAGTAAATACTGCCAGACGCCTTGTGGAAAAGAACTTTGATTGGCAAGTAATAGCAGAAAATTTAGCAGATACTGTCCAAAAGCGTGGACTATTAAAAAGTGAAAAACAGAAAAGGCCAAATAAAAAAGCGATCGCGTTAGTATCTCCCAATATAAAAGAAATAGTTGGAACTCGATCTATTTTTATTTGGGGTGCGGGCAGTGGGGGAAGAGAAACGTTAGAACTTTTAAGGAAAAAAGATACACAGGTGGAAGGATTTATTGATAATGATCCAGGAAAATGGCAAACAGATATAATGGGTTTAAGAGTATACTCACCTACAGCTCTTGCTGGTTTTAAGGAAAAACCGTTTATTATTATTGCTTCTCTTTATGCGACGGAAATAAAACAACAATTGAACTCTTATGGATATATAGATCAGTCGGATTACAAGCAGCGGGATTTATGGATGCCATATATTTTTTTATGGTAATTTATTTGGATCAGCAATGAAAAAACACTTTACGTGATAGCAACAGGTGTGACAACGGTTAGAAATATGTACGGGATTATTTTTTAATATGGAGGAGTTATGATTATATCACATTTGGATGATCTGTTTAACGAGATTTATGAACAAATCCGCTCAACAGATACAGTACAGATGGATGTTTTTAAGTCTGTCCGTAAAGTGCTCATTGTTCGTTCAGCAGATATGAGTACTTTTAAAAAAATGATAGAACAGTTAAAAAAGGTGAATCCCCATATTTTTGTTTATATTTTAACTCACGAATGTGATAAAGAAATGATCCGGGAAATATGCGTTGAAAATTACGAGGTTATTCCATATGTTCACGGAAGACGATATGAAGCCTATAAATGTAGTCAAGAAATACAGTATTTAAGAGAGAAGGCTATTGACCAATACGTTGTACTTTTGAATGATCGATTCGGTATGGGCTTTGAGAATATTATAGAATTTGCTAGAGAGCTTACGTGTGGGACAGTATACGCGTTTAATTGTTATTGGGAGCTAATGAAGATTCCTCACCCTGAGTTATATCTTAAATCCTTAGAATTGCTTAAGGCGATTGCTAACTGGTATTGGGCGGATTTGGAAGGGCAGGAGAAAAAGGCATGAAGAAGATAGGTCTAGACTTACGGGTACTAACCGGACGGAATTATAGCGGCATCCCAAGATATGCATATAACGTGGCAAAAGAATTAAATTCATTTCAGAATGAGGACTATCTTTTTATTGGAGAATTTCAAAGCCTGGAAGTGCCTGAAACGAAACGATTGTATTTAGACTTGCCGGCAAGTGACTCCGATCTGGCGAATAAATTACTAGCTTTTAAAGGTGAAGCTGCAAAATTGGATTTATTGTTTTCTCCTTATTATCCTTTACCGTCAAAACGTTTATTTAAAGGTGTGCAGGTAATACATGACCTGATTCCATTGAAATTTCCTGAGCTATGTGGAAACAGCACTGCGACTTACGATTTTTTTAACAAAGGAATTAGGGTATCGGCGCAGTATTGTGACCATATTATCGCCGATTCCTATGCGACAAAGGGCGATATCATTGATTTTTTTGACATTGATGAATCGAAGATTAGTGTAGTTCATTTAGCTCCGTTGATCGTTAACCATGCACTAAAAAATTCGATTAATCAGAGTGTCTTGGATCAATACGGTATTAAGGGGCCCTATATACTATCTGTCTGTACGATAGAACCAAGAAAGAATTTGAGGCGCGTCTTGAAAGCTTATGAGATTTTACGTCAGCGGCATAAAGAAAAATTGCATATGGTGTTGGTAGGTGGACTTGGCTGGAAGTATCAGGAACTTTTGAAAGAAATAACAACAAATCAATATCATGAAGACATTATTATGACAGGCTTTGTACCGGATGAGGACTTGGGTGTACTTTATAAAAATGCACAAGCTTTTGTGTACGCATCTATCTACGAAGGTTTCGGTTTACCCGTTTTAGAGGCAATGGCTTTAGGTGCCCCGGTAGTTACATCGCAAACATCATCTTTGCCGGAGGTCGCAGGGAATGCCGCAATATATTGCGATCCTCTGGATATAGAGTCTATTGCCTTTGCTATGGAGCAAATGATTATATCGCCTCAAATTCAACAGCAATATATAAGAGAAGGATTAAAACGCGCATCGGCATTTTCCTGGAAAAGGACGGCGGAAGAAACACGGCGAATTTTCCTAATGTGTCTGGAAAGCTAAGTTTTTGATTAGCCTATAAAACGGAGTGGGTACAATGAGAATCTTGGAAATGACAACATTTTTAAGGGGCGGGGCAGGCTCATTCCTAACCCGGTTATCCCGTAGTTTAAAAGATAAGGGACATGAGGTGCAGGTAGTTTCTACCGGACATTCCGGAGAACTTGAGGATTGGGATCGCTTGAAGGCGGAATTAACTGATCGTGATATAGAACAGTATCAAATAAACTTTTTTAATCGGCAAAACGATATTTTCTGGCCTGAAATGCGTAAACTTGCTGATTTAGTAGAACGCAACCATTACGATGTGATCCATGTACATGCCGGTGTTCCTGCACTGGCGGCATATATGGCTAAACGCGAACTAGGATTAGACATTCCTGTTATTGCGACTTTCCATAGCTGGGGGCCAAATCGTCCAGGATGGATGGATATTTCAGACGCATGGGCCTTTAACCAGTGTGAACAGGTATTTTATGATTCCAAGGAATATATGAAGTTTGGCACTGACAAGGGAGTTAAAGCATCCGGGGTTATTTATCCGGGATTATACGTTAATCCGGCGCAGTACGTACCTTATAAGCAGAGACTTAGAAAAATGGTGACTGCAAGGTATAACGTCCCGGCGGGATCCCAAATACTTACCCATTTAGGAGAAATAACGCAACGTAAAGGCCAAATTGATGTAGTTAAGGCAATGGCTCAATTAGAAGGTTCCTATGTAGCTTTGCTCATCGGTGAGAGCCGAGATGCTAACTATCAAAAAGAACTTGATGATACTATTAAATATTTAAATCTTGAAAACAAGGTAATATTTACGGGGTGGGTAGAGGATCCTTACGAGATTGTGGCTGGATCTGATTTATTTGTTTTTCCTTCATATAGTGAAGGACTTGGGTTGGCGCCGATCGAAGCGGTTACGTTACTCGTCCCTGCAATATTTTCTTCTGTGGAAGGCACTAAAGATATTGAAAAGGCTTTAGGTGAATATTGTACTGGCACGTTTCTCCCAGGTGATATCAGCAGCATTGCCAAATTGATACATCAAACTCTGTCTGTAGACCAACAGGGTGCCAGGAAAACAGAAACTGCGGCAAAACTGGCTAATAATGTTTTTGGGTATGACAAAACAATCGCTGCATACGAAAGTGCAATGTTGGAATTGTATAAAAAGAGAATGCACAGATAAATTTAATGCTTTTATAACATTAAGTTTAGAAAGCAGACTAGTCTTTCTATTCCAGCATTAAAGAATTCTACTGAAGGAAAAAATATGATGCGCACTTATAAATGCCTAAAACAAAATCATTATACATACCAGAACTACCAACTTCTTCCCATCCGGGATGAAGATATCATGCTGATCAAGGACTGGCGCAATGCCCAGATTGCCGTGCTGCGGCAAAAGGAACCGCTTACGGAAGAGGCGCAGCGGCAGTATTTCGCCAAAGTCGTCTGGCCGTCTTTGGCGGAGGAATGGCCGCCGCAGGTTCTGTTCAGCTTCTTAAAGGACAATACCTGCATCGGTTATGGCGGTATTGTGCATATCAACTGGGAGGACAAGCGGGGAGAAGTATCGTTTTTGTTGAATCCCGAACGGGTGAAGAACCGGAGAGTCTACCGGGAAGACTTTCTGGCGTATTTGCATTTGTTAAAAGAGGTTGCTTACCAGGATTTGCAATTTAACCGCCTAACCGGGGAAACGTTTGATCTCCGGCCGTTCCATGTATCCATTTTGGAAGAGGCGGGGTTCCGGCTGGAAGGCCGGATGAAACGGCATATTTATCATAACGGCACTTATGTGGATTCGCTAGTCCATGGGCATTTGCCGGAATATGATGCGGATAGGCAGGACAAGCTTAAGACTGATACGGGAGCCAATGTCCTGGTGACCAGCATTTCCCGTAAAGTCCCTCTGGTACAAGCGGTCAAAGCAGCTATGAACAAGTTGGGTAATCATGGGGCTTTAATCGGGGCCGATAGCAAGGAACAATGTATTGCCAGGTATTTTACCGATGTTTTTTGGCGTTTGCCGCCCATTGACAGTATAACCAATAAAGCGCTGTTAGCAGAACTCATTTCCCGCCAAGTGAAGTGTGTGATCCCAACCCGTGACGGGGAACTTTTGTTTTGGAGCCAGCGTAAACAGTGGCTGCGCGAGCAAGGCATTGAAGTTATGGTTGCCGGGGAAAAATCGATTCATCAATGTCTGGATAAACTGCTATTTTCTCAAGTCTGCAAAGAGCTAGGGATTCCCGCAGTTGCCGCCTCGGAAGATTTGGAGGATATTCGTGCGCCGCTCTTGGTAGTAAAAGACCGCTATGGAGCAGGCTCACAAAATATCGGCCTAAAGCTTTCACGGCTGGAGGCCGAAAAACACGCGGCTAAACTGGCAAGTCCCATTTTTCAGCCCTATATTGAAGGACGGGAATACAGCGTGGATGCCTACATAGACCGGGCCGGCAGAGTCAAAGGCGTGGTATGCCGTTCCCGGGACTGGACGGTTAATGGCGAGTCCCAGGTGACGACGCTGGTGCAGGATGAACGCCTGGAACGGCTTTGTGCCGGATATATTAGCAAGCTGCAGCTCTACGGACATGTTGTTTTGCAGTTGATCGTGGATGAACGGCAGGATATTCATATTATTGAGTGCAATTCCCGGTTCGGCGGCGCATCTACCTTATCGCTAGCCGCCGGACTGGATAGTTTCTTCTGGTTCTTACTGGAGGCTACTGGCGTAGAGATTAGTTCATACCCGTTTATAAAGACAGACCACATTCTCCGGCAGGTCCGCTATCCGGCCGATCTGATTCTGGATGGGGACGGATGATGGCCGTTGTCGTATTTGATTTGGATGACACCTTATATGATGAACTGACCTATGTCCGAAGCGGCTTTCGCGCGGTTGCCCAATTCCTGCAGCGGAGCTGGAATCTGCCGGCGGAACCATGCTATCAGCGGCTGGTTATGCGGCTTGCCGGCGGCCGGGGCAGCATTTTTGATGATGTACTGCAAGAATTCGGCGTATATTCCCGCAAGAATGTCCGCCAGTGTCTGTCGGTATACCGGCGGCATCAGCCGGAGATTTGTTTATTCCCGGCGGCGGAGGACTGTCTGCGGTGGCTGGCGCCATTTCCTTTGTATATCGTGACGGACGGCAATAAATTGGTTCAGCATAATAAAATTATTGCGCTAGGGCTGAAAGAACGGGTCAGGCATTGTTATATTACCCACCGCTATGGGATAAAAAATGCCAAACCGTCGCCGTACTGCTTCTGGAAAATTTGTGAGCGGGAACAGGTTGACCCCGGCCAGGTGATTTATGTGGCGGACAATCCGCGCAAAGATTTTGTCGGCATTAAGCCGCTGGGGTTTAAAACCGTCCGTATCTTGCAGGGACAGTATAAAGATCTGGTGCTGGAAGAGCGTTTTGAGGCCCGCTGGCGGATTCAGTCCTTAACCGGATTGACGCCGGAATTTTTGCAGCAGGTCTTGGAAAATGAGCCGTAGAAGAGAGGTTTTTACGTGGAAGACATTAAAATTGGTTCTTTAACAGTTGGAGCAAAGCATCGCCCGTTTATCATTGCCGAGATGTCCGGCAACCACAACCATTCCTTGGAACGGGCGCTGGCTATTGTGGATGCCGCCGCTGCGGCCGGGGTTCAGGCGTTAAAGCTGCAGACCTATACGGCGGACACCATGACGATTGATCTCGATGAAGGGGAATTTTTTATTGATGATCCCAATTCGCTTTGGCGGGGAAATTCGCTGTATAAATTGTATCAGCAGGCCTATACGCCCTGGGAATGGCATAAGCCGATTTTTGACCGTTGCCGGGAGCATGGCATCCTTGGTTTTAGTACACCCTTTGACGAAAGTGCCGTTGACTTTTTGGAATCCCTGGCGGTGCCGTGTTATAAAATCGCTTCCTTTGAAATGACGGACTTGCCGCTGATCCGCAAGATTGCTGCGACCGGCAAGCCGATGATTATCTCTACGGGCATGGCGACGGTCGCCGAAATTGATGAAACTGTCCGGACTGCCCGGCAGGCGGGATGCCGGGACCTCGTCCTGCTCAAATGTACGAGCACCTATCCGGCGACACCGGCCAATACCAATTTGCTGACTATTCCGCATATGCGAGACTTGTTTGCCTGTCCGGTGGGCTTATCCGACCATACTATGGGAATTGGCGCGGCCATCGCCGGTATCGCCCTGGGGTCTGCCGTGATCGAAAAGCACTTTACTCTCTCCCGGGCCGACGGCGGGGTGGATGCCGCCTTTTCGCTGGAACCGGACGAAATGAAGGCGCTGGTTACGGAATGCGAAAGGGCTTATCAGGCGCTGGGAGAAGTCAGTTATGGCCCAACGGAGGCGGAACGGGCATCCTTGCGTCACCGGCGTTCTTTGTATGTAGTGGAGGATATCCGGGCCGGCGAACTTTTTACGGACCAGAATGTTAGGGCGATCCGGCCGGGGCTGGGATTGCCGCCGAAATATCTGGAGTTAATCATCGGGCGTCAGGCTCGCAAAGATGTGCGGCGCGGTACCCCCGTAAGCTGGGAAATCCTTTGAAAAATCTTCCTCGGAAGACTTATTGGAAAATTTGCCGCTAATATATTATGAAATAGATAGAGCGCCCTAGAGGAAAAAGGGAGAGAGTCAGTTGCGGGTTATTTTACTAAAAGGTCAATCACAGTATGGCGTATTAAGGGCTTTCATTGATCAAATTGCTGATGCCCTTGGTGAACTGGGGATCGAGGCCTCAATCGTCGACCTTGCGGAGGATGCGGAAGGGATCCGTAATCTTGTAAAAAAGTTCAGCCGTGAAGTTGACTTTGTTTTTAGTTTTAACCTGGTTGGGGCTGCCTTAATGATTCAGCAGGAGTTATTTTTTAATATTATGAAAGTCCCCTTCGTTTCCGTTCTCGTGGATCATCCGGTACATCATTGGGAACGTCTGCACTGCGGCCTGCAAAGTATGCTGCTTGGCGCTGTAGACAAGGGCGGAATCGAATTTATCAATACCTTTGTACCGGAAATTAAAAATCTATACTTTTTGCCTCAAGGAGCGATTGTTTCGCCGGACCCAGTGCGGATCCTAAAACCGGCTGAGAGGAAAATTCAGGTTTTTATGCCCGGCACCTACTACAGCGTTAACGATGTATACGCTGAAATCAAGGCCATACCTTCCGAGGATGCCCGCAATCTTTTGGATGCTATCATTGATCAGGTACTAAGTGAGGCGGGACTATCCATCACTGCGGCAGCCGAATCTGTATTGCGTTCAAACCAGATCTATAGTTTTGAACTTTTAAAGCAGCTGTTGCCGTTGTTTGGTATCGCTGACCGGTTTATCCGGGCCTGTCGGCGGGAAACCGCCATGATAAGGCTGATCCAGCAGAATGTAAAGGTAACGGTTTGCAGTCATGGTTGGAAAAGGGCAAAGTATGCCGAACACCTTGATATTTATCCGGAACAACCGGTTTTGGAACTAATTCAATTAACCCGGCAGGCGAAAGTTTGTGTCGACGTCGGCGTAAGCTACACTTATGGCGGACATGAAAGGTCCTTAACTTCCATGCTGAATTATACGCCGGTGGTGGTCCAGCGGGCCGGTTTTTATGAAGATTGCTTTGAAGAGGGAAAACATTTATTATTATTTTCCTATACGAATGCAGACGAGTTAGCTGAGAAGGTTTCCCTGCTGCTTGAAACTCCTGAGCTTCAGACAACCCTGGCGCGGGAAGGACATGACAAAGTAGTGAAAGAGCATACTTGGCTAAACCGCGCGCAAACTATTGTGGAGCAATATAAGCGTTGGCGGGATAACCAATAAGGCAAGGGAGCTTGAGCTACCCTTGCCTTATTGGTACATAGTGATTGTTATTTAATTTAGCCTCTAAAGCCAGTTTTATTTTGGTTAAGACTTCCTGCCAGCCGTCCGGTTCTCGCTGCCGGAACAGGCGCAGCGACGGGTACCAGGGACTGTCTTCGCGGGCCAGGTGCCAGCGCCAGTCCGGGTCAAGGGGCAGCAGCAGCCAGGTCTCTTTTCCCAGCGCGCCGGCCAGGTGGGCTACTGCGGTATCCACGGTGATTACCAGGTCGAGATTTTCAATGAGCCCGGCTGTTTTGGCAAAGTCCGTGAGAGCCGGGCTGAAATCGAGTACCTTATCGGAAACTGTCAGGTCGTTGGCGCGGGGGCCGGCCTGTAGGCTGATCCAGCGTACGGTGTCGACGGTAAAAAGCGGCTTAAACAGACGAAAAGGAATGGATCGGTTCCGGTCGTTTTTATGCTGCGGGCTGCCGGCCCAGACCACGCCGGCTTTATAGGCGGTATTGCAGCCATGCTGCTGTAACAGGGCCTGCCATTTGGCCGTAATCGCCGGATTGGCTTTCAGGTAGGGGATAGTTTGGGGGATCGTCGCCAACGTAGTATGGAAATGATACGGCAAGCTTGGCAGAGGGCAGGCAAAATCGTAGCTGCGCGGCAGGCTTTTACCGGACAGGACCGTAATGTTAGCGAAAGAAAAGGAGAATAAGCTTGCTAAGGATTTAGGAACCAGCAGCGTTGTTGCGGCCGCCAGGGCTGCTATTTTTTTTACATAGCGCACGAAGTGAATGGTATCGCCGAAACCCCGTTCATGGAACAGCAGGATGCTGCGGCCCGTCAGGTCCTGGCCCTGCCAGGGAGTGACCGGCGGTTCGGGAGTTTGCAATATCTGGCGGCGCAGTTCATATTTTTCCCAGCCTTTAGTATATTGCCCTTGCAGCAAGTATAAAACTCCCAGGACAAAAGCGGCTTCCTTGAAGTCCGGGCACAGTTCGAGGGCGCGGCCAAGATGGGTTTCCGCTTCGCCGAGGCGGTTTAGTTCCTTGTATACCAGCCCCAGGCCGCAATGGGCCTCGGCAAAATCCGGTTTTAACTGCAGCGCTTGAACGAGATGCACTGCGGCTTCATCTAGCCGGTTTTGTTCTTTTAGAACCATGCCGAGATGGAAGCAGGCTTCCGGAGAATCCGGCTTGATTACTATGGCTTGATGCAGGTAGTTTGCCGCCTCGTTCAAACAGTTTTTTTCTTTTAAAAGAGCGCCGAGGCTGTTATAGGCTTCATAGTAATCGGGTTTTAATTTTATGGCTTGCTGCAATAAGGTTTCGGCTTTTTCACTGTCCGGAGCCGTGTTTTTTAACACCAGAGCCAGATTGTGACAGGCCTCGGCATAGTCGGGTTTTAGATTTATGGCTTGCTGCAGGCAATTCTCCGCTTCCTCGAAACGGGCAGACATGGTAAATAAAGAACCGAGATTATTGAAGGCTTCCGGATAATCCGGCTTTAGTTCTACAGCCCGTTTCAAACAGGCAACAGCTTCTTGAAGATGGTTTGTTCTTGCCAGTAAGGCGCCTAAATTATTATACGCCTCCGGATAATCCGGCCGCAGGCGGATCGCTTGCCGGAAGGCGCTGATCGCCTGCGGCAGATTGCCCTGACCGGCCATTTCAAGGCCACGGTTTAAATAGGTGTTTGCATCCATTTTTTATGCTCCCTGTTACAAATCATTTAATGCCTGTTTCACCCTGTCCAAGACTTCCTGCCAGTTGCCGGGCCGGCTTTGCCGGAACAGACGCATGGTTGGATACCAGGGGCAGTCCTCCCGGTCCAGTTGCCAGCGCCAGTCGGGCATAAACGGCAGGAGCAGCCAGGTCTTTTTGCCCAGCGCCCCGGCCAGATGGGCGACGGAGGTATCCACGGTGATGACCAGGTCAAGATTTGCGATAAGTCCGGCCGTCTCGGCAAAATCGCTAAGAGTACAGCCGCAATCCGTTACCTGGCCGGAACAGGACGCCAGATCGCCGGCCTGTGGGCCTGTTTGCAGGCTGATCCAGCTTATGGTATTGATGGAAAGTAATTGTTGGAATAACTGAAAAGGAATCGACCGGTTATGATCGTTGTTGTGATGGGGATTTCCAGCCCAGACGACTCCGGCCCTGACCCGTTTATTGTCCGCGGTTTTCTGCAATGTTTTCTGCCAACGGGCGGCAATTTCGCGGTCCGGTTGTAAATAAGGAACGGTTCCGGGAATGGCCGCCGTCGAAATGTTGAAGATGCGCGGCAGGCTAAGCAAGGTGGCGACGAAGTCAAATTCTTCCTTTATATCATCGCCGGCGTGAATTTTGACATTGTGCTCCGAAGCCGCCAATAAACGGTATAAAGGTTTTTGCACCCACAGGGTCGTTGAGTCGGCCAGGGCGGCGATCCTTGGCGCAAAACGGAAGAACTGCAGGGTGTCGCCGAAGCCTTGTTCCTGAAACAGGAGAATTTTACGCCCTCTGAGGTCTTCTCCCTGCCAAAGATGGATATCCGGGTTAAACCCGAGCAGTTTATGCCGGGATTCATAAGTTTTCCAGCCTTTATCAAATTGGCCTAGCAGCAGATATAATGTCCCCAGGGCGAATTCGGCCGCCGGATAGTCCGGGTTGAGTTTCAGGGCCCGGTGCAGGCAGCCTTCCGCTTCGGCCAGACGCCGGGCCTCTTTTAAGACGACTCCTAAATTGTAATAAGCAACCGGCTCGTCGGGAAGCAGCTCAGTAACCCGGTGAAAACAGGCCGCAGCCTCATCGGGCCGGGTTAATTTCGTTAACGCCATACCCAGGTTGTTATGAGCCGCCGCATAATCCGGGTCCAGTTCAATGGCACGGCGCAGATACGGTTCTGCGTCGGCAGGACGGCGCATATCGTTTAATACTTCACCGAGGCTGTTATACGCTTCCGCATCGTCCGGCTTCAGCCCGATGGCGAGGCGCAGGGAATCGACCGCTTCCTGATACGCTTTTTTGTGGGCCAATTCGATGCCGCGCTGTAAATGCATTTCGGCAGTCATGGGTTACTCCTTAAGTATAAATTAATATAAAAATCGACAATTATTTTTTCGTTGACCGGAGGGATAAATCCTTTTTTGCGAGCGGATATGGATTCCAGCTTAAATGAGACGAAATTTTCTTGCATTTTTTTGCCGTCGATTCTATAATTTATTTAAGAACCTTTTGCTTAGGTCTGTGGTTGAAAATCGATGCCAGTCGCAGGCGAAACGATCCACGTAAGGAGTCCAAAGCGGCTTTGAGCATGGTGCGGCTTAGAGGTAAGACCTGCCGGATGGAGATATGAGGCGCAATGGTAGTGGCCGGGATAACAGCCGGCGTCTAGTATTGCCCTGAATCCGAGAGGGGCGGTAGTGAGGGGATTAGCTTTCTAGTAGCGAAACCTCCCGCAGGCGAGTGTGGGGGCAAAGACCAGGTCGGCTAAGCAATGGTCCTTAATATCATAAGGTGAGGGGATTTCTTTAATGGCTTTTCAGGACAAAACTCTTAAGTGCAAAGATTGCGGGGGGGACTTCATTTTTACTGCGGGAGAACAAGAATTTTATGCAGAGAAAGGCTTTGAAAATGAGCCTGCCCGCTGCCGTGATTGCCGTGGAGCCAGAAGGCGCGAACGGGATGGCGGCGAAGGCCGTGCGCCACGGGAAATGCACGAAGCTGTTTGTGCACAGTGTGGCGTGACTACTCAGGTTCCATTCAAACCGCGCAATGATCGTCCTATTTATTGCCGTGACTGTTTTAACGCTAGAAAATAAATTTATATTTATACGTCGAACAACGCCCGGAATTTGATTCCGGGCTTTTTTATTTTTAACAATCCTTTGATTTTTCCGTTTTTTGCAAAATCACCTTCTTCTCAGTAAATTAGGCATTTGAAACAAATGGCGGGAGCAATATTAAGTAGAATCCGTTAATTCTTTTATTTGGTAAAGTGTTAAAAAAGTGCTTGACTATTTATGCAAAACATAGGTAGAATTATAAACATAAATTTGGTTCAAAAATAGGGGGGTACATACTGTGTCTAAGAAAATGATCGTGTTGCTGGTCTTGAGTTTCTTTGCCGTTTCCCTCGCCCTGGCGGGCTGTGGCGGGCAACCGGCGGCTCCGGCGAAAGCGAAAGTGCTGAAAGTGGGTTCTGATACCGCTTATGCTCCATTTGAGTTTCAGGATGAGAAGAGTAAACAATATGTGGGCTTTGACATGGATTTAATTCAAGCTATCGGTAAGCAAATGGGCGCTGAAGTTCAGGTGCAGAGCATGAACTTTGACGGTCTGATTCCGGCTCTGGAAGCCGGCAACATTGATATGGCGGTTTCGGCGATGACAATTACGCCGGACAGAGCAAAAAAGGTTAACTTTTCCAAACCCTATTATAAATCGGGTTTGACGATTGTGGTAAAAAGCGATAATAACACCATTCATAGTTTTAAAGACCTGGAAGGCAAGCGGATTGCCGTGCAGATCGGCACAACCGGTGCTGATGAAGCCAAAAAAGTTAAAGACGCTAAAATCCGCGAGTTTAACACAATGCCGGAAGCGTTCCTGGAGTTGAAGAACGGTGGTGTCGACGCCGCTATTAACGATAAACCGGTTAATGATTACTTTATTAAAGAAGCCGGCGGTAAAGACGCGAAACAGGTTGGCGAACCGTTGACGGCGGAAGATTACGGGATTGCTATTTCCCAGAAAAATACCCAGCTGGTAGAAGATGTTAATAAGGCCCTGGATACGTTAAAGAAAAACGGCGAATATGAAAAAATCTACGTGAAATGGTTCGGCGTCAAACCGCCGAAAGAATAATCAATAAGATAAAATATTTTAATGCAAAAGAGGTGCGGCCCAGCCGTACCTCTTTTGCTGCAGGTACCTCCAACCTCCGGCCCCAAAATCCAATTCCCAATTCCTAATGCCGTCCCCGTATCGTGGAATAAAACAGACATGTACTTGCATAGGTATACAGAGAGATGTATAATATCTCTTGTACATAATATCACTAGGGGGCTTTAACGTGTCAAAAAAATGGATTGTTTTTGTGGTAGTGCTTGTTTTAGGCGTTACCGCCGCTTTAACCGGCTGTGGCGGACAGCAACCGGCTGCGAAAGCCAAGGTGCTTAAAATGGGGGCGGAAACGACCTTCCCGCCGTTTGAATTCCAGGATGGAAAGACCAATGAATATGCTGGTTTTGATGTGGATCTTATGAAAGCCGTCGGCAAGCAGCTAGGTTACCAGGTAGAAGTCGTCAGCATGGGTTTTGACGGATTGATTCCGGCTTTGAACGCCGGCCAGATCGACGCAATTGCATCGGCTATGACGATTACCAGTGAACGGGCGCAGAAGGTGAATTTTTCTCAACCTTATTATAAGGCCGGGTTGTCTATTGTCGTAAAGAAAGACAATGCGGCAATTCACAGCTTTAAAGACCTGGAAGGCAAGCGGATTGCCGTCCAAATCGGCACGACCGGCGCCGATGAGGCCAAGAAGATTAAAGATGCCAAAGTGCGGGAATTTAACAGTGCCTCCGATGCTTATATGGAATTGAAGGCCGGCGGCGCCGACGCCGTTGTCAATGATTTGCCCGTAAACCAGTATTATTTGGCCAAGGGCGGCGACAAAGACGCCAAATTGGTGGGTGACGTGCTGAATGCCGAGGAATACGGTATTGCCACTGCCAAAAAGAATACGGCTTTGAACGACCAAATCAACAAGGCGCTGGCTGAATTAAAGAAAAACGGCGAATATGACAAGATTTACATGAAATGGTTCGGCAAAAAACCGGAGCAGAAATAATTGGAAAAACACAAAAAAGCATACCGCCGGTATGCTTTTTTTGTGGGATCAGAAAGTATAACTTTTCGGGCTATCTCCTCCAAACGCTCGTTTTGCTTAGAATACCGAAAAGTAAAATACTTTCCTTCCATTTAAAGACCCTTTGGGTCTTTCTTATTATATTTAAAGTAGGTACTGCCCGCGCTATGCGGTTTTTCTTACCGTAGACATTGCCGAAAAATGTGTTGACACGTAGGGGACAGGCTACTATAATCGTATTGTGCATTATCATGCAGCCGTTTATTATTTGCCAAGGGTGAGGGGAATTATGAATTTTGATTTTAATTTGGTTCTACAATCCATTCCACTGCTCTTAATGGGAGCGGGAGTGACCGTGAAGATTACCGTGCTCAGTGTAGGGTTCGGACTTCTGATCGGCATGTTTGCCGGCATGGCACGGTTATCGAAAATCTGGATGGTCAGGGTGGCAGCTTCTGTTTATGTGGATTTTATCAGAGGGACGCCGCTGTTGGTCCAGATTTTTATTATTTATTTTGCGCTGCCGATGGTGGTTGGGCGGCAGATTGATCCGTTTATTGCCGCGATTACGGCCTGCAGCATTAACAGTGGCGCCTATATCGCCGAAATCTTCCGGGCCGGAATTCAGTCTATCGACAATGGGCAAATGGAAGCCGGCCGTTCGCTGGGTATGACTTGGGGCCAGACGATGCAGTATGTAATTCTGCCACAGGCGTTCAAGCGGATTATCCCTCCTTTGGGCAATGAATTTATTGCCATGTTGAAAGATTCTTCCCTGGTATCCGTAATCGGATTCGAAGAGTTGACCCGCCGCGGGCAGCTCATTATCGCCCGCACATACGCTTCGTTTGAAATATGGCTGACCGTGGCGTTTATTTATTTGGTCATGACGCTGACCATTTCCCGCTTGGTGGATTATCTGGAGCGGAGGTACAAAATCGATGATAAGCATTAAGAATATACATAAGAAATTTGGCAATCTGCATGTTTTAAAAGGCATTGATGCGCATATTAAGGAGCAGGAAGTAGTGGTTGTGATCGGGCCGAGCGGCTCGGGCAAAAGCACTCTTTTGCGCTGCATTAATTATCTTGAAGAGCCTACGGATGGTGAGATTATCGTTGATGGCATTCCCCTGACCAGCCAGGCTAATATTAATAAGGTGCGCGAAGAAGTCGGCATGGTATTTCAGCGGTTTAATCTGTTTCCCCATATGACGGTGCTGCAGAATATTATGCTGGCGCCGCGTAAGGTGCGTAAACAGTCGAAAGCTGAAACGGAAAGGATTGCCCTTGATCTTTTGAATAAAGTCGGTTTGTCGGATAAGGCCCGGGCGTACCCCGAGCAATTGTCCGGCGGGCAGCAGCAGCGGGTAGCTATTGCCAGAGCACTGGCCATGCGGCCTAAGGTCATGCTGTTTGACGAACCTACATCGGCTTTGGACCCGGAAATGATCAAAGAAGTGCTGGATGTTATGAAGGCACTGGCCAATGAAGGCATGACCATGGTGGTTGTCACCCATGAGATGGGTTTTGCCCGGGAAGTGGGCGACCGGGTGATTTTTATGGATGAAGGCCGGATTGTGGAAGAGGGTCAGCCCGACGACATTTTTGCCAATCCACAGGAAGAGCGTACCAAGCTGTTCTTATCCAAAATATTATGACGTTGACACATATATCCAGATGTGCTATAGTTTGATTTGTGGTCATTTGGATGGCCGGCAGTACAATCGTAGGAGGAATCTCAGAATGATAGGTAAAGTAAAATGGTTTAGCGCGGAGAAAGGTTATGGCTTTATTGAAAGAGAAGACGGCGGTGATGTTTTCGTTCATTTCTCTGCTATTCAGGAACAGGGTTTCAAAAGTTTAGCTGAAGGTCAGCAAGTGGAATTTGATATTGTGGAAGGCGCTCGCGGACCGCAAGCAGCCAACGTTGTAAAAGCATAAACCTTGTTAACCAATACCCGGTTGTAGAACCGGGTTTTTCGTTTTTTATGGCGAAATTTTCGCACCCCGTCTCTGGGCCAACCCAACACCCAATACCCAACATCTAACATCCAGTACCCGCATTCGCGGTCTTTCTGAATTGAAGGAATTTTTTGTTGAATGGGGAATAATACTATATAAGACTCTGGAAAGGGGATGGGGTAAATGGGTATTACTGTACGCGGAAAAAACATCGAAATCACACCAGCTCTTAAAGACTATGTTGAAAAACGGGTTGGCAAGATCACCAAATATTTCAGCAACCTGGGCGAGATTACTGTAATCCTCAATGTGGAAAAAGGACGTCATATCGTGGAAGTGACGGTGCCGGTCAACGGCATGCTGCTTCGCGGCGAGGAAGAGACGGCCGACATGTATACTTCGATCGACCTGGTCATTGAAAAGCTGGAAAAACAGATTGATAAATATAAGACGAAACTAGCTCGCAAATTGCGCGCCGGCACATTCAAGGGCGAACTGCTTCCCAATCAAACGGCCGAGACCGACAGCGACAATTTCAAGGTAGTAAAAACCAAACGCTTTGCCGTTAAGCCGATAAATGTGGAAGAGGCAATCATGCAAATGAACCTGATCAATCATGACTTCTATGTTTTCATCAATGCCGAGTCCGAGGAAGTCAATGTATTGTACCGCCGCAAGGACGGTAACTACGGCCTGATGGAGCCGGAATTCTAAAAAATGCCGGCGCGTTTTGGCGCAAAGCGCAAGGCGCAGGGCTCAAAAAACATTATACGAATAGATTAAAAACCGGGGGAGGTTCCCCCGGTTTTTACTGTCTAAGCCTGCTTAAAAAGCATCTATATTGAGGATGGTCTTTCAACCGAGACGGGCATTGCGCTCCGCGCCCTGAGCGTGAAATCACGCAAACGGTTTTTCTTAGGTGCTTCCAAGGACCCTGCGCCCTGAGCCATGTGCCCTTATTTACCGCGTCATCCGGCGGGCAAGCAATATTTCTGACAGCGTAGATTGTTCGAGTTCCCGCGCTTTGAGAGCGAAATCCTGGCGGGTGAAAAATCCCTTTTCCACCAATAGTTCGATTAAAACGCTGATTGCCAGCGTATTTTTGTAATCCGTATCTTTTAAATCGGCAAGTTGCCCGATAATATCTATAGTATTTAACGACATTCTTTGTCCTCCTCACCAAGTTTTCACTATTATTCCCAATATATGACTGCTTTAGTCTGATCTTGCAATTCTTTTTGCGGCAATTGCATTATGATTGGACGGGCAGCGGCAAATACTATAGAGGCGCTATTAAAGAATTTTGACTTATACCCGACATTTTGGTAAAATTTTATAATAGGTTCCATATTGCAAATCATTCTAACCATGGAACCGGTGCATAACACCGGAAGGGTCTTCCGGGTACTTTGCAAGGAGATGATGCCTGTTGTTTACTTTTTTAAAGAAGTTAGTGGGCGATGATAACGAACGGGAAATTAAACGGATTATGAAGTACGTTGAACAAATCAACGCTCTGGAACCGGATATACAAAAAATGAGTGATGCGTCCCTGGTAGGCAAAACCGGCGAATTTAAGTCTCGCCTTGAACAGGGCCAGACACTGGAGGAAATCATGCCGGAAACGTTTGCCGTGGTCCGGGAAGCCTCCCGCCGGGTTTTGGGCATGCGGCATTTTGACGTGCAGCTCCTGGGAGGCATTACCCTGCATGCCGGCAATATTGCCGAAATGCGTACCGGTGAAGGCAAGACGCTGGTAGCTACCCTGCCGGTATATTTAAACGCGTTGACCGGCAAAGGGGTCCATGTTGTTACCGTGAATGATTACCTGGCCCACCGGGACAGCGAATGGATGGGCAAGTTATACCGGTTTTTGGGTTTGTCCATCGGCCTGATTGTACACGGACTGGATTTTGCCGAACGGAAAGCGGCCTACGGTGCGGACATTACATACGGCACTAACAATGAATTCGGCTTTGATTATTTACGGGACAACATGGTTGTTTATCCTGAACAGATGGTCCAGCGGCCGCTGAATTACGCCATCGTGGACGAAGTGGACAGCATTCTGGTTGATGAAGCCAGGACGCCGCTCATTATTTCCGGTCCCGGCGAAAAATCGACCGACCTTTACTATGTATTGGCTAAAGTCGTGCCACGGCTCGTGGCGGAAGAAGATTATACGATTGACGAAAAGGCAAATACCGTAGCACCGACGGAAAGCGGCATTGCTAAAGCCGAAAAGATGCTGAACGTAAAAAACCTGTATGAAAGCGAAAATATAGAAATGTCGCATCACTTTAACCAGGCCTTGCGCGCTCACGCTTTAATGCACCGCGATAAGGATTACGTGGTAAAAGACGGCGAAGTGATTATTGTTGACGAATTCACGGGCCGGCTTATGTTCGGCCGCCGTTATTCCGACGGCTTGCATCAGGCCATTGAAGCGAAGGAAGGCGTGAAAATCGAACGCGAAAGCCAGACCCTGGCTTCGATCACGTTCCAGAACTATTTCCGCATGTATAAAAAGCTGGCCGGCATGACCGGCACGGCCAAAACGGAAGAACAGGAATTCCGCAAAATTTACGGCCTTGATGTCATCGTCATGCCTACGAACAAGCCGGTAATCCGCGAGGACTATCCGGACGTCATTTATAAGACCAAGCGGGCTAAATACAGGGCGGCCGTCAATGAAATTGCCGAACGCCATGCCCAAGGCCAGCCCATGCTGGTGGGGACGACTTCCATCGCTCAGTCGGAAGACCTGAGCGCTCTCTTAAAAAAGCGCGGCGTTCCCCATAATGTTTTGAATGCCAAGTATCATGAATTAGAAGCGCAGATTATCGCCCAGGCCGGTCAGAAGGGAGCCGTTACCATTGCTACCAATATGGCCGGACGGGGTACGGATATTGTGCTCGGAGAGGATGTCGCCGAACTGGGCGGACTTCATATTATCGGCACCGAGCGGCATGAAAGCCGCCGGATCGACAATCAGTTGCGCGGCCGCTGCGGCCGTCAGGGCGACCGCGGGTCGTCGCGCTTTTATTTGTCCCTGGAAGACGATTTAATGCGCCTTTTTGGTTCCGATAACATTGCGACGGTCATGGATAAACTGGGCATGGAGGAAGATGAGCCGATTGAACACAAACTGGTAAGCCGATCCATCGAACAGGCCCAGAAGAAGGTGGAAGCCCGCAATTTTGACATCCGGAAACATGTGCTGGAATATGATGACGTTATGAACCAGCAGCGGGAAGTTATTTATGAGCAGCGCCGTAAAATTCTTATGGATGAAAACATGCGGGAAAACATTTTCAACATGGCGGAAAAACTGACCGATCAGGGTATGGAGTTGTATGCCAACGAGAAGGTCTATCCGGAAGAGTGGGATTATGACGGCTTGATTGAATATTGTGAGGGCTTTTTTGCCCCGGAAAAGGTACTGAAAAAGGATGAACTGGCTAAACTCAGCCGGACCGAATTGCGGGAAGAACTGAGTAAAGTGGCCGTTGAGGCTTATGATGCCCGGGAAGCTTTATTCGGTGCGGAGAGTATGCGGGAATTGGAAAAAGTGGTTATGCTCAAGGTGGTAGACAGTAAATGGATGGATCATCTTGACGCCATGGATATGCTGCGGGAAGGGATTGGGCTCAGGGCCTATGGTCAGAAGAATCCTTTGATTGAGTACAAAATTGAAGCCTATGACATGTTCCAGCAGATGATTGAGCACATTCAGGAAGATATTGTGAAATATATTTACCGGGTGAATCTGGTTACCCAGACGCGCCCGGAAGATCATTTGCAGCAGGCCCAAGCCACCCATGGCGAAGAAGACGCTGCTCCGCGGCAGCCGATTGTCAATAAGGAACAAGTCGGCCGGAATGATCCTTGTCCGTGTGGTTCGGGCAAGAAATATAAGAAATGCTGCGGCCTAAAATAAAAAAAGGCCCTGTGCCACCATATTAGTGTAGGAGTTGGTAGAATTGTTGGAAGATTTACGGGTTGAAATCGAGAATTTAGGAATTAAGGTCAATGAAATGAGGGCTTCTCTTTGACATTGCCGGCAGAGGGGAGCAAATCGCGCTGCTGGAGAATAAAATCGGCGCTCCCGGCTTTTGGGATCAGCCGGAAGAGGCCCAGAAGATTATGCAGGAACTGACCCGGCTGAAAGACAGTGTGGCGCAATATGACAGCCTGCGGCGGATTTATAACGATGCTGCCACGCTGTGGCAACTGGGGATGGATGAAAAGGATGAAAGCGTGTTGCCCGAAGTTGAGGAACTGCTGCAGCAATTAGCGAAGGATCTTGAGCACATGCAGTTGTCACTGATGCTGTCCGGTGAATATGACGGCAATAACGCAATTTTGACCCTGCATGCCGGCGCCGGCGGCACGGAAGCCCAGGACTGGGCCCAGATGCTGCTGCGTATGTATGTCCGGTGGGCGGAGAAGAACAATTATAAGGTCGAAACGCTGGACTTGCTGCCCGGTGACGAAGCCGGCATCAAAAGTGCAACCCTTGCCGTTTCCGGCCGTAATGCCTACGGTTACCTGAAGTCGGAAAAGGGTGTCCACCGTTTGGTCCGGATTTCGCCCTTCGATGCCAACGCCAGGCGTCATACTTCTTTTGCAGCCCTTGATGTTATGCCGGAAATTGATGATACCGTAGAAATTAACATTAATCCGGACGATTTGAAGGTGGATACATTCCGGGCCGGCGGCGCCGGCGGCCAGCATATTAATAAAACCGACTCCGCCGTGCGGATGACTCATCTGCCGACGGGGCTTGTCGCACAATGCCAGAATGAGCGCTCTCAGATTCAGAACCGGGAACGCTGCCTGCAAATGCTGCGGGCTAAGCTGTTTGAACTGGAACAGGAAAAGCAGGCGGCCAAGAAGAATGAACTGGGCGGCGAATACCACGCCATTGAATGGGGCAGCCAAATCCGTTCTTATGTGTTTAATCCCTACAGCATGGTAAAGGACCATCGCACCAATGTGGAAGTCGGCAATGTTCAGGCCGTCATGGACGGTGAAATCGATCCGTTTATTGAAGCCTATTTGAAAAGCGGCATAAAGTAAAGGGGCCGGACATATCTATAAAATGGATTAGCAAGTCCGGGGGAGGCGTATCGGAATGTGGAAGCGGCCGATTTTAATTGTGGCCGGATTTTTGGCAGTCCTTGCGGTTGTCAGTCAACTAATCCTGCCGAGTGTTGTTGCTAAAATGGTGGCGCACGGCATGACTCAGGCCGTCGGCAGTGAACAAGTAGCGGTGGACGTCAAAACAGTACCGGCTGCAGCTATGCTGGCCGGCCGTTTTGACAAGATCGTTGTGAAAGCCAACCAGGCCAAAGTGGATAAAATGACTTTCAGCGAGTTGGAAGCGGTACTGCAGAAAGCGCAATTGGACATGAATACGCTGCTGATGCAGCGGAAGGTACAGTTTGTGTCCGTACAAAATGCGGACTTGAAAGCGACCGTAACAGCGGATGAACTGGCCCGTTATTTGAATCAGAACGTCAAAGGAATCCGCAATGCGGTCGTAACGGTTGCCGATGGCAAGGTAAAAGTCAGCACCACCTATTCACTGGTGGGGATAGCCAGTGTGGCCATCACGCTGGAAGGAAAAATTGCCGCCAAAGGCCAAAAACTTGAGTTTGTTACGGACCGGTTTTTACTGAACAATGTTTTAGTCGGCAATATTGGCGGCGGGCTGTTGACGAACATATCGCTTGTGGATTTAAAAAAGCTGCCCTTTGGTGTAAGTGTGCGGGACGTTGTTATGGACCAGGGAAAGATTACGATTTTTGCGGATAATTTGTCCCGGTAGCGGCAAAGGCTATAAACCCTCCTGCCAGGGTTTGTTTTTTTGTATCCTCTAAAATTTTCCGGCAGCGGCAGGATAATGGCTAAACTTGCCAGAATAACATAAATTTACTGTGGAGCAACTATATTTGCTTAAAACCATACTATTTAAGCGAAAGTATAATTTGGCGGCAAAACAGGAAAAATATAGCAGAACCAGTTGACATTGCATTTTAGGGTAAGGTGGAGAGAATATTGGCGAATTTTAAATATAACAAACTGTTGGTCCTTTTGATCGTCGTCGGTTTATTGGCAGCTCTGGGCGTGGACTGGCAGCGCCACACGCTGGAGGCGCAGAACAACCAGGTGGAACTGGTCATGGATTATGAAGATATTGTGGGTCTGGCTCAGACCGAGGGCGTTCCGGTACGGGATTTAATGGTGAAGTTTAGAGAGGCCGGGATTACGACGCTGGCTGTTTATGAGACAACCCTGAAAAAACTGACCGAGAGCGGCAAAGTATCGGCTGTTTCCGGGGCTCAGATTTTGCAAAGGTACCGGACAGGCTCCCTGTCGGATCCATTATGGCGCACCATGGTCGAGACCAATCGTCTGCAGCCGGAAGATGTCTACATAACCGGCCCGGATAGGACCGTTTTGGATGAGGTTCAAAGCGACCTGACCCGCCGTCTTAGTCCGGAAAGGGTTTCCGTAATTACCGACGGCAGCAGCCGTGTCATTGTGGCGAAAGCCAATTATGAAAAAGTACTCAAGTGGAATCTGGGATTACCTTCCGATGAAATGCGGGAAGCGGCCGGCCAGGGTTTTCTTGTTATGCCGCGTCCCACCAATTACACCAAAGTGCAGCCGGACGACATCCGGGCCCTGTTTCACCGGCTGGCGAAATTTAATAATGTGTCCGGGATCATGTTTGTCGGGGACGAAGTGCTGGGGTACCCTGATTTATTAAAAATGACGGCGGAACGAATGAAAGAACAAAACCTTACGCTGGCAATGATCGAACATCCGCTGCAACTGCAGTTTTTGAAACAGGACGGTTTGCTGGATCTGGCCTCCCTGCTCAATTACCGGGCCGCCCGGGTTTACGTGATTCCCAAGGCGGAGCAGCCCAAACTAAAGGTGTCTGACGCCATTCACCGCTGGGTGTTAAGCGACAGGGAACGGAATATCCGGATCGACTTGCTGCGAACATATGACAAGGCCGAATTGGGCAAGAGCCTGATTGAGACGAATCTTGAATATGTGGCAGGCGTTAAAAAGGCGTTGCTGGAAGCCGGGTTTGAAACGGGCCGGGCCGGTACATTTCCGCCTTTTTATCCGAGCCGGTGGCTGTGGGTTGTTCTGATTTTCGGAGCTACGGCGGCGGGAGTTTTGCTTTTAAGTCTGCTGCGCCCGTTTGCGGTGCGCTACCAGTATTGCCTGTTGCTTGTTATTGCGGCTGTGTTAAGTATTCCGGTCTTAAAGGGCGGCGGCAATTTGATCCGTCAGGCCGTGGCATTGGCTTGTGCCATTGAGTTTCCGGTTCTCGCCATAATCTGGCAAATGGATGCATGGCGGGCTTCGCCGCCAAACAGCGGGAGTTCTCTGGTTGCTACGCTCCTGGGCGGTCTGCGCGGCCTGACGGCGGCGTTTGCCATCGCCATGACCGGCGGTTTATATGTGGCGGCCATCCTGGCCGATGTCCGCTTTTTGCTGGAAATTAATATTTACCGGGGTGTAAAACTTACGTTTATTATGCCGCTTCTGCTGGCAGCGCTGGCTTATCTGATCCGCTTCGATTTATTTGATAAGGAAGGGGCAATGCCGGGGATCAGCGGTGTTTGGCGCCAGATCCGGCGGATTCTCGACTTGCCGATCCGGATTAAGACAGTGGTTTTATTCGGTGTTCTGGCTTTCGTGGCCTGGGTCTATATTGGACGTTCGGGCCATACGGCCGGTGTGCCGGTACCGGCGATTGAGATAAAAATGCGGACCTTCCTGGAGAATGTCCTGTATGCCCGGCCGCGGGAAAAAGAATTTATGATTGGTCATCCGGCCTTCTTGCTGGCCGTACTGGCTTACCGGCGTTCCTGGCCCCGTCTGGTTCATTTCGCCCTGGTCGTCGGCGCCGTGATTGGCCTGGGGTCCCTGGTGGAAACCTTTGCCCATTTGCGGACTCCGGTCTGGATGTCCTTTGTCCGCGGGGTGGACGGGCTTGTGACGGGAGCCGTTCTTGGGATACTGGCAGTGGCCGGCGTGCAGCTTCTCCGGTATGTGTGGTTGAAATGGGGAAGGAGACCTGCAGTTGATGAGTGATATTGTGATTTCCGGATATTACGGTTTTGCCAATGCCGGTGATGAGGCCATGCTGGCGGCGATGGTTGAGGCGCTGACCGATTTGGAACCGAATATTAAGCTGACCGTTCTTTCCGGTAATCCGGAGGATACCCGCCGGCGACACGGCGTAGATGCTGTTTACCGGCTGAATTATCCGGAAATTGTCCGGGTATTGGCTAAAAGCCGGCTGTTAATCAGCGGTGGCGGCAGCTTGTTGCAGGATGTGACAAGTGACCGCAGTCTCTATTATTATCTGAGTATTATGATGCTGGCCAAAAAAATGGGTAAACCGGTGATGCTGTATGCCCAGGGAATCGGTCCGGTACGGGGCTCCCTGGCCAGGGGGGCTATGCGTTATATTGGAAATATGGTAGATATTATTACGGTGCGGGATGAAGGGTCGAAAGAAGAATTAAAGCGTCTGGGCGTAACCAAACCGCCCGTTTATGTTACGGCGGACCCGGTGCTGGCCCTGCATCCCGTGGATAAGCAAGTTGGCAGAACGATTTTGCGGCGCTACGCTCTGGAAGGGGCAACGCCGCTCATTGGTATTTCCGTCCGGGAGTGGAAAGACTGGCCTCATTATAAACAGGTACTTGCCCAGAGCGCCGATGCCATCGCGGCGGAGTTTGGCGCCCGGATTTTATTTTTACCCATGCAATGGCCGGAAGATATGGAAGCGGCCCGGAAAATTGCCGGCCGGATGAAAGAGCCGGCTACGATTCTGCAGGAAGAATGCACAACGAACGAGCTTTTGTCGCTGGTAGGAAATTTGGACTTATTAATTGCTATCCGGCTGCATGCTTTAGTGTTTGCGGCAGTGATGCATACACCGCTGATCGGTATTTCCTATGATCCCAAGATAGAACGCTTTTTGGAGTCGTTGGGTCAAACCCATATCGGAACGCTGCAAGACGTGATGGTAGAGGGATTGCTGGAGAAAATGCGGCAATTATGGCCGCAGCGGCGGGAGCAGGACAGAATGCAGGAAGAACGGATTCATGCCTTACGGGACAAGGCCTTTAAGAATGCTGAACTGGCGCTGGAATTAATTCGCCGCTAAATTTTGAGGTGAGCGCATGGGTACCTGGCTGCGGGAATATGTGGGTATTACGTTGGGGGCCGTAATTACGGCAGTCAGCCTGAATATGTTTTTGATTCCCAATAAAGTGGCGGCCGGCGGTGTGAGCGGGCTGGCCACGGTACTGCATTACCTTTTGAACCTGCCCGTCGGGATGACGATGCTGGCTCTGAATATTCCTTTGTTTTTTCTCAGCGTTAGAGTATTAGGAACCCGGTTTGGCGTCAACACGTTGTTTGGTGCGGCGATACTGTCGGTGGCCATTGATTTTACGGCGCCCTTCACACCGGTACTAACCCGGGATTTATTGCTCAGTTCTCTTTATGGCGGTGTACTGTCCGGTATCGGGATGGGACTCGTATTCCGGTTTAAAGGCACAACGGCCGGAACCGATCTGGCAGCCGCCATAATGAATAAGCTGTTTGGCGTAAGCGTGGGACAGGCCTTGCTGGCGGTCGACTTTTTTGTGATTACCTTTGCCGGCATTGCGTTTAAAAGCGCTGAATTGTCATTATATGCCCTGATCTCATTATTCGTTACCACCCAAATTATCGATTTGGTGCAGGAAGGCCCCAGTTCGGCCAAAGCGTTCTTCATAATGACTTGCCGGCCTCAGCAGGTGGCGGAGGCTGTGATTGAACAAATGGGCCGGGGGGTGACTTTTTTGCATGGCAGGGGAGCCTATACCGATGAAGAGCGGGATGTGGTATTTTGTGTGGTAAATACCAGCGAAGTAACCCGGCTTAAAGAACTGGTATACAAGATTGATACGCGGGCTTTTGTCATTCTGACGGACGCGCATGAGGTTTTGGGCGAGGGATTTACCCAAAACAACGCTTGACAGAATCGCATACTAAGGAGGTTTTATTAAAATGGCAGAACATCTTACTGCGCAGCAAACGGCGGAATTAGCGGCTCGCGCCAAGGCCGTCCGCCGCAGCATTGTAGCCATGGTTACGGAGGCGAAGTCCGGTCATCCGGGAGGCTCTTTATCGGCAGCCGATATATTGACAACGTTGTATTTTGCGGTTATGAACATCAGTCCGGAGACGGCCAGGGACCCCGGCCGGGACCGTTTCGTCCTGTCAAAAGGCCATGCGGCGCCGGTATTATATGCGACCTTGGCGGAGAAGGGATTCTTCCCGAAAGAAGAATTGCTGACCCTGCGCCAAATTAACAGCCGTCTGCAGGGGCATCCGGAAATGAAGAACATTCCCGGGGTGGAAATGTCCACCGGCTCGCTGGGACAAGGCTTAAGCGCCGCTTGCGGTATGGCGCTGGGCGGAAAGTTGTCCCGGGCCGATTACCGGGTATACGCAGTGTTAGGCGACGGGGAACTGGAAGAGGGTATGATTTGGGAATCGGCTATGTTTGCGGCGCATTACAAACTGGACAATTTAACGGCTTTTGTGGATTTTAACGGATTGCAAATTGACGGTCCCGTCAGCGAAGTCATGTCACCCCTGCCGATTCCGGAAAAATGGCGGGCTTTCAATTGGCATGTGCTGGAAATCGACGGCCATGATTACAACGCAATTTATGACGCCGTTCAGACGGCCAAAACGGTGCAAGGGAAACCGACGATGATTGTAGCCCATACCGTAAAAGGTAAAGGGGTGGGCAAAATGGAGAATGTGGCCGAATGGCACGGCAAAGCACCGAGCCGGGAAGAATGCGAACTGTTCCTGGCAGACCTGGAAGATTAACTGAAAAAATAATTCCGGAGGTGTCGGTTTATGGGAAAACCGCTTGCAACCCGTGAGGCGTACGGGGCAGCGCTCAAAGATTTGGGCGAAAAAAATAAAAATATAGTCGTGCTGGATGCGGACTTGTCGAAATCGACCAAGACCAATGTATTTGGCAAGGCGTTTCCGGACCGGTTTATTAACGTCGGCATTGCGGAACAAAATTTGATGGGCATTGCCGCCGGGCTGTCGACAACCGGCAAAATTCCCTTTGTGTCTACGTTTGCCATGTTTGCCGCCGGCCGGGCTTTTGAGCAGGTCCGTAATTCCATTTGTTATCCCCGGCTGAATGTCAAGATTGCTGCCACCCATGCAGGTTTGACCGTTGGCGAAGACGGCGCGTCGCACCAGTCGATTGAAGATATTTCGCTGATGCGTTCCATTCCCAATATGACTGTAATTGTGCCGGCTGACGCGGCGGAAGCCAGAAAAGCGGTAGAATTTGCCGCCGGTTATGACGGTCCGGTCTACCTCCGGCTTGGGCGGATGGCAGTGGCGGATGTTTTTGGCGACGATTATGTGTTTCACCATGGTAAAGCCGTCCAATTGGCGGACGGCAGGGATGTGACTCTGATAGCTACCGGGGTTATGGTGCCGGCGGCCAGAAGTGCGGCGGAGGAACTGATTGCTGCCGGTTTTAGCGCCAGAGTGCTTAACATCCATACGATCAAACCGGTTGACAAAGAGGCCGTGATTCAAGCGGCAAAGGATACGGGCGCCGTTGTGACCTGCGAGGAACACAGCGTGATCGGCGGTCTGGGCAGCGCTGTGGCGGAAGTACTGGGGGAAAACTATCCGGTGCCGATGGAACGGCTGGGAGTCCGGGACACGTTCGGTGAATCGGGCACACCGCAGGCACTGCTGGAAAAATATCATTTGACGGCGCCGGATATTGTGGCGGCGGCTAAACGGGTAATTGGCCGCAAGCAGCAGTAACGGCAGAGGTATGAAACGACTTACTACCTGCATAAGCATGTAGTGAGTCGTTTTTTCTTTCTAAGGAGGAATGCCGGTGCGCAGTTGGAAAGTGATCAACCTGGGAGTGAGAGTGATTCGCCGGACCGGTCTTTGTCTGGCCGGTGGCTTTGCCATGCTTAATTTGAGCGCGACGGCAACGATGGCGGTGTCCATGCTGGTGTCGCTGGCGGTGTACGCGGTTGCTTTTGGCCTCAAATTTGCCATCGGCTTTATTATCTTGCTGCTGATTCATGAAATGGGACATTGGGTTGCTTCCCGGGTCGTGGGTCTGAACGCTTCCGCTCCCATGTTTATTCCCTTTCTCGGTGCAGTTATCAATTTGCGGCAAAGTCCGGTCAATGCCAAAATGGAGGCGAATGTGGCTATTGGCGGACCGGCGGCGGGGACCTTAAGCGCCCTGTTATGCCTGCTTTTTTATTTATGGACGGACAGCTTGTTTATGCTGGTACTGTCCTATACGGCCTGCCTGTTGAATTTATTTAATTTGATTCCTTGCGTACCCCTGGATGGGGAACGGATCGCCGCCGCTATTTCTTCCCGTATCTGGCTGTTTGGCAGTGTTATTTTGGCAATATTATGCTTTACTACGCACAATATTTTTATTTTTGTCATTTTTGTCGTATCCTTATTTCGCCTTTGGCACGGCGAGGGGGACTATGCGGCAAGCTACTATCATCTTACCCGCAATCAGCGTCTCAAAGTGGCCTTCTGGTATTTCGGCCTGTTGTCCGTTTTGGGGACTACAACCGTGTACGTTGTCGGATTGCTGCGTTGACTCCTGGCATGATTCTACAATTTTAGGCATTAAGAAGGTTTTTTTTTTCCCGTGTAGAATCACAAATTTAATATAGGCCAAAAATTATTTTGTCCCATTTTTGAAACAGCCAGAGAGGGGTGTGGTATGGAGTGATTCATATGTCCGATGTTTCCAAGATCTACAGCAATGGTTCCGCCGCCCTCTCCGACATTACCGTGGAAATTGACAAGGGAGAGTTCGTCTTTGTAGTCGGCCCCAGCGGTGCCGGCAAATCTACATTTATTAAGTTGATTTTCCGGGAGGAACTGCCGACCCGGGGACATTTGGTGGTAAACGGACGCAATGTGGTGGACATGCTGCCGGCGGAGATTCCGTATCTCCGCCGTAGTCTGGGAATCGTATTTCAGGATTACCGCCTTCTTCCCAATAAAACGGTTTATGAGAATGTGGCGTTTGCCATGGAAGTGATCGAAGCGTCGCGGCGGGAAACACAAAAAAGGGTGCATACGGTTCTGGATTTGGTAGGATTAAAGCATAAGTTCCGTAATTATCCCAATCAGCTTTCCGGCGGCGAACAGCAGCGGGTAGCGATTGCCCGTGCCATTGTCAACCGTCCGGTCGTTGTCATAGCCGACGAACCGACGGGGAATCTTGACCCGGAAACATCCTGGGAAATTATGAAGATCTTTGAACGGGTCAATCAGAGCGGCACGACCCTTGTAATGGCAACACATGACAAGCCGGTGGTCGACGCGATGAAAAAGCGGGTTATTGCCATCGAAAAAGGCCGTATTGTCCGGGATCAAACGAGGGGGGCCTACGGCTATGAAGATTAAGACGGTAGAATATTTTGTCCGGGAATCGCTGTCTTCTTTACGGCGCAACGGGTTGATGAGCGTGGCCTCAATGAGCACGGTGGCTTTATCCCTGCTGATTCTGGGCCTGTTTTTAGTGCTGGTGCTGAATCTGAACCACATGGCGTCAATGCTGGAATCGCAGGTGCAAATTTCCGTGTATTTAAAGGACGGGCTTAGCGATCAGGATACCCGGGAAATCGGGACCCAGATCAGTAAAATGCCGGGAGTTAACCAGGTTGTGTATGTAAACAAGGAAGAGGCGCTGGCCCGTTTCAAAAAGCGTCTCGGCGACCAGCAGAATCTGCTCGCGGCGCTGGGCAATACGAACCCGCTGCCGGATTCGTTCGAGGTAAAGGTGGACAAGCCGGAGCAGGTGAAGCCGGTGGCCCAGGCAGCCGCACAAATGAAAGGGGTCGAAAATACCAAATTCGGTCAGGAAATTATTAAACAGTTGTTTGCACTAACCAGAATGGTACGTATTTTCGGTTTATTAATTATCCTGTTCTTGGCCCTGGCGGCTTTGTTTATTATTGCCAATACCATCCGGATTACCGTATTTGCCCGGCGCAAAGAGATTGGCATTATGAAGTATGTCGGCGCTACGGACTGGTTTATCCGCTGGCCCTTTCTGATTGAAGGCATGGTTTTGGGGTTTGGCGGCGCCCTGATTGCAGTATTATTGCTTTCCAGGGTATATAGCATGCTATTGGCCCAGGTGTATCATTCCCTCGCCTTTTTGCCGCTGATTCCGAAAGAACCGTTCATGTCCCGCATTAGTATTTTGCTAATGGTCGTCGGGACGGTAATCGGAGCGTTGGGCAGTACTATCTCATTGAGGCGGTTTATGAGAGTATAAGTGAGCCAAGAGCCCTTAAGGAGGTACATAGATTGCGGATTCGACGTTATGCGGTAATCGGTCTGATTTTCACACTGCTCTTAGGATTGATTGGGCCGGTTCTGGCTGATGAACTGGATAATCAACAGCAGAACGTGCAGCAGCAGATGGAAGAACAGCAAAACCGGGTTAACGCTGCGCAGCAAAAGGTTGACAGCGTTTCCGGACGGTTGAAGCAAATTCAGGATAAGCTGGACGCCGCCGAGAGTGACTATAAAGCCATTCAGTCCAAGTTGGCTGATACGAACGGACAAATTGCGGCCAACACCCTGATTTTAAACAAAACGGAACAGAATCTGAAAGAACGTAGTCAGATTCTTGACCGGCGGGTCCGGGATATTTATAAAAACGGTCAGGTCAGTTATCTGGATGTTTTGTTCGGCGCCAATGATTTTAACGACCTAATTACCCGCATGGATCTATTGAAAAGAGTATTGCATCAGGATGTAACCTTAATTGACCAAGTGAAAGCCGAACGGGAACTCGTTATTCAGAAAAAGAATGAACTGGAGCAGGACCGCCAGACCATTTTAACGTTGCAGCAGGCGGCCGAAGCCAGAAAACAGACCATTGAGGCCAGTAAAAGGGAACAGCAGCAAATATTAAATGCTGCCCAAAATGACCGGAATGCGGCGGAAAGAGAATACCGGGAACTGCAGGAGACTTCCCGGCGGATTGAAGAGATGATTCGCAACCGTGACCAGATGAGTCCGGGAGCGGCCGGCGGCACGGGAGTCTTTCTCTGGCCGGTATCCGGTCCGATTACTTCTCCTTTCGGCTGGCGGGTTCATCCGATTTTCGGCACCCGGATCTTTCACAGCGGAATTGATATCGGTGTGGATATTGGTACCCCGGTGGCAGCGGCCGACGGCGGGGTGGTAATCTATTCCGGCTGGATAGACGGTTACGGGAAAGCCGTAATGATTGACCATGGCGGCGGCCTAACTACTTTGTACGGGCACAATTCCGAACTCTTAGTAGTAGTAGGCCAACGGGTCCGCAAGGGAGAAATCATAGCCAAGTCCGGTATGACCGGCTATGCTACGGGGCCGCACGTGCATTTTGAAGTGCGGTTAAATGGTAAGCCCGTAAATCCGCTCGGCTATTTGCCGTAGAGGCGGACCGGGGCAAGAGGTTTGTGACAGGAATAAATTCGTTTGTTTCCACATATCACTAATGGAGTATGTTAAAATTTGCATGTTCGAGTATCAAACCTCGAGCCTCAGACAGGTGGTGTTGATTATGAGCCGGCGCAAAGTCGTTGTGGGTGCCGTTCTCTTGGTTCTGATTACTTTTATGGTTACTACGGGGGCATTTGTATATCTGCTGCAGACCAAATCGGTAGATCTTCTTGATACGCTGAAGTTTTTCCGGGCCATGCAGATTATCAGGAGCCGTTATGTAGAGGATGTGCCGGTTGACACCCTGATGGCCGGTGCCATCAAAGGAATGGTCGATTCGCTCGGGGATCCTCACTCCATATATATGGATGCGAAAATGTTTAAGGATTTCATGATTGAGACGGAAGGCCATTTTGGCGGCGTGGGAATTGTCGTCGGTGTCAAGGACAAAGTCCTTACCGTGGTGTCGCCGATTGAAGGAACTCCCGGTGAAAAGTCGGGTATCAAAAGCGGTGATCAGATCGTGAAAATTGACGGTCAGGAGACCAAAAATATGGCGCTGGATGCGGCGGTGAATAAGATCCGCGGTCCGGAAGGCACCAAGGTGGTTTTAACCATCCATCGCGCCGGTGAGGCGGATAAAGATTATACCCTGACCCGCTCCAATATCGAGATCAAGACGGTTGCCGGCAAAATGCTGCCCAACCATATCGGCTATATCCGGATTTCCATGTTCAATGAAAATACGGGCGAGGATTTTCTGAAAAAATATGCTGAGCTGGAAAAAGAAGGCATGCAGGCAACGATTCTGGATTTGCGGGATAATCCGGGCGGTCTTTTGGAAGAAAGCGTGAAAGTGGCGAACAAGCTGGTGCCCAAAGGGCCGATTGTATCCGTTGTAACCAAGGACGGACAACGGGAAGTTCATAATTCCGATTTGCCGGCCGTTAAATATCCGGCGGCTGTCCTGGTCAACGGCGGTACGGCCAGCGCGGCGGAAATTGTGTCCGGGGCAATGCAGGACACCGGTTCAGGCACATTGATCGGCACAAAAACGTATGGCAAAGGTTCAGTGCAAACTCTGATCCGGCTGGATAGCGGTACGGCGATCAAGTTAACTATTGCCAAGTATCTGACACCGAAAGACCGTTCCATTAACGGGATCGGTATTGAGCCGGATATCAAGGTCGAGCCTTCCAAAGAACCGGGAAAAGATCCGCAACTGGATAAAGCCATCGAAATATTGGAAAAGGCCGAAAAGACCAATAAAAGCTAAGAAAAGGCGTCGGAAAAACGGAATAATGAAAGATTTTCCCATTAACAAACGGCTGACCTTGCGTCAGCCGTTGCTGCTTTCCTTCCCTAACGTCCAGCCCTATTCTCCCATACCCCATACCCAATACCCCAAAATCCAACATCCAATTTTCCAATAGCCGTTCATTGCCCCCAAACATACATTTGCCCTTTCCGTCAAATTGTGATAGTATTTTCTTGTGAAATACATAAATTGTTTAAAAAAATACCGGTTGAGGTGAAAAGATGTTTCCCTGGCAGGATATAATTAAGCTGATTGTGACAGGCGCGTTGTCGATATACGGGGAACCGATGTTTTGGCTGATTCTGGCTTTGGTAGGTTATCAATACTGGCAGATGCAGCGTAACCAGGTCCGGATTTTCGGTGTAGCCGGCCAGTCCCTTGTCAGGCAAGTGGCCATGGCGGCCGTATACGGAACGGTAGGCGGTCTGGTAGGCAGTTTTCTGCTGACTTTTGTCGGCGTTACGCTGAATCATCTGGGATTGAATTATATTTGGCCCTTGGCGCTCCTGCTGATGATGATTCACATGCGGTTCTTGTGTTTTGCTTATGCCGGCGGCTTGGTAGCGCTTTCAAGCAGTCTGTTCGGCTGGCCGGATGTCAATGTGCCGCAAGTTATGGCTCTTGTCGCTGTTTTGCATATGACGGAAAGTCTGCTTATTGCCGTGAGCGGCCGGTATAGCGCCATGCCGCTCCTGCTGCGGCGGGAAGACGGTACTACGGTGGGAGCTTTCAGTCTGCAGAATTTTTGGCCCTTGCCGCTAATGCTGCTGGCCGTCATACCGGTGCCGGGAACGGAAGCGGTGCGCGGCATGATTTCCATGCCGGACTGGTGGCCGTTGCTGCCGCTGCCGGCCGCGCCGCCGGCAGGGCAGCAATGGCTTTATGCCATGGTACCGGTGGTGGCCGCTTTGGGTTATTCCGATATGGCTGTAGCCAGTTTTCCCGTTGTCCGCCGCCGCCAGTCGGCCTTGCATCTGGCCGCTTACAGCGTGCTGCTTCTGGTTCTGGCATTGTTATCGGTTCACTATTCCTGGCTGCAGGTTATGGCGGCGCTCCTGTCGCCGCTGGGGCATGAGTTCCTGATCCAATGGGACAATAAGCGCGAACTGGAGGGAATTCCCCGCTATGTTCCGCCGCCGCGCGGTGTTATGGTGCTGGATACGGTCATAGACACCCCGGCCCGTCAATTGGGTCTTTTGCCGGGTGATATTTTACTCAGTCTGGACGGCAGGCCGGTTAACAGCGGCAGCGAATTAGCCGGGGCTATTTACATTGCCGGAGCGGAGTTTACTCTGGAGATTGAGCGTAGTCAAAAGCGGCTGCAGTATCATACCCGCTTTCAGAACGGTGAACGGCGCCTGGGGATTATTCTGGCGCCGGAAGGGCATGAACCGTATTATGTAAGCATTTCCCGCGACCGGTTTTGGCTGTGGACGTGGCTAAAACGAAAGTTATTTGGCAGGTGATGGAAGATGAAAGACGGAATTCCGTTTCAGGTGGTGGCGCCGTTTCAGCCTACGGGCGACCAGCCCCGGGCCATTGACCGGCTGGCGGCCGGAATTCAGCGCCGTGACAAGGCACAGGTGCTGCTGGGGGCGACCGGTACAGGCAAAACGTTTACTATTGCGAAAATGGTGGAAGCAGTGCAAAAGCCAACCCTGGTCATTGCGCATAATAAAACGCTGGCCGCACAGTTGGCTAGTGAGTTCAGGGAGTTTTTCCCGCAGAATGCGGTGGAATATTTCGTAAGTTATTATGATTACTATCAGCCGGAAGCGTATATTGCCCATACGGATACTTACATTGAAAAGGACGCTTCCATTAATGATGAGATTGACAAGCTGCGGCATTCGGCCACAAGCTCCCTTTTTGAACGGCGGGATGTCATTGTTGTGGCCAGTGTGTCATGCATTTACGGCTTGGGTTCACCGGAAGACTATTATAATCTGGTTTTGTCGCTGCGGCAGGGGCAGGTGAAAGACCGGGACAGCATTCTGCGGCGGCTGGTGGAAATCCAGTATGAACGGAATGATATCAATTTTACCCGCGGTAAGTTCCGCGTGCGGGGGGATGTCATTGAAATTTTTCCCGCCGGCTACGGGGAGAAGGCGGTGCGGGTGGAACTGTTTGGCGATGAAGTGGAACGAATCCTGGAAGTGGATACCCTGACCGGGGAAATTCTGGCCGAGCGTAAGCATATGGCCATTTATCCCGCCTCTCACTATGTTACGTCCCGGGAAAATTTGCTGCGGGCTATGTCCGATATCGAAGGCGAACTGGAAGACAGACTGCAGGATTTGACGGCGAATCACAAGCTGCTGGAAGCGCAGCGGTTAGGCCAGCGCACCCGTTATGATCTGGAAATGATGCTGGAAATGGGATATTGTTCAGGAATTGAAAATTACTCCCGCCATTTGACGGGCCGTAAGGCGGGCGAAGCGCCCTATACTTTGATTGATTATTTTCCCGATGATTTTCTGATTGTCATTGACGAGTCCCATGCTACGCTGCCGCAACTGCGGGCCATGTATGCCGGCGACCGTTCCCGCAAAGCAGCGCTGGTGGAGAATGGTTTCCGCCTGCCGTCGGCCTATGACAACCGACCGCTGACGTTTGACGAGTTTGTGCAGCGGATTAATCAGATTGTTTATGTCTCCGCCACGCCCGGTCCCTATGAATTAAAGGACGGAAAACAGGTTGTTCAGCAGATTATCCGACCCACCGGCCTGGTGGACCCGGAGGTGGAAGTGCGGCCGATTAAAGGCCAAATGGACGACTTGCTGGGAGAAATCAAACAGCGGGCGGCCGCCGGGGAACGGGTGCTTGTTACTACCCTGACCAAGAAAATGGCGGAGGACCTGACGGAATATTTAAAGGAAATGGGGATACGGGTGCGTTATCTGCACTCGGATATTGCCACCATTGAACGGGTGGAGATTATCCGTGACCTGCGGGCCGGCGTATTTGATGTGCTGGTCGGGATCAATCTGCTGCGGGAAGGCCTGGACCTGCCGGAAGTGTCGCTGGTGGCCATTCTGGACGCCGATAAAGAAGGTTTTCTCCGCTCGGATACCTCGCTGATTCAGACCATCGGCCGGGCGGCACGGAATGCCCGGGGACGGGTAATCATGTATGCCGACCGGATTACCGATTCCATGCAGCGGGCTATTTCCGAGACCAACCGCCGCCGGGAAGTTCAGCAGGCCTATAATGCGGAGTACGGTATTACGCCGCAGACTATTCAAAAGAAAGTGAAAGAATTGATTGAGACCACCAAGGTGGCCGAAACGCCTGCCGATTATAAAACGGACCGTCTGCAGCAAATGAGCCGCAGTGAAATGTTCAATCTGATTGCCAATTTGGAAAAGGAAATGCGCCAGGCGTCCAAATTGTTGGAATTTGAAAAAGCAGCGGAGTTCCGGGATATGATCGTGGAACTGCGTCAGCGTCTGGGAGAAACCAAGCCGCTGGCCGGCGGCAAAGCAGTTTCTTCCAAAGGACGGGGAAAAAAGGAGAAGGGAAGTAAACCGTGAAGGAAAAGATCATTATTAAAGGTGCCAGACAGCATAATTTGAAAAACATTGATATAGAAATTCCCCGCAACGAACTGGTGGTCATTACCGGTTTGAGCGGTTCCGGCAAGTCGTCATTGGCGTTTGATACCATTTATGCCGAGGGGCAACGCCGGTATGTGGAATCCTTATCGGCCTATGCCCGGCAATTTTTGGGGCAAATGGACAAGCCGGATGTCGATTATATTGAAGGGTTGTCACCGGCCATTTCCATTGACCAGAAGACGACCAGCCGCAATCCACGCTCCACCGTGGGTACGGTTACGGAGATCTATGACTATTTGCGGCTTTTATTCGCCCGGGCCGGCCGGCCGCATTGCCCCAAGTGCGGCAAGCCGATCAGCCAGCAGACGGTAGAGCAGATGGTAGATCAACTGCTGGCACTAGGCGACGGGACCAAATTCATGGTTATGGCGCCCGTTGTCCGGGGCAAAAAGGGAGAACACGTGAAGCTGCTGGAGGATATCCGCAAAAACGGTTATGTGCGGGTGCGGATTGACGGCCAGATTCAGGATGTGACCGAGACAGTACCGTTGGAAAAGAATAAAAAGCACACCATTGAAGTGGTGGTTGACCGCCTGGTGATCCGGGAAGGCATTGCCTCCCGGCTGGCCGATTCCCTGGAGACAGCGCTGAATTTGAGCGGCGGCGTCGTGATTGTCAGTATCGTAGAGGGCAAGGAAATGGTATTCAGCCAGAACTTTGCCTGCGTGGACTGCAGTATTAGTCTGCCCGAGATCGCTCCCCGCATGTTTTCTTTTAACAGTCCTTTCGGTGCCTGTCCGGATTGCACCGGTCTCGGCAACAACATGGAGATTGACCCGGCCATGATTGTACCGGACGGCAGTAAAGCCTTGATTGACGGGGCGATTGCCCCTTTGAGCAAAAACACTAATTCCTATTTTATGTGTCAATTGGAAGCGGTTATAGCGAAACTGGGACATTCCCTGCATGACACCTGGGATAGTCTGCCGGAAAAAATCAGGCACATTCTCCTTTGGGGAGCCGGCGAAGAACGGTTTACCTTTCAATATGAAAATATGTATGGCGAGCATAAAACTTATCATTCCCCTTTTGAGGGGGTGATTCCGCTCCTGAACCGGCGTTACCGGGAAACGACCTCTGATTGGTCGCGGGAAGAGATTGAGGAATATATGAGTTCCAAACCGTGTCCCAGCTGCCGGGGAGCCAGACTGAAACCGGAGGCCCTGGCCGTAAAAGTGGGCGGGAAAAACATTTATGAAGTAACCAGTTTAACCGTGGCGGAATGCCGGGATTTCTTCGCCGGACTTACCTTAACGGAACGGGAACAGACCATTGCGCAGCAAATTTTGAAGGAAATCAACGCCCGGCTGGGTTTTCTCATTAATGTCGGATTGGACTATCTGACCCTGAACCGGGCGGCGGGAACCCTGTCGGGCGGCGAGGCGCAGCGCATCCGGCTGGCAACCCAGATCGGCTCCGGTCTGGTAGGAGTCTTGTATATTCTGGATGAACCCAGCATCGGACTGCATCAGCGGGATAATAACCGTTTGCTGGCTACTTTGAAATCGCTGCGGAACCTAGGCAATACCCTGCTGGTAGTGGAGCATGATGAAGACACCATGTACGCCGCCGATCATATCATTGATATTGGGCCGCAGGCCGGCGCCCATGGCGGCCGGGTGGTTGCCCAGGGAACGGTCGAAGACATTAAAGCCTGTGCGGAATCTATTACCGGCCGTTACCTAAGCGGAGCGGCAGCGATTCCCATACCGGCCGAACGGCGCCGGCCCAACGGGAAATGGCTGGAAGTAGTCGGCGCCCGGGAAAACAATCTGAAAAAATTGAATGTCCGGTTTCCCCTGGGTGTATTTACCGCGGTGACAGGGGTATCGGGTTCAGGGAAAAGTACGCTGGTCAACGAAATCCTTTATAAGGGACTGGCCAACCGGCTGTATGGCAGCCGCACCCGTCCCGGCGAGCACGACCAAATCCGCGGCGCCGAATATATTGATAAAATCATTGATATCGACCAGTCGCCCATTGGCCGCACCCCCCGTTCCAATCCGGCCACATATACCGGTTTATTCGACTTGATCCGGGAAGTGTTCAGCCAGACGCCGGAGGCCCGGATGCGGGGCTACAAGCCGGGCCGGTTCAGTTTTAACGTCAAGGGCGGACGGTGTGAAGCCTGCAAAGGCGACGGCATCATTAAAATCGAAATGCATTTCCTGCCTGATGTTTATGTGCCTTGCGAAGTGTGCAAAGGAGCGCGCTATAACCGGGAAACTCTGGAAGTGCGCTATAAAGGGAAAAGCATTGCCCAGGTTCTGGACATGATTGTTGATGAAGCGGTGGAATTCTTTCAAAATGTGCCGCGCCTTTACCGTAAGCTGCAGATTTTGCAGGACGTGGGCCTGGGGTATATCAAATTGGGCCAGCCGGCCACCACCCTGTCGGGCGGCGAAGCTCAGCGGATCAAGCTGGCGACCGAACTGGCCCGGCGCAGCACCGGCAAAACGCTTTATATTCTGGACGAACCGACGACGGGACTGCATACGGCGGATATCCACCGCCTGCTGGAAGTGCTGCAGCGCCTGGTAGACGGCGGAGACACCGTCGTTGTCATTGAGCATAATCTGGATGTCATCAAGACGGCCGATTATATTATCGACCTGGGTCTGGAAGGCGGTTCGGGCGGCGGTACGGTGGTGGTCACCGGCACACCGGAGCAAATTGCTGCCGCTTCTCAATCTTACACCGGTCAATTTCTCGGTCCTGTACTGGAGCGGGGACAGGCCCGGCAATAAAAAAAGGCGGGTTATAACCCGCCTTTATAAACCAAATGCAACATTTCCGTTCATCATGGTCCAGACATTGCTGTCCAGTGCCAGTTTCCGCTCTTGGGACGATAAAAATTTAGTAACAAACTGTGTATCAATATCCCCGTTACAGAAGTTAGGATCGTTCAGAAGCTGATGATGAAAGCCAACCGTGGTGTTGATTCCGCCGATATGAAACTCCTTCAGGGCCCGCCGCATGGTTTTGATCGCTTCACCGCGCGTATGGCCGTACACGATGACTTTGGCGATCAGGGAATCATAATAAGGCTGCACGATGGAGCCGGCGCATACACCGCTGTCAACCCGCACATTGGGTCCTCCCGGCTGATGATAAAAATTGATTTGACCGGGTGACGGCAAAAAGTTGCGAACCGGGTCTTCCGCATTAATGCGGCACTCAATTGCATGACCGCGAATCACTACATCCTGCTGTTGAATCGCGAGAGGTTCGCCGGCAGCAGCTTGGATTTGCGTTTTTACCAGATCAATGCCGGTTATTAATTCAGTAATGCCATGCTCGACTTGAATCCGGGGATTAATTTCCATAAAATAGAAGTTTCCTGATTGATCAAGCAAAAACTCCACAGTACCTACATTAGAATAGTGAATGCTTTTCGCGGCACGGATTGCCAGTTCGCCGACCTGCTGGCGCATTGCCGGCGTTAAGGCGGCGGAAGGCGCTTCTTCCAACAGTTTTTGGTTACGGCGCTGCAGGGAACACTCCCGTTCTCCCAAATGAATGACGTGGCCGAAAGAATCAGCTACAATCTGGACTTCAATATGGCGGGCGTCGGCAATGTATTTCTCCAAATAGAACGAGCCGCCGGCCGCGGGAAAGTGTTTGACTGCATTGATCAGTTCCGAATTATCGGCAGCTACGGTCATTCCCTTGCCACCGCCGCCGGCTACCGGCTTAACCATAACGGGATAGCCGATTTTTTCCGCCAGCAAACAGGCTTCCTTTTCAGAACTAACCGGATCGCTGCCGGCAGCCATCAAGAGACCGGCGTGTTTCATCGCTTCGCGGGCGCTGTCTTTATTGCCTACGAGCTTGATTGTTTCCGGCCGGGGCCCGACAAAAGTCAGACCGGCCTGTTCGACCATTTCAGCAAAAACTGCGTTTTCAGATAAAAAACCATAACCAGGGTGCACGGCATCCGCTTTGGATTCCAAAGCCGCTGTGATGATGGCTGCGTTATTCAAATAGCTGTGAAGTGCATCTTCTGGTCCAATGTGGCAGGCGTGATCTGCCAGTTTGACGTGGAGAGCATCCGCATCAGCATGAGAGTAAACGGCAACAGTTTCAATGCCCAGCTCCTGGCAGGCCCGGATGATTCGGACAGCGATTTCGCCCCGGTTGGCGATAAGCAGTCGTTTAAACATCGGTATAGACCTCCCATTTGCAATTTTAGTTGACCAGGTTTTATTACCAGGTACTAATTGATTCATATTATACTATAACCGAATTGCAAATTCAAGTTTTTAAATCATGTATACACAGGACCAGGAGGTTTTTTATGAACCCGGAATTGGAAGAAAAATTGTCCCATCTGCCGGAACGGCCGGGAGTTTATTTGATGAAGGACAGCCAGGGTAAAATCATTTATGTTGGTAAGGCAGTCGTTTTAAAAAACCGGGTCCGTTCCTATTTTCAGTCCAGCCGCAATCACTCGCCGAAGGTACAGTCCATGGTAAGCCGGATTGCGGATCTGGAATATATTATTACGGCTTCGGAGATGGAAGCCTTAATCCTCGAATGTAATTTAATCAAAAAGTATCATCCGAAATACAACATCAGTCTGCGGGATGATAAGAGTTATCCCTATATCAAGGTTACGGTGCAGGAGAATTACCCCCGGGTGTATATTACCCGCAAGGTGCAGAAGGACGGTTCCCGTTATTTCGGTCCTTATACCAGCGCCGGCGCTGTGCACGAAACGCTGCGCCTGCTGAAACGGTTGTTTCCCCTGCGCAGCTGCCGCAGTCTGGATGTGCCGCGCCCCTGTCTGCAATATCATATTAAACGCTGTTTAGCGCCTTGTACCGGTAAGGTGGACGTCGCGGACTACGGTGAAATGATCCGGTCGGTGTGCCTGTTTTTGGAAGGGCGCAGCGATGCGGTAGCGAAAGACCTGCGCCGGCATATGGAAAAAGCGGCGATGGAACTGGATTTTGAAACGGCGGCGCGGCTTAGGGACCAACTGCTGGCGGTGGAAAAGATAACGGAGAAGCAAAATATTGTTACCGGCAGCGGCGATCAGGATGCGTTGGGGTTAGCCAGGTCTGCGCTGGGAACTTGCGTGCAGGTGTTTTTTATTCGCAGCGGCAAAATGATCGGCCGGGAGCATTTTCTCCTGGCTAATGGAGAGGGCGAGGAGGATAGCGAAGTACTGGCCGCGTTTATAAAACAGTATTATAGTCAGGCTGCTTTTGTACCTCGCGAAGTACTGCTGCCCGCAGCCCTGCCGGAGCAGGAACTGTTGGCAGCCTGGCTGAGTGGCCGGAAAGGCGGCCGGGTAAGTCTGGAAACACCGAAACGGGGTACCAAAAAGGATATTGTGAACATGGCTGCCGGCAATGCCGCCATTGTCCTGGAGGAACAGGCGGCCCGCCTGGAGAACCGGACGGAACAGACCGAAGGCGCCGTGGTGCAACTGGGAGAGTACCTGGGATTAGTCAAGCCGCCGGAACGGATGGAGTGCTTTGATATATCCCATATACAGGGGGCGGAAACGGTGGCTTCCATGGTGGTATTTGAGGGGGGGCTGCCGCGTAAGGACGATTATCGCCGTTATAAACTGCGGACGGTGGAGGGAAAACCGGACGATTTCCGCTCCATGCAGGAAGTGTTGAGCCGGCGTTATGGCGGGGCCGACGGGCTTCCCGACTTGATTGTCATTGACGGCGGCAAGGGGCAGCTTAGCGCGGCCCTGGAAATTATCCGCGGCCTGGGTATCACGGTACCGGTCGTCGGGCTGGCCAAAGAGTTTGAACATATCTTCCGGGAGGGAGAAAGTGATCCCGTAATTCTGCCGCGTCATTCCCCGGCGTTATATTTGATGCAGCGTATCCGGGACGAGGCGCACCGCTTTGCGATTACCTATCACCGCAAGCTCCGTTCGAAGCGGAATATGGTTTCGGTCCTGGACCACATTGCCGGTATCGGTGAAAAACGGCGCAAAGCGTTATGGAATCATTTCGGCAACCTGGCCGCGATCAAAGCGGCGCCGGTGGAGGAACTGGCGCGGGTGGAAGGAATGACCAAGCCCGCCGCCGAGGCGGTATACGCTTTTTTTCGGCGATAGAGCCTGCTTAAAAAGCGCGCCTAGTATCCACATCTTTTTAAGCAGGCTCGAGATAAGAAAGTTACATGGTTTTCCAAGTATGAAACCGCGACGGACGGCCATACTATGTGTGTAAGGGTTCGTAATGGTCGAGCCAAGATTGGCATCGGATATCAATGGTGTTCGGTGTCAGTCGGCCAAAGATTTATGCCGGATCGAAAGGTTCGGTATGAGTCGGCGGGCAGATTGCCATATGTCTTGTAAGGCTGTGCGGTAGCCCAACTGTTGCCGTATGGTCGAAAGGGATGTATGGTAGTCGAGCTAAGACTGCCAGGGGTGCTGGAGATGGTTCCCCGAAAACTGTAAGATGGGTCTATTGCAGTCTGGCGATTGCAGTAGGTTCGGCAGGGATTCCTGGCAGTCGAGCAAAGGTCGGTGCCGGTTGTGTAATGCTTGTGTGCAGTCGAAAGATTGTATATAGGTATGTAATGATCGGTATTGGCTGTAGCGTAGATCATTACGGGCTTTTCCCAACGATTTTCAGGCGTCTGGTCGGTCTGTACCGGCCAGACGCTTTTATATTTTTGCCCAATCTCCCCCCAAAAAACCAATAACCAACATCCAATATCCAATATCCGCTAGTGTGTTGCCGAACCCCGTGTGAGCGGGTTTTTTAGATATGCCATCTTATGATATAATATAAAAACAGATGTCTATCTGCAATTTTATATGGAGGTGTTTGTTTTGAAAGGCTGGATCATTGTTGGAATTGTGGTAGTACTTTTGGTTGTGACAGGAATTGGCGGCTATAACAGTCTGGTTTCCCTAAACGAAAATATAAACGGGCGATGGGCGCAGGTCGAAAACCAACTGCAGCGCAGAGCTGATTTAATACCGAATTTGGTAAACACGGTAAAAGGGTATGCCAGTCACGAACAGACTGCGATTAAGGAAGTTGCCGATGCCAGGGCTAAACTGGCCGGTGCTCAGGGGCCGGCGGCAAAGGCGGAGGCGAATAATAACCTGAATGGCGCGTTAAGCCGTTTGCTGGTGATTGCCGAGAATTATCCGAATTTAAAAGCGGACCAAAATTTCCGGGCTTTGCAGGATGAATTAGCCGGTACGGAAAATCGTCTGGCCGTAGCCAGAAAAGATTATAATGACGCCGTTCAAATTTACAATGCTAAAATTCAGTCGTTCCCCACTGTAATTTACGCCAGAATGCTTGGTTACGGACCGAGGGAATATTTTAAGGCCGCCGAAGGGGCGAAAGCGGTTCCCAAGGTTCAGTTTTAACATCGCAAAAAAGTAAGAATACCGCCACCAGCGCGGCATTCATTCTTGCTATTGTGGAGGCGAATTGTAAGCGGATAAGAGAGGGAGCGCCATGAAGAAAAAATTAGTCTGGCTGTTGCTGGCAGTATATGTTCTGCTGGGAACGGCCACAGTTTGGGCTCAGGCTTCAATTCCACCGGCGCCGTCAAGCAGTATTTATGTTCAGGACTATGCCGGGGCACTTAGCGCCGAAACCAAAGACCGCATCAATCAATTGGGAAGCCAATTGGCGGAAAGGACCAAGGCGCAGGTGGTTGTCGTTACTACCCCGTCACTGGAGGGAACACCGCCCGAGGAATACGCGCTGGGAATATTGCGCCAATGGGGTGTAGGCGATAAAAAACTCAATAACGGGGTTGTCATGCTGGTTGCGGTCAATGACCGGCAGTCCCGGATTGAGGTGGGCTACGGTCTTGAGGGAGCCCTGCCGGATGCGAAAACCGGCCGGTTGCAGGATGAGTATATGATTCCTTATTTTCAACGCGGTGATTATGACCGGGGAATCTTAAACGGCTATTATGCTTTGGTCAATGTTGTGGCTAAAGAATATAATGTGGAATTGAAAACCGATGCCAGAACGGTACAACACCGGACAGTCCATTCCCAATCCTTGTGGGACCGCCTTCCCTGGTGGGCGCAAATCGGCATGTTTGCCGGCTTGCTGCTGCTGTTTGTTATAGATTGGCTGTTTTTCGGCGGTTCCATCACCTATTTGCTGCTTGCTCTTTTGTTCCGCCGCGGCGGAGGAGGAGGCGGCGGCTACGGTGGTGGCGGCGGTTATGGCGGCGGTTCCGGCGGCGGCGGCGGCTCGGACCGGAAGTGGTAAGAAACCAAGAACAGCTAAAAATCACGGTTAAAGCCGTGATTTTTTTTGTGGCATTTTTGCGTCCTGAGCCCTGCGTTACGAGCTGAAAGACCGCGCGTTAGCGCGGTCTTTCTTATCATCAGGTCTGCCCCTGGAAGTAGAACGTTAAGGTTACGGCGCTGGCGGCGTTGACGGCGGCGTAATAAACACGGGAGTATTTTAAGAAAATGGAGGGCACTAACGTATCTACCGTGCCGGCATCAATCGTAATCACGGCGCCGTTATTTTGCCAGGTCGTACCGTCCGGGCTAAGCTGGAGCTGCGCCGTCGCCTGCCCGCTGCTGGTCGTACTGTTGACGATGCCGAAAGAGTAATCGCGGATACTGAGGACATTGAAATCCTGGGTGGGAGCGCCCGTAGTTTCGGTGATGCCCGATTGCGTAAAGGATACGTCCGTCGTGGCCAGGGTCGACAACACGGCCAAACCCGTGCTGGTGATTAAAAGGCCGTCTGCCGGCGGTGTAATAGCCAGGCCGGTAGAGGTAATGGACAGGCCATCTGCCGGCGGTGTAATAGCCAGGCCGGTGGAGGTAATGGACAGGCCATCTGCCGGCGGCGTGATGGCCAGGCCGGTGGAAGTAATGGATAAACCATCTGCCGGCGGCGTAATGGACAGACCCGCTGCCGGTGGTGTAATAGCCAAACCGGTGGAGGTGATGGATAAACCATCCGTTGGCGGTGTAATAGCCAGGCCGGTGGAAGTAATGGACAGACCGGCTGTCGGCGGTGTAATGGCCAAACCGGAGGAAGTGATGGATAAACCATCTGTCGGCGGCGTAATGGACAGACCGGATGTCGGTGGTGTAATGGCCAGACCGGTGGAGGTGATGCCCAGATTCCCGGTCGCATCCGTGCTAAGGGCTACGTCGGATGAACCGTAAACTTTAATTCTCGCTTGATCGGCCTGGTCTTGAATAATTTTATAGTTCGGCAAATGAGGTTCCCCCTTTAATTTGATATAATTTTGGGCTCATTACATAATATGGGGAAGGTCGTTGAGGTGTGTCGGCAAAAAGGAAATTATGTCACCAGTGCGTAAGGGCCGGTTTCGGGTCCAGAATGGAGAGATACTGAGCTTTGGATCCGTAACGTCCCTGCGGGTCCAACTGCCGGTAACGCAAATATTTATAGACCTTGTCTTCCGGTTTGGCCCAGCCGAGATGCTGCAGGCGAATGTTACTGTTAAAAGGATATCTGACGGGAACGTTGCAGGGAAAGCGGCCGCAATGCTGGGGTGTCTCCCGCCAGCGGTAGGCATAATCCGGTTGGTAGCGCACCATGAAAGTCCGGTGCTGTTTGTGAGCAAACCAGTTACTGTCATCCCGGTAATGGGTTTCATTCCACATATCATAGAGACGGAACTGAATGGTATCGGCATAAGGATTGGCGGCAAGGACGGGCATTTGTGAAATAATTGTATCTTCAAACCGCTCGTCGGCATCCAACAGCAAGACCCAATCCGGCCGGCCGGCGGTTGCTAGTTGCCAAAGCTGCTTTCGCAAAACAATCTCGTTGGCAAAACCGGAGACGGAATTGCTTACAATTGTATGGGGCGTACCATTAAGAATCTGTTTGCAGAGCAAAACAGTGTCGTCGTCACTGGCGTCATCCAGGATGACAACATGGCCGGCATATTGAACGGCCTGCCGGAGCACGGCAGGCAAATAGCGCCCGGATTCATTCCGTACAAGCATGCCCAGAGTCAGACTGCCCTTTGCTGGATGGTAAGCGGGAAAATGGCGCCATTTATATTCGTGCAGCGAAGCGAGTTCGGATTCCCGGTAGATATGGAAGGGCGGATACCGGGTATCGGCATAGAGCGTAAAGCCTAAAGCGGCTGCCCGGACGCAGAAATGACGGTCTTCACCCACTAATCCCAAATTGTAGATTTCGCGAAAAGCGACACCGGCTTCTATTGCTTTGCGGCTAATGAGCGTGCAGGCGCCGAGACCGCCTACTTTATACGTTCCCGGCGTCTGCAGCATCTGCCAGAATTCCTGCTGCCGGGCTTCTTTCTGTTCCGGCGTCAGTGTTTCATTCCGTTCCCGGAAGTAATAAAACTCGTATTGGCCCCATAGCCAAACCTGGGGAAGGGGTGGTGCGCCGGGAGTCCATTTTGTCCAAAAAACTTCGGAAACGATGTCTTTGCCCAGACTGACCAAATGCTGAAGAGTATCAGGCTGGAGGACCAGGTCGGAATCAAGCAGCAGGATATAATCACAGTTCCTTGCCAAGGCCAGCGCCATAAGCCGGTCTTTATACTCCGCTACTTTCCACATTAAATTTTCCCGCCAGTAATGGGTGGTTTCGTCGCAGACGTAATCCGCTGCCGGCTTTCCCGGCAGGATATGGGCTGAACCGCCGTGCTGTTTGGCAAAGCCGGTCAGAAGGGCGCTCGGCTCATTATGGTCGTCAATAAAGGCATATTCGATTGACAATCCGGCGGTATTTAACTGTTCCAAAGCCCGGAGAAATTCCTGCAAAATGGCAGGAGTCTGCCGCACCGGGCTGGCCAGCATTACTTTGATCATAGGCTGCTCCTTTCTTTAGGGGGAAGTTCAGAAAGGGTTTTAGGATCAGAAGAATCGAGGCGGCTGAGAATTTCCAGCCCGGCTATTGCGGTATGGCGGATTTTAGCGGTCAGGCAGACCGGCTTGTAGGCGGGATGATTGTTGCATAAAAGCAATATGCCGTGGATTTCCGCCGCTACCAGGGTCAGATACCGCCATTCCGGCGGCAGGGAAGCACCGCCGGGAACAGGTAAGCCGGATTTCCGGTCAAGGCAGGCGGCGGCAGAGGTGGCGCCGGCTGAGAAACGGAGGATGCTCAACAGCCAGTTAGCCCAGACAAGCCGGGGATTTGCAAGCGGTTCTTCCGGTTCACCGGGATAAGACGAGGCCAATTCCTCCCAATTGATTTGTACTGATTCCTGCCGGTTTAAAAACAGAAATTGTTCGAGTACGTACGGGGAACGGGGCTGCTCTTGCCAGGCCAGGAGAAACCAGTTTGCCGCCTGCGGCCAGTCTTCCAGGGCCAGACAAAGGTTGCCGCAGAGTGTGGCTATATAGTGGCGGGGAACCGTGTCGGCGCCTTGCCTGGCGGCAGTGGCAAAGTCAGCCAGGGCTGCCGGGGCGTCGTTTGAAGCGGCGGCGAGTAATCCCCGGAAAAAAAACAGGTTGGCATTTTCCGGATTCGACCGAAGTGCGTCAGCCAGCAAACGGGACAATTCCTCCCATTTTTTGTTTTGATATAAACAGAAAAGAAGAGCGTAGAGCGCAGGGGCGCCAAACCCTTCGGTGCCATGCATATGGGACAGGGATTGATGCAGCAGGTTTTCAGCCTGGTTAAAGTCCTCCGCCTGCATGTATTCTGCGGCCAAACTATACAGGAGAAACGGGTCGGACGGGGCGGAGGCCAGGGCGGACTTCAGGAGAGTGATATTGCGGGCCTGCTTTTCCTTACGTTGAATTACGGCGGCAAGGTAACCGCGGTGAAGGATGGTTGCTTGGGATACGGCAAGGCCCTGGCCATGATTGGTATCCTGGATGGAACCGGCAACTTGTTCATGAATGGCGCCGGTGAAGCGGTAGGCCGGTTTATTGCGGAACAGGCGTACGGCCTGGTCCGCAACATAAGTGTGTCCGTCAGCGATGAAATTTCTAATCGGAATATAAAATCCTTCCACTCCCGGTTGCCGGATTTCCTGCAGCAGGATGGCCGGTGAACCTGGGGCAAGAGTTTCGTCGGCGTCCAGCACAAGCAGCCAGTTTCCGCTCGCCTGGGCGAGGGAAAAATTCCGCGCCGCGGCAAAATCTCCCTGCCAGGGGCAGGAAAAGACGGTAGCACCGAAGGAACGGGCCAATTCGACGGTCTGGTCGGTGGAGCCGGTATCGACCAGAATGATTTCATTGACCAGACCCTTCACGCTGTCAAGACAGGCGGCTAAGGTATCGGTTTCATTTTTAACGATCATGCACAGGCTGATTCCGGTTGTCATGATGACCACAACTCCTTGGGCAGACCTGTCTGTTCTGCCAGTTTGCCTTCACAGCGGTTGCGCCGGTCATCCCAGTAAGCCGCCAGCGCAGCCGGACCGGTTCGTGTACGTTCCGTTAAAGCAAGGATACAGTTGTGAGACAATTGGGTTAGACCGCCGGCGGACGGCAAAACAGCGGAACAGCGCAGACAATGTTCCAGAATGGAGAGGAGAGAGGCGATAATTTCCGGTTCCCGGGCCGGTTCAGGATATAAATACTGGGTTTGGCCGGTATAGAAATCCAGCAGACAAAGCAGCACCCAGGCCGTGCTGCGACAGGCGGGGGACCGCCAAAGCGCCAGGGCAGCCTGTCTGGCTTCGTCCCAATTTTGACAGAGCAGGCAGGCGAGCGTATACTCGGCCGGCAGGGGCGCACCGGAGGAAGCCGGGCTAAGGCGGTTATACATTGCTACCACATCCAGGGCGCGTCCGCTGTAGAGAAGATAGACGGGAAGCTTTCCCGCAGCGTCTTCACCGGCTTTTTGACTGCATAACACGGCCGCTTCCGCTTCGCCGGCGGCGAAGAAAAATTCAGCCAGGGCACGGGCCCATTCCGGTCTGGCCAAATAGCCGCCCGAATGCAAGAGCGATAACATTTCAGCCGGCGGATAGCGCCGCAATAACAGGGAACACAGAGGGTACAGCGGATAATAAAAGGAAGGATTTTGCGTTAAGGCCTGCCGGTAGGTGGCGAGGGCGGCGGAAAAATCCTGCATTTTTTCCCGGCAATAGCCGAGATGGTAACTTGCCAGGAAGCTCTCCGTTCCCACGGCATGCACAAAAACCGGGGCCGGCGGTCCGCTGTCCAAAGCGGCCTGAAACCAGCGGCAGGCCGCTTCGTATTCCTGCATCTGTTCCAGGGTGAGCCCGCCTTCAAAATAAATATCGGCATAGGAAGGGTATTCGGCCGCAGCTTGCAGTGTTTGCGCCAACGCTTCCGCCAGCTTTCCCGTCATACGCAGGCAGTAAATGATATGGCGGGCGGCGCTGGCGCGAAAGGTAATGTTTGTTTCCGTCAAACTGCCGTAAACTTGGCGCAAGCCTGGCAGTGCCCGGTCAAAGTGGTTCCAGGCCAGCCATTCCAGGGAGATATAATAGCGGTAATGGAGCTGTTCCGGCTGTTTGGTTAACTCCTGCTGCAGCAAGAGGAGGTTGCGGTGCCGCTTCCGGTTCCGTTCCTTGCTGCCGGAGGCAGCGTGATGGATTAAAGGAAAGGGGGCCAGCATAACGGCTTCTTGATTGGGCCAGGGGATTTGTTCATGGATCTTGCCCCGGAAACGGTAGCAGGGCAGGTTGCGGAAAAGGCGCAAGACAATGCAGGTATCGGCAGAGGACTCTTTGGCCGACGCCTGGCAATAAATTGGCAGGAAAAAGGCTTCCCGTTCCGGATACCGGGCAATCAGCTGCTGCAAAGTTCCCCGGGAAGAGTCGAGCCGCTCATCGGCATCGAGAGACAAAATCCAATCGCCCGTACACTGCTCAATGGCATAATTGCGGGCGGCGCTGAAATCATTTTCCCAGGGAAAGGAATAGATTTTATCCGTATATTGGCGGGCAATGCCGATGGTTTCATCGGTCGAGCCCGTATCGACGATGATGATTTCTCCGACCAGATGCCGGACGTTGTTTAGACAGGCTGCCAGATGCTTTGCCTCATTCCGGACAATCATCGCCAGACTGATCATGGGGACCACCACGCTGTATCATCTCTGCTCTGCGCCACCCGGAACATCTCCAGTTGAGGGTATTTATGGGTTAGCGTTTGCAGCAGATTATTCCGCAGTTGTTCATATAACCGGATTAATTTGATATAATATCTAGGCATTTTCGGTTCCAGCCGAATACACTGCTGGTAGCAAAGAATGGTTTCTTCCGGCCGGTCTTGTTCCGTCAGCGCGGTGGCCAGATGTTCCAGGGTTTCGGCATCTTCGCTAAAACGGGCTGAGTACTGCCGGAGGTAGTGTTCGGCCAGGGCGGGAAAGCCGAATCGTAAATAAAGTTTTCCGGCGGTGCCGCTGAAGGTTTCCATTATTTCCGGATTGAGGCTGCCCAGCAGGGATTCGGCTTTCGCCGCTTCGTCCAGGCTGAGGGTGCGCTTTAAAATATCAGCCAGTAAAGCGGTTCCATCCTCCCCCAGGGTAACCGGTTTGGGATTTTTTTTCGTCAAAGAGTCCCGGAGCAGACCGACAACGGCGGCGGTATCCGCCGATAATCCCAAAGACAGCAAATCATTGGCCAGCAACCGGACCTGCCGGCGGTTTCCCTGCAGCCAAAAACAGAACAACTGATTGAGTTTGGCCAGGGGAAATAAAGGATGACCGGGCTCGAACGTTTCGATAATCCGGAGGGCTTCAAAAAAACGTCTGTTTTGGATGAGACAGATGGCTTTACTCAAGGATGTTTCCGGCGCCAACGGCTGATGGACTGTGCCCTGGTCGAGAAACTCCAGCGCCAACCCATAGGCGGCCTGGGAAAATAAAATTTGCGCCATAAACAGATTGGCTGAAGGCGTCGAAACGTCGCATAACTGAAACAGGGCTGTTTTCGTATAAGCGGGTTCTTTTACGGGATCCAGAATGGCAATTATTTTTTCGAGCGCCGTGGTGAACCGGGGATTGTCGCGCAGCGCGGCAATGTAAAAGTGAAGGGCTTCTTCCGGGTTGCAAAACAGTTCGGCCAGCTGGCCGAGCATACAATAGGCGCGGAAGCCGCGGGTGCCGGCAAAGGGAGCGTAATGCACGGCTTGTTCCGGCATGGTGACGGCCAGGTTGAAAGCCTGAAAGGAACGGTCATATTCTTTGCGTTCATAATGGAGCAAGCCCTGATAATAATAGAGATCGGCATAGTCGGGAAATACGGGGATCGCTGTTTTCAGGATGTTAAGCGCTTCCTCTGTTTTTTTGGCTGCGTGATAGGCTAAAACAATATAACGCAGCAGTTTGGGCAGATAAATGGTTTGCGGATCGATGCCGTTGGCGGCCCGGATGAGTTCTGCCGCCGCCTCCTCATAACGGCCGTCCCGAAAGAGTTCTACGCCGTAATGATAGCGCAGCAAACGATTTTCCGGATCCTGGCCAACTTCCTGTTCAATGAGTTGCAGGTTTCGCGCCTTTTTATCCTTGTCTTCGATTTGGCTGTCGAGATAGCCATAATGCAGGATAATGACATTTTCAGCCCGCTGATAGCGGGCCTGTTTATTCTTTTCTAAAATTACGTCGACAATTTGTTCGTGAATGGCGCCGTGAAACCGGTAATCCGGCCGGTTGCGGAACAGGCGGAAGACCAGGTCGGGGCAGGTATCCTGCCAGCCTTCATTGCCCAGAAAATTTACGATTTTGAGAAAGTAGCCTTCCACATCCTCGGCTTCCATTGCTTGTTTTAAAAAATTTATACTACCGGGAGCAAGTTCTTCATCGGCATCAAGAAAAAGGATCCAGTCGCCGCCGGCAAGACTGAGGGAAGCGTTCCGGGCGTCGCTAAAGTTATTGTTCCAGAGGAATGATGTGATTTTGGCCCCAAAACTGCGGGCGATTTCCAGGGTGTTATCGGCGGAGCCCGTATCGACAATGATGATTTCATCTACGGCGCCGCTTACACTGGACAAGCACCGGGCAAGGTTTTTCTCCTCATTTTTGACGATCATACATAAACTCAACATAGATTTTGCTCTCCATAATAAAGTATAGTTTTGTTATAATATATGACCGGTCAGGAGCATTGTGTTCTTTCAAACGATGCGGTAACTTAGACTATTGTATTTTGCTAAGAATACGTTTATAATAAATTGTAAGCGTTATTACATAAAAAGGAGTGTTGCTTGATGGCTAAGTATGTATGTACAGTTTGTGGTTATGTATATGATGAGGGAGAAGGCGACCTTGCCAACGGAGTGGAACCGGGCACCAGATTTGAGGATGTTCCGGAAGACTGGGTTTGTCCCGTCTGCGGGGTTAATAAAGACCAGTTTGAAAAGCAGGATTAGCTTAATAAAGACCGCTGGTGAGGTCTCTTGGTTCGTGGCGCAGGGCGCGGGAAATCAGCCCGAAAGCATTTCGTTTTTTAACCTTCTGGGATATACTTCTTAATACAAAAAAACCTCCGGCCGGGCCGGAGGGTTTTTTATTATATACAAGATGATCTTTTGCCTGGATTACCGCTCCAAACTGTGTTCCAGACGACTTGCCCGCGTCCTGCGCTCTGCGCCAAGAGCCGAAAACCGCCCGTCGGCGGTTTTCAATGCTCAACCTTGGTCATATGGGGCAGCCAGCCGCGTTCCAGCATTAACTCCAGCAAGCGGTAACTCCAGTCTAGCGCCGAATCCAGTTGTTCGCGATAAACTAACGCAATATTGAGTTGATAACTCTGATGCAACGTGCTGAGTAAAACCAATTGCGATGCCCGGCCCATATTGGACAGAGAAAGGGCGATTTCTTTGTCGGATATACGGACGTCACGGGGAATATCCAGCGCTTCATTATGCAATTCCCGGTGGGAGAAGGACAGTTCCGGCAGAGCGACGCCGCCCTTTTGCAATAGATTTTCCGCTTCTTCCACCACCGGCAGCGTCTGGTCATCAATGGCGGCAAGAATCAAATTTTTAAGGTCCGGGTCCTGGGCATGATTGTACATGACCTCCAGGAGAGCAATGTTGTTTCTTCCCTGGGATATGATTCCGTAAAGGCCGGCTGCTTCGAAGTAATTAAGCGGTTCTTTGTCAAAAAAAAGATTGAATATGTTACGGGTTTCCGCATTTACTTTGTCAAGAATACTCATGACTGTATTTCGCCTCCTGGTTTGAAATATAGATTACATGAGTTAGATTAACCGGAAAAGGAAAACTCATACGTTCCCATTTTTCGTAGTCTGCTGTCATTCGACAATAATTCTCCTGCAAAAGATAAACTGAGTGGATTTTAAACTAAATATAAACTCATTATTTACTTAGTGGCTATATATTGGGAGAATTTATTGTCGCCATAAGTTCAGGGTGCGAAATGTGGGTTCATAAGCAGGAGTTTGCCGGCTAACTGCGAATCATACAAGCATTCAAGTCGTTGGAGGATATAGATTATGCAACCTGTTTTTCAAGTATTGTCTACCGATTGGGGATATATGGCTGCCGTGTGGTCGGAACGGGGCTTATGGGAGCTTAGTTTTCCCCGGCCGCAAACGGAACAGGCCCTGGCTGATTTAAACAGTTTTGCCGCTGGGCCCGTTTCTCCGGTAGATGAACGGGGCCAGGAACTGCGGCGCGAATTGAATATTTATTTTCGCGGTTTCCCGGTTTCCTTTACTGTGCCGGTCGACTGGCGGGGTTATACGGCGTTTCAGGCGGCGGTGCTTAAATATACGGCGCAAATTCCTTACGGTCAAAGCCGGAATTACGGTGAAACCGCCGCTGCTGCCGGATCTCCCCGCGGGGCGCGGGCAGCCGGCGGCGCTCTGCACAGTAACCGTACACCCATCGTGGTTCCCTGCCACCGGGTAGTGGGTTCCAATGGCAGTCTGACCGGTTTTGGCGGTGGCCTGGAAATGAAAAAGGCATTGCTTTTATTGGAAAAAATATTGCCATAATTTTGTCCAACAGGCTATAATATATAAATGAATTCTTTAACACCCAATAATCAGGGGAGGCATTGGACTGTGTGTGGCATGTTACTGCGCATTATCATTAATGCCGTAGTATTATTTATCGTGATTGGAAAATTACCGGGAATTTTTGTAGATACCTTGGGAGGAGCCCTTCTGGGTGTGCTGATTGTCGGGTTAGCCAATGGTATAATCAGGCCGCTGTTGATTTACGCCGAGATTCCTTTTAATTTCCTGACCCTGGGAAGTTTAACTTTGTTAACTAACTTGCTGGCTTTGTTTATGGTAGTGAAAACGCTGCCGGGATTTGAAGTTTCCAGCCTGATGGCTCCCGCCGCCGGAATTTTACTGATGACGGTTTGTAGTTTTACCTTATCAAGGATGATTCAGGACCGTTAGAAATTTTCAATATAAGTAAAGGAATTGGCCGGATTGGAATAGGTGGCCGAGGCTTGGCGGAAGCCAAGTCTTTTCTTACTGTTAGGCGGACAAGCACAAGTTTTTGGTTTTTCGTATCCCATCTTTTTCCGATTACCAATTACCGAAAAAACGCGCTCGCGGTTTTTCTGAGGAGGAGTATTTATGTCGATTCGTTTAATTGCTGTTGACTTGGATGATACACTTTTAAATGCTGCTGTCGGTATTTCACCGCATACCCAGGACGTAATCCGGCAAGCTGTTGCCAAGGGGATTGCCGTAACGGTGGCCACGGGGAGGATGCATTGTTCGGCGTTGCCTTATGCGCAGCAGCTGGGACTGGACGTGCCATTGATTACCTATAATGGAGCGATGATTCGCCGCAGTCTGTCGGGAGAAACTTTACTGCACGTACCCATTGAACAGGAGATAGCAAGGGAAGTGCTGTCCTTGTTTCGTTCCCGCGGCTGGTACATTCAGACTTACACCCAGGACAAACTGTATGTTGCCGAAATTAATGCCAAGGCGCGTTATTATGAGAACCTTGCCGGGGTTAAGGCCATACCTGTCGGGGATGAGCTGTATACAATGAGCGAGTTGCCAACCAAAATGCTGGCTATGGCCGAGCCGGAGGAAATCAGCCGTATCCAGCATGTCATGCAAGGATTGTTTGGTGACCGGTTAAGCATGGCCACCTCCAAGCCGAATTATTTAGAGATGGTTGCTCCCGGAGTGAACAAAGGAAAGTCGCTGGCATTTCTTGCGGCAATGCTGAACATTCCCCGGGAAGAAGTCATGGCGATTGGGGATTCCCATAATGATCTGGACATGATCCAGTATGCCGGCTGGGGCGTAGCAATGGGCAATGCCGCCGATAAGGTAAAAGCCGCAGCCCGCCTGGTAACCCGGAGTAATGAGGAAGACGGCGTAGCCGAGGCTATTGAGCGGTACGCGTTGCAAGACTGCCGGTAATCGGACGTTGGGTGTTGGATATTGGAATTTGGACGTTGGATATTGGGAAATGGGTAAGACGGATGAGGCTAGGTACTAAAAGTAATCTAGAAGGGTTTCGGCCAGTAAAAACGAACAGCGGCTTAGGAAATGGACAGGACCATTTCCTGAGCCGCTTTACTATATCTTGTTCCTTTACCCACGAATTCTTCTCCATCGACCCACCCCCAATCTCCAATTTCCAAAATCCAATTTCCAATTTTGTGTCAAAAAAAGTAGGAATAAGCAGGATTATGAACGGGCTATTTCGAATGTTTTAACCAGCGACAACACTTGGCAAGAACACCCATAAGGGGATAAATAGGAGATTGGTATGGATGAGCAACTAAAAGTTTTGATCATTGATGATGATGATGTCGATCGAATGACTGTTAAACGGTTTTTACAGTCTGCGACGCTGCATGTGGCAGTTACGGAAGCGTCAGATGGGGTATCCGGCATTACTCAATTGCAAGGGCAAAATTTTGATTGTGTTTTTCTCGATTATCAGCTGCCCCGGGAAGATGGCGCAGCGGTATTGCAATCCATACGGGCTGCCGGAATTCAAACGCCGGTAGTGGTACTGACCGGGCATGGTGATGAACAGACGGCGGTGGCGATGATGAAAGCCGGAGCCACGGATTATTTGGTTAAAGCGAAGCTGAATGCCGCAACCTTGGAAAAATGTTTGTCCAGTGCCATGCGCATTTACCGGGCGGAATTTCAAACGGCCCAGGCTCTTAGTGATTTAAGCCGCAGCACGGCCCGCTTGCAGGCGATTATTAACCATATGCTGGAGGGACTCATTATTATTGACGGCAGCGGCTGTATCGAGTCGATGAACCGGGCGGCGGAAGCGATGTTTGATCTGACACCGGATGCCGGAACGGGAGACAGTTTGAGCCGCTTCATACCGGCTATTGATTTTCAGCAAATACAACAGCAGGCGGTGGCGGGCGGCAGTCTGGAAATGGAGGGCCGGCGGACGGATAATACCGTGTTTCCGCTGGAGTTTTCCTGTGCGGAAATGTCTTTTGATGAGCAGCAGTTATTTATTTGTATGGCCCGGGATATTAGTGAACGCAAGCAAGCCGAGTCCATGATCCGCTATTTGGCTTATCATGACGCATTGACGGATTTGCCAAACAAAACATTGTTTCTGGACCGGCTGAATATGGCGGTTCATCATGCTCACCGGGACGGAAATTCACTGGCTGTCATCGTAGCGGCGTTAGACCGTCTGAATATGGTGAATGATACGCTGGGGCATAGCGTAGGTGACAGGATGCTGCAAATTGTGGCCGGAAAAATGCTGGAATGCATTCCTGAGGGGGCCACGGTTTCCCGGGTGGGTGGCGGCGAATTTGCCGTGCTGTTGCCGGTGATTAATCAATCGGAAGATGCGGTCCGCGTTATTCAGGCAATGATTCGTCAGTTCGAGGCGCCCTTTACGTTGGAAGAGTATCAGTTATACATTACATTTAGCTTTGGTATTGCGGTCTATCCTCTGGATGGTCAAAGCGGCGGAACGCTCCTCAAAAATGCCGACGCCGCTATGTACAGGACCCGGGAACAAGGCGGCAATCATTATCAGTTTTACACTTATACGATGAATGATAAAATTTTAAATAGCATGGTTATGGAAACAAAAATGCGTGCCGCCCTGGAAAACGATGAGTTTATTCTTCATTATCAGCCGCAGGTCAATGTCCGGAAAGGAAAAGTTGTGGGCATGGAAGCACTTGTGCGGTGGGATTCACCGGAGGATGGCTTGATTCTGCCACAGGATTTTATCCCGTTGGCTGAGGAAACCGGCCTTATTATTCCGTTGGGGGAATGGGTGCTGCGTACGGCTTGCAGCCAAAACCGGGCCTGGCAGTCGGCCGGTTATCCTCCCATGGATATTTCGGTAAATCTGTCCGCCCGTCAGTTCCGGCAGGCCAGGCTGGTGGATATGGTGGAGCGGGTACTAAGGGAGACGGGCCTTGATCCCCGCTATTTAGTACTGGAAATTACGGAAAGTGTTGCTTTACAAGACGTGGATTTTACGGTTGCCACCTTACAGTCCCTGCGGGCTATGGGAATTAAGATTGCCATGGATGACTTTGGCACCGGTTTTTCCTCGTTGAGCTATTTGAAACGTCTGCCTATTGATATTTTGAAGATTGACCGTTCCTTCATGCGGGATGTGGTCCACAGCCCGCAAGATGCCGCCATTGTCAGCACAATTATTTCGCTGGCCCATAATCTTAATTTGAAATTGATTGCCGAAGGAGTGGAATCCGAGGCCCAGGCCCGGTTTCTGGAAAAGAAACAATGCGAGGAAATTCAAGGTTATTTATTTAGCAAGCCCCTGCCGCTGCCGGAAGTCGAATTCTTTCTGCGCCGGTTTCGTTTGTAAGCATAGGTTCTTAGAGCAACGGTCGCTTTACCAGGGGGCCGTTGTTTTTTGCTTCCTTACCCCTGCTTACGACAAAATGACCCTTCTGCCAGGGTGGACACACCCAATGATTGCAGACGGGTTTTCCCGCGCTCTGAGCCCTGCGCCTTGAGCCGAAAGACCGCTTTCCGCGGTCTTTCTTTGGCATATCTTCGCTTTTTTTGCCATATATTTAGGCAGATTGTTGGAAAAGGAAATACTGAAGAGACCCAAATGCATATTGACATTACGGCGCCCAAACCGGCCTACTGGGTCTTTTTGCTTTTTTGCATCGTTTGCCATATAATTGTTATATAATACCATGGTAAGGTAGGGGAGGAATTTATTTTGAAATTTGTGGCTGATTTACATGTTCATACGATTGCCAGCGGCCACGCATACAGCACGGTTTTAGAAGTGGCCCGCGCCGCTGCCGATAAAGGGTTGGAACTGATTGCCCTGACTGACCATGGACCTTCCATGCCGGGAGGGCCGCATCCGTATCACTTTGGCAATTTAGCCGCTATTCCCGCAGAGCTGTTTGGCGTGCGGATTTTAAAAGGCGTGGAAGCTAACGTGATCGACCGGGAAGGGACGCTGGATTTGGAAGATACCCGGTTGGCAAAGCTGGATATTGTACTGGCCGGGTTGCATACGGTTTGTTCACCCTATGGGACGGTGGCGGAAAATACCTTGATGATGATCAATGCCATGAAAAATCCCTGGGTAGATATTATTGTTCATCCGGGAAATCCGGAATATCCCGTTGATGAAGAGGCGGTTGTCAAGGCGGCGGTTGAGCAGGATGTCGTTATTGAAATCAATAACAGTTCATTGACCGTATCCCGCAAAGGCAGCCGGCCGCACTGCGATCATATTGCCGCGTTAGCCAAGGCCTACGGGGCTAAAATTATGTTGGGATCCGACAGTCACCTGGCTTTATCGGTGGGAAACTTTGGTGAGGCGGTCGAACTATTGTATAACCATGATATCGGACCGGAGCAGGTTATCAATACATCCGTTGACAGGATTTATGAGCATCTAAACAGGCGGCACCGGAACCGAAACTAAATTGGGATGTGACAAGGATGGAGAATTTTCGCTTGGTCATTATAACAGGTATGTCTGGTGCCGGTAAAACGCAGGTAGTCCGGGCCATGGAAGACCTGGGTTACTTTTGTGTGGACAACTTGCCGCCCATGCTGATTCCCAAATTTGCCGAATTGTGTGCCCAGTCGGGGGGCGGGGTGTCTAAAATTGCCTTAGTTGTCGATATTCGCGGCGGCGAATTTTTCGATACCCTGGTCCAGGTGCTGGAAGACATGGAAAAGCAAGGCTATATGTATGAGATCCTGTTTTTGGAGGCATCGGACGAGACCCTCATCCGGCGTTATAAGGAGTCCCGCCGCCGCCATCCGATGGCGCCGCACGGACGGATCAGCGAGGGTATTTTCCGGGAAAGGGAGCGGCTGGAACACATCCGGGGCCGGGCGATGCATATTATTGATACGTCCGACTTAACGGCGGCCCAGTTAAGGGGTAACATTGCCGGCATGTTTGCCGAAGACCGGGAATACGAACGGATGACCATTACCATCGTTTCGTTTGGTTTTAAATATGGAATTCCGCTGGATGCGGACATGGTTTTTGACGTAAGGTTCCTGCCTAACCCGTTTTATGTGGAATCCCTGCGCCGCCATAGCGGTCAGGAAGAACCGGTAATTGACTATATCTGGAAATGGCCGATTACCAAGCAGTTTCTGGAAAAATTGCTGGGGTTGGTGGACTTTTTGGTGCCGAATTATGTAAAGGAAGGCAAAAGCCAGTTGATTATTGCAATTGGCTGTACCGGCGGCTTGCACCGTTCGGTATTTATTGCCGATAAAATTTATGAATATCTTCGCAGTAAAGGATATAAAGCCAATGTTGAGCATCGGGACCTGCAGCATAACTTTCCCAAGAGCTGAGGTGTGTTGAATGCACTATTTAAAATGGCTGTACCCGGGCATGAAATTAAAGCGTTGGCTGTTGTTGTTTTCACTGGGCGTAATTGCGGCCAGCATCGGCTTGGCCATGGTTTTTAACTATAAATATGTGGGGTTGCTGGAAGAAGGCATTTTTCGTCTGGTATACCGCGCAACCGGTACTTATCACTATGCGGTAACGAGCTTTGTCGGTTTTGCCATAGTCATTATGGGACTCGCCGTTATGGGTTTTGCAACCCGGCGGATTATCCGGTCGGTGATCAGTGTAGTAATGCCGGAAGGACCGGATAAACTGATGGAGATCATTTTCGAAAAACGCAAGCTCAACCGGGGGCCGGTTATTGCCGTTGTCGGCGGCGGTACGGGTCTGTCCGTGCTGTTGCGGGGGATCAAAAGCGTAACCAGTAATATTACCGCCATTGTCACGGTAGCGGACGACGGCGGCTCTTCCGGCCGGATCCGGGAAGACCTGGGGATTATTCCTCCCGGCGATTTGCGCAATTGTCTGGTAGCGCTGGCCGATACGGAACCGCTTATGGAAAAATTGTTTCAGCACCGCTTTGGCGGTTCGGGACAGCTGGCCGGCCATAGCTTCGGCAATTTATTTATTGCCGCGATGACGGAAATATTGGGCGATGCGGAAATGGCCCTGAAAGAATCGAGCAAAGTTTTAGCCGTACGCGGCCGGGTTGTGCCTTCTTCCACGCAGACCATCCGCCTGTTGGCTGAAATGGGGGACGGCAGCGTTGTCGAGGGGGAATCACAGATTCCTCTGGCCAATAAACGAATTCGCCGGGTTTATATTGAACCGGCCGCCGCACCGCTGCCCAGTGCGCTGGAAGCTATCCATGAGGCCGATGCGGTCATCCTGGGACCGGGGAGTTTATATACCAGTATTATTCCTAATTTGCTGGTGGACGGTGTGGCCGATGCGCTGCGCCAGACCCAGGCCGTTAAGATTTATATTTGCAATGTGATGACTCAGCCGGGGGAAACGGACGGCTACTCGGCTTCCATGCATGTTAAGGCGATTTTGGAACACGCCGGTGACGGAATTATCGACTATGTGGTGGTCAATGCGCAAACGGTGGCATCGGGCCTGCAGGCGGCGTATGCCAACCAGGGGGCTTATCCGGTGGCGCCGGATACGGAAGAAATTGAACGGTTGGGAGTCAAGGCGGTGAAGGCTAATTTAATTAGTGAAACCAATCTGGTACGTCACGACCCGCTGAAATTATCCCGTACCATTATGTCCATGGTCTATAAACTCAAGGCGAATTCAGAGCGAATGAAACTGCTTGATTATTATTTGCTGGCGGAAAATATCAAAGAACTGAAAGACGAATCCTAATTGTGGTGTTGAAAAAAGTGGGTGAACCGGATTGTCCTTTTCAACGGATGTGAAAAATGAGCTGGCCCGCGTAGCAGGGGAGAATAACTGCTGTTTTATAGCCGAACTGGCTTCGCTGATGCGCATGGGCGGCACGATGCTGATCGGCGGCAACAGCAACCTGGGCATCAATTTTACAACGGAAAATGCGGCGGTGGCCCGGAAAGTCCTTTCTCTGATCAAGCGGTTTCCGCTTAAAACCGAAGTGGTTGTCAGCCGCGGCCGCCGGCTGAAAAAAAATAACAGCTATCTGATTAAAGCGATTCCGTCGCCGGTGGTGACGGAATTATTGTCCGCCCTGGGTATTATGCGCGGTGATAACATTAATGCCGGCAAAGATACGGGGTTATTGCGCAAAGCCTGCTGCCGGCGGGCTTATTTACGCGGCGCTTTTCTGGGGGGCGGTTCCGTCAGCCGCCCCGAGGGCGATTATCATCTGGAACTGGTGACGGGCAACCCCGACTTTGCCAAAACGCTGCAGCGGCTTTTAAAGGCATTCCATTTGCCGGCCAAAATGACCGACCGCAAGCAGGATTATATCATCTATTTAAAAGATGGCGATGCCATTACCTCCTTTTTACGCATTATCGGCGCCCATAATGCCCTCATGAATTTTGAAACCGTACGGGTCGTCAAAGAGATGCGTAATCAGGTCAACCGTCTGGTGAATTGCGAAACGGCTAATTTGCAGAAAACAGTCAACGCCGCGGTGCGGCAAGTGGAAAAGATCCGTTTTCTGCTTCGCCGTGTCGGGCTGGATAAGCTGCCTCCCGCCTTGCGGGAAACCGCCGAAATCCGCCTTGCCTATCCGGAAGCCACACTGCAGGAATTAGTCGCGCTAATGGAGCGGAAAGTAAGCAAATCCGGGATTAACCACCGCTTGCGCAAGCTGGAGCAAATGGCGGACAGTCTGGATTTCGACGGCAATTCGGAGCCGGCGGAGTAGTGCTCATCCTACAGATTTAGGGTTAACAGAGTACTGGGAATTATTTTGGAAGAGGGATTGACAAGGATTGGCAAATCTATATATACTAAATATAGTAACGTGTTACTGTTCAATCAGGCATGAGTTATATTATAACTCGTGCCTTTTTATTTTGGGGAGGTACATATGACCAACGAGACCGGGGATTTTTCCGTCCCCTTTATTGCCCCCGTTGATGGCCCGGCGCTGGCTTTGTCCCAGGTGCCGGATCCGGTTTTTTCCCGTAAAATGCTGGGGGACGGCGCAGCTGTCGAGGCCCGGGGAAAGACGGTCTACGCTCCCGTTGACGGCTGGCTGGAAATGATTTTTCCCACCAATCATGCTTTTGGTATTACCACAGCGGCGGGACTGACCGTTTTGGTTCATATCGGCGTCGACACGGTTGAATTGGCGGGCAGGGGTTTCACCCGCCTGCTGGAACCGGGAATCCGGATTAAAGGCGGCACGCCGGTGATTGCCATCGAACCGGGTGTTATTGCCTCCTATGGCAAATCAACGGCAACTTGCGTGATTATTACCGATATGGCGCCGGTGGCGGAATTGAACATGACCGGCCAGGATATTCTCCGGGGCGGTCGGGATATTCTGTTTGTGTGTACGCTTAAGCAAATTGGATGAAGAGGAGGCAGGTGCGGTGCGGCAAGATCATTATACGCTGGTCAAAGTGTTTAATAATAATGTGGTTCTTGCGCTCCGTTCGGGCCGGGAAGAAATTCTTTTCGCCCGCGGCATCGGTTTTGGCAGGAAGAGCGGCGATACCATTTTGGCGGCAACGCCGGTGGAAAAAAAGTTCACCATTATGGATGCCGGGAATTCGGGCCGTTTTCGGCAGCTCCTGACGCAGGTGGACGACGCTGTTTTTGCCATGTGTGAAGCCGTCATCGCCATGATCAGCTCGGAACTCAATGAGGAATTGAATGAGAACATTCATATCAACCTGGTAGAACACATTGCCTTTATGTTGAAGCGGGTCCGGCGGGGGGAAGAGTTTACCAATCCGTTTATGGTTGAAACGGAGATTTTGTATGAAAAGGAGTATCTGCTGGCGCAAAAGGCCGTGGCCATGCTGGAACAGCAGGCCGGCGTCCAAATTCCGGAGGGAGAGGCCGGCTTCATTGCCATTCATATTCATTCCGCCCGTAAAAACGGCAAGTTGTCGCAAACCATGCGCCAGACGTTTCTGGCGAACAGTCTGGTGGAAATCATTGAAGAAGAGCGGCAAATTGCCGTGGACCGCCAATCCCTTGATTATGCCCGGTTTGTTACTCATTTGCGCTATACCATGGAGCGTCTGCTGCGGCGCCAACGGATTACCAACGATTTGTTGCCGGTCATCCGGCGCAAATATAAGGCTTCCTACGCACTGGCGGAACAGTTGAGCGCCTATATTGCCGAGGAACTGGAAGTTGAGGTTCCCGTCGGGGAAACCGCTTATATTGCGCTCTATGTGGAAAAGTTATGCGTTCAATTTCCGGCAGGGCAAATGGGAAAATAAAAAACAGTGAGGGGGACCTGGAATGCCGAAGGATTATAATCAGATTGTTCTAAGTATTCTGGAATTTGTTGGAGGGAGGGACAATATTAAGCAAGCAGCCCATTGCTTAACCCGGCTGCGGCTCGTGCTGAAAGATGAGAGCCAGGTCAATCAGGCCCAGCTCGATGCCATTGAGGTTGTCAAGGGGAGTTTCGCTGCGGCCGGTATATTTCAAATTGTAATCGGGGCCGGTGAGGTGGAGAAGGTGTACCGCCAACTGCTCCAGGTTACAGGGCTTAAACAGGCCACCCTGGCGGATGTCAAAGAGGAAGGCGCCGCCAAGCTGAATCCGGTGCAGCGGCTGGTCAAAATTTTGTCGGATATTTTCATGCCCATTTTGCCGGCAATTATTACGGCCGGTTTGCTCATGGGCATAAATAACCTGATTGGGTCCAAGGGGCTGTTTATCGACGGTAAGAGTTTGCTGGACGCTTATCCAGGATTGCAGGGGACCTGGGACCTGATTAATATGATGGCCAATACCTCCTTCGTATTCTTGCCGGCTCTGGTCGGCTGGTCGGCAACTAAAAAGTTCGGCGGCAGCGAAATTCTCGGCATTGTTATGGGGCTGCTGCTGGTTCATCCCGACCTGTTAAACGGCTGGGCTTACGGCAAGGCGGCGGCAGGCATCGGCGGCGCCAAACTGCCTTATTTCAATATTCTCGGCGTGTTTCATTTCGAAAAGGTCGGCTATCAGGGCCAAATCCTGCCCATTTTAATCGCCGCTTATATTCTGAGCCAGGTGGAAGGATGGCTGAAAAAACGGGTGCCTGCCGCTTTGCAGTTGCTGATTGTGCCGATTACGACGATTGTAATTACGGGCGTTCTGGCTCTCGGCATCATTGGGCCGGTTACCCGTTCGATCGGCACTGTGCTGACTAGCGGCATTGTGGGGATTTATGAGCATGTTCCCGTATTGGGCGCGCTTATTTTCGGCGCCCTGTATGCGCCGCTGGTCATTACGGGCATGCATCACATGTTTATTGCCGTTGATTTGCAGCTAATTGTGCAAAACGGCGGCACCTTCATCTGGCCGATGATCGCCTTGTCGAACATCGCCCAGGGCAGCGCGGCTCTGGCCATGTTCTGGGTTGCCGGCAACGGCAAAGAAAAAAGCATGGCGTCTACCGCCGCGTTGTCCGCTTATGCCGGCATTACCGAGCCGGCTATGTTCGGGGTAAATTTACGCTACCGGTATCCCTTTTATGCTGCGTTGACCGGTTCGGTGGCGGCCGCAATTTTTATAACTCTGAACCGGGTATTGGCGCCGGCTATCGGCGTGGGCGGCCTGCCGGCCTTTATTTCCATCTTCCCGCAGAACATTCCCATGTTTCTGGTCGGGATGGTCATCGCCGTTGCCGTGCCCTTTTTATTAACCGTAGCGGTGGCTAAACACCGCCTGCTAAAAGCCGGTAAACAAGGAGCTGCCGTTATGGAATAGACAAAAATTTGCCGGTATCCGGCAACGGCAGCCCGCCGGTAAATCCGGGGGCTGCCTGGGAGGAAAAAAATGAAAAATCTCAAAGAGGAAGATTGGCGGCAATCTGTTATCTATCAGATTTATCCCCGCAGTTTTAAGAGCCATTCCAACCGTCCGGCCGGTGACCTCCGGGGGATTATAGAAAAACTGGATTACCTGGAGTTTCTGGGGATTGACTACATTTGGCTGACGCCGGTCTATAAATCGCCGCAACGAGACAATGGCTACGACGTAAGTGATTATTATCAGCTGGATGAGAGCTATGGAACTGTGGCCGACTGGGAGGAACTGGCGGCGGAAGCCAAAAGGCGCCGTATCGGCATTATAATGGATATCGTTGTCAACCATACCTCGACAGAGCACGCTTGGTTTCAAGAAGCCGCCCGGAGCCGGAACAGCGCCTGCCGCGATTTCTACATCTGGCGGGACCGGCCAAATAACTGGGTGTCAAAATTCGGCGGCCCGGCCTGGCAGTACGATGCGGCGACGGGACAGTATTATCTGCATCTTTTTGACCGCACCCAAGCCGACTTGAACTGGGAGAATCCGGCGGTCCGGGAAAAAGTATACGAGATGATGCGCTTTTGGGTCAATAAGGGTGTGAGCGGCTTTCGGCTGGACGTGATCAACCTGATTTCCAAAGACCGGGAATTTCCTGACGACCCGGACGGAGACGGACGGCGTTTCTACACCGACGGACCGCGGGTACACGATTATTTGCAGGAGATGCACCGGGCGGTTTTTACCTCAGCCGATGTATTGACCGTCGGGGAGATGTCCTCTTCCTCCCTGGAGCACTGTGCCCGCTACTCTTGTCCCGAACGGCGGGAACTGAACATGACCTTTAGTTTCCATCATTTGAAAGTGGATTATCCGCAGGGAGAAAAATGGGTGAAAGCAGATTTTGATTTTTTAGCCTTAAAGCAGATCCTCAGCGACTGGCAGACGGGCATGCACCGGGAGGGAGGCTGGAATGCCCTGTTCTGGTGTAATCATGATCAGCCGCGGGTTGTTTCCCGCTTTGGCGACGACGGCCGGTACCGGGTCGTGTCGGCTAAAATGCTGGCGACAGCGCTGCATATGCTGCAGGGAACGCCGTATATTTATCAGGGCGAGGAAATCGGCATGACTAATCCCGGTTTCTCATCCATTGAGAAATACCGGGATGTGGAAACCCTGCAGGCCTATGCCGCTAAAATTAAAGCCGGTCTGGACCCGGCGGCGGTTATGGCCGCCATTGGCCAGAAGTCGCGTGATAACGCCCGGACGCCGATGCAGTGGGATGATTCACCCTATGCCGGATTTTCCGCCGTAGAGCCATGGATTGCGGTAGCCCCTAATTATAAGGAAATTAACGTGAAGAAGTCTCTGCAGGACCTGGAATCCGTTTTTTATCATTACCAAAGGCTGATTGAACTGCGCAAGACCTATCCGGTTGTCACCGAGGGCGAATATGAACTTTTGCTGGCCGGGCACCCTGCTGTTTGGGCGTACCTCAGAAAAGGACAGGGCGAGATTCTGCTGGTGGTCAATAATTTTTTCCCTTACGCGGCGGCGGTGAGCTTGCCTGCCCATGCCGTCCCGGACAATTGGCAGCGGGAAGTGCTCATCAGCAATTATCCGGCAATGGCTTTGAAAAGCCGGTCGCTGGCGCTGAAGCCGTATGAATCGGTAGTGTACCGTTTTTGGCAGAACGGGGCCTGAGCCGGTCGCGAGATGTAAATTGCTTCCGTTTACATGCCAGGATTGCCTTGCTATAATGGTAATAAGTGTGTAAAACGGAGGTATTTATGATGAAGTGGTTGCAGCGTTTCGTGGCAGTAGCGGTGTTATGTATTACTTTGACCGGCCCGGCTTTGGCCGCCGGCTTGAACAATATAGACGTTCTAAAATTGCCGGAATGGCCGGTTCTTACCAGTTCCTACGGCGGTACGCTGCTGCTTTCCGACAGTCCGGAGACGGCGCCGGCCGACGGTATTTTGTATCAGGATACGGTAAGCGGCAACGTCCGCTTGTTTGTCTATAATGTAAACGGTACGTCGAAACCGAAAAAAATTGTGGTGCTGCTGGAAAACAGCGGGCCGAAAAACGCGCATGTCATTGTGTATCAGCACGGTTTCGCCGGTCCCAGTGAAAACTATATGGACGTAGGCAAGACGGCGCAGGCCGATTATCTGGCCGGCGGCGGCTTATACCGGACTGAGGTGCCGGCCGGGGACTCGGCCTATTTGGACCGTCATCTCAACGATGTGGTCGTTAAACCCAACATGCTGATTAACGGCATTTATGATTTTCTGACAGACCGGCCGGTTAAAGTCAGTGTATTGATGTTGCCGGTGCACGCCGACGCCGGGAGGTATATCCGCCATGCAAAGATATTGCCGGCCGATGCGCAGCACCTCCGCGGCACTTTCGAGGGCCCAAACCGCCTTTTGATTCCGGAGCAGGTCTATAATCCGGCAGATAAGCAGATGTTTGCCCTTACGCTGGCGGATAATAAAATCGACCGCTATCTGACGGGCGTGGATGCCACCGACGGCAGCCCGGTTGTGAATTACGGCAATTATGGGGTCATGTATAAATTATTCATCCCGTCGGATTATCCGGGGAAGATGGCATTTTTCCTGAATCCCCGCGGCGGGAGTTATGCGGGTTTTATCGGTCTTAAATACCGGCATGTGAAGTTGCCGTCGATTGCCACACCATCCGGCCGTCTGGCTCTGGGCGATGAAAAAATGACTGATTTTGCCCCTGTGGGAGTTTACGAAGGCGGCCAGTCGTTATGGTTTACTTTTTCACCGCCGGGTGCCTCCAATTTGCCGGTAAAACTGATCGTCATACCGCAATAACATTATTTTCCGCCTGCATATTGTCCCTGGTTTCAATCTATGTTATGATGAATTAGTAACGGGATACCGGCGTAAGGAGGGATTGGAACTATGAGTAAACATATTACGACTGTAAATACAGCTTCTTTGCAGAAAACCATTCTGACGGGCGGTTGCGGAGAGTGCCAGACTTCTTGCCAGTCAGCCTGTAAGACATCCTGCACGGTTGGCAATCAAGTCTGCCAGAAGTAGGTAACAGGGAAGGCCCCCTTGCCGCGTAGGCGATGGGGCTTAATTTTTTGAAAAGGTGAATTGCATGAATATACATAAATTCCGGGTAAATGATTTGTCTGTGCTGTTGGATGTCAACAGCGGCGCAGTGCATGTAATTGATGAAATTATATATGACATCATGGATTTTTTTGACGGCACCAACGATGCCGCAGTGATAGAGCGTCTGGCACCGGCATACGGCCGGGAAGCACTGGCGGAGGCACTGGCGGAGCTGCACGGGCTCATGGAGCAGCAGCTGCTGTTTGCGCCGGCTGTGGAGGTGCCTTTAACGTTCCGGCAGCAGCCGCTGGTCAAATCGCTCTGCCTGCATGTGGCCCATGATTGTAATTTGCGCTGCGGCTACTGTTTTGCCGGAACGGGTGACTTTGGTCACGAACGGGGGCTAATGAGCCGGGAAGTGGGGGAACGGGCCGTCGATTTCATCATTGACAACAGCGGTCCCCGCCGTCACTGCGAAATTGACTTTTTCGGCGGTGAGCCGCTCTTGAATCTGGATGTAGTCCGGCATGTCGTTGCCTATGTGCGCCGGCGGGAAGCCGAAACCGGCAAGATTTTCAAACTGACCCTGACGACCAACGGTGTTTTATTAAATGACGAGACCGACCGCTTCTTAAATGACAATAACATCAGTTTAGTGCTCAGCCTGGACGGCCGGCGGGAAGTGCATGATAAAATGCGGCCTTTCCCCAACGGCAGCGGCAGCTTTGACCTTATTGCGGCTAAAATCCGCCGGGTCGTCGATTCCCGGCAGGGACAGAACTATTTTCTGCGGGGGACCTTTACGGCTTACAATCTTGATTTTGCCGCCGATGTGTTGTCTATGGCCGATATGGGATTTACGCAGCTTTCCGTGGAACCGGTGGTAGGCAAAGATTGTGATTATGAAATCAAAGAGGAACATCTGCCGGAACTGTTCCGCCAGTATGAATTGCTGGCGCAGCAATATCTGGAACGGAAGCTGGCCGGCAAGGGCTTTGACTTTTTCCATTTCAACCTGGATATTAACAACGGACCCTGTCTGGCCAAACGCTTGAGCGGCTGCGGCGCCGGCCATGAATATTTTGCCGTCACGCCGGAGGGGGATTTGTATCCCTGCCATCAGTTCGTGGGGCGGGAAGGCTACCTGTTGGGCAATGTATTTGACGGAGTGAAGGCGACGGACTTGCCGGATACCTTTCGTCAGGCCCATGTACTGAACAAAGCGGAATGCGCGTCCTGCTGGGCCCGTTTTTACTGCAGCGGCGGCTGTCACGCCAACGCGCAGTTGTTTAATAACGACATTCATAAACCTTATAAAATCGGCTGTGAACTGCAAAAGAAACGGCTGGAATGCGCTCTGGCCATTCAAGCTGCGCTGGCTCTTCACAACCGTCCTATGCCCTGAGCTCCGTGCCCCGGGCCGAATAACTTACGGGAGGGTCAAGCATGTGTCTGGCTGTACCGGGAAAAATTATTGCCAAGCAGGATTTACTGGCTACCGTGGATATGAACGGCATAACCCGTAAAGTAAGTTTGATGCTGCTGCCTCAGGCTGATATTGGCACCTATGTACTGGTCCATGCAGGGTTTGCCATTCAGGCGGTTGACGACGCGGAAGCACAAAAGACACTGGAACTTTTTAAGGAGCTGGAAGGGTATGCAGCAGCTGGGGACTGAGGAGACACAGCGGGCGGCCGCTTTTCTTGCCGGTGAGATCCGGAAAATGGCTACCCGGCCGGTCCGTTTAATGGAAGTATGCGGTACTCATACGGTGGCGATTTTCCGGGCCGGTATCCGGCAGCTTTTGCCGCCGGCGGTGGAACTGGTCAGCGGTCCGGGCTGTCCCGTATGCGTCACGGCCAATGATTTTCTGGATACGGCGATTGCTTATAGCCGGCTTCCCGGGTGTATGATTGCCACGTTCGGCGATATGCTGCGGGTGCCGGGGTCATCCACCAGCCTGATGGCGGCCAAAAGTGCCGGTGCGGATGTTCGAATTGTATATTCGCCGCTGGATGCGTTAATGCTGGCGAAGGAAAACCGGTCCCGGCAAGTGATTTTTTTAGCCGTCGGTTTCGAAACGACGGCTCCGGCCATTGCTGCGACCGTTCAGGCGGCAGAGCAGTCAGGGGTGGATAATTTTTTCGTCCTTACGGCTCATAAACTGGTTCCGCCGGCCTTGCGCTTCTTGGTGGAAAGCCGCTGCCGGGTCGACGGCTTTTTGCTGCCCGGACATGTAAGTTCCATTATCGGCGAAGGGCCGTACCGGTTTTTGACGCAAGAATACGATATTCCCGCGGTGATTGCCGGGTTTGAGCCGCTGGCGATACTGCGGGCCGTTTATACCCTGGTGTTGCAGCTTCATCACGGCGAATGCCGTTTGGAAAACCAGTATACGGCGGTTGTGCCGCCGGCGGGAAACCCGGTGGCGCAGCAAGTCCTGGCGCAGGTTTATGAAACCGTCTCTTCCCGCTGGCGGGGGCTGGGAGTTTTACCTGCTTCCGGGCTGACCCTCACCAGCCGGTACAGACGGTTTGACGCGCGGCAACAGATTCCCGTGGCGGTGGAACCGATGCGGGAAAATAGCGGCTGCCGGTGCGGTGAAGTATTGCTGGGCGCCATCACCCCCCGGCAATGTTCCTTATTCGGCGGGCCATGCACCCCCGAATCGCCGGTAGGGGCCTGTATGGTATCGGTGGAGGGAACCTGCGCGGCCTGGTATAAGTATGGAACGGGGAGATGGAACCTTTGAAGAATGTAATTCAATTGGCTCATGGCAGCGGCGGCAAACTCAGCCACGAACTGGTATCGGCAGTGATTCAGCCGATACTGGGCAATCCGGTACTGGACCAGATGCATGATGCGGCGGCTGTTTGCATTCAGAATACCCGGCTGGCTTTTACCACGGACTCGTTCGTGGTAAAACCGCTGTTTTTTACCGGCGGCGACATCGGCAAACTGGCTGTTTGCGGTACGGTAAATGATCTGGCCATGACGGGAGCCGTTCCCCTTTTTCTAACGCTGGGATTGATTATTGAAGAAGGGTTTTCCCTGGATGAACTGGAGCGAATCTTGCATTCCATGGCCCGGGCGGCGGGGGAAGCCGGCGTGCAGATTGCAGCCGGCGATACCAAAGTGGTGGAAAAAGGAGCCGCCGACGGTATTTTTATCAATACGGCCGGCATTGGCGCGATTATGGAAGGGGTTCATATCTCGCCGCTTAACGCCCGGCCGGGGCAGGACATTATTATCAATGGTTTTCTGGGCGAGCATGCCCTGGCGGTCATGCAGGACAGGCACGGCTTGACTTTCCCCGCATCCCTCAACAGTGATTGTGCGCCGCTGGCAGGCTTGGTAAAAGAAATTTTAACCAAGGTGCCGGAGGTAGCCGTTTTGCGGGATCCGACCCGGGGTGGTCTGGCCACGGCGTTAAACGAAATTGCCTTAGCGGCCAAAGTGGGAATGCTCATTGAAGAGGAGGCCCTGCCGGTTTCTACGGAAGTGCGGGCCGTCTGCGATATACTGGGATTTGATCCCTTGTATCTTGCCAATGAAGGAAAAATGATTGTACTTAGCGAACATAAAAATACAGAGAATATTTTAACGGTTTTGCACAACCATCCTTATGGCCGGGAAGCCCGGGTTATCGGCAAAGTAACATCTCAGCCCGCCGGTCAGGTGGGTTTACGAACGGCTATCGGCGGTATCCGTCTTTTAGATATGCTGACTGGGGACCAATTGCCCCGCATTTGTTAGTCTCGGCGCCCACCGGACAATCCGGTCCCGGCAGTGCTAGATGCAGACTTTTTCGCATATGAATCAGATAAAGCGAAGGGAGGCTGAAGACGTTGGGTATGGATTATGGTCTTAAACTGGAATTATCGCAGAAACTCGTTATGACGCCGCAATTGCGCCAAGCCATAGCCATTCTGCAGCTTTCTACCCAGGAATTGGCTGGCATGGTGGAACAGGAACTGTTGGAAAACCCTGTTTTGGAAGAAGATGCACCGTTTCAGGATACGGACACCGCCGTTGAGGAGACGGCAGCGTCTGAGCCGGAATCAATAACTGATTATTTTGATTGGGCTGAATATTTTAATGACGGTACGGATACCGGCGGTGTGACCAGGAATGAGGACAAACCATCCTTTGAGATTTTTGCCGCCGGCGAAAGCTCGCTGCATGATCATCTGGAATTCCAACTGCATTTGGCTGTGCTGGAAAATGATGCCCGGGAGATTGGCGCCTACCTGATCGGCTGTATTGACGATAACGGCTATTTTTGCGGGACAACGGCCGATGCGGCTCAGTCTTTGGGAGTCACGGAAGAACGGGTGAATCAGGTACTGCGGGTTTTGCAGACTTTTGATCCGCCGGGTGTAGGGGCAAGAGACCTGAAAGAATGTCTCCTCATTCAAGTGGAGCAGAAAGGGATACATGACCGGTTAGTCCGCCTGATTATTGAGCATCATCTGGATGACGTGGCGGCGGGAAAATTCAAAATAATAGCGGAAAAATTAAATTGCACTCCCCATGAGGTGCAAAAAGCCGTGGATGTGATCCGGACCCTCGACCCCAAGCCCGGCATGGTTTTCGGGCGAAGCGGCGATCTGCAATATATTACACCGGACGTGACGGTGGAAAAGGTCAATGATGAATATGTCATCCTGGTGAATGATACCAATGTGCCCCGGCTGACGATCAATTCTTTTTATCGTCAGGTGGCCCGCGATGTTGACAGCGATGCCCGGAAGTACCTGGAAGGCCGGCTCAATGCAGCGGTCTGGCTTATAAAAAGCATCGAACAGCGGCGGCGTACTTTGTATAATGTAATGGAAGCCATTCTGGACATGCAGCGGGAATTTTTCGACTACGGGCCTAAGTATTTGAAACCGCTGACGATGCGCAAAGTGGCGGAACGGGTGGGTGTGCATGAATCGACGGTCAGCCGGGCCATTGCCAATAAATATGTGGAGGTTCCTCACGGATTGTATGGGCTGCGTACTTTTTTTTCCGCGGCGATCCAGGGAATGGACGGCGAGGATGTGGCTGCGTCCCGGGTGAAACGGGAAATGAAAGAATTGATTCAAAACGAAAGTCCGTCCCAGCCCCTGAGTGACCAGGTGCTGGCTAATATGCTTACGGAACGGGGCATGGCCATTTCGCGCCGGACGGTGACGAAATACCGGGAAGAGCTGGGAATTGCATCGTCCAGCAAGCGCCGGCGGTACTAACAGGCAGCAGAAAAAACTCCTACTCGCAGAGCAGGAGTTTTTTTGTTATTTGTTGTAAAAACTATGAAGGAGGAATATAACTTATTAAAATAAACGGAGGGGTGTTATGGATAAGATAACTATGGCGGAAGGGCCGCTGACCGCGGAGGAACTGCAAAAGCTTGACGCCTATTGGCGCGCAGCCCTGTATCTTTGTGTAGGTATGATTTATCTTAAAGGCAATCCACTCTTAACGGAACCTTTGGCTTTTGACGATATCAAGAAACGGCTGCTGGGGCATTGGGGATCTGATTCCGGCCAGGCTTTCACCTGGATTCATCTCAACCGGCTGATCAAGAAGTACGATCTAAACATGATTTTTATTTCCGGTCCCGGCCACGGTGCGCCGGCTTCCCTGGCGAATGCCTATTTGGAGGGGACTTATTCCGAAGTTTATCCGGATATTAGTGAAGACCGGGAAGGGCTGCGAAAATTTTTCAAGCAATTTTCCTTTCCGGGTGGCATCGGCAGCCATTGCACCCCCGAAACTCCCGGTTCGATCCATGAGGGTGGTGAATTGGGCTACAGCCTTTCCCATGCTTTCGGCGCGGCTTTTGATAACCCTGATTTGATTGTTGCGGTCATGGTAGGCGACGGCGAGGCGGAGACCGGACCTTTGGCCGCTTCGTGGAACTCAAACAAATTTTTGAATCCTGTCCGGGACGGGGCAGTATTGCCGATCTTACACTTAAATGGCTACAAAATCGCCAATCCGACCGTGATGGGAAGGATGAGTCCGAAACAACTGGAGAGTCTATTTATTGGTTATGGGTATAAGCCCTACTTTGTCGAGGGGTCCGAACCGGAAGCCGTGCATCGGACGATGGCGCAGACGCTGGACACCGTGATCGCTGAAATTAAGGAGATTCAACGCAAGGCGCGCACCGGGGAGTTAGCGCAATTTCCCGAGTGGCCGGTGATTATCCTGCGCACTCCCAAAGGATGGCGAGGACCGGAAGAAATAGCCGGGCACAAAATAGAAGATTTTTGGCGGGCTCATCAGGTTCCTTTCGACGTTGGGGAAAACCCTGCCAACCTGAAGTTGCTGGAAGACTGGCTGCGGAGTTACAAGCCGGAAGAATTATTTGATAAAAACGGCAGGCTGATTCAAGAACTAAAGGATTTGGCGCCTGCCGGTCTGCGGCGAATGAGCGCAAACCCTGTTGCCAACGGCGGGCTGCTGCGCAAGCCCCTGCGTTTGCCCGATTTTAGGGATTATGCCGTAGAGGTAGCTGCGCCCGGTGTAAAATTGGCTGAAAATACTTATACTCTCGGTACCTTTTTGCGTGATGCCATGCGGAATAATATGACCTCTTTCCGTATTTTCTGTCCCGACGAAATGGCCTCCAACCGTCTTACCGCCATTTATGAAGTTACGAAAAAGACCTGGCTGGAGACAATCCGGCCCGAGGACGCCGACGGCGGGGAACTGTCGCCCGACGGCCGGGTAATGGAGCTGCTCAGCGAGCATACGCTGGAAGGCTGGCTGGAGGGATACCTGCTGAGCGGACGCCATGGAGTATTCGCTTCTTATGAAGCGTTTATCCATGTCATTGACTCGATGTTCAACCAGCATGCCAAATGGCTGGCGAAATGCCGGGAGGTTCCCTGGCGGGCTGCCGTCGCTTCCCTGAATATACTGGTTACTTCCACGGTCTGGCGGCAGGATCACAACGGTTTCAGCCACCAGGACCCCGGTTTTCTGGATGTGGTTACCAACAAAAGTCCGGATGTTACCCGTATTTATTTGCCGCCCGACGCGAACTGCCTGCTTTCGGTGATGGACCATTCTCTGCGCAGCACGGACTATATTAATGTCATCGTGGCCGATAAAAAGCCTCATCTTCAGTATCTGAATATGGACGAAGCCATTAAGCATTGTTCTAAGGGGATCGGTATCTGGGACTGGGCCAGCAATGACCAGGGAAGTGATCCCGATGTGGTAATAGCCTGCGCCGGCGATGTGGCAACTATGGAAGCGCTGGCGGCGACCAGTTTGTTGCGGGAGCACTTTGCCGGTATCAAGATCCGCTTCGTCAATGTGGTCGACCTGTTTAAGCTGATGCCCCAAAGCGAGCATCCCCACGGCCTGTCGGACCGGGACTTTAACAGCTTGTTTACGCCGGATAAGCCGGTGGTTTTCAATTTCCACGGCTATCCCTGGCTGATCCATAAGCTGACCTACCGCCGCAGCAATCAAAAAAATATTCATGTGCGCGGTTATAAGGAACAAGGAAATATTAATACGCCGCTGGAACTGGCCATGTTAAATCAGACAGACCGGTTCAATCTGGCCATTGATGTGATCGACCGGGTTCCCCGGCTCCAAACTGCCGGGGCTCACGTCAAGGAGTGGTTAAAAGACCAAATTATTGAGAATACCAATTATGCCTATGAGAACGGCATTGATAAGCCGGAGATTACCGGCTGGAAATGGCCCTATGAATCCGGGGCGGGGATAAAATAAACGGTGAAAAGAACAAATTGACAAGTTGCCCGGCAGCATTAGGCTGCCGGTTTTTTTGTGGGATCGGAAAGTATAACTTTTCGGGGTATTGTTAGATAGTACGTCTTTAGTAAAAAAACGAAAAGTAAAATACTTAGAGGGGAAAGAAGAAATCCTTGCGGTAGGATGGTAAATTTTTAGTATTTTCTAAAAAATGACTGTTCCGTTTTCCCTTTTTCATATATAATAAAGATAAAGAAGGATCTGGCGAAAGTGGGAACTTAAGGAGTGGAAATGACACATCAAAGTTTTTTAAAATTATTGTGTAACGGACCGGTTATTCCGGCACCGCGGATGATTGAAGATTTTAAATTTGCTTTAACCCAGACGGCGGCACCCAGTATTATTTTGTTATTCAGTGATGTAAATACGCTGCCGGGGCTGTTGGCACAAGCCCAGCAGCATAAAAAGCGGTTAGTGGTTCATTTGGACTTGCTGGATGGAGCGGGTAAGGACCGGGCCGGCATCAAGTTATTGGCCCGGATGGGAGTAACCGCCCTGATTACCACCAAGCCGCATTTAGGAAAATTCGCCCGGGAAGAAGGCATGATCGTAATTCAGCGCCTGTTTCTGGTGGATTCCGAGGCGTTAAAAACAGGCATTCATTTGGTAAACAGTTATAAACCGGACGCCCTGGAGGCTCTGCCGGCTTCCATTCCGGCCAGTACGGTGGAACAACTGGCCCGGGAAACTAATTTGCCTATTTTAGCCGGCGGTTTGTTGCACACCCGGGAAGATGTGGCGAATGCCCTCCGCAACGGAATCAGCGCCGTAAGTACAAGTCACCGGGAATTATGGGATTTTTCTGATATGTGAAAAAGTTATTTTATGTTTTCTGTAAATTCCGGCAGGAATATGGTTTTGGCTGCAGAATACATATTAATAAATAAAAGCAGTCAACAGCATATTGGGACTAGAGATAAGAGAAGTCCGGTTTACGCCCCTGATTACAAGTGTCAGAGGGAGGTAAATTGTGGACTTTTTTCTTGTCTAAAAATAGGAGGCGGTGCCCGGCATAGTCTGAATCTTCTTTACTTTCCGGAGGTGGCTAGAAGGTAGGTTAAAAAAGAAAAAGGGGGATTTGCTTATGTCTAATCTTTTTGGGGAATTTTTCGGTACCATGGTCTTAATAATTTTTGGTTGTGGCGTAGTTGCTAATGTTCTACTGAAAAAATCCAAAGGGGAAAATTCCGGTTGGATCGTTATTACCACAGGATGGGCGATTGCGGTTATTATGGGGGTATTTGCTGCGGTTTCCACCGGAGCTCCTCAAGCCGACATCAATCCCGCCGTTACGTTGGCGAAAACGTTTATGGGCGTATACACCGGCGCTCAAGCTGCAGCCACCATGCTGGCTCAACTGTGCGGCGGCATTGTAGGCGGCGCGGTTGCCTGGCTGGCTTATTTACCCCACTGGGAACTAACGGAAGATAAAGGGCTGAAACTGGCGGTATTCTGCACCGGTCCTGCCGTCCGCAATTCGACTGCCAACCTCCTCTGCGAAATTATTGGTACTACTATGCTGGTAACCGTTATCTTCTGCATTTTTGCAAAACCTGTCGGCGGTGTGGCCCCCGGGTTTGGTCCGTATCTTGTCGGTATGCTGGTCTGGGGTCTCGGCTTAAGTCTTGGCGGTCCCACGGGATATGCCATTAACCCGGCCCGTGATTTGGGCCCCCGTATTGCTCATGCGATTCTTCCCATCGCCGGCAAAGGCGATTCCGACTGGGGTTATTCCTGGATTCCCGTAGTTGGTCCGTTTATCGGCGGTGCACTGGCTTTTGCAATCGGCAAAGCGGTTGGTATTATCTAAAAAAAATAAAAACACAGAAAACAAAAGACGGGAATGAATGGGTTGTTTGCTGAATTTATTAAAAGGGAGTGGCTGTTATGGGAAAAAAATATGTTCTGGCGTTAGATCAGGGGACTACCAGTTCGCGAGCCATTGTATTCGATCAGGGATCGAACATTGTGGCGGTAGCGCAGAAAGAATTCACGCAGATCTATCCCAAACCGGGCTGGGTGGAGCACAATGCCGAAGAAATCTGGAGCACGCAGATTGGCGTCGCGGCGGAAGCGGTAGCGAAAGCGGGCATTGAGGCCAAGGATATTGCCGCCATAGGCATTACCAACCAGCGGGAAACGACCGTTGTTTGGGAAAAGAGCACGGGCAAACCGGTTTATAACGCCATTGTCTGGCAATGCCGCCGTACGGCGCCCATTTGTGATGAATTGAAAGCCAAAGGACTGGCCCCGATGTTCCGGGAAAAAACCGGTCTGGTAGTGGACGCCTATTTCTCCGGCACCAAGGTAAAATGGATTCTCGATAATGTTCCGGGAGCCCGGGAAAAGGCGGAAAAAGGGGAACTCTTGTTCGGTACGATTGACACCTGGCTGATTTGGAAATTAACCGGCGGCAAGGTTCATGTCACGGATTATTCCAATGCTTCCCGCACTCTCTTGTTTAATATCCGGGAGCTGAAATGGGACGCGGAAATTCTAAAAGAGTTAAATGTGCCCGCATCCCTGCTGCCGACGGTCCGTCCGTCCAGCGACGTCTATGGCACGACCGATCCGGCTGTTTTCCTTGGTGCCAAAATACCTATCGCCGGTGCGGCGGGAGATCAGCAGGCCGCCTTGTTCGGCCAAACCTGTTTCCAGCCCGGGATGGCGAAGAATACCTACGGTACGGGTTGCTTTATGCTCATGAATACGGGCGACAAACTGTTTGAATCCAAGAACGGCTTATTGACGACCATCGCCTGGGGCTTGAACGGCAAAGTGGAATATGCCTTGGAAGGAAGTATCTTTATTGCCGGCGCGGCGGTGCAATGGCTGCGGGACGGGCTGAAACTGATTGAAACGGCGCCTGATTCCGAATATTATGCCAAAAAAGTAAAGGATACAGAAGGCGTTTATGTAGTACCGGCTTTTGTCGGCCTGGGGGCTCCTTATTGGGATATGAAGGCCCGCGGCGCGATTCTGGGGTTGACCCGGGGCAGCAGCAAGGCTCATATTGTCCGGGCCACGCTGGATTCGCTGGCTTATCAGACCAAAGACGTACTGAGCGCAATGGAAGCCGATTCCGGCATTACGCTGCAGGCGCTGAAAGTTGACGGTGGTGCCGTAAGCAACAATTTACTGATGCAATTCCAAAGCGATATTCTTGGTGTTCCCGTTGACCGTCCGCAAGTCACGGAAACGACGGCTTTGGGAGCAGCCTACCTGGCCGGCTTGGCGGTCGGTGTCTGGCAGAGTAAAGAAGATCTGGTCCAGAACTGGAAACTGGATGCCCGCTTTGAACCTTCCATGAACCAGGATGTGCGCGGCCAGTTGTATAAAGGCTGGCAAAAAGCTGTCAAACGGGCCATGGATTGGGAAGATTAATTTGATAACGGGACTTTGAGATGAAGAGACAGTCCTCACCACGTATAGGTAACGATGCGGCCACGTGAGGACTGTCTCTTATTTTACAAATTTAACCATTGATTGATTTTTTTGCCAAAAAGGTTATTGGGTTGCGAAAAAAGCGCTTTTACAGAGCTTTTAATATATAAACTAGGAAGTCAAACATTATGGTTCTCCTGGAGGAGAGAAGGAAGTGAAAAGGATGGCAGACAAAATGAAAACGGATGTAGTCATTGTTGGCGGCGGGATTACCGGCACGGCTATTGCCAGAGAATTGTCCAAGTATGAATTAAAAGTTGTTTTGCTGGAAAAAGAGCCGGATATTGCCGTTGGCACGACCAAAGCCAACAGTGCTATTGTTCATGCCGGTTTTGACGCTCACCCCGGTACCTTGAAAGCAACCTTGAATGTTCGCGGCAATGCATTATACCATCAAATTGCGGACGAACTGGGACTGGATATTAAATGGACGGGTTCGCTGGTAGTGGCGGTGAATGAAGAGGAAATGCGTTCTTTGGAGGAACTGCTGGAACGGGGACGGGGAAATGGCGTTCCCGGATTAAAAATGTTATCGCGGGATGAAGTCCTGGCGCAAGAACCGAATTTATCCCAAGCTACGCTGGGGGCTTTATGGGCGCCTTCCGCCGGAATCATGCTGCCCTTTGGCGCCGCCGTCGCATTTGCCCAGAGTGCGGTGAAAAATGGCGTCCAAGTGATTAGGGAATGTCCGGTAAAAGGATTTACTATGAAAAACGGCCGGATAAGCGGGGTTCGCACGCCGCGGGGCGAAATGGCCGCTTCGTTTGTTATCAATGCCGCCGGGATTCATGCCGATGATATCAGCCGCCTGGCCGGGGACAGCAGCTTTGAAATTAAGCCGCGCAAGGGAGAATATATTCTTTTTGATAAAAAGGTATCGGCTTTAATCAATAATGTCCTGTTTCCGACCCCGACGAAAGTTTCCAAAGGAATTTTGGTTTCGCCGACGGTACATGGCAACATTTTTATCGGACCCAATGCCCAGGATATTGACGATAAAGAGGATGTGGCGACAACGCCGGACGGCTTGGCGGAAATTATCGCCGGGGCGCAGCGGCTGGTGCCGAGGCTGCCGTTAGGCGCCGCCATTACCCAATTTTCCGGCCTGCGGGCTGCGGCTACAGGCGGCGATTTTATTATCCGGCCTTCGGCCGTTGTGGCGGGACTGATTCATGCCGCCGGGATTCAATCGCCCGGGTTGACGTCCGCTCCTGCCATTGCGGAACTGGTTGCCGATATTTTGCGCCGCGAAGGCCTGGCGATGAAGCCTAAAGCTTCCTTTGATCCGGTAGTGCCGCGCTATATTCCTTTCCGGGAATTGTCCGCCGAAGAGAAACAGCGGCTGATTGCGTTAAATCCGCTGTATGGACGGGTTATATGCCGTTGTGAAACCGTGACGGAAGCGGAAATTGTGGCAGCCATTCATTCTCCTTGCGGCGCAAGAACCATTGACGGGGTAAAACGCCGCACCCGGGCCGGCATGGGACGCTGCCAGGGCGGGTTCTGCGGCCCGCGGGTTACGGCGATTCTGGCGCGGGAATTGAATATTCCGATTACGCAAGTCCGTAAAGACATGCTGGAGTCATATCTTTTTTACGATAAAATAGAAATACCCGCAGACTGTGAGGTGGCCTGCAGTGAATGAACAAATTTATGATGTAGCCGTCATCGGCGGCGGTCCGGCGGGCTTGGCGGCGGCTTACAGCGCCCGTCAGGCCGGGGCGGAAAAGGTGCTGGTTATTGAGCGGGACCGGGAGTTGGGCGGCATTTTGCAGCAATGCATTCATAACGGATTTGGTCTGCACCGGTTTAAGGAAGAATTGACCGGCCCGGGATATGCCAGCCGTTATGTCCGGATGGTAAATGATCAGGACGGGATTGAAGTTATGCTGGATACTATGGTTTTGGAGGTCAGCCGGGATAAGCATATTTTAGCGGTTAATCCCCGTAACGGCCTCGTCAGCATTGCCGCGAAATCGGTTATTCTGGCAATGGGATGCCGGGAAAGAACCCGCGGCGCCATCCGGATTCCGGGGGGAAGACCGGCCGGCGTGTTTACGGCGGGAGCCGCTCAGCGGATGGTTAACATGGAAGGCTATTTGCCGGGGAAAAACATCGTTGTTCTCGGATCGGGGGACATCGGTTTGATTATGGCCCGCCGTCTGACTTTGGAAGGGGCCAAAGTGCAGGCCGTGCTGGAAATTATGCCTTATTCCAACGGGTTGACCCGCAATGTGGTCCAGTGCCTGGAAGACTATGACATACCTTTGTATTTAGCCCATACCATCACCAAAGTTCACGGTCAGGACCGGATAACCGGCGTCAGTTGCGCTCAGGTTGACGATGCCAAGTGTCCGGTGCCGGGAACCGAATTTGATATTCCCTGCGACTGTTTGCTATTATCGGTTGGCTTGATCCCGGAGAATGAGTTATCGCAGCAAGCCGGGGTTGAATTGGACGGGATTACGGGCGGGCCGGTGGTGGACCAAACCCGGCAGACAAACCTCGCCGGCTGCTTTGCCGCCGGCAATGTGGTTCATGTGCACGACTTGGTTGATTTTGTATCGGAAGAAGGCGATATTTCCGGGAAATACGCCGCTCTCTATGCCCGGGGGGAAATGCCGGTACCACAGCGATTTTTGCCGGTTAAGCCGGGCCGCGGTATGAGGTCGGTAGTGCCGCAGCGCATTGCTCTCCGCAAGACCGACGATGGTCAGATACGGTTATTTATGCGCGTTACCGAACCCAAACCGAAGGTTACGTTGGAGGTTCTCGGCGATGGCGGGATATTGCTTAGCCGTAAACTGCCGATTGTAAAACCGGGTGAAATGATTGTTATTGACGTCCCGGTGGAAAAACTGTCGGCCATTGACGACGGGATTGAAGTCCGGCTGGCGGAGTGACAGCGAATCAGGAATGATGGGATTAACGGGAAATAAGATTCGAAACCGATCTATGGAGGTGAACAGGGATGGCGGAAAGTAGCCGGAAAATTAGTTGTATCGTATGTCCGTTGAGTTGTATGGGCGAAGTCACTGTTGAAAATGGTGAGATTAAAGCGATTAGCGGTTTTACCTGTCAGCGGGGGATGAACTACGCCCGGGAGGAGGTCACTGCTCCCAAGCGGATGCTGACGACGACCGTCCGGGTCCTTAGCGGTGAATTGCCTTTATTGCCGGTCATATCAAAGACGGCCCTGCCCAAGGAGAAAATAGTGGAATGCGCCCGATGCCTGTCAGGATTGACGGTAACGGCGCCAGTCCGGGAAGGGGATGTGGTCTGCGCCAATATCCTGGGGCTGGGAGTGGATATTGTGGCCTCCCGGAGCCTCAACAAAATGGCGGGATAAACGGAAAAAGCGGCTGTCGGTTAGACAGCCGTTTTTTTTTGTGGGATAGAAGATTTTTACTGCCAAGGCAGGTTTTTTTCTTTGCTGGCAAGAAAAATAACCGGAGGAAATTGATTCGAAGCTCAACCAACGTTCTTATCCACGTATAATGGCCGGGGGCCGGGCATACATTGAAGAAACCGGTTGAAGCCGCAAGGAGGTAACAATTTTTGGCAAATGAATTGGATGTTGTTTTGCGGCTGGTTCTCGCCTGCCTATTAGGCGGTATTGTCGGTTATGAGCGGCAGGCAAAACATAAGGCGGCCGGACTCCGGACGCATATTCTGGTGTGTCTGGGGTCCTGTCTGATCATGTTCCTGTCAATCAGCATTTGGAAAACAACTATCGGATTAACGAAAGCAGACCCGGAGCGGCTTGCGGCTCAGGTCGTCAGCGGTATTGGCTTTTTGGGGGCCGGCTCGATTCTTACTCAAAAGCGGTTTATCACCGGTCTCACAACGGCGGCCAGTTTATGGGTAGTAGCCGGGATCGGACTGGCCGTTGGCAGCGGCAGTTTTGTAAGCGCCGTAGCTACAACGGTTCTGGCCTTTTTGACATTACGTATTCTTTCGCGGTTTGAAGCTGCGGTGATTGGCAGTGACTGCCTGATGGAACTTTGTGTCGTAACCGTGAATCGGCCGGGACAAATCGGCAAAATCTCTTCTAGTTTAGGTGATATGGGGATTCGCATCCGGGACATCCGGATGGAGTCTCAAGAGGAGCAAAAAAACCTTTCAATTACCTTTTCCCTAAGTTTACCGCCGCAATTACAACCAAGTGACGTACTGACGAATCTGATGAATATCGACGGAATGGAAGCCGTCCATCATCAATAAGCGTTGTTCATACATAAATGCTTGCGGTCCGGTGCATAATCCTAATATAAAATGATTACGGGCAAGGAGGATTTACTATGGCAAGCGAAGTGGATTCCCTGTTTATGGAGCGGTTTGTGCCGTTCCGGGAGCGGGTGCTGACGGCTGTGGCCGACAAGCATCCCCAACTGATGGGTATGGTGAATGCGTTCTTAAGCGGAAAACAAAACCGGTTCGGTGTAGAGGTTACGGAAAAGGGAAATGTGAGCGGCCGTTATACCCTGCATCTGGCGGGGGTGAAAATTTCCCGGACGGAACCGGATAAGCTGTCACCGGAGATTCATCATCCGTTTCTCGGCGTGATCCGGCCCTATTTGGTTGTGGAAAAAGCTACGCTGGAGGCAATGCTGGCGAATGAGGCGGCGTTCATGGAAGATACCGCCGCAGCCATCCGGAAGTACTTGCCGGAAGTGACGGTTAAATTTCTGCGGGATTAGTGAAGCGTAGAAGGAATAGTTAAACGACCTGGCCCTGGCCAGGTCGTTTAACTATTTTTTTGCGCAGGACCGGAAAGTATATAATGAATAAATCAGTTTTTCATTCCAACCAACGGAAACATTTCGTTCCAAACGTTGGCGGCGAGTCGACAAGCGGCGAGTGAGATTACCCGGTAAAAGTCACTGGCAAGCGGGGTTAGATAGTCGGATTTTAGCTTGGCACAGTACTTGCATTTAATAATTGCATCACAATAAAAGGAGGTCCTATTTATGCTTGTTGGTGTGCCACTGCTTATGCGGACAACGGTTTCCATATAGTAATTTGTATGAATATTGGCAATTTGAAAGGGCAGGAGGATACAGCCATACTGGTTTGATTGATTTGTAATTCGCGAGAGGGGGAGAACAAATGAATTTGTTTCGAACAAAAAGTATTGCCGACATGATTGCCGGGACGGAAAAACATGCCCTAAAAAAATCTCTTGGCGCCATGGATCTGGTGCTACTCGGTATCGGATGCATTATCGGCACAGGTATTTTCGTCCTTACTGGAGTAGCTGCCGCCAAATATGCCGGACCGGGGATCATGTTATCTTTTGTTCTGTCAGGTCTTGCCTGTACATTTGCCGCACTGGCTTATGCCGAACTGGCCGCAATGGTGCCGGTAGCAGGTAGTGCCTACACCTTTGCCTATGCGTCCCTGGGAGAAATAATAGCGTTCGTTGTAGGCTGGGCTTTGGTTTGCGAGTATACGGTCGGGGCGTCGGCGGTTGCCGCCGGCTGGTCAGGCTATACCGTTGGACTGCTTAAGTCGGCGGGAATTATATTGCCCAAGGCTTGGACGGCAGTTCCGGCGGATGGGGGAATTATTAATTTAC
>NZ_UPPP01000030.1 GCF_900476375.1 Allolucifera butyrica | reverse complement strand
CCAAACGAAGACCGAGAGTCAAACTGCAAACCCTCATCCATGCCATTGACGAGGAAAGCCTGAAAGCAGCTCATAATGCCCTGTCAGCAGACAAAGCAGA
>NZ_UPPP01000040.1 GCF_900476375.1 Allolucifera butyrica | reverse complement strand
GCCACTGAAGAACTTGTAGTTTTTCGGAGCAAAGCTCAAGAGTAAGAAATAAAAGACGACCCTTATTCCCAATTTTGGGATAATGGTCGTCTTTTACTAT
>NZ_UPPP01000021.1 GCF_900476375.1 Allolucifera butyrica | reverse complement strand
GACCTGGTGTTTTTGTGCCGTTTTAGCATAGTTATTCTGTTGCTCGATACAATATTTAACGATTTCGACTCTTTCCTCATAAGTTGTTTTGCGACCTTTG
>NZ_UPPP01000112.1 GCF_900476375.1 Allolucifera butyrica | reverse complement strand
CCGGCGCCCCGCGGCACCAAAGGAACCAGGGTACGGTTGGCCAGCTTCACAACGGCCGCCACCTCCTGGGCCGTAGCCGGCAGCACGACCACCTCGGGCAATTTCACATAATGGGGGTCCGTTACTTCGTCATGAGAATAGGGTTCCAGCTTGTCGGAATCGGTATAGACATATTTTTCTCCCACAATCTTTTTGAGCTCATCGATTACCTGGGGAGTGACAGCATTGTACCTTGCCATTCAGAATACCTCCTTGTATTTTTGGTATGTGACCAGGTCATCATACCAATTTGCTCTACGTTTATTATATAAAGCTTATAAACAATTGTCCACTGGAATAGTTACAATTTTACAATAATTCTTTTTTTCACAATCAGCAGAAAAGCATCCTATTCGGATGCCTCCTCCAGAATATATTCAAATCTTGGGCATTTTTTTCCCTCATACTCAACCGTCTCGCAAAACATTGCTAGCGGTCTCACCCAGATCCCTTCCTGGCCATATAATGCCTGGTACACCACCATCGGTTCTTCTGTTTCAGAGTGTGTGGCAATAAATAAGACGCGATACGGTTTTCCTTTAAAATGCCTGTATCTTCCTGGTTTTACTATTTGTTCGGCCACCTTGCCGTTCCCCTTTCTCATAGAATCAAAGCACAGTTTAAACAAGAACAACCTGCTGTAGTTTAACCCGCGCAGCAGGTTCTACTCTAGGCGAAATATCTTACCCGGATTCATAATATTATTGGGGTCCAACGCTTTTTTGATTGCCCGCATCATTTTCAGCTCCACCGGATTCGCGAACTTTTCCATCAACTCCAGCCTTTTGTAACCAATGCCATGTTCGCCGGACAACTTTCCTCCCACAGAATAAACAAATTGATAAATCTCATTCTGTATCAGCGGCAACTGCCGGTTCCAAACCTCCAGCGGCAATTCTTCCTTCATAATGTCGGCGTGAATATTGCCATCTGCGGCATGTGCCACACAATGAATGGTCATATTATATTTTTGTCCTAATTCAGACAGTTTCTCTACAACATCGGCAATCCGGGACATAGGTACGACAATATCCTCGGCGGAAAAAATCAGGCTGCGGGCCCGGTTCGCCTCGCCGAACGATTTCCTGGCCTTCCAAATCTTAGCCGGATCGGCAACCAAAACTGCGAGCGAACCATTCTCAGCACACAATTCATCAATGGCCATACACTGTTCTTCCAAAACAGTTTCATGGTCCCCCTCAACAGAAACGATCAGATAGTGTCCGTTATCGCTATGCGGCAGTTTCTCTCCCAAAAAATCTTCAACACAACGGATTCCCCGGTTGTCCATAAATTCCACACAAACAGGAGTAATACCGGTTTGCATAATTTTAGCAACCATACCGATGGCCGCCGCCGAACTGGGGAATATGGCCAACAAATCCATCACTTGTTGAGGCTGCGGCATCAGCCTGAGATATACTTTAGTAATGATACCCAGTGTCCCTTCGGAGCCAACTATGAGTTGGGTCATGCCATAGCCGGTGGCATCCTTTTTCAGTTTGCCTCCCAATGTGACCAGTTCACCCTCCGGAGTTACCAACTGCACCCCCAGGACTTGCTGCCTTGTAGTTCCGTATTTCACTGCCTTTAGCCCGCCTGCATTCGTGGCAACGTTACCGCCGATAAAAGAGCTGTCGCCGCTGGATGGTTCCCCTGCATATAAATATCCCTTTTCTTGTGCCGCCTTTTGCACTTCGCTGGTTCTGACGCCCGGTTCAACAACTAAAACCATATTCTGTTCATCGAATTCCAAAATCCGGTCCATCTTCTCCGTAGATAGAATTAAACCACCTTCATGAGCTACCGCTGCGCAAGCATAGCCTGTTCCCGCACCGCGAGGCACAATCGGAACCAAGTTCCGGTTGGCCAGCTTCACAATCCGGGCTACCTGTTCGGCGTTCCCGGGCAATACTACGGCTTCGGGATATTTGACATATTTCTCGCCGGTAACCGCATCATGAGAATATGGCTCCATCTTTTCCGGACTGGTCCAGACACTTCGTTCGCCTATAATTTCTTTCAGTTCCCTTAGCATATTTTGAGTAACTTTATTATAGTTTGCCATTTGGGGCCTCCCGTCTATTAAGCAAATTCTCTTTTATCCTGCAGCAGAGATCCACTCTTTCCAAACATATTTTACCTTACTGCCTTATTCTTGCAAGATTTGCTTTTATCCTTTCCCCCGTCGGGGACCAATTCATCATTTCAAGTCCCGGCGACGACCTTCCCAATATTGTTACGAAAAGTTCACCAGATTGTAACAAATTAGCTTTATACTTATTTTATTACCTAATCGCCAGAGGCATAAAAAAAACGTCAATTAATGTAATATAACAACAAAATTATAACAATATTGTAGCATTATGTCTCAAGTGCTATAATAAGGAAAATAAGATGAAATAAATGGAAATCAACACAAGATCAAATTGGCCGCTTACTCGTTGAAAAGGCTACAATTTAGAATCTGTCGTGTTTTTATCCTTGGGAGGGTGTTTCATTGCGGGATTTCGGCAAAATTACCATCGGAGAACTAATTGATTATATGGCAAGGGAAAACCCTGATACGGAAGCCCTGGTTTACCCTGATTTGAACCTGCGCTATACTTATGAAAAATTCCGCCGGGTCTGCAACCAGCTAGCCAAAGGGTTGCTTAAACTGGGCGTGCAAAAGGGTGAACATATTGCCATCTGGGCTACTAATGTGCCGCAGTGGGTTATTACCCAATTCGGCAGCGCCAAAATGGGAGCCGTACTGGTGACGGTAAATACGAATTATAAAATATTTGAATTGGAATATCTCCTAAAGCAGTCCGACTCCACTACCTTATTATTAATTAACGGAACGAAAAATTCCGATTACCTTAGTATGATTTATGAATTATGTCCCGAATTAAATGACTGCCGGCCGGGGGAACTAAAATCAATCCGGTTACCGTTCTTAAAAAATGTCATATTCATTGGTGACGAGCACCACTCTGGCATGTTTACCTGGAATGACCTTATAGAAATGGGCCGGGAAGTGACGGATGAGGAACTGATGATTCGTCAAAATGCCCTGACCCCGGACGAAGTGGTCAATATGCAATATACTTCAGGTACCACAGGGTTCCCGAAGGGAGTCATGCTTACTCATCACAACCTGATTGGTAATGCTTGCAGCCTGGCGGAATGTTTGAACTTTACGTATTTGGACAGACTCTGCATACCCGTTCCTTTTTTCCATTGTTTTGGTTGTGTGCTGGGAACCATGACTTGCCTGGTTGCAGGCGCTACGATGGTCCCGGTAACAGTGTTCAATCCGGAAAAAGTGCTGGAAACGATTGAAAAGGAACGTTGCACGGCTGTACACGGGGTACCGACCATGTTTATTATGGAACTGGAAGCAATGGAGAAAGCCCAATATGATACTTCTTCCCTGCGAACCGGTATCATGGCCGGTTCACCCTGTCCCATTGAAGTAATGAGGAAAGTCGTAGATAAAATGGGAATGAGAGAAATTACCATAACCTATGGCCAAACAGAGGCCTCCCCGGGTATCACGATGACCAGGACGGATGATCCCCTGGAACTGCGGGTGGCGACGGTAGGCCGCGCTCTGCCTAATGTAGAGGTAAAAATTGTCGACCCGGAGACGGGACGGGAGGTTCCCCGTGGCATGCAGGGTGAGTTATGTTCCCGTGGCTACAATACGATGAAAGGGTATTATAAGCTGCCGGAAGCCACTGCCGCTGCAATCGACCAGGACGGCTGGCTGCACACGGGAGATTTGGCAATTATGGATGAAAATGGCTACTGCAGAATTACCGGACGTTTGAAAGATATGATCATCCGTGGCGGCGAAAATATCTACCCGCGGGAAATTGAAGAATTTCTTTACACCCATCCCAAAATCAAGGATGTGCAGGTCGTGGGCGTACCCAGTGAAAAATACGGAGAAGAAGTCATGGCTTTTATCCAGTTAAAACCGGGACAACCCGTTACGGCAGAAGAAATTCAAGAATATTGCCGGAACAAAATTGCCCGTTATAAAATCCCCCGCTATATTGAATTTATCGAAAACTATCCAACCACAGCCAGTGGTAAAATCCAAAAATATAAGCTAAGGGAACAAGTTCTGGAAATACTGGGCTTGAAAACTCCGGATAAAACCGAAACAGCTTGACCCCGCCTATTTTTTACCCACGGTCTAAAAGCTCCTTCTGATCCTATGACTAAACCCTGCCAGAGTTGCTGGCAGGGTTACTTCCTTTAGCTTAATACAATCCTACGAAAACATCCAATAAAATACCGTCAATATCAAAATTTATCCCGATTACTTTAGGTACGGAAAGGCTAATACAGCCGCCTTCGCCCATAATTAAGGTGGGCGGTGATATATCGACGCCTGCGAGTCCGGCGCTGGCAAAATTGGTGCAGGCGTTGGCACAAACCATATTACCCATTTCAGATATTGCGCTTTGCGCTAAAGCGTCCAGTGCCGGCACCTCCATACCCATCATCATCCTGGAAGCAAATTGCCGGGCTGAATCGACGGTCATTCCTATGATAATCACTCCTTTGACCGGACCCAGAACACCGATATTAATCATTATCCCATTGTTTTCCAGCATGGATCCACCCAAAAATACGGACTTCTTTTTCACGGATTGAAAACCGATTTGGGGCAAGATATTGATAAAAGCCTCCAATACAGGATTAATTGAATTTACATCCATAAAACCGACCCCTTTTTAAAACCAACACAAAGAAGAATTGTCCCCAAGTCTGTATTAGCGCTAATATTACGGGATTCAATACTGGGGCTAATGATTTCAATGGACTCGCCACAGGACACACTGGGCGGAGCGACCCGCAGCCCAAAGGATTTTTCTTTTTTGTTGAGCATGGAGCAGGCTACCCCGCCAACTACATTGGCGAACTCGGCCACCATTGCCACGATTTCCCCCCGTTCCTTGGCCTGCCGGCGCAGAATAACCTCCGCCATCTTCTCCGCCGTTCCGGCAGTGAGGTCCAGAATCATAGTACCCGGATATTTGCCAATAATACCAATCACGACGGTGATTCCCCGGGATACAAGGTGATTTTTCCCTGCCGGCTGATTCGAAGCCGCCGCCGTGAGCTTGGTCATACGGGCAAAACTTTGGCTTAACGCCTCGCTAAATATTTCACCGCTCCATTCCACTAAATTTTGAAAGGCTAGGTCCGGAGCCATTACATTTTTAATAACATTCATTAACGCTTCATTATCAATCGGTTTTTGGACGTATCCGGCGACACCGGTCCGGCGGGCTTCTACCTCCATCTCTTCATCCTTCATGGAACTGACCAAAATAATTTTGGCGGCAGGGTCATGCCGAAGGAGGGCTTTGCTGCATTCAAAACCGTCGGCTCCCGGCATTGCTATATCCATCGTTACAATATCCGGACGGCAGGTTTGGTATGTCTCAATTAATCCTTCCAGAGAACCTGCCTCACCAACGACTTCACAACTGTTTTCCTGTAAAGAGTCAGCCAGCAGTGTGCGGGAAAAGGGAGAATCGTCCACGACCAATACTCGAATTATACCCATACTTTAACTATGCCTCCTATAATAATAATAACTTCTCATTCCCCTTTTAATCACAAGCCCCATAAATAACTGAATCCTACTTTCAATAGTTATCATCACCACAATAAAAGAAATAACGCTAACATTTAACATTAATTTTCTTTTGGTTCTATCTAAATTCCTGCCAATCCTTGATTTTCCCTTTTTAATGAATTATTAAAAAATTATTAAAGAATCAAAGATAATTTGAAATGACATACCAAAACAATACTGCGCGTGGCCATTCACGCTACATCGCAATCTCATAACCCGGAAAACCGAAAATAAGGCTTTCAGGATTTTACCCTGAAAGCCTTATCACTTTATATGGTGCGGGAGAAGGGACTTGAACCCCCACGGTTACCCGCCAGATCCTAAGTCTGGTGCGTCTGCCAGTTCCGCCACTCCCGCATATTTAGTTAATTGGTGCCGGGAACCGGAATCGAACCGGTACGGATGTCACCATCCGAGGGATTTTAAGTCCCTTGTGTCTGCCTGTTCCACCACCCCGGCATAAAAAGTTAAAGAATTAGAAATGCCAAGCGAGTTTATATCTCGTTTGGCATATTGAATATCATGGTTGCGGGAGCAGGACTTGAACCTGCGGCCTTCGGGTTATGAGCCCGACGAGCTACCAGCTGCTCCATCCCGCGATAATCAACATTCTGAACAGTCTTCGTATATACAGAGAGAATTTGTTCCCTCAAAACTACCCAGAAGAAAGATGAGCAAATCATGAAGTCAAGCCCTCGACCGATTAGTACCAGTCAGCTTCATCCCTTACAGGACTTCCACACCTGGCCTATCTACCTTATCATCTCTAAGGGGTCTTACTAGTCTACACTATGAGAGACCTCATCTTAAGGCTGGTTTCACGCTTAGATGCTTTCAGCGTTTATCCGTTCCGGACGTAGCTACCCAGCTGTACCCCTGGCGGGATAACTGGTACACCATTGGTCCGTCCACTCCGGTCCTCTCGTACTAGGAGCAGTTCCCTTCAAGTCTCTTACGCCCGCGATGGATAGGGACCGAACTGTCTCACGACGTTC
>NZ_UPPP01000010.1 GCF_900476375.1 Allolucifera butyrica | reverse complement strand
TCAGGAACTACTTTCACGTCACGAAAATATTACGATTAGCTATTCTGCTCTACACTCACTCTTAACCAAGGCAAAAATTCAAAGTCCTAAGAAACGCCGCCGTTTTAAGCCGCATCGTCGCCGCA
>NZ_UPPP01000018.1 GCF_900476375.1 Allolucifera butyrica | reverse complement strand
AGCCGGCCACATGGCAATCCGGAAAGCAAGGCAAGGGAAAAAAGGCATTGGGAAAAACCAATCTGATACGTACTATTTCGATATTGAGCTTTGTAAGCGCTGCCCTTTCAAAGAAGGGTGCTACAAAGAGGGAGCAAAAAACAAAACTTATTCGATGAAAATTAAATCTGGTGAGCACACCGAACAAATGGCGTTCCA
>NZ_UPPP01000017.1 GCF_900476375.1 Allolucifera butyrica | reverse complement strand
CCTCAAAGCTTAACATCGATACGGTGCTCTGTGTAAAACTCACTCGTTCAGTTGACGCTGGCGGCGTATTCTCATTTTATAATAAACACTTTAAGGTAATCACGAAGCCTAGCTTACCTCTTCTTCCACCCAAGGCCAAAATTAGTGTTCTTGTAAGCCCTCATATTGG
>NZ_UPPP01000016.1 GCF_900476375.1 Allolucifera butyrica | reverse complement strand
GAGCTTTACGATCCGAAAACCTTCTTCACTCACGCGGCGTTGCTCCGTCAGACTTTCGTCCATTGCGGAAGATTCCCCACTGCTGCCTCCCGTAGGAGTCTGGGCCGTGTCTCAGTCCCAGTGTGGCCGTTCATCCTCTCAGACCGGCTACTGATCGTCGCCTTGGTGAGCTCTTACCTCA
>NZ_UPPP01000044.1 GCF_900476375.1 Allolucifera butyrica | reverse complement strand
AATGCATTGGTGAACTACTTCCTGAATAATATCATCCATACTGGTATCTTTAAGTCTTTGCGTTCTGAATTTTGCAAGCAAGCTTGCATCTGGCAGTTCTTCATCAGGATTTATGCCGACAAACCACATATAGGCCAAGTTGAGTGACACTTCTTCAATTACCCTGACATCGGATAAGTTGTACAAATATTGGAGAATCAGGAGTTTAGCCATCATTTCTGGTTCTTTTGCCGGGCGTCCTATTTTTTTGCTATATGAATCTTCAAGAAGTTTATTAACAAAGCTAAAGTCTACCGTTTTATTAATGACTTTCAGTATATGATTTTCCGGTATTTTATCGTATAGAACGGAATATAGGCTTAATTGTTTTGGTGTTGTCTTTAGCATTTAGATTCCCCGCATTACAATTTGATCTATTATTATTATATCGATATATTCGGGGGGTTTCAGACTTTTTCAGTGGTTTC
>NZ_UPPP01000004.1 GCF_900476375.1 Allolucifera butyrica | reverse complement strand
GCGGTAACGCCAGGTCTAAGCGTAGGTAGGAAAGGTAGTAGGCCGAAAGCGAAAGCTGAAGATGTAGAATCCCGAAATTCCTAATGGGAATGGTCGATGCATGGGACGAGCAGAAGACAACACTGGGCTTAGCGATAAAGGCAAGTTAAGTTTGGCGCCCCGGGATCGAAGGTCTTGGCATGCTACACACAGTTACTCCGTGAGAACTTGGGAGACCCTGTTGCTCTCCGGAAGGAGTATGGCCGACAAGTTGAAGACGAGGAAGCCAAATAGGTGGCAGGGAGTCGGATTACGTAGTAGTACCAATGAAGCAGGGTAATGCCTGCGGAGGGAAGGACGTAAGATAGTAGTGCCCTTGGCAAGGGAAACAATGCTGCACTGGAGGCAGGAAGCCATTGGAAACAAAACTGAAAAGGATAGCCGAGTTAGCCAAACGAAGACCGAGAGTCAAACTGCAAACCCTCATCCATGCCATTGACGAGGAAAGCCTGAAAGCAGCTCATAATGCCCTGTCAGCAGACAAAGCAGACGGCGCTGACGATGTAACCAAAGAAGACTATGGAGAAAAGCTACAGGAAAATATTACCGACCTTCTAGCGAGAATGAAGCGGCAAGCGTACAAGCCGCAACCCGTAAAGAGAGTCTACATCCCCAAAGCTGATGGCAAGAAGCGACCGCTAGGAATACCCGCCTATGAGGACAAGCTGGTGCAGAAAATCCTGAACGAAATCCTGACAGTCATCTACGAACCGGAATTCCTCGACTGCTCCTATGGATTCAGGCCAGGGAGAAGCTGTCATGACGCCTTGAAGGAAGTGGCCAAAATCCTGGAAAGCAAGAAAGTCAGCTATGTAGTGGATGCGGACATCAAAGGATTCTTTGATAATGTTGACCATGAGTGGATGATGAAATTTCTGCAAGAGCGAATCCAAGACCCAAATCTATTGCGACTGATACAACGTTTCTTAAAAGCCGGGGTCATAGAGGCAGGAGTAGAATACGAGACAGACACAGGAACGCCGCAGGGAGGAGTCATCTCCCCCACGCTGGCGAATGTATATCTACACTATGTACTGGACTTGTGGTTTACGGTAAAGATAAAGCGGGAATGCAGAGGCGAAGCCTACCTAATTCGGTACGCTGACGACTTTGTGTGCTTCTTTCAACACCAAGATGATGCTGAAACTTTCTATGGGAAGTTGATAGAGCGATTACGGAAGTTCAACCTAGAGATAGCGGTAAAAAAGACAAAGATTATCGAATTCGGACGCTTCGCCGAGGAACGACGGAATAAACGAGGGGAAGGCAAGCCGGAGACATTCGACTTTCTCGGATTCACGCACTACTGTAGCAAAAGCCAGAACGGAAAGTTCCGCGTCAAGAGGACAACCAGCCGGAAGAAATTTAGAGCGAAGTTGAAATACTTTGCTGAATGGCTCTATCAAAATATGCACACTGAGATAGGAGACTTAATCAAGCAGATAAATGCCAAGCTGGCTGGGCACTACCGCTACTATGGGGTGACCGACAACAGCAACGGAATTCATGCGTTTGGATACCGCATACGGCGCAAGATACTTGAAGTGCTCAATCGTAGAAGCCAAAAGAACAGCCTGACTTGGGAAGGATTTGCAAAACTCGAGGAGAGATTCCCGCTAGTTAACGCGAGAATCTATGTAAATATCTATGG
>NZ_UPPP01000045.1 GCF_900476375.1 Allolucifera butyrica | reverse complement strand
GTAATCGCAGATCAGCATGCTGCGGTGAATACGTTCCCGGGCCTTGTACACACCGCCCGTCACACCACGAGAGTCTGCAACACCCGAAGCCGGTGAGGTA
>NZ_UPPP01000013.1 GCF_900476375.1 Allolucifera butyrica | reverse complement strand
ACTGAAATCCCCTGTCACTATGAAAGAGAGGGGTTACATCCGGATATTCTTTATGAGCTATGTCAAAAGTCTTGAAAACAAGTTCATTATTGTTTGAATGACCAAGCACAAAAGCGACA
>NZ_UPPP01000054.1 GCF_900476375.1 Allolucifera butyrica | reverse complement strand
AATAGTATGCACCTGGAAATCAATTTCCATTCGTGAAACTTAACTTTTTATAAAATATTATTATTAATTAATAATATTTATTTATATTTTAAACTGATTATGCTTGCTTGTCAATTCCTGACAAAAATATTTTACAAATATGCATTCAAAAATAACCTGAAAAACGGCAAAATAGTTTTTTCGCCGGATGGAAATACTATTTTCGGAGGTGCTTTCATTGGACGGTATTATCTGTTCTCATTGTCATGCCTGGTTAACTGCCAGTCTGCCGGCCTGTCCCGACTGCAATACGCCCCTTACTTTTGAAGGTGAAAATAAAAACGTAATTGACCATTTGGAGGCCAATTGCCTCATTCATCGTTATGAGGGTTCGGATATGCTGGAACCGGCCGTAATCATCAAAGAAGGCAAAACAAATTTTAAGGTTGCCACCCGTCTCAAAGAATTTCTGTCTCCGGTTGCTGTACCTAAGCAGAAGGTATACAGTTTTGACCAGGCCGTTCTCAGTTCCGTTCAGGCTCTGCGTAACGAACGCACCGCCACGATCAACCGGTATGATAAACTAATTCAGTCGCATTGGCAGCGTCTAAGGCCCTATAAGAATTAAAAAATAACAATGGCCTTGCACCGGAGTGCAAGGCCATTGTTATTTTCTGCCTGATTTCTATGGATTCGGCAGGAAACTGCCTGTCATCCGTGAATATTACATGATACAAAGGTTAGTTCCGGCCAATTTGGATAGGCATCCCCTATACCGGAAAAAATAGGGAGACTGCGTTATTTTGTAAGATAAAGTTTAAATAAAGCCTGGGTGCCGCTGTTTTCTTCCCCCTGAGCCGCCAATTGCTCATAGAGAGATTTGACCAACGCCAGCCCCGGTGTCAGAAGTCCCATTTCCCGGGCCGCCTCGAGAGCGATCGTCATGTCCTTAATAAAGTGTTTGACAAAAAAACCAGGCGCAAAGTTTCCCGCCAACATGCGTGGTGCCAGGTTGCTAAGCGACCAGCTGCCGGCAGCGCCGGCTTCAATGCTCTTTAATACGTTGTCGGGATCGAGGCCGGCTTTTTGCGCATAAGCCATCGCTTCACAAACACCAACCATATTGCCGGCAATCGCAATCTGATTGCACATTTTTGTATGCTGTCCCGCTCCTGCCGGCCCCTGACGGATAATATTCCTGCCCATCAGTGCCAGTACCGGCAGAACGGCATCAAAGTCGTCCTGCTCGCCGCCGACCATAATCGTAAGACGACCTTCCCTAGCACCAATATCCCCACCGGATACCGGTGCATCCAAGGCGTGAATGCCTTTCGTACCGGCTGCCTGGCTAATTCTCCGGGCCAGAGAAGGCGTAGACGTCGTCATATCCAGTAGGTAACTTCCTGCTTTAGCAAACTGTAGAATTCCCCGCTCTCCCAAATATATTTCCTCTACGTCACTTGGATAACCAACCATAGTAATAATCACATTGCATTGCGTTGCCAGCGCTGCGACGTCTGCCGCCGCCTGCGCGCCCATAGACACCAGGTCGGCGGTTTTTGCCGCCGTCCGGTTATAAACGACAACAGGATAACCGGCCCGCAAAATATGGGCCGCCATGCTTTTCCCCATAACTCCTGTACCAATAAAGCCGACAGCGGTATTACTCGTATTGATTTTCAAAGAAATCCCCCCATTTTGATCTATTTATTTGATTGTCAATCCGGAAAAGAGGTGGCACAATGCGTAACAGTAAAAAGATATGGCTTACCAGTCTGACACTGCTCATGATATTGCTGGCAGGCTATTTCTTTTTTCCCTACCCGGTCCTTCCCAGTGATGAACTGGATGTAGTTGCCCGTAAATTGACCTCAACCAATAAGAATTTATCCATCACCTATCCGCAGATTGAAGGACTGCCTGACCAGGATATCCAAAACAGCCTTAACCAGCCCCTGCTGGCAGAAGCCCGGAGTTACGCCGTAAAATATGTACAGCCTGATTACAGCGGCCAAGTCAACTATACCATTACTTTGAATGAAAATCATATTCTCAGTCTTACACTGGAAGAATTCTTTTACGCTCAAAGAGCCGCACATCCCATGACCTATTTGCGTGGCTTCACTATGAGCGGTCAAACCGGCCAAATTTACAAGTTGGATGACCTGTTCAAACCCGATAGCCATTATCGTGACCGGTTGAATGAAATAATTACCCGTCAGATCGAGGCCAAAAAAATCTTTCTCTTACGTCAGTATAAAGGAATTGCTTCGAATCAGGAATTCTACCTTACCCGTAGCGAACTGGTTATTTTTTATCAACTTTACGAATACGCACCTTATGTTTATGGAATTCTTAAGTTTTCCATCCCCTACCAGGACCTGCAGGGATTATTCAGAGAACCTTTTGCCAGCATGTTCACCGTGCACGGGCAAAGGCGCTAAGGTTTCATGGCTCATAGCGCAGGGCTCCGGGTACGAATCCGTTTTTCAATACAGTTCCGGATGCCGGTGTTGAAGCAAAGGAAGTTCCTGCCGGACTCTGGTTATATAGTCAAGGTCAATTTCAACCAGCAGCAACGTTTCTTCCTGTCCGGCCTCCGCCACAATCCGTCCCCAAGGGTCGGCCACCAGAGAATGTCCATAGGCTTGATAGTCGGCCAAGGGATTGAATGCCGGCGCGGCACCGATTACAAACACCTGATTGTCTACAGCCCGGTTGCGCAATATAAGTTCCCAATGAGCCGGACCGGTCGTCGGTCCGAAGGCTGCCGGATAAATAAGAATCTCCGCTCCCCGCAGCACCATAGTCCGGGCCATTTCGGGAAACCGCATGTCATAACAAACACCTATACCCAATGCTGCCTTTTCCGTCCGGATGACGGTAATTTCCCGTCCCGCCGTCAGGGAGTCCGACTCCCGGAATACAGTACCGCCTTGAATCGCCACGTCAAACAAGTGTACTTTACGGTGACGCCCTAATAACTCTCCGTGCGGCCCAAAGACAAAAGAAGTATTATATACCCGTCCTGCCTCTTCTTCCGGGATGGATCCGCCTACCAGAATAAGACCATGGGAGGCAGCCATTTTCGACAGCGCCTCCGCGGTTTCGCCGGGATAGCGTTCGGCGTAACGGGGAAACAGGTCTGCTTGATAGGGACAATTGAACATTTCCGGCAAAACTGCCAAAATGCAGCCGTTCCGGGCTGCATTTTGAATCATAGCTCCGGCCTTTTCAATATTCGTTGTTTTGTCCGCCTCCACTGCCATTTGGCAAATACCAATCTTTACCTGGCGCATACCATCACATCCTAAGCATTTAATTATTCCGCCAAATCATTTTCATTGTCAAACCGCCATTCCCACCCTTTTATTACCATTTCTCTCTTTCTAAACAATATACCAGGCAGACAAAAAAAATCCTGCTGCGGCGGCAGCAGTTCCAGTACTTTGATTTAACGCGATTCTTCATAATGACTTAAAAGTTCACTGACCGTAACCAGCGTATAGCCTTGTTCCCGCAACCGGTCAATAATAATACTCACCGCCTGAGGGGTCGGCAGCGGATATTGCCCGTCATGCAGCAGGATGATGCTCCCCGGCTTTACCTGATCCATTACAGTCTTTACCACTGCATCCACACTGGGACGGCGCCAATCCCGCGGATCAATCGACCAAAGTACGGTCGTATAACCCCGGGCCCGGGCCGCCTCCAAAATGCCGTCATTATAAGCGCCACCCGGCGGGCGGAACAAACGGGGTTTGGGCGCTACCGCCACGATGGCCTTTTCAGCCTTATCCATTTCTTCTTCATATTGATTGCGGCTCATTTTAGTCAATATAACATGACTATAGGCATGATTCGCAATTTCATGCCCGTCCGCCACGGCCTGCGCCAGAATTTCCGGGTGTAGAGCCGCATTACTGCCCAAAACAAAAAAAGTTACATGAACCTTTTTTTTCCGCAAAATTTGTAAAAGGACCGGTGTCGTTTTATAGTGCGGTCCGTCGTCAACTGTAAGGGCCACAACTTTTTGCGTGGTCGGAACCCGGCTGATTGGCTTATCGTGATTCCAGACCGTATCCTGTACGGCACTGGCAAAGAATATTACCATCAAACAGGCAAACCCCCGTACGCACCAGCGATGGATCGTAATTTCCATTTCTATTCCCTCCGTTACTCCAGCCGCTTTCATTCCTATTTGATCGTACGCCCGATACCCTCCGGATATGTCTTAAACAAGGAAAAAGAAGGGTATGATTCAACATAGCCGGCAATATAATGTAGCAGATGCTGGGGGCTGGCAAATAAGGAGGATGCCTATGACAAGAAAGCGGCTATACCATGTTGTGCTGGGATTGATGCTACTACTGTTGCCTACGGCAACCGCGGCGGCAAACTCCGGGCCACCGGCCATTCATGCCCAGGCAGCCATTTTGATGGATGCCAAAACAGGCGAAGTCCTGTATGGAAAAAATATACATACCCACTGCGCTCCCGCCAGTACGACCAAAATTATGACGGCGATTCTGGCTATCGAAAGCGGTCATTTGGACGATACCGTCAAAATCAGCGCCCGGGCGGCTTCTACCGCCGGTTCCTCCATGCATCTGTATCCGGGGCAGGAAATTTCCCTTCGGGAATTGCTGACCGGCCTTTTACTTCGCTCCGGCAACGACGCCGCCGTAGCGATCGCCGAACATTTGGCCGGCTCGGTCGATGCGTTTATTGAAATAATGAATCAGAAAGCGCAGGTTCTGGGGGCCTATAACACCCATTTTGTGAATCCCCATGGTCTCAGCCGGGCAGGACACTATTCCAGCGCCTTTGATCTGGCCTGGATAGCCCGGTACGCCCTGCGCAATCCCATCTTTGCCCAAATTGTCGGCACCCGGGAAACCGCCATTGACTGGCAGGACCGCAGCGGCCGCGAACAAGGCCGCCAGTTGCGCAATACCAATAAGCTATTATGGATGTTCGATGAGGCGGACGGTGTAAAAACCGGCACCACCAACGAAGCCGGTCCCTGCCTGGTATCCAGCGCTACCCGGGGTAACCAGAAACTAATTGCCGTCGTGCTTCATGACCATAACCGCTGGGATGATTCCATGCGGCTGTTACAATACGGTTTGGACCATTATGACTTGTACGATTACGCCAATGAAGGCGAAGTTTTAACTTCCCTGCCGGTAGAAAACGGTTTGGAAGATGCCACCGATGTGGTCATTGCCGGTTCTGCCGCCATGGTGGTTAAAACGGAAGATTATCCCCATGTCAACGTGGAAATTGATTTACCGCCAACAATAAAAGCCCCTGTTTACCAGGGGCAAAAAATTGGTGAACTTATTTTTTATATCAATGACAAAGCTGTTAAAACAGTAGACCTGACTTCAGCAAAAGATGTGGCTGAACGTACTCCCACCCTGCTATTTTTTCAATTTTTAAGCAAAACATTTCGTCTCCTGTCAAGCTGGGGCCTACTCTGAAATTCTTACCAAGGCTTGCGGTAAAAAAAAGGCATATAATGCTGAAATCCGATTTCACGGAAATTCAAAATCGCCTCGGTTCCGCCGACAAACAGCACACCACCCGGTTTTAAAGCCGTAAAAAAGCGGCGGTACAGCGCGTCTTTGGCCTCTTCTGTAAAGTAAATCACTACATTGCGGCATAAAATAAGATCAAAACCACCTTCAAATTTATCCAGTAAAAGGTTATGCCGCCGGAACTCTACGCGGGACTTGATATCGTCGTTAATACAATAAGTGCTGTCAATGGTTTTAAAATATCGGTTCAGCCGCGCCGGAGCAATATTTTTCAGTTCATTCGCTGTGTAAATCCCCTTTTGGGCCTTAGCCAGCATTTCTACGTCCAGATCGGTAGCCAAAATCCGGTGCCGGATTTGGGGCGTCAATTCATTTAGAATCATTGCGAGTGAATAAGGTTCGGCGCCGATGGAGCAGCCGGCGCTCCAAATATTGAGCTTAGGATTTTTACTTAAAAGCTCCGGCAAACACTTGGTTTCCAGCTCTACAAACTTTTCCGGCGTACGAAAAAATTCCGTTACGTTAATCGTCAAATAATCGACAAAGTCTTTATACAGCTTGGCCTCTTTGTCAATTAAGCCGAAGAAATCCATATACGTATGGACGCCGTGGCGGTTCATCAGATTGGTAATGCGCCGCTGCATTTGGGCCGGTTTGTAATCATTGAGGTCAATGCCTGATTTGGTAAAAAATTTCTGTTTAAAAGTTTCCCAGTCTTTTTCGTTGCTCACGCCATAACCTCCAAGTACTTGTCTGTTGCAATCATTGCTGGTTCTTGTGAAAATCGATTTCCCCGCCGGCCTTGTTACTGCGCAAAATCACAACGTCCACCCGGCGGTTTTTGGCCCGGTTTTCCTCGGTCGTATTCGGATACAACGGATGGTATTCACCGTATCCCAGGGAAGACAAGCGTTTGGGATCCATGCCATGTCTTTCAATAAGATACCGGGTTACGGCAATGGAGCGGGCTGCCGACAGTTCCCAGTTGGAGGGGAAAAGGGACGTGTGAATGGGAAGATCGTCCGTATGCCCCTCCACCCGGATATAATTCGTTTTTCCTTTCAGCGCCTCACCGACAGCATCCAATAAAGGCAGCGAATCGGCTCTGAGGTCTGCCCGCCCCAGATCAAACAGTACGCTATCCATGAAACGGATCGTCAGGCCCCGTTCATCAACATTAAAGGCAATCTCATTCGGGTCCTTTACACCGGCCTGGATCTTTTTGATAATCTCCTGAAATTCTTTCGTATCCCGCAGCGCATTATCCTGAGGCACGGATGCGCTGTTCGGCGTTTCGCCAGGATATGGCATGATCAGATTGGCGCCGGCACTTTCGGTGTGGAAAGCTAGCTGCAACGTCTCCTTTAGTGCATTGTACTTTTTCTGGTCTACTACGCTCATGGCATACATAACTACGAAAAATACCATTAGCAGCGTAATCAAATCGGCATACGTCAACAACCAGCGCATCATCCCCGCAGCATCATGTCCGCCCTCACTCCTACTGCTGCCACCGCGTCTTCTCAACATAATCATACCCTCCTTGGCATGCAACGATTAATCCTTTAATCAAATTATATAATTCTACAAATACCGTCTTTTCCCTACATAAAAAAATACCGGCGCCTGTTTGCACCGGTATTTTTTTTGCAATTTTGGTTTTATCTATGATTTATAATACTTGTTTATAGTACTTCACTAACCGGAGTATATGGCAGATTGAGAGCCTCCGCCACTGCTTTGTAGGTCAGTTTGCCTTCAATTACGTTGAGGCCCTGGGCCAGGCCGGCATTATCCCGCAAAGCCTGCCGGTATCCTTTACCGGCAATCTGAAGCGCATAATCCAGAGTCGCGTTGGTAAGCGCCAGGGTAGAAGTACGAGCCACTGCTCCCGGCATATTGGCTACGGAATAATGAACAACACCATATTTAGTATAGGTCGGATCGCTGTGGGTAGTGACCCGGTCAATGGTTTCCACCGAACCGCCCTGGTCAATGGCAACATCGACAATAACCGAACCCGGTTCCATCGTTTTTACCATGGCTTCGGTAACCAGCTTCGGCGTCTTGGCGCCAGGCAGAAGAACGGCGCCGATTAAAAGGTCGGCTTGCCGTACCCAGTTGGCAATATTATAGCTGTTCGACATAATCGTCACTACACGGCCGCCGAAAATATCATCAAGATAAGCCAAACGTTCCGTCGATTTATCAATAATTGTTACGCGGGCACCCATACCCACTGCCATTTTTGCCGCGTTCGTACCAACAATGCCGCCACCGACAATTACCACTTGCGCCGGTTCCACGCCGGGAACCCCGCCTAGCAAAACCCCTTTGCCGCCATTCGGTTTTTCCAGGAACTGAGCGCCGATCTGCACTGCCATCCGGCCGGCAACCTCGCTCATCGGCGACAACAGCGGCAGCGTATTATGCGGTCCTACAATAGTTTCATAGGCAATGCCAACAACCTTTTTGGCGAGAAGCGCCTTTGTTAATTCCGGTTCCGGCGCTAAGTGCAAATAAGTGAACAGGATTTGCCCTGCATGAAAAAGCTCATATTCCGGTGCCAATGGTTCTTTTACCTTAATGATCATTTCCGCTTTATCAAACATAGCTTTCTTATCGGACATAATATGCGCCCCTACGCTGATATAGCTTTCATCAGAGAATCCGCTGCCCAGTCCGGCACCCTGCTCAATTAGTACGGTATGCCCGGCTTTATACAGTGCTTCCGCACCGGCCGGCGTAAGACCGACCCGGTTTTCATTATTCTTAATCTCTTTGGCAACCCCAATAATCATGCTTATTTCCCCCTGTCTTAGTCATGTTATCAATGATTCTATTGTATTTTTATGCAAAATTCATGCCAACATAAAAAATAACAATACAAATTAATAAATACCGTATTCTTCATTTATAAAATAAATTACTTTCCATTTTTACTTTTCCGATAATTCTCATTATATGCTGCCCCGCAAAAAAAGAAAAATACTCTTGTAAACAAATGTTTCCAAGAGTGTAAACTAAAGTTTCCTACCGGAAACTTTTCATTCCGAATAGTGCCTATCTTCTCCCCGCCCGTTTTTCCCGTTCATAGTCCACGATTTTTTTATCCAGATGAGCACTGTATTCGGCTACTTCAGGGTCGGCCAGATTGCCTTTTTTTGTTAAAACCAGACGGTGGAGCTTTAACCGCATCGCCTCAATTTCGAGCTCTTTTTCCTCTAAGTCACCCATTCATCCCGCTCCTTTTCCTGCTTACTTGCTTTAACAGCCAGTCATACCACAGCGGAAGCCCCTCCCCGGTACGGCAGGATACCTGCAAGAGAGAACTATGGGGATTGAGGCTGCGAATATCTTCCAGGGTGGCATCGAGATTAAAATCCGTAAATGGCAGCAGGTCTATCTTATTTACTATGGTTGCGACCGATTCCTTGAATATGAGCGGATATTTCAATGGTTTATCTTCGCCTTCGGTGATGCTCAGAACCGTTGCTTTGGCATCCTCGCCGATATTAAATTCCGCCGGGCAAACAAGGTTACCCACATTCTCTATAATCAAAAGCTCCAGATTGTCCAGCTCCATTGTGTTTATTGCGTTGCGGACCATATTGGCATCTAAATGACAGCCTCCGCCGGTATTGATCTGTATCACCGGAACGTTGTATTTTTGTAGCCGTATGGCATCTTTAGAGGTAAATAAGTCTCCTTCAATAACCGCCAGTTTTACTGTTTCCCGCAGGGATGACAGCGTATTTTCCAGCAGTGATGTTTTGCCTGAGCCGGGTGAGCCCAACAAATTCAGAGCAAAAATTCCCCGCCGGTCCAACTCAGCCCGGATGCCGGCGGCAATTCGGTCATTTTCCCGTAAGATGTTCTCTTTAACCTCAATTTTCATCTGCCGTATCTACCTCCAAATAATCCATGGTAAGTTCCTGTCCGGAAGTCATCTCAAAAGCCGGCGACCGGCAAACAGGACAAAATACGTGGTATTGTTTCAGAATCAAGTCCTGCCGGCAATTATGGCAGCGCCCCGTCAGCGGCACCCAATCCACATCCAGCATCGCTCCCGCCGCTATGGTCCCGGCACTCACCGCCGTCCAGGCGAAACGGAGTGCTTCCGGTTCAACTCCGGTCAGGCGGCCAATTCGCAGTTTGATTAAACGGATTTGTTTAATCTCCGGGTCTTTTACACTCCCCAGAGCAACTTCCAACAAACTCTGCGCTATACTCAATTCATGCAAATCCATTCCTCCCGCACCGTCGCCAGCAGGTCCGCCGCCAGACGCCGGGCTGTATTTTCCACAGCTGGCGTAAGACCCAGACCCGGCTCTACTATACCCGGCTCGATACCCCAAATCGTCGTAAGCGGCCATACCGGATAAAAGTGGCAAAGCGCCGCCAATAGCGGCATTTGGTGCAGAGAATAAGGGACTTCACCGGCCGTCCATTGAATATCGTCCAGGTGAAGACAATAGAGCTCACCTGCCTGTCCGCCACCATTCACCGCATCAATGAGCAGCAGCCGCCGGGCGCCGCGGCTCCGGTACAATGCGGCAAATCCGTCGATCCCACCGTCCAGGACGGCGACCTGCGACGGCAAGTCATGCTTCAGCAGACTTTGGGCGATATAACTGCCGACTCCGTCATCCTGCATTAACACATTGCCAAAACCGATAATGGCTGTCTCCATAGAATGCGTTTTCCTTTCGCCTTGGGCCCGCTCTTCCCGGCAGCCTGCCGCCTAATTGCGTTTGCTTTGTAAAACGCGGCAAACTTGTTCAACCGGCAGGGTATTGATAACATCCTGCGCCGTCAGCCATCCTTTACGGGCGACGGCGATACCATAGCGGATATTGGCAAGTTCCTCCCGGCTGTGTGCATCCGGATTGATTGCCAGACGAACACCCTTTTCTTTGGCTTTTATGCACCAGCGCCAATCCAGATCCAAACGATACGGACTGGCGTTAATTTCAATACATGTGCCGGTGTTGGCCGCTGCCTGAACAATTTGAGACATATCGACGGCATAGCCGTCCCGTCCCAATAAAATCCGGCCCGTCGGATGCCCCAGCATACTGACATAGGGATTCTGCATGGCTTTCACCAGACGACGGGTCATCTCCGCTTCACTCTGCCGGAAATGGGAATGGACCGACGCAATCACAAAATCAAACTCCGCCAGCACTCCATCGGGATAATCCAATGATCCGTCAGGCAAGATGTCGCTTTCAATCCCTTTAAGCAGAACAAAACCGGGCTGTTGTTCATTCAACCGGTTAATTTCCCGCCATTGTTCCTGCAAGGCGCTCAGCTTCAGACCCCTGGCATAAACAGCGGTTTGACTGTGATCGGTTATACCCAGGTAAGAAAACCCCATCATCCGTGCCTGTTCGGCCATGGCGACCAGGGAAGCACCGCCATCGGAATAAGTCGTATGGACATGAAAGGTCCCTTTTATATCTTCCTCCGTAACCAGAACAGGCAGCTTGCCTTGGGCAGCCGCTCTAATCTCGCCCAATCCCTCCCGCAGTTCGGGCGGAATATACGCCAGACCGAGCCCTGCATAGAGGTCTTCCTCCCGGCTGATAAGAAGGTTTCCCTGACAGCCTTCAACACTGTATTCATTTATTTTATACCCCTTTTGTCTGGCCAGGCTTCTAAGTTCCATATGATGTTCCTTACTGCCGGTAAAATGATGCAGCGCCGGTGCATAAGCAGCCGGTTCTACCACCCGTACATCCATATTCAGGCCGTTAGCCAAAGAGAGGCTCATTTTAGTCGGTCCCCGCCCGCTTACCTGTTGCACTCCCGGCATGGCCGTCACAAGGTCCATAACCTTTTCCGGTTCTTCCCCGGTGACCACAATATCCAAATCCTTGACTGTTTCCTTGCGGCGCCGGACACTGCCGGCAACTTCCGCCCGGTCTATTTCCGGCCGGCTGCGCAGGTAACGCACAATTTGTTCGGCTAGCGGCCAAACATCTCCAAGCAAAAACTGACCCTGAAATTGTTTTACATATTCAATTCCTTGCAAAATCTTTTCCTGGGTCTTACTGCCGAATCCCGGCAATTCCACCAGACGGTTTTCCCGGCAGGCATATTCCAGTTCGCCAATAGACTGAATACCCAGCTGGGTATGAAGAAGCATTGCCTTTTTGGGTCCCAACCCGGGAATACGGGTCAGCTCAAATAATACCGGCGGCAAGGATTCTTTCAGTTCCTGATAATAGCTTACCGTTCCGGTTGCCAGATATTCCCGGATATGCTGTCCCAGGGTTTTGCCAATGCCTTTTACCTCAGACGGATTCCCCCCACGTTCGAGGCTTTCCCATTCCCCGTCCATTCGCTCCAGCGTCCGGGCCGCAGTCTGATAAGCCCGGATTTTAAAAACATTTTCTCCCTTCAGTTCCAACATGGCCGCCATTTCGGCCAGTAAATGCGCCAATTCCTGTTTATCAGCCACTAAGGTCACCTCGGTTCAAAATACACTGTTACTTCTGTCCCGGCTTGGACTACCGTCCCCGGCGGCATACTCTGACGTACCATAACACCGGTACCTTGAGGCACAAACGCCAGCCCTGCCTTATTTAACAGTTCGCCGGCTTCCCGGATCGTTGTGCCGGCAAGGTTGGGCACAACGGCTTTGCCGGGCGGCGGTGACTCTGCGGGAATCGCCGCGGCGGCGGGTGCAGCCGGCACGGGCTGGTCAGTCTCCGGCGCCGGAAGCGTTTGCGGATTATCCGGCGGAATGTTTAACAGGCGCACTACTTGAGTCATAATGTCCCGGAAAGCCGGAGCGGCAATTTCAGAACCGTAAAACAAGCCTCCCTGTGGATCATCAATTACGACCAGTGCCGCGACTTGCGGATTTTCAACCGGCCCAAAACCAACAAAGGAGGAAATATAATGGCCCGCCTCATAGCCGCTGCCGTTATCATTCAAGCGCTGCGCCGTTCCGGTCTTGCCGCCAAAGAGGTAGCCTTTAACAGTTCCCGCCTTGCCGCCGCCCTCCTCCATTTCCTTTTCCATCATATATTTTACAATATGAGCCGCTTCCGGACTGACCGCCTGCCGTACTACTTGAGTCGTCGTACGGCTTTCGACCGTTCCGTCGGCGTTATCAATTTCCTTTACAATATACGGTTTCAGCAGTACTCCGTCATTGGCAATGGCACTTACGGCAGTCAACAATTGCAGCGGAGTACAGGCTATGCTCTGGCCGATAGCCATGGTAGCCACATCGGAAGCCCTCATATCCTCCGTTTTGAACAAAATACCGTTTTCCTCCCCCGGCAGACCACTCCCGGTGGTTTGCCCGAAACCGAACATTTCGGCATAGTGATTGAGCCGGGCAGCCCCAAGTTTTAGTCCAATATGGACAAAGCCGGTATTGATAGAGTCCTCAAACACTTTAAGAAAAGAAATATTGCCATAACTCTCTCCATTCCAGTTTTGAATCCGCCGGCCGGACACTTCCACAAAACCCTTATCGTAAAAGCGGTCTTCCGGCCGGATCAGATTTTCCTGCACTGCCGCGGCCGCGACAACGGTTTTAAAGGTGGAACCCGGTTCATAAATAAAGGATACGGCCCGGTTTTTCCAGTCTTTTTCATTATACCGGTAAAATTCGTTGGGATTATAACCGGGCCGGTTACCTATAGCCAAAATTTCCCCGGTGCGGGGATTCATGATAATGACTGTAGCCGACCTAGCGTGAGTGGTTGCCATGATTTTGTCCAGATTTTGCTCCACCACAAATTGAATTCCCAAATCCAGCGTTAGATATACACTTTTTCCTTCCTTACGCGGCGTATAGGAAAAAATAGACTTAAAAATAGGCGTGCCGTAACTGTCCGTTTCCACGGCCTGCTCCGTTTGCTTTCCTTTGATCACTTTATCAAGTGCCCTTTCAATGCCGTCAAGACCAACATCATCCGTGCCGACAAAGCCTAAGGTCTGGGCAGCCAGACCGTCATTGGGATAATAACGCTTACTCTCTTCTATAAAGGCAAGCCCCTTTATCTGATGCTCCTTGATTATCGCCGTCACAGCCTGCGATTTTTCCGGCTCCAGCATACGCTTTAACCAGACAAAGCTGCCGCCCTGCTCCAGACGGGCTTTTATAACTGCCTGTTTCAGGTCTAAAACAGGTGCCAGCCAGGCAGCTACCGTATCCGGGTCCGGATTGAGATGGGACGGATTGGCGTAAAGTGATTTTGTCATACGACTGACTGCCAGTTCTTTGCCATTACGGTCATAAATCGTACCGCGCGGCGACTGCAGTTTCCATTTATCCACTAATTGGAACTGGATGCGTTCCACCATTTGCTTGCCATCCACAAATTGTACCCAAGCAATTCGCCCGGTTATCACAACAAAAGATAGCAAAAGTCCCACAAGCAACAAAATAATACGTTTTTGTACTAAAACGACCAAGATCCGAACCTCCAGATTTGTTAGTCTACTAAAGTCAGGCTCCTAAATATCTGTTGAAAAACATTCCGGTACGAGTCTGTTTGGTCCGCCGGAGCAGTTGCCGTCAGAATATATACTTCGGAGTGCCGGAAGAACAGCATTTGCATAGCAAACAGTTTCTGTTCCCATGACAATCGCCAGGTAAAAGTTAGGCGGTAATACGGCGTATTGGCCCCATCCACAAATTGCTTCTCCTGCAATTGATACATCCACAGCATTTTGCTTTCACTATCCACGGTATGATCTACATATTCCCGGAAACTATACCGCTCAGGCAACTGCTGATGAACCAGGGTCAGCGTGTTGATTTCATACCGCATAGCCGGATCCACAAAAACAGCCAACATCTGTCCGGCCGATTCCTGCGTACATTCCCAGTTATCCGGCAAATCAAACATCAACCCGTGGTCATACTGGCGATATGTTTTGGCCGAAACATCCCCCACCATACTGCCACAGAGAAAAACCCCCAGTAAAACCACTTTCCAAAATTGGATTTTCTTCATAGCACTCACCTGCTTGTGTATATTATATAATAAGACTTTTTTTCCTGCCTGCTGCGCCACAGAATAAGAAAAACTGCTGACAGTCTTTGGTGTATGATTATAATACAAGAAAGACCTAAACAGTCTTTAAGCAGGAAGAAAGTATTTTACTTTTCGGCATTTCACGAAAAACGGCTTGTATAAGAATATCCCGAAAAGTTATACTTTCTGTTACTGTAAAAAAACCGGCATGTCTGCGGGACTATGCCGGATTCTATTTTCGCAAATAATTTTCTCTTTCACTTACTTGGACAGCGAACGAACTCTCTCTGTCTGCCGTCGCGCCTTCCCGCTGTATGCGTGCCACAGTCCGCCGGCGGTCACACCGGCCGCAAGCAATAACGGCAACAGCCACCAGGGGAGTTCGGAACGCAAAAACACACCGGCCTGTTCATCCCGCATCATCAGCTCACCCGCCGTCCAGGCAATCAGTCCGGCTCCGAAATAGACAATAACCGGAAACCGTTTCATAATCCTGGCAATGACCTGACTTCCCAGGATAATAAGAGGGATACTCAATAGGAGTCCTACGGTCAGCAGCAGCAGGCTTCCATGGGCCATAGCGGCAATAGCCAGTGTGTTATCCAGACTCATTATAAGATCGGCGGCAATAATCATTTTCAAGGCGCCGGCAAAGGAAGATGCACCTGGTAAGTTCTCATTTTTATGGCCTTGTAATAGTAATTTGGCAGCAATCCAGACTAATGTCACCCCGCCGGCAAATTGGAGATAGGGAACCGTAAGCAGCAAAACAGCGGTAAACGTTAATATAATACGCAGCAAAATTGCGCCGGCGCTGCCCCAAACCACTGCTGTCCGCCGCTCGTGAGGCGGCAGGGTACGGCTGGCCATAGCGATAACAATCGCATTATCGCCGCTCAATATCACATTAACCATAATAATGCCGCTTAAGGCAATCAAAAAATGCATCGTAGCCTCCTTATTACGAACAGAACGGGAAAGCATAAAATTAATTTTATCATAATCACATGGTAATAAATACTATATTATATAGAATATTATCACGGAATCCGTAAAACGGCAAATAAGAAAAACCGCTGCTGCGGTTTTTGGCTCTTAGCGCAGGGCCCGGGGCACAAAAAAGGCCGTAAGGCTATTTCTGCCAATCCCAGTCCGCCCGGCTCAAAAAAATTATACCGAATAGGCAATGAGACATAAATTTCAAGGAGGGATTTCCTTGGATAACCCAATTCGTTATGAACTGAAAATTGCTGGTCAGGGTACGGCGGCCGGCGGCATCTACAATAACGTTACAATCAATGGATACGGCAACATCCAGGGAAATCTGGATTGTATTCATTGTAAAGTGAACGGGGTTTCCCAAATGGCCGGCTGCCTAAAGACGGAAACGCTGAAAGTCAATGGCGAAGGAACTATAAAAGAAAACCTGTCTGCCGCCGAAATTAAGGTAAACGGCAGTCTAACTGTTCAAGGACATGTGGCCGCTTCCCAAATGCATATCCATGGCTCGATTACGGCTCAGGCCGCCGTTGCCGCTGAAACCATGGTTTTGGAAGGCCTGCTCAGGGTAAGCGGGGACTGTACTGCCGGCACCCTGGAACTCAAAGGTGCTTTCACCATTGATGGCTTGTTAAATGCCGGTACCCTGGAGGTTTCTCTTTATGGTTCCTGCCAGGCCCGGGAAATCGGCGGTGAATCAATTACTATCAAAAAAGGAGCTTCCTTCAAGATATTGCAACTAATCCAATCCATTTTTCTTCCCGCCGGGTTTGGCGAAGGTAAACTGATGGCGGAAACAGTCGAGGGTAACGACATTTATCTGGAACAAACGGAAGCGAATGTTGTACGGGGAAACAACGTTCACATTGGTCCCGGCTGCAAAATCCGGCAGGTCGAATATAAAAACCACTTTTATCAAACTGACGATGCAAGTGTAGTGTCGGTACGGCAAATCTAAGAAAGACCGCTAATGCGGTCTTTCGGGCGTAAGGCGCAGAAGTGCCTTTTTTATTTTGCGGCCGGCTGTGCCCCCAACAGCTGCCGTTTGGCGTCTCTGGCTTCTTGCCAGGCCGTCCGGGACATTTCCTGTAATTTTCTTTCCAATTTAACTTTTGGATTATGAACCACTTTTCCCAAATAGGCAAGCGCATGGTCCACCATACCCGTACGCCGGAACAATTCACCAATTAAATATTCTACGGTCAGTTCCGACATCTTGCCAATGGGAAACGCCTCTTTCAGTAAAGCTTGTTCATAGTTTTCCCGGGCCTTATCCAGTGCTTTTAATTCTTCCTCCGTCTGTTCGGCTTCCCGGTACAGCCAGGCCAGTTTCAGATAAAGGCTGCCTAAACGGCTATGCTGCACATGCATCATTTCAGCAAAAAAAATGGCCAGCTTATACGTGGCAATCGCTTGTTCCCGCGTACGGCTGCCGCTGAAATTGACATTCACCTGCTTATTTGTCAAAAAACGGCCGATCATATCGCCAGCGGCCGGTGAAAGTTCCTGAAAGTGGCTATCCGGCGCGGCATAGCCGCAATGGGAACAAACCCATATTTCATAATAGTGCGGATTAATTTCTTTATAATAGGTGCAAAAATCACTGTCCTGTCTCAACAGGGATAACCGGTTGCGCACCTTGGTAACCGTAAATTTCCGGGAACAGACCGGACATTCCCTTTCTACTGTATATAAAATATCAGTCATCTAAAACCACCACCGTCAAAGTATCCTTTTACTCTTCTCAAGGACCAGCCAGGCCGATCACCACTATGGTCCCGCTAAGCCAGGCGCCAGCCCTCAACAGCCAGCCGTTTCCAGCCCAAAAAACTGCTCAGTATAATCGTCAGCGGAATGTCCGGCAGCTCATCCGGCACATATACGGTCAAACCTTGAATGACCCGGCGGGTAAACCGCTCCGGATTTCGCGGCTCACCGAAACGTACGGCCGGACTTTCCCGGATTGTGATGCAGCAGCCCTCAATCACAGGGGGAATATCAAGATAGACAGCCTGATTCTTATTCCGCGCAAAATCAACTGCTTCCGGCGTAAATGTCAGCACGTTTCATCCTCCTGGAACAAGTTTATTTCTTCGCTTGGAGCGTTTTAGCCAATACATCCCAAATTCCCTGTTTTTCGAAACCTTTCCGCCATGCTGCCACTCCCGCCAAATCATACCGGTTGACCAAACCGGTCTTTAATGCAATGGATCTTTCCTCCTCCAGCCAAATACGATACCGTTTGTTATCCTGCCAAAACTCGCTGTAAAATTGTCCCTCACCCTTCAGCCAGTGAACGGGCGCCTTATGTTTCATCACTTCTTCTTCCGCCTGATCCATGGACAGAGCCTTGGACGTAACCTTTTTCACGTGGCCACCTTCTATGGTTTCTTCCCACTCCCGGGTATAGAACGGCAGACCCAAAAGAAGTTTCTCCGGGGGAATAAAAGCCAGAGATGCCGCCAACCCCCGGTTAACCCAACCGAGTGAGGCTACGGACCCGCTGACCGGACTCCCCCTCCCCGTTTCGTCGTAGGTCATGACCATGATGTAATCGACAATCCGGGCCAGTTCCCGGCGGTCGTAGCAGGCCGACCAGTTCGGCGCCGGCGAAGGAACGGTGACATCCATAGAAACCGTGACACCTTGTTTCTTCAGCACCCGCGTAAATTTACGAACAAAGGCCGTAAGCCGGTCCCGGTCAGTATCGAGCATATTTTCAAAATCAATGTTCACGCCGTCCAAACTGTATAATGCCGTATAAACAGCCATCTGACGAATGACATTTTCCTGGGCCCGGTCATCCGCCAGCAGACGGTGCGTCAACTCCCTGTCAAAGCCATTGCTGACAAGAGCCCATACTTTATACCCCGCGTCATGAGCTGTTTGGACATATTGCATATCACCGCGGTTACGCACTAAACCATTGGCATTTACTACAGCAAACCAGGTCGGCGAAATAACATCGAGACCTTCAATCGGCTTATTGCCCGCTAACAAAGTGGCGGACGAACCAACATCCCAAACAAGATTAATCTTGCCGGCAATGGTTTCATTGCTCCGCGGCAGGCTAAGCCGCCGGTCCGCACGGTCACGCCACGGTAATTGGGGGTCTTCCATCGCGTATAGATTGCCATGATCCTCCTGGAACGTAAAACCTAACAGTTTGTCCAGACCGTAAACATTTAAATAAAAACCGTCCCGCAACCGCCGGAGTGGGAAATTGAGATCAACCCCCTCTTGCAGCAAATGGTCAAGCTCCGTGGTTTCCAGCCGGAAAGAAGGCATGGAAAAAACAAAATAAGCCCAACCATTCTTTTCGTCGATAAGTATGCTGTTATGGAAAAAAGCCTGCATGGCATTTACGGGAACAAGCAGTTCACCCCGGTCCGTCAAAGCCTTCACTCCGGTCGTCACGGAACCTCCGTCCGCGTACCGTACTATCAGCTTACTTGTTTTTAATCCGGGTCCGGCCGGAGCGGCAAATGTGACCGGCAGAAAAAAAAGCAGCAGCAGTAAATTAAAGATAACAGCAGTTGTTCGTCTCACGGCATTACTCCCTGGTTTAGACTGCAATTACAGTATATTTTTATAATTTATTCGGGAACCGGTCAAAATTTTCCTTCCCCGAAATACCATTAACCAACAAGGGAAATTGTGGCAAGAAAAACCGCTAACGCAGTTTTTCGGGGACGAAAAAACTTATAAATTCTACAACTCTTACGCACTTCATAACATCAGTTTGCATATTATGTAATGAAAGGCAGATCAGAACAAATCTGCCTTCCTCCCCCGCATTTTTCTACCACTCCCTCCCTCCTTAAATAACAAAACCTCCGGCAAGCCGGAGGTTTTGTTTATTGTCGCCATAAAATGTGAGCAATCATAACAATGCCTGGCGTAAATCCTTATGGGGCGCGGCGATTACCAGTTGGCTGACCAGAAAGCCGCTGTCGGCGACAGCGCCGCTGCCCGTTTTTACGGCAGCCGTAACGGCGCCAACATCCCCGGTTAATGTTACGATGGCTTTGCCGCCCATGCCGCGGGCCAGCCTCACCTCAATGATTTCCACCGGCGCTGCTTTGGCCGCAGCATCGGCAGCAATAATGGCCGAAGCAACAGAATAGGTTTCAATTATCCCCAGGGATTTCAGTTCCTTAATCTCCGCACACCCGTTCAATGCCGGAAACACCTGGGGATGAATGTTCGGCAGGACGAATTCGTCCACCACACTGTCCTCCCCGATTGACCGGCCGCTGCGGACTGCGCTTTGTACCGCCCCGACATCCCCGGAAAACATAACAACATACTTTCCCGGACACAGGGGCTGCGCCATAATCAGTTCAATAGGAGCTGCTTTCAAGACGGCATCGGCGACGAGAATGCCTTGGGTAATATTTTTAAGTTCCAATAAGCCAATGGCATGTTTCATGTTACGTTCCCCCCTGCTGCTTCCGCTGACCGGATGCCGATATAATTCTCCACTGCGAAAATCTCACCGGATATACTGGCGTGAAGGTTGGCACTGACCGCCGCTCCTTCACAGGCAGCAGCAATTAAATCACCCCGGTTAACCCGGTCGCCCGGCTTAACCAGCGGCTTAGACGGCGCCCCGATGTGCTGGGAAAGAAGCAGCCGGACTTCACCCGGTGTTATATCCCGCAATTCGAGCGGCGCAGGCCGGTCATACCCGGTTAATCCTAAGCGGGCGATCAGCCGTTTGATGGGAATCCGCCGGTAGTCGCGTTCCGCCCGCGTTCGTCCCGGCTCAATATGATGGGGGTTTTTAATGCCCCCTTTAGCCAGTTGCTGCTTAAACTGAGCATTAACCCGGCGCGGCGACAACCCCATGGTGCAGCCGAATGTATCACAGGCGCCGCATTCCGAACAGAGAAAAGCCCGCGTATATACGGCCGTGTCACCGGACACACCCCGGCCGACAGCCTGCATAATCCGGTGCGGCTCCAGACTGTGGCCTAAGAGATAGCGCGGACAGACGTCCGTACAGGCCCGGCAATTGCAGCAAACAGCCTTGGCCCGGTTGGCAACCGTTGCCCACGGCGTCGTCTTTTGCAAAATCAAGGGATGATCCGACGGCAAAATAATCAGTCCGCCCGTAGTTTTCGTTATCACAGCTTCAGCCGGGATTACCTTGCCCATCATCGGACCACCGTCAATGACGGTATAATCTTTTACTGCCGCTCCTCCGGCAAGACTGATCAGTTCCCCGACTCCGGTGCCGACAGGCGCCTTTAGCGTGACCGGCCTGGCAACAGCGCCGGTTACGGTAACATATTTATCGGTAACCGGCTGTCCTTCCAACGCCTGGGTCACATTAATCAGCGTTTCTACGTTAGCTACCACAACCCCTACGTTAAGGGGAATTCCCCCTTCCGGCACAATGCGTCCTGTTACTTCGTGCACCAGGACTTGCTCATCACCGGCCGGATAAAAGTCCGGCAGGAAAAGAATTTCCACCTGTTGTTCGTTCATCCGCTGCAAGGTTGCCTGAAGATTGTTAACGGCCGCTTCATATTTCCGTTTCAGTCCGATAAATCCCCGCCCGGCGCCGGTAGCCAGCATGACTGTTTTTAGCCCCATAATCAGCTTGGCGCTTTCGGCGGCCATAATATGCTGGTGAGCGCGCAGCAACGGTTCACATTCGGCTCCGTTGGCAATGACCGTATCGACACCGGCATTTATTTTGACGTGAGTGGGAAAGCCGGCCCCGCCCGCTCCCACCACTCCGGCCGCTTTTACCGCCGCAATAATCTCATCTCGCATTTGCGCCGACCACCTTCTTTGTTTTTCTACCAAACTATAATCATTTCGCTAAACTATGGAAAATGCGTCAACAAGCACGCAGCGCCGCAGACGGGTAAAACTGCGGGGTGAAGTAAGGCCTTCTCCCGTCGGTCCGGCAATCGTGAATGTGGGATATCCTTCGCCGCCGACGCCGATGCCGGCATAGGAAGGCGCATTTTTAACAAAAATAGTCGTTTCAATTGCCCGGGCATATTTGGTCATATTATCGACGTTCTTAGAATGCATTATGGCGGTATGGCGGTTGCCGTGCTCTACCTTTACCGCCAGTTCAATGGCGGCGTCCACATCTTTTACCTGCACCAGCGGCAATACCGGCATCATCAGTTCCTCCAGGACAAAAGGATGGTCTGCTTCGGTCTCGCATAATACAACCTTAATGCTGTCCGGCACATCCAGACCAATTTTGCTTAAAATATATTTGGCATCCTTACCTACGTAATCCTTATTCACCGCATAGGACTTCCGCGTCTTAGGGGTACAGCCGGTTGCCATCTTGGCTTCTTTTTCCGTCAGGATCACTTTCATCAGTTGCTCAATCTGCGAACCGGTAATTTGATAGGCGCCATATTTGCGCATATAGGCCATCAACTCGTCGGCAATGGAGCCGACGGCAATTACTTCTTTCTCGGCGATACAGGGCAGGTTGTTGTCAAAAGAGCAGCCGGCCACAATATCCCGGGCGGCTTTGGCGATATCCGCCGTCTCATCGACAACAACAGGCGGATTGCCCGCGCCGGCCCCGATCGCTTTTTTGCCGGATGAAAGTACGGCTTTCACTACGCCCGGACCGCCGGTAGCTACCAGCATCCGGATGTCGGGATGCTGCATCATCCGTCCGGCTGCTTCGATGGAAGGTTCCGCTACGGCCGTCATCAAATTGGCCGGTCCGCCAGCTTTTTCCACCGCCGCATTCAACGTCTGAATTGCCCTAACCGAGGTTTTCCTGGCTGTAGGATGCGGGCTGAACACCACCGTGTTGCCGGCCGCAATCATGCAGATCCCGTTGCCGATGATAGTTTCCGTCGGATTGGTAGTGGGCGTAATGGCGCCAATCACGCCAAAGGGAGCCATCTCGACAAGCGTTAATCCCTTATCACCGCTCCAGGCTTCCGTCTTTAAATCTTCCGTACCGGGGGTTTGGCGGGCGACCAGCCGGTTTTTGATAATCTTATCTTCGATCCGGCCCATGCCGCTCTCTTCCACCGCCATGCGGGCAAGTACTTCCGCATTTTCATAGGCGGCATCCCGGATCGCCTGAATAATTTCTTCCCGCCGTTCCAAAGACAAACCCCGCAATTCTTTATACGCTTTCAGTGCGGCCGCCACCGCTTCATCCACCGTATCGAATATGCCATAGGGAGTATTGGTTTTTTCCCCGGACGGGCTATTTTGCATTTGAGCCAGCACTTCCGCCGTGACTCTGGCAATCAAGTTATCATCTACAATCATTTCTAATCCTCCTTTGCCGCCGCACTATTTACCCGGCCAGACCGGCCCGGGCCACGGCCATATCTTCTTCCACTGCCCCGCCGCTGACACCGAGACCGCCAACAATTGCCCCATTTTCGTAAATAGGATACCCGCCGCCAAAAATCACCAGACGTCCGCCGTCAGTCGTATTCAGTCCATATAACGGCTGTCCCGGTAACGTCTGCAACGCTGCCTGGTCGGTCGGCATTTGTAAAGCAACTGCCGTATAGGCTTTATCCCGGGCGATGGCAATGCTGGCAATCAAGGCCCCATCCATCCGGTGCTGCGCCACCAGGTTGCCACCGGCATCCACTACGGCAATCACCATGGGAACTTTTATTTCCACCGCCTTTTTCTCGGCCGCTTCAATGATTTTTTTCGCCTTTTCCAGCATGGTAACACCACCTTCCCGCGTCGCCGGAGTACTGTTTATCACCGTAAGAACTTGCCGGGTTAGGGTTTGAACCAGTTCTTCCTGTTCTACACATCTGGCCAGAACAAATAATAAATCAGACAAACGGTTTAAATAAAGCGGTACTGTCGCCGGTATCATGCCGGACCGCTTAAGGCGGACTACACACCGCTCGGCCCGGCGGACGATCGTCCGGGCCAAATCGAAAGCTGCACCGGCGGAAGAACTGCCCGGCGTAACAAAATAGTTTTGGGGAATCCGTTTTTCTTCCAGCCTGTCGATGATCTGTTCCAGTCTTTGCACATGTTCCGGCGTAATCCGGGCCGGTACATCGGCGGCCGTATATTCCGTAGCCAGATCGGCATTAAGGGAAATCAATTCCTTTTGAATTTTCTCGATTAACGCCGCCGTTGCCTCATCCTTGACGAACGACTTGGCCAGACCCATGGCCGCATTGGCTTCATCCACCGTTCCGTACGTTTCCACCCGGATATGATCTTTGGATACCCGTTGCTTGCTCAACAGACTGGTTTCACCGGCATCACCCGTTTTAGTATATACTTTCATAGGATTGCTCCTTAGCAACAATCTCAATGCCATATTCCCGGGCCTCATCCCAGGCCAGCGGGGTAATTAGCGCCCCCGTAGGTGCCTGATACTCGGCGGCGCCCGTTTGCGCCGCCAGGCGAATGGCTGCCGCGTCAACCAGCGTTCTTTTGCCATTCCTCACCAGACGCTGATTCTCCGGTTTAACCTTTGGCAACAGAAGCTCCTGAGCTCGCTGCGCCAGCTGTTCAATCGGAACCAGTTGAATTCCCAGTCCTTCAATGCGGTTCAGGTTTTCCTGCAAAACCCGGGTTAATCCGGCCGGCCCTTGCCCCATGCCGTTCCGAACCCGCCATTCGTCCCGGGGATCGGCCGCATTGCGGGCAGCGATAACCGGTTTGCCGAACATGAGCGCCTGGATAATGAGAATCGACGGCAAAGTATCGGCCAGGGTGTAGGCTAATTTAGCCGCCGTATTTTGCGTCAATACCGGCACGATAACCAGGTCGGCTTCGCGCAGCATCTTGCCGGGATAGGGATCTTGCGCTGTAAGGATAGCAATGTCCTGCCCCAAAAAGTTCCGTATCCGCTCCGATCCCACAATCTTCTCCGCCGCCGGGGAAAGAATCACCGACAATTGTGACGGCAGCGACTGCAGTTCCTGCATCGCCACCATCCCCGCTTCCAGGCCGATTGTCCCGCCCGTAACCACGGCCATAATCTTCCGTCCGGGACACTTTGGGTCAGGATTTGCCTTTTGTTCCAATCGCCGCATTACCTCGGCAGTAATCCTTCGCACTAAGGTTTCTTGCTCCATGTCCCCCTCCTTACTGCTGCAAAGTGACCAGATCCCCGTTATTCAAACCGGCGGCGTTGGCTTCGTCCGTATCAATATGAAACTCCCGACGGAAATCGGGACCCACCCGCAGCAAAACATTACTGAAAATGCAGCCCCGTTCGCCGTCACTTGCCAGTTTCACCCTGTCGCCGTCTTTTAGGCCAAAATGACTGGCCTCTTCGGTTTGCATGTGTACGTGCCGGGCGGCACAAATCACACCATTTTCCAGGGTAATGGCGCCGGCGGGACCGACGACGGAAATTCCGGGCGTTCCGGCCGTTTTACCGGAATCCCGCACAGGCGCTTTGACCCCGAGCAGAAAACTGTCGGTCCGGGAAATCTCTACCTGACTCTGCCGCCGTACCGGTCCGAGGACCCGCACACCCCGTAGAACTCCTTTCGGTCCAACCAGTGTTACCGTTTCATTGGCGGCAAATTCCCCCACTTGTTTAAGGTCTTTGGCTTTCGTCAGCTGATAACCCGGTCCGAAAAGACATTCCACATGACCGGAGGTTAAGTGAATATGCCGGTTGGACACACCCACCGGAATTTTGTCTTTTGCCAAATCCGCAGTCGTCGTATCGGCCAGCACTGCCAGCACCTTATTCACAACTTGCTCGATTTTCCGTTGGTCCATGTTTTTCACCCGTTCTTTGTTTGAGAATTTGGGCAAAGCACTTGGCTGGCGGCTGTATTTTCCGCCGAAAACACATTCCGTTCAACCAAGTGCTATGCAGCCAATGCCCTAGGCCTTAACGTCGGAATTGGGCAATATTTTTTCGATATCCGTGTGAGGACGGGGAATTACATGGACGGACACCAATTCTCCCACTTTCTGGGCCGCCGCCGCGCCGCTGTCGGTAGCGGCCTTAACGGCTCCCACGTCACCCCGGACCATGACAGTCACTAACCCGGAACCGATTTTTTCGTAACCGACTAACGCTACGTTGGCCGATTTAACCATGGCGTCAGCCGCTTCGATTGCTCCTACCAACCCTTTGGTTTCAACCATTCCTAATGCCTCTCCGCGCATATCATTCTTCCTCCTTATTTGTTTCATAGTGAATGCATGTTGTCCTTGGTTCGCCCTTCCGGCGGGAGCAGGCCGGGTCACCGCACAAATTGCATACTTCCGGTGCTTTTTTACCGGGCACTGCTGCCGGCGCCTTATCGTCCGGCGGCAATTCTTCCGCCGTTACTGCCGGCACCGGAGCCGGCTCAACCTTTTCCTCCCGCTGGACCGGGACGAACTCAGGAGCCGCCGGCGGCGGCTCACTGGCGCAGCCTGTCGTTTCCCTGGTTTGAATCAGCTTTTCCAGTTCATTGTGCGGCCGGGGAATCACATGAACCGCCCAAACTTTATTTACCTTGGCGGCAGCCTGGGCCCCCGCCTGTACGGCAGCCTGAACCGCTCCCACATCACCGCACAGCTTGACGGTCACCATGCCGCCGCCTTTTGTCAATTCATAGCCTATCAGTTTGATATTGGCGGCCTTGACAGCCGTATCTGCGGCTTCCACCGCTGCCGCCAAACCAATGGTTTCAATCAACCCTAACGCCGTTTTGACCAAGACTTCACCTCCCTTGGTCTGCAGTTTAACCGATTGTTTCAACTGCGCTGTTCCTGTAAAATTCGGCAGATAATCTGATTAATCAAGTCTGGCAGATCTCCGTCATTTTCCTTAACCGGTTCCGGCGGTTCCATTTCCTTAAAGGGTGTTCCCTTAACCAGCCGGGCGGCATTATAGCCAACCCGCCGCCAGTCCTCCGGACGGGCTGAACCGTCGAGCCGGAACAGCGGTTCCTCCGGCGGCAAACGGTGATAATGAATACACAGGGATTCCCGGTGAATGCCGATGCCTACCCCCAGCGGCGAAGCAGCGGCACCCTGATAGGCCAGTTCGGCAGCATGACTGCCGCATCCCGTAACCAGCAGGTAAGGAATGCCCTCTTCCTCCAGACCGGCTTCTATTTCCCTTACTTTTTCTTCCTGTCCCGCCTGCTGCTCTATATAAATCATGACGCAAGGCTTGACCGGTGTGGCAATCGCCGCCATATTCATCACGCCTTTCCATCCGGATAGGACAGGACCAGACCGGTAGCCACCGCATTGCGGGGTCCCTCACTGCCCCGGATGTTGCCCCGGCCGCAAACGATACTGTATTCGGCCAGAGAATCGGTGACCATGTCGGCCACCTCGAAATCAAGAGCCGACCCGCCAACCAAAACCACAAAGGGAATGTGCCGGATATTGCCGGTGGGAGCCACCCGGGCCAAAGCCCGGACTGCGTTAGTGACAAACACTCTCTTTTTGGCCTCCCGGCGTACATGGCGGATTCTGTCCAAAGGATGGGTCGTTGGAATAGGAACCATCTCACCGTCTTTCAGGATGACCACCCTGGAAAATACCGCCGGCGGCAGATGCTGTTCGTAAAACCGGACAGTGCCGTCTTCCAGTCGTACATGGTACAAGCTTTCCACCTTGGCCAGCGGATACTTTTTGATATCTTCCGCCAGATCAATGTTATCCAGACCCAGTTCGGAATTTATCAACATGGTAACCATATCGCCGGCGCCGGCCAAATGAATCGCCTGTACTACCCCGTCCCGGGTAACAATCGCCGCATCGGTTGAACCGCCGCCCATGTCCAAAATCGCCAGGGGTTGGGCTGTTCCCGGTGTTGTCAGCGCGCCCCGGATCGCCATATTGGCTTCAACACCGGCAATCACTACCTTAACGCCCAAACGGGCTGTTAATTGGTCGGCGATCTGCTGCATGGGCAGCCGGCTGGTTTTTACCATCGCCGCCAGCGCCACGGCATTTTCCAGGGCAAATTCACCCGCCAGGCCTCCCTGCACCTTTTGTGGCATAAACGTGTCAACTGCCAGGATGTCCTGGATTTTCATTTCCGCCAGCGGCTGGGCCGTCAGTTCGCTCATGACCTGGCGTACCCGCTCCAGCATGCCGCCCACATTGGTTCCTGCTTCGCCCTGCACATCCTGTACGGGCTGAATTTTTTCCACTTCTTCCATAATCCGGACCGCCCCGGCTTCCACATCCACATCCACCTTGCCGCGCCGCCCCGTAATGGTTATGAAGCCGGCCGGAATCGTCCGCGCTTTGACGTCGCCCTGCGGTGTCCGCACAACTACGGCCGAACGGTTACCGATGAGGGCTCTGGCAATGGGCACTACCAACCGGGTTTCTTCCGGCGACAGCTCAAAGACGGTGGCAATCCCGTACGGGTTGGACAAGGTCTTAATGGTCTGTCCCGGTTCGGCTACTTCCACGGCTGCCAGCATATCTAACGGCACCTTATCAATAAACGTGACTTCATCCACGACAGGGATTTTCTTGCACAAACGGTTGGCAATAAGCACTGCGTCATCCTGCCTGACTACGGCCCCCTGTACGTCCACGCCCCGTTGGTGGGCCGTATTGAGAGCAGCCGCCACCGCTTCAAAGTCGATTCCGCCGGGAATAATTACAATCACTTTCTCACCGGCCCGTACGGCACTCAGCTCGCTAAAGGCAACCGTACGGCCGCCCCCCAGGCCAATACCGCCCGGCGTGGACGGATTATGTCCAATCATAGTGGATTCGGTAATAATTGTTTCCGTAATGGTCTCCATTGCCAAGTCTCCAATAACGGGAGTGGCCTCGTTAAGACGGATTTCAGCAAGGTCGCTCATTGTCAGGCCGGCCTTTTTCAGTGCATCCTCCAGGGCGTTGATAATGCCCGGTAAATTGGCCGTTGTTCCTTTAATTCCTGTGGTTTTGACCAGGCCGCCGGCTAAAAACTCTATGTTCCGACCGCTAAACCTGGCCAGGCATACTTCTGTCGTGGAGTTTCCAATATCCACACCCGCAACTAAGGCCATACGTTTCCCACCTACTTACGGCCGTTCCCGAGCCGGAAATCCGCCTTTTAATACGGATCCCGCGGAACCAGCCGTTGGATTATAAGTCATGATTGCTGCTAATCCTGTCTTAACCGGCCCCGGCGTTCATATACATCGGCCGCTTCCCGTACCAGGGCGGCACTAATTCTGGCATTATATTTGGTTTCCATCTCTTCGGCAATAGCAATCAATTCCGGTTTAGTGGAACGGTTCGGGCGCAGCGCGTTGTAAATTTCCAACAGCCGGTCATCGGGAATGGCCGTAAGTTCCGCCGCCCGCCGTAAATTGGCGGCAAACTGGTTGCGGCCTACCCCGTCGGCAATTTCGGCCTGCATCCGGAGCGTCTCCGGCGTAATGCGTACATCCTCCGCTGTTACCTGACCGTTCAGTACTTTTTCCAGCGTAATCTCGTTCAGTTTGCGGCCGGTCGGCGTCTTTACCAATTCCGGCCGTTTGCTGGACAAGGGATAATCCCGTACGGGATCCAGGCCAGCCGCTGCCGGCGCCGGAGCGGTTTTCTTCGGTTCCTGATACATGGTTCTTAGTACTTCCCGTACAATGTCTTCCACCATCTTCTGTTGACTCATTATTCTCTCACCTCCACCGACTTAAAACTGCACGTCGATTTCCACCGGTTTGGCGCCGGGAACGACGTGTTCAGTTTCTTTGATATGCAGCACGGCTGCTTTCGCCTGATACTTCGGCCGGGCCATCTGGTCGTTCTTGGTCGGCACCGGTATCGGTGACCCGCCTTTGGCATACTGAGCCGCGTTGCGGCCAATCGCCCGGTAGGTTGCTAAATCCAGGAGCGGTGACTGGGGAAATAATTCCAGATTGCTCAAAGGAGCCAAATCTTTTTGATGAATAATGGATGTCCCCCGGGACTGAAGGCCGATAGCAATCCCCGAGCCGCAGAGTTTGGCCCCGTCCAAGGCACAGAAGGCCACGTCCGACGTCCGCAGTACGCGGATAACACGGGCCCTAAGACCTTCTTCCTCAATGCCGGCGATTACTTCCCGCAAAACATCGCTATGAGGAATGTTCACAATGGTCTTATTTTGGTATTTGCCAAATGCCGGCGCCAGGGCGATTACCACTTCATCCTCTTTGGTCCCCGGACGGGCTTCCCCTTTTTCCACCAGCGTCATGGGGCGTCCACTCACTGCCCTTTGCGGGGTCTGGGGGGCTTCCATGCTCTGCAGCACCTGCGTGACAATCTCCCGGATCATTTGTTCATTGATTTGCATACATACACCCCTCTTCCTGACTCACACGTCAAAATCAGACGGTTTAATCGCCTGGCTGATGTTTTTAATTTCATCCCACCGTTTTTGACTTATCCGGTAGCCCGTGCCGGGACCGCGATAATCATTCCGGTCGTTTACGGCGCTGACAACGCCGAATTGCCGGTCAAGAATGGCCGACGTGTGGAGATAGTCGCCGGAAACACGCTGTTTCAGCAGATTGAGCACATATTCAGCAAGGTCGTTAAAGCCGCCTTTGGCCAGGGCCTTGACCACATCAATGCCGGTAAGACCGCGGCTCATCATTTCCTGGGCCGCTTTCAGGTCTTCCACGACATTACGCGGCGGCATGTCTTTACTGCCATGAGCATACGTCGCTGCTTCCACTTCGGCGTCGGAAATCGCCGGGAAACCGAGTTCTTTGTAAACGGCCTGCAAAGCACGGGCCGCCTGGTTGCGGACAGCAATGGCCTCTTCTTCCGACACCGGACGAAGGCCGCCGTCAACCATCAGGTCGCGCTGGATAATATTCCAATCGTCATAGTCGTCCACATCCCAGTTGGAACCGGCAAACATATTGTCGTAATTGGGCACGCCGCTATAGCCGGAACAAATGAAGTCGGTGCCCGGCAACATCTGCATCAGCGTGCGGGCAGTACGGCGAATATCCGAATGGGTAAAGGTCTGATCGTTGCTGGAGGCGACTTCCAGATCCAGCATGGTGGTGCAGAGATTTTCCGCCAGCACGGCCCGGATGCCGGAAGGAACCGCCGCCGGTACGCCGATACAGCTGACAGAGCCGTTCTGCAGGCCCTGCACGCCGGCGCCCCGGGTAATCATAATGCAGCGGACTTCCAAATATAACATGGATTTGCCTTCCGCATAGCCCATCTGCACTTCCGAACCGGTTCCGGAGGTAAACCGCATCTTGAGGCCGCGGGAAGCATAGGCCGAGGCCAGAAAGGATTTGGACCACGGGGTATCATCCCCGTCGACAAACACATTTTCCGTACCATATACGGAGATGGTTTCCGCGTAAGCGGTAATGCCGCGCATGCCAAGCTGCAATTCTGTCGCTTCCTCCAGGGCGCACTGGATCAAAGTGCCGCCGCGGCCGGCCTGGCTGCCGACCAGCATGGACAAAGCATTAAAGGGAGCATACCGTACAACGGCTACGGTCGTTTCCATTTCATCAAACCCGCGCAGGGCCGCTTCGGCAGCATCGGCAGCAATCAATACGGGATTGTCATTCACATTGGTAATATGGCATTGGTTGGACGGAGTCTTGCGGGCCCGCATTTTTTGCAGCGCCATCATCATTTCCACAACATTCATGGTATTGAATACGGCTACAAATTTAGCCGGTGTCATGCCGCGGGTAATTTGCAGGATTTCCTCCCGGGAAACGTTGACATCAACCAGCATTTTGGCGATGGTCAGATCATCCATAGCCATGGCTTTCTCCGCCGCTTTCACATCAATGGCCCAATCGGCAATAAATTGATCGATAAAATCAAATTGTTCCCGCGGCTTACCATCCAGTTCCACAATTTTACCGTTTTGGATTTTCACGCTCGGCACCGGATCATTCGGGCTGCCCATGGCCATTAAGCCGACTTCCGGCCATTCGACTACGAAGCCATCCTGATTTACGGGACGGGCCGCCAAAGCCTCAAACCGTTTTGATCTTTTCATGTTTCTCCCCTCCCAATCCTTAGATGTACGGCGTCGTAGACGACGGCGCCGGTCCGGCCATTGCTTCCAGCAGCTTCTTGCCGGCATCTTTCGCAGCCAGTACAGCCTGGCGCACAGCACCCGAATCCCCGGTGATCATGATAATTACTTCGTTGGAATAACTGGTGCCGCCGCCCGGGCTGGCATATCCCACCAGTTCCACATTCGCCGTCTTAACCGCCACATCGGACATAAGCACACCGATTGCCGCCGGAGCGCCGACAATCAAGCCAAACGCCTTGCCTACGGGAGCGCCGAAAGCCTTGTTAATGGCATAGCTGGCCCGGGCGGTATATTGCAATTCAATATGACCGGCATCATTACCATATACATCGCCAAAAGTGCGACTGAGTTCTTTCAGGGCCACTTCCACCGCCCGGCGGGCATCGGAAACCTCTTCCGCTCCGAAAATAATCAATGAGCCGTGGCCGGCGCCGCCTTTCGTGTCACGGGCCAACTCAATCGTAACGATTTCCGTATTAGTGGCTTTTACAGCTTCATCGGCCGCCATAATATGAGGACCGGCGCCGGTTCGGGCCCCAAGAATACCGATGGACCGGAATTTCGGGTCTAATTTCATTTTCTCATGCAGACTGGGGTCCACATTGGCGATAACCAGGCCGATGGTATCCCCAATAGCCGTACCGACAAACTCGGTCATTCCCGTAAATTTGGGGGCGCTGGCTGCAGCAGGCGCTTCCGGCGCCGCCGTTTGCGTTTCCATCCGTTTTTTAATTTCATCCATTACTTTTTCAATGAGCTGATCTTGCATAAACAGGCCACCTCCATTTTATTCCTACTTAATTTTAGGAAGAATTTTCTCCACATCGCTATGAGGACGAGGAATTACATGGACTGAAACTACTTCCCCCACTTTTTGCGCCGCCGCCGCACCGGCGTCCGTCGCCGCTTTGGTGGCGCCCACGTCGCCGCGGACCATGACCGTGACCAGTCCGGAACCGATTTTTTCATAACCGATTAAAATGACATTGGCTGCTTTCACCATGGCATCGGCTGCTTCAATCGCTCCGACCAATCCTTTGGTCTCCACCATTCCCAAGGCTTCACTCATGACATGCACCCCCTCTCTGCAAGTAATCCATAAGCTCATTCAACCCTTCGCCGGTAACCGTGGAAACGAAGAAAACCGTCTTTCCTGCTCCCGCCTGCTCTAAACAGGCTCGAGCCCTTTCTCTGTCGGCTGCGGGTAAATCCACTTTGGTAACCACCCCAATCACCGGCCGGGCAAACATACCGGCAAAGGCCGGCGGCAAAGTACTCTTCCCTTCGGTGGCATCCTGCACCATAATCACCAGGGAGGCCGACATAGCCGTCACCATAAGTGCGGAATAAAACCGGGGAATTTGCGCATATTCACCCGGTGTATCAATTGCGCCGTCGGCAAACGAAATGTCCTGCGTCTTAGTTACGGGCCGGGAATTCTTCGCGAGAGCAGCAGCCAATGACGTTTTGCCGGCCCCCACGGGACCAATCAGCATCACTTTATTCATATCAGGAACGCGTCAGCCTGGCACCGGTAAATCCCATGCCTTCCAGCAGGCTGGTAACCTGAGATAAAGCCGCCTCAACAGCCGCGACATTGCCGCAAATGACCAGGGAACCCGTAAAGCGGTCCAGAAAACCGATCTGCACCGCGGCGGCTTTGGTTGCCACGTCGGCGGCAATAATGGCCGCTTCGCAGGGTGTAATCGTTAATATGCCAATGGCCGTACTGGCGGATAATCCCAGCTTTTCACATAGTTCCCGCTTGGGATTGGCGATAAGATGGGCCAGCGTAACTTGTTTGCCCGGTACATACTCTTGCACCACCCGTGGTATTTCCTGCGGCATGAATTTCCCTCCAGCTTTGTTCTTTCTTTTCCGGAGCCTGTAGGCTCCTCCCGGCATGTTATAAATTGGCGGTAATTGTCCTTAGCCCTTGAGCCAATCTTGCCCTTCCATGCAACATATTTGCGGAATAAACTTTGAATTTTCGCAAAACTCCACTGTCATTTCCGGAATAGTATTTTCTTGCCGGCATAACGCAGTTTAATTACCGGCAAAGCAAAAAAGGACTGCCTTTACGCAGTCCTTTTGTATAGAATTTTCATTCCATCGCAGTCTTCTTGTAGAATGAAAATTTTTTATTCAATTTTAGAATTATTTTGTCTCCAGTTTGTCTTGCTGCGAACGTAAGCCTCGCCGGTATTGATTGGGAGTTACTCCCACCTCATGACGAAATACCCGGCAGAAATAACTGGCATCCTGATAACCGGATTCGGCGGCTACGCGTACGACCGTATAGTCCTGGTTGCGGAGCAGCCGCTTGGCCTTTTCGATTCTGGCTTTCGTCAGATAATCGACAAAGTTACAGCCTTTTTCCTGTTTGAATAAACGGCTGAAATAAAAAGGACTCAAGTGGATAGTCTGCGCAATCTCCTCCAGTGATACGTTCTTATGACAATTTTGCACGATGTATTCACAGGCTTTATTTATGACGCGGCGATTCATACCGGAACGGCTCTCCAGCATATTATCCAGGAAACGGTCAAGGGACTCCATCATCCAACGATATATCTTTTCCTGGCTGTGGCATTCGACTAAATGACGAATTCCATCAAAATTGAGCAGCGTTAGTTGGTCTAAATTGGCACCGCCTTCGACGGCGGCCCGGGACAAAACAATCAGTAATTCCAGCACACAGGCCTTCACGGTTTCTATGCTGGTCTGACTGGCGAACATTTCTTTCAGAAGCTTATCCAGGGCATCCCTGGCGGCTTTGCGTTCGCCGCAGCGCACCTTGTCCAGCACGGCCCGCTCATAGTGAAAGGGATAAATAAATGGGCCTACCCGCAAGTGAGGTACTTCTTCGACCGGAATGATCTGGCTGTCTCCCAGAAAAAAACGTTGATGGTGAGCGTTAACCGCTTCCACATAGGACTTATGAATATCCAGCGGATTCGTATAATAACGCCCGATGCCGATGGTTACACTGATTCCCATATCCTGATTCAGCGTGTCCCGGATAGCTTCCGCCATTTTCCGGGTTTTCTGCCTGACCACATCCTGATTTTCTCCGTTCTCGAATCCCAGCAGTACAACAATGCTGTCGCTGCCAAAGGGTGTGACCAGACCGTTATAGCCGGTTACACTGCAAATGTTTTTATAAATAGCCTGCTTGACGATCTGCTTTTGCAGCTCACTGTCGCTCATGGTTAACTGCTTAAAATTGTCCACGTCTACCACCAGCGCTACACCCGGATCAACCAACAGTCCTAGGAACCGGGACCTCTCCCGGAAATGCCCGGGGTCCACAATGTTCCCGGAAATTAAATCATACACAAACGACATCTGAATAAAAGGAATGGCCTCCGCCAGACTTTGCCGCAGACGGGCTTCCTCTTCCTGTCTGGATTTTACCAGACCCACCTCGGCGGTAACTTCTAAAAGCGCCTGCACAAGGTCGTCCGGCCGCGTCGGTTTCAGCAGATAATTGGCTGCTCCCAGCATTAAAGCCTGCTTAGCATAATCAAATTCATCGAAAGCCGTCAGAATAATAACCTTGGCATCGGGCAGCAAAATACGAATCTCCCGGGTCGCTTCCAGCCCATCCATTTCCGGCATACGAATATCCATAAGCACAATGTCCGGTCTTTCCCGTTCCGCCAGCCGCACAGCGCTTTCCCCGTCGCCGGCCTCACCGACGAGGGTAATGTCCGGGCAATGACGTTCCACAATAAACCGGATCGCCTGCCGTTCCAGTTGTTCGTCGTCGGCAATGAGTAACTTATACATAGTAAGAGTTCCCTTCTAAAATTATTGAGCAAACGGCAGGAATATGTGGACCCGGGTTTCCGCCCCCGGAGTTCCCTCAATGCTGACGCCGTAGTCACCGCCGAAATAATGCTGAATCCGCTTGTGAACGTTAATGATCCCCAAACCTGTCGTCTGCCCCCGTGTTGCCGTCCGCTTTTCGGCCCGGAAAATTTCCCGGACCCGTTCCGGTGTGATTCCTACACCGGTATCGGCTACAGTAAGCCGTACTTTAAGCCCCTGCCTGCTTGCATTGATTAGAATCCGTCCCCCCTCCTTTTTAGGCTCCAGTCCGTGAATAATCGCATTTTCCACCAACGGCTGGAGGGTCATGGCCGGTATCCGGATTCCCATTAAATCGGGCGCTATATCAATGCAGGCCTGAATCCGGTCCCCAAAACGGACTTGCTGAATCACCAGATAATGTTTGATAGAGGATACTTCACTGGCCAGTGTTTCCAGTTGATCAATATCCCGTAAATTGTTGCGCAGCAAATCGGATAACGCATATACCACTTCCTGGGTGCGGCCGGCTCCCTCCAGCAGTGCCAGTCTGGCAATAGTATTCAGCGTATTGAACAGAAAGTGGGGATTAACCTGGGACTGCAGGGCCTTTAGTTCGGTAGCCCGCAGCATGTTCTCCAGGTCCGCCTTGGCCTTCATTTCACTCATAAGCTGTTTTTGGACAATATTGGCAATCCCCATTTCCACAATGTAGTTAGCCATAAGATAAATCAGGTCGGCCGCCGCTTTCACTTTATTGGCCGGAACCGTTTCCACAGCGTTAAAATGCTCTTCTAAAAGGAAAGCCTCCAATCCCAGGTCCGCCACGCGGCGGCGCATTTCTTCCTTGGCGTTATAATTGTCCTCCGGCAGTACCACCTGCCCGGCCAGAAAAGCCCCCATATATTCATTATGAACAATGATCGGCGCCGCCAAATCAGTCAAGCCGGCATGGCAATGGTAGACAAACGGACGTTTGTCGGCCGTCGCCTGGCGTCCGCCCCGGTCATCGCAGGCCATACAGCGTTGAAAACCGGACGGACAGGAACGGACATAATTGCAAAAGCCGGTAAACCGGCTGGGTGAAGTAACCGGCTTGCCATTGACATCAACAATGACGGAAGCCAAACCAGTTACCTCGGAAAACTTGTCTTGAATTTCCTGCAAAATGCTTACATTGACAATTTCCCCCAAAGCAAAACCTTGATATTTCTGCACAGGATCTCCTCCATTAAAACGGATTGGGTCTCCAGGGCGGTATAATAAAAATATTCTGCGAATTCATAGTATTCAATTGGCTACCAATCTGATTTTCTCCTGCCCTCATAAGGCGGTCCGTTTTACTCAGCGCAAAGAAATCCCGCAATACCGCAATATAGTACTATCTATAATATTATAATGCCACCGGCGGTGATACTGCCTGAACGGTTGCGCCGAAATCGCTCATTCTGGCGGCATGCATCACAGTATATAGAACTGTTTTTAACATTCCCACCATGAGCAGCGCCCCTGTCCCTTCCCCTAATGCCATATTAGCCCGGATCGGCACCTCGTCGGTTAAAATATTGCCCAGCATCAGCGCGTAGATCATTCCCGGCTCCCTGGACAGATGCGACGGAATGCCAAACCTCTCTACCGCCTGGTTTAGACGGGCAGCACAGACATAAGCTACGGCGGCAATAAAACCGTCAATGACAAAGGGCGTATTCAAGTCGGCGCACTCCAGCATGGCGCCGCACAGGGCGGCAATGTCAAAACCGCCTACACAGCGGATGATATCCGCCTCATTTTTCATAGCGGCCTTATGCTTTTCCACTCCCCTGGCAATAACCAGCCGTTTCCGGTTTACGATATCCTTATTATGGCAGCCGGCTCCATAACCCACGACAAACTCCGGCCGCATTCCCGATAAAGCATGCAATACAGCCGATGAAGTCGTTGTATTGCCGATACCCATCTCGCCAAAGGAAAGCAGATTATGCCCCGCTTCCACCGCCAGACGGACCATCTCCCGGCCGGCTTGCAGCGCCATGTTATACTCCGCTTCGTTCATGGCTGCCTCTTTTAAAAAGTTTTTGGTTCCTTTTGCCACCTTCCGGTCAGTGCCGACCGCGTCTTCGCTCTTGATCCCCACGTCGACGACCTGATAGGGAATCTGGTTGCACAAACAAAAACAGCTAATCGTCGCCTTGCCGGCAACCATGTTCTTAGCCTGTAAATAGGTAATCTCGGCCGGATAATTCACTACCCCTTCTTCCACAATTCCGTTGTCGGCAGCAAAGACCAGATGATGCGGTTTTATCTCCGGCTGCATTTTTCCCCACGCCAGAAAAATCTTCTTCACATGTTGTTCCATCAGGCCCAAACTAGCCGGCGGTTTAGCCATTCCATCAATCCACTCATCCACATAGGCGGCAAAATCCATACTCTAACCCTCCTAAAAAATTGGTAAGAAAAAATAAAATACCTAGCCAAAAAAGGCTAGGCGGTTTATGTATGTCCTATCCTTCCGGCATAGCCCCTTGCGCGGGGGCATTATGTCAGCGCAAACAGGCAGGTCTCCTGGCTGCGGATCATTACAGCCCCTGCGCCTTCCCGTTATCCGGTGGCATTGGCAGAGGCGGTTCCCCGATTACAGTGGCGCGACCGCGTCGTTTCAGGATAGAACATCCTTCCGAACTTCCCTATTCTCCCCTTTGCGCTTGCTTAACAAGCGCAAAGGGGCACCTGTTTGGTGGCTATGTATTCTATTGTTGAACCCTATTTTTCGCTTAAGACCACTTAATCCCTGCTAAAAAAATACAGTTGGCAAAATACTGCTGCAAGACGTCAAAAAAGTATTATTTCTCCAAGCAGGTTTCTCATTGGAGAAATAGCAAATAAGCGGCCAAACAGACAACTTCAGACAGCTCCTTGACGGCCCCGTATACGTCGCCCGTCAGTCCACCCAAAACTCCGGCAACATGCCGGGCAAATAAAATGGCAAAAACGGCGGCGGCGGCTAAACCGGCCAGGGCTGCCGGGCCCAGCGGCCCAAGCAGTGACAGTGACAATAGCCCGGCAATCAAACATGTTTTTCGGCCCGAATAAACGGCAAAATCCTTGCCCAGTCCTTTGGACCGGGCATAGGGGAATAAGCTGACGCCGATAACCATGGCCATGCGTCCTGCCACCGGCATGGAAAATAAGGCGATAGGCAGCAGTGCCTGATTCATGGCCATTAAAAGGGCTACCTTAGAAAAGATGATAACGGCAAAGGCCATGACCCCGCCGGAGCCTACCCGGCTGTCTTTCATAATAGCCAGCGTATCTTCCCGGGACTGGCCGCACAATAAGCCGTCCATGGTATCCATCAGGCCATCCCAATGCATGCCGCCGGTAAGCAAAATATCAGCCAGCACCAGACTGACAGCCATAACGTGGAGCGGCGGCCGTCCTTCCCGGAGAAAGGAAAATACCCCATACAACGCTGCCAACAGGCTGCCCACCACCGCCCCGATTAAAGGAAACAACCGGACACTCCGGCCAAAGCGCTCCGGCGACCATTCCGATTCGGCAAAAATTCGTAAGCGGGTTAAAAACTGCAAACCAGTGACAAAATCCTGAAAAATACCGGCCAACAATCCCCTCACATCCTCTCCCGCCTTTACTTTATTCCCGCCAGACAGGAAGCCTCCTGCCGCGGCGGCCGTAAATCACAAAATTGTCTGATCAGTGAGCAAGATAGTCCATAGGTAGAATTGGAGGATCAGCCAATATAAAGAATAAGTGATACCCGTTTATTTTAAGGGGAAAGGATGTTAGACTATGTGGCTCGGAAAAGTTGTGGGAAATGTTGTGGCAACCCGGAAAGACGACACTTTGGTAGGCTATAAATTACTCATTGTTCAGCCCCTGAATCTGGACGGACTCAATACCATGAGTATCCGGGTGGCCATCGACACGGTAGGCGCCGGAAACGGGGAAACAGTTTTGGTGCTGGAAGGAAGCTCAGCCCGAAAAGTAGCCAGCACCGACAAGAGCGCCGTCGATGCCGCCATTGTCGGCATTGTCGATACAATGGAACTGGAAGGCGTGGCCAAAGCGCAGTATTGGGTACAAAAAGGCTGATGAAATTATGCTGACAATCTGTAAAAGCATTGCGGAAAACTACGTGGAAATTCCTCTGTCAGACCTCGGACAGGGTACCTGGCTCAATATTGTCAATCCCACACCGGCTGAAATTAAGCAAGTAGCAGCGGCAACCGGCGTTCCCGCTGACTTTTTGCAAGCAGCCTATAACGAACAGGAATACTCCCGCATCGTGATCGGCAAAAAATGCATTCTCGTTATTATGAATATTCCCGTCATGCATGATGCCGACGCCTATGATACGGCGCCGCTGGCGGTAATTCTGACGCCGGACCACATCATTACTTCCTGCCGGCTGGTTACCGATATCCTGCCGGATATTCATACACCGCCCAAGCCGATGCTGCTGCCTACAGATAAAGGCAGCATGTTCTTATTCCAAATCCTGTATCATATGGGATCGGTATTTTTGCGCCATATTTACGCCATCCGCCACCGGACGGATGAAATTGAGCAACGTCTGCGCAAATCGCTTGATAATGTGGAAATTTTTCAGTTGCTCAATCTGGCTAAAGGACTAGCTCACTTCACTGCATCACTGCGGGCCAACGGGATTGTGCTGGAAACGATTCTACGCCTGCGCAGCGATCCCCGGCTGCACAGTTTTTTAAAAATGTATGAAGAAGAAGAAGATATTTTAGAAAATGTAATTATTGAAAATAAACGCGCCCTGGAAATTGTTCAAACCTACAGCGAGATTTTGAGCAGTATGATGGATGCCTTCTCCTCTGCCGTCGGCATTAACCTGAACCGGGTTATGAAATTTTTGGCGTCGGTTACCATCTTATTATCCATTCCCGCTTTAGTCACCAACTTTTGGAGCATGAGCCTGGTGGTTCCCTGGCAGGGAACTCAAACCGGATTCTGGCATGTCGTTATAATTTGTTTGGTGCTTACCGGCAGCACTGGCTACATCTTGTGGCGAAAGCGAATGTTTTAAAAAGAAAGACCGCTAATGCGGTCTTTTGGCTCATAGCGCCATATTTTTAATTCCGCTTGGCACATGCCCGGTCGGTACGAAACGGGCCGCATTTTGACAGTATGTCTGCTGGTCGTCAAAAAAGATATGCGGCCGAAAGCCTTCTAAAATAGGCGCCTTGTCCCAACCGCCCAGAAAAAAGGCTTCATCAATCCCGACACCCCATGAGCGAAGGGTTTTAACCGCCCGTTTATGGGCCGGTGCATTACGCGCCGTAACCAGAGCGGTGCGAATGGGTTTGTGATCCAGGCCTTCATAAGCTTTCTGCACTTTGTTCAAAGCTTCCAAAAATGGTTTGAAGGGTCCCGGCGGCAACGGAATTTCACAGTTTTCCGTTTCATGCCGTTTGAATTCTTCCAAACCCTTTTCCTGATATACCCGTTCCGCTTCATCGCTGAATATGACCGCGTCACCGTCAAAGGCAATGCGTATTTCATCCGTATTATCATCGACGAAGGCCAGCCCGGTATAAATGGCAGCACTGGCATAGCCATGGTCCAGCGCCAGCCGTACATCTTCGGAATTGGCCGACAGAAAAAGATCGGCTCCCAAGGCTCCCAGATAATGATACGGTGACCGGCCGTTGGTAAAAGCCGCCCGGGTAATATTCAAATTATAATGCTCGATGGAATTAAACACCCGTAACCCCGTATTGGGATCATTCTTCGAAACCAGGATAATTTCGACGGCGCTTTCGTCCGTATGCGGCAAACGCAGTGCTAACAGCCGCTTAATCAGCGGAAAGGCAACACCCGGACAAAGCGTTTCATTTTCATGTTCAATCTGGTAAGCCGTATATTTCCGCAACCCCTGCGTCTCAAAAATTCCATTGCTTTCATCAAGATCAAACAAGGCCCGGGAGGAAATAGCGACTACCAGTCTGTTATCCCGTGTGGATTCCACCAAAATACCTCCTCATCATAGTGCCAAGCCGGTATCTTACTTTTGTACTCCCTACTTTCATTCTCTTCTTTGTGCCATATCCCTGCCAAGAAAGACCCCATAAAAAATCCCTCCGGCATTGCCGGAGGTTTTCTTAATTTATATATCATATATAGCCTCGGTTTCTCCGCTTCCGGAGAAAGCTGACCTGCAAATATCGGCTATGCCTTGCACTTGCGGGAAAGAAGTTTTTCATATTGGTTCAGCATCTGGTTTAATTCCTGACTGGCCCGTATTACTTCCGGATCGGTAAAACATTTTCCTTGTGCCGTTGCATGCAGCCGGGTGCGTAATTTTTCAATAATACGTTCAATCTCTTGAATCTCATCCATTTTATCAGTCCTTTGCTCTGAATTGGTTTTCAGCATAAAGACATTTACCCGGTCATACCAATATCTCTGTAGGTTTTCAAATTTAGACGGACTGTTCAACAGTATCTGTTAAAACAATAAGGTTTATACAGGCGTCCTATCACCGGGAAAAACTTGCCGTTAAACCGAACCCGGGAGGGACAGCAAACTCCCGTGATATTATGATATATTTTTCCACTACACTCGACAATTCCTGCTATATTTCGTATTTACCGCAATTTCTTGTTGGAAAATGAGACATTTGTCCACAAAAAACGCGGTGCAGCTTCCGGCACCAAACGCAGGAACAAATTAATCGGAATAATCATCGCCAGCATTACATATACATAAAAATGGACTCGCCTTTATTTTAAAATGACGGGGAGGTATGCTTTATGAAGAAACGACTGATATCCGGTTATTTCTCAAGTGTGCCCGATGCCGCGTTAGTCACGGAAACGTTGAATGCCCAATGGAACAATGCAGACAATGAATCGACCGTTCAGAATAATGATAATGGAACGAAAGCGGAACGGCCTGATCCATCCGTTTGAGCCCGATTAAAAAGACCCCGTTCGTTAGCACTCCGCTAATACAACGAGGTCTTTCCATTTATCCTCTTATCACCTGTAATTGGTTCGCCCGGCTTTAACCGCCGGCTGGATTCCCGATCGTCTCGTATTCTTCGATTGACAACATCACTTCCGGATTTAAAATAACAACCATTCGTTCGCCAATTTTACCGATTCCCTTGATATAGTTGGTTTTATCCCCGCAAACAAAGGCAGGCGAAGGCTGCATGTCGGACTCTTCCAATTTAACAATATCCGTAACCTCGTCTACAATACAGCCGGTAGTTGACTCATGCGCATTCAGCATGATAAATTTGCTTTCATCGGATAATTCCTTTTTCGCTAATCCGAACTTGGTCCTGAGATTAAAAATATAATTTACCTGTCCCCGTAAATTTATTATTCCTTCTAATATTTTCGGCGCCCCCGGTATAGGCTGAATGCTGAATTTCTTCGAACGTAAGATACCGTTGACGGCCGAAACATCGACGCCATACTCTTTTTCATCTAATGCAAAAACTACGAGTTGGACGCTCACAGATTTTCGCCTCCTCTGCTATTCTTTATTTCTGATTAGCCAGTTGGCTCAGTTGTTCGGTGAGGCCGGCAATCTCCTGCACACTTGCCGTTACTTGCTCAATCGCCGCAGCCTGCTGCTCAATCGTTGCCGTCGTTTCACTTCCCATTCTTACGGTTTTATCCACCGAATCCTTAATAATTGTCGTCAATTCCTTAATCTTGCCTACGGTTTGCTTGGAATCAGCGGAAAGATTTCTAATTTCCTGGGCAACAACCCCGAAACCCAGACCGGCCTCCCCGGCGCGGGCAGCTTCGATGGCAGCGTTCAGCCCCAGCAAACGGGTCTCGTCGGCAATATCCTTAATAAAATCCATTACCTCATCAATCTTACCTGTTACCGTATTAACATTCTTAATTTCCTTATTCAGATCCGCCTGATTGCCGCTCACGGAAGTAGCAGAGGCGGCCAGTTCCTCCATCGTTGCCGAAATCTGGTGGGCGCCGTCGGACAGAGTATTAACCACCGCTTTCAGTTTCAATTGTTGATAAGCGGCCTTCGACATGTTGTTGGCCACAATAAACAATACATTAGCAGCCGCCTCAATTGCTTCCCTGGATAAAATCCGCGCCTCTTTCGATGCCGCAACATATCCATCCGGGTCTACTCCAATTTCTTTAGCGATCCGGCGGTATTTTTCCTCCTCGGGAGGAGCCGTCAAAACCTGGCCGCCTAAAATAGTGCCGATCAAGCGGCCTTCTAGCATAATGGGCGCGGCAAAGTCGATAAGACCCGCATGGCATTCATATACTACCGGTTTGCCTGTCCGGACCGCTTCCTCGCCGCCTTTGCGGTGCGACTCGGCGCACCGTTTGTCCCCGCACTCCGTCGAATGGGTATAATCCTTGCAGAATCTGATATAACGGCTCGGATTGGTAACCGGGTTGCCCTGAGGATCGACGGTTACGCTTGCCAGCCCTACACCGGTGGCAAAATCGTCCTGGAATTGCTGCAAAAACTTTAGATCGATTACATCGGCCAGTTTAACCGCATCTAAATCCAAACCATCTCTCAATTGAACTTCATTTTGAATAGCCATACTCTCTTCCTCCTCGTTATTCTAGATTTTCGCCCTTGTTTTTTACTTGTCCAAAATTTGCAGACACCTTGCAGTGGCACAACAAAAATACTTTTGCCTCCCGCAAAGCTTACTTAAATTGTAAGATACCATTTCATTTTTTTCTATTATCTACAAAAACTATATTTTTTCGTCAAAAAACGACAGACTATTATCTTTGAAAGATAATAGTCTGTTAACCAAAACTACATTCAAATTAATAAATAATTCTCAGTCAGGGCCGTTCAATTTATGCAATTTTATTGCCACTGCAAGAGACAGCCGATCTTCGAAATGGTCAACGGAAATTTCGAGCATCTTCTCAATGCGCCGTTTGCGGAACACCGCCGTTTTATGGTGAATGAATAATTTCTCCGCAGCCTCTTTTAAATTGGAAGTTTGAAGAATCGCCTCCAAAGTGACCAAATAGTCCGTGCCTTTTTCCCTGTCATAGTCCAAGAGTTTACCGATTTTTTCTTCTATGAAGACCTGGGCCGTCTCTTTTCGTCCGATAGACGCCAATAATTGAAAAAGACCCAGGTCCCGGTAATGATATATTCCCTCGCTGCTCCCGCCTTTGCACCGGGCGGCGGCGACGGCGCTCCACGCCTGCCGGTAACTTTCATATACACTACCCGGTCCGGACTTAGATTCGCCGACTCCGACGATCACATCAAGCTGAGGATAGAACCGCCGGACTTTATCCCGGAGCCGTCCCGCCAATCGCATCCCGCCTTCTCCGCCCTGATAAAGAATGCCGATATTGTCGCGGCCGTTCCAGACGATACAATTTGATTCGTCACTCAATACAGTAATAATCCTGTTTTTGAGCAGTTGCCGGTAATCCGCTTCGTCATTCTTGCGGTCCGCTTCCGTATGGTAGCCACATGTTACCAAGCAGCAGCATAACGGTTGGGAAAAATCCAATCCTATCGATTTGGCGAAAACAATCGCCTGCTCGTCGACAAAGGTACGCCCGCTCACGATGTCATTAATAAAGTCACTCTGCAGCTGCAGTTTACATGATAACTGCAATGCCCGCTCCAGTTGCAGCTCCCTGTTCAATCGCCACTCGGTAATGTCGTTCAGCGTCCCCGTTATTCCGATTATCTTGCCGGCGTCGTTCAGCATCAGCCGGGCGTACACTTCCATCCACCGGACCCCGTCACCTTTCGTCAGGTAACGGACTTCATGGTGGCAGTATTCTTTCTTTCGTTCAATGAGAAGTTTTAATAGTTCCTGATTATGCTCCCTGTCGTCCGGATGCACATAATCCAGAAAAAGGGTGCCAGCACTCTCGCTTATAGCAAACCGGGTAATCTTTGTCCACGCAGAATTGAGAAACGTCCACCGCCCTGCGGCATCAGTCTGGAATATTACCGTTTGGACGTTATTGATAATCCGTTGGTATTTCTCCTCCGTTGCCAGGCACTTCGCTTCCGCTTCGAAGAGTTTTCGCTCCAGAACTTTGATTTGATTCAGCAATTTCTCATTTCCAGGATGGGCTTCACTATGACTCCGCCGGTCAGTAGTCTGCATTGTTTATCACCTTTTCTTGAGTCTGCTTAAAAAAGCTATAGATTGGTAAAATATTGTCGCCGTAAGCTCAGGGTGCTAAATGTGAGCAGTATGATTTTCGTGCATTTTCGACATGATGCGGCCATTCTCCTTTTACCAAATGTCTCCGCTTCTTGTTCAGTAACAGAAACTGAACTGCCGAGAAATACTCCCTTCTTGATTAAAGATCCTTCGTCTCTTTTTTGTTATGTAAAGTAAAAACCTCCCTACCTTTATCGGTTGGAGGCTCTTTTCTGTCTAAATTTATTTCATGCCCCGGCCAAATGCACTTGTCTCTCAAATAGTCCAGGCTAGGTCATATTAAACTATATTAAATTTCTCCCTTGATAATATTGCAATAGTTCAGTTACTGTAACAAATTGATAACCTTGCGCTTTAAGACGGTCAATGATAGTACGAATAGCCCCTATTGTTGGTGAGGGATATCTAAGATCATGTAGAAGAATAATTCCCCCTGGTTTAACATTCTTAACTACATAATTTACTATGCTCCTTGCAGGTGGACACTTCCAATCGAGAGGATCGACCGACCATAATACCACCGTATATCCCATATCCCGGGCTATTCTTAGCACGGTTTTATTGTATGCCCCACCGGGCGGACGGAATAATGTCGGTTTAGAAGTGATTACGGTAATCACCTTCTCTGATTTTTCCATTTCTTCTTTAACCCTATGCGGGCTTAGTCTTGGTAAATTCTTATGACCATAAGTATGAATACCAATTTCATGGCCGTCCTTTACTTCTTGCGCTACTATACTGGGTAATTTTTCAACATTCTCACCCACAACAAAAAAGGTTGCTTTTATTTTTTCCTCTTTAAGTATCGCTAAAATTTCAGGCGTCGTTTTAGAACTTGGACCATCATCAAACGTTAAGGCGACCACCTTTTGGTCGGTGGGCACTTTACTTATTATCTTGGCATTAAGCTGTAAATCTTCTTTAAATTCCGCGCCGGCAAACATCAATCCTATAATTGCGATTCCCCACAGAGCAAAGCGAAAATACCGCACTGAGATCCCCCCTCGCTCCTTATAGATCTACGCATAGATTGGGGCAATATGCGTGAAATTTAATTCAATATAATAAAAAATGCTCATGGCGCAGGGCTCGGGACGCAAGGAACCACCCGGGAATCATTTGGGCGAACAATCCAGGCAGAAGAATCGTCTTGTCATAAGCGGAGGTTAAGTGGTAACGGCGGAGCGTTGATAAGGCGATTTTCCTGCCGTTAACGGCTATCTATGTAATTTAGGTAACAGTTTAGCTGCTGCAAGATGTATTCTCTGAAAAAGCAGTCTAGCCCCGAGGCTTTTTATTTCGGGTCATGTTCGCATTTTTAAAAAGACTTTGGGAGATACTGACAATAGCTTATGAATGCTCAAAAGAAGGGGGAACTTCATGAACACTATCGATACGATGCACCAGTTTAAAGTCAGTCTGTGGCATTTATCCTATACACATTGGAAGACGTCAGTGCTTTTTTCAATTCAATGGTGGAGTTTGTTTATTTTAGCTGTCGCAGCCTATATAATATGGTGGAGATTCGTCGATAAGCACCGCTTATCAGAAATACTTTTATTTGGTTCTTTCATCGCAGTCGGCAGGATGATAATGGATCTGATTGGGACCAACATGGTCCTCTGGAGTTATGACATTAGTTTAACTCCCTTTATCCCCAGTCCTTTTATCCATGACATCACAGATACACCACTCGTTTTAATGCTGGTCTATCAATACTGTTCTTCATGGAGAACTTTTCTAATCTGGACTTCTATCGTCACAGGGATTATCACTTTTATTTTTTTTCCGGTATCTATTGCCGTTAATATTCTAACCTATTTTCACTGGAACCATGTTTACAGCTTCCTTCTTATCATTCTCATTGCGTCCTTGTCACGGGCCGTACTGCTTGGCATTTTACATCTCGAACAGCGATGCCAAACTAAAAAGTAAAACCTCCACCCCTTGCCGGCTGGAGGTTTTTTCCGTCTATTTCATTTCCTGCCCCATCCACATGTGCTTGCCGCACAAATGCTCCTGCACCGCATTCAGCGTTTCACCAAAACGCTGGAAGTGCACCACTTCCCGTTGCCATAGAAAACGCAGCGTAGCCTTGGCCAGAGGATCTTCCGTAGCGGCTATCAAGTGTTCGTATGTTGCCCGGGCTTTTTGCTCTGCCGCCATATCCTCCGTTAAATCGGTGATGGGATCTCCCAGACAGGCAATATACTTGGCCGTCCACGGCACACCATTCGCGTCCGTCCAAAACAAACCGCTGTCATGCTGCGCCCATTGCCCTCCCCAGCCTGCTGCCTCAAAATCCTTAGGATCGGCTCCCTCGGTCAGTTTGTATACCAGGGCGGCAATCATTTCCATATGCGCCATTTCCTCCGTCCCGATGTCCGTGAGTATTGCTTTCGCTTCTTTAGTAGGCATCGAATACCTCTGATTCAGATAACGCAGGGAAGCCGAAAGCTCTCCGTCCGGCCCGCCGTATTGAGTGATAACCAGCTTCGCAAACTTAACATCCGGACAAGTCACCTGCACCGGATATTCCAATCTCTTTTCATACTGCCACATATTTCACCATTCCTTTCATTTAAATTACATTTCCCAGGGCCAGGGATCGCAAATCCAAGTCCACTCTTTGTCCCCATGAAAGCCGAGGGCCATGATCGAACCAAATTCAGCCTCGTATTCATTCCTATACTTTTTCACTACATCAACGGCACAGTTGTAATCGTTAAGCGCATCCTGGTCGCACGGACGCGTATCTAAATACAGATGCAGTTCGGTCGCAACAAAACTCATTTCCTGGATTTTCCTTAAAAGCATCATTTGTTTTTCACAATACATAACAATTCACCTCCATCTTCATTTATCTGGGAATGGGGTAAACTCCGAATAATTCGGGGAATAAGGTTCCACGCATTAACGCTTCCTGCGGGCTGTACGCCTTTACATAAAATTGCCAGGGAACATACGAATGAGCTAATATTACCTGCTCAGGCATACTCCCCTCTTCATCCAGACATTTTTCTTCCGTATCACAATCGCAGTCACAAAACATGGTTCTATCCTCGTCATCTTGAAAATCATCAGGTTGTATCCTCACCGTTCATACCTCCTCGCGTAATCTAGTATATTTTATGTGAACGTTTGGGAAATGGTCACCGTAGAAAAAAAATAGCCGTCCGCCTGCATGGCGGACGACAATCTATTATCTATTATCCCTTTACGGGCATAATTAAAAACGCCAGAAGATACAGCCCAATCCCGATTCCCCGATAAAACGCCAGAATCACCCAAATCAGACGAATCAGCGTGACATCCATCCCGGTAAAGTTGCTAAGTCCGGCACACACTCCAAAAATCATAGAATGGTCCGGATCCAGCGTCAGCGGCTTATGGGCTGCAAGAATACTGCCAATGCCTGCGCCCCCATGGGCAAATTGCCATATTGTCAGCCCGCTGACAAGATAGGCTCCCGCACGAATAAGCCATAGCACAAGAATTCCCCCTTCTGCGTTTCCCTTATAAGTATTAACTTAAACAGCCGGTTATTAAACATACAATTTTCAGAGAAGAGGGACCGAAAGACCGCTGATGCGGTCTTTCTAGGGCTCAGGACACGGAAAAAACAGCGAAACGTGGTACAACCTATGTTTTACCACGTTCCCGGAAAAATAAAGAAATAGACCAAATACCGCCTAAACCTACCAGTATATATATGGCGCGGCTCAGTACCGCCTCCTGCCCTCCCAGCAGAACGGCTATCAAATCGAACCGGAACAAGCCTATCAACAGCCAGTTTAAGGCACCAAAAATCACCAGCAATAACGCTACCCGATCCATGCTTTTCCCCCCTTTTTCTGATAAACCAAATGGATCTGTTCTCCCACAGTTATTAATTGGTCATATTATCCTATTATATGTTAATTAGCAAATTTTATACCGTTAGCAAAAAACTGGATTAGGTGAACGGCCGTCTCTATGTTATAATGTCTTATGTTAACAAGGAGGTGGCTTAGTGAACTGGACTCAACAGCAATGGCTTAAAGCCGCGTTAGCCCTCCTGCTCACACTGGGAATTCTATATGCAGGCCAATCTATGTGGCGGCAGCAAACCACAACCCGGCCTTTGAATAATGCCCTGCAACATATTGACGGTGTGAAAAAGGTTATATGCCAGGACAGCGGCCAGCCTAAAAACTTACTCACCTTATCCGTGACGTTGGACCCATCTGCCAATTTTCAAAAGACCTATGTTCATATTCAACAAACGGCAGTCCGTTTTTTAGGAAACAGGCCTTTTCGGATTCGGGTCGAAGACCGCAGTACTCCGGAATTGGAACAAATCGATTATCGTGCCCAGTATTATCTTCAGCAGGCTATTATGACAGGGAACTTTCCCCGGATGGCGGACAAAATCCAGGAAATCGCCAGTAATGCCGGTGTAACAGCTCATGTTTATGTCGATTCCCAGGCTATTTATCTGCAGCTTGCCCAGGGTGACAACTCTTTTTATACCCTGGTTCCCCGTCAGGCTGTACAAGGGAGGCAAACCCATGCAATACCTTGATCTATTGGCAGGTGCTCTGGCAGGCATTCTCTTATTTCTTGCCCTACAAGGCGTGGATATCCTGCCGGTCCTTTTTTTGGCCGCCATCGCCGGTCTTCTCATTTTTGCTAATAAACACATGCGCTCCGGTACCAAATCATTTGCTTCTTTCAGTGAAAAAGAGGTCCCGCCCGTCACGTTTGAAGATATTGGCGGGCAGGATGTGGCCAAAAATGAATTATGTGAAGCTCTGGAATTTATAAAAAAAGCCGACCAGATTCAAAGTATGGGCATCCGGCCTTTAAAAGGCATCTTACTCAGTGGTCCGCCGGGTACTGGAAAAACACTGCTTGCCAAAGCCGCCGCCCGTTTCACCGATTCGGTCTTTCTGGCCGTAAGTGGTTCCGAGTTTGTGGAAATGTACGTGGGCGTTGGCGCGCAAAGAGTGCGGCAGCTATTTAAACAAGCCCGTCTGGCGGCGAAAAAAAGGAATAAAACCGGGGCTGTCATTTTTATTGACGAAATGGAAGTGCTGGGGGGAAAACGCGGCCAAAATCATAGTCATACAGAACATGACCAAACATTAAACGAACTCCTGGTGCAGATGGACGGACTGCCTGTCCGGGACGATATCCACATTCTCGTCATCGGAGCCACCAACCGGGTGGATATGCTTGATACCGCCCTGTTGCGTCCCGGCCGCTTCGACCGTCAGGTAAAAGTGGATCTTCCCGACAAAAAAGGACGATTGCATATTTTGCGGCTGCATACTAAGAATAAACCATTGTCAACGGACGTATCGCTGGAGGCAATCGCCCAGGATACGTTCGGTTTCTCCGGCGCCCAGTTGGAAAGTGTAACCAATGAAGCGGCCATTCTGGCACTCAGGGAAGAATGTCAGGATATAGCGCCACGCCATTTCCAAAGCGCCATCGAGAAGGTTATGATGGGAGAAAAACTGGACAAAATACCCAGTCTGGATGAAAGAAAACGGGTAGCCATTCATGAAGCCGGACACGCTTTGGTCAGTGAGCTGGTGCGGACCAACTCCGTAGCCAGCGTTAACGTAGCTTCCCGCAGTAATGCACTTGGCTATGTACGGCAGACGCAGGAAGATGATATCTATTTATATACTTTGGAATATCTTCGCGACCGGATCGCTGTGGCCTTAGCCGGTGCCGTAGCGGAGGAAATCCTGCTTGCCTGCCGCAGTACCGGTGCGGCCAATGATTTTAAACAGGCGGCGGATATGACCAAACAAATCATTTTCAACGGCTTGTCGGAATTGGGTATTGTTTCTGCTGAGGATATACCCGGAGAGTTGCTTCACCGGACAATGACCTCCATTTTGCGCGATATTGAAGATAAAACCCGCGGCTTACTTCTGACCTATCAGTCTACCTTGTCCTATTTGGCCCAGATATTGCTGGAACAAGAGACACTCTCCGGCACCGAGCTGCGGACAATTTTGGCCAGGAACAACGCGGCATAAAAAGCAAGAAAAAAGGACTGCCCAACCGGGTAGTCCTTTTATTTTTGCACTATTAATCTTGCTAAGGCTGCTGGGTCTTACCGGCCAACCGAAGCCGGGTCCGCCCCATAGGTTTTTCCGGCCCGGGAGCGGAGGAGACAATGCCGGCAGCCCTTCGCCCCACGCTGATTAATATACCGAGAGCCGCCATGATTACGAGGAGAAACGTCCCGCCAAAGCTGATAAACGGCATAGGAATACCCGTAACGGGAATAACGCCGGAAACCATAGCGGCATTCCCAATAGCCTGCCCGATAATCATCGCTACAATCCCTGTAGCCATAATCATGCCAACCCCGTCGGCCGCCTTAAGCGCAATTTGAATACCATACCAGGCCAGCGCCGCCAAAAGCAGAATTACGGCCAATGCGCCAATAAAACCCATTTCCTGGCATAAGACGGCGAAAGCAAAGTCGGTATGAGCTTCCGGCAAATAATGAAACTTGCTTGCGCCCATTCCCAACCCAGCACCAAAAAATCCGCCTGAACCAATAGCCAGAAGGGACTGCACCGTCTGATAGCCGCTGTCCTGCTGATGCGACCACGGGTCAATCCAAGCCATAATTCTCTCAGCCCGGTAAGCGGCGGCAAAAATAAAGTAAACAACAGCTCCAGCCCCGGCCATGCCTAATCCCAGCAATTCATGCCTTGGAATTCCGGCTATGATATATAATAACAGGCATAACCCAACGATTACCATAGCCGTACCCATATCCGGCTGCTTCAATACCAGCCCGCCCATGATCAAAGTAAAATAAAAAGGCCAGGAAAAAAGCGTAATTGGCTGCTTTTTTTCCACCCGGGGACCAAGATAAGCCGCCGCCATTAAGATCGCTGCCAGTTTGGCAAATTCAGACGGTTGGAATTGAACCCCCAGTTTTAGCCAGCGCCGGGCCCCATTCGCGTTGACACCGCCAAAATGAACAGCCATCAGCATGCCGAGAACGGCCATGATCATGACCAGAAGCGGCCATGGTTTAACCAGTCGCCGGTAATCTATTTTGGCAAAAAACACCAGCAATACAGCACCAATGAAAAAAGCCAGTAAATGCCGTTTGAGAAAATAATAGCTGTCGTGCAGCATTTGCCCGGCCAGGACAAAGCTGGCACTGAAAATATTGACTGTACCGATTAGAAACAACAACAGGGCAATAACAAGCACAGCCTCACTGTGGCTGCGCCAAAGCTTGAGCGACCGATCCATGAACAACACTCCCGCAGTAACCGATTGATTTATTTTTATTATACCATATACAAAGAAATGACCGCTTCCCCCTTCGAACGCAGGTCTCCGTTTTTTTGTAATCCGACTGCATTTTTATTGAAAAATACAAAAAGGACCATGCTTACCCAAGAACTTCTACAGCATATACTGCATAGTATAGGGGAGGAATTCTAAAGAGGTGATAGTATGGAACCGGCGTCCTATAAAATACTGGTTATTGACATTAGCGGGCACGCCCTGTTAGCCGTCGACGGACTGAGCGGCGAAATTTTGGCGGAATTGCCCTATGACCCGGACTTTACTCCCACCGGCATTGCTCTTACAGCAGACTATAAAAAGGCTTATCTTCCGGCCGTCAACCAGCAGTCGGAGCAGGGTGGACTATGGGCTGTCAACCTTGACGCGTTAAAAATCTACCGGTTGCCGCTAGAACTGCCTCCCCCCGCCCGGTTTATCCTTGCACCCGATGACAGCAAGGCTTACTTAGTTACTCCCGACAGTGTATTTTACCAGGTTAATATCACCAGCCTGGAACAAAACTGCTGGGGCCAGTCAGCCGCCAAAAGCCTGTGCTCCGGTCTTACCGCCGGACCGGAACGGATTTACAGCGTATGGGAACACGATGCCGGCGGTACCCTTCTCGTTTTAGATAATCAAGGGATTTTCCAGTATGATTGGAACTTCCCCGGTACTCCCACCAACATCGCCCGGGACCGCCATGGACGCGTTTATATTCCTTTTACCAGCAATCTCTTTGCCGGTGAAGGTGTCATTATAATTGATGAAACCAATTCCGGGCAGCCTTACAACATTATAACCACCCAGTGCCCGCTACATAAAAAAAATCTAAAAACGTACCCCTGTTACGTGGCTCTCTCTCCGGACGAAGAGACGGCATACGTTGTCAATGAAGACAGTGCCTCCGTCACGGTGATTGATGCTGCAGAAAAGAACATTGCCGGCTGGATCCCGGTAGGACGCTCCATCTCCTGTCTGCACATTCTGCCTTCGGGTAAATTCGCTTTAGCCGCCAGTCACATGTTTGGTGACTTAGCGATGATTGATCTGGTCAATGGTAAGTTGTTGTCTTTCACTCAGACGCAGCGGGAACTCTCCGGTTATATGGCTGTCGTTCCTGCCGTATGAGCATGAGGAAGACCGCTGCGCGGTCTTTCGGCTCGTGGCTCAGGGCGCAGGGCGCTAATCCCATAAAAAAACCCTTCCTTCAATGGAAAGGGTTTTTTTGTCATGTACTGGACCCGTCAAGGAATTAGTCTCTTATCTTTCCCAGGGCCCGGGGCCATTTGCCGCTCCATTTATACTTTTTCGATGTCACCGGCGGCTTAGGAGACGGTGGAGGCGGAGGAACTACCAAATCTTCCTCGTCATCTTCATCTTCATCTTCTTCTTCCTCGTCATCCCCGGCATCCTTTATGTCTTTGTCAGCATTTAACGTCGGCAAAACAGGAGCTATTTCAGGCTGCTCCGGCGTTTCCGAAACGCAAGGGGTCTTCTCCCGCGGTTCCTCTTCCAGGAAAACCGGGCACTCCTCCATCACCGGTTCCGGTTCACATTGAATAGGTTCCTCGATTTCCTCTATCTCTTCTATTTCCTCTTCCTGACCGCAATCGGCGTCTTCTTTCAGCAGCCCCTTGTCAATCATTGACAAAATCATGAGAAAATGTTCCGCTTCACAGCGTACATGCTCTGCCATCATTTCGGGAAGGATGCCGAGCAGCTTGCATTCGGCAATCATCTCCGTTATGGCCCGTTTGAAATCCCGGAGCCGCAAAACGGCAAACCGAACGTCCTGCAAATACCTGCCGTAGGACGGAGGGTTCCCGCCGGAACCGGAGCCCAGCATACTTACCCAGTCCTGCCCCTCTAGCTGCAGTCCGTCAAAATCCTCAGAAAACCCTTCAATGGTCTTAATTAAATTTCTTTCGGAAGGGTCAAACTTTTGTCTGATAAAGCGGGTATGGTCATCCATCAATCGTACCCAGAAAGCATTTTCCCGGGCAGTGGATACGACAACAAACGGTGACCGGTCGTGGCGCATTTTGTCCAAAAGCCGGAGAAAATATTCTGCTTCCCGTGCCAGATGGTCCAAAAAGAGCGGGAAGTTGTTGCCTCCCAATTTGCACGCCAACATTCTCCGAAGCAGACGACGTTTAAAATGATAAAAATCCCGCACCAGACTCTGCGCATCTGCCACCAGCTCACCGAATTTTTTCTCGCTCTGTACTTTGTCGGCCCGCGCCCGCAATGCTCCAAACCCCTGGAAAAAACTTTGCGCTTCATTCATTCGTTCCATATCGTCAGCCGGTAATCCAGCCTTAATAAACACAGCATGTTCCTGCATAATCATTAGCCAGAATTTAACTTCTTCCAGGTTGAGGGGCGGAACGGGGTGGGGCACGGCAAAAGGTATCTGCTGACGCGGCATAACAACACACTCCTATCTCGTGATTGTATCACTACTACATTGTATGCCGCTTCCCACCGTTTTGTTCGTCCCTGTTAAAACCGTACTTCACAACGGTAAATCGGTTGTCCCAGAGCGCTGAACTTAGCCTCGTATTCAGTCATAATATTGCCTTCATAACTGCTATTATGAAGATCAAAAGTAATATTCCCCAGAGAAAGTCCCATATCGGCAAACTGATTCAGCGAAAACTCAAACAGTTTTATATTGTCCGTTTTGAAAAACAGCTCGCCGCCGAGCGCCAAAATCACCTTGTATTTAGCCAAAAAACCGGCATGAGTCAAGCGACGCTTAGCATGCCGTCTTTTCGGCCACGGATCGCAAAAATTAATATATAGCCGGTTCACTTCCCCCGGCGCAAAAATATCTAAAATATTGTTGACATCGGCAAGTAACAGTTTAAGATTGTTCAATTCCCTGAATTGCGCTTTCTGAGCCGCATTATAGAGAACATCCGGCACAGCCTCCATGCCAATAAAATTAGTTGAGCGGTGTAAAGCGGCGAGATCTGTTATAAACGTGCCCCGTCCCGTACCAAGTTCAACATGTAAGGGCGCATCCCGGCCGAGGATTTCCCGCCAGCGCCCTTGATAAGCATTCCCGGACTGTAGTAGTATTACTAAATCACTGTATTCCTTTATGGCCTCACCGATCCAGGCCTTTCTCCGCAGCCTCACCCGTGTTATCCCTCCGGAATAAGTCACGCCGGTTATTGCCGGTGTACCTTATTCTTTCTCAATTCCGTATTTTTTCAGATACCGGTATAATGTAACCCGGCTAACGTCAAGCATATTCGCCAGCCGGCTGATATTTCCGCCGGTTGCTTTCCATAACTCGATAAATGCCTCCCGGTCTTCCTTCCAGGCTTTCCCCGGGCCGGATTCCCCCGGAAGAGTAATATCCTCCGGCGTGATCACCGTTTTTTGTGTACGGAAGAAAGCCTGCTCCACCACGCCCTGCAGTTGTTTAATATTGCCCGGCCAGTCACCGGCTTTCAGAACTTCCGCTGCTTCCGGAGTCAGATTCTTTACTGTCAGATGATTTTGTTCCGCCAGTTCCGCAATAATGTGCTCCGCCAATAAGGGAATATCGTCACGCCGCATCCTGAGAGGAGGAATGCGGATCACTGTCCGGGCTATCAATTCAAATAACTCAGCCGAAAATAAATTCTTTTCTGTCAGCCGTTTCAAATCATTATCACAAGCGGCAATTACCCTGACATCAAAAGCCCGGATTACCTCCTCGCCGGTCCGGTACAACTGGCCCTGCCGCAACGCTTTACTCAAGCGGTCCGCCAATGCTGCCGGCAGCTTTTCCACCTCATCCAGGAAAAGCGTTCCTCCATTCGCCAGTTCCAATTTTCCCGGCCGGCTTTCCTCCAGGGAATCGGCCGTGCCAAACAGTTCACTTTCCAGTAATTCCGGCGGCATATCGCCGCACCGGATCCCGATCAACGGTCCGGCCGCCCGGGGGCTGGCCTGATGAATGCCGTGGGCCAGTCTCTGTTTGCCTGTACCCGACTCTCCCTGCAGCAATAAATGGTGGGAACTGCGGGCTGCTCTGGCCGCCTTTTCCTTCATAGCTTCAACCGCCGGCACCTGGCCAACAATACTGGTTAAACTATAGCGGGCCTTGTATCCTGCGGCATGGGCCACCAGCATGCGCAAATCTTCAATAGGCAGAGATACGGCCACGACGCTGTTTACCTGCCCGCTTCGCAGCAGGGGAACTACGGTGGTAATATCTTCATAGGTTTTGCGCGGCGTAATCCACGTTACTTCCTTATTATATGACGGAATCCCTAAAAAGCCCTTAAATAAAGGTGTATGCCGGTAGTTCAGCACTACATCTCCCAGATTGGGGAAAGAGCCTGCTTTATCGCCCTGAGGATTGATACCTGTCAGGCGGCTATGCCCCAATTCGTTGGTATACGCTACTTCACCACCCGGCATGATATGATACACGGCCAAAGGAACGGCATCCAGAATAGCATGCCGGGCATCCAGACGGGAAGCCATGGAAAGATAATTTTCCATGGCATATTTCATACTTAACAGCAAGGAAAGCAGCGCCGTATGCGGCAATTTTTCCTGTTCTACCGAAACCAGAGTCACAATGTACTGCACCTGTCCGTCAACCAGAATCGGCGCGGAACAGGCATCTCCTGTCTGACATTCTTTAATCCACATTTCCGGGCCGAATAAAAGAAAAGGAGTCTTGTGTTCGAGCGCGATACCAATGCTTGATGTACCGATATCTTTCTCCGCCAGACGTGCCCCTAAAAGCTCACCCGGGGTTCTTTGAAAGAACGGGAGGGCGTAACTTTCCAGGACATAACTTTCATTGTCTAAAAGCAACAAACTCAAATTATAAATGTTAAAGAACTCACCGATTTCCCGGTGAAGACCTCCCAGAAACTCCATGGCCGGATAATGCTTTTCCCGGTGTTTCTCAATCTCAGTTTTATCTAATCTGGACAACACCGGCATGGTTTCATGGGGTACATTCCAATCCCGGCTCCGCTGCCAGGATTCGGCCACCCAGGGATGCACATTCGGGTCCAGGATGCCTTCTTGCATAAATTTACGGTAATATTGTTCCAGCTTCTCCTTGCTGCGAAGTTCACGAATCATGAGCCGACCTCCACAATACATCTAAACTTTGACATAATCATATCATATTTTCAGACAAATGCCAAAGAACCCATATTTCGCCCCCTGAACTTATAAAAAAGGATCAGACAGGGCTCGTCAAATTATTATTGCCGGGAAATATATTCCCGGCAATTCGGCCAAATCCGCCCTATTTTCACCGCAATTTACTTTTTCAGCCACTCCGTATGGAATATGCCTTGCCGGTCACTCCGTTCATAAGTATGAGCGCCAAAATAATCGCGCTGGGCCTGCAGCAGATTGGCCGGCAGCACAGCCTGACGATAACTGTCATAGTAATCCAGAGATGCACTAAAGGCCGGCGTGGGAATTCCCAGTTCCTTACAGACCTTGACTACCAGACGCCAATTGCTCTGAACCCGAGCCAATACATCACGGAAAAACGGGTCTAAGAGAAGATTGGGCAATTTAGGATCCTGCCTAAACGCTTCATTAATGCGATCCAAAAATTGGGCCCGGATAATGCATCCGCCCCGCCATAGCAAGGCTATGTCTCCATAATTTAAATTCCAGCTATATTCTTCCCCTGCCGCTTTTAAAAGGGCAAAACCCTGGGCATAGGAACAAATTTTGGAAGCATACAAAGCATCTTGAATGGCCTGGATAAATTTCTCTCCGCTGCCGTCATACCGTACCGACGGACCGGTAAGGATTCCGGCTGCTGCTAACCGCTCCGTCTTATAGGCCGACATGCAGCGGGCAAATACCGCCTCCGTAATGGTTGGCGTGGGAACTCCCAGCTCCAACGCGCTCTGGGACGTCCATTTACCGGTTCCTTTCTGACCCGCTTTATCCAGAATGATCTCCACCAGCGGGGCTCCCGTCTGCTCATCGGTTTGCAAAAAGATCTCCGCTGTAATTTCAATTAAATAAGAATTCAATTCACCCTGGTTCCAGTTGCTGAATACGGCATTAAGTTCCGGCGCCGTCAGGCCCAGGGCATGTTTCATAATGAAATACGCTTCACTGATGAGCTGCATATCGCCATATTCAATTCCGTTATGCACCATTTTCACATAATGCCCCGCCCCGTCCGGTCCAACATAGGAGCAGCAGGAACCATTGGCCACCTGGGCGGCAATGGTGGTAAAAATGGGGGCAACCTGCCCATAAGCGTCGGCATCGCCGCCCGGCATAAGACTCGGGCCGTGCAAAGCCCCTTCTTCCCCGCCGGATACACCGAGACCGATAAAACGGATGCCTTGTTTCTTCAATGCTTCATACCGGCGCCGCGTGTCGGCAAAAAATGAATTGCCGCCGTCAATGATAATATCTCCCTGTTCCAAATGCGGCACCAATTCGGCAATCATATCATCAACAGGGCCGCCGGCTTTTACCATGAGCAGAATTTTACGCGGTTTAGCCAGCATTGAAATCAGTTCGGCGACCGAATGAGCGCCGCCTACCGGCTTGCCGGTCGCCTTTTGCTGTAGAAAACTGTCTACTTTAGCAACAGTGCGGTTATATACCGCAACCTGAAATCCTTTATTGGCCATATTCAAGGCCAGATTTTCCCCCATAACGGCCAGTCCGATCAGTCCAATATCATATTGTCCGTCCATACTTTTCCTCCTTCCGCAGTCTCAATAGCTACAATATTCGAGCCTACAATCCGAAATCCCTGCCATTTTAGAAAATAATTTTCAATTCATGATATGAAAAAGAAAAAAAGTTCTAATCATTTATCTTTTTTTATCGCTCAGGGCACGGCTAAAGGGTCTTGAACCATTTTCATACTCGGATTTTCTTCCCGCGGCAGCCGGACAATAAAAGCCGTTCCCTGCCCCAGGGAACTTTCCACCTGAATACGTCCCCGATGCTCATGAATAATCGCATAACAAACCGACAGTCCTAGGCCTGTGCCTTTCTCTTTGGTAGTAAAAAAAGGTGTACCCAGCTTTTTGAGAGCATCCGGAGCGATTCCGGCGCCATTGTCCCGTACAATCACCACTGCTTCTTCTCCCGCCGCCAACAAGGTAACCTGGATATAGCCGCCTTTGGGTATAGCCTCCACGGCGTTGCGCAATAAATTAATCCAGACTTGTTTTAATTGATTGGCGTCACCCAATACCATGCATGAACCCTGACTTTGATAATCTAAAACCGCATTTTTGTTAATTGCCTGACTCTGCATAAATAAAGTTACATCCTGCAGAATTTGATCAAGGTCTACGGGCTGAAGACTGAGCTTTTTTACCGGACGGGCTAATTGCCGGAATTCATTCACCAAATGTTCAATCCGGTCGATCTCGCTTAATATCAGCTCAAGATGACTGGCTGACGGCACTTGCCCTTTCCTTAATTGCATAAGCTGAATAAATCCTTTTATCGATGTAAGGGGATTGCGTATTTCATGGGCCAACCCGGCCGCCAGTTGATTGACGCTGTCCATTCGTTCCAGGCGTTGCCGTTCCAGTTCTTTCTCATGTCCGGCGGCCTGCCACAAAATGCGCATAAGAAGAAATACAGAAAGTAAAATCAAACTTAAAACGGCAATACCGGGAGCCGATTTTTGCCATATCGCCCAATAAACACTCCTGACCGGTATGGCCATTACTACGCGCCAATCCGCATTATTTACGGCGGAATAAACATACAGTTTTTCCATTCTTTCCACCGGCGACCAACGCGTGAAAATACCCTGGTTTTGCCGGTAATAATCCCGCCGGCCGTGGACTAAATTCGCTTCCCTATCATATATTTCCCGCCCCCAGGGATGATAAATCATCTTCCCGTTGCTGTCCAGAATAAAAATACACTGATCATTGGCCGGTTTGCTATTGTTTAAGATATTGCCAATGTCCTCTCCCGTAACAATGCCGGTAAGGGCGGCCTTTATATCGCCTTTGGCATTAAAAATAGGCACCAGCCATCCGGCCAAAATCTTGCCTGACGCCGGTTGCCTAAGCTGCCCGGATACAATCGGCCGGCCTTGAAATGCTTTTGCCACACTGTCCGGGTCGTCAATTCTGGGTAAAAGGGATGAATTCAGGCGAACCAGAAAGTCACCGTTTTGGTCAATCAGGGCGGCATCGGCCAGATGAAACTGTTCCCGCATATTAGCCAGTTTGGCATAAGCCTGTACCGGATCAAGCGACACAACTTCCTTTTGGGCCGCCAGTAATTGCATTGCCTTTAGATGGCCGTTAAAATAAAGCTCCAGCGCATAGGATGTGTGCTGGACCTCTTTTTCATAATCAGCCATTACGCTTAGATAATTAGCATAAAAATAATGAGAAACCAACCCGGCAAAAACCAACGTCAACAATACGACAATCGCATTACGGACCCATTTTCCCACTGGCCAAGCCCCCCGTTTATTCTTATGTTCTTTTCCTAATTCGGCACTTGCGGCTTTTCATCCTGCCACATACTGGAAGGGTATCAGAAAAACCGCCTAATGCGGTTTTCCTGCGCAGGGCCGGGGCACGGAAAACCGGCGAGAAAAAAACCGGGGAATTACTTCCCCGGTTTCCGTCAAGTCCGGTATTGGTTGATATCTTCGGAAAAATGTTCAATGACGGTTTTAAATTCGCCGATTTTTTCCATCATGTCCTGCAGTTTTTCATTATAAACCTGTACAGCAGCGCTTACTTCCTCACCGGCTGCCGAATTTTCCTCGGAAATGGCAGCCAGCGATTCAATTTTACCATATACCTGATTAAGACCGGTCATTTCATGCTCCAGTTTATCAACCATGTCAACAATATTATCGGCCACTTTGTGGATATTTTCCACATGACGGTTATTATTTTTTACCACTTCATTCAATTGATGACTTTCCGCGTTGAGCATGGTATATTCTTCTTCAATTAACCTTACAATACTACTGATAATTTCCATCAATACTTTAAGATCGCTGGATATACTGTCTGAATGCAGGTGAGACTGCTCCGCCAGCTGCCTCACTTCCTCGGCCACAACGGCAAAACCGCGTCCCTGTTCGCCCGCCCGGGCTGCTTCAATGGCTGCATTCAGCGCCAACAGGTTGGTCTGGCCGGCAATCGCCGCTACCATGCCGGTAATTTCGTTAATTTTAGTTGCTTGCGCCAACAGATTTTCTGCCGATTTCTTCACATCTGCCGTTTTAGCAACACTCTGCATCAACTTTTCACTGGAGCTTCTTACCTCGCCAAAACCTTTGTTGATTTCCTCAACCGCCACTTCCAATTGCAGTTTATTTTCGCTCTGTTCTCTAACCACCGTTTTCAGCATTTCCAAATTGCCGTTTAAAATTCCCACAGCCTCTTCCGTCTCCATGGCCTGACTAGTTGCCGCATTCGCTACATCATGAACGACACCCGATATTTCACTGGACGTACCTTTCATGCGGTCAGCCAGCATATTAAAGTCATCGGCAAACCGGCTCATTTCGTCCCCGATGCCCTTGAAGCCGGTGAATTCACTTTTTACCCGTTTCTTATACTGCGCCAGCATCTGCATAATATCTTCAAACAAGTCCCCGGTTACCAGCTTGGTTTCGGCAAAATAGCGATGCTCCTGAATAGCGCGAATTTCTTCCCGGATGGCCGTGAACGGACGTAATAAGAAGGCCGCAGTTCCCCCCGCCAGCACCCCGTTTAAAACGGCCGTCCAAAGCGGGATTCCGGTTCCGGCCGCAGCCAGTCCCCCGTCCACAATCAGGGAAAGTACCGTTACCGCCACTGCCACCTTAACCGGCACGCTGCGGATTACGCCAAACGATAACAAACGATTCAGATGATAGGTAGTAGTATATGTAATCGCTTGGGGAAAACGAATTTTAATCTTCATATGTTCCGCTGAAGACTCGATCGTCTCGGTCTGAATATTTTCCTGAAAATGCTCCGCCGCTCCAGCCAGCAATCCCTTTAGATAACCAAACATTCCCCGCCGGGAACGGTAACTTAGAACGGCTTCATATTCGGATACCGGCTCGATCAACAATTCCGGCGGCTTGGCACCGGGAATCCGTTTCACCATTACAACATGAACATCATACATGGAGCGCAAGAACGAATAAAGATTTTCCTGACGAAAAAAGGCTGGATAGACTTGAAAAAACGTTTTTACATTATCCTTACCAATATCCAGCCAAACGGCATCTTCCGTCTTATTCAGACGGCTGGCCAAAAAAGCGACAAATTGTCTTGGCTTGTCATCTTCTACCTCTTCCGTCGGCAAAAACATTTTATCCTTAGGCCAGCCAACCTGTTTCATCGCTTCTATCGTAAGCTCACTGCCCCAAACTTTGTGAGCCGTATTTACCCAGGTTCCGACTACGGTTCCTTTCATTCCTTACTCCCGCCTTTATGATTCTTTTTTTGATCATATTCTTGAGAAAAACAAATTCTCCTTTAGACCAGCCTTACAGAAATAGAATTTTTTAGCGAATTTTTGGAATGAGGCAGGAAATTAGACGGTGGATGTTGGATATTGATGTTAGATGTTGGAAATTGGAGATAGAACGGGAGCTGGAGATAAAAGGATAGAATCCGTCCCGAAATTCAGGAAATTGCTTAACCACCGGGCACGGTGAAAATTGGATGGAAGCGGCTAGGAATCATGTAGCCGTAACAACACAAATACACTGGAACGGTAAAAAAACGTGGCTGTCTAGCCAGACAGCCACGTTTTTTCTATTAACAGTTTATCTTATTTAACTATGAAATGCTTCGCTAAGCGGGAGAACACGGGAATACCGCCTTCATAACGGAGCGGCGGTTCGCCTTCTAACAGGGGACGGGCATAATTAATGAAATCCGCCGTTACATTATTGCCTTCGGCATTGATCCATTCCAGAGGCACTTTCTTTTCGACATTGGCCACTTCCGAAAGATTGGCCTTCCCTGTCGTTATCCGGTATCCATTACCCGGTTCACGTTCCAGTGTCACCATAACGCCGGAAATTCCTTCTACCGCATATTCAACGGCTTTTTTGCCTACCAGCCAGGCTTCATTGATATCGGTTAAAGAAGCCACATGGGCCGCGGCCCGTTGCGCCGAAGCCGGAATGATGTATCGGCTCTTGGCGCCCACTTCTTTATCAAGAATATCTTTCAATACCTGCGCACAACCGCCGAGCTGGGCATGGCCAAAAGCGTCGCGAGCGCCGCTTTCGCCCAAGAGCGTACCATCGGCGGTATGAATCCCTTCCGAAACCACAATCAGCACTCTGTCAACCGCTTTATATATATTTTGAACATCTTTAACAAACTGATTAGTATCAAAAACCACTTCCGGCAAATAAACCAGATGGGGACCATCGTCATCGGCCCGCTTTGCCAGGGCGCCGGCCGCAGCCAGCCAGCCGGCATGACGGCCCATGGCTTCTACAATCAGAATTTTAGTAGACGGCAGGTCGCGCTGGTCAATCCAGGATTCCGCCACCGTTGTTGCCAGATATTTTGCAGCGCTGGCGTAACCGGGACAGTGATCCGTAAAGGGTAAATCATTATCCACTGTTTTCGGTACGCCGATGCAGCGCATTTCATAACCCTTTTCTACGGCCAGCTTATTTACCTTATCGGCCGTATCCATGGAATCATTACCGCCGTTATAGAAGAAATAACGAATATTATGTTTCTTCAATGCCTCAAAAATCCGTTCATAATCTTCCCTGGTCTTTACTTTATAACGTACCGAACCAAGTGCGGCACCCGGAGTATATTTAAGTCCCTCCACTACGGCGGGATTTTCTTTCCGTACATCGAATAAATCACCGTTTAGAATCCCGACAATTCCATTCTGCGCTCCATATACATTTTCAATTTCTTCATGTTTCAGAGCTTCCTGTATAACACCGCATGCGCTGGCGTTAATTACTGCTGTCGGCCCACCCGATTGAGCTACGACGGCATTGCCCCTCAATTTCGCCATTGTAAAGCCACCTTTCTGCTGATTCTTCATTTTGTTGATAGTTTATCCTAATTTTCATTCGATCATTTTGGGAAAATTCCTTCCAAACGATAAGCCGATTTTTTCCATGCCATTAAAGCGGCACAGTTGTATATTCCCTGCCTACTTTATTCTTTCCTGGCCGCTTTTCTTCCTTTCCAAGCTAACCAAAACCGCTACGGCTGCATAAAATACTATGAGTCATGATGAAGGAGGTGTTATTTCCATGCCTGCGAACGAAGAAGAGCGAATTACTGCCGACGATGTTCTTCATGAAAGGCATGTGCATACTTTTTTAACGGAAGCCGATGTAGCGGCGGAGCACCAGCATGTCATTGTTGGCGTCACGGGACCGGCTCGCCTGGATATGCCGGTCCATGTTCACCGGTTGCACGTTCGTACATCCTTTCTGGCCGAGGAAGACGGCGGACACTGGCACTGGGTCGATGTCATGACCTGTCCGCCTATTGACCTGCCGGACGGTAATCACACCCATTACTTCCAGGGCACCACCAGTTACGATGATAATCATTGCCATACATTCTCCGGTGTAACCGGCACCGGACCGACCTTTATAATAATAGATCCCTGCACAGAGGAGGCTCCCGCCTCGTCCGAAAAAAAGAAATACGGCAATCGTCCGGCAACCTCCTAAGAAAGACCGCCAGCGCGGTCTTTCGGTCCATGGCGCAAGGCTCAGGGCGCGGAAAACCCGTCTAAAAATGATTTTGGGCAGCCACCTCGGTAGAAGGATCGTCTTGTCATAAGCGGAGGTTACGTGGTAACGGCGCAGCGTTGATAAGGCGATTCTTCTGCCGCTAATGGCTAATAAAACTTATACTTTCGGTCCATGGCGCAGAGCCTAGGGCGCGGGGAAATTTCTAAAAAGAGGCCGCCGGGATTGCCCGGCGGTCTCTCTCTTATATTATTTCTTTACTTTTCCGGTTGCCTCACTAATCTAAAACGGTGAATCGGCCGGCCGACGGCGATGTAATACAATTCCCGTTCAGCCAGACCCTGTTCGGCCATGTATTCCAGATAACGCCGGGAAGTAACCCGGGACATTCCTACGCCGGCAGCCACTTCCTCGGCAGAAAAGGACTGTGCCTGTTCCAAAAGGTACTGGGAAATCCGCTGCAGCGTCTGGGCCTGAATATTTTTGGGCATGTCCCGTTCTTCCCGGGTCATCCGTACCGGCAACAGTCCGTCGATTTCTTCCTGTCCCAGGTTTTCCTTCTGCATAATGGTTTGCTTAAAATGCCGGTATCCTTCCAGTACTGCTTTATACCGTTCAAACTTGAAAGGTTTGGTAATATACGCCACGACACCCTGCCGTAGCGCTTTACTGACGGTAACCGTGTCGTCAGCGGCCGTAATCATAATAATATCCACCGGCCGGTCCTGCTTGCGTATCTCCTGCAATACCTCCATGCCGTCGCATTGGGGCATGTATATATCCAAGATGACCAAATCAGGCTGTTTTACAGGGATCTGCGCCATAGCTTCCATGCCGTTCCGCGCCTGTCCTACAACCAGAAAGCCCTTGACCGCCTCAGTAAACTTTTTATTAATTTCGGCCACCATCGGATCATCTTCCACAATAAGCACTTTAATATCCATCAGCATCACCCGTTTCATAGGGAATACGTACGGTAAATTCCACACCGCCCTCCGGCAAGTTCCGATGAACAATCGATCCGTGCACCAGCTTGAGTTTCTCGGCCACCAGGGCCAGTCCCAATCCGCTGTTGCCATTCTTGGTCGTTACACCCCGCTGATACATCCGTGCCGCCGTCGCATCGTCAATTTCCCCGCCGGAATTGCAGACAATCATCGTTAAAACTTCAGGCTGCTGGATCACTCCAACAACAATCTTTTTTTCCGACGCACCGGCGGTGGCCTCAACCGCATTTTGCAGCAGGTTGCCAAGAATTAGCAGTACATCGCCGACCGATACACACGCCGGGAGATATCTCAACTCGGTTTCCGGCAAAATGGAAAAGGCAATCCCCTGTTCCCGCATATGGCTGGCCTTGCCTAAGAGCATTCCGTACAAGAGTGAGTCCTTGATTTTTCCGCTAAGCTGGCTGATAACTTCTTTGTTTTCTTCGGTTGTATCCACGGCGTAATTCACCGCTTCCTGGTGACGCCCCAGTTGTATCAGGCCGGCAATCGTATGCAGCTTATTTTTAAATTCATGAGTCTGAGCCCGCAGTACGTCCACAAAGCGATGCACGCCGGTCATTTCCTCCGCTAACCGGTTGATTTCGGTCCGGTCCCGGAAGCTAATCACAGCGCCTGCAACTTGCCCGTCGACCATAATCGGCACACTGTTGGCCAATATGGTAATATCTCCGACCCGCTGCTCTTCATTATACAGCGGCCGGCCTTCCCGGATTACCGTATCCAGCCCGTTTTGCGGCAGAATGTCCGTGATCGGCCTGGCGGCGGCCTCTTGGTCCCGCAGTCCCAGAATATGCTCCGCCTCCCGGTTCATCAAACGAATTATCCCGGCCGTGTCGACCGCCACAACTCCTTCCCGGATGGCCTCCAGTGTCGCTTCCCGTTCTTTAAGAACCATAGCAATTTCATAAGGCTCCAACCCAAAGATGGCTTGCTTTATATTGCGGGCCAGCAAAAAAGCCCCCATTGCACTAAGAACCAGGGCAAACACAAGAGTAAACATAATATGGCGGGAATTAGTCAGAATGACTTTGGAAATGTCATTCAGGTAAAATCCCACGGAAACAAAGCCGACTTGCCGGCCGCTGCGGGCAAAAATCGGCACATTGGCCCGCAGCGAAGGCGCCAGATGTCCCTGGCCGGTATAAACATATTCCTTGCCTTCCAAGACCGGTTCCCGGTAAAGGTCCGCCATGGGAGTGCCGACCATATCCGGCAGGGGATAGGACAACCGAACCTCATGCATATTACTGATAACAATAAAAGCGGCCCCGGTTGCCCGGCGCCAGCGTTCCGCAAAGGGCTGTAAAACCGCCGACGGATTATCGGACAGAAGAGCCTCCTGTACCGACGGAACACTGGCAATCACCTCGCCAATCGCCAGCGCCTTTTTACCGGTGCTGTTCTCAATGTATTGATCGCTGATACGGATGACAATCGCCCCGGTAACAGCTAAAACAAAGAAAACCATCAAAATAATAAGAATGGCAACCTTGTATTCCAACCTTAATCTTGTTTGCTTTGTTATCAACCAAACATCACCCTTATATTTCTTCGACAAATTCTCCCTTTGACCTGCATAGGAAAGAGTGATGCGTACCGGCAAGTATTTACAACGGCCGGCGGATTGCATCAATGATTGTTCCATCCCGGTATTCAATCAAACCCACGATGCACGCCTCATCCACCGGAACCGGTTCCGGTGTTCCTGCCAGGCCAATGGCTGTCCGATGAAGATCTTCAATGGCTACCAAGGGAATATTGGCTTCTTTTAAATTGTCCAGCAGTTCCTGCCGGCGCGGGTTGACCGCTACGCCCCGTTCCGTAACAATTACATCGACCGATTCGCCCGGCGTAACAATGGTATGTACCCGGTCCCGCACCATCGGCAGCCTGCCGCGCAGCAGCGGCGCCACAACGATGGACAGTCCGGCCCCGGCCGCCGTATCGGAATGTCCGCCGGAAGCCCCCATAATAACCCCGTTGGAATCGGTTATCACATTTACGTTAAAGTCGACATCCACTTCGGTTGCGCTCAGAATTACTACGTCCAGGTTATTCACAATACAGCCCCGGTTGTGGGGATTGGCATAAAACGAAGCCGACATCTCCCGATGATTGGGGTTCTTTTTCAAGGATTGAATGGAAGGAATATCAAAATCCTGCACGTCAAACAGTACTTTAAACAGTCCTTCCTCCAGCATTTCCGCAAACGGCGCGGTAATACCGCCCACGCCGAAGCTGCCGGTGATCTTCTGCTGCTGCATTTTTTCCTTCATAAATTTGGCCACAGCTAAGGATGCACCGCCGCTGCCCAGTTGGAGTGAATAACCCTCCCGGAAATAGCCGGAATACTCAATGACGGCCGAAGCATATTCGGCAATTAAGAGTTCCCGGGGGTCACGGCTGATGCGCAGAGCGCCGGATGCAATCCCCTGGGGGTCCCCAATACTGTCGACAACGACAATGAAATCCACCTGGGTCTGAGGAATACTAACCGGATATAGGGGATGCGGCACCAGGTTGTCCGTAACGACGATTACTTTATCCGCATGAGCTGCGTCTACCATGGCATACCCCATGGAGCCGCAGGCTGATTTTCCGTCCAGTCCGTTGATATTGCCGTAAGAGTCACAACAGGGAGCGCCGATAAAGGCTACGTCAATGGACAGTTCCCCGCATTCAATGGCCCGGGCCCGGCCGCCGTGCGACCGGATGATAACCGGTTTAGCCAGTTTTCCTTCCGTCAGGAACCGGCCCAAATTCCCCCGGGCGCCGCTCGTTTCAATGGCCGTAATAATACCTTGCTCAATATAAGGAATAATGGCATCATTAACCGTGCTCAGAGAACTGGGTGCCAGCGTAAGATTTTTAATCTTTTTGCGGGCAATGACTTCCATAACATTATTTAAAATATAATCGCCGTTACGAAAGTGATGATGAAAAGAAATCGTCATGCCGTCTTTAAGACCGGCGGCGTCAATGGCCTGTTCGATAGATTTCAAAACTTTTTCCGACCGTGGTTTGTTTACTGTCAATTTAGGTCCTACTGCCCGTCCCGACGGTGTCACTGCAAATGGCCCCGCATAGGGACGGACATTCATTCCCGCTATAACTTCGGGAATCTCCCGGCCTGCTGCATTCTTACTCATTGTACCGCCTCCCCGCTTTTATACCCCGTTGCCTGTGCGTAGGAAAGGACCCGTTCCGCTCTGGCCACTACAGGGAGATCAATCATTTTTCCATTCAGCGAAATAACTCCGGAATTACGGGCCAGTGCCTCCTGATAAGCCGCTACGATAGCCTCGGCCTTTTCAATTTCCTTGTCCGTCGGGCTGAAAACTTGATGTACCAGTTTGATCTGGCGCGGATTAACCACCGATTTGCCGTCAAACCCCATTTGTTTAATCAATTTGACTTCATTAATAAAGGTTTCCTCATCGTTTACATCGGAAAAAACCGTATCAATTGCATTGATACCGGCTGCCCGGGCGGCCAGCACCAACTGCCCCCGGGCGGCAAATAATTCCCGCCCGTCTTTGCTGCGGGAAGTTTTCAAATCGGCAATAAAGTCTTCGCCGCCAATCGCAATCGCCACCATCCGGGGACTGGCGGACGCAATTTGATAGGCATTCATCAGCCCCTTGGCCGTCTCGATTGCTGCCATCATCCGGATGGAACCGGCAGGAAATCCATACTTGCGTTCCGCTTCCGTAATCATTGCGTCAATTTCCTGAATTTCCGCCGCCGTTTCTGCCTTAGGAAGCCGGATAAGATCCGGTTTTACGGACAGAACCGAAGCCAAATCCGCATGGCCGAAGGGCGTACTGATATGGTTAATACGCACCGCAATTTCACAAGGATACTGAATTGACTGGATAGCGCTTTCCACCAAATTGCGGGCGGCGTCTTTTTCTGTAATGGCTACGGAATCCTCCAGATCAAAAATAAGGGTATCGGCACCATAGATCCCGGCATTCTGAACCATTCCGGGATTATTGCCGGGAACAAACATCATCGTTCTGCGCAGTTTCATTTCTCTTCCTCCTGCTTTAGCGCCCGGCCTACAGCGGTTTTTACTCTTGCCCGGATAGTGCAGTCAAGCGCTCCTTTGTCATTGGCAAAAACAGCGGCATCACTAATCCCGCATTCCTGCAATGTATCTATAATAACCGCCCGGATTTGCCGGCCAAATTGTTTGGCTACAGGACTTTTTAATTCAATGGCAATCCCTTTGCCCGGTTCAGCCGGGGCAACCGTAACCATAATATCGTTGGATTCGACAGTACCGGCCTGTCCGGGGCGAGAAATAAGCGACATAATATTACCTCCAGTAAATAATGGTATCCACAAGGGCGATAGCCTTTGCGGATACGGTTTATCCGATAAATTGAATGCGTTACCAAAGGCCGGGTATCTTCCGGCAATTGCTGCCTAATCCCAGCCAAACCACAAATCGATTCCTCCTTTTTTTCTTTTGGACCCGCTTTGTTTTTTTGACATCTCCCGTTCCTGTGCGTTGCAATTTTCAGAATAGCACTGCGGCCAAAGGAATTGAAGTTTTTGAACATTATGTTCTTTTATTGTCATAAAGTGCATTTTGCCAAAACGGCTTTTCCTTTTCAGACAAACAGGATTTCGGACCACTGCAACGAATTAAATAAATTCCATCATTTCACAATTCAGGAGGCATTATGATAAAAGGTATCTTATTTTCTCTTATGGCCGGTATTCTAATCTGCATACAATCGGTCTTCAACACCCGCCTCAGCGAAAAGACCGGCTTATGGGGCACTAATGTACTTGTGCATGGCAGCGGTCTGATCGTAGCTTTACTCATATTACTGTTCACCGGCGACGGCTATTTTAAAAACATCGCCACTGCCAACAAATGGTATCTCCTCGGCGGAACGCTGGGAGTCATGATTGTTTTTTCAGTAATGAAAGGGATCTCACTGCTCGGTACTACATTTTCCGTTGCCCTTGTTTTATCGGCCCAGCTTTTAAGCGCCGCCGCCGTTGATACATTCGGCCTTTTCGGCACTGAACCACGCCCGTTTGACCTTTATAAAGTATTTGGTTTTTTCCTTATGCTGACAGGCATGATTCTCTTTAAATGGAAAGATTAAAACCGGGAATTAAAACAACCAAGTAAAAACAGTAAGAGAGCAGGTTACGCCTGCTCTCTTACTGTTTCGTTCGTAGGAATCCTTTCATATAATATACTATCCTGCTGGATCCCCCCATTTCGCACCCTGAGCTTTCGGCGATAAATCGGAAAAAATTATTGACGAATGACAGAGAGAGGAATGCGACAAGGAGGATGCAACATTGTGAGGTGCGTAGTATGACGACAGCAAACATCCTTCACTACCCGGCGGTTACCGCTGGATTGCCTGCGTGTGTAACAGATTCGGAGATTCTCGATGTCCGGCAAACGGTATCCCCTGCCAAGCCTCATAATATTACAGGACTATTCCGTTTTTCCTTTTTTATAAGAATCCTATGCGGTCCCGCCGTCAGGGTCTACGTACAAACCAGCTATAACTGCAAAGACTGGTTTCTTGACAGCACAATTATAACCCTTACTCCCCCGCCGCTGCTTATTACGGACCGGGTCGTGCTAACCGCCGACCACTATGCCTGTTTTGCCCGGGTCACCGCCGAAATGCGCGGACAGCCCTCAAAAGTGCTGGTAGTTTTTCAGTCTCAGCCGTACTGCTGTCCGGTGAACGGCCCCCACTAGTACCTTGACCATGTTAGAGTTTAGTTTTAGAGCGAACAAAAATTTCAAAGGGCAAGGAAGCAGCGACGCCCCATACTGGAAGGGGTCTGCTAGGAGGTGCTGACGTAGTAATTTGGAATTTTTGCCGTTATCAAACTAAAACATAATGTGGCCAAGGTACTAAGACCGGACAGTTTTTTTCGGAGCAATCACCCAAGGTAAATATACCACATAACATATATAAGGAGGGAGGCGATCAGAGTGTCGCACAAAAGAAGAAGTTCCAGCAAAAAGGACACCAAATTTGAAAGTCCGGAAATTAATTATTGGGATGAATACAATGAGGAATATCGTGCACCCCAGTGTTATCCTCAACACGGCTGCCGTCCACAGGGAGGGGGCGGGGGCGGCGGTTACGGCTGCCGGCCTGGAGGGATCGGCTGTCTGCCTAACATAGTTCCTTGTTATCCCAGTAGCAACTGCTATCCCAGCAGTAATTGCTACCCTAACAGCAGTTGCTATCCCAATACTAACTGCTATCCTAACACCAACTGTTATCCCCATACGAATTGCTATCCCAATACCAGTTGTTATCCCAACACCAATTGTTATCCCAAATCGAACTGCTACCCCCACACCAACTGTTATCCCAATAGCAACTGTTATCCGAAATCCAATTGTTATCCGAAGCGCAGTTGCTATCCCTGATGCAAGCCTTATGCTCCGGCGTCCGGCTCCCGCTGACACAAATATGAACCCGGGAATTTCTTTGCCGCCATTATGGCGGCAACTACTATACTACTTGGACGGGGATCCTAGAATAAGGGCTTGGGCGCCAAGCGTGAACACCGGGTCAAAAAAATATACCCCAAGACGAAAGCTTGTGCCCCAGTCCTTGTGGCTATGGCACAAGCTTTCGTCCATTTATTTGTCCCAATATTTTTTCCGGCGTTGACAATTGCCTACACCCGTGTAAGAATAATAGTATTGACTAAGAAGGCGATATCTTGTTTAAAATAGTGTGAAACCAATTTTATTGCTGGAACAATAGGTTCGCTGCGGTGAAACCTTTTTTATTTTGCAATCCCTTAGCAGTACAGTATATGGAGGAAATGAAATGACCAGACCGGAAGCAAGCAAAGTATATCATGCACTCTTACATTGGCGCGATTTCCGCTTTAAAATTTTTCTTGAGGGTATTTTCATCGGTCTTATTGCCGGCATAACCGTTGTTCTCTTTCGTTATATCCTGGAATTGGCTGAAAAGATGCGTAATGCACTGTATGTGCATTTACATACGGGCCCGTGGAGTCTTACCCTGCTTTGGTTTCTCAGTTTACTGTTTATTGCCTATCTCTTAGGCAAAATCGTGGCTTATGAACCGATGTCCGGCGGCAGTGGCATTCCCCAGGTAAAAGCGGTAATTTTGCGGTTGATGAAAATGAACTGGCAAAGAATTATTGCCAGTAAATTTGTTGGCGGTGTTTTAGCGATTGGCGCTGGTCTTTCCCTTGGCCGGGAAGGCCCCTCCATTCAATTGGGAGCTGCCATCGGCCAGGGATTAAGCCGGCTTATGGGACGGACCAAGATGGAAGAACGCTACCTGCTCACCAGCGGGGCCAGCGCCGGATTAGCGGCAGCCTTTAGCGCACCACTGGCAGGCGTGATTTTCTCCCTGGAAGAATTGCATAAAAATTTTTCCCCCGCCGTTCTCATGTCGGCTATGGCCGCCTCATTAACTGCCGCTCTGGTAACGCAGAGTTTTTTCGGCGCCAATCCAATTTTCAGCTTTACCGGCATCCCTGTCTTTCCTTTCCGGTATTATGGCTATCTGGTAATTCTCGGCATTGTAACCGGTTTGTTAGGAGTTTTATTCAACAGAGTATTAATTGGCACATTAAATTTCTATGACCGGCAGCGAGTGCTGCCCAAAGGCATGCAAGCGGCCATTCCCCTGCTGCTTGGCGGGCTGGCCGGATTTGTTCTGCCGGAAATTTTAGGCGGCGGCAATGACTTGGTAAATGTGATCTCTTCGGGACGGTTTACTCTTGACTTTATGCTGATTTTAATTGCGGCTAAATTTATTTTCACCATGATCAGCTACGGTTCCGGCGTACCCGGCGGCATTTTCCTGCCGTTGCTGGTCGTTGGTGCTTTAACCGGCGGTATCTCCGGAACTGTGGCCGTTCATTATCTGGGAGTCGATCCTTTCTATTATAATAACTTTATTGTTCTGGCTATGGCCGCCTTTTTCACCGCCGTAGTAAAGGCCCCTATTACCGGCAGTATCCTGATCCTGGAAATGACGGGTTCCTTTACTCACCTGCTATCCCTTATCGCGGTCTCGATGACGGCTTATCTTACTACGGACATTGTCAAATCCAAACCCGTATATGACGAACTGATGGAACGGTCACTGGCCAAAAGCGGCAGCGAGCCTGCCAGCATGGGTCCCCGCAACCGTATGGTTACCGAACTGGTTGTTTGCGTCGGTTCTAAACTGGACGGTCAAAAAATTAAAAATATCAGTTGGCCTTCCCATTGTTTACTAGTCAGCATCCGGCGCGGAGAAATGGAAATTATCCCCAAGGGTGACACCAAAATCATTGCCGGTGACTACCTCTATGTTTTGACTAATGAGGGCCAAACGGAAGAAGTTTATGAATTAGCGGGAGAATGTATCCTTTAAAAATAAGGGAAACCATCTGGAAAGCATCTTGGGCGAACAATCCAGGCAGAAGAAAAGGAGCCCGAAGGCTCCTTTACGGGGTTCGCCGCATTACTTTCCGTAATGCAAGATCAAACGAATTAGCCCCCTGTTTCTTATATCCATCCTTGGTGAAATAGGGAGGCTTTCCATTGCGGGTTTGATTTTTAACGTTTTCTATCGCCGCAACTTTCGGTACCATATCATATCCCTCCCTGGTTTGATAGTGGATTCCTATATATAATATCGTTTTTTCCGGCCTATTTCTTAACCAGCCTTTTCCTTCTATATAGTATAATATTAAAAAACCGTCCAATCAGGACGGTTTTTCATTCACTCCTCAAAGGCGGGTTAAATAGGAAAGCAGGGTAAAAAATAGCTCAACGGCCTTATCCAGAACAGCAGCCCCAATAGCGATAAGAATCAATTCCAGCCATAGCGCCATATAACTCACCTTCCCGCAGCAAGCGCTGTCTCTTTCTAGATTGTGCGGGAATTCAGGCTGCTATTCATCCCCGGTTATATTTTGCAATCCACTTTGCTCCCGGTAAAAACGCACCCATTCGTCTCTGACGAATTTCCTTCTACTGCGGCGGAGGAAGGATTTCTTTTCTCATCCCGCCGCTGCTTTCCGGGATCATCCTTTTTTCCCTTTACCGGACGCACACCGGCAACCCTGCTTATCCGCCCAACCGGCTCCACCGATAGCAGCTCCCTGTCCATTCCAACCGCCACCTTTCTTATCAAATTCTGCTTAAAGTGACTTTGTTTATTATTATATCGGTATTAGGGAGAAAAAAATTAACAGAAGAATTTCTTCTCAGTCGGCCCCGAAGACCTGGGAATATGACAGCTACTTTTTTAAGGCTTCCCGGATTTTTTGGGCGATTTTTTCTGCCTCATCCGGCGAATATAGCATCAACGCATGATAAATGCGCTCCTGTAATTCGACAAATGCATTCCCCTTATCCTCAGCGATAATCAAGCCGTCTTTAAAAAGACCGTCCAGCCCGATTACTGCGTAAGCAGCTGCCTGATCCAGTTTTTTCTGAGCTTCAACCAGATTTTGCGGTGCGTAAATGGCCTCGCACCGTTCTTCATTTTGTTTATTAATTTCCTCAATTGCTTTTAATATTTTCTCATTCATAAAATGCCCTCCACTATTTATAAAACTACTTTATATTATATCACCTGCACCGCCAAAGGTACCAGTCCGGACGGATTGGCTGCCCCCTTGTCTTACCGTCCCTGCCAAAAATACAAACAAACAAGATTAATAAACCATAGCAGCGGCATGCCTATGACGAACGCAATATGACGGGTCTTGTGCCGGAAAGCATACATGCCCAGCCAAGCCCCGCCGGCACCCCCGCCCAGAGCGCAAAGAAACAATGTTCGCTCCCGGATGCGCCAGCCACCTTGCCGGGCCCGTTTTTTATCCAGTCGCATCAGCCAAAAAACAGCCGCGTTCCACAATAAATATCCTACCAGCAAATCGATTCCCTCCCCGGATGCCTTCACCCGTTAATGGGTTCTCTTCCAGCCCGCCGACAGACGGACCGCCGCGAATACTGCCACAACTGCTCCGGCCGGAATCAGCCACTTAGCAGCCGGAAACGAAATTAAAACAGACCGTAGAAGGGGATCCTCCCCAATCATGGTTCCGGCCGTCCAAGCCAAAACTACACCGCCTAGATCCAAAATAAATGGAAACTTCTCCATCAGCCGCAGGAAAAGAGTACTTCCCCACACCATAATCGGCACGCTGACTAAAAGCCCCAGAATGACCAGTAAAACATCACCATGGGCAACGCCGGCCACCCCCATCACATTATCAATTCCCATAACCCCGTCGGCAACAACAATTGTCCGCACAGCATCCAGCAAACTCCCCTGCGCGGCAATCTTGCTGTGCCGTTTCGAGCCGGTCAGCAATTTATAGGCAATCCACAGCAGCAGGACTCCGCCGCCGGCTAACAAGGCCGGAATCGTAAGCATCCAGACAACGGCTATGGTAGTAAATGTCCGGATCATCACAGCCCCCGCCGTACCCCAGATAATTGCCTGTTTTTGTCGGGCTGCCGGCAACTGTCCGGCAGCCATACCAATCACAATGGCGTTATCGCCGGCTAAAATCAAATCAATAAAAACAACGGCTATTAGCCCCTGAAAAAATTCCACCATCTCTTCGCCTCCCTTTTCGAATCAAAATTCATAACTATGCAAAAAGACCCTGCCTAAAAAGCATAGGCAAGGTCTTACCAACAACAACAGTTGCCAGCAGGGCCGGGGTATAAACCCGGGATGACGGTCCTGCTGCGTATGGCTACTCCCCTTGAATTATACTCGTTCATATAACTCTCAGTATCATTTTTAACGAAAACTGTCAATTTGTCAAGACCCTGTCTTTTAAAAACATATTGGTGCCGCTTCATATTTCAGGTCAAAATACTTTCGCGCAATACGGGGGTATTTTTTTTCGAAGTCCTGCAAATACCGCATTGTTGAACTTCCCCCGCCATTCACTTCACAATATTCCCGAAAACTTTTCTTCTTAAAAAAGTTCGGTTGATTGCACCAACGCGCTAAATTAATATAAATACCCCGCCATTCACTTGTTTTATAAGCGTCATAACGCATGATATAAGGCAAACAGCGATACCGCATCAAGATGGCAATCCGCTCAAACACGCCCTCAATATCCTGCGCATCCTGCGACTCGAAACCGCAAAGAATATAAAGCTTCGTCGTACCAGTGCAGTATTTTTTCCAGATTTTCAGTCTGTTTTCAATCAACTCGCGGTCTTTCAGGTGATCAAAGGCAAAGATATAATCGCCGCGGTACCTGGCCCGGGAAATCACTGCCGCCCTTTCCTCCGTCATAAGCCGCATATCCATACCCTGCCGGAATTGAAACGGTCTGCCGATTTCCTCCAGTTCGTCAAATACATGGCGCCATTTTTCATATCCAAGGATGTTGTCATCCCAAAGATAAATATATTTGCGGGACGGATCGAAAAATTCTTTTACCGGGGCATGAAAAAAGACTTTATCATATTTTTTATTGACACAAAAGGCGCACTTGCGAAAACAGCCCCGCGTGGCAAAACCAATGGAATACTCCATATAATCGGCAAAACGGTTCTTTTTAAGGCCCCGGGCAATTTCCTGCCGCACGTAGTCATCATACAAGTGATAATCCGGCCGGTGGTGTTCCACTTCATAGGCCAAATCCGGGCACTCCTCGGGTAGAAAACCGGTGCCGCCGTAAATGACATTTTTACCGGCGGTAATTCCCGGCGGAATTGGCGTAAAAGTAAACACCTTTCCCAAGTAGATTTCGTCATAGAGACCAATCACCTCTCCCGGACTAAAAAAGCCGGCCGTAAAATCCAACCCCAGCTCCTCATAACTTTTCACTAATTGTACAGTATGACCGGCCGCCTTTTTATATGCGCTGATTTTCATTAATGCAATATTGGGATGGCGCGTACCGTGACCGAGCAGGTCCGCATCAACGATTCCGATCTTCATCATCAAAATTCTCCCAAGACCCTATTTTTATTTAAGTATACCGAATCACTGCCCGGTCTACAATACTCGGCGGAAAAATCTGTATCGGCCAAGAAAGACCCGGCATATTTTCCGCCGGCCCTTCATAGAATGTTATGTATTCTATTTTTAGAGGAGTGAAAACATGGACGTCGCCCATATAGCCGACCTATTATGTTCCGTGTCGGCGATTACCCCCTGGCTGCTTTCCCTTACCCTGCTCTATTTTCTGTTGACGGCCTACCAGGACTAGCTTAGCTTAATCGGGCCGATCCGCCTTATTCTCTTAGTAACAGTAATAACACATTTACCGGCCTAAGCATACGATATAATAGCCTGAATCTGTTAACTACGAATAAGGAGGAATCACAATGGATTTTCGCGGTAACAGTTGGTGGATCTGGATTATCATCATCATTATTATTCTTCTCTTTTGGTTTGGGGGAGAAAATACCTTCTCGTCGTCCTCCTCCGGATTCTGCTGAAAAAAATGGGATTCCCGGAATAAGCCCCTGTGCAAGCCAAAATATAAATAAAAATCTCTGCAAAGTTGCAGAGATTTTTATTTATATTTTAACAGTAAATTACCATTAACCATAAATGGTATAAATTTACAAATTATTGTTGATCAATTTATACTAGTATGTTATATTAATAACTGTGATTTACCATTTTTTACCATAAACTATTTTAGCAATGACGCTTAAAGGTTAAAAATTTACCCTTTAAGCTATTTTATTATTCATGCTAAATCAATGTAACCGGCCCGATTTACAATTACTAAAATGTAACCCGGCTTTTACTCACCATGGTTACCGGAAAGCCGGGAAGATACGGGAAGGAGGTGGATTCATTATATGCTTTCATGTTCAGCCCAGTATGTTTAACTAAAATATAGAGATGGAGGACTAGCCAATGAAAAAAAAGATATTGATAGCGCTCACAGCAAGTTTAATTATATCGGCAGTAAATACCGCATTCGCGGCGGAAGATCCCGACCAAAGCATTAAAATAGACGGGAGTCTTTATACACAATGGCGTTCACAGCGGGACAGCGACCTTAGCAGCGGACATCCGGATTATACAAGAAACGGCTTCAAAGCTCTCCTTACTTTGAATGCAGAGGCGTCATTGAATAAGAATATGGATGTCTATGCCCGCGCGACCTATGAAACGCTTCAACATGACTGGGGTACTTTTATGGCCGACTATATAGACAATAACTCCCAGGAAAGTGCTGCTGTCGACGCCTACGGAGTAAAGTATAAAAATGCCGGCTTTACCTATACTCTCGGCAAGCAATACCTGACTATCGGCCAAGGTCTAATCTATGACTGCAACGGTTATATCGGCAGGCATTCCGCCCCGTATGCAGTTAATATCACCGGAAAAGTCGGCGCGACCGACATCAGCATAATGGCCGCTAAGACCGATTATCAGGACGGCCTGAAAAATGATACGTTTTATGCTCTGCAGGGAAGCACAGACCTCAGTCCAAAATTAAACATGGGTGCGATGTTTGCCCATGTCTCTTATGGGGACAGCACCGTGGCGGAGTACTCCTTACCCAAAAGAAACGTTAATTTTTATAGCGGCTACGGAACTTACAAACTATCGGACAAAGCCGCCATTTCCGCCGAATTTTCCCATGCCAGCTCAGCATCTGATAATAATGGCTTTCAGACAACTGTAAGCTATAAACTGGACGGGAAAAATTCTTTGGCGGCCGGCTATTATTATATCGAAGATCAAGCAGGCATCATTGATTACAATATTGCTGCGATGACAACAGGCCTTAATAGCAATGCCAAAGGCTATTTGGTGTCTTATACTCATCAACTTAATAAAAATATTAAATTCTCCGTTGCTGATTTTAACTACCAAAAAATTAACGATACCAGTGTCGGCGATAGCGGAGCGACAGGAGACAGAAACAGATTTTACACTACCATGACAGTAACATTTTAACCGGGACTGGCGGTCTGTTTTTTGGCATCACGGGTCGATGCCTATTTTTTTGTTTGAAAACTATGTTTCGTTAATAATTATACAAAACAGGAAAATTTTACCTGTTCCATAACGGCAGCGCTATTGTAATGTCCAATCCACAAAATTGTCTAACATAAAAACACAAATCATCGCCTTATATCTCCTCAACGGACTCAAGAACTCTTTTCGCTGTATAAAAAAACAAATATCTTCCAGATGCTGACACGGCAGGTATTTGGCGCATAAAACCCGAATTATATTTTTTATTTAAGAAAACCCGAAGGGTTTTTAAATGGAAAGAAAGTATTTTACTTTTCGGCTTTCTTAAGAAGAATGTGTTATTTGGAAACAATCCGAAAAGTTATACTTTCTGATCCCACAAAAAAGACCCAAAGGGGTCTTTAAGATCCAAAAAAATAAGGAGGAGAGGTAATGAATTGGAAAAAGGGGATGGCCCTGCTGCTGATTATAGCCCTGTCCGGCTTCCTGGCGGCGGGCTGCGGCAGTTCCGCCGGCACGAAAGAACAGGCCCTTCGCATCGAGGTCGGCGGCGAGCCGGAAAGTCTTGATCCGGCCAAAGTCACCGGCGTGCCGGAGTCCAATTATCAACTGGCACTATTTGAAGGGCTGACGGCGCTGAATGACAAAGATATGCCTGTACCGGCGGCGGCCGAAAAGTGGGAAATTTCGCCAGACGGGTTAAAATATATTTTCCATATCCGTCCCAATGCCAAATGGTCCAACGGCGACCCGGTAACAGCCCAGGATTTTGAGTTTGCCTGGAAGCGGCTCTTAAATCCGGCCACGGCGGCGCAATACGCTTATATGCTGTACCCCATCAAAAATGCTGAGGCTTACAACAACAACAAGGCTACGGCCGACCAGGTCGGTGTAAAGGCTCTGGACGACAAAACCCTGGAAGTGACCCTGGAAAAACCGACAGCTTACTTCCTGGCTGTGGTAGCCCACAATTCGACCTACCCGGTGGACAAAAAAGTCGTGGAAGCCGACGGCGACAACTGGGCCAATAATGTAAAAACCTTTGTCGGCAACGGCCCCTTCAAACTGGTCAACTGGGTCCATAACAGCAAACTGGAAATGGTCAAAAACGACCAGTACTGGGACAAAGATAAAGTGAAACTGAACAAACTGGAATGGGACTTGGTGGAGGTCACTACGACGGGTCTGTCCATGTTTGAAAATAATCAACTCGATTTTATGTGGGATCCGCCCATGACGGAAGTTCCCCGTCTGCAAAAGGAAGGCAAATTTAAGCTGGGCAAATACCTGGGCACCTACTATTACGAGTTTAATAACCGCAAGGCCCCCTTTGACAACCCCAAGGTCCGCAAAGCCTTTGCCCTGGCCATTGACCGGAATGCTATTACCAAGGATATTCTGAAAGGCACTGCCACGCCGGCCACCGCCTGGATCCCGCCGGGATTCACCGACCCGCTTACCGACAAGGATTTCCGGGAAGAACAAGGCGCTCTTTTCCAAACGGATGTGGCCCAGGCGAAAAAATTGCTGGCCGAGGCCGGTTATCCGGACGGTCAGGGCCTGCCGCCCATTACGCTCATCTATAATACCAATGACAATAACAAAGCCATTGCCGAAGCCGTTCAGGAAATGTGGAGAAAGAACCTGGGCGTAACGGTAACTATTCAAAACCAGGAATGGAAAGTATTCCTGGAAAACCGTAGAGCCGGCAATTTCCAGGTGGCCCGCGCCGGCTGGATCGGCGACTATACGGACCCTATGACCTTCGGCGATTACTTTCTTTCCTATGGCGGCAACAACTGGGGCAAGTATGACAATCCGGCCTATGACAAGCTGATTGAAGCCGCCCAGGTAAGCAACGACCAGAAATTGCGCATGCAGAATATGCATGAGGCGGAAAAAATTCTGATCGACGACATGGGTGTGGCGCCCATTTATTTTTACAATTACAACTATTGTGTCAAACCGTATGTCAAAGGCCTTGTCCTGTCGGCCACCGGCCGGGTCAACGTCAAGGAAGCCTACATCCAAAAATAAACGCAATACGGCGGCGAAGAGGTATACGGGGTCGTATACCTCTTCTGTTCCGGCGCGGAAAGGAGCGAAGCCATGCTGAAATATACATTGAAACATCTTGTCAGCGCCTTTTTGGTTCTACTCGTCATTATTACCATCACCTTTATCCTTATGCATGCCATTCCCGGAGGACCGTTTACGGGAGAAAAAGATCTTCCGCCGGCTATTTTAAAAAATATTCAGGACCGTTACCGGCTGAATGATCCCTTGTGGAAGCAATATACGGACTACCTGACTCATCTGGCTCACTGGGATTTTGGCCCTTCTTTCAAATATCAGGGCCGTACGGTCAACGACATTATCGGCGAAAGCTTCCCCGTATCCTTTGAATTAGGCATGATCAGTATTGCCATTTCCGTCATTATCGGCATCCCGGCCGGGGTTGTCGCCGCCTTGCGGCAAAATAAATGGCAAGATTACGCCACCATGTTTTTTGCCACCATCGGCGTAGCCGTGCCCAATTTTGTGATCGCTGCCGTTTTAATCTATTTCTTTGCCATTAAACTCGAACTGTTTCCCGCCGCCATGTGGGGCGGCCCGGAATATATGGTTCTGCCTTCCCTGGCCCTGGCCGGCATGCCTACGGCCTTCATTGCCCGGCTGACCCGTTCGAGTATGTTGGAAATTCTGGGACAGGATTATATTAAAACAGCCCGCTCCAAAGGATTGCCCGAATATCTTGTCATGTACCGGCACGCCGTAAAAAATGCCCTGATCCCGGTGGTCACCTACATCGGACCCATGGCCGCCGCCATCCTGACAGGCAGCTTCGTGGTGGAAACGATGTTTGCCATTCCCGGCCTGGGACGCTATTATGTGACCAGTATTTACAACCGGGATTATACCACCATCCTGGGTGTCACCATCTTTTACAGCATTCTGGTTGTCGGCCTTAATTTGGCCGTTGACTTAATCTATCCGCTGCTTGATCCCCGCATAAAGCTGGACGGAAAGAAGGAGGGATAAACGATGCAAATAAGTCCGGACCTGTTTCAGCCCGTTGTCCGCAGCGGTCCCGCCGACACCGTCGTCCGTCCCAGCACCACCTACTGGCAGGATGCCTGGCGGCGTCTGAAAAAAAATAAAATGGCCATGGCCGGTTTATATACCATCCTGGTAATTGCGCTCATTGCCGTGGCGGGGCCCTGGTTCAGCCATATATCCTACTCGGACCAGGATCTGGCTCTCGCCAATCATCCGCCTGACAGTCAACACTGGTTCGGCACCGATAATCTGGGCCGGGACCTTTTCATCCGCGTCCTGTATGGCGCCCGCATCTCACTCTCCATCGGCATTGTGGCCAGCTTAATCAATTTGACCATCGGCGTATTGTATGGCGGCATCGCCGGCTTTTTCGGCGGCCGCGTGGATAAGATCATGATGAATATCGTCGACGTTTTATATGGCATTCCGGTTTTACTGTACGTTATTTTATTAATGGTACTCTTAAAACCCGGTTTATCCAACATCTTTATAGCCCTGGGCATTGCCTACTGGCTCCGGATGGCGCGCATTGTGCGGGGTCAGATTCTGAGCCTCAAGGAACAAGAATATGTACTGGCGGCGCGAACCATCGGCGCCGGCAAATGGCGCATTTTGTTCCGTCATCTGCTCCCCAACAGCATGGGCCCCATTATCATTACTATGACGCTGGCCATCCCCGAGGCCATCTTCACCGAAGCCTTTTTAAGCTTTATCGGCCTGGGCGTGTCTGCTCCCATGGCCAGTTGGGGGGTTCTGGCCTCCGAAGGGGTTACCAGCCTGCGCTCCTATCCCTTCCAGCTGTTTTTCCCGGCCCTGGCTATCAGTATCACGATGCTGGCGTTTAACTTTCTGGGCGACGGTCTGCGCGACGCGCTGGATCCCCGCATGCGGCGATAAGGAGGAGTAGATATGACACCATTATTACAAATAGAAGATTTAGCCGTATCCTTTGACACCTACGCCGGGGAAGTCAAGGCCGTCCGCCAGGTCAGCTTTGATGTGCAACAGGGGGAAGCCGTGGGCATTGTCGGTGAATCGGGCTGCGGCAAAAGCGTGACGGCCCATTCGATCATGCGGTTGATTCCTACACCGCCCGGCCGGATTGTCCAAGGAAAAATCCTGTTTAACGGAGTAGATTTATTAAAAAAGTCGGCGAAAGAAATGGAAACGATTCGCGGCAATGAAATCGGCATGATCTTCCAAGACCCCATGACCTCTCTCAATCCGGTCTTAACCATCGGCCTGCAAATTGCCGAAGCGCTGCAACTGCATCAAAACCTGCCGCGTCAGGCTGCCTTGACGCGAGCCGTGGAACTGCTCCGGTTGGTGGGCATTCCCTGTCCCGAGGACCGGGTCCGGAACTACCCCCATCAATTCAGCGGCGGTATGCGCCAGCGGGCTATGATTGCCATGGCCCTGTCCTGCAACCCTAAACTGTTGATTGCCGACGAACCGACGACAGCCCTCGATGTTACTATTCAGGCTCAAATTCTGGATTTAATGAAAAATCTCAAATCCCAGTTTAACACATCCATTATCCTCATTTCCCACGACCTCGGGGTTGTGGCCGGTTTATGCCGTCGCATCGTCGTTATGTACGCGGGTACGGTGTGTGAGGCCGGTTCGATTCGCGATGTCTTTCATAACCCGCAGCATCCCTACACCTGGGGGTTGCTAAAATCAGTCCCCCGCCTGGACGCTCAGCAAAAGCAGCAATTGGCAGTCATTGACGGGCAGCCGCCCGACCTTTTGCAACCGCCGGCAGGCTGTCCCTTCCATCCTCGCTGCTCCTACGCGATGCAGGTTTGCACCGAAATGGACCCGCAAATTACCCAAATCAGCGAAGAGCACCGCGTCAAATGTTGGCTGCAACATCCTGGCGCACCCAAGGTATGGAGGGAGGCGGCTGGTTCATGAAACAGGAACCGATCCTAAAGGTTCGCAATCTAAAAAAATATTTTACCGCCGGCACGGATTTTCTGGGCCGCCCCACAGCCTATCTAAAAGCCGTCGACAATGTCAGTTTTGATATCTATCCCGGTGAAACCCTGGGACTCGTGGGAGAAAGCGGCTGCGGCAAATCGACAACAGGCCGGACGCTAATCCGCTTATATACCCCTACGGCCGGCGACATCATTTTTCAGGGAAAATCGCTAGCCACCGGCTTTGCGGAAAAAACACTGCGCCGGGAAATGCAGATGATTTTTCAGGACCCTTACGCATCGTTGAATCCGCGCATGACCGTAGGTGATATCATCGGCGAACCGCTGAATATCCACCGTCTGGCCGCCGGTTCGGAACGGACGGAACGAATTATCAGCCTGTTAAAACTGGTCGGCCTCAATCCCGAGCACGCCAACCGCTTCCCCCATGAATTCAGCGGGGGCCAGCGGCAACGCGTCGGCATCGCCCGCGCTTTGGCCGTAAATCCAAGCTTTATTATTTGCGACGAGCCCATCTCGGCCTTAGATGTTTCCATCCAGGCACAGGTTGTCAATCTATTGGAACAACTGCAGCGGGAACTGGGTCTGACTTATTTGTTTATTGCTCATGACCTGGCAATGGTCAAGCATATCAGCAACCGGGTTGCTGTCATGTACCTTGGCAAAATCGTGGAATTGGCCAAAACGGAAGAACTTTACACTCAACCCTTACACCCTTATACCCTGGCGCTTTTATCAGCCATTCCCATTCCGGATCCGTACATTGAGAGTAAGCGGGAACGAATCCGCCTGGAAGGAGATGTGCCCAATCCGGTGAATCCACCCTCGGGTTGCCGGTTCCGGACCCGGTGCTCTTATGCTATGGACCGTTGCGCCGAAGAGGAACCGATCCTGAAGGATTTAGGCAACGGCCACCTGGTTGCGTGCCATCTAAAAGATCACTGATGCGTCTTTCGGCCAACAGCCTGCTTACGAGAGTCTCGCAAGCAGGCTGCTTTCTTATGCATATTTGACTGGATTTTCTTAGTTTACAACGTTTAAAAATAAATCAAACTAAAATATTACACCGCATTTACCCCATATATTAACAGTCATGAACCCATAAAAAAAAGGACATCCTAAGTTATATCCTAATTATATAAAGGAGGTCATACTATGTTAACCAAAAATACCGACAAATACCAGAACCATGGCGTAATTCTTCACTCCGGTTCCAATAGGGTGCGGGTAGTCTATAACGGGCTGCTGGCTCAAAGCGGCGCCGAACACATCTACGCCCACACCGGCTTTGGCAATCACTGGTCCGAAACCTATGACCATCAGATGCTGAGAACGTCCCAGGGCTTCGAGGCTGACATCCCGGTAAACCATTCCACCACTCTCAATATGGCCTTTAAAGATTGCGCCAATAATTGGGATAACAACGCCGGTCACAATTACAGCTTTGAAATTTACCAATAATTAATATTCCCATAACAAACCTTTCGTTTATCCATTATATAATCAAATTGTAATGGTCATCCTCTCCATGGTCTTTAATTCTAACTGTCCCTTCTGATAGTAACTATCCATTTCTTTTCCCTGTTTTTACAGGGACTTTTTTTATGGAGAACTTTCTTCCTGCGCCATGAGCCGAAAGACTGCGCAGCGGTCTTTCTTATATAATTAACGAAATCTTAATCTGGTCTTAACACCCTGCGATCCGGTTTGCTGTATGATAAAAACAAGAAAATGAAAACGTCACATCCAAACCGGGTGTGTAACAATAAATCAGTTCCCCTTAGACACTATTACCTATTACCCCTTTAACCCCTTGTCTGCACAGGGGGATTTTTCTTTGCCGGCAAAAACCGGCTAGGTTTGTTTTATCCGTAAAAGATCGGCGGCGAATTCCCCTAATAAAGCAGTCGCTGTGACCAGCACTTCCTCGTCAAAATCAAACCGGCAATCGTGATGCCCTGCCGTCAGATCTGCCCCCACAGTCAAGTAAGCGGCCTTTCCGCCCCTTTGCCGGACTCGTTCCATAAAGCACGTGCAGTCTTCACTGCCGCCGATATTGGCGGCAGGTAAAACAGTTTCAAAAAAACGGCTTTTTTCAGCGATCCCTTGAAGACGCTCCACCAATTCCGGGTCATTGACACCACCGGCCGCGCCGCCCATTTCCTTCAGGCTTACCGTCACACCGTACATAGCGGCGGCAGCTTTTAAAATCCGCTCCGCTTCCTGGTACATATATTCGTTAATTTCAGTGGTAGTACCACGCGTCTCCAATTTCAACACCGCCTTCGCCGGCACAACATTACGGCCTGTCCCGGCCTGCAGGGCCCCGACATTAACCCGGGACGCTCCTTGGCTGTGGCGGGAAATAGCGTGCAGATTAAGCACTGCCGCCGCCGCGGCCAATAATGCGTTACGTCCGGTTTCCGGAGCCGCCCCGGCGTGAGCCGGAACACCCGTGTAAACGGCATCCAGTTTGCTCGTCGCCAAGAATCCTTCCGTACGGCAGGTCATGGTTCCACTTTTTTTGAGGCCCATCCCCAGATGCATACCAATCAAATAATCTACGTCATCAACAACACCGCGGGCAACCATGGCTTTGGCGCCCCGCACCCCTTCCTCGGCCGGCTGAAAAATCAACTTCACGCAGCCCTCCAGACTCTCCTTGGCAGCCGCTAAAATTTTCGCCAGCGCCAGCCCGATCGCGGTATGTCCATCATGGCCGCAGGCATGCATAGCGCCGTTATTAACGGAAGCAAACCCCGCTTGCCAAGGACGGTGGGGTTCATCGTCAGCCTCGACAATATCATTGGCATCCATGTCAAAACGAAAGGCTACTGTCGGCCCCGGCTGAGAAAATTTCATAACTCCCACAACCCCGGTTTGGCCACCGCTCATCCTGGACATCCATTCCGGCCTGGCCCCCTGAGACAACGCCCGTTTTTCCTGTATTGCCAATTCGGCCGCCGATGGAACTCCCATCCTGGCTTGAAAATCCATTACCTCTTTCCCGGCTAAAACCTCATATCCCAGTCCGGCTAATGTTTCCGCCACAATCGAAGCCGTCCTGAATTCGCTCCAGGCAACCTCGGCAAATTTATGAAAGTCCCGCCGGCACCGGATAAGAAATTCCCGCTGTGCCCGGGCCAGCTCCAACATTCTTCGGCTCATCCCGATCCCTCCGTTACATAGTAATCTCTCTTACCAATAGCATAATAAAAAAAAGTCCCTTAGCGCAAGGTATACGGCGGAAAAATCCGTCCGAATCTATTTCTACCGGCATAGTATTTTAAAGTCCGCTCAAACAGGTGAATCACCGGAATCAACATTTAACCAATTATCCGGCTTGCTCCGGTATAAACTAAATTGCCATGAAAATCATGCGTCAACGGCATTCAAAATCACTTCCCTGCAATTTCATTGCTGCCTACAGTATATGCGGCGGCCAGAGGAAATACCTATTAAAAAAGACCGGCAGTGCGGTCTTTTCGGAAAGATTCCTTATGTTTATGATTTATAATTTACGAGCATCATCCCTACGAGGTACTCTCTATTGCCACTCAAATTCCAGGGTTATAACTAATTCATCGTCATCCGGCCTGATGCTGTAATACGAACAATAGGAAAGAACTTTTTTCAGGGACCGGAACTGCTTGGGCGATTCTCCGACAATTTCAGGAACCCGAATGGTTACCAGTGCTTTATTATTGAAATTTTCCACAATGCTTACATTATTTGAAACCAGTTTAATACCGGCTAAAATACGGATAAAGGTTGCCCTTCTCATAACCGGCCCCTCCCCTTTTAACAATTTGATATTATGTTAATTATATCATAAATTGAGGCCTTTTTATATTGGAATGTAAGAAAAACCGCTAGCGTGCTTTTTCGGTAATTGGTAATAGGGAATTTTTACTTCCGGACTCTTTACAGTAAAAAAGAAATATCCTATACTTATTTTAAGCAAGCGTATGCATTAATTTTATAAAAGGACGAATATATGCCAATCACAACCAAAGACATTGCCAAACTCGCTAACGTAAGCCAGTCCACCGTGTCGCGCTGTCTAAATAACAGTCCGGTGATTTCGGAAAAAACAAAACAGCGCGTACTGAAAATTGCGCAGGAACAGGGCTTTCAATTTAATGCCAGTGCCCGGAGTTTAAGTACCAGTAAGACTCGTACTGTTGGGATCATCTGCCTTAAGCGAATGTTTGACCATGACCATGATGTGCATTATTTAGCCTGGCAGGATGCGCTGATTGAAAATTTAGAGCACTTGGAATATGATGTTATCATCTCTTTATTGAAAAACCGGTTTACCGGACAAAACAATATTCGCAAGTTAATAACCGCCAGAAAAATTGACGGTCTCATTATTTTACAACAGGAATTAGACACGGAAAGCATGGCTATCCTTGAGGAAGCCAACATCCCTTACATCTTCTGCAAATATCTGCCGACCCTATGCCGCACAAAAGATGTAGACTACGTGCACGTCGATCAGTTTAAGGGCGGCTATTTGGCGACCCAGCATTTGATTGACCTCGGACACAAACGAATACTGTGCATTTCCGCCAACGTTTCCGGCGGCGAATTTGAGCGCCGGACGGAAGGGTATAAGGCGGCTTTTCAGGATAATACTCTATCTTTTAGTTCGAATCCCGTTCTTTTTGGGGACGCTACCTTTCATTCCGGTTATCAATTAATCAAAGATAACCGGGATGCTTTAAAAGGGATTACGGCAATTTTCGGACAGAATGATTTAATGGCTTTAGGCGCAATCTCGGCGTTAAAGGAAATGCAGATTAACGTGCCCGAAGATATCGCCGTTGTCGGTTATGATAATGTTAAACTGTGCACCTATTTTCAGCCGTATCTGACTTCGATTCATCAACCTTTTGAAGAAGTTGCCCTGTTAACCTGTAAGCGCCTGATTGAATCTCTGACCTGTGGGCAATCATCTGTTAAACAAAGACTGGCAGTCCAGCCAAAGCTGATTATTAGAGAATCATGCGGTAGCAAAAAAAAACCAAGGGGTCTTTAAGTGGAAGAAAAGTCAATCCTTGGTTTTTAAATGTCCGCTTATGCATACGCTTGCATAAATATCGTTTTTTTCTGATGAATATAAATGATTACCTCCATACAGGTCAGAAAATCGCCATATATTTACAAGATTACAACATTTCTATACTAATAACCGTAAATGCATACGCTTGCACAAATCTATAAAATCTGTCAAGCCTAAACTTAACAATATTTATAGATTTGCTATGTTTCCCGCATTTCGCATCCTGAACTAGAATAACAGAGGACTGCGAAAAGTAGGATATAAATCCGACAGAGTTAGGGGTGAAAGCAAAAAAACTTTATACGCCGAGCACCGTTAATTTCCTATTAATTAAAAAAGGAGAGAAATTTGGATGAAAAAAGGGTTCACTGTACTGGTATGTTTACTGGTTACCATTTCCTTACTTCTGACAGGTTGCGGCGGTTCTCAGGAAAATCAACCAACTCACTCCAAAAAAGTTCCGGAAAAAACGAGAATAGGGGTTGTCGTAAAGGCTCTAAACAGCGATTACTGGAAACTGGTAGAATACGGAGCAAAGCAGGCGGGCGAAAAACTTGGCCTTGATGTCACTGTAATTGGCCCGAATTCCGAAACGGATGTAACCGGTCAGATCGCGATGATCGAAGACCAAATTGCCAAAAGGGTAAATGCTTTAGTCATTGCTACCTCCCAGCCGTCCAGTGCCATTCCGGTTCTCAACAAGGCAAAATCCGCCAAAATACCGGTAGTACTTGTGGATACGGATATTCCCTGGGATTCTAAAGTTTCTTATGTAGGTACTGAGAGCTTTTTAGGGGGCAAAGATGCCGGCAACTATTTGGCAAAAAAACTGCCTAAGGGCTCTAGAGTTGTCATTCTGGGAGGCAACGTGGGCGACCCGAATATGGATACCCGGGTTAACGGCTGCAAAGAAGCCTTAAAGGAAAATGAATTAGAAATTACAACAGTTCAGCCCGCTAATAGTGACCGCGCCATGGCCTTAACGGTTATGGAAAATATTATACAAAGCAAGAAAGAGTTTGAAGCCGTTTTTGCGGCAAACGATGAAATGGCGTTAGGTGCTATCAAAGCGCTGGAAGCAGCTAATATCCATGTTCCCGTAGTTGGTTTTGACGCCAGTCCCGACGCCTTGCGGGCAATCAAAGCAGGCCAGTTGGATGCGTCGGTTGCCCAGGACGCCATTAAAATGGGGTATTTAAGCGTTGAATCTGCCATGAAGGCGGCGAAAGGAGAACCGGTTGAAAAACGGATTAATACCGGCACTAAAGTAATTAATAAAGATAATGTTGACCAAAAGATCGACGAATTAAGTAAAGCTCTTGGCAGAAGTATTTTGTAGCCAGTAGGTTCTTGCCGATAATGGCACAGAAAAATAGAGAGGAGCTTATTTATGAAAAAGATTCGAATCGGTACGGTGGGATTAGGCCGGTTAGGCCGGCGTCACGCCGAAAATATTGCGTTCCGGCTTCCCAGCGCGGAACTAACTGCCGTCTGCAGCATTATCCCGGCGGAAGTGGATGCAGTCCAACAAGAATGGGGCATTCCCTACGGCTATAATGACTTTGCCGAAATGCTCAAAAACCAGGATTTAGACGCTATCAGTATTTGTTCTTCTTCAACCGAGCACTGCCGGCAGATTGCCCAGGCGTTAGAAGCCGGTTTTCATGTATTCAGTGAAAAACCGCTGGGAATCGGGATGGAAGAAGTGCTATCGGCCAGGCAGATCGTGGAAAAATATCCCGGCCAAATCTTTCAGCTTGGATTTATGCGGCGCTTTGATCCCTCCTATGTCTATGCTAAAAGAAAAATCGAAGCGGGTTATATCGGCAAACCGGTGCTTATCCGCTGTTATGGCATCGATCCGGTCAGTGCAATTGACGGAGCCATTGCCTTTGCGGCAAAGAGCGGCGGCCTTTTCCTGGACATGGCCATCCACGATTTCGACCTGTCCAGGTGGCTGCTGGCTGCCGAGGCCAAAAGCGTCTATGCGGTCGGCGCCTGCTTTGAGTATAAAGAATTTGCCAAATACGGCGATGTGGATAATGGCGCCGCCATGCTTCAATTTCAAAACGGGGCCATGGGTTTATTTTATGCGGGGCGGATGTGCGCCCACGGCTATCATGTCGAAACGGAGGTGATTGGCACCAGAGGCTCCCTGCGGATTGGCACCGTTCCTTATAAGAATCTGGTTACCCTTGCCAATGAAAATGGCGTAACCAATGAATGTGTGGGCGGATTTTTAGAACGGTTTGAAACTGCCTACCTGAACGAAATGGAGCACTTTGTAAATTGCATTTTGACGGATAAAAAGCCGGGCGTCGGTGTAATTGACGGTGTTCAATCCACGGCAATGGCCTATGCCGCGACGGAGTCCTTCCATACCGGCAAAGTAGTATATTTAGATTAAACAGGAGGGTTCGTCTCCACCGGTCGGCAATAAAGTTCCTTGTCCGAGAAATCACAACTAATAATTCAGGTCCTAAAGGGGAATATTTTTACTGTCGCCTTTTTCGCAGTACAAAAATTTTCTTATTACTTTTCAATCTCTGAATATTCTTCAGGAGGACTATGATTCCAAATACTGAACAACTCCGACAAAAAGCACATGAACTGGCACTGACCCACGACCCTTATATAAGGCGCTGGCCCTCAAAGCGCTTATGGCGGGAATTTTATGCCGATATCAAAAAATTACGGTCCTTTATTCGCTCCCTGCAGGGAGGCAATGTAAGCTGTTCCCAGCCGGCGGAAGAATGGCTTTTAGATCATGCGGAGTTCATCGAAGAACAAGTATTAGTCATCCGCCAGCAGCTTGCCGGCGCCTTCCTGCATGATTTGCCCGGCTTACGCAAGACAGGCCAACTAAGAATCCTATCGGTCTGCGCCGATTATCTCGAACAGGTAGATGGAAACCTGACTGAGGACTCGCTCACTGCCTACATCAATTTTTACCAGGAAGTAGCGGTTCTGACCATTGCCGAAGCGTGGGCGGTTCCGGTTATCCTGCGTATCGCCCTGATCCGGCGTCTGGCCGAAGTCATGGAAACAGTCCGCGAGCGGCGGGATATCTGTACCTTTGTGGAACAGCTGCTGGCGCGCCTGGAAGCACCGAAGTTAAATCCGGAAGTACTAAAGGCCGCTCTGGAAAAAGCCGGCCAGGACATCCCCCTCTCCGGGCCGCTGATTGTCCACCTGGCCCGGCATCTGCGGGAATGGGCGGATGATTCGGCAACCGTACGGGAATGGTTAATGTGCAAACTGGAAAATGGCCCTGAGAGCCTTGACCGGATCGTCTCTTACGAGTATCAGCTTCAGGCCGCTTATCAAGTCTCTACCGGCAACCTCATTGGCAGCCTGCGCCAAATTTCGCGTTTGGACTGGTATGAGCCGTTCGAGCAAATTTGCATGGTGGAACATACGTTACGCGAGGAAAGCGCCGGTATCTATGCACGGCTTGATTTTCCCAGCCGCGATGTATTGCGCAAACAGGTTGAAAAATTGGCCCGTCGCCTGCGGGTGCCGGAGAATCTGGTGGCGCAGCAGGCCGTGGGGCTCGCGGCAAAAGAATACGAGCAGTCCTCTACGGAACGGGAAAATAAAGACACCGGTGTTCCGCCGGTGCCGGCCAACCCGCCGCGCCGCTCCTTTGCCGCTTACTACCTGCTCGAAGCAGATGGCGTTAAAACACTGTGGCATACTTTAAAATTATGCAGTACTCCCCGGCATCTGCCGGAATTAGAACTTTTACGCCACCCTGCGGGCACCTATTTTTCTCTCCTGTCCGGATTGTTTGCTGCCGCTCTGCTCGGATTCGCCGGCTGGATTGCCGGCGGTGCAAGTTTCTCCCCTGCGCAATGGCTAATCATTATACTGGCGATATCCTTGCCGGCAAGCGAATGGGCCGTTACCGCGGCCCACTGGCTTATCGAATGCACCCGGCAGCCGCGCCCCCTGCTGCGCTACGATTTCTCGCGCGGAATCCCACCGGAAGCAGCCACAATGGTTGTCATTCCTGTCATTTGGTCAACTGCCAGAGAAGTGCAGGAATTAGCGGACCGTCTGGAACTCCATTATTTAGCTAACCGGGATGCCAATATCCATTTTGCGCTCCTGGGCGATTTTGTTGACGCCGATACGGAAATTCTCTCCCGTGACAAGGACGTTCTTGACGCTGCCCGTGCAAGCATCGAGGCATTAAACCGCACCTATTCCCGTCCGGGCGGAAGCACTTTTCATCTCTTCCAGCGTCGCCGGCTCTGGAACCCTTCCGAAAAGGCATGGATGGGCTGGGAGCGCAAACGGGGCAAACTGGTGGAATTCGCCGAATTGCTTTCGGGACGGACTGATACGACATACGACTTTGTAGTCGGCGATCCGGCCGTCTTACCCCAGATCCGTTATATCATTACCCTGGATGCGGATACCCAGCTGCCGATCGGCAGCGCCCGGCAAATGATCGGTACTATGCATCTTCCCTATAACCGCCCCCGGCTGAACCCTGCCCGTACACGGGTCAGTGAAGGCTACGGCGTATTGCAGCCGCGTATCGGCATTAGCCACGACGCTGCTTTACGTTCCCGGTTTGCTTACCTGTGGTCGGTGGACCCGGGAATCGACCCGTATGTATTTGCTGCCTCTGACCCCTATCAGGATGGATTAGACCAAGGTATTTTTTCCGGAAAAGGGATATTTGATGTTGCCGCCTTTGCGCAGGTTCTATGTGAGCGCATACCGGAGAACCGGGTGCTTAGTCATGATTTGTTGGAAGGCGGATTTTTACGCGCCGGCCTGCTGTCGGATATCGAACTCATTGATGAGCAGCCTTCCACCTTCAGCGCTTACCAGTTGCGAATGCACCGCTGGGTGCGGGGTGACTGGCAATTGCTTCCCTGGCTGTTTCACCGTGTCCGCAACCGGCGGGGAACACCCTTGCCGGTTGATTTATCCCCTCTCACCCGTTGGCAGATGATCGATAACTTGCGGCGCAGTTTACTCCCACCGGCCCTATTTGCCGTACTGCTGCTGGGACTGACCGCTTTACCCGGCGCTGCCGGCCGCTGGGTTACAATGGTGCTTGCCACCTTGTTCTTACCTTTGTTCCGTCAGGTAGTGGCAATCCGCTGGGTTATCCGGCGTCCACGAAATTTACTGGGTACGCTTGGGCAAACTTTGCTCAACCTAATGATCCTGCCGTTTCAAAGCATTCTGTTGCTGGATGCAATTGGTAGAACCCTGTATCGTTTATCCGTGTCTAAGCGTCACTTTCTCGAATGGATCAGCGCTGCCGAAGTAGAACGCCGTAACCACGGCGGACGCTATCCCGTATTGTTGAGAATGTACTGGGGATATGCGCTGGTACTCCTTTTTGCCCTGGCGGCGGCCAGTACCGCTCCCGTATTGCGGTGGACAGGTTTCGCGCTTTGTGCGTTCTGGACGGCGGCTCCCCTTGCAATCCACTGGCTGAACCAACCCGTGCAGCGGCCGGAAAAATCACTTGCACCGGCTGAAACAGAAGAATTGCGACAACTGGCAGAACAGATTTGGACATTTTTCGAAGACTACGTTACCGAGACAGAGCATTGGCTGCCACCCGACAATGTTCAATGGGAACCTCCCAACGGAATTGCCCACCGTACGTCCCCTACGAACATCGGCCTGTATCTCACCTGTGTGCTGGCGGCCCGCGACTTCGGCTTTATTGATACGCCCGGTTTGATTGCGCGTCTGGAGCGTACCATTGGCACCGTGGAACAGATGACGAAATGGCAAGGCCATCTTTACAACTGGTACAATACGGTCACGCTGGAACCACTGCCGCCGTTGTATGTGTCAACGGTAGACTCCGGCAACTTTGTCGTCTGTTTGGTCACCGTCAAAGAAGGTCTGGCGGAATGGCTCCAGGCAGGCTTCACCGGGGACGGGCAGCCCGGTTCCGAACCAGTTGACAACAAGGAGGTTTTGCAGGTTGCTTTTGCGGAAGAATTATCGCCGGCAATGAACGACGAAGCCGCCGGAAAATACCGGATACCACCCAAGAACGGAGAGGGGGACTGGCTTTCGCGTGGCCAGAAACTACTTGACCGACTGGAGGAACTAATCCAAAAAACAGACTTCCGCCCACTTTACGACCCGAGGGCGAAACTGTTTCACCTGGGTTATAAAGCCGGGGTGGATGAGCCGGACCCGATCCTGTATGACTTGATGGCCTCCGAGGCGCGGCTTTCCAGTTTTATTGCCATCGCTCTCGGCCAGGTGCCGGTGTCGCATTGGCATGCGCTCGGCCGAACAATGACCCGGGTAGGAAAAAAGGTTGCGTTACTCTCCTGGTCCGGAACCATGTTTGAATATTTAATGCCCTGGTTGTTTACGCGTACCTACCGTCATACCATCTGGGACAGCACTTACCAGGCGGTAGTCCGGCGGCAAATGGAATACGCCCGCCAGCGGGGAATTCCCTTCGGCATCTCTGAATCCGGCTACTATGCCTTCGATTATCAGATGAACTATCAATACAGAGCTTTTGGGGTTCCCGGCCTTGGATTCAAGCGCGGCCTTGAACAGGATTTAGTGGTGGCGCCATACGCAACCATCCTGGCCCTCCCCTTTGTCAAGCGTCAGGGTTTGACTGCTTTACACCGGTTGGAGGAACTGGGCGCCCGGGAAAAATACGGCTATTTTGAGGCTGTTGATTTCACGTCGGAACGCCTGCCAAAGAACCAGACCAGTGCAACCATACGCAGCTTTATGGCCCATCATCAGGGAATGAGCCTACTCGCCCTCGCCAACCTGCTGGCGCCGAAAAAAATAACGGCACGCTTTCACCATGACAAGCATGTGCAGGCTGCGGAACTGCTGCTGCAGGAACGGATTCCCGCGCGGCCAAGAATCATTAAACACCCGGCCTTTGCCTTTGTCTACGCACCGTATAAGCGACCGGCGACCCCCGTGTCCCTGCGCGAATACCGCAATGCAGACACGCCGGCCCCCGAAGTATGTGTCCTGTCCAACGGGGTTTTTATGACCATCGTCACCAACAGCGGCAGCGGGCTCAGCCGCTATGAAGGTCTGGCCATTTCCCGCTGGCGTGAGGACCCGGTCCTGGATAATTGGGGAAGTTACCTGTATATCCGGGACGTTACCCTGGATAAGGTATGGTCGCCGTCGTTTCAGCCGTGCCGTGTCCCGTCCGATGAACAGCGGGTGCAATTTTCCCTTGACCGGGCCACCTTTATGCGGGTGGACGGTGATATCCAGACAAGCCTTGAAATTTGTATATCCCCGGAATGGAACGCGGAGGTCAGGCGGCTGACGCTCACGAATGCGGGCCATGAAACCCGTATCCTTGAAGTCACAACATTCCTCGAACTGGCTCTGGCGCCTCCCATGGCTGACGATGCCCATCCGGCTTTCAGCAAATTGTTCATCAAAACGGCCTACGAGGAAGAGGCCCATTGCCTGCTGGCCCGGCGCCGGCCCCGCCGGGAAGACGAAAAACCGTTATGGGCGGCCCATTCCCTGCTGGCCGCGGATCAAACCCTTGGACCGGTAGAATACGAAACCGACCGGGCCGCCTTTATTGGCCGGGGCCATACCCTCGCCCTGCCGCAGGGAATCCGTTCCCGTCTGCGGGGAACGGTGGGCTCCGTAGCCGACCCCGCTTTTATTATGCGAAAACGGATCAGCATCGAGGCCGGTGAGCAAACGCAATTGTTCGCCGTCACGGCAGTAGCCGGCACTAAAGAAGAAGCGATGGATATTGTCCGCCGTTTCTCGGGAAGCCTGGTCGTGGAACGAACCTTTCAACTGGCCTGGAATCGCAGTCAAATCGAATTGCGGCATTTACACCTGACCGCCGCCCAGGCCGCGGCATTTCAGTCCTTTGCCGGCCGGGCGCTGTATACGCCGCCGCTGCGGCCCGAACGCAGACAAAGTATCACTGTCAACCAAAAAGGCCAGTCGGGTCTCTGGGCCTACGGAATCTCCGGCGACATACCGGTAATCCTGGTACGCATCGGGGACCGGACCAACTTACCGTTTGTAGTCAATTTATTAACCGGCCATGAATACTTACGCCGGCTGGGCTTGCTTTTTGATCTGGTTATTCTAAACGAATCGGCGGGAGGCTACCAGGAAGATTTGCGGGAGGCGCTGCGGCGGGCAGTGGAACAAGTCGTTCCGTGGCATAGCACAGGCCCGGGCGGGGTTTTTATCGTCAATGCCAGCCAGTTGCCGGACGAAGACAAAACGCTCCTGTTGGCCGCGGCCCGGGTTATACTGCGTTCAGACGGCCCCAGTTTCAAGGCGCAGTCCAGACCGCCCCGGCGGACTGCCATCTTGCCTGACCCCCTTCAGACGACGGCACCCCTCAACCGGTTTCCCTGTCCCACACCGGATGACGGACCCAATTTGCAATTTTTCAATGGCTGGGGCGGATTTTCGCCGGATGGCCGGGAATACCAGATCCTGCTAAAAGACGGCAATCACTTGCCGGCGCCATGGATCAACGTAATCGCCAACCCGGTTTTCGGCTGCCTCGTGTCCGAACTCGGCACGGGCTATACCTGGTGGCGCAATAGCCGGGAATGCAAGCTAACCCCATGGTCCAACGATCCTGTACTCGATCCACCGGGTGAAATATGTTATGTACGGGACGAAGCAAGCGGCGAACTATGGTCTGCCGCTCCCGGACGGGGGGATGCCACCCGGGAAAATGGCTCCGCTGTTCCGGGCTATGCCGTTACCCATGGCCGGGGTTTCACCTCTTTTGCCCATAAACGTCAGGGAATCAGACAGGACATGACTATTTTTGTCCCGCTCAAAGATCCTGTCAAGATCGTTCAATTACGGCTAAAGAATGAATCGGCCGAACAACGGCACCTGTCCGTCACCTATTATGCAGAATGGGTGCTGGGCGTACAGCGCCAGGCAAATGCCTCTTTCGTGGTCACGGAATGGAATGAATCGTCCCGGGTTTTGCTGGCCCGCAACGCGTATCAGGAAATATTTCGCGATGCCTGGGGCGTTTTGGGCATATATTCACCGGACGAAGCAGGCGAACAACCTGGCGACGGTCTAACCTGGACAGCAGACCGCAGCGAATTTCTCGGCCGCAACGGCAACTGGCAAACCCCGGCGGCGCTAACCCGGGAACGCCTGTCCGGTCAGACTGGTCCTCTTTTTGACGCTTGCGGCGCAGTGCAAGCCAAGCTAAAACTTGAACCGGGAGCCGAATGGACCCTCTATATCCTGCTCGGCGCGGAGCATTCCCGGGATGCCGCCCTGAAACTGGCCAAAAAGTACAGTCAGCCTCGGGCTTGTGACCAGGCTCTGGAACGGGTACGGCAATTTTGGGAAGATACGCTGGGTCAAATCTCTGTTTCCACACCGGCGCCGGAGGTGGATTTAATGGTAAACGGCTGGCTCCTGTATCAGGCCCTTGCCTGCCGGATGTGGGCGCGGTCCGCCTTTTACCAGGCCGGCGGCGCATACGGCTTCCGCGATCAGTTGCAGGATTCGGTGGCGCTCCTGCACTCCCGTCCCGACTTGACCCGGGCGCAAATTTTACTGCACGCCGCGCATCAATATAAAGAAGGCGATGTGCAGCACTGGTGGCATGAGGAAACACAGCGCGGTATCCGCACGCGTTTCGCCGACGACCTGCTGTGGCTGCCGTATGCCGTCGGGCGGTATATCGAGCATACGGGAGACAGCAGCATCCTTAACGAAGTGGCCCCCTTTCTTCATAGCGAACCGTTAGCGGAAAATGAATACGAACGCTACGAACCGATCCAAGTCTCCCCCCAGAACGGTACTATTTTGGAACACTGTTTACGGGCCATCGACAGGTCGGTCCGGCGCTTCGGCGAGCACGGACTGCCGCTGATCGGCATCGGCGACTGGAATGACGGACTGAATCTGGCCGGCGCGGCAGGCCGCGGCGAAAGTGTCTGGCTCGGCTGGTTTCTCTGTGATGTGCTGAACCGGTTCGCAGAGTTATGCCGGCAGCACGGTGCGTCGAAACAGGCAGAGCTCTACCGGGACCTAGGCAAACAACTGGCTGCTTCCCTTGACGAACATGCCTGGGATGGCCAGTGGTACCGGCGGGCTTTCACCGACGCCGGGCAATGGCTGGGTTCTATCTACAATGAGGAATGCCGGATTGATGCGATCGCCCAGTCGTGGTCCGTCATCTCCGGCGCAGCGCCGCAGGAGAAGGCGCTGCCGGCAATGCAGGCCTTTGACCGTGAACTGGTGGACCGGGACCTTGCTGTCGCCCGTCTTTTAACGCCGCCGTTTGACCATACGGAACCGAGTCCCGGCTATATTCAGGGCTACCCGCCCGGAATCCGGGAGAACGGCGCCCAGTATACCCACGGTGTTATCTGGAGCATTATCGCCTGGTGCCGGCTTGGTAACGGCGACAAGGCATTTGAATTATTTCAGCTGTTAAACCCGCTCAATCACACCCGCACTGCCAAGGAAGTGCGGCAGTATGCCGGTGAGCCTTATGTCATGGCCGCCGACGTATATACGGCGGAGCCGCACCAGGGACGGGCCGGCTGGACGTGGTACACCGGAGCCGCAGGCTGGATGTATCAGGCAGGCGTCGAATGGATTCTCGGCCTTCGCCGCCGCGGCAACTGGCTGCACCTTCACCCGTGCATTCCCCGGGAATGGCCGGAGTTTTCTGTCAGTTACCGCTTTGGCAGCGCCACCTATTTGATTACGGTCAAAAATCCGTCGCACCAACCGGAGGGAGCCACGGCTCTCCAAGTTGACGGACGGGATGTTCCCCTTACGGAGGAAGACCGTAAGAAAGGTCCCCGCGTTCCGTTGCTCGATGACGGAAAAACCCATCCGGTTATCTTGATACTGTAGCCATTCGGCTCGCAGTGCAGGTCTCAGGGCATAAGAGTTTACCAAAAATACCCATAACCAATGCAGGTTATGGGTATTTTTTATGCTTTGTAAACTATTTAGCGAGGTTCGGGGCGGCCGGCGCACTGTCCAGCGGTGTGAACCACTGCGGCGGCTGACTGACTGGCTCTGCCGCTTTCCCAGTCACATGAGTCCAGGTCTGAGGCGCCAGCGTGACTTCCCGGAAAAATGGAGCCGTGATTTTTAGCCGGCAAGACTGGCTGCCGGCGTTATAAATGAATAGTTCACCGGGCTGTTCGCTCCACATAATGGCGGCGGGAAGGTCTAAGGTGAAATTCCATTGCCGGTCTTGATAAGCGCTTAACAGCCAGCCGCCAAGCATGGGTCCGGCATCCTTCCGCGCCTCGGGAGTCCGGATGACCATCCCTGCCGCCCGGGCTTGCAATAAACCTAGCTGCTGGGAATTCAGACTAAAATCTTTCGCCGTATTATCTGTGGCGATAACTACTTCCGCCTGCTCCAGGGAGGTCCGAATTTGCTGCGCCCATAACCCGGTACTTTCTACGGCCGCCGGCTGGGCCGCAAACTCCGGTTCCCTTCCCCGGTAGGGATACAAAAAGGTGGCAAAAACAGCCGGGGCTTCCTGCTGTTTCCGATAGCGCACTGTGGGAATTGTCCGGTGCTGATCAGGAAACCAGCCAAGCAGCGGTTCTTTTTGACCCTGGATAATTTCGGCCGTCAAGTGGTCCCGTGCCAATGGATAAAGCGCCAGTTGCACATCACCGGTATTCCGGCTGAACGCCGCCTGGGTCTCAGTATCCAAATAGGCCGCCGGTGCATCCAAATGAAAATGAGCATCAAAAGTATGGCTGCCGGTTCCGTCCAATGTATCCAGAACCAGCACATAATAGGGCTTAAGAAATAATACCCGGCGGGTATGGCTGATGGAACGGTCGAGGTCTCCCACCCATTTTTCCGGCGCGAATTCGCGGGTAGGATCGTAGACATTTTGCTGATACCCGCCGTCATAGGTCGCCGCCACATAATCGAAGAAGGGTGACGTGACCCACTGATTATGGACCGGCTCAGACACCGGCCCTTTCCCCGGACCGCGATGCTGCCACTTGCCATCAACAATGATTGTGTTGTGCGAGGCCGTACCAGTCGTGAAACGCCGCCAGTCGGAGTGGTCATAACTGTATGTTCCCGGATCCAGCAGCAGTGTTTTGTTCCAGGCTCGCAGCACCACTTCCAGCATGTCTTCGTGTTGGTGGCCAATCCCTGGGGGCCCGCCGCGAAAGAACAGGAATACGTCGTCTTTCTTCCAGCCGCCGCGCATGGCGTAAAAACCGGCATAAGGCAGCATAGTGGAGTCCGGCGGCTGCCGGCCCGCTTTCCCCCCGGAGACAGCCCATTCTAATAAAGGATCGTTGCCGAGAAGTTCCATTCCCTCCCGGGCTTTGCCGGTCACATCCATGTAGGCTGAATCGTTCGTCGGCACATCCCGGCCGCTTTGGTCCATCATCAGAACCGGCGCCTGATACATGGCTAGCAATTTCGCATAAAATTCTTTCGGCACCGCTAAGTGATTGAGCTTTGCCAGGCGCAGCGGCCCGGTGTAACTATTCAGGGAGTCGTACTGATAACTGGGGGTCAGTTCCGCTTCAAACCCATCCGGCGGGACCGTTCGGTCCAACTCCTGTGTCAGCCGGCTCATGGCCAGCGCCCGCCATAAGGGCGCTTCTTTCAGCTCGGGAAACAAGACGCCAATTGTATAAAGGCCGAAACACTCCGAAGTCACCCAGTTGCCGGTGCGGTCAGGCTTCTCCAGCGCCCGCCGGAGCAATTGGGCATGATCATTCAGTAAGCGGAGAAAAATCCACTGGTCCTCCGGCGTAAAGGCCGGACTGTTGAGAAAATGATAGTAGGCGTAGGGCCAGGAATCTTTCATCCGCTCGCTGGCGTCAAGACTCCGCCATAACGAAGGTTCTCCCGGAGCCAGCCTGGCATTAACAGGATTTTTCGCCGCGAAATCTTCCAACTGCGCCACCCATTCGCCGGCGTACTTTTCATTGCCGGTTTTCCAGTAGGCATCCGCCAGGGTTTTCCAAAACGGAGTACGGCCAATTGTACAATACGTCCATTCATTGGTATAAGCAGGGTCCGTGCGGGAAGCGGGATTGAAGGTCCAATTAAACTCCTGCCCCATCGGCACAAACTTCGGCGCAGAATGGTAAACCGAATTTTGAATCAGGTGGGCGCAAATCCGGTCGCCGGCCGGATCGCTGGCCGGGTCGCCGGCAGCAGCCGCCCTGGCCGGCCGGGAGTCCGGCATGACCAACCACTTGGCCGTTGAAACCAAGCGGCGATATTCCAGATAGCTCCGCTTTACTGCCGCCAGATCGTTTGCCTGGGCGGCCGCTTTCACTTGTTCCATTCCCGGCGCATTCAAATCAAGCATGGCCAGGGCCTGTAAATCCGTCGTCGCCGGCCCCTGCCTGGCCTTAGCGACCTTGGGAGGAATTACGGCGAACGTCATTCCCCATAGTACAAAACAAATTATTGCTGAATAGACAAGAATGAGGCAGTTTCTCTTGATAAACTGAAATGGATCACCCATTTCCACACAAACCTCCTTTATCATTTTAAACATCAAACAGACCCCCAGTTGCGGGACCAAGGGCCTATTTGCTGTAGTGGTAAGGTTAATGAGGATGTTGAACCACTTTATATAATACAGGAAAATTGTTGCAAAAGTATAACAAAAATCTTCCGCCTTACCGCGAAAAGCAGCTTGACAGTAGTTCGCGCTGGTAATAAAATATGTTCATGCACGACGCGTCGCGTTCGAACATATTTTAAGGAGGCTGCCACTTTGCATGAAGACCCGGCAATCCAGAAACTACTGGAAAATATGCTTTTTTTGCTGCGGAGTATGCGGCGGGGTATGGACCCCGAGACAGCCAAAGACGGCTTTACCATTCCTCAGCGAATTGTTATGGGCTTGCTGCTTCATTACGGCGAGCTGAGCGTGAAAGAATTGAGTCAAAAAGTAGGACTTTCCCACAGTACCGTCTCAGGAATCATAGACCGGCTGGAAAATAAGGGACTGGCGATACGCATCCAGCACCCGCAAGACCGCCGGATTACCAAAGTAAAACTATCCGGCCCGGTTAGCGACGACTGGAAAAACAAGCTGCATCAGACTATGTTTTCAGACTTTGTCTCAGCCTTTCAGAAGGCAACGCCGGAAGAACAGACAAAAATACTCGACGGGCTCGCAATACTGCGGCGGCTATTGGAAACAACGGAGAATAATAAAAATGATTAAATTGTTCAGTTTTTTGAAACCCTATGCCTTTTCTGTGACCGCTGTACTGGTATTCATGTTTTTCCAATCCATGGCCCAGCTGTATCTGCCGGCTTTGTTGGCAGACATTGTCAATCGCGGCATCGTGAATGGGAATAGCCGGTACATTTTCCACATTGGCGGTTTGATGCTGCTGGTCGCTGCCGGCAGCGCCGCCTGTACCGTACTGGCCAGTTATTTATCGGCCAAGGCGTCCGCCGGCTTCGGCAAGGACCTGCGCAGCAGCGTTTTCTCCCGGGCAGAAAGTTATTCCCTCCATGAGTTTGACCAAATCGGCACCGCCTCGCTTATTACCAGAACAACCAATGATATAAACCAGGTGCAGCAAGTGCTGCTTCTGATTCTACGCCTGATGATCAGTGCACCCATGATGGCCGTCGGCGGAATCATCATGGCGGTTTCCACCGATGCCACGCTGTCGCTGGTCTTTGTGGCGGTCCTTCCCCTCCTGGCTGCGGCTATCTTTCTAATTGCCGGCAGAAGTATCCCGCTGTTCCGGACCATGCAGGCCAAACTGGACCGGTTAAATCTTGTTTTGCGGGAGAACCTCACCGGTATCCGGGTAATCCGTGCCTTTAACCGCATTGACCATGAAAAGAAGCGTTTCGGCCAGGCCAACTACGATCTTACCGGCGTCGCCATCCGGGTGAACCGGCAAATGGCTGCTATGTTTCCTCTTATGATGCTGGTAATGAATTTTACCACCATTGCGATTCTCTGGTTCGGCAGTATCCGGGTCGACTATGGTGATATGCAAGTTGGGAATATGATGGCCTTTATTCAGTATTCCATGCAAATTATGTTTTCCCTGGTGATGGTGTCCATAATGTTTGTTATGATTCCCCGTGCCCAGGCTTCCGCGGTGAGAATCAACGAGGTACTGGACACGGTCCCGGATATAAAGGATGCAGTGCAAATCAAGAGCACCGGCAAGCAAAAAGGCCTGGTGGAGTTTAAAAATGTAACCTTCCGTTATCCCGGCGCCGAAAAACCGGCTATTGACAATATTTCATTCCAGGCCGGCCCGGATGAGGTTACCGCTATTATTGGCGGTACCGGCGCGGGTAAATCCACGCTGGTCAATTTGATACCGCGCTTTTATGATGTTGACCGCGGCCGCATTCTGATTGACGGAGTGGATGTGCGGGAACTCTCGCAGCAAAGCCTGCGGGCCAAAATCGGTTTTGTCCCCCAGAAAGCGGTGCTCTTTACTGGTACCATCGCCGACAATATCCGGTTCGGCAGCGAAGGGGCCCCCGCCGAGGCGGTCAGGCAGGCAGCAGCAACCGCCCAGGCCACCGAATTTATCACTGCCATGAAAGATGGTTTCGATTCTGTAATTGCTCAGGGTGGCGCCAATGTTTCAGGTGGACAGAAGCAGCGGCTGGCCATTGCCCGTGCCCTGGTGCGAAGACCGGAAATCTACATCTTTGACGATACCTTCTCGGCGCTTGACTATAAAACGGATGCCCGGCTGCGGGCAGCGTTAAAAGAAGAAACCGGGAATTCCACCGTAATCATCATCGCCCAGCGGGTAAGCACTGTAATCAATGCCGACCGGATTCTCGTTATGGACAATGGCGTCATTGCGGGGAGCGGAAACCATGAAGAACTTTTAGCAACCTGCGGAGTATATCGTGAAATTGTAGCCTCGCAGCTGTCAGGGGGGGAATAGGCATGACCGGAGCAGCGAAAGAGCAGAAACCGGGCGGAGGATCCGGCCCGATTTTCGGCAGAGGCCCCCTGGGAGGCCAGTTGGGACTGCCGGTTGAAAAAGCGAAGAATTTTAAGGGCACCCTGCAAAGGCTCCTAAGCTATTTAAAACCCCGCAGACTTCAGCTTCTAACAGTTTTTCTCATGGCTGTTTTCAGTATGGCTTTCAGCACGGTCAGCCCAAAAATTCTGGGTTTGGCCACCACCCGTCTATTTGCCGGCATCCTGCTCAAATTAAAACATGTGCCCGGCGCCCAGGTGGATTATCACTATATATTGCAAATTATTATGCTACTCGCCGGACTTTACCTTTTCAGCTCATTTTTCAGCTATATCCAGCAATACCTCATGGCAGGCATTGCCCAAAAAACCGTTTTCGCCATGCGTAACGATATTAATGAAAAGCTGGCCCGTCTGCCGCTCAGCTATTTTGACGCCAATACCCACGGCGAAATCTTGAGCCGGGTTACCAACGACGTTGACAACATCGCCACCACGCTGCAGCAGAGTATGACCCAGCTGATCACCTCCGTAATTACCATTGCCGGCGTAGTCATTATGATGTTGACCATCAGCCCGGTAATGAGTCTCATCGCTTTCATAATCCTGCCTCTTTCCTTTCTGCTGACAGCGAATATCACTAAACGTTCCCAGAATTATTTTGCCGCTCAACAGCAGGAATTGGGCGAGCTAAACGGCCATGTGGAGGAGATGTACGGGGGACATACAATTGTTAAGGCCTTTGGCTACGAGAAACAATCGCTTGACCGGTTCAACCGGATTAACGAAAGGTTATATACTGCCGGCTGGAAGGCTCAGTTCGTGTCCGGCCTGATTATGCCGCTCATAAATTTTATCAGCAATATCGGCTATGTATTGGTTTGCGTGACCGGTGGAATTCTGGTCGCCAAAGAGAAGCTTGAAATCGGCGATGTCCAGGCTTTTATTCAATATTCCCGGCAGTTTACCATGCCTATCGTGCAAACTGCTAATATCGCCAATATCATCCAGTCCACCGCCGCGTCGGCGGAACGCGTATTTGAACTTTTAGATGCCGCGGAAGAAATCCCGGATAAAAAAGAAGCCTTGAATATTGAATCACCACAGGGTGCGGTCCGCTTCCATAACGTTAACTTCGGTTACAAAAAAGACACGATCCTGATTGAAAATATGAATCTGGATGTCGAGCCGGGACAGACCATTGCGATCGTGGGCCCTACCGGAGCGGGCAAGACCACCCTGGTAAACTTATTAATGCGTTTCTATGAAATAAACAACGGCAAAATTACCTTGGACGGCGTTGATATCCGTGATTTACAGCGGGGCAGTCTGCGTATGATTTTCGGCATGGTGCTGCAGGACACCTGGCTCTTTCATGGCACGATCCGGGATAACATCGCCTATGGCCGCAAGGATGCCACGGAGGAAGAGATTGTGCAGGCGGCCCGGGCGGCTCACGCCGACCACTTTATCAGAACCCTGCCCGACGGCTATGCTACCGTCCTCAATGAAGAAGCCACTAATATATCCCAGGGTCAAAAACAGCTTCTAACCATTGCCCGGGCTATCCTGGCCAATCCAGCCATCCTGATTCTTGACGAGGCTACCAGCAGTGTTGACACCAGGACCGAGCTTTTGATCCAAAAGGCGATGACCGCCCTGCTGCAGGGAAAAACCAGTTTCGTCATCGCCCACCGGTTATCCACCATTCGGGATGCCGATTTAATCCTGGTGATGGACAGCGGCCGCATTATTGAGAAAGGCACCCATGCCGAACTGCTGGCGAAGGGCCGCTTTTACGCCGACCTTTACAACAGCCAGTTTGCCGGCCAGGAAAATCAAGCCGTATCCGTCTAATCTTCTCCCCGGCTTTTTCTAATTGCTTTGGCCAGGGCGATCGTATTTTCAACCGGCACGTTATTCATTATTTCCTGTGACGGACCGCAAATATAGCCGCCATTTTTCCCCAATATTTCAATTGTACGCATCGTTTCATCATATACTTCCTGTGGTGTTTTAAACGCCAATAACTCCTGCGTATCGACACCGCCATAAAAAATCAAGTCATTGCCATACTCCCGTTTAAGGAAGCGAATATCCATACAGGTCTGAACCGGTTCTAACACATCCAGGCCAATTTCAATAAGATGAGGAATAAAGGGTGTAATCCGGCCGCATGAATGCATCTGCACAGGAATGCCGGCTTCTTTAAAAGCAGCAAAAACTTTTGCATAACGCGGTTTAAAATATTTTACAAACATGTCTTCTGATATTAAAGTAGATATCTGAGTCCCAAGGTCATCACCAAAGTGGCCGATTTTAAAACCGCGTTTTCCACACTCCCTGGCCATCTCAACTTTATAGTCGCAAACTACATCCATAATCCGGCAGGCAATCTCCGGCTCTGCAGCAAGATAACACATGAAATCTTCGATTCCGACCAAATTATAGCCTTTTTCCCATATACCGTTATAACCACTGAGATAGACAAGGAAATCTCCGGAATACTTTTTCAGGTCCGCTTCCGCACTGCGAAATAAAACATCCCGGATTTCCACCGGAAGGGGTGGTGCTTTGAAATTAGCAAGCAGTTCCGGCTTTTCGCTTACTTCTTTTAATGGATGCGCCATATTGAAGTAAGTAGTTGCCGTAAGCTCAAATTCCATTCCCCAGCCGTCGACGACAGTTCCTTTATCTCGATGGATCGTAACACGGCCTTCCCGTTCCGCTTCAACCATTTTTTCCTGATTATATAGCTCTTTGGTCGGTACATCATCCAGATGTGTTGTCCATTTTATATGATTTCCCAGATAGGAATCAACTTCGGCCTCCGTTTTCAGCCCCAAATACTCTCCTATCTCCATTTTCTTCCGCAGATTAGTGAACTCAATCTGGCTGGGAAGATAGTTTGTATTTTTTCGGCGAATCACATCCAAGGTAAGCTGTTCACGATTCATAAATTATTTCCCCCCTCAATATTCAAAATTTGTTGCACTTACCCTTCTAATTTAACCGGTTTTCCCGTCCGGCAGGACTCCTGGGCCGCCAGACCGATGAGTACCGGTTTTAGTCCGTCAATTCCCGAGACTACAGGCTCCGTATCATTCAATATACAACGGAAAAATTCTTTCATTTCCGCTTCATAGGATTCCAGGTACCGTTCGAGAAAGAAATATTTAGGTTTGCCGGCAATTACCGCCGAATCAGTACTCAAAACTACGTTGGTGGGAATATCATTCGTTACGGTTATGCCGCCTTTCGACCCCAGTACTTCCACTCGCTGGTCATAGCCGAATACGGCCTGGCGGCAGTTGTCAATCGTACCGATGGCGCCATTTTGGAACTTTAAGCTGATCAAAGCAGTATCCACATCGCCAGCTTCGCCAATCCGCTCATCTACGAGTACGCCCGCATTGGTATATACTTCGGTCACTTCGCTGCCGGTCAAATAACGCACCATATCAAAATCATGGATGGTCATATCCAGGAACAACCCGCCCGAAACTTTCACATATTCAATTGGCGGTGGCGCCGGGTCGCGGGAAATGACGTTAACAATCTGCACATCACCGATTTCTCCATTTTGAATCAGTTCTCTGACTCTTTTAAAATTATGATCAAACCGCCGATTAAATCCTATCTGCAACTTAACTCCCGCTTTTTCTACTGCGTCAAGCGCGGCCTGAATCCGGTCGATGCTGAAATCAATCGGTTTTTCACAGAAGATATGTTTACCGGCCTGGGCCGCTTCGATGATCATTTGCGAGTGGGTGTTCGTGGAAGAGCAGATAATGACCGCCGCGATTTCAGGATCGTAAATGACTGCTTATAATCATCATAAACATTGGCGATTCTCAGACTATGCGCCCATTCCTTCACTTTATCGGCATAAATATCAACGATCGCAACCACTTCCACTGCCGGAAAGTTCTTCACAATCGCCGTGGCATGAAGTTGACCAATCCGGCCTGCACCAATGATGCCGACTTTCATTTTCTTATCCATTGTAAGCCCTCCTGTTTCAACAAAAACTTCTACTTCCTAGAAAGACCCAAAGGGTCTTTAACAAGCACTTGACTGAATCTTATCAATCGTCGGTATTTTTTAAATAAAATAATAATACTTTTACAGCTTTATCAATTCTTTCACGACTTCCAGGGAGGCACGGGAAGGAGAAAGTTCAAAACCGACAATACCGCGGTAGTCTAGTTTGCGCAATTGATTCATAACATTTTTAAAGTTAATTTCTCCGGTCCCAGGCTCATGCCGGCCGGGAACATCCGCAATATGTATGTAATCAATAGAGTCGATACACTTCGTCAAGGTATCCATAATATTTCCCTCATTAATTTGCATATGGTAAACGTCATATAAAACCTTGATATATTCGGAGTTTACCATCTGTATCAAAGTAACGGCATCCTTTGTATAGGCCAGAAAATTGCCCACATGGTCCTGATATATATTTAACCCTTCCAATACCAGAACAGTTTTATTTTCCTCCGCCATAGGAGCCAGTTGTCTTAAAACATCGTACATATTGGCAAACTTCTCGTAATCGCTTATTTCATTATAATGATTTACAACCACGCCGCCTTCACCGAGAGCATTGGAGTGAATCACCAAATGGCCGCAATGTAGCCGCTGCGCTGTTTTTATCGATTTTTTAATAAAATCAATATAAGCTTCCTTTTCCGCTTTATTTACCAGGGAAAAATCTTTGTCGCCGGAAAAGCTGGCGATCTTCAGACTGTATTGATCGCATAACTGTTTAATCGTATCAATGTCTTTGTCGGTCCATGACCAAAATTCCACATAGTCAAAACCGGCTTCCTTGGCCAGGGCAAATCTTTCATAAAAAGGAACTTCGGTAAAAAGCATTTCAATACACGCCGATTTTAGCATAGTAACCAACTCCTATCTTTTACTATTAAGATGAAACTGCCGAGACAACCGATTAGGTCAGCATAAAATCTCTCCTCCCTTTTCACCCGTATTCTACAAAATCATTGGATTCGTTACCAGTGTAACAACCCCTGACATTACTGAATCATTATAACTACAAATCTGTATTTCAATCATGTTTCCTGGAATCGTATGCAAAAAGTTATAAAAAAAATTATTGTTATGGCAGCATATTGCCGGTTGATTCCCTAACGACTAGTTTCGGCTGAATTGCTAACTTTTGTTTCACATGGTCCCCTTTATTTTCCAATAATTCAATTAAGCGCTTGCAAGTCAAAAGTGCAATTTCCTTGTATGGCTGGTGAATCGAAGTCAGATTGGGTGAAAAGTACGTACACAATTCCGTATTGTCATACCCTACTACCGCGATGTCTTCCGGCACTTTAATATGCAATTCCCTCAACGCCGACAGAACGCCCAAAGCCATCAAATCATTTTGCGCAAAGATAGCAGTAATACTTTTCAATAGATCCACATTCTTCTTTATCAACTGAAAACCCGAAGTAAATGTACTGTCACCAAAAAACAGCAGCTTGTCATTAAAGGGTACATTATGATCATAAAAGGCACCCTTACAGCCTTCCGTCCGCAGTTTGAATTCACCGCCGGCAACATCGGCCGAAATGCACAGTATCTTTTTATGTCCCAGTTTTAGCAGATGTTCGCCGGCCAAATACCCGCCTTTGATTTGATCGGCATGGACATAGTCCACATCTCTGTTCTTGCAAACATCCGGCAAATACTTGCAAAAGACATACGCAATATCAGACTTTTCCAGATAATCCATCGTTTCGATATCGAGTTCCGGTTGTAAAATAATAAAGCCGTCCACTTTTTGCGAAGCGATGAGTTTTCGAATATTGCTTTGCCCAAAAGAGGGCGATACGATGACATCAAACTGCAGTTGCGTTAAGTTCTCGATTAATGTATCCTGCCAGGCCCGGGAGTGTACGTCAAAGCCGTGATCCACCATGCTTTGCGGCAGGATCAGGCCAATAGTATACGTTTTATTTACCTTTAGACTTCTTGCATTCGCATTAAACTGGAAACCATGTTCCTCCGCAATTTTTAGTATCCGCTGTTTCGTTTTTTCCGAGGCAAACGGGCTGTTGTTCAGGCAACGCGATACGGTTGACTGGCTGACATTGGCAATTCTGGCAATATCCTTGGTTGTAATTGACATAGCATTATCCTTTTATTTATTCTTGCATACGTACCCAATAATCATTATAGGAAATTTCAGACTACTTGTAAAGATATCTTTAAATTAATTCCTTAATCAACAGGTAATTTGTACTACGGCCTCCTGACGGACCTTTAAAAAGTATACCCCGCTTAACAAGATCGTTTATATCACGGTTTGCCGTATCTTGAGAACATTTGCATAATTTTGCCCACTTGCTGGAAGTTAGATTTCCCTTGAAATCCTCTAAAAGCATCCTTATAATTTTCCGCTGCCGTTCACTAAGTTGCTGATCGGCAATTGAATCCCAAAACTTGGCTTTTTGAAGTACGTTAATCAAACAGTCTCTAGCCTGATCCAATGCCCTGTCCATGCACGCCAAAAACCAGTCTAAAGTTTCGGTTATATCCAACGCGCCTTTTTGAGCAGCTTCTAAACAGTTATAATAATCATCGCGTCCCTGTCGGATCTGCGCAGACATACTATAAAATCGCTGGTAGCTATTCTCTGACCGCGCCAACAACATATCGGCGAGAGCACGGGCAATACGCCCGTTGCCATCATCAAATGGATGAATGGTGACAAACCAAAGGTGTGCAATCCCGGCCTTCAGTACAAGATCAATACCGTCGTTTTCGTTATTAAACCATTTAATAAAAGCCGACATTTCCTTTTCAAGGCGTTCGGCTTCCGGAGCCTCAAAGAGTACGCGTTCCCGGCCATAGGGGCCGGATAATACCTGCATTGGACCTTTCCGCCATGCTCCAACCGTAACATGGTTAAGTCCACTGTAACCGGTCGGGAATAACGCCGAATGCCAGCCGAATAACCGTTTTTTAGTCAATTTGTCGTTATAGTTACGAGTTGCGTCCAAAAGCATTTCAACCACGCCATCGGTATTCCTGCAGGTGGCAATCCTCCGTTATCTACCCCCATGTGCTGCGCTACGGATGAACGGACATGATCCGGGTTGAGTATTTGCCCTTCTATTTCACTAGATTTCACAACATCCTGGGTTATCGTTTGTACGACTGCTTCCAATTGAAGAGAAAAGCCAATAGACTTCATTTCACCAATTAGCTTACCTTGTTTAAAACGAACGTTGGCTAATTTTACCACCAAGGCATTATAATCCCATTGAAAATTTGGCCAATCTGGTAATTCATGTATGTAAACCGCCAGCATTCTCCGCACCTCCTGCGGATATTATATTATTATTCTCCGCAACCTTTACTATATATTATGATTGTCGAGGCCGCCGGCTATTTACTCATTCTTTAACAGACATTTTCATATTAATCATTTCTAGAATTCGAGGCACTTCTTTTTGAGATTGATAGTAAACTCCGTAGCACTCTCCTTGATAACCATCCTGCGTTTTACTCCTACACAAATACGGTTTCTTGGGAGTTGTTTTCAAATTCTTAATAAAGAGCATTTCCGTATCTATCGATTTCTTAGTTCCGATAATGTCAAATAAAACGCAAGCATAAAACCGCCGTGCGGCCTTTCGTCCATCCGCGCAGGACTAGGACTCAATAGTTTAGGAAAAATGTACCAGAGAATCATTTTAAATGTCCACTCAGGCATGCCGTTAACGGTTGCCATACTTTCAAAAAAGGATTATGTTTCTCACCTAATTTGACTGAAGACTCAGGGGTGTGGTAACATTTGGATAATATCATACTGAAGAATTGACAACCAAACTTATAAGGAGAAAAATTATGGCTGTTTTAGGATTGAAAGATAAAATTGCCCTAATTACCGGCAGTACTCGCGGATTAGGCAGAACGATAGCTGAAAAGCTTGCCGAAGAAAAAGCAAAAGTGATTATTACCGGCACCAATGAAGAAAAAGCGAAAGCGGTTGCGGAATCGATTGCGAAGATTTATGAAATTGAAACGGATGGCTTTAAAATCGATGTTACCGCCGAGAGTTCCGTGAAAGAAGTCGTGAATTCCATTGTCAAAAAATTTGGTAGAATTGACATTCTTGTAAACAATGCAGGGATTACGAAAGACGCCCGACTTATGATGATGAAGGCGGAAGATTGGGAAGCCGTATTAAAAACGAATTTAACCGGCGCATTTCATTGTACGAAATTAATTTCTAAGCGGATGCTGCAGCAGAATTCCGGCAGGATCATAAATATAACTAGTGTGGTAGGGCTCATGGGAAATATTGGACAAGCAAATTATTCGGCATCTAAAGCGGGGCTAATTGGGTTAACTAAAACAACCGCCAAGGAATTGGCGGAACGGGGTATTACCGTCAATGCAATTGCTCCTGGCTATATCCTGTCAGACATGACGGAAGCACTTTCTGACGACATATCAAAAAAAATGTTGTCTCTGATACCAATGGGATTCTACGGCAACCCGGAAGACGTTGCCAATGCAGTCCTGTTTTTGGTATCCGATAAGGCAAGATATATTACGGGTCAGGTTCTTAATGTAGACGGCGGCATGATCATGTAGTATTCTTGCCCCTCATGTATCAAATCAGGCTAATATTTTTAGATTAAATAATACAAAAGCAGTTGTCTTTTCATGCTTCAATGTAATGACCGCTAATCATATTAGCGGTCATTACTATATCAAAATATAACCTTAATTTTCGCTTCTGCCTGTCGCGCTTTAGAGGAATTTGCTAATGTTAATAGAGCCCTGCTTAAAAAGATGCAGATACTAGGCACTGCGAGCATTCACCTAAGGCGTACGTTGAATGAAAACGCTTGGCCGCAACAACGTGAGTCCCACATTTCACAATGATTGTCGAATGACAGAGGGCCGCGAAAAGTGGAATAAGTAAGAAAATCCCTTCACAAAAGTGAAGGGCATGAATAGAGGACTGTGAAATCTAGCTGACAAAATAGCGGGAGGGGGAAATAAATTTCGCTATTTTACCAAGCAGTTATATTTGGTGCGACTGATTTCAAAAAATGGTCCTCACCGAAATGAGGACAAAAATAATTTGGTAGTACATTGAATAGTTTACTACTCAATCATTAGAAATCGATTTGTTTTTTACACATTTTTGTTAGTTTTTATTATATCTTGTCACATTTCGTATAAAAATTTATAAAAAGAACTGAACGGCAGCCACAATTTATTGTTCACCCGTATCGGTTGGCAGCGCACTCTCACCGAGACCCATACGCAGAGCCTGATATTCCGCATCATCTCCTTTGTAAAGCATTCCGACGACTTTTAGCGGCGAGGCGCCGATGCCTTGCAATTTTACCGCCATCATGCCGGCGCTCTTTTTTCCATCAAAGAAATTGATCCCCTCACATTCAACCATAGCGTTTACGGTTCCATTTTCCTTTTCCCGAACGAAAGTAAGTTTGAGAGGGCGCGGATTCTTCTCCCCCTCAATAAAAAGCTCCCCTTTCCCTTCATAGATGCCAAGAGCGGCGTTAGACCCGCGGAAATCGATACGGATCACAGCCTTCTCTGACTTCTTCGCCAGAGAAGCCGATGGTTTCTCAACGTCCAGAATGCCGACCCATTGTCCCCGCAGGCTTGTCGCTGTTTCCGGCAGATACATATGAGCCAGATTGCCCAGTTGGTCCCACGATGCCCAGGCAAAGACCCCAAGTAGACCGATTAGTATAGTCATGGATTGTACCATGCGGCGGAAGCCGGTTTTCATATTTAGCACGACCTTTCGAAATATAAATTCATTATTTACTTTGCGGCTATAAATTGGGAGAAATATTGCCGCGATAAGTTCAGGGTGAGAAATGTGGGTTCTATGGAAATTATTTCTTTTAAAAGAGTACGCTAATTTTGTGACAAATGAATGACAATGAGAAAAACCGCTGACGCGGTTTTTCGGTAATTGGTAAAAGATAATAGGTAATCCACAAAAGGTATTTATGTATTTAATGGCGCTGGCCACAATTTCCATCATTATCAACTGGGCGATTATTTTAATCGTGCAATTGAAGTTTCACCGGCAAAAAGAACGGGAAAATAAGCAGATTTTATTTAAAATGCCGCTGTATCCGTTTACCTCCAACATCAGTCTGGCTTTTTTGGCGGCCGTTGTCGGTATTATGAGCCTGATGCCGGATCTGCGCTTCTCCCTGTACATTACGCCGGCCTGGCTAATATGCCTTTATATCGGCTACAAGGTGAAACCGGCGGTCAAAAATAAGGTTTAATATAGATTCCTCAGGACGGCAGCGAGGGCATTTCCTCGCTGTTTTGAATAATTGACCGGACGGCCCTTTCAATTTCTTCATAGCTGGTACAGCGGCAAAGGTTGGACTGCAGCCAGTCGACCAGCACTTCATTGGAGGCATTGGGATGAATCCGGGATAGGGCATGACACACCATGAGAAACCCCGAAGTGCAATAACCACATTGAAACCCCCATTGCTCCAAAAAGGCTTTCTGGGCAGGCGCATCCTTCAGTCCTTCCACGGTCACAATATCCCGGCCGGTCATTTCGACCGCCAGCGCCAGACAGGATTTTTGCGGCCAGCCGTCGACCAGAACCGTACAAGCTCCGCAGTCGCCATTTTCGCAGCCCGGTTTTGCTCCGGTCAGGCCGAGCTGGGTTCTTAGCACAAAAAGCAGCGTGTCCGAAGGGTTGGCCACAACCCTTCGTTTCTCGCCGTTTACAGTCAGCTCAATCAAGCCTTTCGTCAGCATCTGAAACATCGTCCCACCTCCTAAAAAGTAGCCAACACATCCAGCAGGGTATTTTTCAGGACAAATTGCCGATAGCCTGCTGTACCTTCGACATCGTCCAAAACCGGCGCGGGAATATGCTGCAGGGCGTTGGTTACTTTTTGTTCCGGAGGACCCTCGCTATTCAGTTCATTTTCCATCGCAAGAGAGCGGAAAGGAAACGAGCACAGCCCGGAAACGGCGATTTGCAGGCGGTTGTTTTCGGTTTTTAACACCGCAATGGCAACGAGCGGATAATTGATCCGGTCCAGCCGGGTCTTTTTAACGCCCTTGTGGGGCAGGTTAAGATAGGTTTCGTCAGTGGTCACCTGAACCAAAAATTCCCCTGCCGCCAATTGCAGTTGTTCCCGGAAGGCTTCCATGAGCGGAACGGTTCGGGTGCCCCCGCTGCCGGTAATGATCACGCTGCTGTCACTTGCCAGGAGGGATAAAACCGCTTCCCGGTAGATAAAGCTGCCGCAGAGATTGCCGCCCAGGGTGATCTTTCCCCGGGACGTATGGTCCGCCACCCGGCCGGCCGATTCGGTCAGCAGGGGAAATAAATTGGTTTCCGCCAGCCGGGTCAGGGATACCCCGGCACCCATTATCAGCCGGCCATTTTGTTTATCCAGGACATTACACTCAGGAATTCCTTTGATATCCACAACCGCACCGGTACTCAGCTTGCCCAGCCGGCCCAGAGTAATAATTTCCGTTCCCCCGGAATAATACACCGGCTGTTTTCCTTGGGACATAAGGGTTTGAAAGATCTCGACCGCTTCCGGCACCGATTCCGGTTTGTAGTACTCGAAATCATACTGAATCATTGACTGCCTCCTATTTTCGCTTTCCAGATGGCTTCCGGCGTTAGCGGCAACCGGTCAAGGTCTGTTCCGGCAGCCGCCGACAGGGCGTTTGCCAATGCTGCCGGCATGCCAATCAGACCGTGCTCACCCACCCCGCGCTGACCATAGGGAGCGTCAAGCTGCGGGGTCTCGACCAGTTCAATCAGATATTCCGGCTGCTCGCCAAACCGGATTAGCTTATAGGTGCGCAGTTGGGGATTGAGCACCCTTGCATCCTGGTCAAAGACCAGTTCTTCCCGGCTGGCCAGACTCAGGCCCATACACATGCCGCTTCGCAGCACACAGCGGACATTCTTAGGGTTGATCGCCTTCCCCACATCAATCACGGTAGCGGCCCGGAGGATTTTATAGGTAAAATCCCGGCTGTCGAGTTCCACTTCCACCGCCTGGCAGCCGACCGTCCAGCCCGGTCCCGGTTTTCCGTAACCTGTACTAGGGTCCAGCGTGCTCAGCCGGGTCATGATATAGCTGCCGCGCCCCATGATCTGTCCGCCCATGGCGTTCCCGTTAGGATACCGGAAGCCATGGGCGATATCTTTGAATTCAACGTAGAATCCGGGGTCATAATTCAGGTGCACCCGGCTGTTGCCGACGGCAAGGTCTTCCGGCGGACACCTTAGTGCAATGGCGCCGACGCTTTTTAGTTCCCTAATCAGCTCATTAGCCGCTTCCAAAACCGCCCGGCCCGCCATATAAGTGCTCTTGCTGGCCACCGTTTTCCAGTGTTCCGGGCAGACTTCCGTATTTACTTCCATAGCCACATGAATTTTGTCGATATCCATATTCAGCTTTTCGGCGGCAATCTGGGCCAGCGCCGTTTTTGTCCCTTGCCCCAGTTCGACCACGCCGCAGTTGAGATTAATGCTGCCGTCCCGGTTCATCGACAGGATGGCGCCGGAAATGGCATTCACGGGACTGCTCGAAGTCTTCCAGAAACAGCCCAATCCCTTGGCTCTGATCAAATTTTTGCCCACCCGGGTTACCTGGCCTTCTTCCCAGCGAATTAATCCTTTTAATTTTTGGATACATGCGGTCACGTTGCCCAGATTGCTGGCATAAAGCTTTTCCCGGGTCGGCGAAGAATCGCCCGGGGCAATGGCATTGAGCAGGCGCAGCTCCAAGGGATCCATTTCTAAAGCCGCTGCCAGCTTGTCCATCATTCTTTCGACGGCAAAGGTCAGTTCTCCGTGCCCAAATCCCCGGTATGCCGTGACATAGGGATGATTCGTATAGACGGCTACGGCGTCGCACTGAACATTTAGGACTTTATACGGACCGGTGCAGGCTCCGGCGATCGCCTTGGCCATGGTAGGGGAACTGTCCGTATAGGCCCCGCAGTCGAGAAAATAGATCATTTCGGCGGCCATAATCTTGCCGGCCTTGGTTGCACCCAGCTTTATAATGGCCTCTACCCCGATATGTCCCGGCGCGCTTATAATATCTTCTTCCCGGGTGTTGGTGACTTTCACCGGCCGTCCGCCGGCGGCCCGGGAGCCTAAATAGGCCAGCAGCTCGGCCTGGACCGTGGTCTTGGCGCCAAAAGAACCGCCAACCAGGCCGGTTTTTACGATAATTTTCCCCATATCCAGTGAAAACAGGGTGCTCATCAGGTGCTTCACGGCAAAAGGCCCTTGCGTTGCCGAGTGAACAATGATCCGGCCATCCTGTAAAATTTCCACGATGGCCGAGCGGGTTTCCATGGCCGCATGGTCGGATTGCGGCAACACAACCTGTCCTTCTACGATCACCTCACTCTTTGCCCAGCCCTGTTCCATATTCCCTTTGCGGATTTTCACGCGGTGCGCTATATTGGAACCGGGTTCCGGGTATACTTCCGGCACAACATGGCTGTAGAAACCTAAATTTTCGTGAATCAACGGAGTATCCGGCTTTAGCGCCGCGGCCAACGAGTTCACCACCGTCAGCGGCCGGTATTCAACTTTGATGCGTAAGGCTGCCTGAATGGCCTCTAGTTCGCTGTAGGCCACTACCAAAGCGACCGGTTCACCATAATACCGCACTTTCCCCGCGGCAAGAACCGGCCGGTCGCCTAAAATCTGGCCATAAAGCCCTGTAAAATATTCCCCCGTTAATACGGCCTGCACTCCCGGTGCTTTCGCCGCGTCCCCAGTGTCGATGCTGATAATTTCGGCATGGGCATAGGGACTGGTCACTATTTTTGAATATAAAAGATTCGGCGCCGTATAATCCGCATTATATTTCGCATTTCCCGTGATTTTATCATTGGATTCAATTCGCGAAATGTCTTTTCCCACTACGTTCAATACGCGACCCTCCATAGGTATCCAGACTTGACTTTAGTTTTTTCCTCCAAGATCAAAGCTATACCCCTGCCGGGTAATTTTTGCAAAATTGGTTCCGCACAGCAAAGCCAGGAAAAACCGTGAAAAGAATAAAAAAACGGAAGAGAGGCCTCAGCCTCTCTCCCTTACAGTAATCCCGCCACTTGTTTTTGTTATACCTTACTGCTCAAATACAACCGCTGTCCTGGCTAAAAAGTTGTTCCCGGCATTCGCCGCCAGGATCCGGTCGGCGTCTTCCCGGCTGATTATCACGTCGCTGTTAAAATGTTTCAGTCCAATCGCCTTAACGACGATAGGCGACGCACCGGCTCTGGTTGTACCTGCTTCCAGGCTGCGCATCATATCCGGGGTGGCTGCGTAATCGACCATACCATGGGAAACGACAAAATCCGGATCAATATACTTGTCACCATAAATAATCCGTCCGGCATCGTCATAGATCCGCGGCGACATAACCCGCTCCAGCCCCAGTCCCCGGGCGTCAACGACTACCCCCGTATAAGCCGGCAGCCGGGCCGGCTTATAATCTGTTGAAGGCTGCGGCAACGGTTCTGGTTTATCCTGCCGGCCTGCGTAAATCGCCTGGGCGACACTGTCACTGCCAAATAAGTTTACTTCCAGGACCACTTTGTATGAACCGTCGGACAACGGCTGCTCGCTGACGATCCTGGCACCGTGGATCAGTGCAGAAATTTTGGTTTTGACCGTATCATCGGTCACGGCAAAATTCTGGACCGTAGTGTCCGCCTTCACCCGCACACTGCCGATGGCTTCCGCCAGATTGCGGTAGGCATCAACGATTGCCGCCCGTCGGGCCATCAGACTTGCCTGTGCCTGGGAATCCGCCGTAGCCGGAGACACACCCATACCACTGGCCTGGACGACTCCCTGGTCCCACTGGACGGCGCCTTCGGCGGCAACTACCGTTTTCATTCCCGTTATCATCAGGACCATAATCAATAACAAGCTCCACCATTTAGTCATTCTTTTTCACGCTCCGTTTATAATGTGAGTTCCGGGTTACCATCGTTCCAGGAAACGGATACGGCGTCTGGCCTGTTCCACATTGAGCCGCTCCCGGTCCGGCGCATACCGGATAAATGACCGGTAGGACTCTATGGCTTCCCGGTTGCGTCCCATATGCTCGTAGGCCCGTCCTTCCAGCAAATAGGCACGCACGAGGCCGGGATTAATCTCCAGGGCCGTATTGTAGTCATCCAGAGCCGGACGGAATCTGCCCATAAGGGCATATACACGCCCCCGGTTTACATAGGCATATCCATACTGGGGATTGATCGCTATAGCCCGGTTATAAGCTTCAAGCGCCTGTTCATAGTCCCGGCGGATTGCATGCCGGTTGCCCCTTTCAAACCAGACGCGGGCCTGAAACAGGTTATCGTTATAGGCAATACGGTCCCGGATCTGCTGACGCTCCTGATCATTCCGGGCCGCCTGAAGCTGCTTCTTCAAGTCGGCGATTTGCTGCTGGCTTTGATCATATTCGGCCTGCAGCCGCTGATAATCCTCCAGATTGGATTTTTCCTTGACCTCTTTAGCCATAGTCTCAATATTATCGGTTGACACTTCCGCCTTGATTTTTACCCAGAAATTAATCCCGTCACCTACGACGGTTCTTCTTTTATCCAGCACCGTCACCTGCATAATGCCCGACGCCAGCGTTTTGACTTCGTCATCGGTCAGTTGGAAATTTTTCACTGCCGAATAGCTTTGGATATACGTACCTGCTTGCTCGATGGCCGTCCTTTTGGCCTCCAGCAGCGCTCTTTCTTCAGCTACCGTCGGGGTTTCCCCGTCGCCCATGTTGTAGGAACCTTCCGCAATAATTTCTTTTATTTCCGCAGCAGCAGGGGCGGGAAATGTTGATAGCATAGCAAAGATACCGGCAGCAAAAAACAGTACAGTCAATAATGTACATCGTCTAATAATTGTAACCCCCCCGAATCATTTTGGTGCAACCATTCGCTGACAAATTTCAACATTCGTCCCCTTTATTCCTGTAGGACTACAATCCCATTTTTCTTCTTTTTATCACTGCTGGGCTAAGACAGGAAAATCTTACAGTAACATAATATCTTGCCATTCATATAATGTAGTGAGAAGCTTAGAAAAGGAGGTGTCTATCTTGCCTATTTTTTCCGAACTCCGGAATAGGAGGCTTATCAGAGAACTTTGCTGCGAACTGAATAAGGATGTGTTATTGTTTGGATTTGACGGTTTTGTGTATTTCGGTAATTTGCAATCTGTTGAGGAGTCTCGCTTGGCTATTCTTACACCGGCCGCAGAAGCCGAATCCAATGAGGTAGAAATCCTGACTCCCGGCGGAGAGGTCATCCATGTGGATTTTACGCGGGTCGACCTATGGCAATTAGTCGGGAAGGGAACGGGGATCGTCAGCGATCCTATCCAATCAGGAGGATTTACATCCTCCCGTCCAGACGGCAAAAAGACCAAAAAGACTCGCCATGAAAGCCCCTGTTTAATCCGTCAGTTGCGACGCATGATTGGTGATGAGATCACTCTGACAACGCTGGGTGGGTTCCTGTTTGAAGGAACACTGGCTGAAGTTCCCGATGAATTAGCCATTTTGAGAATCCAGGATATATTTGTTCCCGGCTCCAGTTCCTCCCTGTCCAATTCAAGCGTTAGATCGGCAGTAATCAATCTCAGAGCCATCACTTCCGTTTCCAGCATAAGCTGCTGTTCCGACTCCGAATCTTCACCTCTATGTTAAATACACTCGAACCGCAATTTTCTTGCTGACAGTCCTTTTCCGCCCTAACAGACGAACCGCCTTGTCATAAGCTGCGGTTAAGTGGCAGCGGTTAACCGAAAACTCGTTCTTTCCGGTTTAAATATAAAAGGAAACGGTTCCGATAATCGGAATCGTTTCCTTTTATATTTAAAGCAAGAAAAATCGGCTATGTATTCGATTTTTGGTTGACTACCGTTGCTGCCGCCCCGGCGGTCGCGGCGGCTCCGTCACCAGGCTTAACAACTGTTTCCTTTATTGTTTGCAGCTCACTATCAATCTTCTGCAAAAGCATGTTCCGCTCAACCGTTTCCAGCTTCGTAGCAACTTCCTTTAATTCAGAGTTCGACTTCTGCTGTAATTGCTGTTCGAAACCCTGTATCTGCTGGTCGACAGCCTGCGTTACCTGATTCTGTTTAGTGCCCGCAGATGCTTCCTGATTACTATCCGGCATCAGGCATCCCTCCTGGGAATAGTATCTTTACAAAGCCGATTATTTTATGCGGCCGTCAAAAAAATTTTTTAAATTATGATTTTCCGGCCGGCTTTCTGTTGTAGTGCTTTTTGCTAAACCTGAAATTGACCCACTGTTTCCCGAAGGTCCATTGCCAGTTTTGCCAGAGCTTGACCGGACGCCGCGATCTCTTCCATAGAGGCGGATTGTTCCTCTGTTGCCGCCGAAACTGTCTGGGTCTCTCCCGATGCCTTTTTACTAAGTTCGTCAATCCGTTTTGCCGAATCAACAATCCGCTCGCTGCCGGCAGCCATCTGCTCAATAGCAGCGGAGATTTTGTTAACCTGTCCGGATACTTCTTGGATCAAAACCGTAATCTCCCGGAACCCTTGTCCGGAAATAGTTACGACTTCCGTCCCCAGCTCAACTTCCCGCATTCCGTTATTCATTGCGGCAACCGCTTTACCGGTATCCCCCTGAATTTCCCGGATTAAATCCGCAATCTGTTTGGCCGCCTCCTGGGACTGTTCCGCCAATTTCCGCACTTCTTCCGCCACAACCGCGAAACCCCGGCCCTGTTCTCCGGCCCGGGCCGCTTCAATTGCAGCATTCAGAGCCAATAAATTAGTCTGTCCGGCTATACCGGCAATCGTATCTACAATCTGGCCGATCTCGTTTGACCGCTCTCCAAGCTGAGCTACTACCGCAGCCGAAGCCGTTACCGTCTGCTGTATGCTGTTCATTTGACCTACCGCTTTATCTATCGACTGATTTCCTTCACCGGCCTTATCCGCTGCCTGTGCCGATTGTTTAGCCACCCCATTGGCATTGGCGGCAATTTGCCGGATATTGGCCGACATCTGCTCTATTACGGCGGTAGTATTGTTGACGGCAGCCACTTGTTCTTCCATGCCCTGCGCCACCTCTGTAATGGAACCCGCCACCTGTCCCGCAGCCTGGGCCGACTGCCCCGCACTGGCGGTAAGTTGCTCCGTGGCAGCAAAAACCTGGTCCGACGAAGACATAATATTGCGGATAATATTCTTTAAATCTTCCCGCATCTTATCGAGGGATACAGCCAATTTAGCAACCTCCGACACACCCCGGGCCCGAACGGGTTGCGTTAAATTACCCCGGGAGATTTCCGCCGCGCTCCGTACTAGTTCATTAAGCGGCTTAGCCATTCCCTTCGCTACAAAAATTGCGGTTCCCGCCGCAATAAGCACAACAAAGAAGACCCATACCGCCATCACCAGCAAACTGTGAATAATTTGACTGGTAATTTCAATTTTGGGCAGGTAGGTAATAACACCCCAGTTATAACTTTTTACAGGCGCAAATGCGATCAAGGATTCCACTCCCGTGGATGATACGGCTTCCATACTCCCCGCCTGACCGGCCATAACATTTTGCGCATACTTCGCCTGTCCAATGTTTTCCTGCTTGGTTACCTTATCTTGATTTACACTGGCCAATAAGGTTCCCTGCTCATCCACTACATCTACATAGCCCGATTTACCAACCGCAGTACGGGAGGCAATCTCACCAATTGTTTTTAAACTTACATCTCCGGCCAAAACGCCGACAATCGTCCCTTTGGCATCCTTAATCGGCGTGGAAATGGTAATTGTCGGTGCATTTGTCAATTGCGAGATATAGGAGTTGGTAAGAAAAGTATTGCCGCGTATGGCCTTTTTAAAATAATCTTTCGCCGCTTTATTATTTAGTGCTGAATTGGTTGTTTTTGCAATCTGCATACCCGCTGCATTCATTACGTAAATTGTCTCAAATTCGGGATTCTTTTTCCCGGCAGTTATAATCATTTCCCGAATTTTGGCCGCATCCATGGAATATGCGGTAGGTGACAGCGCTAGTACCTCTAACAATATTTTGTCGCCATTCATAAATTGTTCAATTGCATGAGCGGTCTGATTCGCTATGGCCTGGTCATTCCTGGCGACCTCTTCCTTTATGTTGACAACATTCATATAGGAGCTGACGCCGCCAATCACAATTGCCGCAAAAAGTGAAAATATAACCAGCAGTAAAATCAACCGGTTCTGCAACGTGTTTCTTTCCATATTTCAACGCCCCCAATTCTGGAAATAATAGTATGTAAAGCTATTGACAAACGGCGATGACTTCAATCTCCACTAAAGCGTCTTTCGGCAAACGGGCGACTTCAACGCAGGACCGGGCCGGAAACTCCCGGGAAAAGTATTCGGCATATACATTATTTACCGCAGCAAAGTCATTCATGTCTTTGATAAATACCGTCGTCTTGACGACGTCATCCAGAGTGGCTCCAGCTTGCCGTAAAATCGCTTTTACATTTTCCAAGGATTGTCGCGTTTGCGCCGCAATCCCCCCTGCGGCAAATTCTCCGGTAGCAGGAACTACCGGCAGTTGCCCTGACACAAAGAGCAAGCCGTTGGCCTGAATTGCTTGCGAGTAAGGGCCGATGGCCTGTGGTGCTTTCGCCGTATTTATAACTTGTTTCATAGTATCAAGCTCCTTTATAAATTATTAATTGCTGTTTCGATTCTTGCTAAGGCTTCTGCCAGCCGGGACCGGGGACACGCAATATTCATCCGCATAAAGCCGGCTCCGCCGGGTCCAAAGGTTGAACCTTCATTCATGGCTACTTTCGCCTTTTCCAGGAAAAAGCTTTGCAGCTCTTGCGGTGCCATATTCAGCGCCTTGCAGTTCAGCCAGATAAGATAGGTCGCTTGCGTTTTACCTACTTTGATTTTAGGAATTCTGGCCGAAAGAGAATTCTCCAGATAGCTAAGATTTCCTTCTAAATACTCCAATAATTGATCTGCATAGTAATCACATTGGTTATAGGAAACTTCCACCGGCAATGTGCCAAAGACGGTTCTGCCGTAGGCTTTATTATCTTCCAGCGGCGCATAAAAAAGATCGTGCTTATTCCGGTTGGGAACAATTACGGCCCCGGTTCTTACGCCGGCAATATTAAAGGTTTTGCTCGGATTCACGCAAACCACGCAGTTGTCGGCGGCCTGCCGGGAAAGGCTGCCAAAAGGAATATGTTTATAGCCTTTATAAACAATGTCGGAGTGAATTTCATCGGCTACAACAAATACATTATGTTTCAAACAAAGTTCGGAAATTCTCGTTAATTCTTCCCTGGTAAAACATTTTCCCACCGGATTATGCGGATTGCATAATAAAAACATGGTGGTTCTTTTTTGGCTAAGCAGTTTCTCCAAATCTTCAAAATCTACTTCATAGCTGCCATCTGCTTTTAAAATAAGGTTATTTCCCAGAATATGCCGGCCATTGTTGGGAATGATATCATGAAAAGGATGGTAAGCCGGCATTTGAATCACGATGTTGTCTCCTGGATTCGTAAAAGCCCGCATTGCATATACAATAGCCGGTATGACTGCCGGCGTATATTCCACCCAGTCAAGGTCAACGTCCCAGCCAAATCTTTTTTTCTGCCAGTTAACAACAGACTGCTCAAAGGCTTTACAATTCACCGGATAACCGTAAATACCATGTTCCGCTCTTTTAACCATTGCGTCAATAACCGGCTGGGGACATTTGAAGTCCGTATCGGCAATCCACATCGGCAGCACATCTTCAGTATAGGTATCCCACTTTTTACATTCCGTTCCTCTACGATTGACAAGTTCGTCAAAATCATGCTTCATCATTGCGACCTCCTCCATTTTATAAATTACACAAGGATGCTTACACTTGATCACTGGGATGAATCCCTAACTTCTTACGCCAGTAGCGGGAGTATACTGCCCCTAACGGATTATGGGCGAGTACCCGGTCCTTGGCAACCAAACAAGATACAGGAACCGTGCAGGCGCCGGTAAACAAAGCGTCATGTCCCACACACAAACCGACGGTCACACAGAATTCAACCTCCTGGGCCATAAGGATTTTAGCTTGCATTAAGGGATTGCACATCGTCTCCCGCACCCCTTCTTTTACTTGCTCCAATTCCAGATTATCCTTGGCAATCCCGCAGACCTTGCAGCAGACCGAATCGACTGTTAAAAATTTAGCAAAATATTCTTCAATTAATTTGACTTCCTGGCTAAGACCAATGCAAAAGGCTATGCCAATTTTCCGGTATCCCATCAATTTGCAAAATTCAACCGTCTCCTCCAGGCGGGTAAGATTGTTATAAAAACGGCCTTCCGTACAGGCAGCCGCTTTCATAATCTTGAGACGCCCGTCCACATAGGCTTCCTTGACCTCGGCAAGATCCATCCGGGTGCAGTTTTGGCCTTCTAAGTAACACTTTTTGTGAGTACATTTTGCACATTTCAAAACAAACCATCTCCTCTATGATTTTGCTAATATAAACGCTACATTTACGAGGGCAGCTACCCCCATAGGAATTGCCGTCCGTTTTACCACCTGAACCGGTGATACACCGGCTACCCCGGCAATCGCGACAATGGCTGCGGTAATTGGCGACACAACGCGACCGAAGCTGGTCATAATTTGCATGGGCAGTAACAGAGTAACAACCTCAATGTTTAATGCTGATGCGATTTTAGGTGCAAGGGCCGCGAAAGAAAAGAAGGCGGCATTGCCTGACCCCATCAAAAAAGCGCAGCAGGCAATTACGATACAAAAAAGAATAATTAAAGCTTTGATGCCCAGCCCCAGATTTTGTACACCCGCAGTCATAACATCGACCGCACCGATCTTCATTAATCCGGCGGCAAATACTTCACCGGCCACGATCAAGCTGACAACCGTCGCAAAACTATTTCCCATACCTTCATATAAATATTTTAAACTTTGTAAAGTGGAGCGAAAGTCCTTTGTCCTTATATATTCAAACATCATACTGATAAAAGTGCTTAAAAACATTGCCGTAACAACGTCCATCCGGATTTTGCTTTTGAAAATGGGACTAAAACCCAGAATAAAGATCATTGGGATAATCGGAAGAATAGCATAGATCAAAGGGGGACGGCTTTCATCTTCTTTAATCAGTTCAACAGAATTATCATAGCCGGTAAAGCCTTCCTTTTTATCCCACCATTTTTGTACCAAATAGTGCACACCGCCAAGGATCAATGTGGTTGTGGCAAAAATCGGCAATTGATATTCAACAAAAAATACAGCCGGATTTATATTGCAGATATGGGCTGCCAGAATTTCATTGCCCGAACCAGGACCAACATCCATATATTGTGCACACCCAATTACGCCAAGAGCGGATAACTTGCTAACGCCCGCCCTTATGAGAACCGGATACATTGTAACCATAAGCAGTAAGGCCAATCCGGCATGACTAGGGATAAATAATACTAAAATCTGGCTCACAAAAAAACTAAGCACCAGAAGCAAATAGGGTGATTTAATCCGTTTGACCGGAGAGGCCACCACAGCAAACAACGCTTTACTGGCTCCGATATATTCCATATATTTGGCAAAACCGGCAATTGACATAATCGTCAGGCCCAGACCGGCAACACGGGAACTTAGCAATACCTCAATTGTATGAAAAATATCCAGTAATGCGGAACCGGAAGATTCTTTAGCGGGCAGGACCGGATTCGTGCCCAAAAAATAGGTAGCAAGAAGCAAAATGATACCGGCAGTCAAAAGAACAGCTTGCGGATAGTATTTTTTTACAATCATGTAAATAACCCAGGCAACTACTAACATCGTAATAAAAATCCCCATGGTATCCCTCCGTTGAAATTTTTAATGTGACAATTTTAAATGCTGCCCATCATATTAGAACCGCTTCACTCATCTATGTTCAATTGGCTTTTGAATTTCACCAAATTGTTTTAATCAATCTTTCGGTTTCTGGTATACCAGTATACCAAAAGTGGCATGCTGGTATACCAGGTGCAATACATTTCTTCCTTATGAAATGAGTTAAAATAGCTGGATTTTTAACTATCCAGCAACATGGCAAATTATATTACTCAGCATGCATCATGTTTTGAATGGCAAGCTTAGCATTGTTTAAATGTTCTTGCATAACAGCAACTGCTGCCTGGGCATCTTTGGCAATAATATGCTGTAAAATAAGCTGGTGATACCGTAAAGAGGTTGGGTGTCTGCTAAAATCGCTTAATGACTTTTGCCGCGAATAAGTCAGCAAATCGGATAAGAATTCATTGACCTCGCTTATAATTTCGTTGTGAGCAGCCGCAATAATCGCCGTGTGAAATTTGGTTGACACTTCACAAACCGGTTTCCCGTTAGAAATTAAAAATTCCATTTCCAGCAAGGCCTGCTGTATGGCTTCAATATCCGCTTCCGTCCTCCGCTGTGCAGCGAATCGGACAGCCTGAAGTTCAAAAGCCTCCCGCGCTTCAAACAAGTTCATCAGTTGATCTGCCGGGTCGGTCATAAGAAAATCAAGGGTATGCAAAATACGTTTCAGTTCAATTTTTTTTACAAATACTCCCTGGCCGCGTATGTACTGAATAGCGCCCAAAAATTCCAAAACTTTTAGCGCTTCTCTTACCGGCACACGGCTGACAGCAAACATCTCCGCCAATTCCCTCTCTGAGGGCAGTTTATCCCCCTCTTTTAAATGACCCTCGCGCATAAGCTGCTGAATGCGGCTTACAATTTGCGCATAAAGAGCGTCAGACGAATCTTCAGCAAATTTATTTAACGGTTTTTCGACAAAAAAATTATTCATCCGTACACCCCCTTATGCCGTCGTCAGCAAACAAGCCTGCTCAGCCTCAATATCTTAGTATTTTCGTCAGCCCATCAGTCGGAATACCGGTATACTAAGAAAAACACGAAGCGTTTTACAACAGAAGGAAATCATGGGACTTTTCGGATATTAACATATAATTCTTTAGTGAAACTAAACCCGAAAAGTTATAATTTCTGAATCTGCAAGAAAGTAGTCAGGATTCTTTTACCGTTTCCCACTGAGTATAATTATAAAAATCAGAGAAAACTTTGTCAAATATTTAATACTTGGATAAAAACGGAGACTCTATTTTTCCAAGACAATAAGTAAAAGACGCCCAACCGGGCGCCTTTGTTTGGAAATTCAGTCCTGCATCTACATATCAGGATCGTCGTACATATCCATCCCACCACAACGGGGACACACCGGATGAAAACGATGCTCGTACTCGCAGCCGCACCGCTGACATACTTTAACTACGTTATAGCAGCATGTTTCGTATACGCGATATTTCTCGATCATTTCTCCTACACATCTTCTGTGACATTTCGGCATGCACGGCTTATAACAGCCATATCCCATTACGCTAACCTCCTTATCTGTATTTGTTATATCTTATGCATATTACAAATGTTATGTTAATTCTTATGAATGCGGAATAAAAAAAAGAGCCTCACGGCTCACATCATTTTTAATTCATTATACTCTTTCATCTTATTCCTGAATTCTTGACTGACCCGCATTGCATCGGGTGAATTAATCCCTTTTTTGCTAACAATTTCGTGAAGTTTTTCTTGCAACTGTTCTATTTCCCGCCACAATTTTTTCCGGTCGTGCATAAATCCCCTGCTTTCTAGCAGCCTTTTCGTTTATTATTTCATTAGAACAGCCGGTTGCATAAAAAAAGACTCGAAAACTACTCTATTCCCGCTGCTTTTACTTATTCAGCATATTCCCGTATTGCCCGCCGGCTTGCACTCATATGCTTGTACCTATCATGCAGCTCAGCTTTCTTGGCATCGTTGAAGTTATTCATGTTGCTCAAATAACCGGTGATACGCCGAACTCTCGATATTGGTGATTTTTCGAAGGTCTTGATAACAACTTCATTACCGTCTAACGTTAGCATCACCCGGTTCAGTACTTTCCCTTCACTCCGCCAGCGGCCAATCTCTTCCGCAGCATAATATCTTATTTCTTCTTGGGATAACCCTCCCGCAGATTCAACCAGTACATCATCCATCATCATGATTAAGATCATCCTCCATTTTGCAATCTATTTTATTAATTTCTTTATGAAAAGTTAAATTCCTTCCCCGAATGCACAATATATGGTATATATTTTCACCAAACATCACAACATATCGTTTCAGAACAACCTAAAGGGTCTTACATTTTGCGGTAATAAGACCAAATGCAATGGATCCCTCTCACCGTACTGCCGCACTGGCAACGGCCGCCACACATTCTGGTGCAGAACATTTCCGTCCCATCCGCCGCTTCTGTATTGGCGCTGCCAGAAGTTTGGACCCTCTTTCGACGCCAAAATTCCGAATTCATTTCTTTTTCATCTTTCGTCCCCAAGCGGCAAAACCAATCCCAGATCTTCATGGCCCGCCCCCCTTTCCGGCAATGGCTTATAACCCGTATGCCTCTTCCTAAAATTGATTGTACTACATCACATAAAAAAGGTCGGTAGCCACGGATACTGAATAACCATAAGACCAGCCTTACATAACTTTCTATTATAAAATTTATATTCTATTTTTACCTCGTTCGGGAAGGTATTCCTTAAACACATAAATGAATATCAGTAAGCCACTTCCAATAGCAACCCACTTAAACCACGGGTTATTTATCATCCGATGCCATTCACTGCCCAGTACAGCCCCTATACTTAAAAAAGCTGTTAGCCAGAAAACGGCGTGTATCATGTCGTAAATAAGAAATTTAACTATGGAAATACCGCTGATGCCGGCTATGTATGGGGTAATATTACCTACTGTCGGCAGGAAACGCCCACCGATAACATAAGCCGGAGTCGATTTCCGCAAAAGTTCCTGCGCCTTGTCAATCCGTTCCGGAGTTAATTTAATATATCTACCCCATTTCTCTATAAAGGGTTCTCCAATTTTACATCCTATCATAAAGGCGGAGATTGAACCCAGCAAGTAGCCCAGCAAAGATACGGACCAGGCTATAATAATATTAAACTGCCCCTGCTTTGACAAGAATCCTGCCAGAGCTACCAACACGCTGCCCGGAAATGGCAATCCGATTGCTTCTAAAAAAACGCCTGCAAACAATCCTGGCAATCCCAGGCTGCTCAAAATTTCAAGAACCCTTTCAGACAAAATGCTCCCTCCCTAGCGTACATGAACTGGACACTTTAGTTTCCCACAGGGTAAAATATCGTATGCAAAAAGCAGTGCGCTTTTTGCAGGCTCGCCCCATAAAAAATGCCCTTTACAAAGATAAAGGGCATCTTAAAAGAAGATTGGGATACTAAAGGAAAGTCTATTAACGGATTAGCAAATTGAGCAGCTACTTGAGCTTGAGGAAAAACTATTGTTGTCGAAGCAGCAGAAAAATAGCAGCAGAATAATTATTATAATAATTATGCCACCACCGCGACCAAATCCATCGAAGCCCATATGAATTCCTCCTTTTTAAATAATAACCCCTATATATCTTATGTTAAATGAAAAACTTCGGTACCTATTGCAAAATAAAACTAAATAGATTAACAGACCATTCTCTAATAAATAGTTAGCCTTGGATAAATACTATAAATACAAACATTGAACCGAGGTGTTTTTAATTTGAAGTATAAAAGATTGTACTTTGTACTATCATTACTACTTATCCCGGTAATCACCGCCGGTTGCCCGGGCAAAACCACTCCCGCTCCTTCCGGTGATGGACAAACTCCCGCGGGGTCGCTTTATGGTCCTGTCTTACCTGCAGGCTATGTGATTCTAGACCGGCAAACCGGTGATGTTACGGGCGATAAAAAGCCCAAAGACATTTTTTTGCTTGGCAGGAAACCTGGCATGGATAGCAATTTTGCCGACGATATAAGTATCTTAGTTCAAGATAAAACAACCCGGAATGTACTTACGGTGAAGTTACCTAATGTTGGAGGGTACAACAGCAAACTTTTTTTGGGTGATTTTACCGGTGACAAAATTGCCGACGTATTCGTTACCATTCCGAGCGGCGGTAGCGGCGGTTATGTTGAGCACCGAATCGTAACATTTGTTGGCGAACCTAGAGTAATTTTTGGCGAAAGCGAAAACAAAGGTATCGTGGCAACCGGCCGTTTCCTAGACGGGTTTCGCGCCGAGCTCACAGAGGCTTCAACGAAACGCAAAGCAATTATAGATTTAAGCAACAAAAAGGACATGTATATTAAGGCAAACATTTATAATACCGGCGGAAAGCTGCTACGCCAGCAGCAGCTTTCCGTCAGCCCGCTGGAAGAGCTTGATTCTATCGAGGTAACCCCCGGCGGCACATACGAACTTAAAGGCGTGCAACGGGTGACAGGAATATATAATGCCGATACGGTTGCCCATATCTATTCAATCTGGGAATACAGGAATCAAAAATGGACCACCCAGCAAATCGAGGTCTCGTCGGTGCTTTTAGGCTATGGGGAAAACCAACAGGATGCCCCCATAGCACTCCTTTTAAACAGTACGGAATTAGCCCGGGAAGGAAAAGTTATCAATTGTGAATTTCCGGCTAATACTACAACAATCCAAGATGTTGAAGAAAAATGGGGGAAACCGGATAAAACGAATTGGATACCGGCGGCAAAAGGGACTTACGCCACCTATTCAAAACATAATGTAGTTTTTGGCTATAATAAAGGCTCGCAAATTTTTGAAGTAATATCATTAGACAGCCGATTGAAAAATATATCCCTTTCTATGGTAAAAGAAACTTTGGGAAGTCCTAACTATAATGCAAAATCTAACGGCCAGGAAACCCTCGGTTATACTGCCGGACGAGACTATAAACTATTGCTGTTTTTTTCGCAGCCTGCCAATGGCAGTGCGGCTCCTTCGCTGAAACAGTATTCCGTTCTATATCCGCAAGGTACCGTCAACTTAATGGCGGATGATCCCGGACGAGAATGGTAACCCCCTTCGCCTGGCAGGGCCGTGGATAGAAAACCCCCTAAATGGCAAAAGTATGGAGTGAAAATAACCTTACTATGCTACAAACCCTTGAAGGAGACAACTATGTTATTTACCGTTTCAGGTGTGTCGGTTGATGTTAACATACAAAAAATACTAACCTCCGTTCGGATTAACGAATGGCTGGATGAAGACCTGTTTCACTTCAAGTGGTGGATTCTACTGGGTTTGCTTACATTCTTTATACTTGTCTGGTGGAAACTGCTCGATAAAAAAAGATTACCCGAAATCATGTTATATGCCGTACTGACTTTAATTTTAGCCATGGGCATCGTTGAGTATGGCGGGGAACTGACTTTATGGGATTATCCTAATGATATTTCTCCGATATTTCCGGTGTTA
>NZ_UPPP01000095.1 GCF_900476375.1 Allolucifera butyrica | reverse complement strand
GGCCAAAATAACTGACCGGCTGAAAATGAATGCCCCGTACGGCCGGCATCCTCTCAACGGCAAATTGAATCATCCCGCCGATATTTTCCGTATTGACTCCCGGTACCAGAGTAGGAACCAGAATCACGCCAATTTGATACTCGGCGCAGCGACGGATCGCCGCTTCTTTCCGCTCCAGTAATGCGCCGCCCCGCAGCTTTTGGTAAATTGCATCATCGGTTCCGTCAAACTGTAAAAACACACAGGATAACCCGGCTCGTTTCAGTTCCTTTATATAGTGGGGGTCGTCGGCCAGCCGCAGGCCGTTGGTATTTAATTGAAAAAAAGGAAAACCTAACGACCGGCCCAAAGCGATGATTTCCGGCAAGTCATCCCGCAGGGTCGGTTCCCCCCCCGATAACTGGATATTATAAGGTCCGCCGCTTGCCAGCAGCATATAATACCATTCTTCGATGGCAGCTATATCCGGCTCCTGTTCCTCATTGCCGGCTGCGGCAAAACAAAATGGGCAGGATAAATTACAGCGCTGGGTAACCTCCAGCAGAACGCAGCAAGTATGCTGCCGGTGAGCCGGGCACAAGCCACAGTCAAAAGGGCATCCCCGGTTGACATCCGTTGCGCAGACAGGCGGCTGAGACGGCACTTTAGCAACGGCCCAGGATTCATACGACGGCTGCCCCCGCCAAATAACCGTTTTGAAATAGCCGTGTTCCGGGCATATCTTATCCAGATAAACCTGGTCTTCAATCCGGACCCGCCTGGCAAGAATCCGTTTAAGACATACCGGACAGATACTCTCCGTCATCCCCAGTATTTCTATCTCTTTTTCCCCGCTCTTATTCACCGGTCGCCCACCTCTCCGTCCTTTCATAAAAACCGGCTCTGCCTTCCATCGTAAAGATTTCCGCCAGGCCGGCCCCCACCGCCTGTTCTACGGCTTTCGCTATGGTTTGCGCCGTTAGCAGACGCTTTTGAACGGTTGCTAAGACCGCCGTGTCGGCGGTATATTTCATCATTGGCTCACGAAACCGCTCGTCAATGGTCACAATCCGGTTGCCTTTAACCATTTTATCCGCCAGATAGAGAATTGCCGCTTCATCAAGGGGCCGGCCCGTTTTAAAATCCAGATCGGAATGTTGCGCAACAACCGCAGCGACTTTCCCGCAGCCCATTTTTTTTAATAATCTGGCGCCAACCCGGGCGTGGTCGGGCTGGCCTTTGGCTACATCGTGCAATTCGCCGGCAACCGTGGCAAGATCGGCATCGAGCACCACACCGGCCCGATTCAGACGAACTGCCAAATTTCTGGCCACAGCGGCTACCGTCTTACTATGAAGGATGACGCTGTCCGGCACATTCATTTTATCCCAAAGCGCATAGCATTCCGGCAAAGTAGGAATGTCCCGCCGCAATAAAGTCATCCGGTTGTAGTCGGCGGGCGTATCGGCATCCAGTAAAATTCCCTCATCGAGTACTTTTACCTCATGAGCTTTAACCTGTTGCTGCTCTAAAAGCTGCTGCAGTCCCGCCGGATTATGCCACGCTAAAATTACGGGAAAGAGCCGGGAAGAAATAAGGGGAGGATGCCCCCTCCGCCCCCGGAAGACAGGATAGACGATATCCGCCGTGTTTTTTTGATAAGCCCGGACCAGCAGGCGTACAGTATGACTCCGCACCAGCGGCATATCTGCCGGCAGCAGGAAGAAGGCTTCCGTTTCCGGCGAAAATGTCCGCAAACCGGCAACAATAGAGGAAAACATACCCTGGTCATATTCGGCATTAAAAACATGGCGTACTTGCAATCTCTCCAGTACCGGCATCAATTCCGAAGCGCGATGCCCTACCACTACCGTTATCTCTTCAATGCCGGCCCGGCGGAAGCATTCTATCGCTTTCGTAATAATATTGGTATCTCCGAACGGCAGTAATGGTTTAAATCTCACCATCCGGGACGAATAGCCGGCAGCAAGTATCAGAGCCGTTATTTTCTTTCTTAGCACCATTTTCCCGTTCCGCCCTTACTTTTATTAGTTCACCAACAATACTTACCGCTAATTCTTCCGGTGTTTCCGCGTCGATAGCCATACCGATCGGCGAATAAACCCGGTCCAGATCCTGCCTTGTCCATCCCTGGGCAAGCAGTGCTTCAAAAATTTTATCCCGTTTTCTGCGGCTGCCGATCATACCGATATAACCGGCCCGGGTCCGCAAAACCTGCTCCAGAACCGTCTTATCATACAGGTGTCCCCGGGTAACAATTACAATATAGCTGTCTTCGTCCACGGCAAGTTCCGGCAGCCGTTCATACGCCGCCAGGAGAATAATTTCTGTTGGTCCGGTAAATCGCTTCCGGTTGGCATATTCGTCGCGGTCATCCAGAACAACCGTCTTAAAGCCGACGGTCTCAGCCAGCGGCGCAATTTTTTGTGATACATGGCCCGCACCGAAAATATAGACGATACCCCCGTAGCGCACCGGTTCTACCAAGATCCGTTGATTCGCCAATACTTCGGCGTGAATGGATATCTTAGCCGGACCGGTTATAAGCTTCGCCAGCAAATAAGGATCGGCGTCAACCTTGCCAACAAGAATTCCGTCCGCTTTTACCAGGCATTGTTGCCGGCTTAAATAAGAGTCGGTGCCGTTATTGTTTAAAACGGTAATTAGCCAGGCTTTCTCCCTGCGGTCCAGAGTTTTTACTATTTGCTCAGCAATAATTCGGTTATTTTCATCGCCGGCGTCAATATAATCCAGCAGTATTTCCCCTTTGCCGCCACAGATCATATCCATCCCGGCAACGTCTTCCCCGGTAAGGTCGAAGGATTGCAGCATTGTCCGCCTCGAGCCCATTGCCTCTTGCGCCAGCTTGATGGCGGCGGCTTCCAAACGGCCGCCGCCGATCGTGCCAAGAATCGAACCGTCCGGCCGGACTACCATTTTTGTCCCGGCAGTCCGGGGTGCCGAGCCGCTTTTATCAAAAATGGTCGCTACGACAAAACTTTCCCCCATTTCTAAAAGACCGGTCATCTCTCGAAACAACTTATTCATAGACCCCCTCCATCTGACGCTTTTTTTCGGTTCGGGGCGTAGGGCTTGGATCCCGAAAAACCGGATTCTTTATGGTTGTAGTTCTTTCATCGCAACTTTCATGCCAATAGTTTGCGAAAAACCGCTGACGCGGTCTTTCGGCTCGTGCCCCAAGGCGCAGGGCGCGGAAAAACCCGCCTGATGATCCGGTGCGATTCACTGTAAAAATTGCGTCACTTTATTGTTTAGCAAGGGTTACACATTTTACACAGTCAAGTAACATCTGTTTTTAATTCCGGATAGCATAGACACGCATCTTATTGTACAGAGTTTTCCGCGATACCCCAAGTTCTCTTGCTACTTGACTGACATTGCCGGCGTGCAGGTTGAGCAAACTAAGGATCTTATGCTTTTCCGCGTCCTGGGCCAGCATCCGCCGTTGTTCCCGGCAGTTCAGCAGGTCCGCCGCCGGAGCCGCGGGAGGACTGGCTGAATAAAAAGAAGGCGCATAAAAATCAACCGGTAAATGACGTAAAGTAATTGTGTCGTTTTCAGCCAGGCTGGCCGCCCTTTCCACTACATTTTGCAATTCCCGGACATTACCAGGCCAATTATATTTTTTCAGCCATTCCATCACTTCCGGCTCCGTGCTAAACTGCATTGCCCGGTCACGGGATATTTTTTCTAGAAAGTATCTAAAAAGAAGCGGTATATCTTCAATCCGGTTACGCAACGGCGGTATCGTAATCGACATTACATTCAGCCGGTAAAATAAGTCCTGGCGGAAGGTTCCCTTTTCCACTTCCTTCAATAGATTTTTATTAGTAGCACAAATCAGACGGACACTGACCGGAATCATTTTATCACAGCCGATACGGGCTATCTTTTTTTCTTGAATTACACGCAGCAGGGCCGTCTGTTGTTCCAGCGGCATATCACCGATTTCATCAAGAAACAGGGTCCCACCAGTTCAAATTTCCCCGGTTTGCCGCCACGTTTTGCCCCGGTAAAAGCACCATCTTCATAACCAAACAACTCACTGCCGATTAATTCCCGGGGGATAGCCCCGCAATTCAGCGCAATAAACGGTCCGCTGCGCTGTGAACTGCGGTTATGAATCGCCTGGGCAAATATCTCTTTGCCGGTGCCGCTTTCTCCCTGCAGCAGAATATTGGACGTCGTAGTCGCCATTAGTGTTGCCAGCCGTGTAACTTCCCGGATTTCACTGCTTTGTCCGATAATGTCGCTGAAGCGTAACGTAGCGTAAAATCCGCCAAACCGGTTTACCAGATTTTTTACTTGTTTAATAGGACGTAAAATAATAATGCCGCCGGTGACTTTTCCCTGCTCATCAATAAATGGCTCGCCGGAGGCTACGCAATGACATACATCGTCCCTTCTGTCAATCATGACTTCCACATCCGTATAGGGCTCATTAATAGTCAGCTTCTTCCCGGCGGGGCAGGACTTATGGCTAAACAGGCTATGAACCGGCATCCCCCGGACCTCTTGTTCCGGTTTGCTTAGCATTTCTCTGGCGGCAGGGTTTATTTCGATTACGGTTTCCTCCTTATCAACAATGAGCACCCCATCGGATACGGTATTAAAAAAATTAGTCAGTCTTTTATTGACCAGAGCCAGTTCGTAATTTTTTTGCCGGATGCTAAGCTGGGCCATAATCGCTTCGGCAGCAGCCACCACAATTCCCAGGGTATGCAAATGCGACGCATGGGATGCGCCGGACATATCCAAAATGCCGATAATTTCCCCGTTAAGATCAAAAATAGGCGCGGCGGAACAGGTCAAACTATGATGTTTATGACAGAAGTGCTCCGCGCCGGAAACCTGGATTGGCTCCCGGATAATTAAGGCCGTCCCTATCGCATTCGTTCCGGCCGCCTCTTCCCGCCAGCTGGCTCCGCAGAAAAAATCCCGGGTCATCGGATTTTGCAGCGTGTCCTCGTCGCCAAACATCTCCATGATATAGCCGTTTTCATCCGTTAATACAACCACAAATCCGGACCCTTTTACAAACTTATAGAGATTGGTCATAAACGGCTTGGCTATTTTTATCAGCCTTTCTTTTTCCTTCAGTACCTTATTCAAGGTCCACCGGTCTAAGGAAGGATGCGGTTCCATGCTATACGGATCGACCCCCGACCGGTAACATCGGCGCCAGGATTCAACGATATGCAGGTGAACTTCACCGGCGTCATAGTTTTTGCCGGCAATAAACTCCTCCCATTGGTGATAAGTATGACCCAGTACACCGGAAGATTCCGCCTTCATCTTGACCACCTCACTTTATTGCCGTGTTGTTACCGTTTAAAGGAGTACTGCTAAATGAATCATAAATATCTACCGTTATGTTTTCATTGATCACCGCAGCGATGCGTGTCCGGTCCTTTGCCAAACAGGTCTTTCATCCGGTTGAGAGCCGTTTCGGAAAAAAAAGCAATCTGGGAAGGAATTCCTTCCATTGTTTCTCCCGATAAGATCAATCCATTGTCAGTCTCAACATATCTTATAGGCAGGTTGCGGCGAAACATTCTGCCGGTTTTTTTATCGATTATTTCCACCGTGATTGAATCCGCTTCAATTTTATCCAATTGTTCTTCGGAATTCCCTTCCTTGTTCATCCTATCGCCTCCAGCCAAAATTCGCACCCCGGACCCGGCTGCTGACCCAACTGACGGCTTCTTGCTTATTTTTCTTCCGTCGTCAGCAAGATCCGATGGGACATCCCGCACCGGGGACAATACCGCCCCCCGTTGGTCCGGTCGCATTCCTTGCAGTATACCGTAAAACATTTCATGCATTTATACAAAAGATGGTTGGTTATCTGAGCACCACATTGGGGGCATGCATTTGTCAAGGTATATCATCCTTTCTCCGGATAAATTCAGGTTCGAACAGCATGGAGCTTTTCCGCCACCAGCAAAAAATAGCCCAATTTGACCTTTTTGCCGTCCCGCCGCCGCAGCGGCCCGCCGTTCCCTCCCGTTGACGGACAGTGCCAAAGTTCTTCCACGGCTCCATTCTCCATGATGTAGCGGGCAACAAACTCTTTCAATAAGGCCGAACATTCTTCCCAGACAATTACGTTAAAACCGCTCTCCGCCAGCATTCCGGCCAATTCGTCCCGGGTCAGCGCCCCTGCCGTCCTTTCCGGCCGGTCCTGGGAAGCTGCCTGCTCCCGGATGTAAATGTCGGTAAGCGCTAATTTCCCGCCGGGAACAAGGACCCTGTTCATTTCATCTAAAACTTTGCCCGTATCCGGCATAACCGATAGGCTGCATTCCGCCAGAATTCCATTCACTGACGCCGCGGCAAACGGTAAATCTTCTCCCGCTGCCCGGACCAGATGCAAATCCGGCGACCGCTGCCGTCCCTGTTGCAGCAGCATAGCCGATGGGTCGACACCAATTGCATCCAGGCCGCCATGCTCGCGAAGATACTCCACGGTAACCCCGGTACCGCAGCCAATATCAACGACCCTGGCCCCGCGCGGAAAGGCGCAGCAATCAACCAAATGTCCGGTTAGCGCCAGCCCGCCGGGACGCATGACCCCTTCGGGCAGTTTCGTTAAACTTCGCCGTTCAAAAACGGTAAGACTGCTTGCCGCCGGATGAATATCACCGGTTTCCTGCTGCCGGCCCATCATTTATCCTCCAGAGCCGTTTCTACCTGCTGCATTTTACCGCGGGCTAATTCCTCGGGAATATAGACCAGCCCGCACTTCGCACACCGGAACAGTTCAACCGGAAATTTGCTGCCCAGATAAGACAGGGTGACTTTCCCCAGGGTCAATGGAATCTGGCATTTATTGCAAATCATATTTTCTTGCCGGCCTGCTTGTTGGCTCATCGGTCTCCCCCCGTCATTCTTCGATTTCCAGTCTGTGACAGTAGGCATTGTGGACTAAAAATCCGTCCTCCTGCGGTGAATACTCAACCCAATAGGTTACACCGGCCGGCTGCAGATAAGCAATAAAATGTCCGTTGCCGGTATTTTTCATTTTATTGCCCGTATCTTCCGCATAGCGGATCACTCCGGCCACATCCTCCGTCAGAATCATCCGCTCTTCCATTACGCGTCTTACGTTTTCCGGAATCGTTATCTTACTATCACTTTCCGCTTCCACGTCTTCACCCCAAACATCCCGCAGCAGGGACCGTTTAAGCCGGGCCCGGTTTTCCTGCCGCTCGGAATAGCCGGGCGGTTCCCGTTCCGCTAACTGTTCCCCGTCCGTCCCCAGAATCAGATCCAGCAGGTGATACACCCGTTTACCCTGACTGGCGAAATTATCCCGGCACATGGCGCAATAGGTCAGATAATCGGTGCCGCTTTCCTTAATGCGCCGGTTTATCACCTTACGGGCAACCTCTCTGTTGGCGTAAATCATTAAGCCGCCATAACCGCAGCATACCGTATTGTCCCGGTTCCGCGGCAGTTCCTCAATCTCCCAGCCCAGCTTGCTCACTATCTGCCGGACGCTATTGTGCAACCCGGTTTCATGCCGGGTTGTACAACTGTCATGAATTGCTACTTTTCGCGGTGAAACCGCGGCAGCCGCACTGTCCGGCAAGCCGGTCCGCTCCAACAGGGTCCATAACATCTCCACAGGCATAGCCGGCAAATTATGCTCAAACATACTGAAACAGGTTGGACAGGCGGTAATTACTTTGGGACTGCCTAATTCGCGCCACCGGCTTTCTATGTTTTGCAGCGTCTCCTGAAATAACTCTTCCTGGCCCGCCCAATTGGCCGGAGCACCGCAGCAGCCCAGCATCAGTCCCACGCCGCCTGCCGTCTTGGCGCACAAGTGTTCATAAATCTTCTTCACCGATTGCGGGGAAGATGCCGCCAGCTGGCAGCCGGGAAAAAATACGGTCTCACTGGACGTAAAACCCGGCTGATGCCGGTCTAAGACAAACCGGTCACTATTGCTGAACTGCATGTCCCGTATAGCAAAATCATGCACCGACGGCGGCATCTTTCCCCGTTTAACCATCATCTGCCGCGCTTCCCGGCAAATATCCCCCATATTCAAATTACCCGGACAAACCTGTTCGCAAAGTCCGCATAAAGAGCAGGTATTAATCATCTTATTAGCATGATGAACTCCCATTACTATCGATAAATTATTGTATACTTCCCGTACATACCGTTTCGGGTAAGAACCGTAATGGGCCAAATACTCACAGGCTTTCACGCACTCCATACATTCGCATTGCAAGCAGCGCTTTGCCTCCTCCAGAGCCTCCTCCCGGGTATAGCCTCTGCCGGGGTCCGTCATTCGCACTACCGGCGCCGGTTCAATGCCTTCGATATCGGTATAAAGGGATGTAGTAAAAGCGCCTTCTTTTCCCCGGTTCGCGGTAAGAGAGGCATTTTGCAGCAGCCGGTCAATGGATACGGCGGCCATTTTTCCGTCAGCCAGCGAAGCGGCCGGCGACCGGCAGTCTCCTCTCCGGCGGAGACTGCCTCCCGCAAATACCCGGGGATGGCTGGTGGCAAGGGTCAGCGGATCCATCGCAATTTCTCCGTCCGGCTTTGTCGCCAGCTCTAAATCCAGCGAATCCTTTTCCTTACTGCCAATACCCACATAAACGGCGTCAAACTCCTCGCATAAACTGTTAAACGATCGAAGGGAGCCCCCGCGATTGCCAATGGCCGCATTATAACGGATTTCAACAGGCAATTGCTCTAAAACAGCGAAATCACCGGCCATCAATTCCCGGGGCAGTTTGTCTGCCGGGATATCCCAAAGGCTTCCCCCCAACCGGTCTGTCGCTTCAAAAACCACCGTTTTGTATCCCTTGCAGCTAAGTTCGAAGGCGGCCGTTAAACCGCTCAAACCGCCGCCTACAATGGCCACGCTTTTATTTCTGGCCGGCAGGATTGTAATTTTGGGAACCGGTCCCTGATGCCGGTCAAAACAAACCTTTTCTAAAGCATTAATCGAAACCGGCTCATCAATCTCTTTCCGTTTACAGGACTGACGGCACGGCTGGTCGCACACCCGGCTGATAATCCCAGGAAAGGGAACCATCTTGCGAAACAGGACCATTGCCGCCGCATAATCTTCCCGGCGAATGGCGGCGATCATCCCCCGCGCATCCACATGAACCGGGCAGCCGGCACTGCAGCCGGGCGGATTTTCCTGGACACATCTTGCTTCCCGTTCCCGCAATTGTTTTTGTTCCATACTCTTCTCCCGTTTCTTTCCTATAATTGGGGCATTCCCCCTGAACAGGGAAACCTAAAACGGACGGAAAGCGGCAAAGCCTCCCGGTCCGTTTTAGGTTATGCGTTGTAAGACCCGGAATATACGGAAAAAACGTTACTTTTTCTTGGCCAGGGCATCCAAACCGGCCTTAATTTTCTCCGGTAAGGCGGGTATGGCGTAAATCCGTACGCCGCAGGCATTATAGATGGCATTCAAAATAGCCGGATGCGCCGCAGTGAGCGGTGCTTCCCCTACGCCGGCGGCACCATGCGGTCCATGCTCCCGCGGTGTAATGTGATAGATGATTTCCATATCATCGGGTATATCATAAATAAACGGCAGGCCGCAGGCGACCAAACTGGTGTGTTTCTTGAGGTCCTCAAAATCCTCGGTCAGAGCGAGACCGATCCCTTGCGCCAGCCCGCCGTAAATCTGGCCGTCGCAAACCGTTTTATTGGTAATTGTCCCGACATCGGCAACCGTTGTAAGTTTAACGACTTTGGCCTTGCCGTTTTTCATGTCCACTTCCACTTCCGGCATGAAAAGTTCATACATGTAAATCGCAAATGGCTTGCCCTGCCCGGTTACGGGGTCGCAATCGGTACACATGGAAGCCGTCCACTTGCCGTCATAGTGAAGCGGCAGCTTTTCGGCCACCATTTCATCATAGGTACGGTAGGTTCCGTCGGCCTTGCGCATGGCGTTTAAGAGCATCTCGCAGGCAACCCGGACCGCATTGCCGGTCATGACATTGGACCGGCTGCCGCCGGACGGGCCGCTGTTCGGCGTATACGCCGTGTCATTCATAATCAATTTGATCTGTTCCGGCCTAATGCCAAGGGGCCGCAGTGTTTCATGGGAAATAGCCAGAGTACCCATATCGGCGCCTTGCCCATGGTCCTGCCAGGAATTGCCGATAGTTACCCCTTCTTTCGTCAGTTCCGCCCACGCTTCCGATCCGTCCGGACCGTCAAGGCCGCAGCCGTAAATGCCGAGTGACAAACCGACGCCGCGTTTCTTCTCCGGCGTTGAGAGTTCCTGGCAGCGCTTTTTCGCCTCTTGCCAAAGAGGACGCAGCTTGTTGAGCATTTCTTCCAGGCAGAATACTTCCGGCACCTGTCCGGTAGGCGTTGTAGAGCCGGGACGGTAAATGTTTTTAAAGCGGAGTTCCAGCGGATCCATGCCGAGCTTTTCGGCCAATTCGTCCATGGCAATTTCGGAAGCCAGGAAAGCCTGCGGTGAACCGTAGCCGCGGAAAGCGGAACCCCAGGCATGATTGGTACACACGGTGCGGCCTTTGCCGCGAATGTTCGGGATATCATAGCCGGCGCCGGTAAACTGGGCCTGGCGCAAGGTAAGCAGGTCGCCAAATTCGGAATACGGACCATGATCGATGGCCCAGTCGGTTTCCATCGCCAGCAATTTTCCTGTCTTGTCGGCACCCAGCTTGCATTTGACAAAACCGGGCGAACGTTTGCCGGTATACGTTATATTCTGAAACATATTGAAATTAAGCGTCACCGGCTTGCCGGTCGCCATGCAGGCCACCCCCAGCAAAGCCTCGATGGTCGGGCTGAATTTATAGCCGAAGGTACCGCCGGTCGGATTCTGCACAATACGGCATTTTTCCGGCTCAACGCCAATTCCCGCGACGATCATGGCATGATGCAGATGAAGGCCAATACTTTTAGAATGGATTGTCAGCCGTCCCTCTTCATCAAAATAAGCGCTGCCGCAATCCGGTTCCAGCGGCAAGTGAGGCTGCCGGCTGGAATAGGTATCGACTTCGACCGTCACGATACCGTCCTTATCCATAATGGGCTTAGTATCTTCCCCTTTTACAATTCCCTGCTCAAAATAGACATTGGGCGTGCCGGGATGGATCTCCAGCGCATCCGGTGCCATGGCGGCCGGCGCGCTCATATAAGCCGGCAGCACTTCCAGGTCTACCTTAACCTTCTTAGCCGCCGCCCGGGCATGTTCTTCCGTATCGGCACACACAATCGCGATGGCGTCGCCGAACTGGAATACCTTCTCGTCGCACAGGATGGGACGGTCCCAGCCGTCCCCTTTATTGGTTGGGAAAGTAATCAGGCCGGTAATCCGGTTCTTGCCCTTTACATCTTTATGGGTAACAATTTTATAAACGCCGGGCATTGTTTCCGCTTCCGCCGTATCAATACCTAAAATATTCGCATGGGATACTTCCGCCTGCACCAGGGCCAGACGGAGGGTTCCCGGCGGCATCTGCAAAGCCATATCGGCGCCGTAGTCCCAGGTGCCGGTAACTTTTTGCAGCGCCGAAGGACGGTGATAAGTCGTTCCATAAATTTTATTGCCCACCGGAGTATACAGCAAATCCTCCTTGCGAATTTCACCCCGGATTACTTTGGCAGCCGCCATCACCGCGTCCACTATCGGTTTATAACCGGTGCAACGGCAGGCATTGCGGTTTTTCTGGAACCAATCGCGGATTTCTTCCCGGGTCGGATTCGGGTTGGTATCAAGCAACACTTTGGAAGACAGGATAAAGCCGGGGCTGCAGAAACCGCATTGCGCACAGCCGTAAGCCATCCAGGCAACTTGAAGGGGATGGAGATTTTCCGGTGTGCCGATCCCTTCAATGGTGGTAATTTTCGCTTCATCCGCTACCCGCTTCATCTTGACGATACAAGAACGGACAACTTTCCCGTCCATAATAATGGAGCAGGTACCGCACTGGCCCTGGTTACAGCCGACTTTGCAGCCTGTCAGCAGCAGTTGTTCCCTCAGTACGCTTGCCAGACTGGACTCGGGATCAACAACCAGAGTTCTCGGCAATCCATTGATGATCAAGACTTTCTTTTGCATGTTTTTCTCTCCTTCTTTTTATTTATCCGTTCCCTTGGAGGATCTGCTAATTGACTTTTCACCCGCCTTTCCGCTTAATTTATCAATACCAAAATGCAAAGGATAATTTTTTAACTTCCTTTGCCGAAAGAACAATTGGGATAACGGCAGGGATCACATACACCGCAAAGTCCGCCGTGAGCCAGGCGGATAATATCCTGGCGGCCGACTTCCTCACCGGCCAGAATCCGGGGGGCAATCAGGTCAAAAACGGTTGTTTTGTGATACATTACGCAGCCGGGCAATCCCAGCACCGGAATATCCCCGATGTAAGCCAGCATAAACATGGATCCCGGCAGTACCGGCGCCCCGTAGACCACAACATGCCCGCCGGCCGCCCTGATTCCCGCCGGGGTAACATCATCCGGGTCAACGGACATTCCCCCGGTGGTTATGATCATCCCGGCCCCTTCCCCGATTAAAGTCCGGATCGCGCCGGCAATCATGTCAACCTGGTCGTCAACCAGAATTTGCCGCAAAACCCGGCTGCCTAATCCTGTTATTTTTTCCTGCATAACCGGACCAAACCGGTCCGGGATGCGACCGTGATAAACCTCGCTGCCGGTAGTAACGACACCAATTTTCAACGTTTTTAGCGGTTTAATTTCGATTACGGGAAAATTGGCCCGGCCGATTTTTTCCACGCTGCGTATTCTGTCGGCGTCAATTACCAGCGGAACAACCCGGCAGGCGGCAACTACCCGGCCGGCATTCACCAGTTGATTGGAATGGATGGTAGCCAGTACCACCTCATTAACCCCGTTAATTTTTTCCAGGGCGCCCGTATTGATTTTTAACAGGCCGGTCCGCTCCGCTTTCAACTCCACTTTGCCTTCCGACGGTTCCGTCCGGATTATACCGGAGCCGGCGGCGGCCCCGGCAATACGCAGCGCCGCTTCATTCTCATGCAGGGTATTTTCATTAACCTCCCAGACATAAAGATGTTCCTTGCCTAAATTTAGCAATTTGGCTATGTCTTCCCGCCTTACGATGTGGCCTTTTTTGAAGGCCCTGCCCTTTACCTTGCCGGGAACAATCTCCGTAATATCATGGCAAAGCACCATTCCTTCCGCTTCGTACACCGGCACGACTTTCATGCGCTCACTCCTTAGCCAGATAAATTAAAAAAAGCAAAACGCCGAAAAAAGAACACAGCGCTTTGCTCCCCCACACCATCCTTGGTAATGCACTGTATTCCTTTTTCTCCCACGGACCGGACACTTTGCCGGGCCGCGGCTGATCCAGCCTGCCGTAATGAATCCGGACGCCGGAACTATATTTCAACATTAATATTTGCAATTCCCGTGCCAAGTAATCCACTAAAATAAACCGCCCTTGTCTCCCTGCGGAACAAGTACCAAATTTTCAATATTTACTGATAAATCATGATCGAATGCCCGTTGGCAAGTGTAAAAAAAGTGTAACCTAAGTGTTTACTTTAGGTTACACTTAGGTTACACTCCCGTAACGTAATCTTTATAATATAAACTTATTCTTTTACAATCACGGATACACCGTCGGGGATGACCGTAAAGGCAGCATCTTCACCAACAATGCCTTTCGCCATGGTTATGGCCTCCGGCAGGGTTCGCGCCGCTTTCATATGCATGTTCTCAATGATTTTATGGTCACATTGATCGGTCACAACGATGACACTTGCTTTTAACTGTACCCGGGCCAGTATTTCCGCTTCCCACTGGTCCGCAATGGTATTGCAGGCTTCAATTTGCATAATCTTATCCATAACTTCCCGCGCCCCGCCGGGAGCATCGGTGAACCATTTATAGAAATCCTCGCCGCCGTGCCCGTCGTTGCAGGCGCTGCAAATAATGATCACACCGCCGGGCTTAACGGTAGCCTCGGCAGCGGACATGCCTTTTACGGATTGATACAGATTCTGGTCAAGGGGATAGCCGCCGTTGGAAGTAATCACAATGTCGGCCGGTACTGCCGGCACAGCGGCCAGGTCCCCGACAAATGCACAGCCTGCGGCATGAGCCTCGGCCATATCGCCGGCAAAGGCCTTGATAATCTTCTTTTCCGCATTGATGACCACATTTAAAATAAATGCCAGCTTGGCCTGCCTAGCGGCATACATCATATCGATATGCAGGGGATTGCCGTCGAGTATGCCGGCACGGGCTTTGTCGCTAGCAATGAACTGGGCGCAATGATTGGCCAGCACGGTAACTTCACTGACGACTCCCGGCAGAACACTTTTGCGGCCGCCGGAAAAGCCGGCAAAGAAATGCGGTTCGATGAAACCTTCCGCTACCAGCAGGTCGGCCTCCATAACCAGTTTGTTAATGACAAGATTACCGCCGGACGGCAGCGTACCGACATTCACCATATTGGCCGCATCCCGGCAATCGTGGATAACAATTTTTTCTTCGTTGACAATTTTCTCACCAAATTTATGAATCAGTTCTTCCGTCGTACTGGCGCGATGAAAACCCGTCGCAATCAGAAAAGTGATATCGGCATTGGGGTTGCCGGCCCGGATTTCCTCCAGCATCAGCGGGGAAATAATTTTGCTGGGCACCGGCCGGGTATGATCGCTGGTAATAATGACAATTTTATTTTTCCCTTTAGCCAGGTCGCGCAGGCGCCGTGAACCGACGGGCTGCTCCAGGGCCTGTTGGACGATAGCGCCTTCTCCTGCCGAAGCCTTATAGTTATGCGCCTTCGAGTGCAATACGGCCAATAATTTATCATCCGGAATGGCGGCCTCCATATACGTCTTGGCGTAAGGAATTCTTATTGTGGCCATGTTTTATCCTCCCTTTTACAGACATATTGTGATTTATCTACGGAGCTCGTTTCCATCTGCGTCTTTGCGAGATGTCCCCTGCACCTTAACTGATGCAGCAACAAGAATGAAATTTGCGTAAGATTGCTTCACTTCGTTCGCAATGACAATCTATGAACTGTCATCGCGAGCGCAACGAAGTGGAGCGCGGCGATCCCGTTTTTTCGGAGTAATCCGGAAGGCAAAGACCGCGGCCCGGTTGGACAGCGGTCTTGTCTTTTTTTGCTACAGGAAAAGACGGGTAGCGTTTACAAAATAGACCCACAAGCCCAATATTAATGTATAGCCGATACAATAGACGATCATTGTCCGGAAAATATTACCTTCGGCACCGGTTTGTCCGGTAGCGGAACAAGCGACGGCAATACTCTGCGGCGAAATCATCTTGCCGGCTGTCGCACCGGCCGTATTGGCAGCGGTAATCCAAGTCGGATCGGCGCCAATCTGAATAGCGGTCTGCTTCTGCAGTGCCCCGAATAATACATTTGAACTGGTATCACTCCCGGTAAGGAAGGTCCCCATGGCTCCAATAATCGGCGCAATCACCGGGTAAAAACCGCCGGTAGCCATGGCCAGCGCCACGGCAATGGCCGAAACCATGCCGGAATACATCATTACCAGGGCCATCGCCACAATGGTCACCACGGTAAGCGTTGTCTTTTGCAGTTGCCCGGCTGTTTTAGCAACCGTAGTGGTAAAATCACTCAGGGAAGCTCCCTGCACCAGACCGCCGAGAACCGCTCCGAGCATAATCAGCGTCCCCGGTGTCAGAATCCAGGGCAGAACCATCGGCGTACCGCCGGGGCCATTATAAATGCGGAAGGAACTTTTTATTGCACCCAGCACGTTAGCGAGAGCGGGGAATATCGCATGATTGGAGCCGATAATAAAAACTCCCAGAAAGATATACGGTGCCCAGGCAACGAGTTGTTCACCCGTTGAGGTATGATATTCCACCGTCTTTTTAGCAGCCAGGTTTTCACCCGGGAAATGCCATTCTTTAACCGGCGGTGAGATCTTAGCCCAAATTGCAACGCCAATCATCGAACACAGGGAACCGGCGACCGCAACCAGCTCCGGTCCCATAAAAGCGCCAATTAACAGCTGCGGTATCGCAAAACTTAATCCAGCGACGATCGCTGTCCCAATAACCCCTTTGAGCTGGGAAAGGCTTCTGGTCATAACCCAAATCAGGGCCAGCGGGAGAACAAGAACAAACGGCGTCAACTGGATCACTGCGTCTAGGGTCAGGCGCATCAGGTTAACATCAGCGATTTTGGCCAGGGTAATAACCGGAATCCCGACCGCGCCGAAGGCTACCGGCACCGTATTGGCCAATAAACAAAGAACGGACGCAAAAAAGGGATCAAAATCCAGACTGATTAAAATCGCAGTTGGAATTGCCACAGCGGTGCCGAAACCGGCCGCCGCTTCAAGAAAGCCGCCAAATCCCCAGGCAATAAGGAGTACCTGTACCCGGCGGTCATTGGAAATACTGGCCATGAATCCCTTAATTTTTTCCATGGCCCCGGTTTTTAATGTTATATTGTACGTGAAAATTGCAGCAAAAATAACCCACATGATCGGCCAAATCGCCATCACGGCACCATTGGCAGCTCCTTCAAGAGCCAGCACCGGCGGCATTTTCCAACCCAGTATGGCAACTGCCAGAGCAACCAATAACGCGATAAAACAGCTCTTATGCGCCGGCCATCGCCAAACTCCCAGACTGAGAAATAACCAACCTAAAGGAATAAACGCAAGCAAAGCCGAAAGTCCGATTCCATACGGATGCGCTACGACATGCCACATAGTTACGTACACCCCTCTTTTCATTCTATGAACGATTTAACAAATTCCATGTGTTCTTCCATCATCCGGCGCGCTCCCGGGGCATCGTGGCCGCAAATTGCCTGATAAATCCGCTGATGCTGCTCCAGCAGCCGGTTTATATTCTCCGGTTCCCGGCTGATACTCAGGCGCATCATCCGAATATGCCGTTCCAGGACATCGGATATGGCCACGAATAAATGATATAACAAAATATTGCCGCTTGCCTTGGCTACGGCAAAATGAAAATCCCGGTCCACTTCCCCGCTGAATACCTGGTCCATCGTGTTCTGCTCAAAATCCCGGATACACCGCGTCATCTCCGCCAGTTCCTCCGGCCGGGCATTTTGCGCCGCTAAATAAGAGCACTCCGCCTCCAGCATTTTCCGCACCCCGATCAACTGGGGCTGCACGTTTTCTTCCAGCATGAATAACATCGACAGCGGTTCCATAATATTGTGCTTCAGCGGGTCCGAACACACGAAGATGCCGTCGCCGTGGCGGCTCTCCACAATGCCGATGATTTCCAATGCGCTCACCGCCTCCCGGATCGCTGTCCGGCTTACTCCCAACAGCGCCGAGAGCTCCCGCTCCGTCGGCAATTTGTCCCCTTTTTTCAGGCGGCCTTCATAAATCATTTGTTTTACCTGCTGGATGACACACTGGTACAACTTCTTCGGCTTAATTGACACAAAATTCACTGGTTAACTCTCCTCATCAGCCATCCCTTGTGTGCCCTGCCACCCTGCAGGCAATTCCGCCTGCTTCTTTAGTCCACGGCGATTACTTTACCGGGATTCATAATCAGGTTCGGGTCCAGCGCCTTTTTAATCGCTTTCATCATATCCAGTTCCACCGGATTGGCATATTTATCCATCAGATGAACCCGCTTATAACCGATTCCATGCTCCCCGGACAATTTGCCCCCCAAGCTGTAGACCATTTCGTAGATTTCCGCTTGCACCGCCGGAAGTATCTTCTCCCATTCTTCCTCGCTGTACTGGTCTTTCAGAATGTTGGCATGTATGTTCCCGTCGCCGGAATGGCCGGCACAATGAATGGCCACTTTATATTTTTCGCCGAGTTCGGCTATTTTCTCTACCGCTTCCGGAATATGGCTCATTGGAACGACCAAATCTTCCATGGAAAATACCAAACTCCGCGCCCGGTCCGCCTCCGCGTACGCTTTTCTTGCTTTCCAAATCACCGCCGGATCCGCCACCAGCACTTCCATAGCCCCGTTTTCCGTGGCCATTTCGTCAATCAGAACGCACTGGTCTTCCAGCAATTCCTCGCTGTCGCCGGCAATCTGCACAATAACATAGTATCCGTCATTGCTATGGGGCAGTTTTTCCCGCAAGAACCCTTCCACGCACTGGACCGATGCATTATCCATAAATTCGACGCACACCGGCGTAATTCCCGCTCCCATA
>NZ_UPPP01000027.1 GCF_900476375.1 Allolucifera butyrica | reverse complement strand
GTGCAATCCGCCGTCAGGCCCGTTCCTACCCGGGCCGCCACCCGGGGCCCCAGGTCCCGTCCGTCGTTGGT
>NZ_UPPP01000100.1 GCF_900476375.1 Allolucifera butyrica | reverse complement strand
ATGTGCGCTGCATGGTGGAACTGGCGGATAAAGTTCAGGCGCTGGTACAAAGCCAAAGTTTCGGTTTCAAGGTGATTATGGCCCAGGAAGAGGAACGGCGGCGGGTGGCCCGGGAAATGCATGACGGGCCGGCCCAGGCCATGGCCAATGTTATTTTTTTGGCGGAAGTCTGTGAAAAACTGATTGAGCTGGATACGGGCCGGGCCAAAGAAGAGCTACATGAGCTGCGGCAGCAGATTTTGGGCTGTCTCAACGAGACGCGAAAAATTATTTTTGACTTACGGCCCATGGCGTTAGATGATCTTGGGTTAATCCCTACGGTGAAACGAATTGCCGATATCTTAAAAGAACGCAAGGGCATAAAGGTCAGTGTCAAACCGTTGGGGCACGCGGAAAAGCTGGAGTCCCATATAGAAATCGGCCTGTTCCGGATCATTCAGGAGTCCTTAAATAATATCGAAAAACATGCCGAGGCATCGGAAGTGGAGATTTTGATTGAGTTTCAGAGCGACTGGGTTGCGGCTGAAATAAAAGATAACGGCAAAGGGTTTGAGGCTGATAAAAATCACTATGAGGGGGACTCTTTCGGATTATTGGGAATGAGAGAACGGGTGAGTCTGCTTGATGGCGAGTTGGTGATTCATTCCCGGCCGGGGGAGGGGACGGAAGTCCGGGTACGAATTCCGCTCTCAGCCGCAACCCGGGAGGCAAAACAGCTGGCCTGAGGAAGATGCACTGTTTTGCCAGGCGTCGTAACAAAGAAAGGAGGTGAAAACTATGTGTATAAAAATGTATCTCTGGTGGGAATCGGTAAAAACGAATCTGCGTAATCAAAAAGGTCAAGGAATGGTTGAATACGGATTAATTTTGACATTTGTTGCTTTGGCCGCGCTAGTCGCCCTTACTAGTATGGGGAAAAACCTCGGCACTATGTTCACAACAGTTGCCGGCAAATTAACTACGGGTAACTAGTTACAGTAGCCCCCGGTTTAATCCGGGGGTTGATTCTCTTGCTGAAAATGGATATATATGCCAGCAAATTAAGATGCCGTTGGCAACGGCGGGAAGATTTGCCGATGCAGAATTTTTCAACCATACCTAATTAAAAGGAGGTTATCGGTATGAGAAAAATAGCAGGACTTCTGCGGCCGCAACAGGGCCAGGCGGTAGTTGAATATGCCCCCATATTAATTTTTGTAAGTATTGTGGCGTTAGTGGCTTTACGGGTCATTGGAAACTGGTCGAGCGGTAATTTTGAAACGGTTGCCGGCTTTTTCCAATGATGTATAGCGAGGCCTGGCAAAATCGTTAGATTGTGCAGTAACGCGGGAAAAAGCGCTTTTTAGCAGGAGGGAAGAGATCATGACTTCATTGTCGCAAAGACTTTCTTCGCAGAGCAGTCTGGAAAAACAAGTATTTCATACTAGTAGGGAGCCAGGCAAAACGTCGGCCGTAAATGAGCTGCGGACCCGGGTCCACCGGCGCGTGGTTGACGCAATCAGCAAGGAAAAAAGCAAGTGGGCGATAGAAAAGGACGCGGAAAAAATCGAGACGGAGGCCATACGTATCGCCAATCAGGTGATGGATGAGGAGCCTGTGCCGGTGCTTCGTTCGGACCGGCAGAAAATTATTGAAGAGATTCTGAACGATGTCTTTGGCTACGGGCCAATTGAGGATTTGTTGAAAGATGACACGATTTCGGAAGTCATGGTCAATTCAGCCGATGCTATTTATGTGGAACGGGCGGGAAAAATTGTTTTGACGGATGTCAAATTTCGGGATGATGCGCATGTGCTGCAGATCATCGAAAAAATTGTCGCGCCCATTGGACGCAGAATTGATGAAAGTTCTCCCATGGTAGATGCCCGGCTGCCTGATGGGTCCCGGGTCAATGCGATTATCCCCCCTTTGGCGCTGAAAGGGCCGAGCTTAACGATCCGTAAATTTGGCAAAAATCCGTTAACTGTTGCCGGTTTGGTGAAAAACGGGACAATGACGGCGGCGATGGCCGACTTTCTCGAGGCTTGCGTCTTAGGCAAGCTGAATGTTTTAGTGGCCGGCGGCACCGGTTCCGGAAAAACAACGACCTTAAATGCCCTTTCCTCCTTTATTCCCAATGACGAACGAATTATTACCATTGAGGATGCCGCCGAATTGCAGCTCAGACAGGATCATGTTGTCACACTGGAAACGCGGCCGGCAAATATTGAAGGCAAAGGAGCCATTACCATCCGCGATCTGGTCAAGAACTCGCTGCGGATGCGCCCGGACCGGATTGTAGTCGGCGAGGTCCGAGGAGGTGAAGCCCTGGATATGCTGCAGGCAATGAATACCGGGCATGACGGTTCGCTGACAACGGCCCATGCCAATAGTCCACGGGACACATTAAGCCGGTTGGAAACTATGGTGCTGATGGCCGGTATGGAATTGCCGGTGCGGGCCATCCGCGAGCAGATTTCGTCCGCTGTGGATTTAATTGTGCAGCAATCGCGGCTGCAGGACGGAAGCCGCCGTATTACCTATCTTACGGAGGTGCAGGGAATGGAAGGCGATATTATAATTCTGCAGGACATTTTTCAATTTTGTCAGCAGGGGAAAGATGAGAATCATAAGGTGATCGGCGAGTTTAGAGCAACCGGAATACGCCCTAAGTTTCTGGATAAACTGGCGGCGCTGGGCATTCCGGTCCCGAAGGAGATATTTTGGCAGAAGTAGGGTGGTGATATTATGGCATTTTTAATTGCGGTTTTATTATTTGCGGTCCTGTCGCTTCTTTCCTATTTTGTAATCAATATTTATCTGGATTCCTCCCCGTCAATGGAGTTGCGCTTCAAGGTTGTTGGCGATATCATTCAGCGCCGGACGGACCCGGAAGTTGAAAAGTTATTGACCAAGTCCTTCAGTGAACGGATTCTAATCCCGCTGGGAAGAAGATTTGCCGACCGGTTTAAAGGATTTACGCCGGTCGCAGTTACGCAACTGGTGGAGCAGAGGCTGGTGATGGCCGGCGGCATGGCAGGCTTAACGGCCGACCAGTTTATTGCCGTGACCGGCCTTATCACCGGTGCGGCGGTAGCTGCTAGTGTGTTGCTTTCTTTCTTGCTTAACTTTGGACTGGCGAAAATGGTCGGTGCCATTCTTTATGCTTTGGTTTTGGGATTGTTTTTGCCCCACTTTATGCTTTCCCGCAAGATTTCCGCCCGGCAGGCAAGCATCCAAAAGGACCTTCCCGATGTTTTGGATTTGATCACGGTCAGTGTGGAGGCGGGACTGGGTTTTGACGGCGCTTTGGCCAAGCTGGCGGAAAAAATGAAAGGGACCCTGGTTGATGAATTCAGCCGGGTTTTGCAGGAAATGCGCATGGGGGTAAGCCGGAAGGAGGCGCTGAAAGGAATGAGCAGCCGGTGTGGGAATAAAGATTTATCATTATTTGTTACCTCATTGATCCAAGCCGACCAACTGGGGGTTAGTATCGGCAACGTGCTTCGGGTGCAAGCGCTGGGAATCCGGCAAAACCGGCGGCTGCAGATAGAGCAGAAAGCCAATAAGACGCCGGTCTACATTCTGCTGCCGCTGATTCTCTGCATATTTCCCTCATTGTACATTATCCTTTTGGGACCGGCCGTACTCAGGGTCTTTACCATGCTTGCCAAGTGATTGCTTTATGGGATGATGAACAATAAAAGCTGTTTTATCCGCTTCTCGGTTTTTAGCGCCAGTTCAGGAATTATTATTTACCCAAGCACTTCCAGGCAGATTACTTGCATCATTGATACAAAATGAGGAGGAAGGTTATGAACAAGAAACTGATAGACGGATTTATTACTATTAGTGTTGGCATTATTTTATGGCTTTTGCCGGTTCCCAGCGGTTTGACACAGCAAGCCTGGCATTTGTTCGCCGTCTTTGTGGCGACCATTCTGGGATTTATTCTCCAGCCGCTGCCAATGGGGGCAGTGGCGTTCATTAGCATTTCATTTGCAGTTACGTCGGGTCTCTTGCAGCTTTCCCAGGCTTTGAGCGGGTTTAGCGACAGTACTATCTGGCTGATTGTAGCGGCCTTCACATTTGCCAGGGGATTCATCAAAACCGGACTGGGGCGGCGGATTGCTTTTCAGTTTATGAAAATTTGGGGCGGTAATACGTTGTTCCTTGCTTATTCAATGGTTGCCACCGATCTCGTAATGAGTATTGCCACGCCGTCGAATACGGCCCGGGCGGGGGGCGTTATTTTTCCGATTGCCCGCAGTCTTTGTAATGCCTTTGACTCTCATCCCGGACCAACGGCCCGAAAATTTGGCGCTTTTTTGATGCAGACGGTATATCAGTGCAATGGCGTTACTTCCGCCATGTTTATGACTGCTATGGCCGGTAATCCGCTGTGTGTGGTCCTGGCTAAACAGACGTTGAATATAAACATCAGTTGGTTTGGCTGGGCGCTGGCTGCCAGTGTGCCGGGTATTATTGCTTTAATCGTTATTCCGCTGGTGATTTATTTGGTGTATCCTCCTGAAATAACCGAAACACCGGAAGCAAAAACAATGGCCAAGCAAGCATTGGCTGAGATGGGACCTATGAGCGCCGCGGAAAAGGTACTCATGATCGTTTTTTTTGGTGCGGTTGCATTGTGGATTTCCGCCGGTTTGCAGCACATGTTCCCGGAATTTCCGTTCCCCCGTATGAGTGCCACGGCAGTAGCCTTGCTGGGTGTTGCCGTAATGCTGCTGACTAATGTGCTTGCCTGGAGAGATATTATTGAAGAGGGTGGAGCCTGGGATACCTTGATTTGGATGGGCAGCATTGTTGCTTTAGCTAAATTTCTGGCTTACTTTGGGTTTATTCCCTGGTTTGCGGCCACTGTCAGCGCCAGCATCAGCCATGTTGCCTGGATTCCGGCCCTTTTCATTTTGACGGTACTCTATTTGTATTCTCAATATGCTTTTGCCAGTCTTACCGCCCATATAACGGCATTATACAGCGTATTTCTTGCTCTGGCTTATGCGGCGGGGGCACCTCCTGTGTTAACGGCATTAGTTTTTGCTTTTTCGTCCAGTCTGTGTATGTCTTTAACTCACTATGCGGCGGGTCCGGCGCCTATCTTTTATAATGCCGGCTATGTTTCTCAGGTAATTTGGTGGCGGATTGGATTTATTGTCTCCGTTATTAATATAATAATCTGGGTAGGTTTGGGATCAATCTGGTGGAAGGCAATTGGCTTGTGGTAAACCGGAGGATTCTCCGGTTTATTTGCAAGAATTTGTCTAAATTAAAGAGTCCAGCCGAATAATAACTTCATGTCATTATATAAATGGGACAGGGAGAAGTGAGAATGAACGAAAAGAATTTTGCCGTTAAAGACAATGGTCTGAAAATTGCCGCTTTGCGACTCGGTGTTATCCAACTGGCGGAAATGCTTGGCAATGTATCGGAGGCTTGCCGGCAAAGCGGAATGGACCGGGCCAATTTTTATATATGGAAACGCCGTTTTCAAATCCATGGCATCGAAGGACTGAAAAACCGTTCGACGGCGCATCTAACGCATCCCCAGAAAACTTCCCGGGAAATGGAAGAAAAAATTATTAAACTTAGTTTACAATATTCCAACTGGGGTTGCGTAAGATTGTCCGGATTTTTAAAACAGCAAGGAGTTTATGTCAGTTCTCCTACCATTCAAAAAATATTGATCCGGCATAATCTTGGCCGGAAATGCCAGCGGCTGCACAAGACGAAACAGAACTAAATATATATATTGGCAGTTACAACGGAGTAACAGAGATTAAAATTGTAGTTAATTTATAATTAAGATATGTGTGAGGATGAGTTTATGAAAGCAAGAAGGTGCTCCATTGCGCAGGCCGAACCGGGAATGGCTCTGGCCTATCCGATCGTTAAAGAACATAGCCAACTCATTCTTGCTGAGGGAACTGTATTAACGGATACCATTATTGAACAGCTTAAGTACCATGAAATAGAATATTTGGATATTATGGAAAAGAAAAGTAGAAAATTGCCTTTTTCCCCAACGAAGACATTTGATCCCTTATATTGCGAGACTGTTCAAGCCATTAAAAACTGCTTTTCGACCATTCGCTATTTTAAGGAAGTTCCCTTAGGTCAGATGAAGGAGTTAATTGATACGTCAATTGACCCGTTGGTTGATGCCCTGAGTTTTATTAATCATTTGTATACAATTCGCCGCCAGGACGATTATACTTTTTATCATTCGTTAAATGTTGCGGTTATCTCCGGTATCTTGGGCAAATGGATTGGGTTGTCGGGGCTGGAGTTAAAAGAGGTAATTTTAGCCGGTCTGCTGCATGATATTGGGAAGACTCAGATACCGGTTGAGATTTTAAATAAACCGGCTAAATTGACCCCGGACGAAATGGAAAGCATGAAAAGACATTCCCTGATTGGCTATGAACTGCTTGCCGGATCCCGGGGAATCAGTGAAAGTGTACTCTATGGTGTTTTACAGCATCATGAACGGATGGACGGGTCGGGATATCCCTATGGATTACCGGGAAAGAAAATACACTCTTTTGCTAAGATTATAGCCGTAGCCGATACCTATGATGCGATGACCTCAGACCGTGTTTACCGGAAGAAGCGTCTTCCCTTTGATGTGATTGAAGTAATTAGTCAAGAGATGTACAGCAAACTCGATCCTTCCGTTTGTTTTGTATTTTTAAATAATGCAACAAACCATTTAATTGGAACTAAGGTCAAACTGAATGACGGCCGCGAAGCGGAAGTCATTTACCGGGGAGATTATTATTCGTCCCGCCCTACGGTGTATACGCAGGATGGAGAGTTTATTGATCTGCAGAGGAATAAAGGCGTTCAGATTATTGAATTGGTTTGACCTGCATTCCAAAGCATGCCGGAACTATGCCGTGATAATTCAGGTGGAGGCATGATGATATGAATCTTGAAAGGCAGTCCGTTCTCATTGTAGACGATTCACGCCTAAATCTTATGTTCATGAAGGATATCTTAAAGGACCGTTATAAAATATTTTGTGCTACTTCCGGGAAACAAGCCCTGGCTATTACCATGGCCGAGCGGGTGGACCTGATTATCCTGGATGTCACGATGCCGGACATGGATGGCTATGAAGTTTGTGAGCAGATTAAGAAAAATCCGCAGACGAAAAACATCCCGGTTATTTTTGTATCGGCTATGGAAGAAGAAGAGAATGAAGCCAAAGGGCTGGAAATCGGGGCGATTGATTATATTATAAAGCCGTTCAATCCGTCAATTCTTAAGGCACGGGTAAAGAACCACCTAGAGTTAAAAAAATACCGGGATATCCTGGAAAAATTATCGCTGGTTGATGGTTTGACCGGATTAGCCAACCGCCGTTATTTTGATGAAGTCCTGGATAAGGAATGGAGACGGGCCTTACGGAATGGCGATAATTTGTCAATCATTTTGCTTGATGTGGATTTTTTCAAGAAATATAATGACCATTACGGACATTTGGCGGGGGATGATTGTCTCCGGCAAGTGGGAAATGTTTTAAAAGACTCGGTAAAACGGGCCGGTGACCTGGCGGCGCGTTACGGCGGAGAGGAGTTTGCGGTTATATTGCCGTCAACTCCGTGGGAAGGCGCCTTTATTATTGCGGAGAAAATGCGGCGAAATATTGAGTCTTTGCAAATTGCCCATCAAGTTTCGGAAGTAAGTTCCTATGTTACCATCAGTGTTGGGGTGGCTAGCTTGAAACCGGAGATGGATATGATTCCTGATATTCTGATCCGGAATGCGGATGACGCGTTATACCAGGCAAAACGGAACGGACGGAATAAAGTTTGCCTGGATAAATATAAAGCGGTACGATTTATTAATAAGAATCTTACATGTAAAATCTTTAGAAGAGAATCCCGTACATTGGGACATTAACGGCATGATTCTACTCAAACGTGTAAAAAAGAATAATAACGTTAAGCCACCGGACTTCAGGGTGCTTAACGTTTTTTTTGTAAATGATTACATTGTTGACTGATTTTTCATATAGCCATCATTTCGCACACTGAACTTATGGCGACAATATCTCTCCCAATCTATTATTATTACACTAATCAGTTCCAGCCTGGCGCAAAACGCAGCATTTCATAGTAAAGTAATTTTATACCCTGTTTGGAAAAGGAATTAATTAGTTTTTGTAGTAATTTGTTGTAAAATAATAGATTTTGGCAATTGCCTCGGTGAATTTGAGGAATCATGTAATAAAGCGATGTCCCGATTACATATTAGCAACAATTAACATGAGCATGAATTCATTCAGGGCATTTTCCAAAAGTAACCAATTAGGGGGAGTTTCATGAATATTCTTTTGGTTGATGATGCTAAAACGAGCCGAACATGGATTGCGAAAGCTCTAATACGGGCAGGTCATAATGTGATTGAGTGCAATAATGGCGAAGCGGCGTTGGAACATTTTATGGCCGATTATTTTCCGTTAGTGCTGTCAGACGTTATTATGCCGGGTATGACCGGCCTGGAATTATTAAAAAAAATTTCTGCATCGCCAAAAAAAAAAGAAACCGATGTTGTTTTATTTACGGCCCATAACCAATCCGAATTAGCCATTGAAGCACTTAGGGCAGGGGCCTACGATTATTTGCTTAAACCCATTAACATACAAGAACTATTAATGATTATTCAGCGGTTGGCAAAAAAGAGGGGAGGGAAAGAATATCAACCATTGAGTGTCAGTTTTATCAATGAGGCTGGTTTCGCTACGGAAGAAGCGCGTCAGGAGTTGGAACGCTGCAGAGAGGCTCTGGCGAAATCCGCCGGACTTTATCAAGCAGGTTTTTTTTCCCCGATTATGCAAAATATAGCGTTATTAGCTCAAAAGTATCATAAGGACCGGTCGGTCCCGGTCCTTATCGAGGGAGAAACAGGAACCGGGAAAGAACTGATCGCCCGGATGATCCATAATGGTAGTACGCTAAGCGAGAAACCCTTTGTAGCCATTAATTGTACGGCCATATCGCCCCAGTTATTTGAAAGTGAACTTTTTGGGTATGAATCAGGTGCCTATACCGGCAGTCTGCGAAAAGGCCAAATCGGAAAATTGGACTTGGCGCACGGGGGAACGTTATTTCTTGACGAAATCGGTGATATGCCTCAAGACCTGCAAGTAAAGCTTCTGCGGGTGATTCAGGAGAAGGAATTTTACCGGGTAGGGGGCTTGCAAAGAATAAAAACAGATATCCGCATTATTTGCGCTACAAATGCCGACCTTGTGCGGCGTTTAAAAAGCGGCGCATTCCGCCCGGATCTTTATTACCGGCTTAGAGTGGGATATATTTTGCTTCCCCCGCTTCGGGACAGAGTGGAAGATATTGTGCCGTTGGCAAATTTATTTCTTAAACAATTTAGCCAGGAAAAGGGAAAACGTTTTCAATCGGTGGGAGCAGCGGCCGCACAACTTTTAACGGGTTATGAATGGCCCGGCAATGTCCGCGAATTGCGTAACGCCATGGAATGGGTAGTATTTATGTACGACGACAATGAAGTAAAGCCCGGGCATTTGGGAGTACTGGGACTTCATTCTCAATGCAATCGGGAAAATGCTTTGGCTCAGGTGATAAACCCCTGGAATTTTGTTATTCCACAAGAAGGATTTTCTTTGGATGATTATGTTGACCATATTGTTGAGCAGGCATTGGAAATGCATCAGGGCAATCGGGCTGCAGCTGCACGGATGCTGGGCATGACCCGAAGAGCATTATGTTGCCGCCTGGAAAAGATAAAATGAGATTTTTCATTGCGAGTTTGACGTATAGGTAAATTCGCTCCGGAGGTAGTTTACCTATACGTTATTTTTAAAATAAGTACTGGACAATGAAAGATGCCCTGGAGCCATGAGAAAGAAGGCTTGACAGGTTTTGTCAATGAATGGCGAATGATGGCATGATTTTTGCTCTTATATATTGCATGATCAGTAATCTTCAGGAAGTTTTAGAGTTCATTTTTTCAAACATGAGAAGACTCCAAGCCGTAGGGAAAAATTGTAATCCGGACCGGACCAGGAGTATCTTGCTCAGTTTTCAAGGAGATGAATTGAGTGGGAAAAGAAAAAGTAACAACGAAGTCACCGGAAAATGTTACTGACCGTATTTTTCTAGGGGTGGGTACGTTTCCAAGAGTATCTAAGATTTATCAACTTGAATGGAGATCTGGATTACCGATGCAGGGGATGGTGAACTTGCAATTTCCGGCTGCCGCTTACCAAACTTCCAGGCAGTTTACGCCCCTTCCCTGGCAAGGCTTAAAGCGGGAAAAACAATTCAGACTGCAGAGTAACAATAAGCCGGTCCTCGCAGGGGAAGAGATGCTTCCCAAGCAAGGGGAGGTCCTTGGCAACCAGGGAATTGATTATGGAAAGCAGCAGTTTAGGCCCAGCCGGCCGGGAGAAATGCTGGCCCAGGCTACCTTTTATATGGGGAGGTTTAAAAATGCCGGTGCGGTGTATCTATATGCTGTCGTTGATACCTATAGTTTCTTTGCTTTTGGTTTTCTTTATACCGGGAAAGTACCGGAGGGGGCCGTAGCCATTCTGCATAATGAGGTATTCCCATTTTACCGGGCGAGAAATATCCCGGTAGAGGCCGTTCAAACAGATAACGGACGGGAGTTTAGCGGGCAGAAGATGCATCTTTTTGAATTATATTTAACGCTGAGTAATATTAAACATTATAAGCGATTGCAAAGCAGTGGTATTCTGGAGGATTTTAAACAAACAGTGCAGAATGAACTTTTCCAGCGAATTTTTTGTAATAAAAAAATTGATACGATTGAGACACTTCAGCAAGGCTTGGATCATTGGCTGCATTACTACAATTATGAGAGAGGGTGCTTAGATCAGAAGAATAAGCGGGAAATCCCCATTGACCGTGTCAAATTCTATCTTGCAGACAGGAAAGAGAAACAGAATAGTTGAGTATTTGCCGGCTGTGACTTGAAGTCTGACGTAGTTGGCGGGCCTGCAGTTGTGAAGAATACAGACAGGATAGGATTCGTAAAAATGATTGACGGACTACTGTATTAATGATAAAATTATAAATTAACTAATGTATTCAGAAATTTTTATAATGGGCAAACCCGCCGAAAGACGGGGACGCAAAGCTATGGGTCTAAGGACACGGGTCTATGACTGCCAGGCCGCCAATTAGAGTCAATCCTAATTGATATAAGACAGGCGGTCGCTTGTCTTTTTTTATGGTTTGAAAAAATATTTTTTGGTTAATTCTAAGTAGTACGTGTTCCTGAAGCAGATATTAGATGTTTAAATATGGGTAATTTTTCAATTTTTGGGACGGTTGGAATACTTTATTAATAAAAAACATTTTTTTTATTGATGTTTTTTTCTTTTTTTATTTTATTTTTAAATTTTATCTGATATTATTATTGTCAGAAAGGATGATTAGTTATTGAAAAATAAACGGGAATATCCGGGACGTATCTGCAGCATTTTGTAAGGTTTCATAAAAATTTTACGTTGCTGTTTTTATCTATGGGTTTGGTAGTATTGTTGTCGTAAACGAATATTAGTATTAATGAAAAACGTGTGTGAGGTTAGAGCTATGCATTGGGAGATAAATCTCTTAAAACATTTAGTAAACAAAGAACTCCCGCGTCTAAACAGTAATTCTCTCCATTTATTTGGCGAAAAGTATGGAATTAATTATTTTGGGGAAATAAATCGTCAAGTTTTAAAAAAGTGCTATTTTGATGATGTTATTCTTTGCCGGAATGTACTGCATCAGTTAGCTTTTTATGGAGTTATTTTTCAGGGAGGTTTGTATAACTATTCTATTTTAGAAAATGAAGATGATTCGTTATACCTCTGGAAAGACATTGCCGAAGAAGGTATTTTTAATCCCCCCATTCCGCAGCACGTCCTCCGGAAAATGAAAGAGTATGGGATTTTTTTTGAAAAGGATGCTATCGGCATTCCACTGTTGTCTTTGCTTAAATATCAAGAAGATTTCCCTTTTCAAGAAGTTTTAAGTGATTATGGTTTCGAGTTGCTTACGTATCGTCAGTTTTTGAACAAATTGGGATATTATTACCCGGATGTCCGGAATACTTCAAACTCCGCAAATGCATCCGCGAAGTTTGACAGTTCACCGGGTAATCCGCTGAGACCTGCCGGCTGCGATGCCTGGGGGCAGGTTCTGGACGAATTGGAAACATTATTGCAAGGGCCTGATGGGAAAAGTACCAGTGAAATTTGCGAGTCCTTAAGACGGTTACGGGAAAAGATTGAAATTTCCCAAAAGAATAAGGACGTTGAAGAACTGATTGATACGGCGGGTAAAATACGATTGGACGGAAAAATTTTAGAAATTCCTTTCGGCTTACTGGGTAAGCCAATATTTCTGGAGAAGTTTTCCGGATGTCAGCAAGTGCCACAAAAACTAACCATGTTAGGATATACAAAGTGGAATGAATTGCCTTTCGATTTAGATGAAGAGTTAAAAAAGATTGCCGGTATTGGTCCGAAAACAATAAAAAAATTTGTAGCCAAAGTTGGCGAAATTTTTGCCGATGCCCGCCAAACCGAAGCGAACGATTTGGCAGTGAAGATCTCTTTGGGAAAGCTCCAGGTTTGCTTGCCGCAGGAAAAAGTTGCCGGGTCTTTGACACAGCTAAAGTCACATCAATTTGACGTTACGCCTGCTTTAGATATCCTTTCGGCTATCGGCATTCGATCTTTTAACGATCTTCCTTACAAATTGGAGAATCTGGGGCAATGGCTGCCGAAATTTCAGATATTCGAAATTTTTGATAGTCTCTGCTCAGTTTTTAGCAAAAATTTGACGCTTGAGTCCCGTATACAGTTTACAATCTCTTCTATATTAGATATTGTGAACAGCCGGAAGTGTAAGGGAATTCAACGGGTTTTGTCTATTTTGGAGACGAAATTTCATATGCTGCAGGATAAAAAGAATCCTTCCTTAAAAGACATTGGTAATGTATTTGGCATTTCCGGAGAGCGAGTGCGTCAGATTCTTGCACGGTTTTGGCGAAGAGAACTGTTAAGACCGGATTGCTTTATGGAAAGCATTATTGATGATATAAACCGTTTAGGCGGTTTAATCCCGCTTGAGCACTTTGGAACTGGTTTTAAAGATTTGTCCCGGTTTGAGCAGTTTATTGCCGGTGAAGTGTTTAATGTTTTTGGGTTAACAGTGGTGGTACAGGATTCTTTGCTAACAACACTGACGAAAGGCGATTACGGAACGGTTCTGAATGAATTGGAAACGGAACTGCAAAGTGTCGACGTGCTGCCCATTAATAAAGCGGTGGTAGAGGAAATTGTCAAATCGCTTATGAGCCGAAGAGGGTTTCACCCTTCCGGTCAAAAGGCAATCTTGCATATTACTTTCAGAGATATGCTGATGCCGGGAGATAATGGATTTGTGTTGAAAAAGCTTTCTAAAAGTGAAAAAATACTATATGTTCTCAAGGAGTATTCTCAAGGTCTGGCTATCTATAAAGAGTTTGACAGTTTTTTTGCCAGACTGGATAAACTTTTTCCCGGTGATTTCCATAAAGACGACCGCTACATCTATTCTTCCGTTGCCAGTTCCGAGAAGGCATTATTGTGGGGCTGGGGTATTTATATCCATCGGGACAATATCCAAATCAACAAAAAGGATTTAGAGAAGGTAGTTACTTGGATAAATAGACAGTTTGCCGGCGGGCTTGAAAAAATGTCGGTGAGTACGGCATTTAATGAATTTAGAAATTTTATGGACGAAAAAAGTATACCGAATGAGCACGCGTTATATAGTTGCTTAAGATATTTTTACGGCCAAAATTTCTTTATGCCGAAAAGTCCATATTTGTATCCTCGTTTTGAACGCAAGCAAAATATGGAAAAGTTGGAAACGTTTATTAAAGACAGGCAGCATGCAATCAATTGAGTACAGCAAAGAATTACCCCATAAAAAGAGGAGGGGCTGACCAAAAGGGTCAGCCCCTCCTCTTTTTAGTTTTAGGAGGTAAAGTAAATTTTCTTCTTTTAGCGGTAGATAAAGAAAAGCAAGCATAGCTGTTCTGTCAACATTTTAT
>NZ_UPPP01000002.1 GCF_900476375.1 Allolucifera butyrica | reverse complement strand
CTGATATGCTCCCCTTGTGGTAGACAGTTGAAATAAAAAAACTGTTTACCATAAGGAGGAGCGTATTTTTATGGGTCGAAAGTTTTCAGTTTCTTATGAAGAACGTATCGATGCAATTGAAAAGTATTTGCGGCATGAGAATTCATTAACACATCTGGCAAAGCAATTAAAAGTTAGCTATTGGGCTGTTAAGCGGTGGTTAATAACGTATCAGTCTTTGGGGCCAGAAGGATTAATAGAAACATCAAAAAACATGCACTACTCGCCGACGTTGAAAGAAGCAGCTGTAATGGATTATTTGGCTGGTACCGGTTCTTACAGAAATCTTTGCAAAAAATACGGGATTAAATCAACCTGTCAACTGCAAGACTGGGTTTCAAAGTATAATGGTCATGAGGAGTTAAAATCTTCTGGAACGGGAGGAGCCCCCATCATGACCAAAGGTCGCAAAACAACTTATGAGGAAAGAGTCGAAATCGTTAAATATTGTATCGAGCAACAGAATAACTATGCTAAAACGGCACAAAAACACCAGGTCTCTTATCAGCAGGTTTATAGTTGGACTACCAAGTATGAAACGAATGGTGTTCAAGCGTTGCAAGATAAACGTGGCAAAAGAAAGACCTTGGATGTAATGTCCGAAATTGAGAAACTAAAGGCCGAAAACAAACTTCTTGAAGCCAAAAACAAAAGGCAGCAAATGGAGATAGACTTTTTAAAAAAGCTCGAGAAAATAGAAAGGCGGCGGTTCTAAGCCAGGTAAAACATGAAGCCATTTATCTTGCAATCCGAGAACTTCATGATACAGCAACCTATCCAATACAGAAACTCTGTGAAATCGCAGGCATACAAAGATCTTCTTATTATAAATGGCTAAAGAGAAACGAAAATGCTAATGAACAGATGAACAAAGAATTGATTCCTCTGATTAAAGATGCTTATCAGGAACGCAACGGTATTTTAGGATATCGACAAATGGCTATCAAGCTTAACCGCGAACATAACCTTACTGTGAATCATAAGCGGATTTACAGACTAATGAAAATATTACACCTTCAGTCTGTATGCCGTAGAAAAAGAAAGAAATATATCCAGTCTACACCTGAAATTACCGCTGAAAATATCCTTAATAGAGAGTTTTCAGCAGATCGTTTTGGAGAAAAATGGCTTACTGATGTGACAGAGATGAAGTATGGTCTTGAACAAAAAGCATATTTAAGCGCAATATTGGATTTGGGAGATAAAAGCATTGTCGCTTTTGTGCTTGGTCATTCAAACAATAATGAACTTGTTTTCAAGACTTTTGACATAGCTCATAAAGAATATCCGGATGTAACCCCTCTCTTTCATAGTGACAGGGGATTTCAGTATACAAGTAAGACTTTTCATAAAAAGCTTGTTGATGCAGAGATGACACAAAGCATGTCCAGGGTTTCAAGATGCATAGACAACGGTCCCATGGAAGCATTCTGGGGAATGATGAAATCAGAGATGTATTATCTAAAAAAGTTCCGTTCATACGATGAGTTGGAAGATGCAATCAGTGAATACATATCGTACTACAATAACCATCGTTATCAAAAGCGACTGAACTGTATGGCTCCGCTAGAGTACAGA
>NZ_UPPP01000050.1 GCF_900476375.1 Allolucifera butyrica | reverse complement strand
CATACGGCGCAAGATACTTGAAGTGCTCAATCGTAGAAGCCAAAAGAACAGCCTGACTTGGGAAGGATTTGCAAAACTCGAGGAGAGATTCCCGCTAGTT
>NZ_UPPP01000003.1 GCF_900476375.1 Allolucifera butyrica | reverse complement strand
ACTCTGGATTCCGGCCCTTTCGCTCCGTCTTTCGCCTACAAGGCTTTTACTTCCTGCGGCCTACCTTTCCAGGTAGTTCGGCTTGACTTCGCGACTCTTTTGCCGGTCCTCAACCCCAGCCGAGTTGCCTCGCCTGGTTTGGGCTTCTTCCCTGTTCGCTCGCCGCTACTTCGGGAATCTCGTTTGATTTCTTTTCCTCCGGGTACTTAGATGTTTCAGTTCCCCGGGTGCCCTCCTATTTTGCAATAGGTGACGGTGCATTACCACCGCCGGGTTCCCCCATTCGGAGATCCAGGGATTATTGCCTGCTTGCGGCTCCCCCCGGCTTTTCGGAGCTTACCCCGTCCTTCTTCGGCTCTTGGCGCCTAGGCATCCACCGTATGCCCTTTATAACTTGACTTCTTGCGCTATACCCGGTTGTCTATAAGCCGCCATCTGCGTTGTTGGCACTGCGCGTGCTCTCTTCGATGTCAACCGTCTTATCAATTGACATCCGCGTACTTTATCTACCTTTGTTGCCACAGAGATTCTGCGACACACAGGTTCAATTCAAAGATACGAAGTATCTTCCTAAAGTACGACTCCGTTCGCATGCTCCTGCCGCCTAGCAGCTGGCATCTTCTAGCCAACCTCTGGTTTGGACTCATAGGTCTTGGGGCACCGGAAGTCTCCTCCCTGCGCTTTGCGCCCTGAGCCCTGCGCCTTCTCTTTGCTCGTTAAGTTTACTCTCTCTTATCGAGAGGGTATCTTCTTCTTTCTTCTGTGCAGTTTTCAAGGAACCTTTGAGGGCTGTTCCCTCAAAACCAAACAATGTAAGTGGATACGACTGCGAGCGCTTAAGCTCCGTCTCGTATCTGCCAAATGTGTCCGACCTAGGATTTGAAGAATCCTGCGATTCCTCGTGTCTCCTTAGAAAGGAGGTGATCCAGCCGCACCTTCCGATACGGCTACCTTGTTACGACTTCACCCCAATCATCGGCCCCACCTTCGACGGCTGGCTCCTTTCGGTTACCTCACCGGCTTCGGGTGTTGCAGACTCTCGTGGTGTGACGGGCGGTGTGTACAAGGCCCGGGAACGTATTCACCGCAGCATGCTGATCTGCGATTACTAGCGATTCCGACTTCACGCAGGCGAGTTGCAGCCTGCGATCCGAACTGAGAGCTCCTTTGTGGGGTTTGCTTCACCTCGCGGCTTCGCTTCCCTCTGTTTAAGCCCATTGTAGTACGTGTGTAGCCCAGGACATAAGGGGCATGATGACTTGACGTCATCCCCGCCTTC
>NZ_UPPP01000116.1 GCF_900476375.1 Allolucifera butyrica | reverse complement strand
ACCCTCACCCAATGCCGCCGACGCATCAATATTCAATAGAACCGCCGCTGATTTGATCAGCTTTTGGTAGCCATGTAAGCCCTCCATGATTTGCAATAACGATTCAATTGCTTGAATTTCCTTGCCTGTATAAAATTCGGCCGGTATCTTTTTACAGCCGTCTTCCAGCAACTGCAAATACTCTAGCATTTCCTCCATAGTGCATCCCAATTTGTCCAAAGGCTGCTCCATGTTGTTCATCATCATTTTTTGCCCACATCCCTTACCTGCATAATAGCCGCCGCCATTTCCCCGCCGCACCTCGACTAATTTTTTCCTCACCAGAATTGCTAACTGACCGCGGACGTAAGATGGCGTTACCTTTAATGCCGCGCCAATTTGTTGAGAATTCATCGGATTGGCGTATGAGGTTTTTCGCTGGACCAACAGCATTACAATTTCATGGTGTAAATTGTTCACGTATACAATACCTCCAAGTGAACACAACTAAACAATAGTAAACAATAAACCCTATTTAGAATGGTCAACAGAAATTGTTGACCATTCATTACTTTATCCTTTCGAACTGGAACTGGAACTGGAACTTAACCCGGATAGCAAAGCCGATACCATTGTATTTTCACTGGATAACGTTTGCAATTGCGACAACATATTGTTGTAGTAAGTATACAAGCTGGATTGTTCATTGTTAATCCGGTCCTGCATTTCGCTAACTCGGTCATTATCGTAGCTAATCGTATCCGTTAACGAGCCATTGGAACCGATCATGGTATCAAACTGACCGCCTACCGTAGTATACGTATTGATAAAAGCCTGCATTTGCGAAAAGATACCGGTGCCGCTGCCGCCGGTTGTATTCGTATAATTATAACTAACCGTGATTTGGCTGCCATTGGGAAAAGTTCCCGCTCCCGTAGCAAAGGTAATCTTTCCGGTGGTAGCATCGACGGAACATTCATAAATAGTAGTTGATGAGTTTTTCGCGTTTGTATCATCCGTGCTAAGTTGAGCTGCCGTAACCACCGTATATTGTTTGCTGCCGACCATGACGGTAGGAGTTCCGGTAATGTCCCCATGAGCCAGTGAATAAGTCAATTGACTGCTACTGCTCGTGCCAACCTTTTCACTGTCTACATACACTGTCGTATTACCAAATAACGACTCGACCCCAGCCATATTGGTTTCCAGCGCGGTCTTTAAAGTATCGGTATTTAAACTTAAATGCCCTAATTCCGAATCGGTAACAGACTGACCGACATCTCCGGTTGTTATGCCGACTTGCGAAAGGGTCTGATAAACCGAATTGGGCGAGTTAAGAACGGTAGAACTAAAGCTTCCTAAATCCTGGATAATCCCTTCCAGAAAGGGATCCAAGTGCAAATCGCCGGTGCTGGCACTGCTGCTGCTATCGCTTGAAGAGCTGGGGGCTTCCTGTATTTTTGCATTAATAGCGTCGACGACAGAATTATACTGAGTAACAACATTCTGCACTTTCGTAATAATAGCATCATAATTTGTCGACACCGTAACCGTAGCCGTCCCAGCCCCTTGCAGCGCAAACGTATTACCGTTCATCGTAATGGAATTGCCGTTTGCCGCCACAGCTACCCCGTTTACCGTAACCGAGGCATCCGTCCCGGTGGTCACTGCGGGCGTATTGCCGCCCGCCGTCGTCACTTTTAACAAATCCAATAAGTTGGAGCTGTCCGTACCCCCGGAGCCATAGGTGCCCAAAGTAACGCTCCCCTGTGAACCGGCAGTGGTTGAAACGATGGATACTGTCTTTGACGTAGAATTGTAAAAAGCCTGCACTCCGGCCGTAGTGGAACTGTTGATTTCCGACAAAATCGAGTCCAGCGTGTCCGTTGTCGGATTTACCTGGAATACAGTGCCGTTGATGGAGAAATAGCCGGCTTGCAGGCTGCTGCCAAAAACCTGGGTCAATGTCTGGGCATCTGTAGCGTCTTGCCCGGCAACTAAAGTACCGTTACCGGATGATAAGCCGAAAGCATTGAAAAGGTTGGTCCCGCCATCGCTGCCCAACGTAATGGTATCACTACTGCCGGCCGTTTTCTGCGTCAATACGACATCGCCGGTGCTGCTATTTAAAGTAGCCGTTACGCCGGCACTGGAAGCGCTGATCTTGTTTAAAACAGTATTGATGGTGTCGCCACTGGTTATGACGATGGATGCGCCGTTAATCGTCACAGTTCCCGGCGTGATTCCCAGCGAAGTTAATGCTGTGCTGTCATTGCCGTTATAACCGGACAAGCTCACATTGCCGGTCAAAGTCGCTTTCGTGCCGTCATTAAAACTGCTCAGTGCTGTACCGGTAACACTGCTGGTTGTCGCTAACTGGCTGACATTAATGCTGTAACTGCCGGCGGATGCACCCGTTTTCGTCGAGGCGGTAACTACCTTTTCATCGGAAGAAGTCGCTGTTCGGGTGGAAAAGGCGGTGGAATATGTTAAGTCTTGGAGCGCATACTGCAAAGTTTGCAGGTCTGTTTCCAATGTTTGATAATCACTTTTTTGGGCTGTCAGTTTAGCCACTGTGTTTTGCAGCAGCGTAAGGGGTATGCTGTCGGCGAGGATCTGTGCACTAACCAGAGCATCGACATCCAGTCCGCTCACTAAGTTGCTGAGATGGGTAGTGCCCAGAGCCGAGGAAGACGTTGTCGACAGACTGATCGAACTTGTACTCGAGGCCATTGTTATTCCTCCTTTCTAGATTTTGTGGTCTATAACCTTTAACTCTTCATCTACCGATGCCATCATCTTTAAAATCTGTTCAGGCGGGATCGTGCTGACAACGTTATTCGTGTTTTTATCTACTACTTCAAGGATTACACGGTGCGTATCTTTGTAAACGGCAAACCGGATTTGCTGATTTGTTGTCTCGGCATCCTTGTTGAGTTTTTCTGCTAATTTTGCCACTTGTTTATGGTCAAGACTGCCCGCAGGCGCTGTTTGGACCGTTGATTTATCTACCGGAGCTGTTTGCCCCCCTGAATTTGGCATCGTAATTTGAGAGTTAACCGCATCAATCTTCACGGGATACCCTCCTTATGTTAAAGACCGGCCGGCATTCGCCGGCCGGTCATGAGTATAACCTGTATTACTGCAATTCTTAATCTTATTGTAACAGTTTAAGAACCTGCTGCGGCTGTTGGTTAGCCTGTGCCAGCATCGCAACACCGGATTGTACCAAAACCTGGGTTTTGCTGTAAGTAGCCATTTCCTTTGCCATATCCACGTCTTCAATATTAGAATTGGCGGATTGCAAATTCTGTGAAGAAACTTCCAGGTTATTGATGGTGTGTTCCAACCGGTTTTGTACGGCCCCAAGCTTAGCACGCAGCGTGGAAACTTTGCTGAGCGCACCGTCAAGAGTACTGATCGCCTTAGAAATGCCGCCAGCTACAGAAGCAGCGCCAGCACCAAGGGAAACATTCGCAGAACCACCAAACAAAGCGCTAACCGTCATAGTGCCAATTGCTAAAGTAGTTACCTGTCCTTTATTAGCACCAATCTGGAAAGTCAGGTTACTGGCGGAACCAGTCAGCAGGTTTTTCGTATTGAACTGTGTTTGCGTTGCAATCCGTTGGATTTCTGCATTCAATTGGTTGACTTCCTGTTGAATCTGATTACGGTCACTGCCCGTATTCGTATCATTTTTCGATTGAACAGCCAACTGACGCATCCGCTGAATCATAGCAGTTGTCTCGTTCAAAGCACCTTCTGCCGTCTGTACCATCGAGATGCCGTCCTGGGCATTGCTGGTAGCTTGATCCAAGCCTTCAATCTGAGCGGTCATTTTGTTCGAAATCGCCAGACCGGCTGCATCGTCCGCAGCTTTATTGATGCGTTTACCGGAAGATAATTTTGCCGTGGCGTCACTCAGGGTACTGTTTTGGGATTCCAGGTTTCTCCAGGCATTTAAAGCCGAAATATTGGTATTGACAATCATTGTTCTTTTCCTCCTTGAATTTTTAAAATTGGCATCCTTGCCATAAATTCATGACCGCTGGCCAGCTTGTCATTCAGTATGTTTATACTGTCATTCTATTTATCGTAATGTAATGAAATTAGCTTAATACCGTTTTAGACGAAAAATATCATTTTTTTCGTCATTTTGTCATTTTTTTTCGTCTTTGCTCGTCTCTGCGCCTAATTTTTGTATTTTATCTAAAACAACCGTTAAATTTACATCCTGAGCCGCCCGCGAAGCCTGGGCATTGGCCTCGCTGATTTCTTCGTACAGTTCCTGCCGCAGCACCTGCACATCCTGCGGTGCCGTAATACCCAGCCGGACCTGATCGCCCTGAATGCCGATCACGGTAATTTTAATATTGTCACCGATGCGCAGGGATTGATTTCTTTTTCTGGCCAAAATCAGCATAGTCTTAGCCTCCCGCCAGTAATTCCGTTAGTTTATGCTTCGCCTTATAGCCCCGGTCGGCTGCAATCACTTGAAAACCAGTACGCAAGTCGGCGCTAATGACGATCGGCCCCAATAAATTTACCGTACAGTCTTTTAAATCGGAAGCCACCGCCACGGTAACATACACATGCATATTCTCGGTATCAGTCATTTGTGCTGCGTACTGATCAGGCAGCTCAAATTCATAGTCAGGCATAAACCAAAATGGATTGGTAATCACCAATCCAAAGTTTTCATCTTCTACGCTCTGCAGCCGCCAAAAAGCGCTTTCCTCACTGGCGGCCCGGATAATGAATTGGCGGTACGCTTCCAGTCCGATCAGTCCGTAAGGAAATGTGATAATTTCCGATTGCCTACCCGTATTTTCCCCGGCTATAACCGTTTCTTTCATAAATAATATGCCCCCCGCATCATGCTTTTATATCGACATAAGGCTCCTGTTCCATATAGACATCGACTTTCCCCCAAGTAAAATTCCCCCGTACTTCCCCCTGCTTAAAATTCGTTGCTACCCGGCCGTCAATATACCGTCCTTCCACCCTGCCAAGCTGCACTGAAATAGCCGGCGGCACCGACGGCACGTTGCTGATCACCAGTTGTTTGTCCGGCCTGCGTTCCTGCACGGCATCGGCAACAATTTTGCCAACCCGCTCTCCATGGGGCACAGCATATTTTTTTCCCTGTTCGACGGCGACGGAAACCGCCCGGGAAATCGCCTGCTGGGCGTCCTGCGCATTCGATTGTCCGAAAGAAGTCAGATCCTGCAGTCCCATGGAATTAAAAGACGGCTGCATGTCAATCATCACTTCCGCCGGCACCGTATGCAACTGGAGCTCTGCTGCCTGTGTATGCAGTCTCAGATCCGGCTGCGCCGTATGCAAATTTAGATTTCCCGGCGTTGTGTGAATGCCGATTTGTCCAGGCTTTTGGTCAATCGTCAGTTGTATCGAATTAATTTTCATTGTCATATCTCAGTGAAATTACTTTGTCAAGTCATCAACCGGTGGTTGATATATAATCAACCAAAGTCTTGGGCAAAACCTGGGCGCCGACGGACAAAGCGGCATTGTAGACACTGGTCGCTTCAGCAAAGGATATGCTGGCCTGGGCTACATCCAAATCCCGGTTATCCTTCAGATTAGACTGGAGTGTTGTATTTTGGCTTGTCAGCAGCGTAAGCATGGTTTGATAAGTAGTTTGTTTGGCGCCTTGCGATGTTTGCGCCTGATTAACCGTATCAGAATCATTGCTGAGGGCGCCGATATCATTAGACATGGCCGTTGTATTACCGCTTTTAACATCCGCTACAATCTGATTTAAATCGGCAAATAATTGGGGTTGGCTCGATGTCAGCGTCCCCGTAAACGTGGTAATATTGGAATCCATCGCGCCCAATTTGCCGAATAACTCCTGGCCGTCAATATTGATCTTATCCCGCACCGGGTCCACAGTTCCCGGACTGATCTGCATAGTAATCGTTCCGGCGGTTGCATTGCCGCTTTCCCCGTCGTAAGTACCGCTATAGGTTACAACCCCCGTGGTTGAATTCCGCGTAAGCGGCTGCGTCTGATCGTTCTGTCCGCTGAATACATAACGTCCCCCCGTTTGGGTATTGCCCAGCTGCACAATTTCATCAATAGCACTATTAATCTGATCCGCAATCGAATTTAACGAGGTACTGTCCGTCGCCACACTGGTGGCCTTGCTCACCAAGCCCTTGATTGTCGTCAGGGCGGTAGCGATATTTTGCGCCGCCTGGGTGCTCGTTGTCATCCAGGAAACGGCGTCGTTGGCATTTTGCTGATACTCGTCATTTTGACTGATACTGCTGAAACACTCCAGGGTCCGGGTCATCTTGACCGGATCGTCGGACGGCTTGCTGACTGCAATGCCGCTCGACAATTGGTTCTGCAGCGTAGTAACCTTATTTAAGGCGTTAGTATAATTATTCATAAAATTGGAAGAGATCATACCGTTTGTTATCCGCATTGTCATAGCCGCTCACACTCCTTTTATGATGCCTTAGTGCCATTGATCAAAGTGCTCAGCATACTGTCCAGCGTGGACATCACTTTGGCGCTTGCCGCATAAGCCTGCTGAAACTTGATCATATTCGTCATTTCTTCGTCTATGCTCACGCCGGAAACCGACTGCCGCTGATTGGAAATGGCATTAAACAGCGTCTGTTTGCTGCTGTTCATAGCCTGCGCATCCTGGGACTGCACGCCCAGGGCATTCACCACGGTATTATAATAACTGCTCAGACTGTTCGTACCCAACGCCGTCGAGGAAGTGGTGCTGTCGGTCAGAAGATTGCCCAGCTTTGTAGCATTGGTGCCGTCGGCAGTGCCGCCTGTGCTGGTGCCGCGCGCCGCAATCAGATTATAACCATTCGTCGCATAGAAATCCGAATTGACTGCCAGTACACTCAGCCAGCTTTTAGGCGGGGTTTGGGCGGTTGGGTCATTCGCTGAATTTGTATAATCAACACCGGTTGTGCCGAAAAAGTTTTCCCCCGCCGTACCATTATTATCATAGCCCGCCTTTTGCTGCGTATTAAAATTCTGCATTAAAAACTGAGCCATATTGTCAATATTTTTAAGATAGCTTGTTACCGTGGTATCGCGGGAATCAAAAAGGCTCTGCATCGTCCCGCCGGAAAACGTGACTGTCGCGCCGGTGCTGGCTACTGTCACATGATTGGTGTCATAACCGTACAGAGAATTCTCGCCGTCATCCACTGTCTGCAATTGATCGGCGTGATTGCCCTGAACTAAAGTCACGCCGGACATGGTAACCGTATAGGTCCCGTCGTCCTGTTCCGTCACCTGGGTATTCGCCAGCGCCGAAAGCTGGTCAACCAGATTGTCCCGCTGGTCACGCAGGGAATTGGCCGTTTGTCCCTGCGTTTCCTGCACCAGAATCTGCTGATTGAGATCGGCGATCTGCGTAGCGATACTATTGATGCTGTTGACCTCGGTGCTGATTTTGCTGCTTAGGTCATTGGCCGTGGTGACAAGGGACTGGGCGTCGGACTTCATATACGTCACCAGCGCCGCCGCCGTTTCCAGCACGTTGGTGCGGGTCGACGAGTCGCTGGAATTCGACGCCAGCGAGGTCAGGGCCGTAGCAAAATTGTTTATCGCATCGTTCAGCCCCACTGAACTGGTATCGGTAAATACATTTTCGATGCTGCTTAATGTATTGGAGCCATTTTCCCAATAATTTAAATCGCTGTTTTGCTGCCAATACTGTTTATTAATCAACATATCCGTCACGCGCTTAATAGACGCCGACGTGACGCCTGTCCCAACGTACTGCTGTGTTCCATTGGCATAAATCGTATCCGGACTCGTCGAAACCAGATTCACGACTTGCCGCGAATAACCGGTCGTGCTCGCATTGGATATATTGTTGCCCACCGTATCCAGCGAAAGCTGCTGGGTGATTAGGCCCGTATAGGCCGTATTAATTCCCCGAAAGGTTGAACTCATCGCGCAATCCTCCTAAATTCTTTTATCCACCAGTACCTGGCCCGTAACAGGGTGATTCAAAGCGCAGTCCCGCCGGTAACCGGGCGATGCTTTGACTTGCATGGCCACGTTCAATTCGTAATTAAAAAAATTCTGTACGTGGCTAATTACTTCGCTGTTTATCCGACTGAGCAGCCTAATCCGGGCCAGCATTTTTTTCAAGCCGCCGCCGACCGCTGCCGCCCGTTGTTTCATTGGCGCAGGCAAATCCCGCGTCAGTTCCGCCAGAGTTTGGCCGTAATCCGCCAGTTTGTCCTGAATGGACAGCCGTTTTTGCTCCAGTTCTTTAATTTGAGCGCTTAGCTGCCCTTCTTCCCGGACGGCAGCCGCCAATAAATCTGGCTTTCCCGCCGCCAGAACCGACTGTTTCTCCTCTTCCAGGGCTGCAATCCGCTGATAAATACCCAGCATGCTTTCTAAAACAGTCAGCATTTCCTCCGCCGGACCTTGCTCATAAATTTGTTCTTGTTCCATATTACTCGTTTAACCTCGCCAAATTTTATACTTTGCAATCAAATAAACGCTGTCCGGCCTGGATTGGCTGCGCCGGCGGCGCTTGCTGTCTTTGCGGTCCATAGGTGGAATCCGCTTTGCTGCCGGTTAAAACCCCAACCGTAAAGTTGGCAAACGTAAGCCCCTGCTTAACCAATTCATGATTCAGCTTATTTATTTTATCCAGCTTTAACGTAATGCCCGCAATCTCTTTATTGATAGCCAAAAAGCGCCCGGCTTCCTCTGTTTCCGCCATGGATGCCAATTTTTCCGGCGAAAAGCTCTGTTCTGGCGAACCAAAAGCGGCGTCAAGTTCTTTGGTTGCCGCCCGCCGTTTTTGTCCGGCCTGCTCAAACTCCCATAACAAATGTTCCTCTTGCCTGGTTATGGTTAGAAGCTCGTCAACATTTCCGTCAACTAATGTTTTTTGCTTGTCCTCGCTAACCGTTAATAGGGTTCGGCATATGTCCAGCATAGCGGTTAAGGCCGCTAGCAGATTCTCCCACAAGACATCCTTCGCTTGATTTTGCAAAAAGGCTACCTCCTAATCAGGCAACTGGTCGGCCATGAGCCGCCCAATCATTTTATTGGCAACGGCTCCGGAATCCACTTGATAACTCCCGCTTTGCAAACTCTGCGAAATTTCCTGCACTTTATCCTGCCGTACTTCCGGCATATTCTTCAGCTTTTCCAGCATAGGACCGAATTCCTGGGCCTTACTCGATAAAATCACTTCATCTTTCGGGGTCGCCGCAACGGATTTCCCGGAAGCACTTTTTGCCACCTTATTCTGCTCATTATATATTTTCATAATGTTTTGGATCTGGCTACCCGAGATAATCATATCCCGCACCTCGCATACTTACAAATTCTTATCATTATTATCGCCAAAAAAGACGGGGACATTAATCCCCGTCTGAGACAACTAAAGTCGATTATCGTCCGTTATCGCTGTTTATCCTTAGATTTTCGCTTCCTACACCTAGAACGAATAAGTTAATTCTTCCGGAACAAGTTCTTGGTATAAACGCTACCGGTATATTTTTTCACCGGCTCATTATCTGTTTTTTTCCAATCTTCCGTTTTTAACTGATCTAAAATATTCTTACTGCAGTTTTGGCATACCCGTCCCTCGGAAATCGGAGCGCCGCAGCTTTCGCAAGGATATTCTATCGCAAAATCGCTTACTACCCGGCCGCTCCGGATCATGCGCAATATGACCTTATGCTTGACCCCCGTGGCTTCGTGAATTTCATCAATGGATGCCTTGGTTTTTACCTCCCGCAAATACTCCCCTACCCTGGCCTCATCGCGCTCTTCCTGGGCGACACACTCCGGACAAAGACCAACCGGGTTATCAAGGAATAGTTTGCCGCACTGCGGACAATTTTTTAATCCCATACTAAACTGCCTCCTTTACTACTTCTATTTTATATTAAAATCGACAAAAAATCCTAGGTCTTTCGTCTCATTTCCCGGAAATATGTATTTTTTTCTCTTTATCCGGCAGGATTATAACGATTTATGGCTAAAAGTAGAATATACTTGATTTTTTAGGAAAGGCAGTTAATTGTGTATATGCTGACACTAATGCAAGCTCCTGACCTTTACACAAGTGATGCGGACAGCCTGACTCACATCATCGGCAGTCTGATGCAGCTCTTGGAGTTAAAGAATGAAAAAATCTATCTTCACAGCCATCAGGTGGCAAATTATGCCGTCAGCACAGCCGCAAAAATGCGTCTGCCACGCGATGAAATTGAGCGCATCCGGGCTGCGTCCATGCTTCACGACATTGGCCATCTGACCGTCCCCAATGCCGTCCTGGCTAAGATGCCTTATTTGTCCACGCGCGAAATGAGCGTGTTCAAAAACCATTGCAACGCAGGCAGTGCCATGCTGGAAAACATTCCTTCCTGCCAGGAACTGATTCCATATATCCGTTATCATCATGAACGGTTTGACGGCAAGGGCTACCCGAAACGCTTAAAAGGTGTGAACATCCCTCTGGGCGCTCGAATTATCGCCGTTGCCAATTATTATGACCGGTTTATCAATCCCTGCACGCAACATTGGGTCAAAACCAAAGAAGAAACGGTCCGCGAACTGCTTAACCACTCCGGCACCGCCTTCGATCCGGAAGTAGTCCGGGCGTTTATTGAATCACTGGGTTAGAAAAACCGCTAATGCGGTTTTTCGGCGCAGGGCTCCAGGCTCAGGGCGCGAGGGGAAATCCGCCTACTGACTCATAAAATTATAAACTCTTACGCTAATCTTACCGCGCCAAAAGGCGCGTTTTTTATTATTCTACTTTCATTCCCCGTTATTCGGAAGCCCCGCGCCCTCTTTACTGCCGTGCGCCGCTGGCCAGAGCAAGGCCGCTCACCCGGGCGGCACCCGCTTTTTTAAGCACCCGGGCGCATTCGTTCATCGTAACGCCGCCGGTAATAATATCGTCAACCAGCAAAATATGCCGTCCGGCGACTAACCCGGGCCGGATTACCGCAAAAGCGCCCTGCAAATTCTTTTTACGCTCTTTGAGCGGCAACTCCCACTGAGGAACGGTCTCCCGACTACGGACCAGGGCATCTCCCAGCCAGACCAGGTTATGCCGCTTGGCCCACGGCCGGAAAATCAACTCCGTCTGGTTATAACCCCGTTCCGCCAGCCGGGCGCTATGAAGCGGCACCGGCACAACGGCATCAACGCCAACCAGCCATTCCTGACGGAACCCTTCTTCCAGCAGCGCAACCAGGTAAGCCGCTGCCGCCGCCTTGCGCCGGAATTTCAAATCATGAATCAGCCGCTTTAATCCACCGGTGTATTCGCACACAGCCATGCAGCGCTCCAGAAAAGCCATATGGTGGCCGGCGACGCTCACTTCCCGCGGTACGAGCACCTGCCTTTTGCACACCGGGCACCAGGTTCCATGTGTGGCTACCCTTTTCTTACAAACGGGACATTTGGGAGGAAACAGCAAATCCAGCAGGGCCTGCCGCCAGTCTCTCAGCATAGCCCTTCGCCCCGCAGCCGCTCGGCAAGCAGTGAATAACGGCGCCGGGTCCGGTCATTGGACAGGGCCGTATTTAAAGCAGCCCTGGTTCCCAAAAGAACAACCATGACCTTGGCCCGGGTCACCGCCGTATATAACAAATTGCGCTGCAGCATAATGTGATGCCCCGGCACCAGCGGCATTACCACCACGGGATATTCGCTGCCCTGGCTTTTATGGACACTCATGGCATAGGCCAAATGCAGTTCATCCAGTTCCTTCCGCTCGTAACTCACTTCATTATCCGGAAACCGGACCGTTACCTGGCCGTCATCCACACCGGCGATAAAACCGATATCACCGTTGAAAACACCCTTATTATAATTGTTACGGACCTGCATCACCTTGTCCCCTTCCCTGAGGACCTGATTCACGCCTAAAATCGCCGGTTTTTCTTCTTCCGCCGGGTTTAGCGCCGCCTGCAGCAATTTATTCAGATTCTCCACCCCGCATTCCAGACGGTGCATGGGAGAAAGTACCTGTATATCCCGGAAACAGTCAAACCCTTGCCTGGTAAGTTCGTCCCGGCATAACGCAACAATCGCCTGCGACGCCTGTTCACTGCCGGCAATCTCCCGGAACTGAAAATCCGGGCTGGACTGACAATCCGGCGCTGCGCCCCGGTTAATCCGGTGGGCATTTAAAACGATCATACTTTCCCCGGCCTGCCGGAACACTTCAGTCAGACGCACCACGGGCACCGTCTCCGACCGGATAATATCCTTCAGGACCGAACCCGGACCGACCGCCGGCAGTTGATCCACGTCACCCACCAGCACTACCCGGCAGCCGTCGAGCACGGCCTGCAAAAAATAAGCCATGAGTGAAACATCCATCATGGACACCTCGTCCACAATGACCACATCCGCATCCAGGGGATTCTCTTCATCCCGCAGAAAGACCGGGACTCCCTCCACGCCGCCGGTCGATTCCAGCAGCCGGTGAACCGTTACGGCTTCCCGGCCTGTAGCTTCGCTCAGCCGTTTGGCCGCCCTGCCTGTAGGCGCCCCCAGCAGAATTTTAAATCCCTGCCCTTCCAGTACCTCTAAAATCCCCTTCACTGTCACCGTTTTTCCCGTGCCGGGACCGCCGGTCAAAACCAATACCCCGTGCGCCAGCGACCATTCCACGGCCTGACGCTGGGCCTCGGCCAGCCGGACGCCGGACTGCTCTTCCCAACGAGCCACAATTCCGTCAAAATCACCGCCGCCAACCTGCCTGGCATGGTCGCGTAACGCAATCAGCCTCTCCGCCACCCGTTTTTCCGCGTAGTACAAATAACGGGGATAGATTAATGTCATGCCATGCAGGTCTTCTACAAATAACTGGCCCTGTTTCAGCATCAGCGTAAGCTGTTCGGCCACTTCCGCCCGGTCCACGGACAAAAGTTTGGCCGTCTCTGCCACCAGCATGTCTTCCGGAACACAAGAATGGCCGGCTTGCGCCGTCTGCAGCAAGGCATACTGAATTCCCGCGGCCAGCCGTCCCGGATGATTCCGGTCCAACCCCAGGGAAGTGGCAATCTGGTCGGCCGTCCGGAACCCGATGCCGGCAACCTCTTCCGCCAGCCGGTACGGATTCTCCTGCAGCACATCAATCGCAAAGGAACCATAATTAGCATAAATCTTGGCCGCATAAGCGCCGGTCACGCCATGCAGTTCTAAGAACAGCATAACTTCCCGCATTTCCGCCTGGGCCGCATAAGATTCGCGGATCATAGCCGCTTTTTTAGTCCCGATTCCCTCCACTTCGACCAGACGATGAGGTGCCTGCTCCAGTACTTCCAGCGCTTGCAAGCCGAAATGCTTGACTAGGCGGGCCGCCGTGGAAGGCCCGATTCCCCGGATCACACCGGAAGCCAAAAACCGTTCAATGCCTTTCAAGGTGGACGGCGCGACCCGTTTGCAGGATACCATCTTGAACTGGCGGCCAAACCGGGCATGTTCCACCCATTCGCCGGCCAGTTCCAACTGTTCTCCCACCAGCGGAGCGCCGGTATGGCCAACAACGGCCACCGTTCCCCTGCCACCGGCGGGCTGCAGTTTAAATACAACGAACCCGCCGTCCGCACTCTGATATGTAATATTCTCCACAACGCCTTCTAACTGCTCCACCTGCATAACTCCCAGTAAATTTATATTTTGTTTCAATTCGAAAAAAAATTGGGAAATCCTTTATTATTTTTTTCTATCAGGCAGGAATCCGGAATCGAGCGTAGTATAAGTTACAATAATTTACAAATATATACACGGGGGGTTGAAAGTGAAAGAATACATGTACACGTATCATTATTTCCGGAATCGGACTATAATGCGGCCGGAAAAAACGTCCAATTATATTTTCAACACCGTAATCGTCTGCGGTTTTCTTTATCTTGCCTTGACAGTAATGTATACCTTAAACTCTTAACAGACCTAGCTACATATTAGAGCGGCACTGAAAGATAAGTTCAGTGCCGCTTTTTAATGCCTACAGCCTGGTGGCAATTGAACAAAGCCCGTTGACGCTTGGCGTCAACGGGCTTTGTCCTTACCGTTCCTTCCGTCCCTTAGACCAGGGCAATGACATCGCGGGTGCGTATCCGGGCATCTACGGCTTCTTTTAAGTCACCGCCGGTAGTAAGAAAAATATTTTTACCCACTATGTCATTCATGACCGCCTGCACTTCGGCCAGCGTTAGGTTTTCCCTGGGCTCAGCCACACTTAGGGTCACTTGTTTGCCCTCACTGTTGCGAAAAACCATTTCCAGTGTTTTCGTCATGTAGCCCCCTCCTTTCTAATTGAATTTGTTTACCGCTTACCTCCGGTTACTGATTTACGAGATTGTCCTCGTCCAGCCTGGTGATGGCTGCCACCGGATAGCTTTGAAGATTTCCCAGCCCCTGGCCGACAGCATATACATCACTGTCCGCCGCCGTTGTCTTGACTCCCTGATAGGAGCGGGTCTTATACGCCGGCTTGCCGGCGCTGTTGGTTCCGGTCTGAACCTTGACCACCAGTTTGGTGCTTTGCGGCATATTGGCTACTGCCATAGGTCTCACCCCCTTTCACCCTCTTACATTCCGGCGCAAAGAACTTTTAAACGCGCCAACCCCCGTTTTTTTAAATTATGGGCGGCTTGAACACTCATTCCCATTCCTGCTGCCGCCTCGGAGAGTTTCGCCTCCCCGAGAACCGTCTTTTCAATCACTTCACGCTGCCGCTCCGGCAACTGCAGCAGGATCTCCCTGACGGCGGCGCCCCGCAGCCGTATTTCCACCTCCATGGCAAGATCTCCCGGCGCCGCCAAAATGGCGAATACACCGCCTTCCCCGTCCGCGTCGCCATCCGCCGGCAAAGGGGATTCCACTTTCCAGCGGCGCCGCTCTCTCTTAAACAAATTCCAAAGCGCATAGCGCACCCGGCTTGCTGCGAAACCGGCGAACGGCACACCGGCGGCGTCATCATACTCCCGGACCGCCAACACCACGGCCAGCCTCCCTTCTGCCAGGGCATCCTCGGCGACCGGCCATAAATGAGCCTGCCGGGCATATTTTCGCACCAGCCTTTCAAAGCGGGCGCAGACAGAGTCCAAAGCTTCCCGGTCTCCCTGTCCGGCCCGGATTACCAATTCTTCCAATTGCATACTCCTCACCTGCAGTGAGGAACCGGTTCCTCCGATTTAGCGCCGCTTTTACCGTAACACGGCCGCTTTCAGGCCGCAAAAGCGGACCGGCAGCCAAACGTATGCTAACTGAAAAGAATAACCGCCAATGCGGTTATTCGGCTCATGGCGCAGAGCGCAGGGCGCGGGAAAACCCGCTTAAAAATTATTTTGGGCGACCGCACTAGTGACAGGATCGTCTTCTCATAAGCGGAAGTTAACTTTACTGAACCCATGAAAAAAGCCGGTATTGATTACGCCTTAGCGCCAAATCAATACCGGCTTTTTTCAATTCATTTCGGGGTTTCGCACTCTTGAGCCTCGCAACAAAAATCGCAGCAGCGATTTTTCTCGTTCTCCCTCCCTGAGCCCTGCGCCCCGCGCTTTGAGCCGAAAATCGCAGCAGCGATTTTCTCTTTACTGCCGTTCCAGCCACTCGTTATATTTTTCCTCCAAATCAGCCTGCTGGCGGGCATATTCCGCCGCCAGTTCCCGGCTGGTCTCCGGATCGGCATGAGTGGCCGGCTCGTTTAAAAGGGCCTCCAGGCCGGCAATGGATGTTTCTAACGCCGCAATTTCCTCTTCCAGCTTTTTTAACTGCCGGCTTTCGTCCTGCTGGCGCTGACGCGGCCGGTAAGTTTTGGCCGTTGTCCGGACATCGGCCTCTTGCTTAGCCGCTGCGGCCGCGGCCGTCTCCTTTTCCTCTGCGGCCTTTTTCTCCCGGTAATAGCTGTAGTTACCACTGTATTCCTGCAAAGAACCCTGGGCCAGTTCGACGACCTGGTTGGCTACCCTGTCCAAAAAATAACGGTCATGAGATACCGTCAGAAACGTACCGGGAAAACTCATTAACGCTTCTTCCACGGCTTCCTTGGCCGGAATGTCCAGGTGATTCGTCGGCTCGTCCAGCACCAGAAAATTGGCGCCGCTCAGCATCAGCTTCAGCATAGCCAGACGGGCCTTCTCACCGCCGCTTAAATCGCCGACAAGTTTAAACACGTCGTCGCCTCGGAATAAAAAGGCTCCCAGGTAATGCCGGCTGCGTTCCTCGCTCAGCCCGAAATCCTGCATAATTTCATCCAGCACCCGGCTGGCGGCAGAAAGAGTTTCATGTTCCTGGGCAAAATAGCCGACCCGTACCCGGCTGCCCAGTTTAACGCCGCCCCCTGCCGGCGCCAGCTCACCCGTCAGGGTTTTCAGCAAAGTGGTTTTGCCGGCCCCGTTGGGCCCAACTAAAGCCACGCCGTCACCCCGGCGGATGAGCAGCGAAACTTGATTCAGTACCACCCGCTCACCATAAGCCGCCGTCACTTCCTGCAGTTCGGCAACCCTTTCGGCACAGTCCCCCAGGGGATTAAATGCAAAATAATTAAACCGGGCCTGCTCGCCCGGAATCACAATCCGTTCCATGCGGCTCAACTGTTTCTCCCGGCCCCGGGCCTGTTTCGACTTTATGCCGGCCCGGTAGCGGTCAATATAAGCCTCGGTCTTGGCGATGAAAGCCTGCTGCTTTTCATAGGCATTTTCCAATGCCGCCATCCGCTCCGCCTTCTGTCTGAGGTAGCCGGTATAATCCGTATCATAGACGCTGAGTCTCTTATTTTCCAATTCCAGAATATGTCCTACCACCCGGTCCAGGAAATAGCGGTCATGGGATACAATCAGCACCCCCCCCGGATAGGACGCCAAAAACTCCTCCAGCCATTCCACCATCTGGATGTCCAAATGATTGGTCGGCTCATCCAGAAATAAAAAATCCGGCTGCCTAAGCAGTGCCTTGGCCAGGCCGATACGGGTTTTCTGCCCGCCCGAAAATGCAGCCGGACTGCGGCCGAAATCTTCCGTAGTAAAACCCAGACCATAGGCCACGCGGCGGATCGTATTTTCCACCTCATAACCGCCGGCCTGCTCGAAGAGTTCCACAATCCTGGCATACTCTTTCATCAGCAGCGCAAGCCGGCTCTCCTCCTTTTCGCCGGCGATAGCCTGCTCCAATCGCCGCATATCCTTCTGCCAGGCCAGCACATCCTGATAGGCTTCACACAATTCGTCATACAGCGTCGCTTTATCGAGCCCTGCGTCCTGTTCTACATACCCGATCCGGTCGCCCGGCGCCAAACCAATCTGACCGGAATCGTACCGCTCCAATCCCAGCAAACAGCGAAGCAACGTAGTTTTTCCCGTACCGTTGGCCCCAATCAGACCGATCTTATCGCCCCGCCGGATTTCGAAACCGATATGGCTAAACAACTCGTCCACACCAAAACTCTTGGACAAGCCCATCACTTTAAAAACGCCCATGCTTCACCTCAAAAATATATGCTCTAAAAAAAAAGAAACTGTCTACCAAGATTATAGCACAAATCGCGCCATTGGTCCTGGCCGGCAGTTCCTATTTTCTCTACAGCTGAGCGCTACTCGACGGTGCAGATGGCATTGGGACGGCGGATTAGCAAGGCGGCTGTCTCCAGCACCCGGAACAGGTGATTCATGTTGACCGGTCCCATATAAGCCGTGGTCAGGTCCTGACCGACCGCCAGATTGATATTTTGTGAACCCGTCGCCAGAACGACGGCTTTTTCGCCGCGAATCACGTTGGAATAAAAAACGCCGCCCGTTATTAATGCCTTTACCTGATCCAGTTCCAGCATACCCGTGTTGCCAAACACGCGCACCATACGGCCGAACAGCACGGGGCTGACCACCATGGCATAGGGTCCGTAATGTCCGGCCTCGCTTAAAGCGCCGACGGCCTTTACCACGTCATTCAATGCAGTGCCGGGTTCCGACCAGTCGCTGATTTTTAAGGTTAAACGGCCTTGTGCAGTAAATAAACCCTGGTGCCCTAAATCGGCATTGCCGTTAAAAATCAGATTGTCCTCCTGCACCGCCACAAAGTTGGCGGCTACTGCCGCCGTACTCACATCCAGCGGCAGACCCAGATGACGGTCTGCTTCCACATCCCGCCACATAATTTTAAAATCTTTATACAGCATCGGTAAATTAATGGTAGCCCGGGAAGAGGCTTCCACAACGTATTCATCCGTTTCGCCCAGCATATCAATGCCGGTGGCGTTCTTGGCGCTGAAAACCGAATACGGCATGCTGTACACACCGGAACCAAGCGGTCCCAACACTTCCACAATCCGTCGCCCGACCAGGATCTGACGGGCGGTATCTACAATTGCGCCATCAACCCGGCTCCACTCTTCCGCAGTTAACGGCGCCGCATTCCGGTCTAAATAATCCATAAAAAATCCCTCCCCATTATTTTTTGCCAAACAAGTTCCCCACCGTTGTGGCCGTGGAATCATCCACTGGCTGAACAACCCGTTCCTCGGGTGCTACGGTATGGTCTTCCATAAATTTTTCTCTCTGAATGGCGTCGATCCGGGCCAGAGCATGCGTAATTTCAGCTACGTGCTCTTTTTCCTCATCCCGGATGTGCGACAGCAGGGTTTTAATTTCTTCGTTATCAATATTGTCAATATGCAGTTGATATTGATTAATTGCTTCAAATTCTCCGATTAAGTCTTCCCGCAGCCAAATGATTAATTGCTCCATAGGGGTAGCTTGTATACTTCCTGCCTGTGATTTACCATAAGTCATGGCAGTTCCTCCTTCTTTCGACAATCTTCTTTATCGCTAAATCCAATCGTCGAATCATATTTATTATATCATAATCATTCGCCGTGAGGTTTATTTTTCCTGCTCATTTTTTTCCAACCGACAAGAAATTTCATCACAAATCATGGCACAATAGGGGCAGCAGACACTGGGGCTTCCCTGGCCATTAAAAATACCGCCGCAGCGGCTGCATTGATACTCGGGAGTTGTCAGGCCGTCTTCCAACATATTGATTCGCCTCCTGTCATCCGTTATGCAGTATATGACAGATGGCACAAAATTATGCAATTGCCCCGGTTGTCGAGATATGTCTAGCATCGCGGCTTGCCATAATATGGTATTTCTGCTACGATAGACACGGAAAGAACGTACGTTCTCACATCTTGAAAGGAGTTGTGATTATGTCTGAAAGACTTCCCCTGCCGGAAAAAATCGCCGCTTTGTTGCCGACTTATACAGCCGGCGGCGACTCCACCTCTCTTATAACCACCGAAGGCGCTACGGCACTGGTTTCCTGCCGGATTCGCAGCCTGCTGCTCCGTCTGGCCCGCTCGCAGGCCAAGGACTTAACGGCCCTGAAACGCCAGGTTGCCTGCAATACCCGCCAGAACATCCTCCAGCCCCTTCCCTTGTCGGCCGGCCTGGTCCTGTTTCCGGTCAAAACTCGCCGGCCCCGCGTGCCAGGCGATCCAACTACCGGCTATATTAATTTATATGCCGTTGCGGGTCTGCACAAACACACCGGATCTGTCTGCCATACCGTGATCACGCTGTCCAGCGGTATGGAGATACCGACCCTATGGTCCCCCGCCACCGTAAACAGGCATCTCTTATGTGCCCGTCTGGCGGTGGCCGGACCACCCCGCCCCGCCGGCAGCCGGGGTGAACTCGGCGTCACTTTGAATAAGCTGACGGAAGTCATCTATGAGATCCTGGCCTGGAAACAAAATCAACACGAATAATGCTGCGTCAATATTGACGCAGCAAGGAATTGGCCGCCGCCGTAAACTCTTCACTTTTTAAACGGTTCACCAAATCAAAAACATGCACCACCGAACCGCGGCACAACGGCAGCGCGTCGGCGACCGGTTTGGCTGCCTCAGGCAAATAATACACCGTAATCTGGGGAAACTCCCCGGCCAGCCGGTCCAAAAGCAGCGGCGTCAAATCGGTTGACCCCCGGTCAACAATAACAATATCGGCGGTAATATCACGATACTCGATATCCGCCATTAACGTGCGCAAAATCGATTCAATATGATTCTCCAGATTATGGATGACCAGCAGGAAACTAATACTCCATCCGGATGATGAACGGGGGGAAACAGACCATTGCCAAAACTCGCGGCCTAAACACCACAGGCCATACATAGCCAAAGACAAAAGAACAATACTGACTGCATACGAAAAAAACAAACTATCCTACCCCCTTCAAAATGGGATAGGATAGTATATGCACCGGAATGAGGAAGGGTGAATCGCGCCCTATTCCAGCATTACAATTTTATGTTTAATCGCATACAGCACCGCCTGCGTACGGTCACTAACGTTAATCTTACGGAATATATTCGTCAGATGATTCTTAACCGTTTTTTCGCTCAGGAAAAGCAGCTGGGCAATCTCCAGGTTACTCAATCCCTGCCCGGTCAACTTCAATACTTCAATTTCCCGGTGTGTCAGTTGTTCCTCTTTGCGCCGCGATAACGGTTCCGCCGTTTCCTGTCTTGATTCCCCTTCCCGGCGGCTTAAGACGCCAAACAGCTTTTTCGCTAACGTAGGATAAATGAAGGATTCTCCTGCTGAAACCGTGCGAATGGCCTTGACCAGCATGCCCGGCTCGATGTCTTTCAGTAAGTAGCCGGCCGCACCGGCCTTGACCACCTCCAGCACATAATTTTCGTCATCATGGATGGTCAGCGCAATAATCTTGCTATAACTGCCGGCCCGGTTGACCTCTTTGATCACGGCAAGGCCGTTCTTGCGCGGCATGTTGATATCCAGAAGCACAACATCAGGCTTGAGTTCAAACGTTTTTTGCACCGCCTCGTCCCCGTCTCCGGCTTCGCCGACCACCGACAAATCTGGTTCCAATCCAAGTACGTTTTTTATTCCTTGTCGCAATATGGCATGATCATCAGCAATTAAAATGGAAATTGGCACCAGCTCTTCCCCCTTTAGTCCTATTTTACGATATGAGCTGTTAAAAAGATAACAACTTCCTTGTCTTCTTTACTGTTAGATACGCTCTGAAACAGTTTTCCCAGGATTGGCAAATCGCCCAGAAAAGGTACCTTACTAAAGTTTTTACTTGTCTCGGAATCAATCAAGCCGCCGATCACCAGTGTTTGCCCATCCTTCATCCGCACTTCGGTTTCCGCTTCCCGCTTGGTAATCTGATAAACCGGTACGGTTGACCCGGAAATACTAAGTTGAACGGGGGTGCTAACCTCCGTATGCACATCAGCGGTAATTTCTCCAGCGGCATTGATATGTGGCGTAAAATGAAGAATAATGCCGGCATCCATATACTGATAAGAAGTTTGCGTTTCATTGTTGGATGTGGTCGTTGTGGGCACCGGAATGCTGTCGCCAATCAATATGTAAGCTTCTTTGCCATTGATTGTTGTTACTTTCGGGCGGGCCAGTATCTCAGCCTTTCCCTGGGTGACGAGAGCGCTTACTTTCGCCTGGTAATAAAACTCATAGGGATGCCCGTCTGTACCGCCGAACTTAATAATCCCGCCCGTTGTGCCGCTGTCACTGAAGGTCGGACGGTTAATTTGCAAATTACTGCTGGAACTGCTGCTTGAGCTTGAGCTCGAACTCGAACTGGAGGTATTACTGCTATAAGGATATACCGGCGCATTGGACCATTCCCAGGCAACTCCCAGATCCTTGGTATCGGTTTTATCGATGGATACGACCTGCGCTTCCAGGGAAACTTGCTGATAGGGGACGTCAAGTTTCGCTAAAGCCTGCCTGATTTGTTGCGCTTCGGACGGCGTGCCGTAAAAAATAAGCGAATTGGTCGCTTCGTCAATCCGGAAACGCCCGGATACCTGATTCTGCTGGTGTGCCTTATTGGCAGCCATGGCCCCCAGTTCGGCCCCCAAAGAAGAACCGGAGATGGCGGTGGCGCTGGAAGTAGACGTCGAAGAACTGTTCTGGGTACTTGCCGATACTGTTGTTGCCTGAGCTGTACCCATTTGAGCCCCTTGGCTGTTTGTTCCTTGTTTATCATCATTAAAAAGAATATTTAGCATGCCGGCCACATCTTCGGCATTGGCGTACTGCAGTTTGAAAATATGGACTGTTCCGAAGCTCCGTCCTATGTCGTCCTGCTTTCCAACCACGATTACGTCACCGATCCTCTGATAACTTAAGTTCTTGGCTTTCGTAATAATGTCAAGAGCCGTGTCAAAAGGAACATCCCGTAATTCAATCGTAACCCGGCCGGTCACCGAATCATCGGTCACGATATTAACACCGGCAATTCTTGCCAAAGTATGCAGCACCGGTCCGACTTCCTCATTCACTACGTTCAGACTGACTGCCGGCGTTCCCGCCCAGGCGAAAGAGGATAATAAAAATAAGGCCAAACAAATCAATAAAATATACCGGCTAACGAAACGCAACCAATTCACCTTCCTATCTCCAGGACCATCTCGCCCTGTGGTCCCTGCAGGGTCACCGAATCCTGACCAATCGCCGTCACTTGGTAAGCTCCCACCGAATCTCCCGGCATGTAAGACCGGGTTACTTTGCCGGCCTCGATGATGGCTGCCCGGTTCTCTCCCGCTGCGGCAATACCGGTTAATTTCAAGACAGGCAGTTTTTCATTGCCCGGCTTTTCCGGAAGGTCCGGCATCGTTCCCGCCGGTGCGGCCACAGCCGGCGGTTCTTCTTTCACAGCATATTCCGGCGGCACGGCAAACGGGTCCCGCAATGGCTCCGCTGCCGCCTGATACCCCTGGGGCATCACGGGCCGGCCGGAAAGAGGCTGCCCTGCTTTGGCGACCGGTGACGGCACAGATCCAGCCGGTCCTGCCGGCGGCGCCTCACTGGCGGGGTAGAAGTAAACTGCACCAATTAAGAGCAGTCCGCCGGCAATCATCCAACCCAAGCGTCGATTCATTTTCTCATCCACCTATAGAAACATAAATTACTACATTCTTCTACAAAACAAAAAATAATCCTGTCAATACTTGACAGGATTATTATGGAATTTATTTCTTTCGTGCTTTTAATTTGGGTCCCAAAATCCGTTTATAGGCTTCTACGCCTGGCTGGTCAAAAGCATCCACGTTGGCCAGTTCACCTTCATAGGCCACGGAAAGGGCCAGCATATACAAAAGTTCGCCTAAATGATAGGCCGTAACCGACGGCAGGACAAAAGTAGCGTTGAACCGCCCGTCATGAATGAGAGCTTCGGCATTCGCCTCCCTTGCCGCATCCAGGGCCTGGCTGAGATGCAGGGAAGAAATTTCCGCCAGTTTGGCCGCCGACGGAAACACATTCGGAATCACCGGGTCATTTTCCCAATCCTGAACTTTGACAAACTGCACCACTTTATCCTTTTTCCCGTCCTGGTGCTGCTGCGTCTGGGCGTGCATGTCCGTAGTCCCTACGGCAACAATAGGCGTCCGGCCATAGAACACGACATTTTCTTCCCGGTCGGTGCGTTTTCCCAGTGATTCGGCCAGTAATTGGACATACCATTCGGCCACCGATTTTAAATAATCACCGTAAGGCATGAAGACTTCAATATCCCGCCCGTAGGTTTCGGCGGCCACATATTTCAGTACGGCGTTTAACATGGCCGGATTCTGCCAGATATCGCCGGTCCGGCAAACCTCATCCATGGCCCGGGCGCCGGCCAAAAAGGCTTCAATATCCATGCCGATGCAAGCGGCCGTTACCAGACCTACTTCGGAAAAAATACTGAAACGGCCGCCCACGCCGTCGGGAACACGAAAGGTAGGCCAGCCTTGCTCTGTCGCCAGCTTCTTCAACAGAGTGGCTTTCTCGCCCGTGGCCGGATCGGTTACGGCAACCACTTCCACTTCCAGACCGGGCTGCTTTTTCAGCTTATCGTAAGCCACCATAAACGTAGACATCGTATCCAGGGTCGAACCGGATTTGGAAATTACAATCAAAGTTACCCGGTACGGCTTGCCCTGCTCATGCCTGGCTTTTACCCCGGCCTCCTTTATCAGGAGGTCAATCAATTCGGTCGTCCGGCGGGCATCAATATTCTGCCCGCTGAAAAACAGTTTCGGATAGCCGTCCCGCGCCTCCCGGGACTTATAATTCCAGAAATCGCCGCTGTGAACGTCGAACAATACTTTATTGCCCAGGAAGGAACCGCCGATACCGAAGGATACCACGGCATCCACCCGGTTGCGCAGCGACTGGCCAAATTCCTGCAATTTCCGAATGGAAACCGGGGAATTCAGATGTCCTTCTTCTATATAAGGCAATTGGCTAAACAACACTTTTTCCGGCTCACCGTCCTTGGACAGATGCCCCCGCACTTCCCCCGTCGCCCGCATATGCTCCACGGCCCGGTGGGCGGCGGCAATCCGGCCGGCCAGAGCCGCCACATCCCCGGTGGTTACCTTGCCGTCCCCCAGCAAATTTTCATAATCAAACGTAAAGCCTGATGCTAATACCAAGGTCTTATTCATCCATATCGACTCCTCTGTCTATTTCTTATTTCCTTTTACTTCCCCGTCTTCCTTGCCGGAAAGACAGGCGCCGGCTTCTTCATCCTTTACCAAGGGTCCGATGGTCCGAATGAGGTAGGACAGAAACCGGTCCCGCAAGTCGGGCCGCTTCAGGGCAAATTCCACGGTTGCTTCCAAATAGCCTTGCTTATCGCCCACATCATAGCGGCGCCCTTCGAAGTGATACGCATATACCGCCTTTTGAGCCGCCAAACGGCGCAATGCGTCCGTCAGCTGGATTTCACCGCCTTTTCCCGGTTCGGTGGTTTCCAACAGCGCAAAGATTTCCGGCTCTATAATATAACGGCCCAATACGGCCAACCGGGACGGCGCTGCCTCGACAGCCGGTTTTTCCACCAAATCCGCCGCCTGCCACAACCGTTCCTTCAGCGGAATCGGCGTAATGACTCCATAGCTGGAAACCTTGGCGCGCGGCACTTCCTGTACCCCCAGAATGGTCCCCGGCATATCTTCATACACACCAATCAGCTGTTTCAGGCACGGCACCGGCGCATCGATAATATCGTCGCCCAGCAGAACGGCGAAAGGTTCGTTGCCGACAAACTGTTTGGCGCACAGCACGGCATGCCCCAGCCCTTTGGCTTCTTTCTGCCGCACATAATGGATCGTAATATCGGAAATCTCTTCCACCATGGCCAAAAGGTCATACTTGCCCTGCTGCTTCAACAGCAGCTCCAGTTCCACCGACCGGTCGAAATGATCTTCAATGGCCCGCTTATTGCGTCCGGTGATAATCAAAATTTCTTCAATCCCGGCCTGAATGGCTTCTTCAATAATATACTGGATGGCGGGTTTGTCCACCACCGGCATCATTTCCTTGGGCTGAGCCTTAGTCGCCGGCAGGAACCGGGTCCCCAGACCCGCCGCCGGAATAACCGCTTTGCGAATTTTCTTCTTGCCGGTCATACCCATTCCTCCTTCTATCTTCTATAAATACTCACTCACCACGGATGACCCGCAGTAGTTCGGCGGTTTTTTCCCGTAACAGCCGTTCATCGCAGCGGGTTTCCACATTTAAGCGCAGTACCGGCTCGGTATTGGACATCCGCACATTGAAGCGCCAGTCGGCATATTCGATGCCCAGACCGTCGGTCCGGTCAATCAACGCCTGGCTAGTCAGGTAACGCTGCTCAATCTTCTCAATGACCTGCTGCGGGTCTTGTACCGTACTGTTGATCTCACCGCTGACAGGGAAACAGCCCTGGCGTTCCCTGAGAGCCGCCGACAAGGTCTTCCCTTCCCGGCAAAGAATGTCGACAATCAGCAGCCAGGGAATCATGCCGCTGTCACAATAGGAGAATTCTTTAAAAAAATGATGGGCCGACATTTCACCGCCATACACGGCATCCATGCGGCGCATGGTTTCTTTCATAAATGCATGCCCGCCCTTGGACTGAACCGGAATTCCGCCGGCCTGCCGCGTCATCTCGATGGTATTCCAGATCAAACGGGGATCATGCACAATCTTAGCGCCGGGGTACCGGCGCAAAAAGGCTTGCGCCAAAAAACCAACCAGATAATACCCTTCCACAAATTCACCCTGTTCGTCAAATAAAAAACAGCGGTCAAAGTCGCCGTCCCAGGCAATTCCCAAATCCGCTCCCGCCTCACGGACCACTCTGGCCGTAGCCTCCCGGTTCTCCGGCAACATCGGATTCGGCACGCCGTTGGGAAATGTCCCGTCGGGCTTAAAATTCAGCTTGATTAGTTCGAAAGGCAAATGAGGCGCCAGAGCCTCAAGGACCGGACCGGCACAACCGTTGCCGGCATCGGCTACAATTTTAAGCGGCTTGGTCACTTCCTTTTCCCGGTACGTTAACAAATGCTGTACATAATCAGGCATACTATTGAATTGTATCACCGTGCCGGTTGACGGGGCCGGTTCAAAACTGCCGGTGAAAACTTTCTCTTCAATCACTTTAAGACCGGTGTCACTGCTAATAGGGCGTCCGCCTTCCCGGACCAGCTTCATACCGTTGTATTCCCGGGGATTATGGCTGGCCGTTACCATGACCCCGCCGTCGGTCTTTAAATGAAACGTTGTAAAATACACTTGTTCCGTTCCGCAGAGACCAATATCAATCACGTCGCAGCCCGCTTCGGTGATTCCCCGGATCACAGCCGCCGACAAAGACTCGCTTGATAAACGTATATCATGCCCGACCACCACTTTCTTGGCGGACAGCATTTCAACAAAAGCCCGACCGACCCGGTAGGCCAGTTCTTCATTCAGTTCCTCCGGCACCCTGCCGCGAATGTCGTAGGCTTTAAATGCACCCGGCGCTACCTTGAGTGTTCCGGCCATACTCATCCTCCTAACAATGGATTACAACATTTTCATTTTACAGTATTTCGTGAAACCGGTTCAATACTCCTGCCAATATCAGGCAGAAAAAAGCCTATACCGAAGCGCCCCCGGGCAGCGATTTGCCTATGTAAAATATTTCCTTTATAATGGATTGTGAACCAACGTCTCCTAAAGAGCCTGCTTAAAAAGATGCAGATACTAGGCGCGGCGAGCATTCGAACGAGGCGCACTCAGACGTACGTTGAGTGAGAACGCACAGCCGCAACAACGTAGGTGCGCTTTTTAAGCAGGCTCCCAAAGGGAAGAAACATGAGGCGATTCCATGACCACACCCAACCGGAAAAAGATCTGGGCCATTTGTAATCCAATGGCCGGTCAAAACACCCAAGACCGGATTACTCATATGATTGAACTGCTTAAAGACCAGGATCTTGCGCCACAGGTTCAATTCACGGCCTATCCGGGTCATGCGGAGCAGTTGGCCAGGGAAGCCTGTCAAAATAACGTCGCACTAATCATTATATGCGGCGGCGATGGCACGCTCAACGAAATTGCCAACGGAATCCTTGCCGGCCAAAAGCAGGCCGGTTCCCTTCCCGCACTGGCCGTCTATCCTACCGGCACGGCCAACGTTGTGGCCAAAGAACTCGGCGTTCCTTTGGACCCCGTGGCTTTTGCCGCGCTGTTAAGGCAAAACCGGCAAATCACGGTCTGGCCGGCTGAAATTAACGACCGTTATTTCATCGCCATGGCCGGCGCCGGTGTCGATGCCCAGGTGGTCGGCCAAATCACTCCGCAGGAAAAGAAGAAACTGTCCGTGTTCACTTATATCCTTCAAACCCTAACCCTCCTGCGCCAGCCCTGGGAACATGTCTATTCCGTCCGGATTGACGGCCGGATTTACCGGGCTGCGTCGGTCATCGTCACCAATTCCCGCTATTATGCCGGCAAATTTGAACTGACACCGCTCTCCCGGCTTACGGAACCCCGGCTTTATACCTGCCTGATCACGCAGGGAACCCGGGCGCATCTCCTGCGAGTTATCTTCGGTTTGCTGGCCGGCCGCTTTCACCGACAGCCTTTCGTCCGGATCATCCCCGGCCAGTCAGTTACCATTGAAGGACTTACCACCGGCCCGGTGCAGGTCGACGGGGATATCCGGACCAAACTGCCGGTCACCATCCGGGTTGGCCAAAAGCCGCTGCAATTCATAGCAGGGCAGACGCAGTGACGGTTATTGTAAATACATCCCTGCTTTTTGTTTTCATTTGCTTCTTCCGTGACAAACATTGTCATGGCTGTTCTTCCGTCTTTGAAGAACAACTCTTATGTATTGCTTCCTTATATCGCCTGCGTGGCGGGTTTATCCGTATTCCTCATTTACCGGAATAAGCTGCTTATAAAACGGGAGTAGCCTAGCATGAGACTGGATACGGTGCTGCGCGGGCTTGAGACAGCCAGTTGCCTGCACCTTGACTACCAAAGATAGTAAGCTTACCGGCGAGACCCTATGCTAGTTTAAATGATTGGAAAAAAAATAGCCGTCGCCCTAGTTTTTAGGCAACGGCTTCTACTTATCCAGCATCGTTTTTTTCAGGTACGTTGTTTATTATTTTATGTACTATAGCAGACAGGTTTCCCTGAATAAAGGGCAAATCGTTCCTGTTACTATATTGTGTATGATAAATTCGCTGTGGTATTTTCGTTTTGTTTGGGCATATCCTTTGGGAAACGAAATGAGAAGGTGGCTCCGGCATCGACTTTTCCGGTTAGCCAGGCTCGTCCATGATGTCTTTTGAGGATTTTTTGACACACCACAAGCCCTATTCCCGTTCCTTCAAATTCATTCACGCTATGGAGCCTTTCAAAAATCATGAACAGCCGGTGCGATTCGCTCATATCAAAGCCTGCGCCATTATCTCTGACGGAAATAATATAATCATTTTTGTTTTCAACGGAATCCACTTCAATCAACGCTTGTTCCCGTTTATTAGTATATTTTAGAGCGTTTGAAAGAATATTGGTTACCAGGATCTTTATCATAATAGGATCCCCATAAATGCTCGGAAGGTGCTTTAGTTTAAACGCTACGTTTCTTTCCGGCTGAATTTGAATCAACTCATCATAAACTTCACGGAACAGGAATTCGAGATGGATACTTTCCATGGTTAGCAGCTTTTCGGACATTCGGGAGAGTTCCAGTAAATGATCGGTAATATTAACGACTTCTGCCGATTTGCTTTGAATATAGGTAATAAGTTCCTGCCCATTCCTGTCAAGTTGATCGTAATAATCCCGCACAATAAAACTGGCAAGCTGATTGATAGATAGTAACGGAGCTTTGAAATCATGGGCTACGGAATGGCAGAAATGGTTAAGTTCCTGATTGGCTTGCTGAAGTTCAAAGTTAGCTTGTTGAAGATATTCTTGACTAACCAAATCCGCCCTGGTTTTCTCCAAATAGACCAGTAAAATGCCCAGTACAATAATCAGCCGGACGATGCCGGCCACCAGATAACACCAGGGGCTCAACCAGGGAATATTGATTGAATACGGCATAAACAAAGTAAGGAGGCCCCAAAAGATGAGGGCATAGCCGGTAACATAGTTGCCGATTCCTCTTGTTTGCAAACGATGGGTAAAAATCCGGCCGATCCATATACAAGTAACGCTGGCAAAAGCCAGACAGGGAAGCAGCTTATAAAGCAGAGGATATTGCCAAAAAGTAAATACCGCCCCGGTCGCGAATGTGCCGGCGGCAACGTACAGCCAGCGTTTATCCAGGGTTTTATCGATAAAAACGTAGGTACCCCACGCAAAAATCAAACCATTGATTATAATCACCATCTGGAACCCGGTAAGGCCGGCGGCCGATTGCTTCCAGTTGAATGTTCCGTAGTCGAACAGAATAATGCGCCCGAAAAAGATAAACCAGCTTAACAGCCATAAACCCATATAACGTTCGCGATATAGGATATAAAGGTAAACATAGGCCAGCACCACGATAATACTGCCAATCATAACGGCCAGATAAGTAGCCTCCATAGGATATCCTCCTTGGAAGAATTATCTTTTTTCTTTTTCTACTAATTCACCCAAAAAATTCAAATTCCTCCTATATATGGTTTACCGTCTTTTTTCCCCAGCCTGCAGCTTAGTGGAAAGCGGGACAAAAACAGAAGACCGCCTCTACTTTCTTGTTGAGACGGCCTTCTGTTACCAAAGATCCCGAAATGACGCCAGGACAATTTTTTGCTCTTTTAAAAGCCGGGAAACCTGAGGGCTCGACACGGCGGCCAGCTCCGCCTGGAAAGAATGGGACCAGCCGGTGTCGGCGCTGAGCACATAATCATTATCGCCTGGATGAACCATAATTTCACTGACCCCGTCCGGCAGGTTCCTGACAATATCTAAAAGGCATTCTTCCCTTACTCCGCCGCCGGCCACGATGCCGAAGAAGTGGTCCGGCATTTTAAAGCCACGGCTTTTAGCCTTGCAATTTGCCAACTTGGCCAATACAGTCAAGCCTGACCGCCCCAGCAACTGACTGAACCGATAGGGGTATCCGCCGGTAAAATAAAGGGGTACGGCAGGAATGCGCAACGCCTTGACGTTACAGGCGGCGGCTATATCCAGCACAATGTCGGTAATGCCTGGCAAAACATGAAGATGCTGATGGCTGTCAACGTGGGTAATCGCTATGCCCAGGGCGGCCACTTTATCCATTTGGGCCGTCAGTTCGGCGCGTACTTCCGACAGGTTGATGCACCCGCGTAAAAAACGGGCCAGGAATTGGGGATATTGACTGACTAACCGTCCTTCGCCGTCAACCAGCGAAGGTATTTGGGACGGGCATAATACCGGTTTTTCTCCAATTAAAGTGAGGTGAACCCCCACTCCCAGGCTTGGACAGCCGGCAGCTTTTTCTACCGCATCGGCAAAGGCAGCGCCGCCGGGCATTAATGACGCACTGGTAATGCAGCCGGAGGCATGCCCCTGAAGAATGGCTTTATTGATTGATACATGACGCCCAAAGTCATCGGCATTGACAATCAGTTTTTTCATATTTTCTCCTTCAAATAATTAAAAGTCATTTATTCCTCGGTTTTGTTTTTTAGTCGGAAAATGACATATTTGCTGGCAAAATAATTCAGTATGGCCACGATCCCGCTGGAAATAATCTTGGCAAAGGCGTCAAAAACATGCAGCCATGCCACTAAAATAATAATCGACAGTAAATCAACAAAATACGACAGCCCCCGGAAAAATAAAAAACTAAAAAGCTCTTTTACCAGTAAAGCGCCTCGTGTTTCTCTACTGTCAAAAACAAAGAGCTTGTTCGTAATAAAAGCAAAAATAACCGCGATAAGCCAGGCAAATGATGCGGCAATTTTATAATCAAAATGAATGATTTTTGTAAAGAAAATATAGCTTATAAAGTTGACAATGGTTGTCAGTATGCCGAAAAAAATATAAGACCGGGTTTGTCTTGCCTCCGCCTGTTTCAATCTCTTTTCACTCCATCAGTCCGATATCCCGTTATTTCATCACGATACACTGCTTTTTTGCCATTATACTCATTTACAAAATATAATGGACGCCTTTTCGTTTCATTAAATACTCTTGCCAAATATTCACCAATCACACCTAAAAAAATTAACTGTATTCCGCCTAAAAAAAGAATTACCGACAATAAGGTGGGAAATCCCTGTACCGGGTCGCCAAACATCAGGGTGTTAAAAATGATCCAGGCCATATACGCGAAAGCAAAAAAGGAAATAAGAATACCAACAATGGAAGAAATTCTAAGCGGAAAGGTCGTAAAGGAAGTAATCCCTTCAATTGCGAGATTCACCAGACTGAGAAAGCTCCACTTCGTTTCTCCCGCGGCCCTCAGGGCCGAATCAAAAACAATTTCCTTTTTGGCATAGCCTACCCAGCTAAACATTCCTTTTGTATAACGCTGTGTTTCGCGCATCAATTTAATGGCCTCTACGCACCGCCGGTCAAGCAGGCGAAAGTCGCCCACATTTTCCTGGATCTTAATGGTCGTGATCTTTTGCAAAAAACTGTAAAACGTATTGGCCGCCCATCTTCTAAAGAAATTCTCACCGGTGCGTTTCCGGCGCTTGGCGGATACATCGTCATAACCTTGCTGCCAGTATTGAATCATTTCCGGAATGAGTTCCGGCGGATGCTGCAAGTCGGCATCCATTATAATTACAGCATCCCCGGTGGCATAATCCAACCCGGCAATCATAGCCAATTCCTTGCCGAAATTGCGGGACAAGTCAATATAGGAAATTTTGGAATCCAGTCCGGCCAATGATTTTATAACCGTAAGGGTATTATCGCTGCTCCCGTCATTTACAAATAAAATTTCAAACGTGCATGACGTAATGCCAACGAATACCGCATTTAACCTTTCCCATAATTGCCGTAATACGTCCTGTTCATTATAGCACGGTATAAGAATCGTAATTTTGCTCAAATATATCATCCTTTCACCGCAAAGCGGCCGGTCAATTCATAAATAGAAAAAGACGCTGGAGTTTATGCGTCCATGTTGACAGATTATCAGTTAGAGTATAGCAAATTAACGGGACGGCGACAAGCTTTGCGGTACTGGCGCAAGAAAATACAAAGGCCCGGGTTTTAGTACCCTCGATATTCCGGTTCCGGCCTGTATACTTGCCGTATACTTTACTATACGGTATACTGGGACAGAGCAGTACATGCAGCTATCGAAAATAGCATTCTGTTCTTTACTTGTCATTTGACAAAAAGTGCGTTCTTAAACATAATGATGTAATAGAAAGAGTTTTCCAATAAACAAATGATAATAATAACCATAAATTCGTTATGATTCAGAGGAGGAATAAAAACTTACATGCAGGACATAAACACGAAAAAATTTACGAACGCGGATTTACTTTCCTGGGGCATGCTAATTCTTTTGTTTGGTTACATGTTTGCCGTAAATTTCTTGATGCCGCTGCACCGGGATGATTACTGGTATTCTTTAATCTGGGGAACCAATCTGAAAATTACTGCCTGGCCGGATGTTTTTCAGTCTCTTTACACTCACTATTTCACCCATGGCGGAAGAATGGTGGCCTATTTGGTGCTGGACAGCTTTCTTTTTCTGGGCAAGCAATGGTTTAATCCCTTTAATGCCTTTATATATGTTGCTCTTATGGTTTTGATATACTGGCATTCGCAGCGGGAGGTCACCTTCCGGTTCAATCCCTATATTCTTTTGTTGATTATATTGTTTACCTGGCTGGGCTTTCCCCATTTTGCGGAAGTAAATATCTGGATGGCCGGAGCTTGCGGTTATTTGTTTACAGCAGTATTGATTCTGGCCTTTCTTTTACCGTATCATTTTTCTTTTCTGGGAAAAAGTTTCTGGAAAGACAGTTGCTGGGCGATATGGGGAATGTTTTTCGGCGGCGTGATTGCCGGCTGGACGATTGAAAATACCGCTACCACCCTGGCTCTTGCTGTGGCCGGTTTTACTTTTTACTTTTATAAAAAAAATAATTTGGCTAAGTGGATGGTTGCCGGTTTGGCTGGGTCGGTAACGGGTGTGGCATTACTAATCCTTGCTCCGGGAAATTATGTAAGAGCGGAGGAGCAAAAAGCGGCACTCCTGTTTCACTTTACGAATTTAATCGCAGCCGGAGTCGAAACCCTGTTTTATATACTGCCGGTGATATTGTTTCTAATCCTTGTTTGGCGCATTTTGCTTGCCGATTTTGCCGGTAAAAAGGGTATTACCGTTGCTGCTGTTCAAGGCTTCGACCGCCGTTTCCTGATTTCATCCGCCTTGACCATCGGTATTATTTTATTAATGCTGTACTCTTACCTGAATGGCACATTTGTCTCCCAGTGGCTGGCGAATTTGATTTATGACAATGTTGCCGTACGGTATGGCTTTGCAACGCCCCATCTAAAAAAACAATTTTTCAACACTATGTCCGGGCTGGAAGAAATGATGGTCTACCTGCTGACAATCACTCAGATATACCGGTATACATTTAAAAAATTAGCACTGCGGAAAAAAGACATCAAAGCAATCGCACCGGCAATTGGGTGGCGGAAGATCATGGATGCTTACCCTGCCGCTTATTACGCCGCCGCTTGGATCGCCCTGGCGCTTGTCAACCATTTTGTTATGGTTGCCTCTCCCCGCTATCCCGGCCGTGCGGCCTTCGGTTCGGTGGCTTTTTTGATTATTGGCGCAGTAAGCGTGTTTACCATTCCGGAAGTAAAACGGTACTTGCTTGATACGGCCCGGAAAAAATATATAGCGGCGTTCGCCGGAATTATCCTCATCCCGATGATGATAGGAGTTCTGCATCAGTATACGGTTTTACATCAGGAAAATAGTCAGCGTATGGCTTACGTGGAAAAAATGGTAAGTCAGGGAGCGACTCGTCTGGAAGTAGAGCCGGTATCCATCAAAAACCGTGTATTGCGGCATGTTTATTTTGAGGATTTGGATAACGGCGTGTCGAGTTCGCTGCTTTGCAAGTATTACGGGCTGAAAGAAATAAAACTGAAAAAAGTGCAATAAAGGCCGGATTGCCATGCTGCGCGATAGGTCATGCATCCTAACGATGTACCGGCAAGGAATGAAAGTTGAGTGGATTGCTTCACTGCGTTCGCAATGACAGACTACGTAACGATGTCATTGCGAGCGCGACGATCTTGGGTTTTGCCGGCAAAGGGGGTGTCTCAATAATATTGAGACACCCCCTTTTTTTCACGCCGGAAAGACTGGGTGGTTCCTTATGTCCCGATTCCGTAATATTCCGCTCCCAGGGCCTCCACCTCATTGCGTTGGTATATATTGCGGAAATCAAAGAATTTTTTATCGGCCATTAAATCGAGCATCGCTGCTACATCCAAATTGCGGAACTGGTTCCATTCCGTTAACAGCACTACCCCGTCGGCTCCTTTTATTGCTTCATATTCATTGCCGGCATATTCGATTACATCCGACCAGATTTGCCGGGCATTATCCATAGCCTGCGGATCATAGACACAGACCGCGGCATCCTGATTCAACAATCGATTAATAATAGTAAGCGAAGACGCCTCCCGTATGTCATCCGTTTCCGCCTTGAAAGCCAGACCCAGCACAGCAATCCGTTTGCCGCTTATTTTCCCGTCAAAGGCTTCCACAACTTTTTGAACGATATATTCTTTATGAAAGACGTTGCTTTGAATCGTTGAATCCACAAGCGGCGTTGCGATGTTGTGATCCCGGGCGATCGCCGCCAGGGCCTGTGTATCCTTGGGAAAACAGGATCCGCCATAACCCGGTCCCGGGTGAAGGAACTTAGGACCGATCCGGCCATCCCGTCCCATCGTCAAGGCTACGGTTTGGACATTGGCCCCTACCGAATCGCATACCCTGGCCATCTCATTGATAAATGCCACTTTGGCAGCCAGGAAACAATTCGAGGCATACTTTATCATCTCCGCCGTCGGTAAATCAGTGAAAATAAACGGTACTTCATTTAAATACAAGGGCCGGTAAATCTTCTTCAGCGCTTCCACCGGCCGCGGATTCTTCGTACCGATTACCACCCGGTCGGGATGCAGAAAATCATACATCGCCTTTCCTTCCCGTAAAAACTCCGGATTGGAAACTACATCAAACTCAAAATTCCCCTGATTATATTCGTTAATGATTTCGTATATTTTTTCATTAGTGCCGACCGGGACGGTGCTCTTTGTTACAACAATCACGTAGCCGTCCAGATTACGGCCGATGATTTCCGCTACATTATATAAAGCCGTCAAATCGGCCCGTCCATCCTCTCCCTGGGGAGAACCAACCCCGATAAAGATAATATCCGCCCAGCGGATGCCGGACTCAATATCCTGGGAGAATACCAGCCGCCGCTCAGCAACATTCTTATCCAGCAGATCCTGCATACCCGGTTCGTAAATCGGCATTTTTCCTTGCTTTAATAATTCAATCTTCGCCGCGTCGATATCCAGACCCAAAACAGTCGAACCAAAATTGGCCAGTCCGATTGCCGCTGTCAGACCGACATAACCGGTGCCAATTACCGCAATCTTATACATTTTCCTCACTCCTTCTCCCAAAACCATTTACTTAGCCGCATTTCAGACCGGCCAGCTTGGCGCAAATATTATGAAATACATAGTAGCAGCTTTTCAGCCGGGAAAATTGCTCGACCTCCCGGTACAGACGCCAGTTCCATTTAATCAGTTCCAGCTTATTGGCCGAAACCGAATGACTTCGCAGCCGGTAATAAGCCAAGCTCTTTTGCAGACCATACCCGCGGCCGCATTTTTTGAGGATCTGCAGCCACAAGGCATAATCCTGCCGTTTGCGGATTTCCGGCATCAATACCTTGCCAAGCTCGCACGCGTCATAAATAGCCGTCAAACAGCCGAGATGGTTATATTTCAGCTGTTCGGCATAATTTAACGTTTCCGGGCAGCAAATACGCCGGTTTAGCAAATCCCCCTTTTCATTAATCAGATCATATTCGGTAAATGTAAACGGATAATGGTTCATTTGCATAAAACGGATTTGTTCGCCCAGTTTTTCCGGATGCCACAGATCATCCGAATCGAGGAATGCGACATAGCGCCCTTTCGCTTCCCGGATACCCCAGTTCCGGGCAACGGCTCCGCCCCAATTATCCTTTAACCGGAACAAGCGAATGCGCGGCTCTTGGCGCTGAACCATTTCTACAATTTCCGGTCCGTTATCGGCCGAACCGTCATCAATTATGAGCATTTCCCAGTGCCTGTATGTTTGCCGCCGGACCGATTCAATGGTACCGGCAATGAAAGCTTCCGAATTATATAGTGGCGTAATAATTGATACCAAATCTGACATTTTGCACCTCACTTTACATCTTATTTTTCCTTATCCATGAATAAGTTTCGCTTCACGGCCTCAATCACTAATTCCGGAGTTACCGAAACCATGCATGCAGTCCTGCCTGTCCTGCATTTCGGCGGCTCGTGGGGATGACAGGGCGAACATTCCGTCGCCGCCCTGATTTGCAGGCATTGGGCTCCCCGGGGTGCGATTCTTACGGGGTCAGTAGGACCAAAAATGCTGATAACGGGAACCCCGGTACCATTGGCCACATGCCCCAAGCCGCTATCATTAGCAAGCATTAATTGACAGCGCTGAATTAACGCCGCCGTCACCGGCAGAGGAACTTGGGAAACGGCAAAACAATTATCCGGGCTTGCCGCCTTCAGTTGCCGGATAAACGTTTGTTCCTGCGGTCCCGAAAAAAGCAGAAAAACAATATTTCTTTTATAACTGCTCAGTTTCCGGATCACCGCCTTATAATTTTCCAAAGGCCACATTTTATATCTTTGGCCACTACCGCAGCCGCAATGAATTCCAATTATGATTTGATTCCGGTTCAATTTGTTTTGTGCTAACATCTCCTGTGCATGCCTTATGGCAATCTCATTCAGCCAAAATTTGGGCCTAAATTGAACGGTTGGCTCATGACCAATCACGCCGGCAGCAATTTTTAAATTATTGTCAATCCGGTGCACCGCCTCATCCCGGGCTATCTGCACGGAAAACAGGGGGCTGCGAATTCCCTGGTAATCCGCAGCGGTTACCGGCGCACTAATCGAAAAGGCCAGCCATCCGGACTTCCAGTGATTTGTGCCGCTCGTAACTATAACTGCGTCATATCCGTTGGACCGGAGCTGCCATATTTGTTTAAAAAGATTCACGCCTTGTTCCAAATAATAAATGCGACCGGTCTGAGAACATGCTCTGACTACATCCGCTGCCGCCGGCTGCTTAATAAGAAAATCAACAATCATTTGAGGATACTCGTGTAAGAGAAGCTGCAAAGCAGGTGTAAACATCAGCATATCTCCAATGCCCCAGGTATGAATCACTAAGACCTTTTTAACCACCGGCCGGCCTCCTTCCTGACGGTGCGCCCAATAGCCTCGCAATGCCCAGCGTCAAAAATAAAGTAAACAATGTCCTTGGTATATAACCGGAAATATTACTTTCCCAAAATGCAATCATGCTTAAAATAAGCTGGGAATAGACAAAAACCCCCGCTGGGCCTGCATTGCGCTTAATACAATAGTCATAAACCGTCCGGAAAAAAACGCCGCCGAAAAAGGCTACCAGAATTACGCCGGCAACATGCAAATTAATATAACCGTCGCCAATGATTGTCGGTGAAGGCGCCGTTCCTGTTCCCGAATAAATATTGCCAAAATATGTCTCGCCAAATACTTTACCGAAGGAAATAACCGGCTTATCCGGCCACAAAAACCGCGGTATCCAGGCAACAAAAATTGGCAGGACGGTGCCCCCCAGTTGATAGTCCATTACCGCCGGCGTGTCTTTGATAATATAGATAAAAGCATCCAAAGCATGGAATCGGCCCATTATACTAAACTCTGCACGGTCAAAATCAGCAAAAATTTCTGTCCCTTTCGAGATTTGTCCCACTTCGGTGGCGTTCCTATATATATTAATGAAGGGTGTAATAATAACAAAAGCCAGAACCAGGGCCAATAAATATCTGAACTTAACGGGTCTACGCAGATAATGAAATACGATGAAGGCGGAAAGGACCGGTTGGAACAGCACACCCTTGGAACCGGACAAAATAGCCTGCCCCAATACCAGCGGCACCAGCGCAATGGCCACCCACTTCCATTTACGGTATTTGCAAAATATAATTTGCATGATAATCAGGGACATGCCGATTAAAGAGGTGCCGGACATTAGATAGGTAGTCCCGCCTTCCGTTAGGGCTTCCTGTTTATTTAAGATGTAATTACTCAATCCCCCGGACATCTGGACCAGAGAATAAAAAGAAAGAATGGCTATCACAAGCAAGAACGGCAATAATACGATTGCTTTGTTGCTGTCCCATTCGCTGTTCAGTCGCGGCAATGCTCTTGAAACCGCCGGGCCAAGAGGGGAATAATAACCCGCCAAAAATAATGCGTAAGCCAGCATAAGATAAAGCAGCGCCCAATTCCAGGCCCCAACAATATCGGCGGTAAAAGGGGGGGCACCGAGAAAGACGGACCCGTAATTCAGTAAATGAATGGACCGTAATATAAATAATAAGAAAAAGTAAGCGGATGTAATATAAACAGGAGCAAACGGTTCCCGCTTCAAATCGCGGTAAAAATATAAATAAAACAAAAACAGCAGCATGGCCAGGAGAAATAACAGCAAATAGAGCACTTCATAACTATCCATCAATATATCCCCCGTGTTTATGCCATTGCCCCATCCGCTGGCAATAGCCATCCAAAAGTCCCGCAACGATGGCTACGGCAACCCTTCCCCGCTTGGCGAAAATCTTGGTAATAGCCCGCATAATTCTGCCAACAGGATACACTAGATGAAAGAGGGCCAATTGCCGGGGTGATAATAGTTTTCTGGCCAAATATACTCTATTGCGGGTTAAATAGTAATAGGTCCGGGGATTCCCCTCTCCCCCTGAACTGTTTGATAATTTATGATACGCTACCGCCTGTTTAGAAACCACACACGCCAGCCCTTGCTGCCACGCATACCGGCATAATTCCGTTTCTTCACAGTATAAGAACAATTGCGGATCAAGCACGAAAGATCGCTCTTGCAAGCATTGCCGGACAAAATCCCCGGTTAACATCATGGCGCTGCCGTTGGTCTCATCCGTATCCCAGAAGTCCACACCTCCCGGCACTGCCGTCTTGGTAGAAGGCCGGTATAACTGCTGCGGAAAATAATTGCGGGCAAATTGAACCTGTCTGCCATCATAGCTTTTAATCAGTGCCCCAACAATTGCAGCACTGGACTGTTGGGCGGTTTTTACCATCTCGGTAAAAAAAGCGGCATCTACTCTCACATCATTGTTTAATAATAAGAAATACTCAAAGGAATCATCGTTTTGCAAAATGTATTGCAGGATAAAATTGACCCCGCCGGCAAAGCCAAGATTTTGGCCGGAGTGTAAGAGAGTGACTTTTTTACCGAACCTGCTTATCGCAAATTCTTTGGCGCCAGTCCGTTCCACATTGCAATACCAGGTTTCAGCCAGCCAGGATTGCAACTGCTCATACGAATCATTTCCAGAACCATTATCCAAAACAAAAATATGTAAATTATCATATAAGGTATTTCCCAGTATTTTTAGGCATTCAACCGTCTCCGGCCAAGCATTCCAGTTAAGCATAACGACTGCAATTTTCAGATCCATACGTTTTCCTCCATTCCGGTCTATTGCCGCGGCATTTTATTCCCCGCGCTTTTAACTGAGAGCCCATCCGGCTCTTTTCTCTTTAAAAAGGAGAAATAATTATTCATATAAATCACGCCGCCAACTAAAACAAATGCACTGAAAACAGCGGCAAAAAAGGCTGTTAGGTAACCAAACCCGGTTTCGACCTGTCCTCTGATTTGAATAATCAGCCACGCCCCCGCCAGTGATATCAACGCAGAGCGCAGGATTGCCCCGCAATTTATTTTCCAGGATAAAATCCGTCTTCCCGAGATATGAGCCATAACATTATAGGCTGTAAAGCTGATCAAAGAATTGCAGGCCGCCGCCGCATATCCATACCTCGGAACCAAACAGTAATTCAATGTCAAATTCATACCCGCCGCCAAAAAAATCAGGCCCATCATCCGTCTTGTCTTTTCCGCAAATTCTAATGGTTTATGAGCATAAATCCCTAGCTGCCAGCTTATAAGACCCGCTAATATAATTGGCATAATAAAGTGTCCCTGCCGATAATTCTGTCCTAAAAATAACAATGCGATGTCTCTGCTAAAAATCCAGGTGACACAAACCAGCAACATACCAACCGTAAGAAACCATTCCGTTATGGTCCCGAGCCACTTGGCGGTTTGCTCCCGGCTGCCGTCTCCCCATGCTTTCATAAGAAACGGATGAGCCGCCAGCGAAATCGGCGCGCACAATAAACCGATAGCCCCCGTTATGAGGACATAATTCGCGGCGTAAATCCCCACTTCGGCTGTTCCCCGGTACATTTGAATTATATAGCGGTCCCCCAGCATTAAGAGCTGGGCGGATAAAAACCAGCCAATCATGGGTACCCCGTACCCGGCAAACTGTTTAAACCCTGCCCACTGCCGCCTGAATGCCTGCGCCCTCAACACAAGTAACGGGTTTGTGAGTCCCAGTTTCTTCCACAGTGTAGGTACCATCACCACTGTCCCCAAGGCGGCTCCCTGAATCATCCCCACCGGGTGCCGCTGAATCCCCAACACGAGGATAAGGCTCACAACCAGCTTTAGGACGGAATTGGCCAGCGCATAGACGGTGTACTCCCTCGCCCGCATACCGGCTTGAAATACCGAATTCAGCGTATTTAACAAGAACATGCCAATTGTCAGCAACAGGCCCGCACCATAGTAAATCTTCCAGCGGGCGGGAATCAATTCAAATCCCAGAGCGCCGCCCAGCAGCAGCGTAATTACCATGATACTTTGGCAAAAAACAATGGTTTCGGTAATAGCAGCTCGTTCTTCCATGTTGCCGGCGCAGGGCAAGTACCGGTTTACAGACTGGCTGATCCACTGCGCTGCCAAGGCAACGATAAAAGTAACCGTACTCAGGACCAGGCTGTATTCTCCATATTCCATCACATTGAATATTCGGGTAAAAATAACGGTCGATAAAAGTGCTAGCAGGGCAGGAAGCAGGCTCCCCGGGATATAGGTCACGATCTGCCGGATTAAATTATTCAATCTTGAATACACTAATTGATTTCCCATTCTGCTCTCAATACCTAAATTCAAATTCAATGCTCCTTCACCCGCATCCACCGTTCCTGGCTGAAATCGTATTGCCGGATAACACGTCCCGGTACGCCGGCAACAACCGAATAGGGCGGAATATTTCCGCAGACAACCGAATTAGCACCGATAATACTCCCCCGTCCAATAGTTGTTCCGGGCAGAATTGTTACTGCTTCGCCGATCCAAACATTCGGCCCGATCGCTACAAAATCACCTCTAGTAAGCCTTCTGTCAGCCGGCGGAATATCCGGCGACTCATGATAGCGCACCTGTTCATCCCCGTAATAGCCGTGATTATGGTCTGTAATAAAAACCTTACCGGCGATTAAAACATCATCTTCAATTACAATCCGGTTGATACAGCCAATATGAACATAATCCTGCAATGTTACATTGTTACCGATTTCAATACCGGGATTAAAGAGCTGCTCCCCGTAACAGGAAATTGCCTCTATTCGTAAGCCGGTCCCGGCCGTAAAGTTTTGACCGATTTCTATATTCGAATAACCGCGGATAAAATAAGACCCTCTGATAAACAAACCGCCGCAAGCCTTAAATTTATATTTATAAAGCGCAAAAAAGATCTTGCGTAAACAAAACAGGGCAGTATACCATACACCAAAATCACGCAGTTTGTCTCTTACAGCCTGGATCTTTATTTCTACATTTCTTTGTTTCTTAACTGTTTCCAGCATAGTCACCTCGCATCGAAAAGAATTCATCCGTTACAACCGGTGGACCTGGTATTCACCCACTTGAACCGTGCCATGATTATTCTCAACTCCCGCAGTACTGCTTTTCGTAACCAAAACCCGGATGGTTTGGATAATCAAAGTCAAATCCGTGATTACAGAGCAGTTTTGGATATAAATCAGATCATAAATCAGCTTATCGCGGGCCGTTGTATTATACTTGCCATAAACCTGGGCCATACCGGTAATACCGGGTTTCACATTATGGCGGTAGCCATAACCGGGAATCTCCTTTTTAAACTGCTCAACAAAAACTGGTCGTTCCGGCCGGGGACCGACAATGCTCATATCCCCTTTGATTACGTTAAAAAGCTGCGGCAATTCATCCAGGCGGGTCGCCCGCAAAAACCGGCCTACCGGAGTAATCCGGGTGTCATTTTTAGCTGCCAGTACCGGACCGGTCGTCGCCTCGGCGTTCTGCACCATGGAGCGAAACTTGTACACTCTGAATTCCTCTTCATCCCGCCCAACTCTGATTTGAGAGTACAATACGGGGCCTCTGCTAGTGGCTTTCACAGCCAAAGCGGCGGCAAGAAACAGCGGCCATAGGATTAACAGCCCGATTCCGGCTACGAGCAGATCAAAGCCACGCTTTACGACTCTGCGTTCGAAGGTAGGCTTTAAATATTTGGCGCGAAAAACCGGGATATCATCGATTTGGTCCAGTTCAATGCCATAACAAAACAGTTCATAGACATCCGGCACAAGCATGACTTGTTTACCACGGGCCTGACAATAATGCAGGATCTCGTCTTTGCTCTTCAATTCAACTCCGGGCATTACGATGATCAGATCGATTAAGTCGTTGCTTCTCTCTGTCACCATATGCGAAAATTTTTCACAGGTAAACTTGGTATGATAGTTTAAACTGGTTAGCATGCGAATCCGGGAAATGACCGCCTCGCACAGGTCGTCATTGCCCACAATCAGAACATTTTTCGGCACAACACATTTTTTTTCCAGCCGCCAGCAGAAAAAATTCCAGCCAGCCAGCAGGATATACTGTAAAAGCATCGCCATCAATAATACACTGCGAGGATAAGTAAAGAAGCGAAAGAAAAAGTTGCTCGCCATTACCACGATATACAGCTCAAAAACAAATACTAATAAACCAACAAATATTTGTCCAAACTCTTTCCGTACCAATGAAAGCATGTTGTTAATATTCAGCAGAATGCCTGAACTAATGAGTAGTAATGGCAATATTTCATAATAGATAGAAAGGTCCCTGCTTAAAGTTTGCTGATCTAGTAACAGTAGAAATGGCAGGTAGGCGCCAAAACAAATCCAGAACAAATCCCCTAATAATAAGAGGAATTTGAACGTTCTGGGAAATTTAGCCCGTAAATTCATTTTCATCACCATCTCATATCCTATTTTTTTTTCCGGCTTGTTTAGATCCAGTATGGCCATCGCTATAATAGTAATAATAGTAGGCATCCCCGGCTTCAATCTCAACCCGGTTCAGGACAACCCCCAAAACACAGCCATTGGCTTGCATCAGGAGGCTTAATGCCTGTTTCGCCATTTCTGGCCGGGTCATTCCCGCGCCAACTACCAATACGATGCCATCCACATTGGTTGCCAGCACACAGGCGTCCGTCACGGCAATCGTCGGCGGCGCATCAATAATTACGATATCAGCCAGTTTTTTTGCTTCTGTCAAAATGTTCAGCATTTTGGCGGAGCCAAGAAGTTCCGATGGATTGGGCGGATTCGGTCCGCTCGGCAATAAATACAAATTTGGTATAGGAGTTTCTTGGAGTAACTCGGCCATCTTCCCGCCTTCGACTAAAATATTAGTTACCCCAAGATTTTCTTTGCCGAAAATACGATGTTGCACTGGTTTGCGGAGATCGCAATCAATAACAATGGCCTTTTTCCCCGTCTGCGCCATCGCTACGGCTGTATTGGCCGCAGTAAGCGATTTGCCCTCACCCGGGCCAGTACTTGTAAACATGATTAGGTTCAACGCATCAGCCTTCGCAAAGCGAAGATTGGTTCGCAGTGTCCGGTACGCCTCGGAAACCGGCGACTTAATGTCTTCGTGCACAATCAGTTTATAATTTGGGTTCATGGGGAGACCTCTTTTCCAGCTTGACGGGCAAGCTGCTTTTTCCTGGCAAGGATGCCTTTAAGCCAGTTAAACATTCCCTTCTTCCGGCGTGGTGCAGCATCCCGGTTAAAATCGGGAATACTGCCCAGAACAGGCAAGTTCAAAAATAACTGTACATCTTTCGCAGTACAGATTGACCGGTTCAGATACTCCTTTAAGAAGGCCCGGCCGATACCGAAAAACAATCCTAAAACGAAGCCTACCACCGTATTCAGAACCTTGCGCGGTGTTACGGGTTTTTCCGGCGTTACTGCGGCATCAACCACCTGAACATCGGTTGGTTCCTGGACTTCACTGATCCTTGCTTCCTCATACCGCTTAGCCAGCATGATGTATATTTCCTGAGCCACATTGGCATTCCGCATCACTTTTACCAAGCCTTTTTGCTTGGCTGGCAGTTGCTCAACGATTCCTTGATTTTCCGCTAAAATCTTATCTATTGCCTGTTTTTGCGCCGTAAAGGCGCCAATTTCCGCTTCTGACTGCATTTTTGCCTGCAGCAGTCCTAAATGGATCGGGTTCATAGAAGGAGCCTCAGCGCTTATCACTTTGGCAACTTCGTCATTCAGCCGGCTTTTCGTATCGTCAATACCCGCTTGAACGGCCAAAACCCTGGGGTTTTTTTCCGTGTACTCTTGCAGCAGCCCAACCCGCTCTACTTCCAGTTCCGCCAACTTGGCTTTGTATTGCTGAATCAGCGGATTGTCAGCGACAAACCCTGCCTTTTCCTCGCCAAGCTGTTGATTGACACTGGCCAGATTCGCCCCGGAGGCCGCGAGAGACACCCGATTGTCGGCAGATAGCTTGTCAATCGCCGCCAGCTTATCAATCAGCGCCTTGCCCTCTTCTTGCGGTTCATAGATTTTCTCCCGTTGTTTGTATTCCTCTAAGGAATCCTCGGCCTGGCTCAATTCCTTTTTCGAATCATTCAACCGCTGGCCGATGAACTCCCGGACAATTTTTTGTTCCGAACGGACCAGCATCGTAATACGGTTCAAAAAAATTTGCGTCAGGGTATTGGCTACCCGTTTCGCTTCTTCCGGGGAGGGAGCCAAAACATCCACCTTCAGTATTTCCGTATCTTTTACTTCCTGCGTTCTAATTCGCTTCAACATATCCTCATAAGTCGGTATATCGCTTTTGTTTTTAGCCGACTGGGTTGTATCAATTAATTCCTGCACCACAGTACGGCTTGTTAATATTTCCGCATAAGTCATCATAAGCTGCCTGGTAGCCAAGGGATTATCCATGGGGAGACTTGCCAGGAGAGAATCCGCCAGTCCTTGGGGCTGCTTAACCCGTAGTAATACCTCACCCTGATAAGTAGGCGGAATAATAAAACTTGCTATAAGTGCAACCAACGTAAACAAAATGCAAATCTTTGCAATATATACGCGCCGCTTTTTTATTATTTGGATAATCTCGCGCAAATCAATCGTTGTCTCATCCATTCCCAATCCTCCGTAAAAAAAGTGCTAAGACCTTAGTTATTGTCTATATAGTGAACCTGATAGGCAGCCGTAACCCACGGCAGAATATCCCGGGCAAAATCAATCCGGTGGTTGTTGGTTACATACACAACATCGCCTTCGGAGAGCGCAATATTTTGCGACATATCCCCCTTTTCCAAAAGCCGCAGCAAATTTACTTCGGCCGGCTTATCCGTATGCCCCTTATGGATTATAAAAATATGTTTTTTAGCGGCATCTTTGGTATAACTGCCGGCGATGCCGATAGCGTCAAGCAGGTTATGCTGTTTTTCCAGTTCGTACATACCCGGTCTGGTTACCTCACCCAAAACATAGATCCGGGTCGTATGGAATTTAACAACATTTACAGATACAACCGGATTCACAATATATTCACCGAGTCCCTGACGAATAGCACTCGTTAAAGCCAGCACCGAAATCCCGCTTGCCTGTACATCCCCCATCCACGGCAGAGAAATCTTACCGTCCGGCCGGACAACCAACTCTTCCCCTTGCTGGTTCCCGCCGGCAGCTAAAATTTCATTATGACCCAAAACGTTAATCATTAGGACATCCCCCGGTTCAATCCGGTATTCCGCAGCTGAGAGCCGGTGATCTCCCAGTGCGGCTATCGCCAAAAACAAAATAACAATTGCAATGAGTTTTTTCATTACAAACTCCTCCATGACTTATTCGTAAAAAAACAAACTTTAACCTGATTGCTATTTTTCGTTGTCTCATTTTACCCAACAGGATAATAATCGCGGGAGAGTTCCGCCATTTTGTCCATTCCTCCCCAACTAAATTCTGAATATTGCAACATCAGCCTCCTATTCAACAAAATTTCTCCTGTCAACAAGCTTACTATGTCTGGGAGAGTCATATATCTCAGGTAATTGTAAATTTTTACCATTTAAAAGTAAAGAAAAAAAATCATTCATTTTCTGATTCCAATCATAATTTTCCGGTCGGCTTCGACATATCTATAAAATACTTTCTGTTATTACGTATACTATACTTCCAAATTGTTACAAAAATATAACAAAATATGGATGATAAGTTTTTTTCTGTAACTTTTTTGTGGCAAAATGAAAAAAAAGACCCAAAGGGTCTTAAAATGAAAGGAAAGTATTAGAAGCTGCTCTATTTTAAAATTGACAAATTTGTAATAAACGGCCCCAAAAACCAGGTTGAGACGGATAATTCAACTTATTTATCCGTTCACATAAAATCCAAGCCTGGTTTGCAATCACTTTTGCCGGGTTTACAACCAGAATCCTATTAGCCTGTTCTTTCCCGCTAATCTTTTCCACGATAGCCGCTGCTTGCCTCAGATTGGGATGCCGCTTCCCGACACCATGAGCGTCCGATCCGAGAAAGTGTACTAAATGACTCATCAGCAGCACTTGGGCTGTTCGCTGCACTTTCTCTCCCATAAGTCCGGTAAGGCTGGAGCTGTTTATCTGCAGCAATATCCCGTTATTGACCCAGTCGATTAAGCGTCCTGGTTCCCTGATTACATCAGGATAACGCTCCGGGTGCGCTAAGATCGGCGTAATTCCCCTAGTCTGCAGCCGGAAGAAAAACTCTTCGGCAAAAGCAGGGATTTCCCAAAAAGGAAGTTCAACCAGCATATACCGTCCCCCGTTAAGACAATACCAGGCCGGTTCGAGATAATCAAATACGTCCATACTTATGGCAACCTCGGCGCCTGGATAAATGGCAAGATCAATCTGCCGCTCCCTGCAGGCTTCCTGCAGCCTTTTACAATGGACAAGTATTTTTTCCCACTCCGGCGTCCATTCACCGGCAATCATGTGTGGGCTGGCAATAATTGCCGTTGTGCCGTTATCAGCAGCTATCTTGGCCATTTCCAGAGACACTGGCAGGCTCTTGGCCCCGTCGTCCATTTGCGGCAATAGATGGCAGTGCATATCAATCATAAAAAGTTTCACCTTTCACCTGTAAAATTATGGTTTTATTTTATCACATTGCCGCAACTGGTTGTAAATTATTTCAAATAACAAAAGGAGGATTATTTAACATAAATGTAAAAGTTTTACATATCATTGTGATTTATAGGAGGACTTAGGATGAAATACAAAGTTTTTACAAAAATTTCAATTGCCATAGGGCTCATCATATGGTCCGGGCCAGGGCTTCCAGCATCAGTTTTGGCCGCCGACCCGCCGTATTTAACCTATGCGCAGCAAGTTTCTGCCAATGTTCCCGCCGGCAGTTACGTTTACGATGACCTGGAAAAATTGTCCGGTCTTGGCTATACCACCAATTTGCCGACAGGTACCAAACCATACACCCGGATGCAGGTTGCCAAGTGGCTGCAAACCATTCTGACCGATACCAGCGGCGCGACTCTTCCGCCGTATGCCGCGTCCATGCTGCAAGAGCTGCGGAAGGAATTTGCTCCCGAACTGAATATACTCAACCGGCAGCCTGCTAAAAACGGCGTTCGCTTGCAAGAAATTTCCCTGGGAGAAAACTACTACCACGGTCAAACATTACCGCAGCAAAAAACAAAATCAACCTATCAACCTCTTAATGTATACAATAACGGCTACCGCTATGCCCCGGACTTCAACACGGACCTTTCCTTCCGCCTGGAGGGAAAAATCCAGGATGATACCGTATTGAGCCTCACACCGCGAGTCAGTTACGACGACCTGGAATCAACCCAGATCACGCTGGATTCCGCCTATCTGACAACCCATATTAATAATATGGCAATTCAGATCGGCAAGGATTCTCTCTGGTGGGGGCAGGGCGAGCATGGCAGCCTTTTGCTCACTAACAATGCCGCACCGCTGACCATGATTAAACTTTCCAATCTGGAACCGCACCAAATCGGCGGTTTCTTCAAGTTTCTCGGGGCCACCAATACCACGTTCATTTATTCCGTACTGGAAAATCACCGCAGCGATGTAAACTATCCCTCCTTTGCCGGCCTGCGCATGGACTTTACCCCCAATCCCAATTTTACCTTTGCCCTTGCCGGCACTGCTATCGTCGGCGGTCAGGGGCGCATGCTGCAGAGCAGTGACTACTGGCATTTGATTACCGGCAAAAATGCCGCCAGCGCCGGCGCCGATAAATGGGATAGCATCGCCGGCGGTGATTTTCGCTGGCGCCTGCCGCAATTCAACGATATTCAGCTTTACGGGGAATTCTACGGCGAAGATCAGGTCCCGGTACTGAAAGTCATTCCCTTGCCTTCCGACATGGGGGAACTGCTGGGTATATATATTCCCCGGCTTTCAGCCAGCGGCGACTGGGATGCCCATTTCGAATGGGCCCATACACGAAATACCTGGTACAACCATTGGGCCTATACATCGGGCTATACATTCCAGGACAACATTCTCGGTGATGCCATCGGCAACAATGCCTATCGCTATTACGGCAAATTTACTCATTACAGCGCCAACGGCTCCCAACTGGCGGTGAACCTGGAACGGGTATCCCAACAATTTACCGGCAATACGCCTGAGATCATCACGTCGCTCTGGCTGTCCTGGCGGCAGAAAGTGGACAAAGATACCTACGCCGACTTGGTCCTGGGAGCAGCAAAAATACAAAACTCCGCCTTCGTCGCCGGCAACAAAGACCGGGATTACCTGGCCGGCATCCGCCTGACCCGGTACTACTAAAATTAAAAGGCTCAACCGGCAATAGCCGCCGGTTGAGCCTTTTATCACCCTTGCGGTGAAAGATTTTCCCGTTTTTTGGCCAGCTTTTGCTGCATTTGATCAAACCACACATAAAACACCGGTGTTACATAAAGAGTTAAAAACTGGGAGAATATCAGCCCTCCAACTACCGCTACCCCAAGCGGCTGCCTTGACTCGCCGCCCGTTCCAAATCCGAGGGCGATGGGAAGCGTCCCAAAAACGGCGGCCATTGTCGTCATCATAATTGGCCGGAACCGGATCTGGCAAGCCTCATAAATGGAATCCCGGGATGAAAGTCCTTTCTTTTTGGCCAGTTCCAGTGCAAAGTCGATCATCATAATCCCGTTCTTTTTGACAATGCCGACGAGCATAATAATGCCGACATAAGAATAAATATCAAGCTCCATATGAAACAGCATCAGAAAGATCAGCGCCCCGGCGCCGGCTAGGGGCAGCGCGGTTAAAATAGTAACCGGATGAATGAAACTCTCGTACAGAATACCCAGCACGACGTAAATGATAAAGATAGTGACAAACAGGAGAAATCCCATATTAGCGAACGAGCTTTGGAAAGCCGAAGTATTGCCTTCGAAAAAGCCGGTAACGCCGGCAGGAAGAATTTTTTGGGCCGCCGACCGGATCTCATCCGCCGCCGTCCCCAGGGCATAACCCGGTTTGAGGTTATAAGTGATCGTCGCTGCGGGCAATTGCCCGCTATGGTTAACAGACAGCGACGATAGAACTTCGCGCTGCTTAGTGATGGTTGAAAGAGGAACCAGCGTACCCGAAGCCGCTTTTACATAAAGCCGGCTAAGTACGGACGGATCCGACTGAAAACTTTTGCCAAGGTCCAGATATACATCATACTCATTGCTGGGAGTATAAATTGTAGTTACTAACCGGTCGGCATACGAAGAATACAACGCGTCTTGAATCTGGTCGGCCGTCAAACCCAGAGCGGAAGCCTTATCCCGGTCAATATCGAGAATAATCTTCGGCGTCCGCAATTCCAAGCTGGAATTCACGTCGGTTAATCCCGGGAGGGTCCGCATCCTGTTCTCCATAGCCGCAGCCGCTTTCGCCAGAAGATTCAGGTCAGGGCTGGTAAGGGTGTACTGACCGACGCCGAAGGTCTGGCGGCTGCCAATGGTGATGGGAGGGGGATTGTAGGGAAAGGCCCGCAGTCCGGGTATACTATTGATTTCAGGCCGTAACCGGGCAATGATTTGGTCCACCGATTCTTTCCGTTCCGCCCGGTCCTTTAGCGTTACGAACATAAATCCTTTGTTATAAGTAGGCGTGCCGACAACGGACAAGGCCCCCTTTATATCCGGCTCTTTGGCAATAATCCGGTCCAATTCCCGTTGGTGGCTGGCCAGATAATCGAAAGAAGACCGGTCGTTGCCCTGTGTCCGGATAATAAACATATCCATATCCTGGCTGGGAATAAAGCCTTTATCAATCCGCGTAAACAAAAAACCGGCCAAAAGGAAGACACTCAAGGTAAAAGCCAGGACTTTCCGGGGATGAGCCAGGGACAGCGCCAAGGTCCGTCCATAAAAGCGTATCGCCCGTTCAAATACCCGTTCTGAAACCCGCACAAACCGGCCGGCCTGGGTTTTCCCGTTCCTGTGTTTGAGAATATAGGCGCACATCATCGGGGTTAGCGTCAGCGAAATAAAACCGGAAAGCAGGATAGCCGCCGTGATGCTCACGGCGAATTCATTGAACAGACGGCCCACTATGCCGCTCATAAATAAAATAGGGACAAAAACGACTACCAAAGACAAGGTCATCGACAATACAGTAAAGCCAATTTCCCTTGAACCGGCAAAAGCGGCCTCCCGCGGGGTTTCACCCGCCTCGACCCGCCGCACAATATTTTCCATCACCACAACGGCGTCGTCGACCACAAACCCTGCCGCGAGGGTAAGCGACATAAGCGATATGTTATTCAGGCTAAAACCCGCCAGCTTCATTACGGCAAACGTCCCCACGAGCGAGAGGGGCACAGTAATGCCTGGAATCAGTGTGGCGCGCAAACTGCCAAGAAAGGTGAAAACCACAGCAATGACCAGAAAAATGGTCAACAAAAGAGTAAGCTGGACATCTTTTACCGACGCCTGAATAAATTGGGACCTGTCGTAAAGCAGCGTAACATTGATTCCTTTAGGAATGGCTCCCTGCACCATTGCCATTTTATTCCGCACATCCTTGGCAATTTGGACAGCGTTTGCCCCCGGCTGTTTGCTGATGGCGACGAACACTCCGTCGCTCCGGCCTTTTGACGTAATGAGTGAGCGGTGCATAAACTCGTTTTCCGTACTATCCGTCGCCTGGCCGATATCCTGAATGCGGATCGGATTGCCATTCCGGTAGGACACTACCAGCTTATTATAATCTGTCGCTTTCATCAGCTGACCGGTAGAATCCACGCTATAGGCAATAGAAGGTCCGCTGAGAGTTCCGCCCGGCAGATTGACATTTCCCTTCTCCAGGGCCGTTGTCACCTCGTCGATGCCGACATTCCGCGCCGCCATACGGTCAGGATCCATCCGCAGCCGCACCGCATAGCGCTGGGAACCAAAAATCTGAGCTTGCGACACGCCCTCAACCGAGGACAGCGCCGGCAGCACCGACGTCTCGACATAATCCTGCACCTGCGGCATGGTCATAGTCTTTGAGGTAAAGACGTAGTACATGATGGGCTGCTCGGCGGGATTGGTCTTAACATAGGAGGGAGGACTGGGCATATTGGCCGGCAGCCGTTTTTGCGCCGCTGAGATCGCGCTGCTAACATCCTGGGCCGCGGAATCAATGTTGCGGCTTAGAGAAAAAGTAATGGTAATTGTGGTAGATCCGGTTGTATTAGACGAAGACATTGAATCCACGCCGTCAATAGTGGAAAACTGCTTTTCCAGCGGCAGCGCCACTGAGGAAGCCATGGTTTCCGGACTTGCTCCCGGCAGGGAAGCTTTGACCTGAATCGTTGGATAGTCAACATTCGGCAGGAAATCAACCGGCAGCTGGCGATAACTGACAACACCGAAAAACAGCAGACTGACAACAATCAAAATGGTCATTACGGGCCGGCGGATCCAAATGGCGGAGATGTTCACTGCGTTTCACCGCCCTGACTGCCGGCCTGATTATCGGCGCTTTGGACGGCAACCCGGGAACCATCCCGGAGATTAACCTGACCGTCGGTCACCACCGTTTCGCCGCCGGTCAATCCCTTCGAAATGACTGCCAAATTGCCGATAACCCGGTCTTCTTCCACCGGACGCAAGGCAACGGTCTTATCGTTATTCACGACGAATACATACTGACCGGACTGTCCCATATTAACCGCCTCAACCGGTACCACCACCGCCTGCGGCTGCACCCCCATCACAAGGGTAATCCGGACAAACTGCCCGGGCCATAGTTCCCGTTTCACATTGGGAAAGCGAGCCTTCATTTGAATCACGCCCGTTGACGGATCAACGGTATTATTGATAAAGGTCAGAATACCGTCGGTAATGTTCAGCCCCTGTTCGGGGATACTGGCGATTACTTTGAGCGGTCCCTGCGCCTGAGCGGCGCGGACTGCCGCGAGATAACGCTCGGGAACGGTAAAATTGACGTAAATAGGTTGAATCTGATTGATGACCACTAACTGGGTCTGATTCGCCGTAGCCAATGATCCGGTGTTGGCAAGCACCGCCCCGGTCCGTCCGTCAATCGGTGCGCGGATTGAACAATTGTTAAGATCAATGCGGGCGCTTTCCGCCGCCGCCTGGGACTGCCGTACGGTGGCGGTCTGGGCAGCCGAAGAAGTGGTCGATTGTTCAAAGTCCTGCCGCGAAACAGCGCCCTGGCGGAATAGCTCGGAAGAGCGATTGGCGGAAGAAGCCGCAAACGCAGCCTGTTCCGAATCATGCGCCAATTGCGCCTGCGCTTGCGCCAGCTTTTGTTCGAAGGGATGCGGATCAATCGTAACCAGCAGGTCTCCGGCCTTTACGTTCTGTCCCTCCTGGAAATGAACACTCTGCACTGTTCCGGTAACCTGCGGCATAATTACCGCCGAATTGTACGCTTCCACGTTTCCTACGGTCTCGACCTGAACCGGCATATCCTGCGTCCGGGCCTGTCCCGCCGACACGGATACGGCAGCGGGAGCCGCAGATTGAGTTCGGCCGCATCCCGCTGCAATGACTGCTGCGATTAACGGGAATACCAAAAAAATAATACCCTTTTTAAGACAATTCGCCATAACTAGAACACGCCTTTCTCTGACACAATTGTGCGATTCCCCTCACCCTTTTTTCTGTCAATAAAACTAACAATAATAATTCTAAAGCTAATCATGTTAGCCGTCAATCCGGCCGCAATTTTAATTTTTAAATGGCCCTGCTATTTGACAAATTCCAAAGCACCTATTTAGAATAGAAAAAGAAATAGGGTATTTCTACTTATAGGCGGTGACGAATCCATTTTGAATCAATTTATCAATGTATTTTTAAGGCTCATTCGGAACAATTATCTCGCCAAGCCGGTGTTGATTACCAGTACGTCTGTTGTCGTATCTTATTATTTCCCTGATTTAACAGCCGAAATTGTTAGAAAGGACATCCCCCGTGTGCTGTTTCATAAGGCTGCCAACCTGCCCCTATCCGTATATACGCAATTAAGTATCTTCTTCATTCTGGCTATCTTGCTGGCAAGCTGCCTCATGGCCTTTTACGGTGTCTGGGGATTAGTACGGTATATAATGGCCCGCAATCATCAGGGAAAACGGAAAATCATTCTGATTTTAGTCACCTATGTTTATATGATTGTTGCCTTTGCCAATACCTACTATTTAATTACCTATGTCACAGATTTTTTGGACTCCCTATACAAATACCGGATCTACTATGAAATCTCCCAAAACCAGGAGCTAAAAAATTTAATGATCGAAAAAGAAATGCGAGTGCGGGACTTCAGCTCCTTTTCCGGTTTTCACGACCGCTTCTGGTCGGGAGTGGATACCAAAGATGCGGTGCAGCTTTGGATGCCCGACTCCTATCGTCAGGTTCCCGATCCGGTGCCGGTAGCCTTTATTTTCAAGGCTCTTAATTATCGTCCCCCACAGGTGATTCATTATCTGGGCGGAAACAAACTAAGTGTTTACACCGACTGTGTCTATTTCAGCACTACCACCATTACAACGCTGGGGTATGGTGATATCGCGCCGCAAAGCGGCCTATCCAAACTCCTGGTAAGCCTGGAGGCGGTCTTAGGTCAGGTGTTGCTGGCCCTGGGGATCGCCAGCGCCTTTTCCGGAATTCCGGCCGTGCGTCACTTTATCAAAACCGTTCCCCGGCCTAAAAAAGACCGCTGACGGGCCTTTCGGCTCGCGGCGCAGGGCCCAGGGCGCAAAAAACCATCTGGAAATCATTTTGGACGCCAATCCAGGCAGACGGATCGTCTTGTCATAAGCGGAGGTTAAGTGGTAAAAAAAACGACTGCACCCGTGCAGTCGTTTTTCTTTATACATTCAAGCTATATGTCCGGTCCGGGTCCGCCGATGCCGGCAGCACTGCCTGGCAAACCCCGTCCGGCACCGTAAATAAATAGATACTGCCCGGTCCGGGTTTAACCGTCAAATTCTCGCCCGGCAGCGGCGTTCGTTCCGGGTTAATCATTTTTATAATCAACCCTTCGCCGCCTGCCGTTGTGGTATGAATCAAGGCTTCGGAGCCGATATTTTCGACAACCGCCACTACGCAGGGAATCCCCGTTCCGTCTTCCTGCCCGGCCGGTTCCCAAACCAAGTGCTCCGGCCGGATCCCCAAAATCATCTCCCCGGCCAAAACCGGCTCCGGTGCTGCGCTACTTAGCTTAAGCCGGAATCCTCTACCGGTAAAACTTACTTGCTCTCCCGTTTGGTTCACCGTCCCCTGCAGAAACTGCATGGGCGGTGAACCAATGAAGGAGGCGACAAAGCGGTTCGCCGGCCGCCGGTAAATTTCCAGCGGCGCGCCCACCTGCTGCACCACTCCGTCATTCATAACCACGATGCGGCTCCCCATGGTCATGGCTTCCACCTGATCGTGAGTAACATACACAATGGTCGTCTTTAAACGTTGATGCAATTGAATCAATTCCGCCCGGGTAGCCGCCCGCAGTCTGGCATCCAGATTGCTGAGCGGCTCATCCATGAGAAAGACCTGGGGCTGGCGTACAATCGCCCGTCCCAGCGCCGCCCGCTGCTGCTGCCCGCCGGAAAGCTGCCGGGGATACCGGTCCAGGAGAGCGGTAATCTCGAGCATGGCCGCCGTTTCTTCAATTCGCCGCGCAATCTCCTCCCGGGGCCGGCGGCGCAGGCGCAGGCTATAAGCCAGATTCGCCCGCACCGTCATATGCGGATATAAGGCGTAATTTTGAAATACCATGGCAATATCCCGGTCTTTGGGTTCCCTATGGGTGACATCGGTCTCGCCGATAAAAAGATTCCCTGAAGAAGGCGTCTCCAGTCCGGCTATCATTCTGAGCGTGGTGGTCTTGCCGCAGCCGGAAGGGCCGACCAAAACCAGAAATTCACCGTCGGCAATTGTCAAATTCATGGTTGCCACCGCCGTATGGTTGGCAAACTGCTTGCTGATATTCTGTAATGTTACAGTAGCCATAAAAACCCTCTGCTTTGCACCTTTTTACTTAGTCTGATTGTAGCGAGCAATGGCCTCATTGACCCTTGCCGCCGCTTTTTTCAGGGCCTCCGCCGCTGTGGCCTGCCCGTTCAGCACCTGTTCGATTGCCGTTTCAATTTCCTGGCGGCCTTGGGTAAACACGCCCAATAACGCCCCTTGCGTAGCCCGGGTAATGGGCGAACTGTGCAACTGATCAATGGCAACCTTAAATTGCGGATATTTTTGATGGAATTGTTTTAGGTTTTCTTCGTTGTAAGCTAACTTCGTAATCGGAAAATACCCCGTATGAATATGCCAATAGGCCTGTTGTTCCGGAGCGGTCATGAATTTAATAAATTCCCAGGCCGCCTTTTCTTCCGCCGCACTGTGATTGCCCATCAGCCACAGCGAGCCGCCGCCGATGATCACGCCGCCGTCGGAACCGGCCGGACGGGGCATGAACGCGGTCCCAACCTGAAATTTGCCGTTTATCCCGTCCATGATGTCGGGCAGAACCCCGGTAGAGTCGATCGTCATCGCGGTCTGTCCGGCGATGAACGCTTTCTGGCTGTCCGAAGTCTTACGTCCAATATTCTCACAAACTCCATCTTTCACCATATCGTTCCACCAGTTCAGGATTTTCTCTCCCTGGGCATTGTCATAAGCAACCGCAGTCGCTGCGCCGTCCCTTCCATTGCTCTGGTTCGCGTACAGCGCGTTTTCTTCGGCCATAAACTGTTCAAAGAACCAGCCATAAATTGCCAGGGTAAGCCCAGGACGGGTTACCTTGCCGGAGTCATCTCGCACGGTCAGCTTTTTCGCCGACGCCGCCACCTCTTCAAAAGTACGGGGCGGTTTTTCCGGATCCAGCCCGGCCGCCTTAAACATGTCCTTGTTATAATACAGAATCGGCGTCGAAGTATTGAACGGCATGGAATACAATTTGTTATCCACCGTATAATACGCCAAAATGTTTGGCTCAAAGGATGAAGTGTCCAGCTTATCGGCATCGATCCATTTCTGCACCGGTACAATCGCTTTGCTGTCAATCATGAAGCGGGTACCGATATCATAGACTTGCATAACGTTCGGTGTGGCGTTAGACCGGATGGACTGCTTCAACTTGTTCAGGGCGTCGTCATAGGACCCCTGGAAAACGGCTTCGACCTGAATACCGGGGTGGGTCTTATTAAATTGGTCAACAAGAGCTTTGGTCGCTTCCGCTACTTTGCCGCCTACGGAATACCAGAATACCACTTTCACCGGCTGCTGGCCGCCCTGGGCCTGCTGCTGCGGACCGCCGCAAGCCGACAGAACCGCCACCAGGACGGCCAGCAAAGCGGCCGCTATCATTTTTCTACCCTTCATAGCAACTACCTCCACTTTAAATGATTTAGATTTTTCAACTCTCTATGGGTTTCCCAAGACCGGTCAGCCTTTTACTGCGCCGGCGGTTAACCCCCTCACCAGCTGCTTCTGTCCGGCAATCAGCAAAATCGCCGTCGGCAGCGATACCAGGATAACCCCCGCCATCATACTGTTCCAGGAAAGCGACTGGTCCCATTGCAGCATAGCCAACCCGATCTGTACCGTCCGCATTGAATCGGTATTGGTAACTAACAGCGGCCACAAGTATTGGTTGTAAGTGGTAAGAAAAGCATAGACCGCCAGCGTCGCCAGCGCCGGGCGGGACAACGGCAGCACCATGGTGGCAAAAAACCGGAAATGGCCGCAGCCGTCGATACGGGCGGCGTCGTTTAGCGCCTGGGGCAGCGTCATGAACGATTGCCGCAGGAGAAACGTCCCGAACGCAGTGGCCAAAAACGGGGCGGCTAACCCCTGAAAAGTATCCAGCCAGTTGAGATTTTTAATCGTAAAGTAATTAGGAATAATCGTGGCTTCCCAGGGAATCATCATGGTCGCCAGAAACCCATAAAAAAGAACCTGCCGGCCCGGAAACCGCATGAAAGTAAAGGCATAAGCCGCCAGGCTGGCCGTAACCAATTGTCCGGCCGTCACTATACCGGATACCAAAAAACTGTTGGCAATAAACCGCAAAACCGGCGCGGTAGCCAGGGCTTGCCGGTACGCTTCCCAATACAGCCCGCCGGGAATAAACCGGGGTGGATAAGCCATGGTTTCGGCGGCGGTTTCCAGACTGACCGCCAAAGCGTACCAAAGCGGGAACAGCAATATTAACGCGGTTATGCTTAATACGGCATATTGCAGTCCCGTGATAAGCCGTTTTTTCATCGATAAAAGACCTTCCTTTCCAGCAGCCAAAATTGCAGCAGCGTTAAGGCAAAAATGATCAAAAACAAGACAATCGCCTGGGCGCTGGCCAGGCCATAATTGAAATTAAAAAATGCTTCCCGGTAGATGGAATATACCATCACATTGGTAGCTCCCACCGGTCCTCCCAGGGTCAAAATGTTGATTTCGCCAAACACTTGCATCGCGTTAATCATTGATACGACAAACACGAAAAACAAGGTGGGCGACAACAGGGGAAGAGTAATATCCCTAAATAAATGCCATGCCCCGGCGCCGTCAATGCGGCCGCTCTCGTACAAACTGTCGGGAATGGACTTCAGTCCGCTCAATAAAATGATGGTATTAAATCCCAGACTGCGCCATACTGCGACAATAGCCAGCGAAAAAAGCGCCAGATTAGGGTCGACCAGCCACCGGGCCGGCGGCACCCCCGCCAATGACAACAGGTAATTGAGCACTCCGGCGCTAGGATTGTACAACATCATCCAAATCATCGAGGCCGAAGCCACTGCGATAACCAGAGGAGAGGCAAATACGGTACGGAAAAAGGCAATTCCTTTCAATCGCCAGTTGGCGATATACGCCAGATACAGCCCAATGATCATACCGGGAATAACGGTGTAGACGGCAAACAATAAGGTCAAAAGGATATTACGCCCGAACTTGTCAACGGCAAACAAGGCAACATATTGCTGTCCGCCAACAAAGGTTTTGGGGACTCCCATCATGTCGGCCTGGTGCAGGCTGAGCCAAAACGTTTTAACCAGAGGATAAAACACGAAAGTTATAAAAATCAGGATTGACGGCGCTAAATAAAGCAAAGCATGTGCTAACCGGCGGCTATCCAGCCGCCGCATTCCTGTCCACGCTGGATTCAATGGCAACACCTCTTAGAAAGCGGTTATTCGACTTGATTCTAGCACAAATGGCTATGCCATTTTGGTTTATTAACAAATTTTAACAACGATTAAAACTTTATTAACAAATCCCTCGATCAAAGTGAAAACCCCACACCATAAAAAGTGTGGGGTTTCCTTGCCTGTGCTGCCGCCGTGAAGCGGCTCAAATGCCCTGGCCTCTTTCCGCCGGAGTCTGGCCCGGCCGTCCGGCGGCCGGGCGGAAATGCTGGGTTGTTTTCCGGCTCACCGCTACCATCTCTGCCGCCAGTTGCTCCACCGGCAGGGTTTCCCGCTGCAATATTGCTTCGATCATTGAACCGACATTGACCCCGGTCACGACTTCCCGGCCTTGCCGGCCGACGGCCAGCGCCGCCGCCACCTTAAAGGGCGTCCCGCCTAAAAGATCCGTGATGAATAGTACACTGCCGGCCTGATTCGCCTGAACAATCCGGCTGAATTTCTCCTTCAAAGTTTCCTCCGTGTCGGCGGCGGTAAAATCGACAAAATAGATATCCTGGACCGGACCGGCGATCAGTTCAATACTGCTCTGCAGGGCCGTGGCAAATCGGCCGTGCCCGCTGACGATGAAAAGAGTTTTCATCTTACAGTACCCCGGCGAAGGACAAACCGATGGCCCCTACAAACGTCCCCAGAATCAGCAAGGACGGATGAACCTGCTTGCTTTTCAACAGATACAGCATCAGCAGGGCATAACTCATGGGCAGCAAATTGGGAAAGATTTTATCAAAAAAATCCTTCTGCAATGAAACGCTGTGTCCGGCATTAATCGCCACCTGGGTAACCACTTCAATGTGGATATAAGAAGCGATCAATCCGCCGATCACCGTCACGCCTAGGATAGTCGCCGCCCTGGCGATAATGCGGGAACTGTCTTTGATTTTTGCCAAAGCTTTGATCCCCAGGTTATAGCCCAGATGGGTCCAGGCAATCCGCAGGATAAAGATTGTCAGATACACGGCGAAGAAAAGGACCGGCCCGAGCACACTGCCCTGCAAGGCGAAGGAGGCGCTGATGCCTGCTACAATCGGTAGCAGCGTAAACCAGAAGATGGCGTCCCCGATGCCGGCCAGCGGACCGAACAGGGCGACTTTCAGGCCTTTGATTAAACTGCGGTCCTCATTATTTTCTTCCAGCGACAGTAAGAGGCCCATTAAGAAACCGACCAAATTGGGATGGGTATTAATAAACTCCAGATTGTCCTTCATCGCCGCCGACAGCCTCTGTTTGTCGCCGCGGCAGATTCTGCGCAGGGCCGGCAGCATAGCCAGGGTAAAACCGCCCGCCTGCATCCGTTCATAGTTAAAGCTCGCCTGTAAAAAGGAAGAAATCATGCCCAGCCGGGTAATGTCGCCCTTGGTTAAAATCCTAGATGCCTTCATGCGGGCCATCTCCTTTCATTCCCGTCTCGTAAGCCGCCGGCAGCCTGTTCTTGCCGTTAAAATACTCATACACTGCAAAGGCGGTTCCTACCAAAGCCACGGGCAGTAGGTTGGAAAACTGGATAAAGGATGCAAACACAAAACCGGCGATGAGATACGGTACATACTGCTTTTTCAACATGACCTTCAACAACATGCCAAACCCAACGCCCGGCAAAATTCCGCCGGCAATCTCAAACCCGTGAGTCAGCCATGCCGGCATGGACTGCACCAGCATCTGCATGGCGTCCTGCGCCACATAAGCGCTGAAAAACACGACAACCCCATAGGTCAGCGCCACTATGGCCGTTGTCAGGATATTTAGCCGGATAAACGCCCGGGTATCCGCTTCTTCGGCGTACTTGTCCGCTCTCCCCATGAAAAAAGAAAAACTGGAATAGTAAAGTAAAATAATATATTGCATCAAAAAACTGAACGGCAGGGCCAGGCCGATGGCGGTCTTGGCCTCAATGCCGGTGGTATAGGCGATGACCGTGGTCATGACCCCCGCCAGAATCGGATTGGGCGGCTGGGTTCCTCCCGCCGGCGTCAACCCGGCAAAGGCCAGTTCGGTTAAGCCGCCGGCAATCAGGCCGGTTGGCAAATCCCCCAGAATCAGCCCGGTTAACGTGCATACGATGATGGGCCGGAATAAAAAGAGACTTTCCAGCCAGAAATCAATTCCCAGCACTACGGCCATGACCGCCAGTTCCCAACCCTGCAGCCAGGTTATACTATGCATTCGCTCTTCCCCCTTCTCAATACGAACCCGTTTAAAAAGCGCATCTACGTTGTTGCGGCTGCGCGTTCTCACTCAACGTACGCCTGAGTACGCCTTCGTTCGAATGCTCGCCGCGCCTGGTATCTGCATCTTTTTAATCAGGCTCTCAACCTACAGAATGTCTGGCATCGCCCGGCGTATCCTGAATAAACATCTCGATGCCCCGGGCTTGGATGTACCGGAGATCCGCCAGGTCCGTGTCATCCACGTACACTTTCTTGCTCAGCGGCCGTTTGCCCGGCGCAAAATGCATATTGCCCACATTGACCGCCTCGATGGGTACGCCCCCGTCAATCAGGCGCCTCACTACCGCCGGGGTTTTACAAATCAGAAATATCTTTTGCGCCGGCGACGCCTGATGAATGACTTGAATCGTATGTTCCACCGAAAAGAACCGGATCTGAGCGCCGGACGCTTCGGCCGTGACGGCCATGAGCTGCTGCTGCAGGGAATCCTGCGCAATCGCGTCATCCGCCACCAGGAGCAGATTCGCCCCCAGGGAAGTGGTCCAGGTCACGCCGACCTGGCCATGGACCAGCCGGTTATCAATACGGGTTAATAAAATGTTCGGTTTCACTGCTGCCGCCATGGGTGAATCTTCACCCCCTGGACAACCTTGTTGACTTCTCCGCCCGGAAAGGGATTATCGGGCGTACAGCCGCATTGGAGGGAAGCAAACAACGCCGCAATCTGGGCCACCAGTACGGGGATATACAGCGTAAATCCGTCCGGCAGCTTTTCATTGACCGAATTATAAACATATAGGTCGGCCAGCCGGTCCATTTCCGGATCATACCGGTCGTCTACCACCACCAGCCGGCGTTTTTCCGCCCGGGCAAGCTCCCGCAGCATGTCCAAATCGTACTGCCGGGTATAATCGCCGGCGGCGGCAAAATACAAGACCGCCGTGGCCGACGTCAGCATCGCCTTCGGCCCGTGCCGGAAACCCAGAGGCGTGTCATAGCGCGAGAGAACTTTTCCGGCCGTTAGTTCCAGAATCTTGAGCGCTCCCTCCCTGGCTGCGCCCCAAAGCGGGCCGGACCCCAGCACGACAGCCCGGTCCGCGTCGGCCAGGACCCCGACCAGCCGGATAAAGACGCGGTCGATCACGGCCGCCGCGTAGTCGGCCAGTCGGGCCACCTCCGGCGTCCAATCCCGTTCATTATGCAAAATACCGTAAGCCGCCAGCATCATTCCCGTCACACTGCCCGTCATGGCAAAGGCGGCATCATTCACCGATTCTAATGTAAAGCGCAAAGTCCGTTCATTGTGAAAACCGGCCAATTTTCCCTGGGGGTTGCAGGTAATAATAAGGTGATATATCTCCCTGACCCGTTGTTCCGCTAATTCCATAGCCGCCAAACTTTCCGGACTGTCGCCGGACCGCCCCAGCGAGATCAGCAGGGTTTTGACCGCCGGCGGAAAATACAGGTCGGGATTGGCCACCAGGCTGGTAGTATGCACCGACTCCACCGCCGCAAAACCCAGTTCCTGCCGCAGCAGCGGTGCCAGGGCATCCCCGATAAAACCCGAACTGCCGGCGCCGGTCAAAATAACCCGGGTATCCTTGTCCAGCCTGCTTAGAAAACAGGCAATCTCCGCTTTCCGGTGCCGGATTCCGGCGTAGATTGTTTGCCAGGCCGCCGGCTGCCGCCCGATTTCCGCCAGGGTATGCTCCATCTCTTGTCTCTCCGCTTCTTCCGGGGTAAAACCCAATCGATGTCCCATTTTTATCCTCCTTTGCTTTTAGCCGTCAATCCGGACCGGTCTCACCGCATACAGATAATCGTCCAGTGTGGTCCCGATCCAGTCCTTGACTAAGCTGACCGGCTCGTTTTCCAAGCGCCCGCCGCGGACTTTGTCATACTGGCGCGGCATAAACTGCCGCAGCAGTGTCAGCGGCAAGCCGGTCTGCCGCAGATTCTCCAATAGTTGGCTGAGGGCATAGCGGACCTCGGCCAGGGGCAAATAATAACGGCAGCGGTCAAACAGGCTGTACTTCCGGGCGTATCGGACCGCCGGGGGGCTGCCGGTATAATGCCGGGTCCAGCCGGCCGGCGTGCGGGCCATGGACCAGTCCAGCACTTCCATAAAACAGGACGCCTCCCGGTCCGGACGAAACCGGAGCAATTCCTTCTCCATATAACTCAGCGCAAACAAACCTTCCCGCAGGGCAAAGGACAGTGCCGGCCCCACTTTCAAAATGGCAATCCCGTCCTCCACCATTTCCTTGAGCGCCTGCGGCGTCTGGTAATCGGTGGAATGCCCTTCCAGCACCAGACCGGGGTATTGCTGCAGCGTCCGGGTCAGCTCGCGCGCGGCGGCGCGGTCATAGGCATGAACCGCTTCCTCCCCGAATTCCACCCCCGGCTGCACTACACAGGCCGCCACATTCTCCCAGGCAACCTCCAGACCGGCCTGGCGGAAAGCCTGCCCGTAAGCAGCCACCGTTGCTGCCAAATCCTCCGGCCGGGTAATCGCAAGCCCTGCTTCCCCCTCCCGGCTGCCGCCCGGCGCCGGCACTTCGCTGCCCACCACATAGACCGGACGTAGGGCCGCCGGATTTTCCGCCCGCAGCCGGGCCGACGCCAGTTCCGCTTCCCGGCATAATTCGGCGCCCCGGGACGCCGCTCGCTCCGGATCACTCCGGCTCTGGCGGCAGTCACCGGCCAGAGGCATACTCGTATCCAGATGAATTTTACTAAACCCGGCCAGAACATATTGCCGGACCAATTCCCGGGCTTTTTCCATGGCCCGGTCGACCGGCTCCTCCTGCCACGGCAGCGGCCCTAAATGGTCGCCGCCGAGAAGGATCCGCTGCCGCGGAAACGGTACGTTGTCCGCAATACGGTAGACAAAATCGCGGAAATCGACCGGTTTCATCCCGGTATACCCGCCAAACTGATTGACCTGGTTAGCAGTGGCTTCGATCAGCACCGGCCCCCGCGTTGCCGCCGCCCGTTCCATCGCCGCGGCAATAACATACTCATTGGCGCTGCAAACGGCATACAGACCGTACGGAATTCCGTTCCGCCGCTTTTCCAGTATGTTTTTAAGCGGATGGCTATCCTGCATGGAATCCTCCTCCCTCCCGGAGCCTGCCATTTTCAATAACCATTTACCTTGGCTCCGGGATACGCTATAATTAAAATTGAATTCTTGGGAAAATCCCCCATCGCGGGTCTTCTTTCGAAAAACCCGCATGCCCCGGAAACACACTTTGCTTGGCGGCTGGGTGTTTCCGGGCAGCTGTTTTTGCTGTTATTGAGCAGCAAGCAATCACGCCTTTTAAGAGTAAGCCCTTCACCTTCCTTTAAAACTAAATTAGTGGCCGTTTTTTCCAGAACCCGACCGCTAAAATCATTATATGACATCAATAGATGTCAGTCAATAACCAATTTGAAATTAATAAATATCATTTTGTTTTCATCTATGGTTTAGGAGGTGCTTTCTACGGCAGACTTAAATTTTGAAGCAATCGGCGCCAGAATCCGCCAGGCAAGAGGAACTTTATCGCAAACCGCTTTTGGTGACTCCATTGGCGCATCCCGGGGCTATGTGAACAACATCGAACACGGAGCCAAACCAAGTGTTGAATTTCTGGTGAATGTAGCATTAACTTACGGTATCTCTACGGACTGGCTACTATTCGGCAGGAAAGTTGAAGTATTGGGCGCCGCCGAATCCGCCGCACCTTATGAAAGCGGCCAGCCGGAACCCGGTGCCGCTGCCGCCGCCCTGGATTTGTCAAAACAAATTCAAGGTCTCTTGCCGGAGAACCAAAAACTGGTGATTGAATTTCTAAAAATGCTGCGCAAGCAGCAAAAACGGCCTGCCGATTAGGCAGGCTCCTATTTCGACTTCTCTAAATTCGGACACAAAACCCCGCCCTCTTCCGGGCGGGGTTTCAGATTACACCAAGTTTTTCTTAAAATTATCACGTCTAACGCCCCTGAGGGCAGGAAATTATTGGCGGGAAACAGTGAATACCGAGAAGGTATCCGGAATCAGTTTAGGCCAGACTTTACCGGGTATATATTCTCCCGTTTGGCCCCCTGCAAGATAGATCGAATGAGTTTTAGGGTCAAGAGCCATCGTCTTCACCCAATCTTTAGTAAAGACATTATCGGCTACAACATAATTCCCCTCTTTTGTTTCCTTGTAAACAGTCATAACGGCGTTCATGTTGGCAACAAAAATCATTTTAGTCCCCGGATCGTATACAATCGAGTCGCAATTATATCCGAGAATAGGCAGTTCCGCTAAAATTTTGCCGTTGTTGTTGGTATCTAAAACTGTCAGATAGCCGTTGCGGCCGCCGACGAACAGACGTCCCTTTTCCGTATCGATAGCCATCGGCGTATTCAGTTTAGCCCGGTATAAAGACCAGGTCGCCGTCAATTCCAGTGTATTGGTATCAATAACCGCCACCTTGGCTTGATCATTCATATTGACATAAAGATGACCTTTCCCATCCGCCTGAGCAAACTCCAGTTTTTTGGCCGGAAGGGTAATTGATCCCACCGCCGTTCCGGAGGCCGGATCAATAGCAGTAATTGTGCCTTTGCCGCCGATTGAAAATGCCAGTTTGCTGGCTGGATCATAAACTATGCAATCGGGATCTGCCCCAACAGAGACTGTACCCACCGGAGCAAGGGTAGTCAAGTCGAAGATTTTAACTGCCGAATCGTCGGAGATCGTAGCAAAACCGCGGTTAAACTCGGGAGCGAGCGCGATTCCGCTAACACCTTTCGTGTCGTCAACTATGCCGACAACTTTCTGCGTATCCACATTGAATACGGTTACGCCAGGGCCTCTGCGGGCAATAAACAACTGCCGGGTATTGTTGTTGAAGGTAAGATAATCCCAGGTTCCCTCTCCACCCAGTAAAGTGGTTTTTGTTATGCGGTATCCGGTGGGACCCGCTGCGCTGGCAACTTGAAATAGCCCTGCAAATAAACAAATCATGAGAACTAATGTTAACAACCTGGCAAAATGAATACTTTTTTTCATTTACTTTGTTACCTCCCTTTTTTAGTGGCGCTTACCGGAAATATCAAAAATACGGATGTCACCCCCCCAACAAATAAATTGTATATAAAATTCTCACGACTCAATAATACGACTTAATTTTCCGAATAAACATAATTTATTCATATTGTCCATTTTATGCATTTTGTTCAGAGGTATTGAATATCCTAAGATGCTGCGCCTAACAATAAACAACCCCGCTCCTGCTGAGCAGGAGCGGGGTTGTTTATTGTTTTGATTTCAGCTATATTAGAATATTCAGCATTCCACTTCCCGGATCCCGGGAACTCCGGGGAGCTCCCGCTGAATGACATTGGGTGCCCCCGTCAGGACGCATGGCATACCCCGCAATTACGTTTCAGTTATAGCCAGGGGAATCCGCACGGTTATCGTAGTTCCGCTCCCCAGCGTGCTGGCCAGATGGATCGAACTGTTATGCTGTTCGGCAATCCAGCGGGCAATAGACAGGCCCAGGCCGGTTCCGCCGGTCATCTTGGACCGTGATTTATCCACCCGGTAAAAACGTTCAAAAATCTTCGGCTGTTCTTCTTCCGGTATGCCGATTCCGGTATCTTCAATCGCGATTTCCAGATAATCGCCGGTTTTCCGGGAAGAGATCCGGATAGTTCCCCCGGTGGGAGTATATTTGATGCTATTTTCAATAAAAATCCGCAGCATTTGTTTGATCGATAACGCATCCGCATAAATAGCGGCACAGTCATTCTGCTGGAGAACAACCTGATGGTCCGGAGCAATCAGGCGGGTTTCCTGGGTAACTTCTTCGATCAGTGGCTGCATAGCCAGCCGGGTTTTATTCATGACTTGCCTGTTCTGGTCGGCCCTGGCCAGAAAAAGCAGTTTTTCAATCAGCCCATACATATTCGACGCTTCCGATTTGATGGCTTCGATTCCTTCCTCCAGGGCAGACGGATCTTGTTTGCCCCAGCGGTCCAGCATATCGGCGTAACCGCTGATTACGGTAATGGGCGTCCGGAGTTCGTGGGATGCGTCGGAGACAAAGCGCCGCTGCTGTTCAAACCCGGCTTGAACCCGGTTCAGCATATGATTCAGGGTCTTGGCTAATTCCTGCAGTTCATCATGACTATTGGTAAGCGGAATCCGTCTTGTGAGGTCATTAACCTCGATTTCTTTGGCCGTAGCCGTTATATCGCGGATGGGACGCAAAACTTTCCGGCTGATGAAAATACCGGAGATGACCGCAATCAACAGACCGATCAAATTCGTTACCAGAAGACTCTGAACCAGTTTATTGAGAAAATGCTCCTGCTCTACTGTCTTCGTTAAAAAATAAAGTTGATAAACATGGCCATTTTGCCAAACGATTTGCTTCCGATAATAAAAATGAGCATGTCCAAGGTGAAGTTCATGGAGGGTTCTTTTTTTGAAAATCCCCATTGCCGGAGGAGGCTTTTCCCGCTCCTCTTCCCGGTCCCGGAAAAAGTCATGATTATACGGCAAGTAGGGAGCGCTATCCCATAGCAAACGGTTTTCGGCGTCAAAAATTCTTAGGATTACACCCGGTCCGGTCAGGTTCTCCTTGAACAGCTGCGGGCCTACGGGCTTTCCCGCCGCCAGATAATGCGTTACATTGTTTACGCTTAGGTTCAGTTCATCAAATGTCTGGTTATATAATACATAATATAATCCCGCAACCGTAAGGGCGCTGGTAAAAAGAAGAATGCAGGAAAGAATGACGGCATACAGAACGGTCAGCTTAACCGAGATCGGGATGGCAATTTGCTTAATCCTTGACCACATAACCGACTCCCCTGACAGTGTGTATATATTTTTGTCCGTATTGCTCGTCCAGCTTGCAGCGCAAATAGCGAATATATACATCTACCACATTCGTATTTCCCATATATTCATAACCCCATACTTCCTGGAGAATGCGGTCACGGTCCAGCACCATGTTTTTGTTGCGGACGAGATACTCAAGGAGGTCGTATTCTTTCTTGGTTAATTCCACCGGCTCCTGATTCACCCTGACTTCATAGCGGGTTGGAAACAGTACCAGATTTTTTATATGCAATTCATTTTCTTCGGCCGGCAGCTGCCCCGGCCTGTGTTTGCGGAGCGCCGCGCGGATCCGGGCAAGCAGTTCGGGCGTAGCAAAGGGTTTCGTAATATAATCATCCGCTCCGGTATCCAGTCCCGTTACTTTGTCTTCGATATCGTCCTTGGCAGTTACCATAATGATGGGAATGTCCGATAGCTCCCGCACCCGCCGGCAAATTTCAACCCCGTTCATTTCCGGCAGCATGACATCCAACAGGACTAAGTCAAAGTCTTCCTGCATGATCCGGTCCAGAGCCTGGCGGCCGTTCGCTTCCGTGGCTGTCTGAAACCCCTCGTGTTCCAGTTCCATTTGCAGAAAGCGGGCGATCTTCCATTCATCTTCCACAATCAATATTTTTGTATTTTCACCTGGCACCCGGCCTGCCTCCTTTAACTTGCTCCTGTCTTACTCCTATAAAACCACTTTTTTTGTAAAAAGGGAAGAGTTACAGCCAAATTTTAATCGGATTCTAATCTGGGTTTAATGGCAGTGTAATGTAGAGCGTTTATTCTGTAGTGGAAGCAATCAATAAGGGAGGTTTCCATTATGTTTAAAGATTTCCTGCTTCAAATCAAAAACGGACTTATCGTCTACAAAAAGAAAATTTTGCTGGCCGTACTCCTGATTGTGATACTCGGCGTATTGGGCGCGGGATTCCGTTCCATGTTTCAAGTCCGTGGCGTTGTAACCGCTGTGGATAACAGCCAAGTTACGGTAGCCAGCTTCTTCCGGACGCAAACCATCGACCTGACAGGGGCACCAGTCGATCTAGCCAAAATTAAACCCGGAGAACGAATCCTGATTCAAAAGAATATACAGGGCCAAATTCTCTACGTCCGGGTCCATTCGTCCGAGGAGCGGGAACATCACCGCGACAAAGATCACCATTACAAAGACCGGGACCCTGAAAAGTATCACAACGATCGACCCGGAATTTAATCACCTGAAGCCCTTATAAAGAAAACATCAATTCCCGCAAAAATAGCCGTCCACCCTAAGGTTGACGGCTATTTTCCGTTGATAAACCGGTAATACGGCGAACCAAATGGTAAATCGTCGCAGTACATACAGCGATTATAAAATAGGATACATATTGCATTTTATTTAACTCCTTTTCAGTAACAGGCATACTGTTCCGCTGTAAATCATTATACAACTTTATTATGACAAAGCTATTACAAAAATATCACAAGAGTGTTACAAAAACCAACCAGAGAAGGCGTATATAACCAATCCCACTTTCGCTTTTTCTCTAGCCTTGCGTGGCATTTTGTACATCCCTAGTTACCCCATAACATCTTCGGTTGTCAACAACCCCGTCCCCTTGACACTAGAGATCGTAATGACTTAGTAATGTCTTTAGTTTGCTAATAGAAATATTCCGGTCACCGTGTTCTTCGGAATATTTAAGTAAAGCTTTAAGAACTGATACAAAAGTGCTTAACTGCTCCAAAAGAATCACCTCCGCCTCATATACTATCTACTAATAGCATATTTAATGCAAAGATAAGTTGTTCCGTTGTTTTTATCTGTTACCTTGTACATAAAAAGAAAAGAGCCTTACGGCTCAATTGGATTTTCCAGGTCATTATATTCCCTCATCTTATTTCTGAACTCTTGGCTTGCCCGAATTGCATCCGGTGAATTAATACCCTTTTTACTAATAATTTTATGGAGTTCTTCTTGCAGTTGTTCTATTTCTTTCCACAATTCTTTGAGCCCACGCATAACTCTCCCTACTTTCTTATATTCTCCATAATTATTATAGCAGAATAATTATTATTTTCAAAAGAGAATCAACTAAAAACTAATTAAAATTCAGGCTTCCTTGTCTTTATTTCCACCTTGAAACATAATTACGTACCCCACAATTAACGATCCGCTAACTATAGCTACCTGCGCTATATAATCGCAAATCATTTCTGCCGGTAATTGAGGTTTCAGATGCCACCCGAAATACCAAGTTTCAGTCAAGTTAAATAATATACCGCCTATTATTGAACACATTCCAACGATATAGCGAAACTTACCGCTATCTATCTCCATACACCAATTTCCTCCACAATTTAAATATTCCCATCAGGGCATCTCCTGTAATGTATGCAATCATTCTTGACTTCATGTTTAAAAATCAACAAACCTCCTGCCAAACTGACAGGAGGCCTATTTACCGAGCTAAATCCTACTACTTATTACCGCTATTTCACATGATTAGTCAAATGTCCGATTTGCTCCACTTCAACAGTTACAACATCGCCTGATTTCATCGGACAGGTTCCGGAAGGCGACCCAAGCGCCAAAACATCCCCCGGTTCCAGGGTCATTATATTGGAAATCCAGCTAATAAGGAACGGTATGCTGAGCGACATATCCGACGTATTGCCGTCCTGCACCACCCTGCCGTTCAAAGTAGTCACAATTCTCAGGTTTGCAGGGTCAAGGCCGGTTACAATCCATGGTCCTATCGGACCAAAGGTATCGAAGCCTTTACCGCGGGTAAATTGCGGGTCCGTATGGGTAAGATCCCGGGCTGTAACATCATTAAAGATTGTATAGCCGAAGATATAATCTAGCGCGTCTTCTTCTTTGACGTTTTTGCATCGTTTCCCTATAATCGCCGCTAGTTCCCCCTCAAGTTCCACTTTATTGCTCAAATCGTTAGGGGGGAGGCATATCGTCTCCTGATTGGCAATCAGGGCCGAGGGTGGTTTTAGGAAAAGAAACGGTTCTTTAAGATTGGCTTTGCCGCCGGTTTCTTTTGCATGTCCGGCAAAGGTCCAGCCAAAGTTTACAACCTTGGAAGGTTCTACGGGAGTCAGTATTTTAACCTCATCGAATTCAGCCGTTTTTCCACCGTATGTAAAGGTTTCCTTTACCAATTCGTCAAATCCGCCTTCAAGCCGGAGAATTTTATCGTCCGTTACCAAACCATAAAATGAATCTCCCTTGGCATCCTGATAACGTACTATCTTTTTCATTTTCCCCCCGAGCGTATCCTCATTTAAAATTGAATTGACCATCCCTGCATATGCGGAATTTCCGGTTACGCCTTCAATAACACTGAATGCTCTGCCTTGTTTCATAAATATCACCAGCCTAGGTAAAATATTTTCCAGGAAATCATCCGTATCTGTCTTTATTATAAATCGCTAAAAATAATAGTTGAAATATTGTATAGTCATGTTATTATAACCATAAGTTATCATAGCGAGGTAATAGGGATGGAACTAAGAGAACTGGAATATTTCGTTACTGTAGCGGAGTTAAAAAACTTCACCGCAGCGGCTGAGCGATTGCACATATCCCAGCCTGCCATTTCGAAAGCTGTGCACAAATTAGAAGAAGAACTGGGTTTTCATCTTATAGACCGGAATCAAAAAAGCGTTTTTTTGACCGAAGAGGGTACTGTGTTTTTCAACCTGGCGCGGGGAATCCTTAAACAAGTCGCTATGGCCAAAGATACGATGGAAGAATATAAAAATTTAACCAAAGGAACCTTCCGCATTGCCGTGCCGCCCATATTGGGGGCCTATATTTTTCCTCAGCTATTTGCGGCGTTTAAAAGTAAGTATCCTTTCCTCGAAATGCAGGTTTTAGAAGATGGTTCTTCCACCTCGGTGAATAGGGTGAAAAACGAAGAAGTTCACGTTGGCCTCGTCATTTTACCGCCGGATTTATTGGAACTCCATTTACATCGGATTACTTCCCAGAAAATTGTCGTCTGTCTTCCTGCCGGACATTTTCTCAGCTCTGCATCCGCGTTAACTTTCGAACAAATAAAAAATGAACCGGTAATCCTCTATAATGAGGGCTTTGTCCTGCGGGAAGTGATTTTAAACGAATATGCAAGATACAAAGCGAAACCCAATGTTGTAATCTCTACGAATCAATTTCAAACCATAAAAGCTTTGGTTTCAAAGGGAGTGGGCATCTCCTTTTTGCCGGCAAATTCCATCGTCGAATCCCGGCAACTGATTAAAATCCCGCTCGCACCTGACCTTTTTCTGGATATGGGCCTTATTTGGAAACCAAACAAGACCCTGCCATTAGCCGGCAGGGCCTTCATTGAATTTGTGAAAAACTATTCTTATGATGCGCCGTCGTCATAGGGTTTGGCAAAAAACCGTACCTTATAGCAAACTAACAAATGCACAAGAGCTAGAGAAATTCGACGACGAGTCCTACGCCGATTTCCTGAATCTCAACTGCCTGCGCCAGCCTCATTTTCGAATGGATGTCCGTACAATGGCCGGCATAAACCGTGCCGATCTGTTGTCTTTGAAAGTATTCACAGGTATGTTCCAGCCGGGAGCGGCTGGGATTTAAAAGATGAAAGCCACCGATAATACTGCATATCCGTTCTTCCTGCCATACCTTCTTGGCCTGCTCTATAATATTGCAAATTCCCGCATGCGAGCAGCCGGTAATGATAACCAGCCCCTGGCCGGACCTGTATACCAAGGCCGAATCATCTAACACGAAGTCATCTTGCCAAAGGCCGTCTTTCAGCGTTTCGCCGATTGGCTCCATTGCTTCGAAGGAATTGCTCCGTTCAATTTCCCCCAGGAACATCAATTGATCCGACAACGCGACCGGCTCTCTGCTAAGATTTAGCGAAAACGTGTTTTTTAACTGGTTCGCCGTAAGCAGGGAGCCGATAGGCAGCTCATTTACCCGCTTCTCCCGAAAAGCCTCCGGATGGGCGATCAGCATCGGCAATTGGAACTTGCGGCCTTCCAGGGCCGCTTCCGTGTAAAAACGGACTAACTCCTCCAATCCCCCGGTGTGGTCATTGTGCCCATGAGAGAGAATGACCGCATCCAGCTCCAGTAGGTTGACCCCCATTTTATAGGCATTTTTCAAAAATAGATCCGAGTAGCCTGTATCGAAAAGATATTTCTTTCCTTCCGCTTCGATAAAATACGCTACCGCAGGCTCTCCCTGAAAGTACCGGTCAATGATCGTATTATTATCGACTAAAACGGTTAGTTTCATAGCGTCCTCCCCTTTTTATATTCACCCCTTAACGACTCACTCGTTTCAAGTCGAATATAATACGGAATAATTATAGCCAGGTAATGTCTAATGGATTTCTATTTACAAGCCTTTTATACGAATATTTAGGGTATCCAGCCATAACTGCACCGGTTATGACCTTACCCTCCGGAATTTTAAACAAATCCAATAACGGACCATATCCTGCAAAGGCACACATTTCCAAAAGACCTGCCCAACAGGAACCCAGTCCTAAAGCGGGTGCGTATAATTCAAGGTACGCCAGCGAAAAAACCGTATTTTCTCTCCCCCGGGCAAGGGTTGGGGGTGCTGTGGCTATAATTAAGTGTGGAGCATCCCTGAGTATGGGATCTCTTCCAAACTCACGATAGGCACGAATATGATGCACAAAGCTCCAATGGGAACCGGATTGCTCCTGCCCTTCCATCCACTCGATAATCCTCTCCGTGGCTTTCTGTAAAATATTCTTATCCTCAACAATAGTAAAGGAAACTCCCTGCTTATTGCTGGCGGTCGGCGCAAATCGCGCAATCTCAATCAACTGCAGTAATTTCTCCCTGGGAACCGTCATCTTTTTATAACTACGTATTGACCGTCTCGCCCTAAGAAATAACTGAGCGGTTTCAGCGTCGAATACCGGAAACGATTCAATTTCTTTTTGCTCTGCCAGCGGCGTCTTTTTATTATCAATGGCCGCCTGCGGGCAAACAGCAACACAATGTCCGCAAGCAATACATGCTTCCGGGTTAATTGCTTTTATCCCATCCTCTCCCATAGCCAAAATTCCCACCGGACAAACTTCGGCGCAAATTCCGCACCTTACACATTGTGATGAGTTTACTTCGATTAAATTCATACTTGCTGCCTTCTTTCCCTATCCTATTCTATTGTTATATTAAACAAGCAGGAACCAAATGGCAAGTACGTACTTTTATGTATTATAGTATCTGTTTAGATACCAATCGCTAGAAAACGTGTCAGGAACGGGAATGGAACGTGTCCCCTTGACACTTTACACTTCTGCCAGGAAAAAAAAGCCAACGGATTTTTTACGTCCGTTGACCTTTTGCTGCTTAATTTATTTACCCGTAATCTTTTTCATTACATCGTCCGTTATATCCTGTCCACCGTAAACGACCTGGCTTTTATCTATAACAATGGTCAAGCCTTTGGCATCGGCAACTTCTTTTATTGCAGCGTCGACTTTATCATTAATAGCCCCTAAGAGTTCCATCCGCTTTTGCTGAAGACCTTGTTGAAGCTGCTGATATAAAGCCTTTTTATCCTGGTCATTCATGTTAGCCGACTTGGCATTAAAATCATCTTGCGCTTGTTTGACTGCCGCCTGATAAGTTGCCTCCGCTTGGGCCATGTCCGGATGCTGCTGGACCAACAGTTGATAGTTTACGATACCGATGGAAGATGACGCAGCAGCATGGATTATGCCGGGTTGGGTTAATGAAATTGTTCCCAAAAGCATTAGAGTTGCCAGGAAAACGTTCTTTAATTGTTTGGTAGCTGTTTTAATCATTTGGTTTTCCTCTTTTCCCGTATTAATAAAAGTTCTTGTAACTTGATATCCTCTCTCAATTAATCTTATCAGATTCTATAAATAATTCATAGTCCCTTTAATTCCGTTTTCCCCTTTTTCTCTAGTCTTTCGTTGGTGTCGGGGGGACGGGGTTTGTGACACCCCTTTATGCTTTTAAAACAATCCCACGGTTAATACCTGTAAGTCTTTCAATTTGGCGAATAGACAAGTGTTCCGCCTTTAGTTTCTTCAAATATTCATTTCTTGTTGTCACATCGAACTTCTGCAAATCTATCGCGTTCTTTACTTTGCATACTGTTTTTATTATTAATCTTGCTTCTTCATCTGTAATCCGTCCCTTTTCATTGTCTATGTCCAGGCATACATCCTCATTAATTTCATTGGTATACTCTGTAAAGATTCGTATTGCCTTTTCTCTTTCCTCGCTTATCATTCCAAGCATTAGTTCTACATCTACCAAGCCGGCCTGATCGACATACTCATTATAGCTGCTCCATTTATATTCTCCTACTTCCTTGACCAGTCCCGCTTTTACCGGATTCTGATGGATATATCTTTGCACTATCTGAAAATATTGTTCGTCTTGTACCGGTTCACTTTTAAACCGGTCCTGGAACAGGTTCCCGACTCTTTGGTATTTAGTATTATACCAATATACGTAACTGCCACATAAACGTCGCATCACTTGTTCTAATGGTTCAATTCCAATTTTCAACAGCAAATGAACATGATTTCCCATTAAACAATAGGCATATACTTTGTATTGGCTTTTTTCCTTATATTTCCCGAGGGTTTGCAGAAAATGAGCTTGATCTTCTTCCTCTTCAAAGATCGTTTGCCGATTGATTCCTCTCATAATTATATGGTAAATTCCGCTTTCACTTTTTTCTCTAGCCTTTCGTGGCATTTTTTACACCCCTAGTTTAGCTTACCTCACAACGTCCGGGTTGTCAATAACCCCGTCCCCTTGACACTAAAAAGAGCCGACCGCACCCGGTTAGCTCTAATTCAAAAATTGAATCCTATATATATAAATACTTTTATTGGAAAAAACCAGTACGATTCAAATAAGCCAACGAAACCGGGAGCCGACGAGGGCTGGGGTTAAATTAAGAACTGTACCAGACCATCATAGATATCATAAAATGCACCAACGATTTTAAGACAATCCTTTCTCATGGCTTCCCTAATAGCAGGCGAAGATCTGACCCGCTGTATATTCAGGTCAATATTGGCTTTAATGGCATTATCCAGTAAGTTTCCTACCTGCATTTTCGCTCTTTCCACGGCAGGTTCTATCGCTTCCATAATGAAAGCAATACCGCCGGATTCATGATTTCCCTCCACCGCCGCCTTAACCGCGCCGCAATCCTCATGTCCTAACACCACGATTAACTCTACGCCAAAATGGGAAACCGCGTACTCCACGCTGCCCAGAACCAAGTCATCGACTACTCCGCCTGCCGTTCTTACAACGAACAAATCACCAAGTCCCTGACCAAATATTATCTCCGGCGGCACACGGGAATCGGAGCAGCCAATGAGAATCGCAAAGGGCTGCTGCCCCTCCGTCAATTCTTTCCTTCGTTCCATGCTAACATCAATGATCGCACATTGCCCAATTATATACCGCTCGTTCCCCTCGATCAGCCTTCTGAGGGCATGTTCCGCAATCATGGCTCACACAAACTGGAGGCTAAAACGTCAGTTGGTCTATCACAGACAGCCGAAATGGGTATTCCGGACAATTCTGACTCCTCCTCTACCCTGTATTTCACTGCAGCAACGAATCGCAAATTCTGCTCATACCTTCCTACAGTGTTGGTACAGAATATGATATTGTTTGTTAAAAAATCACCCCGCAACTACATGAATTATTTTATATAAGCAAATTTGCAAACTTAATACCATCAAAGACTATCTTCCTGGCGCCGGCTTATCTTTGCTCTAAAATCAGGACATATCTTTATTGCTTTCTTAACAGCCCCCGAAAACAATATAAACGCCCCCACAAATCGGAAAAAATTGCGTCACTGGGTAATTTAAAATCCACATGCCCTGCAAATTTTAGCCCCGAATGAGTAACCACTTGTTCCAATAACTGCAAGTTTATACTTGGATAGTCAAAAGTAAGTATCATTAATCCTTCATCTTTTATAACCCTTGCAAGTTCAGAAAATGCCTTAACTATATCCAAAGGTGCCAGATGTTCTAGTACTGATATACAATAAATTTTGTCAAACATTTTGTCCTCATAAGGCAAATTCGTTATATTTGCCTGCTTATATTTTATATCACTTAGATACTTTGCCGGAAAATGGCAGGCCGTTTCTTCTCCAACGGTAACTGCTATATCCTCCAGAATTTTAGTACTAGCGACAATACGTTCATCTATATCACAGGCATGCACAACTTTGCATTTGTCATGCAAATAAAATTTGAGTGGGTGACTTAGGCCACAGGCGGCATCTAAACAAATATCATTTTCTTCGGCAAACTGTCTGGCCCACTCATATTCATACGGCCTGCTCCACCAAGTTTCCGGCATATCAAATATAAAATTTTTGTTATTTGAATCTGACGGTACAATAAAGCGTGACACATATTTATCTTCACAATGAACTATCATCCTAACATCTCCATACTAAATTTTTGTCAAATTCCGACTGCTCCAACTCAAATATCCTCAACAATACATTGTATGTTTCGATACTGTTTATTGACTCAGAACTTTCGAATAGGACAATGAACGCAAATAAGCCCTGTCCAAGATGATAAGCTTTCCAGGTAAATTCCTCATGTATTTTCTGGTCTGCCGTCCCCTTGACACTTTGGGACTTTCGTCTTATTTTCTTGGTTCATTACCCTTTTGACGGCCAAAATTAAAGGGGTAGTGTCAGCCAAGCTGTCACTACCCACCAAAAAAGCGTTCACCAATTTTCCTTTATCCGTCACGATTGTTCCGGTGTTATTTCAACGTCCCTGCGCGCAGGTTTTTGCAAAGAACCTGGTATTCCGCATCATTTCCTTTGTGGAGAACCCCGGTAAGGTCTTGGTTGTCGCTCCCTTTCAGCTTTAAGTTTATTGTTCCGTCTTTCTTTTTCGCCTCGAAGAAATCAATTCCGCCGGAATCGCTGCTGCCGCTGATTCTTCCGTCGTCCCTTTCCTCAACCATTGAAAGCTTGATGTGATGAGGCTTATTCTCCCCCTGAATCAACATTTCGCCGTCCCCGTCGTACCAGCCAAGGAAGGCTTGCTTCATATGGAAGTTGATATGGATGACGGCCTTCTCCGGTTTCTTGGCCGGATCGTTCGATGATTTATCTAATTCCATGGTACCGACCCATTGGCCCCGAAGGCTTGTCGCTGTTTCCGGCAGAAACTTGTAGGCTTCGTTGACAAGCTGATCCTTCCAGGCAAAGGCAAAAATCGCGGCCATACCGATCAAAAAGAGCACCATGCGCAGGAAGATCCTACGCCCAAAGTTCGTATTGGGTATTACCGGTCTAAATGGTAAATTGCTATTGGAAGTGTTGCCTGCCAGGCCGTTACCATTTTTTAATTGATCCGTATATTCCTTGCTTAAAATAATTGCTTCCTGAGGTTTTTGCGGATCATAGGCAACTACGACCTGACTGCCCACCTGGGGTATCGAAATAAGAGAAACCAATTGTTTAATTTCAAGCTGAACCGGAGGCTGGTTCTGAGGATAAGCCGTAACCCAAATTCTCAGTACAGGATTATTATTGATCATCGTTCCGGTTTGTTCCAGATTGTCAATCCTCGCCGGAGCCACAACACCGGCACTTACTAATTTTTTCATCATCCTGCTATTACGGGTTACAGAACGAAACACATAATAAATAGTTCCGATTGTTATGATTAGTGGTAACCCAATCCAGCCCAATAAGTCTACTAAATCACTCATATCTTTTTTCAATCCTTCCTTACTAAAAATACAGATTCGTTATTCCCTGGTTAAAAAAGCAATCAGTAATTAACAGCTTTTATATTTTATTCCAGTATAATTCTAACCGACAACGTCATCAATTACAATATTTTTTTCACAATAAATTTATTGTAATTTAATGATTAAACATATTGCACTTTTACATAAAGCCGAATAAATTATAACAGTATGTTTTTTAGGGGCAATATGTCGGCGGGATAAGTGCTCCCACTCTGTCTTTTTTAAGTATACAAATGTTTTAAATAATAACTTTTTGATTGACATAAATTAGGACTGTACTTTATAATAAATTAAAATTTGTTAATTAAAAGGAACCTTTTAGATAGCATCTATTGAAACTATTGTAAACCAATACGAAAATTTAATGATCCATTCATAAATCGAAAGAATCGATGTTCCGGCTGGAAAGGAGGTCCATCTATAGTTGCCTGAACGTAGATCTTTTAGATGGATAACTGTATTTCAGGATAAGGAAATTGGAAGAAACTTATCCCCCGGTGCACGTTATCTGAATAAAAAAAGCAAGAAACCAAGGGGGGTACTCTAGTGAAAAAAGGATTTATTATTGCTCTTGCAGTCGGTTTGGGATTGTCCGTGGTCGGCACCGCTCTGGCCTATTCGGTTGATGTAAGCGGCGACTTTAAGTATGAATTCCGTTCAAATCATGACGGCGCTTTCCACGATGATGGCAACACGGCAAACAAAATGTCCACCGAATTTAAATTTTCCGGCAAACTCGACGAAAACACCAGCTTTTTCACCCGTTTCAGCGGTCAGGTCAACGACCCGTCGGGTAAATCCACTACCAGTGATTTTAACCTGGACCAGTTTGGCTTAAAAGCCAATTATGGGAACTGGACCTTCTCGCTCGGCCGTCAAGGCGCTCAACTTGGTCAAGGTTCCATCTTCTACGCTGGAAACGACATTAATCCGCTGACCTACTTTGACGGACTCGTTGCCACGGGCAAACTGAACAACCTTAATGTCAAAGTGGTTGCTGGTAAAGCATTTTCCGGCAATAATAAAGGCAGTATCAATAATGCCGTGGAAGATAATTACTTTGACAATCAAAATTGGCTGGGTCTTGATCTAAGCAGTAATATTGATAACGTAACGTTGGGGGCAGTTTTGGCTAAGAAAACCAGTCCCACCAGCGACGCCAATTACTGGGGCGTTAACGCATCTACCAATTTGAGCAAAAACTTTGCGTTAAATGGGGAATTTGCCAGGTCCAATGCCAGCAGCGACACCAATGCCTATACCATCGGCGGCACCTACAGCTGGGACAAAAGCTCCTTCACGATTGCTTACAACAGCGTGCAGGCTAATTCCGTCGACCTTGTAAACTCGGCTATTGGTGGTGTTTACTATCCGAATTACGAGGCCTTTATGGACAACTCAACTTTCCAGGGTATTGGCTATAAGGGCTTTACCTACGCTTATCATCACGACCTGAGCAAGGCCCTTGGCTTCAATGCATATCTGCTGTCGCTGAAAAAATACAACAATAGCCCCGGCACCGACAATGAATTTGGCGCCAACCTGAAATGGAGCTTCTAATTTTAGTAATTAATCATTAAAAAGGCCGCAATACGCGACAACAACTCTGTTTTAATAAAAAATAAATACTTAAAACAAAGAGGCTGCCTCAAAAAAAATTTGAGGCAGCTTTCTTTTGGCGCTAAATACAAAAGGCAAGTCCCGAAGAACCTGCCTCTCGATATAAAGAAAAACTCTACTTTTCTAGTATGTACCCTAGTTTCGTTCAATCACTTCAAAGGTTTCCCACTTTCTGGCCCAGTCGCGATTGGCTATCAGCGGGGATTTCCCGGCATTCTCAGCGGTTACAAATTTTCCATTAGCCATCGACTTAAGGGCAATCCGGTGCGGTCCCATATGGACAACTTCAAAAGTTTCCCACTCCCTGGCCCAATCCCGGTTGGCTATCAACGGAGAATTCCCGGCATTCTCGGCGGTTACAAATTTCCCATTGGCCATCGATCTAAGGGCGATCCGGTGCGGTCCCATAGGAACGACTTCAAAGGTGCCCCACCTTCTCGCCCAATCCCGGTCCGCTATCAGCGGAGAATTCCCGTCATCAGCGGCGGTTACAAATTCTCCATTAGCCATGGACCTTAGGGAAATCAGGCGGTGATTCCCGTCGAAGAATCGGCCTTGCCAATCTTGAGCACTTGCAGTCACGGCCACCGACATAAACATCAATAAGGTTACGGCGAAAAGTATCAGTTTTTTCAAAATTTAACTCCCCCTTATATTGTAGAATGAGAAACCATATCAACTGTATTTTACTGCCTGCTTTCCCTTACCACCCCCTCCCGGTTTACCATTCATTCATACTTTGCAGAATGTGCGAAAAATCCAGTACAGGCAACTTATTAGATGAACTGCTATACCTATAATAAACGTACTTTATGACAATATTATGACAAAAAATCGAAAAAGCCCGCACAATGTGAATTCCCACATCATGCAGGCTTTTATGACCCGTTTTTGCCCTATGCTTTTACCCGGTAACATCCTTGTTGTCGACAACCCCGTCCCCTCGACACTTACTCATTACATATTCTTCAAACTGGCTTTTAAGCACCGATACGATCGGGCCGTAGATAAGCTGGATTGCGTTGCCGCGCCTGATGACGCCCGAACAGCCGGTTGTCTTGAGCAGCGCCTCATCGACCTTCGTTCCGTCGGCAAGAGTCAGACGCAAGCGTGTCGCGCAGTTGTCGATATCGATGACATTTTCTACGCCGCCGACTCCTTCAAGGATCTTGCATGAGCGTTCATCATCTTCTGCGGCATTTTTCTTCGCCTGATAATCAGCTTTCGTATACAGTTTCGCATTGTCTGCAGAGAAATCGTCTTCTCTTCCTGGAATCTTCACATCCCATTTGACGATCAGATAACGGAAGAGAGCATAGTATATAACAGCATAGACCAGCATGAGAACAATTAGCAGTGGATAGTTGGTTTTTGCAGCCCCTTGCAGGATACCAAAAATCGAAAAGTCAATCAGCCCGTCGGAAAAGGTTGTACCGACAGCAATATGTAAGAGTTCACAGGCAGCGAATGCCGTTCCGGCGAGGAGAACGTGGATACCGAAGAGCAGCGGCGAGAGGAAGAGAAAAGTAAACTCGATCGGTTCCGTAATACCGGTAAGAAAAGTCGTCAATGCCGCCGAGAGATAGAGACCTTTGACCGCCGCTCTGTTTTCTTTCTTTACACAATGGTACATGGCAAGGGCCGCGCCCGGCAGACCGCCCATCATGAACGGATACTTGCCAACGAGGAATTTTACGGCATCTATGCTGAAAGCTTTTGTATTCGGATCAGCAAGCTGCGCGAAGTAGATATTCTGCGCACCGAAATACATCTTACCGGCCACTTCCATGCTGCCGCCCAGTGCGGTCTGCCAGATCGGGATATAAAATACGTGATGCAGCCCGAATGGGATCAAAGCACGTTCGATACAACCGAAGAGGAATGTGCCGACAAGACCCGAGCTCACGACGATATTGCCGAGACCGGCAATCCCGGTCTGGATGACCGGCCAAACAAGGAAGAAGACGGCACCGAGCAGAACGGAAGATAGAATGCTTATGATCGGTACGAAACGCAACCCGGCAAAGAAGGAAATGACGGCAGGAAGCTGTATCTTATAGAAACGATTATGCAGATAGGAAACCATCAGCCCCGCGATAATCCCGCCGAAGACACCCAATTCAAGGGAGGTAATGCCCAATACATGCGTAATGGTTCCGGGAGCCGTACCTTTTAGAATCGAGCCATCGGCAAGAACAGTGCCTTTCGCAGTAAGCAGCACGTTAATTGAGGCGTGCATGGCGATAAAGGAAATCGCCGCAGCGAAAACCGCGACAGCCTTTTCCTGTTTTGCCAAGCCGAGTGCTACTGCCATAGCGAAGAGGAGCGGTAAATTACCGAAAACAACGATACCGACGGCTTTTAAAATTTCTAAGAATACGTGCAGAACTGTACCTTGACCAAGCATCCCTTCCAGATGATAAGAAGCGATTGTCGAAGGATTGGTAAACGATGCGCCAATCCCCAGCAGAATACCGACGAAAGGTAATATGGAGATCGGCAGGAAGAAGGATTTCGCCATTTTTTGCAGCACTTCAAATGCTTTTCCGCTTTGACTGTTTCCCATAATTCATCATTCATCTCCTCTTAGATTAATAAAACTTTTAAGTAGGCATTAAAAAAATAATGGCATAGGCATAACGAATGAAATACGCTTTATTTTATACAAGCGTGTACTCCAAAACCGCTTCGCCGTGCGTGACGGCATTCTTTTTTTGCAGTTGCAATGATTTTACCTTCTCTAGATTGCTGATAATCGTCATTGTATGTAGGTTAATGCCCGCCGACTTGATTTTTTCCAGATTGACTACGGCAATTAAATCGCCTGCCTTGACTTTTTGATTTTGCGTGACTTTGGGCGTGATCTCGCCGTTTTTGAGATGAACCGTGTCGATTCCAATGTGGACAAGAACCTCTACGCCATTTTCATCACGCAAACCGTAGCAGTGAAAGGAACCGTCGTATACGGAAACGACCTCCCCGCTCACCGGCGCGTAAACTTCCGCAGCGGCCGGCAATACGGCAAAACCGTCGCCCAACATCTTACCGGCGAACATCGGGTCCGGAACGTTTTCCAGCACCAGGATCGAACCGCTCTGTGTGGCGCATAACACCCCTTTTCTTTTCTTAAACACTCCAAACAAAGTAAACACCTCCTTCCTTTTTCTCTTCCCAATGTTTTCTATTTTCACATAATTTCAATGGTATATTCAGCCCCAAACTCCGCGCCTCCCGCCAGCATATTTCCATATGCCCGCTCCGCAAGAGTTCCCTCAAAATTTTCAGCATCGCACCGTCCGAACCAGGGCTCTATACATACAAAAGGCGCCTTCTTTTTGGGCGGAGACCAAATCCCCACCACCGGAGCATGAAATTTTACCGACAGATATGGCTTTTTGTCACTATTTAAAAGCGATACTTGACGAAATTGATAATTTTCGAAGAGTAACGCATCCAAATCAAAAAGATGCTCTTCCAGGGAAAGGGCTCCTTCTTTCAACGTTATTGGATACTCCTGATTTTGATAGAGATATTCCTTGCCGATATGGTGGTAAACTAGCGGTCCGGACGTATCAAAAGCCAAAAAACAATCCGATTGTCTCTCGTTTTTATCGAAGGGACAAATAAACGCCGGATGGGAACCGACAGAAAAATACATCGTTTTATCTCCCGTATTTACAACCCGCCAACTGACAACAACCTTTTTCCCTACAATCTCATAGCCGATAATCAGGCGGAAATCAAATGGATATATTGTCATTGTCGCCGCATCATTTTCCAGCATAAAATGAAGGGTCTTATCCGTTTGTTCCAAAAGGGTAAATTCTTTATCCCGGGCAAATCCGTGCTGCATCATCGGATAGGTTTTTCCCCGGTATTGGTAACTGTTCTGCTTAAGCCGCCCCACCACCGGAAACAACACGGGCGATGTTCGCCGCCAATACGCCGGGTCTGCTTGCCAAAGATATTCCCGGCCGGTTTCATTGGATACTAATGATTTTAGTTCTGCGCCAAAACGATTTACTGCTACCGTGATATATTCGTTCTTCAACCGGTAACTTGTCATATCTTTCCTCCGTTTCTCTGAGCTATCAGTTCTGCTGCCACCGGGTCTTTAGGGACTACCCCTTGCTTTTTCAACTCACGTATTTTGGCGGCAAACTGGGGAAGATGGTTTTCGTGCGCTACAAAGAGTTCATCTAAAACCGCCTTCGCTTCTGCCCCATTATCTACCAGCGGATTCATAGTAAAAGCCTCTAATGCCATGCCATAATCGCCCGTAATTGCAGCTTCAATAATACATTCTTCCATGGCTTTCATGAGCTGCAGCCAGCCTTTCTCGTGAGCCCTCATTTCTCCCCAGGCAAGCGGTTCTGCTCCCGTAGCGGATAGGATACTCGAAACTTCAACGATAGAATCCGGGGCAAGACACGGTAACGCCCCCTTATTTACTGTGCTTACTACCATATGAATCTTCTTGTCATTGTGTATTGCATGAATACAGGTGCAGGCAGCATCGCTGTAGTATGCGCCGCCCCGCTTTTCCAGCTCTGCCGGTTTACTGGCCAGATTCTCATCTTTATATAACTCAAACAGGGTCTTTTCCACATTCTTCATTTGCTCGGCCCGTGTTTCTCCTTTGGCGAATTCCGCTAAACTGTGCTGCAACATTTCCTTTTTCATGTAATAGTACCGATGATAACCACACGGCAGTAAGTTCGTTGAATACAAAAGTTCTAAAGGAAATTCAGCCTGATAAATATTGGCCGGTGTACCGCCGTCCTTATCGTTTATGTGCGCAATCAGCTCCCGGGTTATATCCATTCCATTCGAGTCAAATACCTTATGCCAATGAAAATGATTTAATCCCGCAAAACGATAATGCATATCTTTTCTTTCTTGGGCGATTACAGCCGGTTCTCGCATCATCGCAATCTCCGGCACATTACAAAGACCAATACATTTTTTCCATCCAAAATGTTTTATGACCGCCTCTGTCACCATACCGCTGGGATTAGCGAAATTAATCAACCAGGCCTCAGGACATAGCTCACGCATGTCGTCAATAATCGCTTTCATCACCGGTATGGTTCTAAAAGCTTTAAAAATCCCGCCGGCTCCGTTCGTTTCCTGTCCCAACATGCCATGTGACAGCGGGATTCTTTCATCTATAATGCGCGCATCCAAAAGTCCGACCCTAAACTGTGTGGTAACAAAATCCGCATCTTTCAAGGCTTCCCGCCGGTCTAGGGTCAGGTATATTCTTACATCATAGGGAGTCGCCGACCACATACGCTTCGCCAACGCACCGACAATGTTTAATTTTTCTTCCCCCTCGGGTATATCTACAAGCCAAATTTCGCGTATTGGCAACTCCGGATATCTTTTTATTAAGCCTTCCATAAGCTCCGGTGTATAACTGCTGCCGCCGCCTATCGTAACAATTTTGATTCCATTCTTCATCGTTATTTGCCCCTTTAGCTTTTATCTTTTTTACACTTTAAGTATAAGCAGCGAATTTTTTAGGAGCAATAATATAGGAACAAACAGAAACATCTCTTTCTAATTTTCCTTCTCTTTCCGGTATATTTTTGAAACTTTTTGAATTCTTTTTCAAATACGAATTTTATTTGAGGAAAATAAAAAGAAACCGTGTAAAAGTACACAGTCTCTTTTTTTACTAATTTTAAATCCCGCGATCGTCTATGATATTGATCGTATTTTGTATAAACTTTATATTCTCTTCGTAGCTCATTTTAAAAATACAGCTGAAAATCAAATCCATGACATACTGCATGGCAATATGCGAGGCAAACTGTGACAGACGCAAACGAAAATTTTCTCTATCACTGATACATAAATGATATTTTACCGAACCGGCCATCTCGGTATTTCCGGCCCGCCCGATCCATATAATCGGAATACTCATCCCGTTTAATATTTTCACGATATTAGGGATAAAGGTTGCCCGGCCTGAATACGACATAATAATAGCCACATGCGTTTTATCCGACACCATTGCCTGCCTTCTTTGTTTGTAAAAGGATTCCGCATAATTCACCACACGCCCAATGGAAAGCATCTTATCTTGAAAATTTTCAGCAATACTAATATTATGGGCATGGGTATATACATCAATTGTCCGGGCATTATGCAAAGCGAGAACCACTTTTCTCAACTCTTCAAAATCAATAAATTTATGAGTATCGGCCACCGTTTCCTCGTAAAGCCCCAGCAGCTTTTGCGCAATAACTCTTTGGCTGTCTTGCGGTGAAAAAGGAAAATTCACATCAATTCTTTCGCCGCTTTTTTCCATAGCGGCTTCCTGGGCTAATTTAACCTTAAGTTCATTAAAGCCACTTAATCCTATTTTTTTACAAAACCGATGAATCAAAGATTTGGACACAAAGGTCTGTTTTGTCAGGTCTTCCACTGTACTCATTATAATTTCTTCCCGGTGCCGTAAAACATAGTCGGCAAATTGATTTTCAGCCGGAGTTAAGCGGTCACAGTATTTTACCATGTTTGTAATATTCATACGCCACCTCCCATGTTCATGAGTACACTCTTTTACTTTTAAATTTATAATTTAATTATATAAACTCAGGGAATATCAATCAATGAAAAAAACACACGGGCACGCGGAGACAGGTTCAGCAAAAGAATAACAGCCGCGCATACTTGAATATTCTTTTCAAAATGGGTACAATATAAATAAAAGGACTGACGTGTTGCAAGCACGCCAGCCCCGTAGGTTGTCTAACCGGGAACGGTTAGCCTAAATCGGGTTACTAAAGAATAACCGCAATTCCTTGGCTGGGAGCGGTTATTTCTTTTTTATGATTAAAACAACAAGCGTTGCAAACGCTATCATAAGATACATAGCCTCAAATGTTGATATCATAATCACCCCCTTTCTTAAAAGGGAGTGCTAACCGTTCCCAAACAACCCAAAAATATTATAGCATATTCTGATTTTATTCGGGTCAAGTTCACGTAAAAAAAAGAAAAGCTTGTGGGTTTCACAATAATGTAATAAATACGCCCATAACCTACTAAACGTAAGTTATAGACGTTTTCTCCATAATACAAAAACTCCCATGCCCTTAATAGGCTGGGAGTTTTTTTCCCGTTGTCCACTAAGATTGATCCGTTCTAGCTCCTATACCTTGTTCAACATAATCTGTAAAATCTGGTCATCCGTTTGGACCATGCCTTTGCAGGCCAACTCACCCACATTGGCTATGGAACGGTCTACATCGTCGGCCACAATCCCTTCATAACCGGTCACCCGGGTCCCTTCGAGCGCCATCAGCACGGATTTGCACGCCGCCGCAGCCGCCGTAGACACTTTCATGGCACAACTATTGGAGGCTCCATCACAAATCATCCCGACCAGATCCCCTACCATATTGGAAATCGCCATACTCACCGTGTCAAAATCCTGCCTCAACAGCCAGGCCATGCCGGCTGCCGCCCCCATCGCCGCGGTGGATACGGCGCACAATGCCGAAAGCTTCGGCAGTTTGCCGTGAATATAAATCGCCATCATGTGGGATAACAACAACGCCCGCGTCAGCCTTTCCTCGTCTGCGCTCAGAGCGGCGGCAAGCACGCTGACCGGCACCGTCGCCACAATGCCCTGATTGCCCGATCCCGAATTGGTCATGGCGGGCAGGGATGCCCCGCCCATGCGGGCATCCGATGCGGCGGTCGTCCGCATCACGATTCGCGTCACCAGACTGTCCGCCAGAAACCCTTCCTCGCTTTGCCGCTTGAGCGTCGCGCCAATATGCAGTCCATAACCGCCCTTCATTCCTTCGTCCGCCATGGCATCATTCAGCCGCGCCGCCTCCCGGATAAAGCCGATCCTAGTGAGCGGGGCCTGCGTGGCAAAATCGTATACATCCCGGGCTCCGATTCCGACTAAGGAGTACGCTGTATTGTCATCATCCGTTGCCTGCTCTTGCCGCTGATAGATTTCTTCTCCATTCTGTTCGATCCGGACCACCCGGGTATGCTCGTCGGCAATACAAACCCGGACCCAATCGGGGCCGCTAAAAACCCGCGCTTCCGCATATAAAACGTTCGGCACCTCGGCAACGGCAAGGTGCACCCGTTCTTCCGCCACCATTTTCTTGCCTGCTTCGACCTGCTCCGGCGTCAGGCGCTTCAGTACTTCCAACTGGCCGTCCGGGTCGCCGCCCAGTGCCCCGACGGCGGCGGCAATGTATAATCCGGGCATACCGGTACCCGGTACCATTACGCCCATTCCGTTTTTCATTAAATTGGCTGAAACCCGGGCTTCGATTTTCTCCGCCGGCTTCCCCAGTCTCCTGGCGGCTATCGCTGCAGCCAGGGCCAGGGACACCGGCTCGGTACAGCCGACTGCCGGAATGACCTCCTTTTTTACGGCTTTGATCATCTCAGCCCATACAGGCTTCCACTCGGTTTGCATAGTTAACGCTCCTCCCCCTATGTATTAATTCACCAATTCGTTTCATAACGGTCTTGCACTTACGAAAATGCCAGGAACGGCGATACGCATAGCAATATACCCGTGAAAATAATAATCTTTAAGGCCAGTCCTTTATATTGATGCAGAAAGGGTACTTTATAAACCAAGTAGGCCGGAATCAGACAGCCGACCAAACCAAACACCGGACTGCAGATCGACGTGAAGCTAAGCACCGGCGCATTCAGCACAATGGCGCTCCACGACAATAGCACCGTAAACAGCATGATGCCATAACGTACCTGCGTTTTGTTAATCCGGTTTTCCGGCATGATTCTTGACAGCAGGTTCATGGCAATCCCCTGGCAGGCTTCCCGGAATCCCAGATAGACACCGAAGTAGGCAGTCATGACGGCAAAAATATTAAGAATCAAACTGAATATTTTAACCGATTGCGCTCCCTGGCCCTGCGCCGCCATCGCCAAGGCGGATATATTAGCCTTGGATGCAGACACCGCCTGGTCATGTCCCATGGATAAGGTGAAGGACACGGCATAAAAAAATACCGTCACGAACAGGATGCCAAAGGCAATGTTCATGGCGCGCATTGCCTTGTAGCGCGCAACTTCAATCGATTTTTCATGAGACCGGTAGGAAATAACCATAGGACTTAAGCTTTGAATAAACAGGATGGAAGTCAAGGTAAACGGCAGCATGACAATGGTGTCCCGGGTCAGCGTTCCCAACGGTGGCATAACGCCAACGTTGGCTAAATTCCAGCGGCCGACCATGGCCACACCGAGAAAAGCCACCACCAGCAACTTAGTCAGCACCATACCGGTCGAAATCTTAAACAGAACCTTTTCGCCACGCGAGGCCATCGCCACTAAACAGCAAATCAGCGCTAACCCGTAAAACGGATTTTGGGACAGCAATCCATCTGTGACGCCGAAGGATTGCAAGAAGGACGCACTGTCATTGGTTATGGCCGTCGAATAGACGAAGACCCAAATCACCAACATAATAAAATACAGCGCCCCAAGAAAAATCCCCCAGTTTTTCCCCAGATAGCCGGAAATCACACTGGGATAGTCTTTGCATTCCGGCGAAGCCGCCAAGGTGTTGATAAACAGCCGCTGGAATAAATACATGGCCGGATAACCGATCACTGAGGAAAGAAGAAAAACCCATAATCCCACGAGCCCGACCTGTACGGGCAGAAAGACAATGCCGGCCCCGATCGCCATGCCGATGCTCATGATGACCCAGCCCCAGTCCGTTCCGTCGAAACGGATCGCCTGGCGCCATTCTTCTTCCGTCATGCCCGCCCGTTCCGCTAAACTTCTTTTCTTAGGAATAAACGACGAAGAAACCACTTCTTCCTGACTCGATATACCCATTGATTCCGCCTCCCCTATATTTGAGCCATTTTATCACTTACGGTGCTTGTTTTGTTTCAATGACTGCTCATATTCACGGCTCCTATATAATAGTGAATACCCGTTACCAGATAGGTTTACGTTTTTTGGCAGATACAGTATAATGAAATTGCTAAAACGTCATCAGGGCGCACTAAACTACAACAGCATGTTGCTTGGTATCGATGCATGCTGCTTGTCCATTTCGCACCCAAAATTCTTCAATTCAAACTTTAAGTCCTAGTATTCTCACCCCACTTTCCGCCAGATAGGCTTTTAGTTAGCACTTCTTTGTACAATTACCCATTATGGGATCGTTCATCACCTCCTTTGAGCTCGTAATAGCAACTATGCTTGCTGAACAAATAGGAGCAGCTCAGAGTTCATTAGAAACTTTAGATGCAATTTGTACATTTCTCGATATACCTCTTGCCGATTTTTCCCGTGAAACTGCCTCTGAACTAGAACCAGATTTAAAAAGGTTGCTTGAAGTAAGCAGAAGCTTACCTTTTGAGCAGCGAGAACCAATTACCAAATTTCCGGAAGCATTGAAATGGATAGACAAGGTACTTTGCCTTTAGTTTTACCTCCAAAAACGCTGTTTTTTATCCCGAGGGTTTAAGAAATCTCCCCCGCAACATCTTGCTTGTCGACAACCCCCCCTTCCTATGCCAGCCCAAATTCGCCCTAATCCCTTCATCGGTATGAATTCGGGTACCCATAAGATTACATGGTATTCTCAACCGATGGCTTTCCTGTGGTTAAATGGAAGAAATCTACACATGTAATTTTCATAATGTTCACACTTATAAAGTGCCGTCTTCATTCATACCATCAGTGTCTCGATTTTTCACCTCCATGGATAATTGCAAGTATGAACATTGTAAACAGCGCCTTCTTCGCAGGGTCGATTTACCTTTTATGGCAGATGCAGTATAATAAAATTACTTAATTTTGGAATCGTCACTACGCCTGACCGCGCGCCAACGCATTACAGGCATGGCAAATAAACAGCATCGGAGGAGATACATCCCCAGCTGTCTTTTTGAGTGTCTTCGATGAGTGCTGTGTCAGTCTAACACTTTGGAAGGCAGACTTTTCCTTGGGTAAACGGCTTAAAATGAGCAAACCGACATAGGGTTATCGACAGCAGCATTTCTGCCGAATACTGCTGCTTCTCTAGGTACCTCCTTTTGTTCTAATTAGGATACCCAAACACCCTACTTTCGCTTTTTTCTTTCATCATCAGAAGTTTTACTTCTAATAATATTTTAGAAGTAAAACTTCTGAAAATCAAGTGTTAAAGGTGTGATTTTATATGATTTTTGCCGAACGTCTAAAAGAATTACGAAATAAACATAAAATCAGTCAAACGGTCCTGGCTGAACTGCTGAAAGTCAGCCAACGACAAATCTCTTATTAGGAAAACGGTAAAGATACGCCTCCATTATCCTCTCTTATCGTTCTGGCCGATTATTTTAATGTATCGCTAGATTATCTGGTGGGTAGATCGGACAATCCAGAGATGAATAATGGTTCTCTTTGACCCTCAAACTAATCATCACTCGAATAACAGAAAAGAGAACAACCAAATGAAAATAGACAAGGTATCGGTTCTATCGTCTATCCTGATCGAAGCTTGTTGTCCGAACAGGATAAAACCAAGCTGAAAGCGACACTTGCCATCGTATTCGGAGACGGAAAACAGAAAAAATAAAGCGGAAGAATTCCTGGTGTTATTTAGGAATTTTTCCGCTTCTTATTTGGCTTACATATAAAACAAGGGAACCGTCCCCACGTACCTGCATACATCTATTTTATGCCGTTTTTGGTCCGCTGATAACCAATCTTGTCATTAGCAATCTCCTCCAAAGCAATCGTTACCGGTTTATCCGATTGGCTTTCGATTAACAATTTATCTCCCTTCACAATCTCGCGGGCCCGTTTCGCAGCAAATACCGCCAGGGTATATTTGCAATCGACTCTTTTTAGTAATACGTCTAATGTAGGATTAATCACGAAATTCTCCTTCCATGCCAGCTATTTGGAATTCCAATCTACCATGCCGGATGCGCCGTTATGTTCTCTGGAACCGGGCTCTCCTCTCATTACACTTTTTTAAATATATCACTGTATTAATTTTACTCTTTTAAATACATCTTTACAACATATTAACATTATTAATCTTAAATGTATTTTTACTTAAATAATAATTCTCAGTCTCCTTATTGTCTTTATCAATTCCAATTTTAAAGCTTACCTGTCTTCATTCTGCTATTTTTGCAAAAAAATACCACCCCGAAAGGTGATATGAAGGGAGCGGACGTGGCATATCGAACTCGTTATTTTAAATTAGGTTTGGGGTTTGGAAAATCTCGTTTTGTACGCTGCCGCAGTAGTCTGCTGCTGTTTCAGCTTTGATAATTTTGCGCCGTCGACCGGCTGGATTTTATCGCCGAAATCGGTTAGCAATAATGCTTCAATTTCTTCAGGCGCGAGGGTATACGTCTTCAATTCTGTCTCTATCCGCATATAACTTTATCTCCTTCCCGGCCGGCGCTCACTGGGTTGAGAAAACAATAGTAGTTTTCCCCGTTTTCTTCATTCTCATCATTTCTTACCTGGACTATTTTTACAGTACGACTGCTTTTCCTTGTAAACTGACTCACAAAAAGCCCTGGCCAAAAGCTACATACCCTGTCTTGCCGATGGCAACACTATTGACACCCGGGTTATCACAAGGAGGTAAAAAGAGTTGAATACATTCAAAACGTTAGGAATAAGCGATAAAATCATTAGGGCTTTAAACGAGATGGGATTCGAGGAACCCACCCCCATACAGGAACAGGCCATCCCTGTTCTCACCGCCGGCCGCGATTTAATCGGGCAGGCTCAGACCGGCACCGGTAAAACCGCAGCCTTCGGTATTCCTTTGTTCGAAAAGATAATCCATGGACCGGAAGCTGTGCAAGCGGTCGTATTAACCCCTACACGCGAACTTGCTATACAGGTTGCGGAGGAGCTCAACAGAATCGGGCAGTTTACCGAAGCCCACGCCTTACCGGTATATGGCGGTCAGGACATCCTGAGACAAATCAAATCCCTAAAAAGGCGGCCGCAAATTATTGTAGCAACCCCCGGCCGCCTGATGGACCATATGGAGCGGCGAACAATCAGGCTTGGTGATATCCGCACCGTAATTCTTGATGAAGCAGATGAAATGCTTAATATGGGGTTTATTGACGACATCGAAAAAATACTCGGGGCAACCCCCGACGAGCGGCAAACAATCCTCTTCTCGGCCACTATGCCGAGACCGATTCAAAACCTGGCCCGGCGGTTTCTGAAAAACCCGGCCTTAATTCAAATCAAAGCCAAGGAGCTAACCGTCCCGTTGATTGAGCAACAATACATTGAAATCCAGGACAATCAAAAGTTTGACGTACTCTGCCGTCTTCTGGATATGCAGGCGCCCGAACTTTCCATTGTATTCGGGCGCACCAAGCGCAGGGTTGACGAACTGGCCGAGGCATTAAAAAAGCGCGGCTATTTAGCTGACGGCATCCACGGCGATCTGACTCAAGGGAGGCGGGAAATAGTACTGCGCCAGTTCAGAAAAGGAATTATTGACATACTAGTGGCTACCGAAGTTGCCGCCCGCGGGCTGGACGTCACAGGCGTATCCCATATATACAACTTTGATATCCCGCAAGATCCCGACAGTTATGTTCACCGCATCGGCCGTACCGGCCGCGCCGGCCAAGCCGGCCTGGCCCTTACACTGGTTTCGCCACGGGAACTAAGCCATCTGCGCTATATCGAACAAACCACCAAGCGTAAAATTGACCGCATACCCATTCCCACCGCAACCGAGGCGGTCGAAGGCCAGCAGCGCCTGGCAGTCGAAAAATTGCTGCACCAGGTTCAGGCAGGAAACCTTGACCAGTACAAGGGCCGGGCCAAAGAACTCCTCGCAAGTGTCGATTCCGTCTCATTACTATCGGCGGCATTAAAACTAATGACAAAAGAACCTGATACCACGCCGGTAAAACTTTTAGCCGCGACGCCGCTGAGAGTTCGCTCCTCCGGCGGCCACCAAAGAAAGCAACCCAAGACGGGATACTTTACCCCGAAAACAAAATCGCGTAACAAATCATGGAAGTAGAAAGTAATATAGACCTGTCTACTCACTCTGCCTTATTAGTACCACTGATTGCCAAAAAGTCGAAGTATTCCTTTAATGCCAGACTCATCTTATCCATAGCGTCGGCGGACGAACTATAGGGATGTGAGAAGCTGCTGGGTCAGCGATTACGCGAAGCACGAGAAGCTAAAAAACTTAAACAAGTTGATGTTGCTCCCTTAGTAGGTATCACGAGTCAGGCGTTGTCCAACTACGAACGGGGCAATCGAGACCCAGATACTGAAACCTTAAATAAACTTGCCTTAATTTACGGCGTAACTGTAGACCACCTATTGGGTGGCAAAACTACTGGGGCCACTGAACTTAAAGAAAAAAGGCCCAAAGATTTAAAGAAAACCCTCGAGCAATCGGATGTAGTCTTTGATGGCGTCCCCTTGTCCGAACAGGATAAAACCAAGCTGAAAGCGACACTCGCCATCGTGTTCGGAGACAGAAAACCGAAAAATAAAGCGGAAGAATTCAGGCGTTAAGAATTCTTCCGCTTTTCTTATACAAAAAACCCGGCAGTCGAAGCCACCGGGTCGGATAAAAATACGTAATGATACTAAATTACCATTCAACTAGAATCATACCAAGAGCTCCTGAACCACCGCTACTACTACTACAAGAAGCGCCGCCACCGCCGGCGCCATATCCGTTACCTGCCGATGCTGAAGTTCCACTTTTGTTTACACATTTTCCTACAGAGCCACTTCCACCTACACCAAAAGGACTATCGGCCCCTTTGCCGCCATAAGCTACTGAGTTGCCAGTACCGGTGGCTACATTATTAAAATCATTAATTGACCAGCCACTACCGCCACCACCTACGCCGATACCTCCCCACAAAGCTCCATTAGATAAATAAGCTCCGCCACCACCATTTGTACTGCTTAAGGTGATTGTCCACCCAGATGAATTAGCACTAATAACTGTATTTCCGCCACTACTACCATCGCTTCCTCCTGAACCAACGGTTGAAGCACTTGCCCCTCCCGCGCCGCCTGAACCAATAGTAATAGTCAGGTTTTCCCCCGCAATAACCGTCTTAGGCGTGTATAGTATAAACTGTCCAGCTCCACCGCCACCGCCGCCTGCGCCTTGTGTAGTCGTAGATCCTGCAAAACATCCGCCGCCACCGCCGCCGCCGCCGCTAATTGCGGAAACGTAAATAGTGGTTACACCGGCCGGCACCGTAAAAGTACCACTAGATGTAAGCATTTGCTTTCCATGCACTACGGTTCCGGCACTGGTCGTAATAGACAAATCCCCGCTGCCATCGAAAGATCCACTGCCGGTTACCGCGCCGGTCAACACTATTGTTCTTGCATTGGTCAACTTAGCGGCCTCTACTCCGGTAGTTGCTATGGCAAGGTCGCCGGAACCGTCAAAGATGCCACTCCCCGTGACATCACCGGTTAAACGAATCGTCCTTGCCGTTGCTAACTTAGACGCCGTTGCCGAATTACCGGTGCAGCTTGCAGCCGTCGTAGCCGAATCCGCAGTAACAGCACTAGCAGCAGCAACAATTTGGTCTTCTTTTAATGCCCTAAAATTCTCCCTGATTTCTGCTGAATAATCCGATGGTAAATCTGATGGTAAATTAGCATTGTAAGACATGTAAATTCCTCCTAAAATATTAAAATTTTTTAAACCAATACATCTAAGGAACTCGTCTTAATTATGTGTGTTTCCTGTATATCGGCTTTCACTTATATACATTCATTCCAGCTTACAAAATTAACGGGTAAACTGGCAAAAAAATCCGCATGCCGCCTAATGCAGCATGATGTTCAAACTGAAAAAACGGTGTTATGTCCCGCATTCAAGACATAACACCGTCCTCATGTATTTTTATCCCGAGGGTTTGAAGAAATCTTACCCCGCAACATCTTAGTTATCGACAACCCCCGCCCCCTTGACACTTCATCATCGCAACGCATCCATTCCACCCAGAATAAAGCGAATCAGTGTGCCTTGAATCTCATACCAGTTTCGGTCTTTTTTCCACCCGAGCATTTTATTAATGCTGAAGGAGCCATACATTACAAAGAAAAACAGCATCTCCGCCTCTTTTTTCGGCAGATTGCAATATTGCATCAAAAGTGGAATCATCTTTTCTTTTTCCGCCTGAAACATCTTTTTAATAATATAGCTTGACAAGCTTTCATCCAAAAACAAGACGCGATATTTCGGCAAATCTGCTACCCGCTGGCATACCGGCAGCAATGTATCATGCTTTTGCAGCTTTTCCGGATCACGCTCCCCATTTGTAATTAAATGAAGCATCTGAAGCATATCCTCATTCGGATTCGCCGAACTATTTTCCGCCATTTTTAGTGCTTCCACCAAGATTTCGTCCAAAACAGCCGTTAAACTATCAAAATGCAAGTAAAAGGTTGCTCTTGTCACCTCAGCCTCTTCACAGACCGCAGTAACCGTAAGCTGCTCAAAGCCGCGTTCCTTCATAAGCTCCAGCAAAGCATCCTTAATGACCATTTTCGTATATAACGTGCGACGATCTGTTTTACGCACTGTTTTTCTTTCCATTTTCCTTACTCCTCCATCAAAGTTCTTGACACTTTTAAAATTCTGTTAGGAAACATGCAGGATTTTAAAAGCTGTAGTTTCACTTTTTCTTGCTCATCAGTATAATAAGTCTCATACAAAGTGTCAATAAAAATTCATTATGTTTATCATCAAAAAAAGCAAAGGAGATTGCCGAAATGAAAATTGAACAAATCCGTAACGCAACAATCCGCATCGAATATGCCGGAAAAAACTTCTTGGTAGATCCATGGCTTATGCCAAAAGATGCCATGGGACCAATTCGTGGATATTCCATCACCGATACGACTAAAAAAGATATCAAAATGCCTATGTGTGAATTGCCAAAATCCATTCAAGAAATTCTCACCAACATTGATACTTATATCGTAACCCATGTACATCCCGATCACATCGATATGGATGCCAATGCCGCAACCGGAGGAAAACCTCTGCACAAAGCTACTCCGGTTCTGGTGCAAAACGCTGATGATGCTAAATTTATGAAGCGCTCAGGATTTACAAAAGTAGACCTGATGCAAGAAACCGGTCTAGCTTTAGAAGAAAATATCCGACTGATAAAGACCCCGGCCCGCCATGGGGTAATCAAACCTTGCGGACCAGCCAGCGGCTTTATTCTACAACATGAGCAGGAAAAAACGATTTATGTTGCCGGCGATACAATCTGGTATCCGGAAGTCAAGACAACACTTGAAACCTACCAGCCTGACATCATCATCCTGAATGCCTGCGCAGCAGAACTCCTTGATTTTGGTCGCCTGATCATGGATGACAATGATGTCTATGAAGTCTACAAGACCTGCCCGAATGCCACTATCATCGCCAGCCATATGGATACTGTCAGCCACGCAACACTTACGCGCGAAACATTGCGTGAAAAGCTCACGGAAAAAGGCATCATCGATAAAATTTTGATTCCAGCAGACGGCGAAGTCTATCAATTTTGATTATTTTACACTTAGTCTATCCCTTAATTAAATAGCCCGTTCCATTTACGGAACGGGCTATTTCTATACCCTATTTTATACATTGATTCTCAGCTCGCGGGGTCAGGCTTGAATTATATTAAAATTGACTTATTTCTCATTTTGACCGCCCATCAATTGTTGGCAAATTCTTGTTATATTGGCTGGATCAATTTGAAAAAGTTTTGCGATTTCCCTCCTAGTCATTAGATTTCTCTCTATCGCCTCATAAATTAACCGTTTTCTAGCTGCTACCACTTGCCGTATTCGACACTTCCCTACCAGTTGTTCTTGACTTACCTGTTCCTCTCTAACTATCTTCCATACTAATTGTTTCCAGGTTAACTCCGGCTGTATTTTCTTATCTTCTTCTTTTTGGTTAATTATTTCATCTTTTTTCTCTTGTTCACTTTCTCGTTTATGTTCCGGTTTATCAATAGTACGCCCCACTAAATCAAGGTAATGCTCAATTGCCTTTTCTACATTAGAACTCAGCGTCCGTAATATAAAATCTACATTTACTAATCCATTCGCTTTTTTAACATAGGAATGGTGGCTACTCCATCTATAGTCAATCCCTCCCTGTATATTTGCTCTAACTGGGTTTTGATGAATGTAGCATATAAGAGTTATTAAATAGCTTTCTTCCTCACATAAAAATGCCTTATAACGCTGTTCAAATACATGTCCACTATGTTTCTGCTGCCAATTATAGTATTGCGTATATCTTTGCTGAACCCCTTGCATTATTTTGGCTAATGGAATTCTTCCAACCTGCAACAGCAAGTGCACATGATTATCCATCACGACATAAGCATATAACTGAAATCCATATCGTTCTTTGTAGTCTGAAATAATCTCTAGATATTTTTGTTTTTCTTCATCTGTTCCAAATACACTTGCTCTGTTATTTCCCCTAGCTATTACATGATACACTGCCCCTTCATAATGTACTCTTGGTTTTCTGGCCATGTTTTTCTTTCACCCGCTACTTTTACTTTATTTTCAGCTTAACAAATCGTTTTTAATAAGTCAATCATTATAATAACTCAAGCCTGACCCTCTAAGACCTACTCTAAGACCTACATGCTGAAACCATATGGCGAGGTGGTACACGCTCCCTTTGAGGTATCCCACACCGAAAAGGATTTAGCCTTGCTAACTGAGCGTATACATAATCTATCCGATGGGGAAACGCGTGTGATTCTGGAAGCGACAGGTATTTACCACCTTCCTGTCGTAACCTTTCTGCAACAAAACGATATTTTTGTTTGCGTCATAAATCCATTGCTCATGAAAAAATATTGCGATATCTCGCTGCGGCAGGGTAAAACAGACCGGATGGACAGCTTAAAGATTGCAAATTATGGGATTGATAATTGGTACCACCTCACTGAATATCTTCCTGAAGACGAAGCTTATGCAGAACTGCGTTTGTTAAGCAGACAGTATTTGCACTACACCAGCCTGAAGATCAAAGCAAAAGTTAATTTAACAAACCTGCTGGACAAAACAATGCCGGGTGTGAAACCTTTGCTGCGCAGCCAACCCGAGCACTCTAATCATGAAAAGCTTTGTGCCGTTGTTTCACGTTATTGGCATTTTGACAATATTATCCGCTTTAGTGAAACTCGTTTTGTCAAAGACTTTACTTGTTGGGCAAAGAAGAAAGGGTTTTATGCCAACGAAAAGAAAGCTTATGTTCTCTATTCTTTAGCAAAACAAGGAATCACCACGCTTTCTTCTCAATTACAATCCACCAAAATGTTGATTCAGGAAGCTGTACGTGTTTTATCGGAAATCGAAACCACTTTGACTGTTATTCTGTCTGATATGAAAACCATTGCACAGGTACTTCCGGGGTATTCGGTTGCATTGGCTATGCCGGGAATCGGTCCCACTTTGGCAGTTAGGATCGTTGCCGAAGTCGGAGATATTTGCCGATTTCACAGTGCGAATGCTCTTATTGCTTATGCCGGACTGGACTCTCCACCACATCAGTCAGGTCTTTTATCTGTCAAGCGCAGCATTTCTAAACGGGGAAGCCCAACCTTGCGTAAAACAGGTTTTGAAATCATCAACAGCATACGGAAAGCCAAGCCTTCTCACGACAACGCTGTTTATACTTTCATGCAGAAAAAAGAAGCTGAAGGAAAGCCAGTTAAAGTAGCAAAAATCGCAGGTTTAAACAAATTTCTTCGGATTTATTATGCTAGAGTGAAAGAAACTCTCTCAGATTAAGTGTTCATCATACCGAATTTCACTGTCTTTCAGGACGGCTTTTTCGCCATGTCTTTTTACCTTATTTCGGTAATTCATCTCTTGACAATGCTTTACAGGTTTAATTAGCTGGTCTTTGACATTTTCTATGGATTTTGCAAAAAATCAGATGGATCATCTGATATAGTACTTATTATGTGTGAAAGTATTTCTTTTACTTCAGTTGGTTTCATATGCGTTCCTCCCTCGAACCTTTATATTTCAAGGGCAGGGCCGCAAATTTCCGACTATTTGTCAAGAGTTCTTTTATATGACTAGCAAATATAAAAATAGAACGTTTACATCTACTTTTATCGATGTAAACGTTCTATTTTGCTTAACTTAATGACATTGACTTGACAGGGAGCGGTTCAATTTTTCGTCCGTTGACCTCATTTTTAGTTAGAACAATACACCTAATCAATTAAATCAGCAATATATAGCGGAACACTTTCTTCTAATCTTTCTTTTAAACAATTCATATGACAAAATAGCTGCTGTTCTTGTTGTCTATCAACTCCTTTATCCCAATTAGATACAACAATTAGGCCTGTTACATCCATTTCGTTGGAGATAACTGTTTCACCACAAAAACAACATCTATATTTTTGATTTCTCATCATATCACTCCCATCCATAATTATTCGCTAACCTATTTAATGATTTCTCACTAATGTTTCTTAATGCAGTAACAACACCATTTTCGCCTTCGACTATAACACTATACTTTCCATCACTAAAACTTTTAATAAACACGTTAGCCCCATCAGCTTGTGTCATAATCTTGTCTGGTGATAGTTTTATGTCACTTATTTCCTCTGGCGTAAATCCTCTTCCTAGTAACCTTACTACTCCATGCTCCGTTGTACGAACGACACTTTGGATTTCTTCCTGCGCTAAGCTTTCTTTTAATCTTTGATATTGGGCAGCACTGGCTGCAATCTCTCCAGAACTTACAGCTTTCACCAATGTACCATTATAATTATATACTACTACACCAGCTATTACTACAGCAGTCCCAATAACTCCAGCTTCTGCTAATGTTGAATAATCAAAAGTCGGGGTATTTACTAACCATGAATTCTGGAAATCTGGGTCTGCCGCTAACTCTTGTGCCTGCACGGATACAGTATTTAACAATCCTTGATTTTCCTCTTTATTCCATTCTTCCTCAGTAAGGTAAATATTCATTCCGCTAGCTACTTGATCTTGAGCTTTATCAATCATATCCCAATATGCAACTGTTTTCAAATCTCCAGCATCGAGTGCTGCCTGACGTTGTTGCTGCTGCCAATGAGAAAGGAAGTTATTTCTTATATCATTTACAGTGATACTACCGCCAGTTTGCGCATTTCCTCCAACTGCCGCCGATGATGCTGCTCCAACTACATAACTTGCCCATTGCATTAGTGCTGGGTCTTTTATCTTTGCCAATTCACTCGTTACAATTTGGGTAAGTCCTGCACTTGCCGCTCCAGAACCAAAACTTCCACCGGACATTTGGGACATGATGCCACCGACAAATGCTTTGAGAGCAACTTTGTTCGGGTCATTTTCTTTAAGTCCCAAATCACCAATTGCCTTAAATGCTTCTTCACCAAATAATCCTGCCAACTCTTGTTGTTCCTGTACCTTGGCTTTATCGAAGATTTTACCTAATTCATTCACTGCATTGGTCATATCGCGACTTAACCCAACAGGGTCAACTTTTTTACCACCGATAATAATCGTTCCTGCTGAAATTGCAGATTGAGTTGTACTACTTGCATTACCGGTAGCAGTTACACCAATATTCGGTGTAAGACCTTGGTTTTTATAGTTCGGATCATCTTTACTATATTTATGAGTATCAAGGTTAACTCCAACGCTGCTTGAATCATAGTTAGCATTGTTTTGAATGTTGGAATAAGTAAGGGAGCCAGTGTCTAATTTGTTCTTATCCGGCGTCGCCTCGCTAGAAATCACTGCCCCTTTCAGGTCCGTATTCTTTCCTACTTGGATATCGAAGCCGCCTTTTCCTGCATAGACACCGCTTTGTTGGGTGACACTCTGGTAATTCGAGTCGGTTTTGCCTTTGCTTACGGAGGCCGTGCTTGGCATATTGATGCCAAGCGTGCCGCCTGACGAACTGCTCTTTTCCGTATAGTTATCAGTATCCTGTTGGCTGGCAATATTGAGGTTGCCGCCCACGTTCATTTGGACCGTGCCGCCCTTTGCCTGCGAACCGACTATGTTGGTGTCATTGCCGGAGTTGATGGTCAGATTGTTGTTGGCCGTAACCTGGGTCTGGGTATAGGTCGTTCCATTTTCCTTGGCATTATCGTTGGCTTTGCTACCTTGGACAAAAAGACCGGTACCGCCGCCGGGACTAAAGGTAGCACCAATGCCCGCGGAACTGCTACTCTCGGTCGTGTTGTTCTGACTCGTATTGCTTGCCGACTGCAGGTTGATGTCCTTGGCGGCATTCAGGTTAATATTCTCACTAGTCAGGGTGGAACCCACCACATTAAGGTTGCCGTCGGTGGCTTTACCGGACGAATCCTTCGCGCCGCTGCCGGTCGCGGTAATGGTAATGTCCTTATCCGAGGTCAGGGTACTGCCCTGGGCAGTTATTGCCTGACTGGTCGTTGTCGACTGGGTACTGCTGCTGCCCAGGCTGACGGTTACACTCAGTCCTCCCGTTAAAGCTTTCCCGTTAGTTTTCGTGATGTCCTCGATGGCTGGTTGGGCCGTTTCCGCGGCCTTATACTCATATAACGCTTTCAATCGGCTGTCCTGTACGTCCTGGCTCCGGTTCACATCGTTCGTGGCGGTTGTTAAGGCATTAATCGTGGAATTACCTACGGAAACGGACAGTCCGCTTTGCTTGAATTCGTACGTATCTTTTAATTGGTCCGTGTTATTGGCCGAATCGATGGTCACATTCTGGCCGGTCACATTAATGCCTTGCGAACCAATCATATCGGAGCCGGTGACCGCAGCATCCTTATGGGCCGTAATATTGACCTGGCCGTTGGTCGAACCGACGGTGCTGCTCACCTGGGTAACTGTATTCTGCGTAGTATCATTTTTCTGGCTCTGGCTGCCGATGGTGATGCTCAAGCCGCCCCCGCCAAAGATGCCGGAGGTCTGCTTATGGACATAGTTCTCGGTCTGGCTATTTTCCTGCGCCGATGTAATGTTGATGTTATTTCCCGCCGTCAGGTTTACGTCATTCGTGCCGACCATGTTGCTGCCCTTCACGGTCAGGTCATTGCCGGTGGTAATATTCACAGTGTTGCCGGAAACGGTACTGCCTTTGACTTGGTTAACCAAAGAGTAATTCATCGTATCGGTGGTCGTACTAGAGAAGAAGCCGCCGCTTTCTGTATGCGTTTGTACTAACGACTCATGCTTCTCGGTCGTTTCCTGCACGGTCACATCTTTATCAGCAGCAATCGTTACGCCGCCGTTCTGGCTGGTAATATTGCTGCCGGCCAGGGTGATGCTGCCGCCACTTACCGCAGCGCCACTCACCAACGATCCGCCGGAAACCTTCCCTGCCGCCACGGTGACATTGCCGCCCCCTTGCAGGTTGGTACCGATAACGGTCTCATCATCCGTCCGGGTCCGTTTCCAGCCACCATCCACGCCGACAGTCTGATCATTAATCTTCTCGTCCTTTACCGCTCCCAGGGTAATATTCCCGCCGGTGACAAGGGCCAGATTGTTTGTTGCGTTCACTTGGGCGCCCGTTAAGTTGGCATCGCCCTGGGCTACCAGAGTTGCATTCTTCCCGGACTGGATGCTGGTTACGGTGTTGCTCACAGTATCCGTGACATTAACCCCGTTCACAACCTGATCCCGCTGCTGCACGCTGTCCATTGTAAGGTTCTTCCCAGCGCTTAGGGTAACATCCTGACCGCCGTTCACTTGCGCCCCATGGAGGGTCATATCGCCGCCTGTGGCCAGACTTACATTGTTGCCCGCCTGGATGCTGCTTGCCGTATTCGTAACATTATCCTTGAGATATTTCCAAGAAGTAAGGCGATCTTGCTGCTGTACACTATCCACATTGAGGCTGCCGCCGGCGTTCATTGTAACATCCTGACCGGCCTTAACTGTGGCGCCGGTAATCGAGATGTCGTGACCCGCCTGAACCAACAGATTCTGTCCGGCGTTCAGACTGGCGACATTGCCGGCAATGGTCTTGGTCAGAATCGGCAGCGTCGTCGTTAAGGAGACGGTTTTATTTTGAATATCATTGCCGGCGGTAAGCTGCAGTTGATTCCCCTGGATTGTCCCGCTCAGATTTATGATGTTCTGACCGGCCGTGAGCTGCGTAGTCTGGCCGCCCGCAATGGTACCGCCATAGTTGTTGATATTCACCGCGCTGATGGTGGCGTTGCCTTTCGCCTGGATCGTCCCGGCGTTGTTGACATCACCGCTGGCTGTAATTTGCACATTGTCCCCGGCAATCACCGCCCCGTCGGCCTTTACATTGCTACTTTGAACCTGGGCGAGATAAACCACCGGCACCAGAACCTTCTGTCCGTCAACTTCTTTTTCCACCAGCCAAACCAGATCCGAGGTCAGCTTGGCCATCTGATCCGCCGTCAGGGCTACTCCCACCTGAAGATTGAATTGTTTGCCATAGGCCGCTCCATTCGCCAGCAGCGCCTTATACTGGTCCTCCGCCGAAGCGTAGCCGCTTAGGACATACCGGCCCGTGAGCTGGGTCACTTGTTCCCGCACCAATTGCTGCTCGTAAAATCCATCACCCAGGCGTTTCATGGTCGATGCCGGATCAATCCCCAGTTGCTGCAGCATATAATCGCTGGAGATAAAATTACTGTAGCTGGTAAAGCGGGGATTGGTTTCCACAAGATACTTAGATGTTGGGTCCGTATGAACCATATACAGATTGTTCGTGGGCAATACGATGTTATTGCCGCCGGTGGTCTGAGAACCTGTGCCATCCCCACTGGAGCCGGCGGCCGGCAGCAGGGTTTGCAGATTGTTGCCACCAACGGCATTAACGGTCTGCGTGCCAGTTAGCGCCGTATTGTTACCCAGTGATAGATTGGTCGGCGTCACGGTCGTATTATTGACGTTCACCGCTTGGATAGTAACCTGTTGTCCGCCGCCAAAGACCGAGGAATAGTCCGGTAATGCTTCAGTCGTTGTGGTTTGATAAGTTTTTATTACTGGCAACCAATGTTCTTCATACCCATGATTCCCCGAATTTAAAGTCTCAGATCCGATTATTTGTACCAAATTTTGTTGAGTAACCCGGACAGCGCCTCCAACCGTGTTATTAACCGTGTCCGCCTTTGCATCCAACACATTAGCAGCCAGGATATTGCTCATATCGTTGGTAATTTCGCCGCCCCGTAAAACCATGTTCTGGCCGGCCAAAATATTGCCTTGAGGCGAATCCTGGGTAACCTTCGATTCGCTTATGGTTTCACTTACTAAATAGGTTAACGGTGCAACTAAAATTCCCGGACTGCCGCTTGGTTTTCCATTCCCATCCGCATCCGTATACCATTTAGAAGTATCCCAATAACCAGTTGCGGCATACTGGTTTGTGGCGACCACCTGTTGTTCCGCAGCAAACTGACTTTTCTTATTCGTCAGCGTATCTGCATAAATGCCAACATTTCCTTCCGCCTGGATTGTCGCGGACTGGTTCAACACCGAACCGGTCCGGTCAGCATATTCCCCATTGGCATCCTTCGCCGAGCTGCCGGCAATATTGAGATTCCCCAGGCTGTAAATATTGGCCCCATCTTTGTTTTCCAAAGAGGTCTTAACGAACAGATTGGTATTTTGGGTCGTCGCAATGACGGCTGAGCTCCCCGTATTAGCAATAGTATCCGCTGTGACAGTTACGTTGCCGCCGAAGACGGAACCCGTATTGGTCAAGTTCTTGGCGCTAATCGCCGTGGTGTTTCCTTCCAGATCGCCCGCGTTGTTGACATCCCCCGCCGCCGTTATATTGAGTCCATTACCGCCTTGCAACGCAGCGCCGGCGTTATTCGTCACGCTCGCGGCATGAAGATTCAAATTGCCGACTGCGGTCAGCTTGGCCAGATTGATAAAGTTGCCCGTCGTTAAGGTAAAGTCCCGGTTAACATTAAAGACATTGTCACCGGTATTGGTGAAATCACTGTTTACGGTAAGGCTAAAGTCCCGTCCGGCGGTCACCGTTCCCCCGCCGCTCAACGCCGTGGCGGTCAGGTTGACATCCTGCTTGGCCGTCAGGCTCCCGCCGGCGAGATTCAGGGTGTTGGTCTGGGCCGACAGATTGGCGCCCGCGGTAATCTGTCCTTGAGACGTATTGGTCAGGATTGCCCCGGCGCCACCCAGGGTTACATCCTGCTGCGCCGTGATTGTTCCCCCGGTATTGTCAATGCTTTGGGCAGCCGCCGTCAGGCTGCCTTGGGAAAGGATCTTGCCGGATTGATTGGTTACGTTTGCCGCCGTTAGATTTACATCGCCGTTGCCGCCGATCGTGCCGGCAGTATTGTCAATGGTTTGCGCGGCATTCACAGTCAGTCCGCTGCCATCCAGGCTGGTAAGGCTGCCGCCCTGGTTGGCGACGGTCCGGGCATTCAGTTGGAGCGCGCCGGCGGCTTGCACGGTTCCGCCCTGATTGCTGAACCCATTCTGCATTCCCAGGGTTAGGTCACCGCCGGCCGTAATCACTCCCCGGTCATTGGTTAGGGTATTGCCGTTAAAACCCATGGATTGGAGCGCCGACACCCGGCCTTGCGTATTATCTAACATACTTGTTTGCAGGTTCGCGCCGCCATTGGTCTGAATGCTTCCGCCGTTGGTATTGGTAATGCCATTAGCGGCAGTAACGGCTAACGTACCGGTTCCGGCATGAAGCAGGGTCCCCTGGCTATTATTAATCGAAGCGGTGGAGAGATTGAAGTTGGTCCCATTGGTGGCGATGATACCGCTAGTGTTGTCGAGGCTGCCTGACGCGGTCAGGCTGGTGCTTTCCGTACCGGTTTGCACAATATAGCCGCCCATATTCGAGATCCGGTTAGCCGTAATGGCGAGACTGTTCGCTATAATCTGGCCGGCATTGCCATTCACGTCTTTATCATTGGTTACCGCGCCGGTGGCGTTGAGGGTTAAAGTACCGCCGACTTGCATCTTGGCGCCGGTATGGGTAATATCCCCATTCGTCGCCGTAATGTTGGCGTTGCCGCCGGCGTACGTCGTGGCGCCGCTCTGGTTAATGCTGGTCCCGGTTACAGTCAGGTTGCCGCCGGCCTGATTTTGGCCTTGGGCGGTCACCATACCGTTAGCATTAACAACCAAGTCCCCGCTGCTGCCAAGAGAGCCGTCGGTTTGTAGACCCGCCGCCAGGGTCCCGGTGGAGTTGACAGTCTGCGCTGTCAGCGTGGTATTCTGTTTAGCCCCCACCGTCCCCGTATTGACGAGACCGCCGCTGGTCGTCAGGGTGGTATTCCCCTGGGCGTAGACGGTGCCGGCGGTGGTGACGGTATCACCGGCGTTGACATTGAGGTTGCCGCTGGCGTTGGTCGTGCCGCCCAATACGACGGTGCCGTCGTTAGTGACAGTAATATCGCCGCCGGTAGCGGAAAGCGTTCCTTGGCTGTTGACGCCAACGCCCTTTTCCGTTCCCACCAGCTTAATTTTGTTGGCATACATGCCACCCAAGGCACCCACGTCAATGGCAACGGCTGGCTGGTTGGCGTCGCCGGTAATTTTCTGGGTGCTGAGATCAGTATAGCCAACCTGGTTGGCGCCGGTAACCACATTGAGTTCTTTGGCCCAGATGCCGGCGTTGGCGCTGACGGCCCGGCTGATCAGGTCGGCCCGTTCTACCCCGCTGGCGTCCATGCCGGCGCCTTGAATGGTGATCTGGCCGCCGGTGACGCGGAAGGCGTCCAGACTGCCGCTGCCGCCGAAGACAGGCGTACCAGTTGTTAAGACAGCCCGGTTGGTGTTGAGAAAGCCGAATCCATCACCGAAAATACCGTTGGGATTGGCAATAATAAGATCGGCCTTGGAGCCGGCAATTTCGGCATAACCCCGCAGATAGCTCGGATTGGCGCCGGTTACTTCATTGAGAATGATCCGGGCGCTGCCGCCGGCCAGGTTGGGGTTGCCCGTTATGTACCCGGCCAGTTGCGTCTGAATTAAAGAATAGGAATTATTAAAGATAAGACCTTTGGCATCAATGTCCAGTTGCCGAAACTGGTTGCGGGACACCCCGGCCGCGGACGGCGCCGTGATCTGGACAATCGGGGTTCCGTTGGCCGCAGTCGTTACACTGGGCTGGTTCTGTTTGGCCGCCTTAGGGTCAACCGCCACCTGGGCGCTGGCCATGACGGGCTGCAGGCTGAACAGGATCAGAGTCAGCCAGGCAATCCATTTTTGTCGCTTCCTTGACATGCAATCTCCTCCTTGAGAACGGTCTGGCAATTTTATAATTTTATCTTTTCTCTCTATTGATTAAAGCTGATAAATCAGCTGAAAGCCTAACGTGGGGCTGGCGGTCTCCAAGGCCGCCGGTTTTCTAAGAGGAAAACCGAGAAAGACGTCGTATTGGGCGCCCTGCCAATTACCCCGCACTCCCAGGACGGAACCCAGCAGGAACCGTCCCGGCGATAAGGCAGAGGTCGGACCATAGACATGGCCGCAGTCCAGTCCCAGGTAGAATTCGCCGGAGTTGGCCTGAGGAAAGCTCAGTTCATTGCGCCAATACCAGCCGGTTTCCCCGGATAGGGTCTGCTCGCCGTCGAAGCCCCGCACCGTATAGCGGTTACCAATACTCAGACATTGTGAGGCAAAAAGCGTATTTTTGGTGTATTGGCCGTGTAAGACGGCGGTATATTGCGCTTTGGGGTTGCCAAAGTGGACCGGCGCGGTTAGCGTGGCGTCCGCCGTCCAGACGGTGAAACGGGTGGTTGGCGAATCGGCGGAGGAAGCCTGGGGATCCGGCTCGGCACCAAACCAGGGAACGCCCCGCTGCGCCGCCAGTTCCCAGTTAAGAACGGTCTGGCCATTATACTGTTTTTGCCGTAAAGCTAGTTTAGCCGTTGTGATCTGTTGCCGCTCCACGCCGATTTCGGTATCATCCATAAAGTATTGGTTCAGACCGGTCGATACGGCAAAGGCCAGACTGGTCTTTTGGCGCTGGTCGCGGTGCAGCAGCCGTTCGGCCTCGATATTCCAGTCATCCATTTGACCGGAAGACACAAAGGAATTCCCGCTGTTGGCAACGGTCTGGTGGTATTGATAATACGAATGAGAAATGCTATAAGTCCAGTAGCCCTGGGGAAAGGAATAGTAGAAGCTGTTACCGGAGGTCCCTCTGTCGGAACCGGCCCGGTCGGCGTCACAATTCAAGGAAACATTAAACAGGTCGTTAATTCCTAAAAAGTTGTCATAGGAAAACGTGGCCGACTCCTGCAGCTTGCCGGTGGCCTGACTGCCCGAGTCGTCCAGGGAGAAAATCACTTTCCAGGGCTTAGCTTGTTTGACGGTAATGGCGACCATGCTGGCCCCCGGTTTGTCGCCGGGCAAGAGCTGCATGTCCACATCCTGGGAAGGCACCCGCTTCATTTGTTCCAGCCCCTGCTCCAGGTCCCGGAGATTGAGAATGTCCCCGGGCCGGACCGGAAAGGCGGATTGCCAGATTCCGCGGATGGTCGGGTCCACAAACCGGATGTCTTGAATGATGCCGGGCAGGATGCGAAAACGCAACACGCCGCTCGAAAGGTTTTGCTGAGGAATCAGCACCCGGGTTGTAATGTAGCCCCGGTCGATTAAGGATTCGGTCAACAGTTTAGCCAAGAGGTTGATGCCTTCTTTGCCGATCTTAGCGCCGGCGTATTGGTTTAACAGCGGCTGCAGCCAGAGAAAGTTCTCTAAATGGTCGCCTTCCAACTGAAAGGTATGGATGACAAAGCTGGGCGTTTCCTCCGGCAGTTGAATCGTATGCTCCCCATTCCCTCCCTTCTGCAGGAAGACGTCGGGGCTTTCGGCGCGCTGCTGACGGTCTTGTGCTTCCTGGCGGGCACGGCGGTTTTGGTCTTCAATATCCGTGCGGTTCGGCGCCTGGGCGGCCCAGGCCCAATTTTGCCCTAACAACAAAATAGCTGCGGTGAGTACAATACTCTTCTGCAATGATTGGCTGCGAAATAAATTCATCAGTTCTCTCCCTCGTAAAAAATATGAATGTCTCTTTAATTTTCATTAGAATCTAATACGATCCTTATCATAAATTGACGTATTTTGCCATAATCTTTATCTAAAAAGGTCGTATTCTTGTTCATAAAGGCGGTTTAGCTGATTATAAAATCAATACATTGACCTATAAAAAAATAAAAAGAGCCAACCGAATCGTTAGGCTGACTCTAAAAGAAAACCTATATAATTAAGCGACAAATACTGTTGCAATAAAACTTAATGCGAGTCAAAATAGAGCAGTGAAATCGGAAACGAATAGAGAACGCTTTGCCTGTTTTATTTGATTTTCATTTGATTCTTGTTTATTTTATCAAAAATCGACATAAAATTCCATAGTTTTCCATAGGACTTAGTTCCCTTATTCACTAGGACTTTAGCCTCATTTTCATTTCCGCATGCAGATTCTTGCAATTACCACCTTTTCAGTGATTTAAAGTACATAGACAAGGTACCGGTTCCATTGTCTATCTTGACCGAGGCTTGTTGTCCGAACAGGATAAAACCAAGCTGAAAGCGACACTTGCCATCGTATTCAGGGACGGAAAATCGAAAAAATAAAGCGGAAGAATTCCGGCATTAGCTAAGGAATTTTTCCGCGTAAGAACCTTGCGAATTTCCTCCGGTAATCGTTTGACGCTTTCAAATTGTCGCGTCCCTAACGATAACGTAAAAGGGTCTTTATTTATCCTTCTTATTAAAATACTTTCTTTTCATGGCTGGAATTATACTTTCAAACAGTATTTCCAAAAAAATATAAAGAAATACCATAATTAGACCAGCGCCACCGCAATAGGAAAGATAATCTAGTGTGTTCATTGTTTTCCTCTTTTTATAAGTATTAACGCTTATAAAGAAGTAATTTCTTATAAACCAAGATATCACAAAATACAACTTTTATGTTGATAAAGCTATTATTTAGCTTCTTACAGGCCATATGTATCCCAGAAAACTATAACTATTTTTATCCGTTTTTTGTAAATCAGCTATTGGTACTGTTTCGGTAAAAGGATACAAATTATTCTCCCGGGAATCGAGAATAAGCTCGTCTTTTTTAATCTCCCGAACAATGCTGACCTTAACCAAATTATTCTTAGGATTATATCTAATTAATAATGCGCCAATTTGGGCGTCATGAAAATCACTTTTAGTGACCCAACCTGCTGCTTTTGCATTTTTAACCCAGTCACTCACATTGCCCCGCCAGTTCACACCGGGCACCGGAGCTATTTTGTCAAATTCCTTAAGCATATAAGCAGGACCCCAGTATTCCCTAAATCCTTTATATAGAGGCTCCTTACTATGCATTTGATCTTCATAAGATATTTCATATTTAGAAGGATCTTTATCATAATCGCTTTGACGCACCGGCCAAATATAGCCCATGAATTTTCTGGTGCCCATTTTTAACATATCATCATATTTTATAGCTCTGATTGTTGTCTTGCCCCAGCCGTCCGTTACCTCGGTCTTGCAATGTCTTCCGCCGAATGTGTAATCCCGGCTGCCCGTTGTATTCCCTACGTTGTTTTCTTCGACAATAATTCGGTCGGACAGCACTTTCCTTACTATGGCGACATGCCCCCCATTGCGGTCAAGCCCCTGCCATTCCGCAATCGCCCCAACCATTACATTGCGAACCGTAGTTTTTACTACCCACCCAGCCTGTTGGGCTTGCACAACCCAGTCATAGTTATAATTTAGCCAGTTAACGCCTGGGGCTGGAGCAATTTTTTCAAATTCCTGCGCAGCGTACTTGGCACAAATCCCATCAGGCAAATCGTGCCAGCTTTCAGCAAACCCGCTTGTTGAAAAACAAACTAGAAACATCATAGTACATAAACAAGCTTTAAGATACATTTCATTTCTCCTTAAAATAAAAGACTTAGCTTTTTATCGAAGCATTTATACACCTATTTTTGGTTACACATCCCAATATTATATAAGTCGTGTAAAAAAACAGACAACGTAACGGGACTATAGTCCTATTTTTGTTTAACTGACTCTTTTATTAAGTTCAACTGCCACATTGTCATTTCCCGTTAACAAGCCCAAAGATTTTAAAAAAATTCTTGAACAGCCGGATGTAGTCTTTGAGGCGTCCCCTTGTCTGAACAGGATAAAACCAAGCTGAAAACGATACTTGCCTCGTATTCGGGAGACGAAAATCAGAATAAATAAAGCGGAAGAATTCCTGCATTTAGGAATTCTTCCGCTTTTTTATTTGATTTCCAAGTCTACACTATAAGGCGTGATTCTGGATTGGAATCATCAACATTTCACACTCCGAACCGGACTGTTTATTTGTTTTTAACCGACGATGGCAAAATAGATGAGACTCGCAACCACTGCGCAAGCGATGCTCACCGGCAAGCCAATGAAGAGTTCTCTACGGAACATTACATCGCGTTCACTTTCTTTCGTAAAGCCCATAATAATGGCGCCGCCGGCGGAGAACGGGGAAATACCGGTGGCAAGACCGCCGACTGTTAAGCAGGTATACAGCAGCGTAGGGTTCAAACCGGTAAGGTGCGCAACGGATGCAACGACGGGGAAGAGTGCCGGGGCGACGACACCCACAAAACTGCCGCCAATGATGTTCACAAACGCCGCGACGATGCTGAGAGTTACGGGAATGAGGCCGATCGGGATGCTGGTGCTCACCCAGTGGGCAAGAAGCTGGATGGTTCCTGCTTTTACGGCAACCGCAGTCAGCATACCCATGCCGGAGATCATGATAAGAGTATTCCAAGGCACTCTCGAGATAACGCTCTTGTCATCTCCCAGACCGAGGAACAGAGCAATAATGGCAAATATAATGGCAATAAGACCGACATCGATTTTTGAATTAATGAAGGTCAGCATCTTGGCGCCGGGAAACATAAAATGAAGGAACGACGGTATCAGAAGGATAGCCACGAAGATAAAAATGAGGCTGAGATTTATCTTCTGCTTCTGATTGAATGGCACGGCTTTCTTCAATTCCTCAGAGAGATTAATACTCTGACCCGCTCCGGACAGCGTCTGTTTGCGGCTGAAGAACATCATCCCGGTGATTATAACGAAGGCCATAATCAGGTATATGATAAAGATGGTAAGGGTAGTGGTAAAGGCTATTTCACTCGAATAACCTTCGCCGGTAATCAGGTTTCGGAAAATAACGCCGTTGAGACTGATCATGAAGTTAGAACCAACCTGCCCGCCGAGATCTACGGCCAGACCGCCTATCAACGGGTTAACATTAATCTTATTGCAGATGATGAGCGCTATGGGGGTCAGGATGACCATAACGGCATAATAGCCGGCTCCAAGCGCGGCAATCAAGGCAGCCACAAAAAAGATGACGACCGGCAGCATCGCCGGATACGCGCGGAAACGGTATAAAAGATTTGAGGCCAACGTCTCCAGGGTACCGTTCTCATTGGCAAAATTGAAAAACAGCGAGATGGCTAAAATAACGAAAAAGATGCCCATGGGCCATAATGCGATAATAGCACCAGGTTTCATATTAAGTAAGAAACTGCCGATTAAGTACGCAAACGCCATGGCCGGGAGACCAATGTTGATTTTTTTCATGCGGCCGATTACGATGGAAAGTATTACGGCAATTATAATTATCATGCTATTCATAACAATACTTTCTCCTTCCTCGCTTAAAAATTCTTAAATTTCCGATACTGCAATATTGCGGTTTTCCGGTCGGTTCTACAACTATACAAATATCACGGCATTACATCATAATCATCTCCTTAAATTTTTTGAAGGCGACGACATTAACATTACACAGAGATTGCTATCAGACGATTCCGATAACACCGTCTCTTTAAAAATATCATCCAATTCGTATAATTAATAGTTTTAGGTCATTTAGGTCATTTAGGTCTTTATTGAAAACCTATAAAGGAACAAAAATCATACCACTAATTGGATACATGCCATTTAGATTGAGCTTTAAATTATCAAATAAGGTGATATCAAGAGTACGGCGGTGCCAAGGGAACATCAGGCCTTGCTCCTTTAGTAAGTATCATAATTTAGGCGTTGTGTTCGGAGAGGGAAAACCGAAAAAAATAAAGCGGGAGAATTCCTGCATTAACTAAGGAATTTTTCCGCTTTTTAGTTGGTCTTCACCGTGATTACTTGTCTTGAAGAAGTTACTTCAAAAGGACTTTAGGAGCTTTTGGCGAATTATGGAAATGGTATTAGAATACTTGAAATTTGGGTAGTTTTAATGTGATATAGTTAATTGAATTCGATTTTGTGTAAAAATATGAGCAGAGAAAGGAATTAAGGATGGTTAATACTAACACACCCGATTTGACACAATGGAAGGCTCTTTATGAACTGGCAACAGAATTCAACAGGGCTCGCTGCTGGGACTGGATGGACGACTACGAAATATTCGGTGTCCGGGACCCGGAAAGCGGCCTTATCTATTACTGCTCCATTATGGGGGCCTCCGCAGAACACTTTGGAATTGCCGCCTACCGTGACGTCCACGGGCTATACTTGTTAAACAAAATACTAAGTAACGATATGCCGGATTTTCCGCCGGACTTTTCTTACGAACAAGATTGTCTGTCCTGTTCCTTCGAAGACCGGAACATGCTGCTGAAAGAAGAACTACAAACCATCAAAAATCTGGGACTCAAATTTCGCGGCCGCAACCAGTGGCCTTCTTTTCAGGATTATACCCCCGGCCTGCTTCCCTGGTTTCTAACCGGCGACCAGTGCCGGACCATGCAGCATATCCTGCGTCAGGCGCTGCAAGTTGCCGGCCGGTGCCGGGAAAATAAAAAAATCCTGTTGGGCAAGAATAACACCCTTCTGGTACGGACTCCCTCGCAAGGGAACGACGGTACGCTGGAATGGAAAGACCGTTATGTCCAACCCCAAAAGTACGTCATCGAAAGTGGCGAGTTTACCTCCCAGAACGATGTTTTGATCCAGAAGCTGCGCCGCCTGAAAATCGATAAATGCTTTGAGCTGGAAGCCGACATATTTTACGCTCCCGCACCGGTCGGTGATAAGGGGCAGCGTCCTTATTTTCCCACAATGGGAGTAATCCTGGACCGGAAATCCGGCCTGCTGCTAGGGGCAGAAATGGTGCGCGATCTGAAAACGGAGGGACATATTTTCCTGTCCTATCTTGTTGATACCATACTGAAACCCAACAAAAAACCGGGCTGCCTTTATGTTGCCCGGCCGGAAGCCTATATACTGTTCAATGGCTTTTGTGAACAAATCGGCTTGCCGCTAAAAATAGTAGACCACCTCGAATTCGTGAACGAATTCCGTACCAGTCTGGAAGAACAAATGCATAGGGAATGAAAGTTAGTGAGATTGTTTCACTTCGTTGCGCTTGCAATGACAGACTACGTAATAATGTCATAGCGAGCGCAACGAAGTGAAGCGCGGCAATCTCGATTTTAGTACCACCGGACGGCCAAAAGCCCCAAATATTCCTTCCATGCCAGACTGATCTTATCCAGGGCGTCGGCAGACGGAATGAAATCAAAAATTGTCAAATAGAGCCGGCGATTGCTCTGGTAGTCTGCCGGATACGGCGTGACTGCAACCTGCACTTTTTCAAACTGAGCAACTGCCCGGGGCATATGGAACGCGGATGTGACCAGAATGGGCCGGGTAAAACCCCGGCTTTTTAAAATCCGGGCTATATACTGTGCATTCTGAGTCGTATTCAGACTTTCCTTCTCCATTAAAATTTTATCAGCAGGAACCCCTGCCCCCACCAAGGTAGTCCGGGATATTTCCGCTTCATTGCCGGAACTTTGGAAGACCTTCCCGCCCGAAACAATAATCGGCACCCCGAGCCGGTGGTATAGCTGCAGACAGGTAAGCAGGCGATTCGCGGCGTAGTCCGAGACTTGCCCCGTCCCGTTCACATTGGGAACATCCGCGAGAGCGCCCGCTCCCAGCACAACAATGACATCGCCGGCCGGCTGCGCCGGCGGTATATAGCGCTGTTCCAATGGCCGTAAAAGCAAACTGGCCATAAAATTGGTCGTAAAAAGATAGAAAATACAAGTTGCCACGATAACAAGCCGCCAGCCCGGCTCTTTTTTATGCCACAGCCACAACCCAATCCCCAGAAGGGTAAAAATAAAAATGCCCGGCGGCAAGAGAAAAGCCTGATACATCAATTTTATGAAATACAGCATCTTTTACTTTGCTTTCTTCAGCGCGGCTATTTCCGATTCACATTGCAATTGGCGCATGGCTAAAATATTAATGGATTCTCCCTGTATGACCTGTGTTTCCTGAATCGTGGTCAGCTTCTTATCCATAATCTGCAGCATCGCAACGATGTCTTTTTGTTGTTCTGCAATCACTTTATGCAGTTCCTCACGAGTTGGCAAATTCGCTATATCGTCTTTAGTTGCCATATTAGCTATATCATCTTTAGTCGCCATATTGGCTATATCGTCTTTAGTCGCCATATTGGCTATATCGTCTTTGGTTGCCATATTGGCTATATCGTCTTTGGTTGCCATATTGGCTATATCGTCTTTGGTTGCCATATTAGCTATATCATCTTTGGTCGCCAAAGTAACTATTTTGTCGTCTAACTGCGCAAATTTCTCCAGCACCATTTTCTGAAATTCTTCGTTAGTCATACACTTTCACCTCTCAAACCCATTGTATCGCCTTATCCCTCCCTTGTCCAGGCAAAAACGAAGGGGGGCGCCCCGGTCGGAAACGCTTGTATTGTTCAACGAATTCCACTCCAGATGGTAAAAACACATTCAATAAGGAATAAAAAAAGCCCGGCCTTTTAGCCGGGTTAGCAGATTAAACACCTGTTGAACTATTTTTTTACAATTGAAGCAAAGAACGAAAAACTGAAGCTTGGCGATTGATGGCCAAGCTTTTCAAAAAAAGTTTCCTTTACTAAAGTGAGAGGCAAAATTCGCACGCTCCACTGGCTAAAGCCAATAATAAAAGCCTTCCGATTACTCGGAAGGCTGAATTTAACTGGAGCCGATAAGAGGACTCGAACCTCCGCCCCGCTCATTACGAATGAATGTTATTGTATTTATTAGTGTATTATGTTATCTTTCTTCCTTATTGTAACTATTGTAACTGGTTTTTTGACGTTGAATGTATTCAGTTGTATTCTAACGTATTCATATCATGGACACAGGTTTGGACACTACTTTAAAATAAAAAAACCGCTCATTGTAGACGGCCCCACGTACTATTATTTTTTCTCCACAAACCAACGTCCCTCATCGCAGAACAGGAAAAATTTCCGCTGGCCTATCCGGCAAGTGTAACGCATGCCGCAGCCACCGCCTTTAAAGGATGTTGCCTGGCATCCGCTTCATACCCAAAGATTATTATCCTTTCAATACATCATGAAATGCGGTTAATATTGTTTGCCAAAATGGATGAGGGTCATTAGTACGTCTTTCCAGTATATTAATTATATTAGAAACTTGCCTTTGTAGCATTGGTCTCTCATTTAGCAACGTAGAAACTGATGGTTGTTCTCTAATAGATAGTGATAGCTTTTCAACAAAATCAGCAATTGATATTGATAAACCATCAGGATATACATATATTTCTTTTTCTTCCCTATCATTAAACACCCTGAAACTGATACCTACGTTATTATCATTAAAGTTACTAATAAAATCTTTCACGCCATCTTCTGTAAGCAGAATCCCAATAGCTAACCCTCTGGAACTTTTTAGGGTCCCATACCGAATAATATATTTAGACTCTTCTATTGGATTAGAAACATACTTTTGTAAATATTCGAATGTAAACCGAGACATCTCTTTGGCTATTTGGTTGTGTTTGTATCCAAAGTAAAGAATTTCTTGTTCGAGTTTTTCAAGCCTAAGCATTAATTTTGGAGGTAAGTCTATTAAAGAACCGTCCTTAATCATGCGCTCAACAGTGGTATAATATTCCCCCTTATCAAATAGATAATCTTCCCATTTTTTGGGACATCCCTCGGCTATTCCCTTTTGCAATTCAACAAAATGAACAGCCAGCATACGATAAATTTCTTTCAGTTTTGGTCGATCAGCCTGATTTTTCCCTGCCCGAAGACCAATAGTGAATGTAAAGATGCTTACAATTAAGCTCACGATTAAACTAGTCAATACAGTGGAAATCACTTTAAAACCACCTTACTTGTACTTCTCGTTCTCCCATATTATAGGATAATTTAATTTTCTTATATGCAAAAAAGCCCGTTCAGCGTCGCTGTCCGGGTTTAAGTTTTCACTCTTGAAATACTTTTAATCTTTAATTTTATCTTTAAGATAGTTAACAAATCCTGAACATACAACAAGCATAAATTTTGCATCTTCAAACTTGAGGTTTGGTTCTTCCATTAACCCATGCCGTATCCCTTCGGCATCACTAGTATAGCCATATAATTTTTCAAATGCTCCCCTTAAAGCTGGATGTAATTCTTTTTCCAAACTACTTTCAATTGTTTTCAACGCTTTTCCCAATGTTGCATTAGAGTCGCCAGTTATCACCATACACGTTGACTCGATTGCACTAATAGATTCTTTAATCGAATTTCTGTAATCAGGATTTTTCCTATCCGATAATAATTGTAGTGCACTATTAAAATGGGTTGATGCCCCATTAAGTCTATCCGAATTTTTGATTGCTTGTTCTATGGAATCAATTTCTTCTTTAGAAGTAATCGAGGTTATTACTCGGTTAACAAAACGATAACCTGACATTTCTTTTTCTAAAATATTATTGCATAGTTTTATAAAGTTTTGACTATTGTCATCATCATTATCGTGTGTAGCCACAAACTCTATAAAGTCATAAACTTCAAACCACGAGCACGAAAAGAAATAGTTCTTTATAAATTTGTGTATATTATTCCAATCTATCCCTAAAGTGTCTATAGTTTTTTAAAAATACGAATGCCAAATAACTCTTAAAAATGGCAACATATAATGCGAACGCTCTCCATGGATTCGGTCCACTATAACGAGGAATGGCTGATTAACTCGCTCCCAATAAAAAATTGTTAATGCATTCCATAACCCATTTTTTAAATCATTATCTATATCTTCCAATTGTATAACTTGTTTTATTGGCTTTAATCCCTGCCTTTGAGAAAATAACAAACTAATTTCCTCCCATTAATTAATATACTTATTACAAATATTCATTATTTTTCCTAAAAATCCTATCTTTCAACAAAAATAAAGCCATCAGGTTCTTTTGAACTGTATAACAAAAAATGCCCCGCCTTTCGACGGGGCCAAACCTACTTTATATAGGAAAAGACATAACTTCCAAGTCCTGAATCTTATCAAATGTCAGTTTCCGGCTTTAGAATGAACAAATTACCCTAATATTTAATGCAAGCTAGTAAGGCGACATTGCGGGGTCGAGCTTCTATTCCGCCCTCATTAGTCAGATAATTATTATTGCCTTTTGCAACACAACCTTTCTTTAAAATTAAATTAAACCGACATAGCCAAGGGTCTGTTATTTTAATTTTCTCCCGTATATCGGTCTTCACTTATATACATTACCCGGCAGCTGAAGCCACCGGGTAACCTCTTTACACTTACCACTGTACTATACAGATACCGGGAGCTCCATTGCCACCAGCCCAGCCAGTTGAAGCATTATAGGAATTTCCGCCGCCGCCACCGCCTCCAGATCCCCATCCAGAAGCGTTTGTACCGGCACTTGATGCTCCGCCTTTTCCATTTACCCCAAAATACGAGGTACCCCCATTTCCTCCAGTAGTAGTATTACTAGCTACACTTGCACCAGCAGATCCGCAAAAATATCCTGTACCACCTGCACTTCCCCCGGCTACACCATTATTCCATGCACCGGCTCCGGCACCACCTCCAGGACAAGAATAATAGCTCCCAAATGAGGTTGTTCCTCCTGCAGTGCCTGCGCTACCTGCGCCATTACTTCCCGCAGCTCCACCAGTTCCAGCAGTTCCCACGGTAATAGGAATTGATGCTCCAATTGTTAATCCGGTTATTGGATAATTAACAACAGCCGCACCTGCGCCACCACCACCGCCGCCGCCTGAAGTACCGCCTGCACCGCCGCCGCCGCCGCCACCAGCCCCTGTCATCGTTATAAGAACGCTAGATGCAGGAGCAATAAAAGTACCAGGTGAAGTAAATTCCTGCATTCCATGCGACCCGCTACCATTACTTGCCGCAGTTACACGACCTTTTGAGTCGACCGTAATATTTGCGTTTGTATAACTGCCTGCCGTTATACCAGAGCTTGCGAGGGTTAATGCCGCACTGGCATTTGCACTTCCATCAACAGCCATAGACCCAGTAGCGTCCCCGGTAAAACTTAATGTTTTGGCAGCTGCCCACTTAGTCGCTGTTGCGGCATTACCAGTACAGGTAGCAGCACTATCTGCGCTGGTCACATCTACAGTAATTGACACATCCGCCGACCCATCAAACGATGCACTACCGGAGGCATCACCCGTAAGAGAAATCGTTCTGGCAGTAGCCAGTTTCGTGGCAGTAGCCGCGTTACCGGTTACATCCACTGCTAAACTTGTCGGATTGGTTCCCGCCGTAACCCGTCCTTTTGCATCAACGGTTACAGAAGTATACGTTCCTTCGGTTACTCCACTGTCGGCTAAGGCAGCAGGAATAGAGATGTCAGCGCTGCCATCAAATGAGGTTGCCGTCCCTACAACGTCACCCGTAATAGCAATATTCCTTGCGGTAGCCAATTGGGTGGCCGTTGCCGCATTGCCAGTACAACTTGCAGCCGTTGTTGCTGAATCCGCAGTAGTGGCACTAGCTGCAGCAACAATCTTGTCTTCTTTTAGTGCCCTAAAATTTTCCCTGATTTCCGCCGGTGCCGTAGTATCTGCCGGCAAATCTCCATTATAGGCCATTTAAATCCCTCCAAAATTATTTTGAAACCAACATAGCTAAGGAACTCTTAAGCTAATGTGTGTTTCCCGCATATCGGCTTTCACTTATATACATTCATTTCAGTTTCTTATTTAAACGGGGTAGAAAATAAGAAAAACCGCTAACGCGGTCTTTGGGTTTTATCTCACATCCGATATCTTATATTCAAAACCATGTGCTCCTTTGTAATATTGTGGATGCATCGCTCCACCACACTTCGAACAAGTAAATTGTGGTGGAACAGTCGGATCTCCATCATCCATAAGATCAAAATCTCGTACTACTTGGTACGGGATTTCTTCTTTTTCATCACATTCCAAACAATTGTATCGGACAGTAGTTGGGCGCGGTGGTGTTGGTTTTCCGCCCTTTTTCTTTTTCTTCTTCATTCCCCGTGATATAACTGATCATCCTTTCCAAGCAATCCCTTGCCATACTTTCCTTAGCATATCTTACGATAAGTTGACCGTCTTTTGGATAGACTCCCCCCTTGTATTCATAATAGCAGCCACAGACCGGACATTCCATAGGGTCTTTGCCCGTGTGATCTTTAATTCGCTCACTCCAATCACGACGAACTAGTCGTTTAGCTGCAACTAACCACTTACGAATAGTTTTTTGCCATATCACAATCAGTTTTTTGCTTAACGTTTTTATACGACGGCTGTATATCCCATAGTGCCGTATAAGCTTAAATTGCTCATCTGGAATATGTTTAATTAAACGTCCAATAAATTCTTCAACACTTACTGTTTCCAGTTTTTCTTCACCACTTGTTTTATCCTGATATTTAAAGCTCACTCTTTCCCCATCATAGTTAACAATTCGATTTAAACCGATTGCTGGTCGACGCATATATCGTCCTATGTACTTTAGTTGAATCTGAATCTTTCCCCTCTGTTTTGGCGCATAGACATAAAACCCCTCTGCATTCTCCTTGTACGTGGCTTGCAATAGCGGCTGCACTTTGCTCTTCTGTTCCTCGTTCAAACTTCTCCTGATAAATTTTAAAACTGCCGTCTGCCACTGCTTGCGCAGCATGGTAAACGGTATAAAGTCATATGTTTTCCACTCCCCGCTTTCCTTCATGCCTCCCATGCTTACTAGTATATGAACATGCGGATTAAAATTTAGCCGCGAACCAAATGTATGCAAACCAGCAATAATTCCAGGGGTACTTTGTACTTCTTCTTAAAGTATTCCTGCACGATTCTTACCGCCTCATCCATAAATTCTTTCAGCAAAAAGCGGTTTCTTTCAAATATCTCACGTAATCCCTCATCTATCGTAAGCACTAAATGCCGGTGGTTCACTTGCACAACTTCTTCAGCCATGATACGGCTCCACTCTTCGGTCTCGCCGCAGGAGCAGGTGGTACAGAAGCGGCTCTTACACCGGAAAGGCACGCGTCGGATTTCGTGGCATCCCTCACATACAAAGAGTTTAAAGCCGTTGCGCGGGTCGCCACAGTTTCGAAATTTTTCAACTTCCTTGACGACTACTTCACGGATACGACTCCCGTATTTTGCTTTAAACTTTTCCCAATTATTACGATCATCAAAGAATATTCGACGGAGGATATTTCTTTCGATAAGGTACAATAAATTTCGCAAATTGAATTAAGGCAAAAAATAGAGGACAAGTTTGCAGTCCGAAGGTAAAATGAAGTCACCACACACCATTTACCGAAGGAGACTGCAAACATGTCCAAAGAAATTATACAGTTGAATGAGGAAATCATCAAGGGAGAACTAAAAGAATTGGTACGCAGCAGCGTGGAAGAAACGTTGAATAATTTACTGGATCAAGAGGCCAGAGGTTTAACCCAGGCAGCGAAATACGAGCGTACCGAATCCCGACAAGGCTATCGTTCCGGTCACTACGACAGAAATCTGACGACCACCTCCGGGAATGTAACTCTTAAAGTCCCTAAACTCAAAGGCATTCCCTTTGAAACTGCCATCATCGAACGATATCGGCGGCGAGAAAGTTCTGTAGAAGAAGCCCTTATCGAAATGTATTTGGCCGGAGTATCCGTTCGACGGGTAGAAGATATTACAGAAGCTTTATGGGGAACCAAAGTGTCCCCGTCTACCATCAGTGAGTTAAATAAGAAAGCCTACGTTCATATCGAGGAATGGCGAAATCGTGCACTACAAGGCGGAAAATACCCCTATGTTTATGTAGATGGCATTTATCTACGCCGTAATTGGGGCGGTGAATATAAGAGCGTAAGTGTACTTGTGGCTATTGCAGTCAATGAAGATGGCTACCGCGAAGTTCTTGGTGCAGCGGAAGGGATGAAAGAAGACAAAGCTAGTTGGTTGGAGTTCTTCAAATGGCTGAAAAGTCGTGGTTTGGAGGGCGTAAAATTAGTTGTTAGAGACAAATGCTTAGGCATGCTGGAGGCTGTAAACGAAGTATTTCCAGAAGCCAAATACCAACGTTGCACTGTTCATTTTTACCGTAATGTTTTCGCTGTTGTTCCTCGATCCAAAATAAAAATAGTCGCTAAGATGCTTAAAGCAATTCATGCCCAAGAAAGTAAAGCGGCAGCCCAAGAGAAGGCCAGGCAGGTTATCAAATCCTTGCAAGAAATGAAGCTTAAAGAAGCTGCCTCTAAGATAGAAAACAGTATTAATGAAACCTTGACGTATACAGCATTTCCAACGGAACACTGGACACGAATTCGTACAAATAATGTAATCGAACGACTAAATCGAGAAATCAGGCGCCGGACAAGAGTAGTCGGTACATTTCCGGATGGTCAATCCGCTCTTATGTTGGTCTGTGCCCGTCTTCGTCATGTTGCCGGAACCCAGTGGGGAAGCAAAAAGTATATGAATATGAAACACTTAGAAAATACCGACCTTGAGTCGGATTTTAGTGCTGACTAACATAGTTTACTATCGGATTGCAAACAAATTTGCGAAACAATCTTGACAGTACCTTTCTATCCATAACATTACCATATCACGGATAGAAAAAAAGGCTACCAGTCGGGTAACCCCAAAAACTTATACTTTCCTATATAGAAATAAAAACCGCTAATGCGGTTCAGACTGTAGGAGGGCACAGAAAATTTTGTGTAAATAGGATTGAAACATCTTCCCTACTGGCAAGAATAGGAATAAAACTATTTGAGCCGGAAAGGAAGATTTTTTATGAAAACAATACCCAAGGAAGTCATTAAGGAACTAATCAAAGAAGAAAAATTTAGCAATACCACGGAAGTTATGAGTGCAATCAAAGAAATGTTTCGAGATGTGCTCCAGGAAATAATGGAGGCAGAATTAGAAGCCGAGCTTGGATACGAAAAACAGGAACGTCGGACGGAAGATGTCGAATCATCCCCGTCGAAAAATTACCGAAATGGCTACTCAAAAAAGACAGTTAAAACGCAACTGGGAGAAGTAGAAATAGCGGTTCCCCGTGATCGAAATGGCGAATACGAGCCCAAAATAATCAGCAAATATAGCCGAAATGCCGATGGTATGGAAGAAAAAATTCTATGTCTGTATGCTGCAGGCCTTAGCATTCGGGACATATCAGAACAAATAAAGAGTCTGTATGATGTAGAAATCTCGCCAGAGCTAGTAAGTAAAATCAGTGAAAAAATCATGCCTCAACTTAATGAATGGCAAAATCGTCCGTTAGAAGCAGCATATTCCTTTATCTTTCTGGATGCCATACACTATAAAATTCGTGAAGACCATCAAATTGTTACGAAAGCAGCCTATATGGTGTTGGGAGTCAATTTAGATGGTTATAAAGAAATACTAGGCATATGGATCGGCGAGAATGAAAGCAGTAAATTTTGGCTCAGTGTTCTAAATGAACTGAAAAGCCGCGGAGTACAGGATGTTTACCTATTTTGTGTGGATGGACTGAATGGGTTTCGTGAAGCGATTGGCGCCGCCTATCCAAAAGCAGGAATCCAACGCTGTATCATACACCAAATTCGCGCAAGTATGAGGTATGTAAACTACAAACATGCTAAAGCCTTCACCGCTGATTTAAAAGAAGTTTATACGGCAGTAACCGAAGAAGAGGCCCTAGAAAAAATTAATGAGTTTTAAAGAAAAATGGGGTCAAAAATATCCGGCAGCAATAAAAAGCTGGGAGGATAATTGGGATATTTTGTCTACGTTTTACGCATATCCCCCTGCCATTAGGAAAATAATATGTACAACCAACATTATTGAAGGATTGCATCGGCAATTTAGGAAAGTAACCAAAACCAAAGCTGTATTTCCCAATGATGATGCTCTGCGCAAAATGTTGTACTTAGCATCAAATAACATTGTCAAAAAATGGACCCAGCGATATCGTGATTGGGATATGGTTTTGAACCATTTAGCCATACTTTTCGAAGATCGTTACGCAGGGTAATTTCCCCTTAAAAGTACGATTCCCTAGCTGGGATAGAAGCATTCACGCTAACGCGCACATACTTCTGTCCCGGCTAGGGAGTAGATTCAACAAGGGTGATAACAGACTTGCTTCAAAAAAGCCACTATTTCTTGTCATAAGGAATCCGATTTACACAAAATTATCCGCAGACCCGACTGTAGATAATATCGCTTCTTGAAGATTGCCACCCTTGGCTCCTACCCAGAAAGTGACGAAATCGCCGTGCTCCCTTGTTCGGTCCGCGATGACAGTTCATAGATTGTCGTTGCGAACGAAGTGAAGCAATCTCGATTTTCATTTTTAAATTTTATTTTCTAAATTCTAAAATATATTCCTTTAACGCTTCTTCCCAAGGCCGTACTGTATGACCGATTGCCAGCCTGAGCATCCGGTTCTCAAACGGCGAATACATCGGTCTTGGCGCCGGACGATTCAGTTCTTCCGTCGTCTGCGGCAAAACCTTAACCCTGGTATTGCCGCTCAGTTCAAAGATCTTTCTGGCAAAATCATACCAAGTTGTCACACCGGTGTTGGCTGCATGATAGGTACCATAAGACTCTGTATCAATCAATTTTAAAATCACTTCCGCCAAGTCCTTGGTTGAAGTGGGGCAGCCATGCTGGTCATTGACGACTTTTATTTCATCCCGTTCCTGTCCCAGTTTGAGCATGGTCCGTACAAAATTATTGCCGTCGCCGTACAGCCAGGAGGTCCGCACGATAAACAAGCGGTTCAAAATATGCTTGGCCAGCGTTTCCCCGGCGTACTTGGACTTGCCATAAACACTCTGGGGGTTGGGCTGGTCAAAATCATTATAGGCCCGCCCCAGAGTGCCGTCAAATACATAGTCCGTACTTATATAAACCATTTTGGCGCCGCAGTTCAGACAAGCTACGGCAACATTCTGGGTACCCACGGCATTAATCTTATAGGCTAAATCCGGGTTGGCCTCCGCTCCGTCAACATTGGTATAAGCTGCGCCGTGAATGACCACACCGGGGCGATACGACTCGATGACTTTCCTGGTGGCGTTTTGGTCGGTAATATCCATTTCCGCCACATCCGTGGGCAGGAAATCCGTTCCCTGCAGCCGTTTCGTCAGTTCCCGGCCTAATTGGCCATTCGCGCCGGTAATTAATATTTTCATTATTTCCACCTACCGGTTTCCATACATTTTTTCATAATACTTAATATAATCGCCCGACTTCACATTCTGCCACCAAGCCTTATTTTCCAGATACCATTTGACCGTATCCCTAATACCGGTTTCAAAGGTATACTCCGGCTGCCAGCCAAGCTCCGTCCTGATTTTCGTGGCGTCAATCGCATAGCGCCGGTCATGGCCCGGACGGTCTTTTACATATTTAATCAAACTTTCCGGCTTGCCTAATTCCTGCAAAATTGTTTTTACAATATGGATATTAGTACGCTCGTTATTGCCGCCGATATTATATACTTCACCGCTCCGGCTTTCATGCAGCACCAAGTCGATGGCGCGGCAATGATCCGCCACATGCAGCCAATCCCGAATCTGCAGTCCGTCACCATAAACGGGGATTTCCTTTCCTTCCAGCACATTAGTAATTACTAAAGGGATCAATTTCTCAGGAAAATGATACGGACCGTAATTATTAGAACAGCGCGTAATGTTCACATTCAGGCCGTAGGTCTCGTGATAGGCCCGCACCAAGAGATCGGCGCCGGTCTTACTGGCCGAATAGGGGCTGTTCGGCGCCAGGGGCGTCGTCTCAGAGAATAGTCCTTCCGGTCCCAAGGCGCCATAGACTTCGTCGGTTGACACCTGCAAGTATTTCTTCACCCCGTTCTTGCGGGCCTCGTCGAGCAATACCTGAGTCCCCAAAACATTGGTCTTAACGAAGATACTGGGATCCTCAATGCTCCGGTCCACGTGCGATTCGGCCGCAAAGTTAACGATTGCCTCCACACCCTGAGAAATTACAGCGTTTACCGCTCCGCCGTCGGTAATGTCCCCTTTGACAAAGGCATAATGCGGATTCTTGCTAATATCTTGCAGGTTTTCCAGGTTGCCGGCATAAGTCAGTGCATCCAAATTGATAATTTCATAATCCGGATGAGCGGCTAACATATGCCGCACAAAGTTGCTGCCGATAAAACCGGCGCCGCCGGTAATCAGTATTCTCTTCAAATGAATCACCCTACCTGTTCTTCGTTGTCCAGTCAAAGCCAATCATCGGATCATTCCAGTCGATTCGTTTCTCGTCCGGATTTTTCGGATCGTAGGATTCGGTCGTAAAGTATACGATACAAGCCGGCTCATTGCCTAGCACCCGGTAGCCGTGGGCCACCCCCTTGGGAATAACCACAACCTGTGGGTTGTCTTCCCCCAGATAAAACACATTGGTTTCGCCTTTGGTCGATGAGTCCGCCCGCAAATCGTATAATACCACCTGAGCGTTGCCAACCGGGAAAAACCAGATATCATCCTGCCTTTCATGATAATGAAAGGCTTTTATTACGCCGGGATAAGACTTCGACATGGACGCTTGTCCAAAACGTTTTAACAAATTTTCATCATCCCGCAGGATTTCCATGAAAAAACCGCGGTCATCAGGATGACGCAGCAGTTTTTTGACCATAACATCTTTTATCAATATAATCTCCCCGTTTCTACTGGATAAGTAACAAACCTATCGAACCAGCGTCAGCAGATATTGCCCGTAGGCATTCTTTTTCAGCGGCTCAGCCAGCTTACACAACTGTTCCTGATTGATATATCCCATCCGGTAAGCAATTTCTTCCGGACAAGCAATTTTAAGCCCCTGGCGTTCTTCGACAGTTTGAACAAACAAAGAAGCTTGCAATAGCGATTCATGGGTGCCCGTATCAAGCCAGGCATAGCCCCGGCCCAGTTTTTCCACCCGCAGGGTACCTCGTTCCAGATAGGCTTTATTTACGTCGGTAATTTCCAGTTCGCCCCGGGCGGAAGGCTTTAGACCGGCCGCGATGTCGACGACCTGATTATCATAGAAATAGAGTCCGGTTACGGCATAATTGGACTTCGGCTGAACCGGCTTTTCCGCCAGACTGATGGCCTTGCCGTCCTGGTCAAATTCGACGACACCATAATGCTGCGGCTCTTTTACCCAGTAAGCAAAGACCGTCGCTCCCGTCTCATGCGACGCCGCCCGCTGGGTCGATTCCACAATGCTGTGGCCATAAAAAATGTTATCCCCCAACACCAAAGCGCAGCTATCCCCACCGATAAAGTCCCGGCCAATAAGAAACGCCTGGGCGAGACCGTCCGGACTGGGCTGAACAGCATAGTGAATATTCAAACCCCACTGACTGCCGTCTTGCAAGAGATTCTGAAACAGAGGCGAATCCTGCGGTGTGTTAATCACCAAAATATCTGTAATTCCGGCCAGCATAAGGATGCTTAGGGGATAATAAATCATCGGTTTATCATAGACCGGCATCAATTGCTTGCTAACCACTCTAGTCAGCGGATGCAGCCGGGTTCCGGAACCGCCGGCCAGAATAATGCCTTTTTTTATCATCGGCAATAGGCCCCCCTTTCCTGCTATTTCAGCACAATATCATTTTACCATATAATACCATCATACAGGAAAATAATTACAAAAATATGACAATTAACTATTATCTTAGTCCCGCCCATATTCATCATCAAACCGTACAATATCATCTTCTTCTAAATAGCGCCCATTCTGGACCTCGATCATTTCCAGCGGGATCTTGCCGGGATTCTCCAGGCGGTGCTTCGTAGCCTGAGGAACAAAAATGCTGTTATTTTCATGAACCATATGCTCCTGTCCATTCATTGTCACCTTGGCTGTACCGGACAGAACGATCCAGTGCTCGCTCCGGTGGTAATGAAGCTGCAAACTCAGTTTCTCGCCGGGATTGACGGTAACCTTTTTCGTTTTATAGCCTTCCCCTTCATTTAAAACCGTAGAACTGCCCCAGGGACGATAGACCGTAGTATGTTCCTCCGCTTCCTTGCGGCCTTGTATTTTTAGAGTCTCAACCAAATCCTTGACTTTTTGCGATTCTCCCTTTTTTGCAACCAGTATGACATCATCGGTCTCGACCACCAGTACATCCTCCAGCCCGATGCCCGCAATCAGCCGGCTCCGCCCCAACAGCAGACTATTAGTGCAATCAATAGGAAGGCAATCACCTTGTAAGCCGTTTCCCTGCTCATCTTTCGGTAAAATATCATAAATCGAATCCCAAGACCCGATATCATTCCAATAACCTGTAAAGGGAATGGTAATAACCTTATCGGATTTTTCCGCCACCGCGTAGTCAATCGATATCTTTGGCATTTCATCAAACCGGTCTATGACTTCCTCCCAGCCGGCTGCCAGTAGGTTATAAATAGCCGGCTGATGCCGCTGCAGTTCTTCCATAATGCAGTTTAGAGTAAAAACAAACATTCCCGAATTCCAATAATAATTTCCGGCCGCCAAATAGGACTCGGCGGTTGCCAAATCCGGCTTTTCCCGGAAGGAATCAACCCGGAAGCCATACTGACAGGGCTCGCCTGCCTGAATATAACCGTAGCCCGTTTCCGGTTTATCCGGCAGGATACCAAAAGTGACAATATAGCCTTTCTCTGCCATCTCTGCGGAATGACGGACGGCTGCCTTAAAAGTGGCTTGCGGTTCAATGACATGGTCAGCCGGTGTTACAAATAGGGCTTCCGTTGGCGGCACATCTAACAAGTCCATGCAATACCGGACCGCCAGCCCGATAGCCGGAGCCGTGTTCCGCGCGGCCGGTTCCAGCAAAATATGAGCTTTCTCCGCCCCGCAGGCAATCAGTTCCGATTTCACATGAAAAAAATACGCTTCATTAGTCACGACTACAATATCATTGGGCTTTACGATCTCTAAAAAGCGCTGTACTGTTCTGGTAAGCAGCGAATCTTTATTATCGAGCTTGAGAAACTGTTTGGGCAAACACTTTCTGGACAGCGGAAACAAACGGGTTCCCCCGCCGCCGGCTAATATAATCACTTTCACGGATTTCACTCTCCCGTCTCGCTTAGTACCACCGGACTGCCAAAAGTCCAATGTATTCCTTCACCGCCAGACTAATCTTCTCCGCGGCATCAGCTGAAGGAATAAAATCAAAAACCGTCAGAAAGAGTCGACGATTGGTCTGGTAATCTGACGGATAGGGTATAACAGCGACCCGGACCTTTGCAAACTGTCCAATAGCCCGTGCCATATGAAACGCCGACGTTACCAGTATTGGCCGGGTAAAGCCGCGACTTTCTAAAATCCGGGCAGTATACTGCGCATTCTGAGTCGTATTGAGGCTTTCCTTCTCAACTAAAATTTTATTAGCAGGAATGCCTAACCCCAGCAATGTTGTTTTGGCAATTTCCGCTTCATTGCCGGAACCTTGGAAGACCTGTCCGCCTGACACAAGAATCGGTACGTCAAGCTGATGATACAATTGGACACAAGTAAGCAACCGATTGGCGCCATAACCTGAGATCTGCCCAACCCCGTTCACATTGGGAACATCCGCATGAGCACCCGCCCCCAGCATAACAATAATATCGCCTCCTGGTTGTTTCGGCGGTTCATAACGCTGTTCTAAAGGCATTAAAAGCAGCCTTGCCGTAAAATTCGTCGTAAAAAGGTAGAAAATACAGGTCAATACAACAATCAGTTTCCAACACCGTTCTTTTTTATAACGAAACCAAAGGCCAATTCCCAGAAAAGTAAAAATAAAAATGCCCGGCGGCAAGAAAAATGCCTGATATATAAATTTTAGGAAATACATCATTTTAAATCACTTCCTATAGTTGCCAGTAAATATCTCTACTGACTACCTTTGCCGGATTTCCCGCTGCTATACTTCCAGGCGGTACATCTTTGACAACGACCGCGCGGGCTCCAATTACCGCTCCCCTACCAATTTCCACACCTTTTAAAATGGTTGCATTCAAACTAATCCAAACATCCTCATTAATTATAACAGGTGCATTCTTAATAGACGGTGGATTACCGATTTTGTGAGCAGAGCTGTCCGTAATAAAAACATCCCAGGAAATGATGCCGCCTGATCCAATTTGTACATACTCATCGGCGACTATTTTAAAGTTATAAGCGGCCTCTATTGTTTTGGAAATGTCTGTGCCCAGAACAACCTTTGCATTATCATTTACTGTAATCACCGTACCCTGATGTAAAATAACTGTTCCTTTTACTTCTAGTATAGCATTATAGCCAAGTTCTATGATAATGTTTGATTTTGGATTCGGCGAACTGCGGCTATCCAAAATAAGCTGGCCGGAAACTATAATCTTTGCATCTCTTTTTTTTCTTACCTTTACCGGTAATCCTGGAGATTTTATTAAAATTGGCAACGGACAATTTTTCTCAGCCACATAAAAAGTAGATAGCCAGTAACTATAAAAATAACTAAAAATACGTCTAGGATTTCGCAGAATACTTTTAAACATAAGTCATCCTCGCTACATTATGAATCTAAATTTTATTTACTCCGCCTAATACCAAATCAAGAACTCTTTGATTTGTTGATACCTTCTTCTCATTCGAATCCAATTATTCAATCCAACATACGTTTTCCTTCACTACCTTGGCCGGATTACCAGCAACAATTGTTTTATCAGGAACATCCCTTACAACTACTGCCGCTGCTCCAACGACAGCTCCTTGTCCAATAGTTACTCCTTTTAAGATCGTAGCCCGGCATCCAATCCAAACATTATCATTTATATGTATCGGACTATTCATTCGGGTTGGCGGCTCAACAATGGGATGCACATTACTGTCCATAATTAAGATATCCCAGGATAACATACAATCGGAACCAATTGTAATTCTTTCATGAGCAGAAATGGTTGTTCTGCTATTTATGTCTATTTTACCATTATTTCTACTTCCTAAAATTATTGTTGCCCCTGGCGCGGCTGATAGATGTACATCCGCGCCAAATTTAACAATACCGTTAATAATAATTGTAGAGCCTTCATGAATATCTATCCGGGCGCGTTTTTCCACTCGTAATGTCCCATTAATAATCAGCTTACTGGCTTTTTTTTTCTTAATCTTTAGCATGTGAAATCCTGGCTTTTCACAAATAATAGGTAAAAAGTGACTTTTGTTATCCACATATAATAGTGATATGATCCATCCCGCCAAAAAACTAAATATCCGTAAGGGATTCCGAATAAGTAATTTAAATAATAATTTCGTCATTTCCACTCCACAATACTATTTTTTTATTGGGGCTTAGCTTAAAACCAACGAAATTTACATAGTCTGTTTTCAGCTCAAATAATAGGATTTTATTCAGTAGCAGCCGCAGTAAAATCCTGCTGCCGCCACCAATCCATGGTTTCCTGCAAGCTCTCCGCAAAATCTCTACGCGGTCTCCAGCCCACCGTCTTTGATATCTTTTCTTGAGAACCGACAAATAATGGTACATCGGAAGGGCGGAAGCGTGATTTGTCTATTTCTACATCGATAGACACCTTCGCCATTTCTATCATCCCGTTGAGTATCCCGCCAATATTACGCGGGATGCCGGAGCAAACATTGTACGTCCCAGTCTGGACGCTATTTTCCAATAAAGCCGCATAAGCCAGGATGACATCGCGCACATCAGTAAAGTCACGTTTTACATTAAGGTTGCCGACTCTGATTATTCTGGGCGCCAGACCTTGCTCGATCTTAGAAATCTGAGACGCAAAATCGCTGATAACAAATCCAACCCGTTGACCTGGCCCGAAATGGTTAAATGGCCGTACATGAATAATATTAAGATTGTCCTTTGCCGCCATCTGCAGTACTATTTGGCCTGCCGCCAGCTTACTGGATGCATAAGGATTCTGTGGTTGGCCCTCTGCATCCTCCATTAGTGGAAAACCCGCTTTGCCTGCCAAGCCATATTCTTCACTCGTCCCAATATTCACCATTTTTACCGGCCGGCCAATTTCCCTAATTGCCATAGCCACATTTACCGTACCGATCGTATTCACATATACCGTAGCCGCAGGATCCGACCAGGACTGCGTCACCATGCTTTGGGCCGCCAAATGAACAATTCCATCCGGCCGGACTTGGCAAATGGCATCTTTGGTCTGCGCAAAATCAGTCACATCAAAGCCAATGTGCCTGACACCAACAGTACCGTTCATCCCATCCTGGATAACTCCGGCAAACACTTCATGCCCGCGCCGCAATAACTCCGTTACCATATACCGCCCGACAAATCCGCCGGCTCCTGTAACCAATACCCGCATATTATTTACCAGCCTTCATTATCAATTATTCAGCGGTCACCGCATCATGCTAACAGGTGTGTCCTCCAGCCTCATACCTTACCCTTTTCAGGTCAGCGTCAACCATCATATGAATTAAGCTCTCCAAACTGGTCTTAGCTTCCCAGTCGAGAACCCTTTTCGCTTTAGCCGGATTTCCCAACAACACTTCCACTTCCGCCGGGCGATAGAATTTAGGATCAATTATAACATAGTCTTCATAATTTAAGTCCACATACTCGAAGGCAATCCGGCACATATCCCGCACTGTAGTAGTCCGCCCGGTAGCAACAACATAATCATCCGGCTTGTCCTGCTGCAGCATAAGCCACATGGCTTCGACATAGTCGCCGGCGAATCCCCAGTCTCGCTTTGCATCAATATTGCCGAGTCTTAGTTCTTTTTGCCTGCCTAATTTAATTCTGGCTACAGCATCCGTAACCTTTCTGGTAACAAATTCAATTCCGCGCAGCGGTGATTCATGATTAAATAAAATCCCGCAACAGCCAAACATATTAAAGCTTTCCCGGTAATTCACAGTAATCCAGTGTCCGTATAACTTGGCAACTCCGTAAGGGCTTCGCGGATAAAACGGTGTTTTCTCACTTTGCATTGGCTCTTGAATTAAGCCAAACATCTCGCTGGTCGATGCCTGGTAAAACTTAATTGAAGGCTCGGTCAACCGAATGGCCTCCAATACATTTACTGCCCCAATCCCTGTAACCTGTGCAGTTAGGATCGGCTGCTCCCACGACGTGGCTACGAAACTTTGCGCGCCAAGATTATACACCTCTGCCGCCTTCGATTTCTGTATTGCCCGGATCATTGACGACATATCCGTCAAATCCCCGTCAATCAGTTCCACATCATTTTGTATTTCCAAAAACTGCAGGCGCCAATTGGAAGGTGTACTCCTGCGGGCATTAAAACCATATACCTTATATCCCTTAGTGAGCAATAATTTTGCTAAATACGCTCCGTCTTGTCCCATAATGCCGGTAATTAGCGCCGATTTCATTTGCACTTTCCCCCTATGCTATTTCTCTCATTATATATATTGGTCGACAAATTCGCTAAATTTCTGGCGAAATACATTTGGGGCAAACCGCATCGCATTGTTCCGGCAAGCCCCTGGCCTAATCCGTTCCTTTTCCAGTTCAAATAAATCCACTGCGTCAACAATCGCTGAAACCGACTGTTCAGGAAAAAATATCCCTGTCGGGTTCTCCCCGTCTAATCCGATTATCGTTTCACTTACGCCGCCTTTGCCGTAAGCAATAACCGGCGTTCCGCAAGCCTGCGCCTCCAAGGGCGTGATCCCAAAATCTTCCTCCGCAGCAAAAATAAAGGCGCGCGCCTTTTGCATATACTCCTTGAGAACCTCCGTTGGCTGATAGCCCATGATTACAACATTTTCCCCTGCCTTGGCTGCGACCTTATCGAATTCAGGCCCGTCTCCTATAACTACCAGCCGTTTATCAGGCATTGATTTAAAGGCTTCAACAATCAGGTCCATTCTTTTGTAAGGCACCATGCGGGACGCGGTAAGAAAATAGTCTTCCTTGGTTTCATAAAAATTAAATGTATCGACATCAACCGGCGGATAAATTACCGCCGCGTCCCGGCGATATGTCTTCCAAATGCGCCTGGCAATAAAATCCGAGATGGCAATAAAACAATCAACCCCATTCGCTGTCCGCGAATCCCACAGCCGCATATAATGCAGAATTGCTTTAGCCAGCCAGCCTTTCAGCCCCTTATCCAACCCAGACTCCTTTAAATACTGATGCTGCAGGTCCCAGGCATATCGTATTGGAGAGTAGCACAGGCAAATATGCATCTGGTCCGGTCCGGTAAGCACGCCTTTCGCTACCGCGTGAGAACTTGATATGACCAGGTCATACCCTGACAAATCAAGCTGCTCAATTGCCAACGGCATTAAAGGCAAATAGCTCCGGTACTTTTTTTCAGCAAACGGAAATCTTTGAATAAACGTAGTTTGAACAGGTTTGTCCAGTAAAAAACCACGCTGCCCCTGAGGTATGTAGTCCACCGTGCTATATATATCAGCATCCGGAAAAATATACAACATCTGCTCAAGAACACGCTCAGCCCCGGCATAGGTTACGAGCCAATCATGGATAATGGCAGTTCTCATCTTGCCAGCACCTCCTTTATCACATTCGCAACCTGCTTACCGCTTTCTTTCCAAGAATATTTCTCTACTCTCTGCTTTCCTTTAGCAATTAATTCACTACGTAAACTAGGGTCTTTTACCATTCGCTCAATTTTTTCAGCAATATCCGCCGGATCATACGGATTGCAGTATAAGACGGCATTACCGCATACTTCCTGTATTGGTTCTATTGGGGAAGCGACAACCGGGCAGCCACATGCCATCGCTTCTAACGGAGGCAACCCAAATCCCTCATAAAGCGATGGAAATACTAAAGCATCCGCATGTGCATAATATTGCCGTAAAGTGAAATCATCGACCTGGCCTGTAAATTTAACACGCCCGCCAAAGTTTTCCGCTTCTTTAAGCACTTTTAAATCGCCCGTTATGAATCCTTCCTTTTTGCCGACAATTAGCAGATCGTGTGGAATAGCATGCTCGATAATCTTTAGTGCTTGCAGCAGCCTCATTAGATTTTTGTGCGGTTTCACATTTCCTACAAATAAAAGATACGGACGACTGCATGGAGAAGAAGCATCCTTCTCCCGAAACCATGTCGTTTCAATCCCAAGATAAATTGTATATACCTTCTTATTTATTCCCGTATATCGTGCCAATTCCCTTGCGGTAAATTGGGAATCGCACATAATGGCATCCGCTTTATACCGCAATGCATTAAACATGAATTTAGCATACATTCGTTTATGAAGGCCGCCCACAAATTGCGGCATTGCTAAGTGAAATACATCGTGGACAGTAACTAGCAGTTTCCCGCCATAATATTTAAGCGGAATATTATAGTGCGGCGACCAAAATAATGTTGTATCCTTGGGGATACTCATTCCAACCTGCTCAGAGATCGAATAAATCGGGAGTATACAATGGACAATGCTAACGTTCTTTTGCAAAGACCAGTTATATTGACGCAGCTCATCGGCATTACCGACTATGACAAAGTCTACTGCTGGAAGTTCCGACATGACAACCGGCAACAAACATCGTATATATGTTCCAATTCCAGAGAAGTTAATCATACGCGCATCAACAGTAATTTTAGCCATTTCATTACTCCTTGCCCATTACCAGTATATGTAAGATCCAACTCTAAATAATTTAATGAAGTATATTACAGCTAATCTCTAGATAATAATAATTGTTTCACCTTATTTTTAATATTCTCTGTATTATACAACTCATCATATTTCTTCCATACTGCAGAAAACTCCATATTGCCATTCAGTATTTCAATACAATATTCAGCAAAAATAGTTGGGTCATTAGTATTAGGCACACAATCCTCCAATCCCGATCCGTAGACGCCTTCCGGCGTGCTTACGGTCTTTTTATAATAAAAAATTGCTTCCATCAGCTTTAGTTTTGCCCCAGCTTCGCTTGTCGTTAAAATAACATTTAAGTCGGCTATAGCAATATACGGTTTAACTGACTTTACTTTTGAAAAGACATACAAAGAATCATTCATTATATTGGAAAAATATTTATCTGCATAAAAGCCGCCAAACATAAATATTACATTTGGCAGCCTCTCTTGGATGAGGGGAAAAACTTCATTAATAAACCATCTTGTAGCCTGAACATTGAAACCACCAACAAAGCTACTTGTAAATAATACTATTTTCTTATTTGCCAATCTTTCTTTAAGAAGATTAAATTCAATCATTTCATCTTTAGAAAGTGTAATGATACGATCCTCGTTCGGCCTGTACATGACTGGAAGCCAGGATACTTTAGCCTGTGGGTTAATTTTTTTTACATAACTAGTTTCTTTTTGTGAAACACATACTATTTTATCAGCACGTTCAATAACTTTTCTTTCATACTTTGCCATTCTAAACATCTCTAATAAATACAAATATTTCCTTGGATTTGTCCATGCTGTAGTCTTAAACAAGTCCTGAAAAAAAAGATGCTCAATATTCTGCATTCTATATATTATTGTTGTTTTTTTATTAAGCCACTTTATCACTAATTTTGCAATCTCAAATACATGTGGCTGCTCTATAATCAGAATATCTATATCGATACAATAATTGATTATAAAATCATGTAGTCTATTTATCTCTTTACTAGATGGCTTATTGGATAAAGCATAATAGGGTATAGTTGGATGAACAGCATGAAAAATATCTTTGTTTCGCGAAAAACTGTAATTATCTTTACATAACTTTGATAATTCATCAGCTCCAATATTTATATCTTGAACATTGTTGTAACAATAGATTACATGCACTTGCGCTCCTAAATAATGTAACAGAACGAGTTGGTAATAATAGTCTAGCCTACCACCATTTACAGGTGGATAAGGTATATCCGGCATGATAACTAGTATATTCAATACGTGCACGTCCTTTTTAATATGCTTTCGCAAATTACTCTAAAAATTGTATACGCTCTTTTATAATTTAGTTTCATGAGAGATTTTATTAATACTAAATAAAGGTAACCTATTACAGTAATATAGGCATAGGGAAAGTACTTTTTAGTCACCAATACTCTGTTCCTTAAAATATAGTATAAACTAAAGTTATTTTCCTGTTGTTTTAAATCCCCTAATCCTGTACTTTTCCCTTCTTTATGGTAAACAATCGACTTGGGCGCATATGCTAATACATACTTCTCTTTACCCCTTATTGCCCAGTCTAACTCTTCAAAATATAAAAAGTACTCTTCACACATTAAACCAATGTCGCAGATAAAATTTTTTGAGACAAGCATAGATGCCCCGACTATATATGAAATGCGTTCTTCAATATTACCCATCTCACAATCTGCTGAATAAGGAATATGGGCATGAAAATGCCGCGTAGTCCCAGTCCATTTATTATAGAGGCCGCCACACGCCTGCACGATTGTTGGGTCACTATAATACAATAAAGTTGATCCACATAAACCAGCAGACGCTTTCTCTTTCATTCTATTAACTATATATTTTAACGCATTTTTGTCTATAACAGTATCATTATTAAGAAGCCAAATATATTCAAAATCATCCCTACTCAATGCATATCTGATTCCCACATTATTTCCGCCTGCAAATCCTAGATTCTCCCCTGTTTGTATCAATATAAGCGGAGATTCATTCCTCTGGTTAAGCAAATCTCCACTTTCTGCTTTCTCCCGGTCATACACGACATATTCTATCGGCTTCTTTATATATGGATAGACATTCTTAGCTATCGTTTCATCAGTACTAATATTACTCGTTAATTCTCCGTCCGCCCACTCTTTAATTTTATCTAACGACATATCTTCAGATGCATTGTCGCAGACAATCACCTGGTAGTTAGAATAGCTGTTATGGAATACACTTTCTAAACATTCAATTGTATCCTGCCAACCATTCCAATTTACTATGATAATATATACTTTAGGACTCATCAGATTTCACCAACGGGATTCTACTTCCGATTTTTTTTGCAGGTACACCACCCACAATGGAATATGGATCAACCGTTTTATTAACAACTGAACCTGCCGCAACAATTGCCCCTTCCTGAATTTTTGCTCCATCTAAAATCACTGAATTCGCCCCGATCCAAACATCTGACTTTATATCAATACCTATTCCGAATTCACCTTGCTGCTCCATTGGAATATCAGTTAAAGCAAAAACATGATTGGATGCAACAATCGTGACATTATTCGCAATCATAACGTTATTGCCAATATTTATATAAGACCCTGCAAAAGACTGCAACAATGAGTGAGTTCCAATAAAATTATTATTTCCAATATTAATTCTACCTCCACGCGGCGATAAGGTGATTTCCCCCTCAGTTACAAAGTTATTCCCAATTTTCAACTCACCCTTGCTGTTTGCATCATCAAATACAATTTTTATCTTACCATATATCCTACTTCTATTGTCTATGGATACACTTCCATTTAAGCCCCGAATTATTGGAAAGGCAGTAATTGTTTTAAAATCAGCCTTTTTCACAATTCCCCAGTATGTTATCTTCACCAATACAGAGATTATTTTTGACATTAGAAAGGATAATATATCCATTAGATTTTTATTCTTCACTATATTCTGCCCTTATCTGTTCAGCAATTTTATTATATTTTAATCTTATAACCTCATCATAGTTTAGATTGCTACACTCATACATAATTTTTAATTTTAAATTAATAACTAATTGATACGTAACCATCAATAGTGACAAAGATAATCCACGAAATCCATCGGAATACCCTTTGCAAAATAGAAATCTACGAATAAATTCTTTTGCACTGGAGATTACTATTTTTTTTAAATCGAAAGGTATGTCATGTTTATATTTACCTTGCGCTTCAATTGTGGTATATCTATTAAATTTTTCAATATAATGCTCTACCGTTAAAAAATTGAAGTGAACAAAGGCACAATCTTTATCCAGCAGTCTAAATAGACGAGCATCTTTACTCAAATGTGCAAAATCATGAACTTTATCCGAATAATACATATATTGTTTCTTAAAAAAACGTATATGCATATCCTGTAACGGCCCCCAACCTGTTCCTTTCATAGGATAACCGAAAAAATAATTTAAATGTGGTATTAATACTGCATCATACTTATCACTTTCAGCAATATCAATTAATACCCTTTGTAATTTCATCGGTACTAATTCATCGGCATCAACAACTAAAATCCACTCACTACTTGCTTGTTCTAATGCAAACTTCCGTGCCGGATCAGCATATCCGGATCTTTCATACATAAAAATTTTATCAGTATATCCCTGAGCAATTTCAATTGTTTTATCGTCACTATACATATCCACAACAATGATTTCATCTGCCCATTTTACACATTCCAAACAATTACGGATATTTTTTTCTTCATTGAAAGTGTGAATAATAACCGATATTGGTTTTCTCATTAACACATCACCCTTCAATTTGTCCGGCATTAAATAGTAACCCCGAATTTTTAAATAGCAATGGTATTGATTTCCCGTCCAATTCGAAACTACCTTTTTTCATTTAATTAATCGAACCTGAACTTGTATGAAAGTAACTTTGCATAAAAATATATATCTCTACTCCCAGCATACAATATGCCATTCCATAACTTCCAAAAAACTTTGTTATTGGAATTGATGTTATCAAAAAAAGTATAGCAATAGCTAAATACATTTTTTGCACTATAGCATATTTTCTTGTAGCTAAAAGTATGGAATTTAATAAAACATTCAGCATAGTAAAAATCGTAATAAAACTAAATATTTGAATCATTGTGGTAAGTTCAGGATAAATTTTACCACCAATTAGTAGCACAATTTGACGTGAAAATATAAAAATTAAGATAGAACATATCGTTCCAAATAAAGTTCCACTAAGCATAAGGATAGTTCTAATTTTTAAAAAAAGCTTTTTATCATTTACAAATATTGTACAACAGCGTGGATATATTGCTTGTGCAATGGGTTGCATAAGGCCTACAACCGCAGATGACAATTTTTGTGCTAGTGAATAATATCCGGCAGAAGCTGAACCTGCTAAAATTCCTGTAATAAGTGTTGCACCTTGTCCATAAACATTTCCAGAAAGTGTTGATATGAATACTTCTTTACCATTCTTTAATAGATCATAGATCTCTTGTTTTGTAGGTAATCTGTTTATAAAAATTTTATACTTATAATAAACCACATATAAAGCTACTACCCCTCCAATCAGCACTCCTAACCCTTGCAAAGTCATAGCAAGAACAAAATCAGCTTCAGTCTTTACAAAAATAAATAAAGCGGCCACACTTAGCAAACGAGATAATATGTTAATCAGTGTAATATATTTCATTTCTTCCATCCCTTGAAAGAACCACAATGGAAATATAGCATTCCCTACTACAATTAAGTAAGCACTAAAATAAAAAAGCCATTCACTTCTCCAGGCTGGGATATAGAATACCGCTAGACACATTAATAAAAAGCATATTATCATAACTATAATCTTTATACATAAAACATTATTATATATTGTTGCAACTTCTTGAATATTATTGCGATTAATGGAAATTTCTCTTGTAACAGTTAAATTAAACCCGTAATCAGTAATTACAACAAGATATTGCATAAGTGCTTGAGCAAAAGCAATCATTCCATACTTATCAGCACCTAACACTCTTAGTAGGTATGGAAGTGTAATTAGCGGCAAAATGTAGTTTGCTCCTTGCAATATGAATAATGAAATTACATTACTTAATACCTGTTTATAGTAATCAATCTTTAAATCTATCTTTACCAATTTTTTCACCAATACTATTTATTCTGAAACATTTCTACAAATCCGTAGCACTGGACAGTTCAAATTTTTGCGCTGTCTGCACCTGGATCTCATTACCTTGTATTACCGCTTAGTTTAAAAATAATCTTTCTGGTAAATTTCTACGTGTAATAGTATAGTCTGCCATCGCCGTACATTTAGGATACCTAGGCGATAAACCAATCCAGAATATGCCTTTCCGTGTTGCTCCGACATACCCGATTTTACCTCAAACACAAAATCTCTTAATACGCCCCTTTTCCTGAAAAAATTACCTTTACGGTTTTAATCAGCAAGATCATATCCAACCATACCGACCAATTTCTTACATACCAGGCATCCATCTGCAACCGGCCATCAAAATCAATTTCATTCCGCCCAGAAACCTGCCAAAACCCCGTTATACCAGGCAGCGTCTGCAATATGGTATTAATATAATATTTCATTTGCTGCTTTTCCCTCGGCAAATACGGACGGGGTCCAACCAAACTCATATCACCCTTCAAGACATTAAGGATTTGCGGCAGTTCATCCAGGCTGAATTTACGCAGCCACTTACCGGTCGCAGTTACCCGCGGATCATAGCCTCTCAGCTTGGCGAACTGTTGCCATTCCTGGGAGGCATCGCTGTCATCAGCTAAATGTTTCTCCAATATCATGTCACTATTCACATGCATAGTACGAAATTTATAACAGATAAATTCATCGCCGTTTTTGCCTAATCTCTTCGCCAAATGGAATACGGGCCCTTTGGAATCCATTTTAATTACTACAGCAATGACCGACATAAGAAGTAGTAAAAAGGGGAGAATCAATACACTAACTACTAAATCAAAGCTTCGTTTTACCATGAGATTAACTATTGAACTAAGGTTGTTGCGCACTTTAAGCAGCACGATTTTTTCTTTTAAAAACGTTTCCACTTCCATGTTAGATAACGGAATCCCGAACAAATTCGGGATAATTGCCAGGCTGCGCACATGCGGCTGGACACGGTACACCAAGCTTACAAGCTGCTCCCTTTCCAACCCGGGGGTAGCCAAAATCACATTGTCGACACCACTGGCTAAAATAGTCTCCTCGATATTATTGAAATTCCCGAGTAACGGGAATTGGCGGGTTAACGGACGTTCAGCACAGCAGTCTTCGATCAGTCCGGCAATTTTATAGCCAATACAGGACTCTTCGGCAAAGCTACGTGCTAACAATTCGGCAGTCTTACCGGCGCCAACAATGATAACAGGCTTATCCCATAGGCCGCAGACCACCAGCATCCGGCGCACAACATAGGCCTCCAGTGTGAGGAACAAAAAGCAGCTTATGAAAGACAAGCCCACATACAGGCGCGACACATGCTGAGACTGGCCGGTGAAATACACCAGACCCACAGCCATAATGGTCACAAAGGCGCAGATTTTAAATATCTTTTCGACAATATTCCAAAAAGGTATCCGCCTATGATATATCCCATCATAGATAAAGAACATGAGATACACAAGCGGAATAATAAAGTAAATATAAACATGATTAACTTGATAAGAAACCAGAGACGGAAGATTATAAAGCAGTATCGTATTACGCATATACAGCGTAACCGACAAGGCCGCCACTACGGCGATGTAGTCTGCTGCCATAAGTAGTAACGGTGCCAGGTAACGTCCAATTTTGTCCATAAATTTAACACAGGAAAATTGCCTTACCGCTGTTACCTGCTCTGCCGACTGCGCCATAATCTCACCTCAACTCAAGAATTGTGACAAATCGCATACTATTTTTTTCGCCAAAAACAATAATTTTTCCTGCAAATATATTAAAATACAAACTATTTTCCAAGACAAACTCGTTCTTCCTTAACATTATTTATGTTCTGGTATCCAAAGTCACGCTGCCTAAACCCACGCAAAACCACATCAGTCTGATAACATTCATCATCCTAAAGGTATGGTCGGTCAACCCGCCCAACAAAAATCCCAATACTACAGAAAAAGCAATTAAGGCAAACCAATCGGACCTACTCTTAAAGTCCTTATATAATGACAGAAGAACTGCCGCGAACAATCCAATAAAAGCGCTTAACCCGATGATGCCCGTTTCATCAAGATACATGGCAAAATTATTATGCGGACTGTCCACACCGGGTTCATGAGCCAGGGGAGAAACATATTGGTGTCTGTAATAATACTGCCATCGGTCCAATCCCACTCCGACCAATGGATGGTCTAAAAACATCCTCCACGCGCTTTTCAGCATCAGCACCCGCTCCGTATTCGGCTCAAAGTGTGTATCGGTAATAGTAATTAATCGGGCATGCAAGAACGGAACAAACCATAGCGCCATCGCGGATAATAATATTAGGATCAAAAGCATGGCTAGGATTCGCGGGTGTCTTTTTCTCAGTAGGAAACCGATGGTCAACATACATATAATGATCGATAACCAAACCCCTCTGCAGCCGTTTAATAATAAAACTGCAATAGAAAAAAAGGCAGCAAAGGAAAAGAAATACTTTAGGCGCCATGAGATTTTTTTGTCATTTAACAGCACAAGCCCCATTAGTATCATCGGCTGAAGCTGATTGGCAAAAAAGATATGATTATGGTCAAATCCGGTTGGAAAACAAATGCCATGGAATTTTTGCCATATAGAATATATATCGGCAATTATAATTGATATTTCCAGTAAGACGGCAACTGTAATTAAATCTTTTCTCGTGCGAAGAAACAGTACCGGCATAAAAAAGGGTACAAACCGCGTTGCTAATTGTAACAACTGGTTATAGCTCTGCAAAGGGGCCGTCGAAAATACTGAAGTAAAGGCAAATACCGCAAAAAAAGCCAATATTGCTTTTGTTATACTAGGCGGCAGTCTTAGGCGGGCTCTATCATCTTTGATAAGCTTATAAATAATAAGCAATGCCGACCCGTAAACGGAAAAGGTACTGGCCAACGGCGAAATATTGGCTGAAAGAGCATATATGATGCATAGCCAGAAACCGATTTTTTCCCCAATATCCAAAGAAGATATATTGTCCATAGCAAACAACCTTTCCACAACTGTTAAATAGAAAAACGGCAACGGCAGTAACTTTTTTCGTTTAAATCTTATCTAATTAAGAACTCTTTCGTAGCATCAACAACCAATTCGGGGGCAATATTATTCAGGCAAGGACGCTCCCCGCAAGTCTGAGTCCTGCCGTCTGTGTCACAAGGAGAACAGGAATAATTAAGATAAATTACTTTACATTTATGTTTTGGCGCCCAACGCTCAGGATCACCAGGACCGTATAATACAACAGCAGGCGTTCCAACTGCGGCAGCTGCATGCATATGCCCACTGCATGACCCGATTATTATACTGGAACGATGAATTAATTCCGCCATCTGTAAAAAGGACGTTTTTCCTACAAAGTTAATTACTCCGCCCGCTTCCTCAATAGGTTTCGCTCTGTCCAGATTCTTTGGTACACCGACTAGCACGATTGGCAGCCTGTATTCTGTCTTAAGAAGTTGAATTAAGCGAATATAATTTTCTTCCGGCCAATCCTTTGGTGCAAAGGCAGTAAATGGAGCAATCGTAATAAAATTGCCGTTAGTCAGTCCGGCTTGATTCATTAAATGATCTATATATTCTTTATCAGCGACGGAACGTTCCGCGATATTCAGGTGAGTCAAATCATCGTCCGTAACATTGATTCCGGCGCCAAGTTTTAATATATTCGCCATATTATACGGTTCATACTTATTAAAGCCCACGCTATCTTCCTCAAGTGGATTCGTTAATAGCCATTTGCGTTTGTGGGTAATTCCAACCCGTTTTTTTATTCCCGCGAGCCAGGACATTAAAGCCGGTCTATAGGCAAGGTCAAAGAAAATCGCGTACTCGAACCCCCATACGCGCTTTACTACCCGAATAAGATCTTTTGTACTTTTTTCATATACAATCACTTCGTCAATATAGGGAAGTCCTTCTAATACCTCACGAGCATTGCCGTAAACTGAAATTACAATCTCAGCATCAGGTATATTATCTTTTATCTTTTGAAGAACGGGAGTAACTAAAATGACATCTCCAATACCACCCAGTTTGCTTATAAAAAATCTTTGTTTTGGCAAAAAAATCATTCCCTCTTATTCATTTCGCACCCCAGCTATTAAATGATCTATTTCTGAAGGAAGATGACTCACTATTATTAGAATCAACCCTATTATATCCATATACTTCAATATTTCTTACTTTCCCATGAAACAACTTTATCTATAAGTGACAGCACATCCTCTACCTGTATTTTATCCATACACCGGTGTTCCGGGCATTCGTTTTCCCGGACACCGCAGGGACAACACGGCTCGTTCGTCCAGGCGACAACCGATTTATCACTGATAGGATGAGCATCCAGCGGCGAAGTACAGCCAAAAATCGTGACCATCGGTACACCGGTTGTTGCGGCAATATGTGCGGCGCCGGTATCTACAGTTATAAACAAATCACTGTATTTTAGAACCGCCGCCAAGTCCACAACACTGGTTTTGCCGCAGAAATTCGCGATTGGTGTACGAGCCAGCTCAATTACTGGCCCGGCATAATCCTTATCTCCCGGCGCCCCGATAATATAAAAAGCGGCATCATATTTTTGCGCCAGTATGTCCACAAGCCGAGCAAACCGCTGCGGAGACCAATTTTTTAAGGCAAAGGTTCCTTTCACACATAACGCAACTTTATATTTTGCCGCAGGTAAGCCACCGAATAGGTCTTGGGCCTTTTGTATATTTTCCGGCATAATGTCGGCAAAAACCGGCTTGGCGCTTCCTTCCATTCCCGTAAACCCCCGTACAATCGCCTGAAAGGTTTCTACCCGCAGCGTCTTTTGAATGATATGGGGAATGGAAATTACATGTGTAAATAGATGAATGACTTTACGCGGTTTCGTATCGAATAAGAATTCCGGTCCTACCCGTACCGGAATCCCCGCCAGCCAGGTAAGCACAGCGGAACGAAGTTTTAAATCAAAGGCAAAGCTGATATCGAAGCGGCGGGTCCGCAGCGTCTTTAGCATGTTCCAGACCCCCTGGAAGCGGGATTTACTTTTATAGTCATAAACAATTACTTCGTCAATCAAGGGGTTGTTAATCACGGCAGGAGCCCCCTGGGGCTTGACCAGCATGGTAATTTTGGCTTCCGGGTATGCCTGCCGCAGCAGCGCAATGGCGGCAGTGGTCAGTACCACATCGCCAAGATTAATTAAGGAATAGCATAAAATATTCGAATACTTTTTCACGTTTTCTCCTCAATTCTTTCTCAACATACCTTTGGAAAATGCAAAGCATGGCTTGGTTCAACACTTTGCATTAGCAAAAGCCACCAAGTTATGCGCGAACTTTTCCGGTGAAAACTCCTGGTTGGCCGCGATCAAGGCGGTACTGTATTGTTCCGCCTTTTCCGGAAATGTGTTGACGAAGTCTTCCAGTTGACGCCGGAAGGTTTCTTCACTACTTACATCCAGCGCTTCTCCTAAGGGATACCGTGCCAGCACTTCCGGATTTAGTTCCGGGGATTGCAGGACGGGTTTATAGAACCCGATTGCCGTAAACAGCATGGCGCCCCAGTGATACCGGTACCGTTCCGCCGCATACGGCATCATGATGGTATCCACATCCAGCAGCGCTTGTTGCCATTCTTTGCCAATCAGGCTTTTATGAATAAACCGGGTTCCGGGACAATCGCGATATTCTTCCATCAGCCGGATAAAATCTTCTTCGTCTTCCGTGCGGGCGGTTGCCCCTTGCACTATAAGTTCCACCGGTATGGAAAAGGAAGCTTTGCCAAAAGCATTCAGAAAAAAACGAACATTTTTTTCCCGCCGGTATTGTCCAAAAAAGCCCAGCTTTAAAGGCGAGTGAACGGTAAACTCCGGTTCGATCCCTAAGTCACGCGGTGTAAATACGGGCGGAACAATACAGTGAACATTCGGCAATGATTGACCAAATAGACCCTCTCCCAGGGTTAAAACCACCATCTTCATATTGGGAAACGGAATTAACTGTTTGGCCTGCTCCAAAAACCGCTCTTTTTCTTTGGGATTCACCCCATGAATAACAAACAGCACCGGAACCGGGCTTTTTTTCAGCCTGCAGTTGCAAGCTGTACGCAAGTAGCGGTAGGTCGCAGTCGGAACAATGATGGCCTCACATTCCCCCCGCACCGCTCTCTCATAGGCGTCATTAAACCATTGGCGGCGCCGGTACTCGCGCCGGAGTGACAAAAATATCTTTTTCATCGCATTGGCACCGGCGTAGCTTACAGCCTCGCCTCCGGCCAGTTCTGTAACCGGCACATTGTAATTATATTTAAAATGAAAATTCTCCGGCACGAAAAAACAGACCTGGTGGCCGAGTTTTTGCAGTTCTTCCACGATAATCCGGTCAAACTCCACCTCATGTCCCGCCGGCATAAGAATTGATTCAAGGATTGCAATCCGCACGGCTCTTCGCACCTCGTTTCTGCAATTCATATAGTTTTATATACTTGGCCAAAGTATACGAAAAATGAAAACAGCATAAAACAAACCCATAAAATCCGTCGAAAAAGCCGCGCTTGAGAATGCCCATTTGCAGAAAGCTGCCGGCGGCATGACCAATAATAGAGGCCTGCGTACACCGCTTACCTTTTTTGTAGGATGCTTCCGCCCATAGCGTGGTATACTGATTAAATTTTTGAAAGTAACGGTCCCAGGAAGTGTATGTATAATGCTCCATATAAGAAGGCAACTGCCTGCGGGGCAGGTTACTTTTAATTCCCTCATGCACCATTCCCTCCCACTCAGCCGCGTCGAGGGGAAACAACCGCACAACCGTATCCGGACGGCATACCCCGTACTTCATTTTTTGCCCAAAGGCAATGCTATAGCGCTTGATGCTATAGCAGGCAGCAGCGCCCGAGGAAACGGCTTTTTGGATCTCTGCCGCCAGTTCCGGGGTAATGCGCTCATCCGCGTCCAGGTACAGCACCCAGTCCGCATCAGTACAGGTCAGGGCAAAATTCCGCTGGGCGGCAAATCCTTCGGTCATGGGATGCTGCACGACTTTGGCCTCATGTGCCTCCGCCAGCGCCACCGTCCGGTCGCTACTGCCGGAATCCACGACTACAATTTCATCGGCGAAGGAGGCGGACTGGATACAGCCGGCAATATGATGTTCCTCATTATAGGTAAGAATCAGCACTGCCAACCGGCTCATATGGCGCTTCCCCCGTCCAGATACTTTTTCGCCGCCTCATATACTTGCTCCACAGTGATATTCTTCATGCAGTGCATGGTCGGACAGGTATGCTTCATACCGCCGGCGCAGCCCCGGCAAGGGGGAATGGCCCTGACTACAGTCGCCAGCTCCGTATAGGGACCGTATAGTTCCGGATGAGACGGTCCATAAAGCGCAACCACCGGCACATGCTGGGTAATGGCTACGTGCATGGGCCCGCTGTCATTGGTAATAAAGACCCGGCAGCGCCGGATGGCGGCAGCCAGTTGTCCCATCGTAAATTTTCCGGTAGCGATTAACGGTTGGGCAAGCTTCATCTTCGCTTGCGCCGCGGCAACGAATTCTTCATCCATCGGGCCGCCAAAAAACACCAGTTTATACTTTTCCGCCGCCAACTGATCGGCCAGCAGGGCAAAGTTTTCCATGGGCCAGCGTTTCGTCTCCACGGCGCTGCCAATATTGAACCCGATTAGTGTATCATCCGGCTCCAGGCCGGCTTGCCGGTAAAAGTCCGCCGCTGCCGCGTCATCCTCCGCGCCGGTTACCATCTCCAGTCCGGCGTGGACGAGCGGCGTCACCCCCAGTTGGGTCAATACATCCAAATACATATCGGCCGCGTGAAGCTTGCGGTTCAGTGTAAGCGGCCTGTCAAACCAGGGCCGGAAGATTCCCTTCGTAGCGCCGGCTTTATAGGCTGCGCCGCAAAAAGCGCCGATAAAAGAACAGCGCTCGTTAGGATGCAGGTTGATCAATACATCATATCGTTCCGCCGCCAGCCGGCGGGAGAAACGCCACAAGGACGCCAGATTGTCATCGGCGCCCTTTTTATCAATGGTAATAACCTGATTCAAATGAGGATTATGCCGGACAACATCAACCAGTTTGCGGTCCACCAGCATGGTGATTTCCGCTGCCGGCGCGGCTTGGCGCAAGGCATGAAGGAACGGGGTTGTCAGCACTAAATCCCCCAGATGCATTAAAAAGGTTACGAGTATTTTCCTCGCGTTTTTCAGTTCTACAGTCAAAATAACACCGCCATTTAGTTATGAAGTGGGCTTCAAAACCGCCATACATTCTGCAAAAACTTTCGCCGCTGAAATTGACTTCATACAATCCAAGGTAGTGCATTGCTTTTTAAAGCAGGGAGCGCAGGGTTCCCCGGCCCGGAGCACAATGCTGTTTGAACCATAGGGACCAGTCCGGTCGGGATTGGTCGGACCATAGAGGGCAATGATCTTGGCTCCGGCCGCCACTGCCAGGTGTAAGGGACCCGTATCCCCGCTGACAAAGAGGGCGATCCGCTGAAACAGCGCAATCAGTTGGCGCAGGTTTGTCCGTCCGGTCAGGTCATAGGTATGCTGGGGAGAAGCGGCTATAATGCCGGCTGCCAGAGGGCTTTCGGCTTTACTGCCCACAACCAGCACTTTATAGCCCTGCCCGGTTAACCGGGCCGCCAGTTCCCCGTAGTATTCAACCGGCCAGCACTTGGTCGGCCAACTGGTGCCCGGCGCCAGTACGACCGGCCGTTCTTCCGGGGCGATTCCCAGTTCCTGCAGCATTTGATCCATTTCTCTTTTTTCTGTTTCTAAAGCAGGTAACGGAAAGGACACCTTCTCTATCTTGCCGCCGAGATGGCGGATGACGTCCAAATACCGGTCAATAACGTGGGCCTGGCGGTATTCGCCACAGACGGCCCGGCTGACGAGTCCGCTGAGTTCCCGCATTTCGCAATAGCCCAGCCGCTCCGGACAGCCGGTCAGCCAGGCGACCAGAGCGCTTTTAAACAGCCCCTGCAGGTCCAGTACCAAATCGAACTTTCTGGCTTTCAGTTCCCGCCCCAGCTCTTGCAAATGGGAAAGTTTACCGCCTAATCCGTTGGCACGCAAACGGGGCTTGTCGAAAATCAATATTTCATCGAGCACCGGCTGTCCCGGTAAGAAACCGGCGAACGGCGGTTCCGTAATCCAGCTGATTTTGGCCCGGGGAAACCGTTCCCGCAAGGCGGCCGCACAAGGCAAGGCATGAATGATGTCGCCCAGGGAGCTCAGTTTGATAATTAAAATGTTGTTGTATTCCCGGTCAGGCATAGGACCTCCTACTTCTGTCATTGCGAACGGAGTGAAGCAATCTCATTCAGTCTATTCTTCGGGCTGGTTTAAAATTGTTTGCACAAAGGTATATAGATTTTTGCCGGCAAACAGATAGCCTTTGATGCCAGCGGCGCGGCCGGCTTCGACATCGCCGGGGTTGTCGCCGATAATAAAGGAGTGGGCCAGATCTACCGGCCAGTCACGGGCCGCTTGTAAAATCAGGCCGGGAGCGGGTTTGCGGCAGGTGCAGGCGGCCTTGTACTGAGGTACTTTCCCTTCGGGATGATGCGGACAATGATAAAACGCATCAATGTGAGCACCATCAGCCGCCAGTTCGCCTTGCATCCAGTTGTGCAAGGCGATGACATCCCTTTCTTCGTAGTAGCCCCGCGCCACACCGCTTTGGTTGGTCACGACAAAAACGTAGTAACCCCGTTCATTGCACAGCCGGATTGCTTCCCTGGCTCCATCCGTCCAGACAAAGTCTTCCGGACGGTACAAGTAACCAATATCCTGGTTGAGCACTCCGTCCCGGTCAAAAAAGACGGCTGGTTTCATCGAATATACCCGTCACTATTTTCAAGATATCTGTAATAATCGGCCACCGCTTCTTCCAGCGGCATAAATCCTCCCTGATAGCCGGCGGCCAGCAGTTTGTCCGTATCCGCCTGGGTAAAGCTCTGGTATTTTCCCTTCAGCACGTCCGGGAATGGTACGTATTCAATCTCGCCTTTACCGGCCACTTTCTGCAGCGCCCGGGCCACGGCGTTAAAGGAGTTGGCCGTACCGGTGCCGCAATTGAAAATGCCGCTGATTTCGGGATGTTCCCAAAAGAACAGGTTGACCTTTACGACATCCTTGACATAGACAAAATCCCGTTTCTGCTCGCCAGCGCCATAGCCGTCCGTCGCGCCGAAGAGTTTCATTACGCCCGACTCCTGCAGCTGGCGATACAGCTGATAGGCAATGGAGGCCATCCGTCCCTTATGGTTTTCCTGCGGGCCATAGACATTAAAATATTTCAGTCCCACCACCTGGCTGGACAGCAGCGGCAAATGCCGCTGGACATAGCGGTCAAAAGCGAGTTTGGAAAAGGCATACACATTGAGCGCATCTTCCGAAGCCGGGCCTTCGGTGAAACCCTTTTTGCCGCCGCCGTACGTGGAAGCGGAGGATGCATAAATGTACTGAATCTTGCGGCCGATGCACAAGTCAAATAGCATTTTGCTGTACTCATAGTTATTGGCCATCATGTACTTGCCGTTATACTCCATGGTATCGGAACAAGCGCCCTGATGGAATACCGCTTCGATGGGTTCCCGGCCATACTTGCCGTTTTGCACGGCATTGGCAAAGTCCATTTTATCAACGTAATCTTTAAATTTAAGTCCCACCATGTTTTTGCATTTTTCCGCATTGGTGAGATTATCCACAATCAGAATGTTATCATACCCCTGGTCATTCAGTCCTTTGACCAGGTTGCTGCCGATAAAGCCGGCTCCGCCGGTTACAATAATCATATTGTCGCCTCCTTATAGGTCGCAAGAATCCTTTGAATCAGTCCGGTTGTCGAACGGCCGGGTTCAAAATCGATAATTTCCACTTTCCCGGCAAACTCCCGGCCAACCACTTCTTCCGGCTTGTAGTCGCCGCCCTTGACCAGGATATCCGGCTTCACCCGCCGGATTAATTCCAAAGGAGTCTCTTCATCAAATAGTATTACCGCATCCACACATTCCAGCGCCGCCATAACCTGGGCCCGGTCCATTTCCGCCACAATCGGCCGGCTGGGACCTTTCAACCCGGCTACCGACGCATCGGTATTGAGACCGAGAATTAATTTGTCGCCCAGTTTTCTGGCTTTCTGCAAATAGGTTACATGGCCCATATGTAAAAGGTCAAAACAGCCGTTGGTGAAAACGAGGGTATCGCCGGCGGCCCGCCATTGATCAATACTTTGCTCCAGTTCCGGCCAGGCAAGAATCTTGCCTTCCGTAACCGTGGCGGCGTATTGGGACTGCACGGCTTGTTTCAGTTCCTCGGCGGTAATGGCATAGGTCCCGACTTTGCTGACCACCACGCCGGCGGCTAAGTTAGCCAAGAGAGCGGCGTCACCCATCCCCACTCCGGCCGCAAAAGCAGCCAGGAATACGGCGGCCACCGTGTCGCCGGCACCGGAAACATCGTAAACCTCCCGCGCCTGGGTGGGAATATGCACTTCCATGCCACCGTTCACTACGCTAAGCCCCCGCTCGGAACGGGTCACTACCAGATTGGGTATGTCAAAGGCCGCACGGGCTTCGTGCGCATACTGCCGGATTACGGCATCCTCGTTTTTTAAAGAGCGGTTAAACGCTTCTCCCAGTTCTTTGACATTGGGAGTAATAAAGCCGGCGCCGCGGTATTTCAGCCAGTCGGCCCCCTTCGGATCAACCAGAACCGGAATGCCGGCCTGTTGGCAGCGGCTAATGACGTATTGGCAAAAATCCGGTGTGCATACGCCTTTGGCATAGTCGGACAAAATGACGCCGTTAATCTTTTGCCGCAGCAAATTCTCGAACCAAGCCTGCAGCTTGGTTTGTTCTTCTACTTTCAACGGTCCCGGCTCTTCAAAGTCCAGGCGCAGCATTTGCTGATGCGCGCCAACAATCCGTAATTTGGCAATGGTATGCCGGTCCGTTATAATCAAACCGCTATAGTCGATTCCGGCGGACGCCAATAATTCACAGACCGCCTGACGGTTTGTATCGTCGCCGCTGATGCCGCCCATCCAGACACGGCAGCCCAACCGGGCCAGATTCGCCGCTACATTGGCCGCGCCGCCGAGGGTTTGCCTCTCGCCGGTAACCCTCGTCACCGGCACGGGCGCTTCCGGCGAAATGCGTTTCACTTCGCCGTAATAGTATTTATCAAGCATCACGTCACCAATCACGGCAATGGCGACATTTTTCGCCCCTGTAGACAAAAAAGAATGGACTTGTTCCATTCGTTGAAACATCGGTTACACCTCTTCAATTAATTCGCAAACAATATGGCCAATCGTAATATGAGCCTCCTGAATGCGGGCTGTAGTATCGGACGGCACGCAAAGACACAAGTCGCAAAGTTCCCGCATCGCGCCGCCTTTGCGTCCGGTCATGCCTACCGTAAAAGCTCCCTGTTCTTTAGCCATTTTAAAAGCGGCGATTACATTCGCACTGTTGCCGGACGTGGAAAAGCCGACAACGACATCGCCCGCTTTGACCAGCGCCTCTACTTGCCGGGCAAACACCCTGTCAAAACCGTAATCGTTGCCCACCGACGTCAAAATGGACGTGTCCGTGGTTAGCGCGACGGACGGGAGTCCTTTGCGTTCCCGCTGAAAACGTCCCACCAGTTCCGCCGCCAGATGCTGCGAATCGGCAGCACTGCCGCCGTTGCCCATAAAGAAAACGGTGCCGCCGCCATTAAGCGCAGAGCGGCACCGGTCGGCAAAACGGGAAATGGCATCCAGCAGTTCCTCATCGAACTGCCGGATGGTCTGAATATGGTCATTGAGTAAACTCTTAACTAACAAAACGATAACCTCCTCAAAATCAAATCACCATTGGGCAACGCTGATATCCCAGTGTATTTGATGCCGTTTGGCCCTATACATAAGATCCAGCTGCCAGCAATGCAGATTGCGGTGCCAGGTGTAGTCCAGGTCCGTTACCTGATTCGTCTCCAGATTATAGGTCCTGCTGACACTCAGGGCATCCATCCGGTCAATCCGGTAGGTAAACCCGCTGTCCAGTTCCCGGTTCCGGTCGGCACTTTCATACGCAAACAGCGCAGTGGTATTGCTGCGGTTATGATAGGCGATCCAAGTGTTAAAGCGGTTTGACCAGTCTTTGCTCAACATACTGTCAAGCAGAAAAATATTATTGGACGATCCATCATAACTTTCCCGTACATTCTCGAAACCGGACCCCAGATACAAATGCAGGGATTTACTGAAATTGATCGGATCACGGGTAAAATAAAGCTTGTAATCCTGGTGCCAGCTGGACTTGATATCATCGTTCCATTTGCCGTAACTGGCGGTGAAAGAATATTGCAACGGTAATTTGCCAATCCGCCTGCTGTCCAAGTCGAATTGCAGTTCCGGTTCCTTCCTAATCCAGTTATCGTCACTGTCTTCGTAATCTCCCTGCACCAGACGGACCGTATAGCCCTGTTCCCTGTCGGCCAGGCCATAGTCCGGCTTAAATCCGTGTTTCGTATAGTAGTTGATATTGGCAAAAGCGGACAGCTTCTCCGTTAACGGATACTCTACCCGTTGTCCAATATAAAAGCCGTCGCTTGAACTCTGTCCAATTTTCGGAAAATCACTCTGGGCACCTTTCTTCAGGGATCCCCGGTATTTGGCCATGGAGAACAGTTCCACCTTTTTGAACCAGAACTTGGCGTTATAGGCGATATAATGGTCGCCGGGCCAAATTTCAATCCGTTCGGCGCTGATATGATAATCCGGAACCTTCGCCGGACAGCGGGTAATCCAGCCGTTTTTGATAATATCCTTATCGGGATAGATTTCAATATGGTTGCCGTAGACCCTTTCTTTCTCCACCCAGCCCGTTGCTTCCCCAACCGTACCCGTTTTGGCATGATAATTGTACTTTAGGGCACTGCCGGTAAGCTGCAAGCCCGGCTGCGTCATATACGCCTTGTCTTTGACCCATATCTCATACTTCTGGGTATTTCCCTCGGCCCGGTCCGTGGTAATTTTGCCGTCGTTCTGGGTGATAATTACGTTGCCCTGGGCAAAAAAATCACCGTTGGATTCATCATAGGACAGTTCATTCGCATCAACGGCAACCGGCGCTTTCGGCGCTGCTGCTGTTGGCGCCGCCGTCTTCTGCTGACTGGCGGCGGCGGCGGCAATGGGAGCCGAAAGAGAAAGCGCCGTCAAAAAGCCAACCAAACCGACTGCAATCTGTTTATGAAAATGCATTGGATTTACCCCTATCTGCAGAAATTTCGCTATACGGATCGTAAATGAAAGTGGAAAAATATAGCAAATCTAGTTTTACCCTAATTTTTTTATTTATTCTACGTATACGGCCATTTTCCTGCCCCTGGCTTCACGGGAAAATGTAGAAAAGCTGCGTAACGCAGCTTTTCGTACTACTTCTTATTCTTATTGTCCTTTCATTCCGAACACGGTAGTATCCGCCTTCATCTGGATATATAACTGCGTCCCGGCCGGAATGGTGATTTCCTTGCCGTGAACGAAGGCACCGCCAACGATGCCGATGGGACCCAGGATTGCCATCCCGGCGACGGAGGCTCCGGCAGCCGTAACCATCGACTTGGTTTGTTCCTTGGCCTTTTCCCCCATAAACGTATTCAGATCTGTACCGTCAATAGCCTTGATTGTATCGTAGGATATTGTAAGCACCGCATCGCGGCCAAAATTCTGGGCGTGTTCCACTTTGGTGATGGCGCCTGTCCCTTGCGCTCCCTTGGCAATCACCAGAATGCCGTTTACGTATACATCCTCGGCAGCCTGGAAAACAACCGGATCCCCCACCCGGCTGGTACGGGAATCGAGGGGTGTCACCATTTGAACTTTAATCAGCGAATCCTTATTTATGGTCGTTGAAGAAACATCCATTTGTCCTGCAGCATAGGCAAGGCTCATCAGCTTGGTCAGTCGGTCTTCCACACTGCCTTTTTGCTCGGACCCATCCAGGGACCTTTCCAGGTTGCCCAGCCGGAGCATAACCGGATCCGCCGTGACTGTATGGGTGATACTCCATTCGATGCCGTTCAGTTTCAGCAGTAAAGACGGTGCCGCAGCGGAGTTATCACTTATGTAGGAATAGAGTTTGTCAATTTTGGTTAACAGCGCATCACTGCTTGCCGTACCATACACATCTTTTTCCAGTTTGCCGACACGGTCGACCAATGAACCGGTCTGTTCGGTGCCATAGATGATTTTCTCCACAGCACTTAATTTATCAATGGCCGTCATGTCCTGAGGGACTGCGGCCGACGCTACCGACGAAAATAAAAACAAACTCAGCAGCATGCCTGCCAGAAGTTTACGCAACATAAAAATCCTCCTTATTTTAGTACATCTTATTTCGGCTATATTCGCTGTTTAAAGAGAAATATCCTGCCTGACCAAGCAGGCAGGATTGATTTCCCGTTTTTAAATCCGGACATCAATCACGGCGGAAACGCCTACACCCTGAACGCGGGAAAGTTTGAGCGGATTTTTGCTGTCACTGGGCACCAGCGCTTTGACCCGGAATTGATCGCCGCCGAAGTTCCCTTCAATCTGGAAGACGGCTGCTACCCGGTCAACCTGGTCCTGCGGCCCCGAAACCTGGGCCGCGCCAATATAGCCGCCGCTGCCGATGGATAAAATCGGCACTACTTTGGTGGCGTAATCGGAGCCGGCGTTATGGTTCATGGTTAAGGTATTGACAAAACTATTGAGCGGGCCGGCAAACTTATCAACCAGTATGCCTATACCGCCAACTTTCAAAATATCGCCCAGCCCAAATGCCTGGGTCACCGGGACGGCGGCAATCGAAACCAAACAAAGGATCAGAATACCGGCAACAATATGTTTCTTCATTGTAAATACCTCCAAATTATTTTTATGTAATATCGTCGTTGCTTAAAACTTATGGGAAATCCTGCCTGCAAAGGTCAACTTATAACGATGAATCAAAATGGCGGCTATCGCCATCGCCAACAGGAGATAAGGAGCATTTTCGGGAGAAACGGCTAAAATTTTCATCGAATGGCCCGGCGCCGCCACGGCAATTTTATGACAGATCCGGGACACAAACACCAGCCCGGCGTGAAACCCGACGGACGCATAGAGACTGTCGGCCTGATTGTAAATATAAATAAGCAAAAGACCCAACGCGGAAATTAGCGCAAACAAACCCAGGTGATAGGCATTCAGGTACTGCATCCGGGCCAGTGTCAGAAACAGGCTTTCCCGTCCTTCCCCCCAGCGCAGCAGCCAGTCAAAATCCACCCAGTGCATGCTGCCGAAAAAAGCGCTGGCCAGCACGGCAGCAAATTGTTTGGTCCGCCGGTCGTAGCGAAAGGCATTATAAACCACACCGCGAAAGAACGATTCCTCCAGAAGGCCAATCGCCACGGCGCCCAGCAAATACCAGACCAATGTCCGCAAGAAGTTTCCGCCGAATAGCCACTGCCATTCCATTGTCCCCTGTCCCAAGAGGATTCTGATTATGTAATAGGAGACGACGGTAACCGAGCCGATCCCCATTCCATAGAGGAAAACATACAGACGCTTTTTGCTGGGTTTTCCGAACTTCATCCCCGGCAACTTCAAGCGGGGATAAATTTTCAGAATCAACAGCAAGATCACCAGCATACTGAGGCGGGCCAAAACACCGCCCGGATCTTTTTCGACAACAGATGGTATCACATAAAGCAGTACGGTTTGTACCCAGGGAAAAATCCAGGCCGTAAAAAAGAGGGAAAAAATAACGATCCCAATAACCAGAAAACCCAAGAATTGTTCCTCCTCAGCGGAGCCTCGTCCATTCACCAACAGTCCAGTTCTGCTGCCTTCGCTCCATGACTCTAAACCTTCAAATTCTATTCTAATTTTACAACAAGTTTGACTAGTTGGTCAATCTGGTTGCCCTAAATTTCGTCAACTATTTTAATGCTAAATTAGCCCCATATATATTGAATTCCCGCTACACTGACCGCCCAGAGGAGAACGGCGGCCAGCAGCGGCCGGTCTTCGAACAGTACTTTTTCCGGCGCCCCGCCCTGATTCCGGCTATGCACCAGATAAAGATAACGGAACATGCCGTAAATAACAAACGGGACCGTACCCATAAGTTCAACCGGTTTGCCGCCGGAAATGGTATACAAAGCATAGCTCATAATGACGGCGGTTGTCACAATGCCATTGAGTTGATCGAGAAATTCTATAGAGTAATCCTGTAAAACCTGACGATGGCCGCCGCGGCTGTCCGCCAGCAGGAATACTTCCTGCCGCCGTTTGCCAATGGCCAAAAAGAGCGCCAGCAGCAACGTACACAAGGCAAACCAAGCTGTAACGAGACGGTCAATCACAATCCCGCCGGCTACCGCCCGCAGGACAAAACCTCCGGCAATGGTCATGACATCAATAATGATTAAATGTTTAAGCCATACGGAATAGGCCAGACTACTCATAAAATAGAGCAGCACGATCCCGCCAAAAGCGGTATCCTTGTAGAAGGATAGCCCGATTGCTATCAGCAAAATAAGAATTCCGCCGCCCAACCCGGCGCGCGGATGCAGCCGTCCCGAAGCGATGGGCCGTTTCGCCTTGTCCGGGTGCAGCCGGTCCTTTTCCCGATCGATATAGTCATTGATGACGTATACGCCGCCGGAAACCAAACAAAAAAGAAGAAATGCCATGGCGGCATCCAGCCACTGCACCAATGAAACCTGGGCAATGGAAAAGAGCAGAGCGGCAAATACCAGGCCGTTCTTGCTCCATTGCCTGGGCCGCAGGCATTCGATAAAAGCGGCGCACTGACGCAACAGCAGCGATTTTCTCAATTCTCTTAATTCTTTAACCAATTCTATGCTTTGCATCGGTTCCCCTCATTCTCTGTCTCGTTATAGCCTTATTTTATTCTACGGGAAACGGGATCATTCATCAACAAGAAAAGTATAATTCTGTCTTTATTGCGGTTCATATTAAATCAAAAAGCTCAAGATTGCCGCACTCCACTTCGTTACGTTCGCAACGAACATGAAAAGATTTCATAGACAGAACTGAAAAGCCAGCAACTTGGGGATAATTGGAATAGAGAACAAATAGGTTGTTGTCATTCTGATGGTTTAAACCTCGTTTCGCAACGTAACTAGGACTGACCTTGAGTACAGACAATTGCCAGTTTTACTGCGGTTGATAATCTTCATAAAGATTTCGGTCAGTCCCAATTGTTCTCTTCCAATATTCAAGTAGGATGTGATGTTTATGGAAACTCTTTATTCTTGTTGCTGCGGTCTTGATGTTCATAAAGACACTGTCCAAGCCTGCATACTCAAAGGCGATGTTCACGAAGAACCAGAAAGCGAACTACGTAAATTTTCTACCCTGCGTAATGATCTTATGAATCTCGTTCGATGGCTTAGCGACAATGCTTGCACTCACGTGGCAATGGAAAGTACCGGTGTGTATTGGCAACCCATTTACGAAGTTCTAGAAGAGTATGGAATCCAAATTTATCTTGTCAATGCCAGATATATGAAAAATATGCCTGGACGAAAGACGGATATTAAAGACTCCCAATGGATTGCCGATTTACTCAGACATGGTCTTTTAAAAGCTAGTTTTGTTCCTGATAAGTTCTTCCGTACCTTTCGTGAATATACACGAACATACAAAAACCTAAGTGATGACAGAGCCGCTTTAGTGAATCGAATTGAGCGTTTTTTGCAATCAAGAGGTTTTAAATTGTCTACCGTGTTAAGTGATATCCTTGGAGTGACGGGGCGTAATATTTTAAAACACCTCGTTAAACATGGTCAGATTAGCTTGCCACAGATAGTTAGCCTCATTAAAGGAACGACTAAACATTCTCCGGAGGAAATAGCTCTGGCGGTAAACGGTACACTTAGCAAAGAGCAACGTAATCTTTTGGCTCACCATTTACGGCATTTAGATTCTTTAGATGAACTTCTAAAGAACTTATTGAAAGATACCTGCCAGTTGATTGAACCATATCAGAAACAACTTAACCAACTCACGTCGATTCCCGGAATTAGCGATGTTACAGCCCTTGGATTGCTAGCGGAAATTGGTGTTGACATGTCAAAGTTTGCATCGTCAGAGCATCTTGCTTCCTGGGCTGGTTTGTCACCGCGCAACTGCGAAAGTGCAGGTAAAAAAAACAAACGCGGGTCATGCCAGGAAATCCCTATATAAAAAGATTACTTTGTCAATGTGCATGGGTCATTTCAAGAACGAGAAAAAACCAACTCAATTCGTGGTTCTGGAGTAGAAAACCACGGTTAGGAACCAAGAAGGCCACCATCGCTGTATCACGTAAGTTGCTGGTAACTATTTACGCTATGTTGAAAAATGGAACTCTATATGACTACGACTATGCCGCGAATAGAAGGGTACACATATCTGAGAGCATCTAACGTGGATTAATAAAACGAATATCTCATTAATAATTACTAGTTCAACCTAGCTTTGTTTTCTTATGCCCTTTTTAAGGGGGCTTTTCTTGATAATGACACCGTTACGTAGTTTATCATTGCGAACGAAGTGAAGCAATCCCGCATTCACGAACTCGCCCATTAACCGTGCCCACCCATATCTCCGGTAATATAATAAAGTAAAGAAATACAGGAACCAAGGCAACAAAAAACCCGCTAACTGAAGTTAGCGGGTTTTTCTTGTTGTGTTTAGAAGAAGAATTCAACCTGAGCACGGAAGACATTAGCGTCGTTATTGTCGGTAATAGTCTTGCCTTTCAGGTAGAAAGCCTGGAATTTGGTGTTCAGCATCGGCACATAATCGAAGCCTAATTGAACCCCCTTAATGTCACGAGCATAGTCCCAAGTGGAGTCGATTTCAGAGTTTAGAGGAATCTTACGGTAGTTGGCAAAAATATCATAGGAACCAACGGTTTTCACATCGGCAGCTTTGTATTGCAATTGAGTGAAGTAACCTTTATTGCTTTGATTAGCAATGTCAATGTTGGATTTAGCATAATCAGCCATAAAGCTCCAGTCATCAGCCAACTTGGTGTCAAAACCGGCTTCAAGGTAGTTAGCAGTTTTGTCATAGGGAGCAGCACCAGTAACGCTATATCCGCCTACACGATGATAAGCAGCTTTAATATTGGTAACAGGAGAAGCTGCAAGATCAAATTCAACAGCACGGTAGCTAGGATAGTTAACTGCTGCAGCGTTGGTAGCATAGTTACCAAATTGCGGGAAGCCCAAAGCAGTGGTAGAATCGGCCAAACGACCAACAGCAATCCTGGTTTTCAGAGTATTACCAAATTGGAATTGAGCACCAGTCATGTTATCATCGATAATCAGACCATAAGCAGCAAAGGGGTTGAATTTACCAAGAGTCAGAGTACCACCAAAGGCCTTGCCCTGAGCATAGATTCTGGTAGCAGGATCAGTAGCATCAACTGCACCAGTATTGGTAAATCTGTTAGCTTCGTATTCAACCTTGCCAACCCAGTCCGGGTTGATTTGAGCCGTAGCCCACATATCAACATAAGAATCGCCAGCAGTGCTATGAGCGCCTGCAGTAGTGCTAGAACCGGCTTGGCTCCGGCTATCATAACGCAGACGGACTTCGCCGCCCCATTTCACGTTGTCAACTTTGTTTTCCAAGTTGGAAACGCGAACGCCGAGGTTGTCAAGTTCTTGCGAGAATTCTGTGGACAGTTTCTCAATAAGAGCTTTGTCCTGAGCGCTGGCTTTATCTTGGTTAGCCATAGCTTTAGCTACGATTTGAGCCATTTCATAACGGGTCAGGGTTTTGTCGCCACGGAACGTGCCGTCGCCGTAACCGTCGATTACGCCGTCAGCAGCCAGTTTGGCAACTGCGCCATAAGCCCAGTGTTTCGCAGGAACGTCTACGAAAGGATTGGCAGCAAAGGCAGTACCGGCGATGCCAAGTACGAAAACCAATGCCAGAGTGATAATTAAACTTTTTTTCATTTGTTTTCCTCCCTAGGTTTGTTTTTTGATTTATCATGAGCCCCTAGGCAAGGAACAAAAACTGAGTGTCCTTGTTTCCTCAATTATATATCCTTGTCAAAGAACTCATATCTTAGCACCTACTTCAAGAACCGCTCCGGGTAACCTAGAGTGCACCTCCTTTCCTCACCCTTGGTCCTCTTCAGTGAAAGATCAGTTGGAATGTCCAGTCAGGTTTAGTCCCCGACCTTCACTATGTATATTATTCTATATTAAGAATATTATTCCTGCCTGTTTGGGAAATTTTTTTAAGTTTTTTTTAAGTTTGTTATGATTTGTTAACATGAATTGGAGCAAAAATAGCGTTCCGCCAGGATCACCGCCACATAATCGTCAATGGGCACCGGCGGCACCTGCATTGTAACTGGGATTAACCGTTTCCAGCCCCGGGGCGGATTTTCCCGCCAATAACGGGAGCGGGCCATTTCACTGGTATGATGTTCATCCACACGCCGTACCCGCAGCGCTTCGCCCTGCACGGTAAGTCCGGCGAGGGTCCGGGCTGTTTCCGCCGAATAGGTGCGGTCTCCGAGGATCACGGTGACGGTCTCATATTCATGGGCCAACGCGGTCACAGCGGTTGCCAGGGCCGCCGTCTCCACCACCTGCCGCCGCAGCGCTCCCTGCGTCCGGTGAACGACAGCCACACCGCATTTGGCCCGGCCCGGGTCTACGGCTACCACTAAGTCTTCCATAGGGCTAACCTCCACAGGAATATTCTATTCCGATTCCGGAAAATGATTCCTCGGCTATGTTTTATTTTAACACTTCCGGGGAAAAAAAGAAAGAGGACACCGCAATGGGCGTCCTCTCAGGGATTGCTTGATATCTTCTTAGAACTTCACGTTAACGTAAGCGGAAGTGTGTTTCGGCAGGTTGTCAAAGTTTTGGTATTTCACAGTCAGACCCACATTTTTGTCAAGGGTTTTGTCATATTGGTATTCCATACCTTTGATTGCCGTGCCGGAAGCGATCGGGTCAATGTCGGAAGCCATGGTTGACCAAGGAGTATAGGTGGAAGCGGCAAGGTCTCTGTAAGTGGCCGACAGACCCAGTTTGTCAAATTTCACACCGTATACTTTACCGGTTTCGCCGGTGGTGTCATTTTTCAGGTATGAAGCATTGGCCGTTACATTCTTAATCAGACCAAAGGAAGTGTTGGCTCCGTAGAGAGTGGTACCGGCAGTGTCATCTTTGGTGTAATCCAGACCCAATTTGGCAATGCCAATATTGGTGTTGTATTCACCGGCATAAACACGGTCGCTGTTTTTGTTAAGAGCAAGCATTTTCAGGTCGCCGATTTGAGTACCGAAACCAGTCATTTGCGTATCGGCAATCAAACCGTTATCCAGGTAAACGTCCTGACGGCCTACCGTATTGTCGAAGCCAAGAGCTTTGAAGGATACGTTGGCAGTATCAAGAGCAATAGCTGCATTATGGCTGCCTGCTACCCCTGTGCTGCTGTCGTTCGAGAACATATCCACGTTGCCGGAAGTCAGACGGGCATTGAAATGCACGTTGTCGCTGATTTTGCCGTCGAAAGTAATGCGGGCCCGGAAATCAGCTTTGTTCGAAGTATTTTCCGAATCGCCGTAACGCATACGGGCATCGCCGGAGATTTTCACCATGTTGTCCATTTGATCTTGCAGACCGTCGACTTTTACACCCAGGGTGTTCAATTCAGTAGCATACTCTTTGGACAGCCGATCTACGGTAGCTTGTTGTTCCGGATTCAGATTTTTCGTCATAGCCTTGGCTACGATTTGAGCCATTTCATAACGGGTAATCGGTTTATCGCCGCGGAATGTGCCATCGCCATATCCGTCAACGATCCCTTCCTGAGCCAGTTTGGTTACTGCGGCATAAGCCCAGCTATGGGTAGGAACATCGGAGAACGGATTCGCGAAAGCCGGTACAGCGAAGGCTACTGCTAATGCAGTCGTAACAGCCACTTTCAGAAGTCTCTTTTTCACAGAAAATCCCCCTCATAAAATTTAATAAATTTTTGTTCGCGGGTGTTGCCACCGGTATCGCGGACAATCCGCCAGGGGGACGGCTGATATGAGTTTCCACGTTTCCTCATAGGCTCATCCCTGCCAGTCAAATTCTCTTTGATATCCCTGCCGCTTTTTGCAGGTTTATAGTTTACATAATTCGACGATGCTTATCAATCTCCTTCTACTTACACCGTGGTAAATATCGGTATAATATTGATTGACTGATTAGTCACGTCGTGTCAAAAAAATTATATACTTTACATAATCATTTTGACATTACTATAGATTCGTTAAAAGGAGTGAGATTCCTGCTTATGATAGTATGTAGATACTGGGAAAAAGAAGGCGCTTGGCTCAGGGCACGGGGCGCGTGAAGGAGGTGGCATTGGACTAAGATCTCGTATAAAAAAAGTAACAGGATGTCTCAGCAATAATTGCTGAAACATCCTGTTATTTTTGCCAACCTGCTTTTTTAGGAATTACTGCTATCTTGGTTCTTTTTGGCCTGTTTGCCCGCCATATCGCGCCGGATAGTCGCACGGATTGTCTATTTGGGCAATTACCCGTCCCGTATTCAGCTCAATGGTTTGTGTATGGGCCACTAGATCTTTGTCGGTACCAGTCAGCCAGGAATGTGTCGCAAACCCCAATTCCGGATATTGCCGGTCAAGGACAACCGGCTTTTCATTCAGCATATTCGCAGTACTGGCCGGTTCCACCGACGCAAAACAAGGGGCAGCCGCCGCCAAAATCAACAGAGATGTCATAAATATTGTAAAAATGGATTTTCTCATTTTATTTTCCTCCTTTTATCTATCAGGCTATTTATTTTATTATTGGAATTAACCATGCGCTTCTTTTCCCTCTCAGCAGGTTTGTTATAATTATAACAAAAGATAAATTATATAAAAAATACCAAAAAGCTCTAATCATTATATCCAATTTATTATAATGATTAGCAAAGGAGTTCTGGTTTATGGACATCAAACGGCTTCAATATTTCCTGACGGTTGCTGAAGAGAGGCAAATTACCAAGGCTGCCGAACGTCTTCATATGGCCCAGCCCCCGCTTAGCAAGCAATTAAAACTATTGGAGAATGAACTGGGGATATCTCTGTTTAAACGCGGCGGCAGCCGGAAAATAAAATTAACGGAAGCGGGACATTTGCTGCAAAACCGGGCGGAGCAAATTTTGTCACTGGTTGCGCAGACGGAAAAAGAAATTAATGATTTGGTAAAAGGAAATAAAGGAACGCTGACTATTGGCATCATGACGGTGTGGAGTGCAACCTTAGGCATGACTCTATTGATGGAACGGATCCGGCAATTTCATGAACGGTATCCCAATATTAACTTTCATTTACGGGAAGGCAGTCCGGCTAAAATCGAAGAGTTTTTGCATAATGGCGTCATCGAAATTGCTATTACCCTGTCACCTGCCGATTCAGCTCTCTATGAGACGGTGCCGCTGCCCGGCGAATCCATTACGGCGGCCTTCGGACCAGGCTTTGATTTGACACCGGATGATCATATCTCTTTGGCCGGCCTTGCCGACAAACCCTTAATCATATATGGCGCCTACGAAGAAATCTTGTTAGGATATTTCCGGGAACGCGGCTTTACCCCGAGAATTATTTGCCGGCATGAGGATATCCGGTCTATGTTGTTATGGGCCAATACCGGACTTGGCGTAGCGATTGTCCACGAATCGGCTGCCTGTCTTATGCCCGGCAGCAATCTGGTTTTTAAAAAAATCATCGAACCACAGTTATCAATCAAGCCAATCGCCATCACCTGGATGCGAAACCGGTATTTATCATCGGCGGCCCGGCATTTCATCAACATGTTATAAAAAAAAAGAGCAGCTATAAGCTGCTCTTCACGCGGATATCGACTTTTAACGGGCCGATGGTATAAACATTATTCTGGGTAACAGCGGTCAGTACGACCTGGCCGCCGATGCGGCGTACCCGGTTTACGGTATCGAAGAGTTCAGCGCCGGACATGACTCCCACCGTTCCCTTGAGCGGATCCGGTAAAATGCCTTGTTTGACCGCAGAAGCATTGACTTTCTGCAAAAACTGAATCACGGCTTCTTCCGCCTGTTTCCCGTCATAGCCTACATCGACTGTTTCCGAATAGACTACAGCGCCTTCTTTATACACCAGGCGATTCGGAAACAGGTCGATCCGGCCGATAACCGGCTCCCCGTAAATAGTATTGCCGCTGGAAGAAATCCGTACAACCACATCCTCCGAAGCGGAACTCAGCGCCGTTACAACCTGGTCAAAGTCTGACCGGGCGATCCATAACACTTCCAGTTTTTTATCTTTTACTTCCAATTTGTCCGCAATGATCCGGTTCGCCTGATAAACCAACCCGGCCAGCGCCTTTTCCGTTTCCGCCCGCGGCTTGCCGCCCGGCAGAACACCGGTCATCAGCACCTCACCGGCCCGGAAGACAACGGTTCCTTCCCGGACAAACTGAATGCCGTTTTTCAATTTACCCGTTAAATCATTCAAGCGGTCCACATCACTCTGCAGGGTGGTCTTCGCCTGGTTCAGGTCGTTGACCCGCGTATCCAGTTCTGTTTTTGTCTTTTGCAGCGCCTGAATCTCACTTTGCGCTTTAGTCAGGTCCCCCTTGGCCAGTGCATAATCGTTCTGTACCGTGGCCAAGGCCGCAGCGGTCCGGTCCCGTTCGGCTGTTACCTCCGTCAGTTCACCGGTAATTTCCGCCAGCTTGGCCGCCGTATCTTTGATCTTAGCCGTCAAAGCGGAATACTCCTTGGTTTTAGCCGCCAACTCCGCCCGGTTGGTTTCCAATTCAACACTCTTGGCCCTTACTTCCTGCGACAGCGTATCCAGCTGCGCCCGCAGCGCTTCCATCCCGAACAAAGCGGTCCGCACATTCTGGGAGGTAAGCGTCAGGATACCAAGGGTTGAGGCGGCAATTAAAATGCCGGTGATGACGGTTACCACAATCGATGTATGCTTGGGACGCAGGCCGAAAATCGTCAGTTTCCGCTTGCCCACTTTGGTGCCGAGCTTATCGCCGATATAAGCGATGGCTCCGCCCATGACTACCAGGACCGCAATCAAAGCCAAACCATACATTGGTATCCCTCCTTTCATTTTCCGGGCTCAGAGCGCAGGGCTCTTGGCACATGGGAAAGAATATACCCCAGCTTCAGTGCAGAAAATAGCGAGATTCAATTCAAGAGCCTTGCGCCGTCTTTTCTTATCTTGCCGCTCTGCGGACCAGGAGACCGCCTGCAATCAGGGCGATGATGTTGGGAATCCAGGCGGCCCAGACGGCCGGGATGGCGCCGCCCTGTCCGAGCGCCGTGGTAAAGGTCATAATGGAATAGTAAATAAAGATCACGATAATACTAAGTCCAAAGCCGATGGAGGAACTGGAACGGTGCGGCGACAGGCCTAGTGGCGTGCCGATGAGAGCAAAGACCATGCTGGCCATGGGAATGGAAAGACGCTGCTGCAGTTCCACTTCGTAATCACTGGTATTCATATATTCCCGCCGCAGGGCCTTGATTTGTTGTTTCAATTCTTTAATCGTCATTTCCTCCGGTTTTTTTTGTTCCAGGGAAATGTTCGCCGGCTTTTTGTCGAGCGGCATAACCTGTTCATCAAAATGCATGGTGCGGGCAACGCTGCCGCCGGTCGTTAAATCATGAACAACGCCGTTGTACATGATCCAGCGGTCCTGCTGCCAAACCGCCCGTTCCGCATTTTCCACCCGGGTCAGATTGTCATTTTCAAATTCCTGAATGGTAACGCCATACATGCTGCCTGTCGTTTCGTCGTAGCGGCGTGCGAAGGTCAGCCGCCGGATATCCCCTTGGCTAATGTCTTTAATCACAATGTATTCCTGAGACTTGGGACGTTCATTCTTTTGAATCTCATAGTACACAGTATAATTATACGCCGCATTGGCGGCCGGAACCAGGAATTCATGAAAAGCGACCGCAAAAATACTGACTAAAAAGGCTGCTGCGATAACCGGAGCCGCCAGGCGGTAGAAACTGATCCCGCCGGATTTCATTGCCGTAATTTCACTGGTGCTCGATAACCGTCCAAAGGCCAGGAGCGCCGCCAATAACATGGACATGGGAAAGGTTACAACGACAATGCCGGGCAGGCTGTAGATAAACAGTTTCAAGACTTCGGTAACCGATGCTCCATATTGAGTGATATACTGGGCAATCCGGAAGAGGGTGCCTGTGCCGATAAAAATGCTGGAAAAAGCCCCTACGCCCCAGAAAAACGGCCCAAACAATTCTTTTAAAATATATTTATCTAATATGCGCATGCAATTCTCCCAATTTCATGTGATCGGCGTGCCGGGCGTCTACGCTTTAGCCCCCCGCTCGACACAAATTGATATCTGCTTCTCCGAGCCTGCTTAAAAAGCACATCTGCATCTTTTTAAGCAGGTTCTCTCCAATCATTATAACGTAAAGTTGTCTCCCAAGTAAAATTTCCGGGCAACTTCACTGTTGGAAATCGTATCGCTGTCGCCGGATATTAAAATTTGCCCTTCGTTAAGAATATAGGCGTTGTCTACAATGCTTAATGTTTCCCGGACATTGTGGTCGGTAATTAAAATCCCGATGCCGCGTTCCCGGAGATAGGTGATGATTTCCTGAATATCGTTCACCGCGATGGGGTCTACGCCGGCAAAGGGCTCGTCCAGCAAAATAAATTTCGGATCCGTCGCCAGGGAACGGGCTATTTCCACCCGCCGCCGCTCGCCGCCGGACAGCTCGGACCCCTTGCGCCGACGCACATGGGTGACGTGGAACTCCTCCAGGAGGCTTTCCATCTTTTCCTTCCGTCCCGCCGCGGCCAGACTGGTGGTTTCCAGAATGGCCATGAGGTTCTGTTCCACGGTCAGTTTGCGAAAGATTGACGCTTCCTGCGGCAAATAGCTTAGTCCGAAGCGGGAGCGCCGGTACATGGGAAACGCCGTCACATCCTGGCCGTCAATAATAACTTTGCCGGCATTCGGCTCTTCCAGACCGACAATCATATAGAAGGTGGTTGTCTTACCGGCCCCGTTCGGCCCCAGCAAGCCCACAATCTGACCCTGGTCCACCCGCAGGCTGACCCCGTCAACCACATTGCGTCCCTTATAGGTTTTTACCAAGCCGTTTGTTTCTATATACATTTGCATACCCCTTTTATGGCTCTTGGCTCAGGGCGCAGGGCTCGAAAAAAACAGAGAACGAGCTCTATGCCTTTTCATTTAATTTTTTCCGCAGCGAACGGATTTGTTTGCGAACGGCTTCACATTGTAATAGTACTTTTTCAATATCTATATTATAGCAACGTTTCGCCAGTTCTAGCTGCGTTTCCAATTCGCAAAGGCTGCCATGAGCGATGTCCAGAAAATAGTAAAATTCTTTATCCCGGTTGCGTCCCCAGCCTTCCGCAATATTGGACGGTACCGATATGGAACTGCGTCGGATCTGCATACTAATGCCATAGAAATCCTGTTTCGGAAATTCCTCACTCATTTTAAATACGGCAACAGCTAAATCCATTGCATCTTGCCATACCCGTAAAGATTTAAATCCTTGTTGTTCACTCATACATCTGATTCCTTATCAAATTTGGGTAAAAACCCAGTACCAAGAACGGGCTTACGCCATGCGCCCCGAGCCCTGCGCTTTGAGCCATCACTGTGGTGTGACAACGAGTTGGCTGCGGCCTTCGGAGTCCATTTTTTTGTTGTCAAGGTAGATGACCAGTCTGTTGCCGGTCAGAACGTTGCCTTGCTGTACGGCCCGGGCGTTGCCCGAGAGAACGACTTTGCCTTTTTGGCCGCCGTTGCCGTAGTACACGGCTTGATCGCCGGTAGCATCCAATTGACGCTGCTCGCTGACGATGTGTACCGAACCGGTGGCTACGGCCCGGTTTTCGGCGGTGAAGGCTTCAATTTTGTCCGCTGTCATAACCGAATCGGCGGTTACCAGTTTGCCGTTTTGCGGCACAATGGCATACTGTTTGTCCACATAATACTCCATGAGCGGTCCGTACAGGGTATCTTCGCCTTTTACCAAAACAACGTTGCCCCCCGTGGCCACGATGTGATTATCCTCGAAGGAGCGGACCTCAGGCGCCGTCAGGGTGGCATCGTCCTGCACCACTTTGACTCCCCCGGATACTTCAGCTTCCTTGGTTTTCGTATTATAAGTGGCACTGGTGCCGGTCATAACGGCGTTACCGCGAGTTACTGTCACCACACCACCATTGGCGGTCATAACTCCCTGCGCCGAATCATATTCAATTGTATCGGCGGCTAACTCCACCGGCTGGGATTGCTGGGCGGCATCCATTTTGGCCGCCATACTCAGGGAAAACAATATTACAAATGGTATAATCCATAATTTACGCTTCAATTCGATTCCCCTCCCTTACGGACCAGTGCATGGCCCTTAACTCTAATCTTTTGCATATCGGCATCACTGTCAATGGTATCGCCGGTCATCACAAGGTCGCCGCGTGTCCAGCGCACATTACCCGTGCCGTAGAAATGGCGTTCCTTGGCAATATATTGAATCTGCCGGACCGTAAAGGTATCCCCGTCGGTGGAGGTTGCCTTTATATCCCCTTCCAGCTTCATATTTTTCGTCTTCATGTCCATTGTGCCTTGCGGCGCAACCAGGTTGACTTTACCGCCGTCCTGTTTATAAAAGACGGCTTTAATATTTTTCATAACGGCCGTATTGCCGTCCTGGGTCATCTCAATCGAATCGGCGCTTATATCCCATACTTTCTTGCCAGCGTTTTCTTCCGTAATGGTATTGCCATTGAAGGATGCAACTACTTTGGGGCCGGTTTCAGCCTGTTGCGGCGGCTGCGGCGAAGGCAACGGCACATCTTTCAAAAAATAATAGAGCCCGCCCGCCAGCAGCAGCAGGATACAACTAATCACTACGTATGTAGTTTTTTTCATCCTGCTCACCTGCTTTCTCTTGATATTGTGTGGCCCACCGTTTTTGAAACCAGATCCATTCATCCGGATACTGCCGGATGATATCTTCGATAATTTGGGTCAAACGGGTCATAAAAGCGGCTATATCTCCGGACTCATGACCGCCTTCATATTTCAGCGGCGGATAAACCATAATCCGGTGCCCGCCTTCCGGCTTACGGACAATAAACACGGGCACAACCGGCACCTGCAATTTCTGGGCGAAAACAGCCACTCCCGTATGGGTTGAAGCGGGCTTGCCGAAAAAGTCAATAAATATCCCTTGCCGGCCCGCATCCTGGTCGGAAAAGAAACCGACCACTTTTCCCCGTTTCAAGGCTTTGATTACGCCCACGACTTCGCTGGTGCCGCGGGAGTAGACTTCGATGCCGGCCCTACGCCGGTATTCGTTGAGCACTTTGGTATGCTGTTCATTGGGCTGTTCACGAATAATGCTGGCAACGGGAAAACCATACAGGGCCAAGGCGGCTCCCAGCCACTCCCAGTTGCCCATATGAGCCGCCAATACGGCTACGCCTTGGCCTTGGGCCAGCGCGTCGTCGAGATACTGCTTATTTTCAATCATAACATAGTTTTGAATCGTAGCCGGGGTCAGCACCGGCATATAAAGAACTTCCAAAAAAGTCTGCGCAATTTTGCCAAATGAACTGCGAATCACACTCTCAGCTTCCTGCCGGGAAAGTTGCATACTTTCCTGAATTTGTTTGAGCGCCCTGTCCCGCTGACGGGGTGCGAAATGATAATATAATACGCCTAATTTACGCCCCAGCCATAGGGTCGCGCCATACGGCAGCATACATACCAGACGGCTGATTCCTTTGATCATATAATACTGCCAGTTTATCGCCGACACTCCCCTTTTGGATATTGGATGCGTCACTGCCGCACTTCTTTGACGCCCTTTGTGTAGGCGGCCACGACAGTTTCCCATTTTTCCTGGGCTTTGAGAATAAATTCGATAATTTCCCGCACGCCGCCCCGGCCGCCTTCCCGGGAAGCCACGTAATGAGCAGCAGCCCGGACTTCCGGCACCGCGTTGCCCACGGCGCAGGCCAGACCCACCCGCGTTAATAGCGGCAGGTCGTTCAGGTCGTCGCCGACATAAGCGATTTGGTTAGCGGTTAGGTTGTATTTTTCTTTCAATCCGTCAAAGGCGGCCAATTTATTGGCGGCTCCCTGACAAAGATCACTTATTTTCAGCTCGGCAACCCGTTTTCTGACCATCTCCGACTCCCGCGCGGTAATAATAGCCGTCTTCAAACCGGCTTTATGGGCCGCTGCGATGCCAAGGCCGTCATGAACATGAAATGCTTTTAGCATTTCCCCGTCAGGGCCAAAGAAAAGCTGCCCCCCGGTTAAGACTCCGTCGACGTCGAAAATAAGCAGTTCGACATTTTTCGCTCGAGCCTTACTATCCATTATACCACTCCTTGACGTAATAAGTCAGTAAGGTGAATAATGCCAATTGCCCGGCAGGTTTCATCCACTACCGGCAATACGGTAATCGGCCGGGGTTTGTTATTCTCCATCACATGCAGGGCGAATGCCGCCAATTTGTCTTTGGTAATGGTGCGGGGCGTCCGGGTCATAATGGTATCAACGGGTTTGTTGAGAAAATCAAGGCCCTTCTCCAGTCCGCGCCGGATATCGCCATCGGTAATGATTCCCGCCAGGGTTCCGTCGTCATTAATGACGGAAGTTGCGCCCAGTCCTTTGTCGGTAATGACAAACAGGGCTTCTTTCACTGTTTTATCGAGGGTAACCACCGGGTTTTCCCCGCCGGCATGCATAATATTTTCCACGGTAAGCAGCAATTTGCGTCCTAACGAACCGCCGGGATGATACAAGGCAAAGTCGTCGGGCGTAAATTTACGCGAGGATAAGAGGGCGATTGCCAGGGCATCGCCCAGGGCCAGCATCGCCGTCGTACTGGCAGTAGGCGCCAGGCCTAAAGGACAAGCCTCTTGTTCTATTCCGGCGTCGAGAAAGATTTCGGCGTTACGCACCAATGTCGAATCTTCCCGGCCGCAAAGCGCGATAATCGGCGCGCCGATCCGCTTCAGGGTCGGCAGAATGCCGAGAATTTCCGACGTCTCGCCGCTGTTCGACAAAGCTAGGATACTATCTTTGGCGGTAACCATTCCCAGGTCACCGTGAATGCCTTCGGCCGGATGGAGAAAGAAAGAAGGCGTGCCCGTACTGGCCAGGGTGGCGGCAATTTTCTTGCCGATAATTCCCGATTTGCCCATGCCGGTCACAATGATTCTTCCTTTACATTTCAGTATCATATTCACCGCCCGGGTAAACTCCCCGTTAATCCGCGGAATCAACGCTTCAATAGCAGCCGCTTCTATCGACAGAACCTTACGTGCCTGTTCTACAATCATGATCGAAACCTCCCACCTTATCTGTGTTTTCGGGCAATGCGGTCGATTTCCAATACGTCTTTCAGTAAATCTTCCAGTTTGTCCAGATATATCATATTGGGTCCGTCGGAAAGGGCTTCTTCCGGGTTATCGTGAACCTCCATGAACAAGGCATCCACACCGGCGGCTACGGCGGCCCGCGTCAGGTAGGGAATAAATTCCCGTTTGCCGCTTGACGCCGTGCCGGCGCCGCCCGGTATCTGAACAGAATGGGTCGCATCGAAAACGACAGGATAGCCGAAAGAACGCATAATCGGCAGGGACCGCATGTCCACAACCAGATTGTTATAGCCAAAGCTGACGCCCCGCTCGGTAAGCAAAATACGCTCGTTGCCCGCCTCCCGGATTTTATCCACCACATTCTTCATATCCTGGGGCGCCAAAAACTGGCCTTTTTTTACATTAATGACTTTACCGGTGCAAGCGGCTTTGTATACCAGATCCGTCTGCCGGCACAGAAAAGCCGGGATTTGGAGAACGTCCAGCGTCCGGGCCGCCGGCTCAATCTGGTTCACACAATGAATATCACTCAATACCGGTACGCCAAGCTCTTTTTTGATATCAGCCAGGATGGATAATCCCGCTTCCAGACCGGGGCCCCGGAAGGATTGATAGGACGAACGGTTGGCCTTGTCAAAGGAAGCCTTAAATATATAGGGAATTCCCAGGCGGCCGGTAATTTCTTTCACCGCCCGGCCGATTTTAAGCGTCCGCTCGGCCCCTTCAATCACACAGGGTCCGGCAATCAAAGCAATGGGATTCTTCCCTCCCACTGCGATGGAACCAATGTTAACTGTATGCATGGTAATAACCTCCGTTATAAAAGATGGCGCAGGGCTCGGGGCCCAAGGCGCAAAAGATGGCTCAGGGCTCGGGGCTCAAGGTATGACGAAGCCTTGCGCTAAGAGCCCTGCGCCACGATTTCCCGTACCCGGTCCAGGTCTTCCGGGGTGTCGACGCCGATTGACTGAAAATCGGTTTTTAAGACTTTAATGCGGTAGCCGTATTCGAGGGCTCGCAGTTGTTCCAGGGATTCGGTTTTTTCCAGGGGGGTGGGTTTGAGGGCGGCAAAGGCCAGAAGAAACTCCCGGCGATAGGCATAGATACCGATATGCTTATGCACTGTAAAGCCGTCCTGTTTCACCCGGGGATAGGGAATGAGGGAGCGCGAGAAATAGAGGGCGAAGCCCTGGCGATCGGTCACTACTTTTACCGCCGCCGGATTGTTATATTCTTCTTCCTCCATCTCCGTCATCAAGGTGGCCATTTTCAGACCGGGGGCATGATCAAATGCAGCGGCCAGTTCATCAATGACTTGCGGCGCAATTAAGGGTTCGTCGCCCTGGACATTAATGATAATCTCCGCCTCAGGATACGATTGGGCCACTTCCGCCAGACGGTCGGTGCCCGTCGGATGGTCGGCCGACGTCAGCATAACATTCCCGCCAAAGGATTTAACCGCTTTATATACTAACTCGTGGTCCGTCGCTACCAATACTTTATCCGGCCGTTTGGCCAGCATGCACCGCTCATATACATACCGGATCATCGGTTTGCCGGCTATATCCGACAGCGGTTTTCCCGGCAGCCGGGTTGAAGCATACCGGGCCGGAATGACACATAAAATCTTCATTGCTGCAATGCCTCCTGTCCCACTTTTCGCAATCCTCTGTCATTCGACAATAATTCTACTTGCTTAATGCCCGTTTAATGAGCTCGGTCAGCATGGGCTGGCCGTCAATAAATTCCACGGTCATATTCAGAACGTAAAGCGGCAGCGGACGGTCGGAATGAATAAATTCGGCCGGAATCTTAACCGCATCTTTTTCGGTCGTAACCAGCGCACAAAGCCCGTTGTCAACGGCTCTTTGCATAATAAACTGCATTTCCGCCATGGTATAATCATGATGGTCCGGAAAACGCACGGTATCAGCCAGTTCCGCCTTCAATTCCGCGATGGTCTGTTCAAAGGAAGCCGGATTGCCGATGGCGGAAAAGGCCATTACTTTTTTGCCCTTAATATCGTCCAGAGCGATTTGGTCCGGCCGTACTCCTTTATACCATCTTTCGATCTCAATAAAACATTGCGGGCTATGCGTGCTTTCGGCAACCAGCGCTGACGGATTATAGCGTTCTAAAGTCTGCCGGATCATTTCCCGGTTGCCATTGGTCGACTGGTTGACTTTGGTCAGAATAAACGCGTCAGCCCGGTTTAAATTACGCAGCGGCTCCCGCAGCGTCCCCCGGGGTAACAGGTAGCCGTTGCCAAACCGGTTAATACTGTCGATTAGGACAATGTCGAAATCCCGGGCCAGCTGCCAATGCTGGTAGCCGTCATCCATAATAATGACATCGGCTTTTAGCTGCTTGACCGCATAATCACCGCTGACCGAACGGTTTTTGCCAATTACCACGGCTACCCCCGGCAGGTTTTTAGCCAGCAGGTAGGCTTCATCCCCGGCTTCCGCCACGGACATGTAAATTCTGCGCCCGTCGGAAACCAGCCCGACGTCTTCTTGCCAGCCGGCGCGATAGCCACGGTTGAGAATGACTACCCGGTAACCCATGTCGCGGATGGCCAGGGCCAGACGTTCGGCCGTCGGCGTCTTACCGGTACCGCCGACAGTAATGTTGCCGAGGCTGATTACCCGGCAGGGAAGCTTACGCTGCCGCAAAAGACCCCATCGATAAAGACTGAGTTTCACTAAAACACCCCAGGTGTATATGACCGATAAACCCCGCAGAACCGCCAGCATCATACCGGCGAGACGTCCTTTTTTCTCCCCGTGAACCAGTTCATATAAATATGTCAGCAAATCTTCCAATTGATCTTCTAATTGGCGCATAGTTGCTCCGCCTTTAATATAATATTAAGGATTCGCCTGTTTCCGGTAAACGGCCTCAATATAAGACACGCTTTTTCCTGCGGCGCCGCGATTATCCTCAATCACCCGCAGCGCATTGGTTCCCATTTGCCGGCGAAGCTCCTCATGTTCCAAAATAAATAACGTTTTTTCCGTCAGTTCGGCGGCGTCCTGCACGGTATCACAGGCTTCTTTGCCGGACATCAGGGCATAGGTTTCTTTAAAATTAAACATATGCGGCCCGACCAGAATCGGTTTACCGTGGGCCGCCGGTTCCAGGATATTATGTCCCCCTGTCGGTACCAGGCTGCCGCCGACAAAAATAATATCGCCCAGACTATAGATTTTGCCGAGCTCGCCGATGGTATCAAGGAGCACTACATCATGCTTTGAATCCGGCTGTCCGTTTAATGCCGTACGCCGTACGGCGCTGAGACCGGCTTGCTCGCTCAGTGTCTGAATCTCTTCCACCCGCAGGTAATCCCGGGGAGCCAAAATCAATTTGGCGGCCGGATAGGTTTCCTTTATTTTATTGAAAGTCTCCAGAACGGCTTCTTCTTCCCCTTTGTGAGTGCTGCCGGCTACCAGTATGGGAAAGCTGCCGGTCAGTCCGAATTCGCTCTGCAGCCGTTTCTTTTCCGGTTCCCCTACCGCAGTATAGGTTTGATCAAACTTGGTATTACCCGTGATGATCACCCGGCTGGGGTCGGCCCCCAAACGGACGATATATTCCGCATCGATGGAAGACTGCATGCAAAACCAGGTAATGGTATCCAGCATGTCTTGCAAAATGCGCCCTAAGTGGCGATAGCGCTTCACACTTTTATCGCTGATCCGGCCGTTTACCATGACGACAGGAATACGATAAGACCGGGCGGCCCGCAGAAAATTAGGCCATAACTCGGTCTCCACCATGGCAAAGACGCCCGGCCGGATCCGCCGGATTACACTGATACCCAGCCAGGGCAAATCCAAAGGGAAAAAGATAATGCTGTCGGCTTCGGGCATAATCCGTTTAGCCATGGCATATCCCGTGGCCGTGACCACCGAAACCATGACGGGAACATCCGGCATTCGCCGCTTAAGTTCTTTTAAAATGGGACTGGTCGCTACAATTTCCCCCACCGAAGCCGCATGCAGCCAAACACAATTTTGCCTGGCCACCGGCCGCAGGTCTTCGTTCCGTAAAAAACCAAAACTCTGGCGCAGCCGTTCCCCAAAGCCCACTTCCCGTATCAGTCGTACGATAAATACCGGCAGGGCCAGGACCACCAGTATAATTGCCACTAGATTATACACGAATTGCATGCACATACCCCATTTCAGCCAGGTCAGGCTTCTTTAATGCCAAACTGCACTTGGTATAGTTTGCTGTATAAGCCGCCGGCCGCCAGCAATTCCTGATGGGTTCCCCGCTCGATAATTTTTCCTTTTTCCATGACCAAAATGGTATCGGCCCGTTGAACTGTGGACAACCGGTGAGCAATTACGAAAGAGGTACGGCCAATCATTAATTTGTCCAGCGCTTCCTGCACCAATTTTTCGCTTTCCGTATCCAGCGCCGAGGTCGCCTCGTCCAGAATCAGGACACGGGGATTTTTTAAAATGGCCCGGGCAATGGCAATCCGCTGCCGCTGTCCACCCGAAAGTTTCGAGCCCCGTTCGCCAATTTGGGTTTCATAGCCGTCGGGCATGCCCGTAATAAAGTTATGAGCATTAGCCGCCTGCGCGGCAGTAATGACTTCTTCCCGGGTTGCCTCCAAATCGCCGTAGAGAATATTTTCATAGACCGTACCGTTAAACAGTACCGTCTCCTGCGGCACTATGCCGATTTGGCGCCGCAGGGATTGTAAGGTAACTGTTTTTATATCCAACCCGTCAATGCGGATGGTCCCGCCGGAAGGGTCATAGAAACGGGGAATCAAATTGGCAATGGTTGTTTTGCCTGCGCCGCTCGGACCTACGATGGCTATCATCTGGCCCGGCTTGGCCTCCAGGTTTATATCATGCAGCACCCGTTCCCCGGTCCGATAGGCAAAATCTACCTGCTGAAAGGCTACATGGCCGGTAATGGCCGGCAATTCAACGGCTTCCGGCAAATTCTGTATTTCCGGTTCAGTGTCCAAAACGGCGAAAATCCGCTCCGCCGCCGCCATGGCCCGTTGAATATTGCCGTAGACCCGGCTTAAGCGTTTCATCGGATTAGACAAATTGACAATATAGATCAGATAAGCCATCAACGAACCGGTCGTCAAATGTCCGGTAATCACCTCCCGGCCGCCGAACCAGACAATAACAGTCACTCCTAACGCCGCCAAAAATTCAATCAGCGGCGTTAGCGTGGCCATGAGCTGGGCGATCTTCATTTGCGCCCGGAAGTTACTGTAGTTTTCCCGGCCAAAACGCTCTATTTCATATTCTTCCCGCCCAAAGGACTTAATAACCCGCACGGCGGAAATGGCCTCCTGCAATACGGCGGTAATATCGGCAATCCGTTCCTGGTTATTGGTACTGGCCCGTTTCACTTTGCCGCCAAAAATGTTAATGGTCTGTGCCACCAGCGGCATGGTGATAAACGTCAGCAGGGACAGCTTCCAGTCAAGATAGAACATGGCGGCCATGGAACCGATTAAGGTGGTAGCCTCGGTGACCAGTTCGATGACATTATCCACCAAAGCGCTTTGTACAGCCGCGACATCATTGGTAATATAACTCATGATTACCCCGGTCTGCCTTTTTTCAAAATAGGACAGGGACAAGCGCTGCAAATGCCGGTATATCCCCGCCCGGATATCGATAACCACTTTTTGACCGACATAGGACATGAGATAGGTCTGGCCGTAGAAAAAAATTCCCCGCAGTAAATAGATCCCCGCAATGCCGCCGGCGATCAGATTCAACATGGCCATGTTTTTTGTCGCCAGCACGTCGTCAATGACATCGCGGATGATCCACGGCACGTATAAATTGGCGCCCGCCGCCACCAATATGCAGACAAGAGCCAGCAGCAGCCGGGAAATATACGGTTTTACATAACTTAATAGACGCAGATAGATGGTCATACTCCCTCCATAGCCTTTACAATATCATTTTTCATCCCGGGCTTCTTCCGCCACTTCTAAAATCACTCCCGCGACCCGGCCCACGGCACCGGTCTGACCCAGTTTGTTCCGCACTTCCGTCAAATCTTGCCGGACCCGTTTTTGGCATTTTTCCTGCCCCAATATGGCAAGCGTCTCCCGGGCGATGTTCTCCGGATTGGCATCATTCTGCAAGAGCTCCGGCACAATCCGCCGTCCGGCTACAATATTCGGCAGGCCGATATGCGGAATCTTCACTAAGAACCTGGCTAAAAAGGCTGTCAGTGCCGCCGTTTTATAGATGATTACGGTCGGCACCTGCATCAGCGCCGCTTCCAGGGTTGCCGTGCCGGAAGCGGCAATGGCGCCGTCGGCGATGTGCATCAAATCATAGGTGTTGTCCGTAGTTAATTGTACCGGCACCCGGTATTGTTCTATCTTATTTTGCAACATTTCCCGGGAAATTGTCGAAGCAATGGGTAGAAAAAACTGGCAATCCGGCACTTCCCGGAGTATTTTTTCACTGGCCGCCAACATGACCGGCAGCAATTTTTCAATTTCCTGCCGGCGGCTTCCCGGCATTAACAGTAAAACCGGACGGGCCGGGTCGGCGCCAAAATGGGCATACGCTTCCTGTTTCGACATTGCCGGTTGGACAATATCCAGCAGCGGGTGCCCGACAAAGGTGACATTGGCCCCCGCCTCGCGGTATACTTCGGCTTCAAAAGGAAAAATTGCCGCGATCCGGCTGACAAGGCCGGCAATTTCTTTGGCCCGGCCTTTACCCCAGGCCCAGGCCGACGGACTGATGTAATATACGATGGGAATTCCCCTGGCTTTGGCCGCCTTGGCCAGACGGGTGTTAAATCCCGGATAGTCGATAACTACCAGCACATCGGGCCGCTCCTGGTCCATAACGCCGGCCAGCCGGTCCCGCAGCGCAAAAAGTTTGGGCAGGCTCTTGACGACCTCCACCAGTCCCATGACGCCTAAGTCCGCAATATCGTAGACAATTTCCACCCCGGCGGCCTGCATTGCTTTACCGCCCATACCGAAAAGCCGGATATCCGGTTCGAGCTGCCGCAGCGCCTCAGCCACCCGCGCGCCGTTCAGATCGCCGGAAGCTTCTCCGGCCGAAATCATAATTTTGTGCATACAGCCGCCTCCAGCCTAAACAAGTAGCACTTGGTAATGAACAACCCGGCCCAGGTAGCGTACGAGCCACTACGAAGTGCCAAGCGCCAAGCGCCAAGTGCCAAGTATATTTATAGAATTTACATCGCCACAATTGTTATTCCGTTTTTTTCAGCCAATTCAAGCACTCTTTCCCGGTCGACAAGGAGCGTCTTGCCGGCTTCTAACACCAAAGCCACGGCACCGGCGTCAATCATCGCCCGCAATGTATCCGGACCAACACTGGGTACGTCAAAACGCAGGTCCTGCTCCGGTTTAGCCACTTTGGCCACGGTAACACCCCCGCGTCCCAACTGACCGCCCCGCCGGATGCAGGCGTCGGTTCCTTCGATGGCTTCCACAGCCATCACCGCTTTATTCTTAACTACAACGGTTTGTCCAATATCCAGGCCGCCAATTTGCTTGGCCATGTGGAAACCAAATTTCATATCTTCCTGCTCCGCAGCCGTCGGCTGCCGGCCGGTTAATACTCCGGGCGCCGGCATCAGAGACCGGATAAGCGCCGTCTGGTCCAGCACGCGCATCCCTGCGGCCATAATTTCCCGCACCAGCGCCAGCATAATGGTATCGTCGCTGCGGTCAGGCAAAGCCGCCAGTAATTTCTGCATGCGGACATCCGGCCTGGTTGTGCCGCTAAATAGCAGCTCTTTGGTTACCTTGCCCAGCATGGTCACTTCCTGGGCCTGTTCTTTGTGCAATGTAGTCAAAATAGTATCCAGTTCGCCGGCGCTGATCGTATAAAACACGTCGGCCGCTGTCGCTAATTCTTCATCAATGCCCGGCACAACACCGATGGCGATCACGGTAAAGCCCATGCCGCGAGCGGCACGGGCAAAAGTTACCGGCAATCTTCCAACGCCGGCAAGAAGACCAATTCGTTTCATGCTACCAGACTCCTTCTCTATGCTTCTACCGTATCTTTGCGGCCGCGGCAAATTCCGCGTTCGGCGTTGCGCAAAAAACGGAGCAAATGTTCCACTTCGTCACAGGATTCCAGATCCTGTTCCATAACGGCAATTGCCTGGGCCAAAGTCAGGCCGGAACGGTATAAAATCCGGTAGGCCCTTTTCAAATTGCGGCGGGCAATATCGCTCATTCCCGCCCGGGAAATTCCCACATTGTTCAGACCGGCTACCTTCGCCGGATGCCCGTCGACAATCACGAACGGCGGCACATCCTGAACCACTTTGGAGGCTCCGCCAACCATGGCGTTGCGGCCGATTTTCACAAACTGGTGCACACCGGCCAACCCGCCGATTACCGCACGGTCTTCGACAACCACATGGCCGGCCAGGGTGGCCGCATTGGACATGACCACATGATTACCGACAATACAATTATGCGCTACATGGGTGTACGCCATAAGCAAACAATGCGACCCAATCCGGGTTTCCTCACCTTCCCCGGTGGCGCGGTTCACCGTGGCAAATTCACGAATTTTGGTATAGTCACCAATAAACACATAGCTTTTTTCGCCGCGGAACTTTAAATCCTGCGGCTCTGCGCCGATAGAAGCCCCCGGATAGATTACAACATTTTTGCCGATGCTCGTCCAACCATCTATAACAACATGTGCGCCGATCTGGGCGCCATCACCAATTACAACATGTTCACCAATTACGGCGTATGGCCCGATTTCCACATCCTTACCGATACGGGCGCCGGGATGAATGACTGCTGTTTCATGCACTTTTCGAATCGGTATTACAACTGTTTCCGGCTTCATCAGCACATCAACTCCTTCTTTTCAGAGTACATTCCTGTATTATTTCTTCCGTTACATATAGTCCGACTAGCCAGTCGGATTCTGACAAATCCAATTCCGGCAAAATAGGCCATAAAAGGCAATCAAATTGATTTATTAGCAAATTTCAGCCACACATGGCTGATTTTATAATTTTTTCATGTGATTCTATGCCGGTACCAGGGCGAACATGAATTCCCCTTCCGCCACCAGTTGACCGTCAACATAAGCTTCCGCCCATATTTTACCCATGGTGCCACGCACTTTAACCACTTCAGCCACCATACGGAGCTGGTCTCCCGGAACGACAGGCCGGCGGAGTTTGACCCGGTCCATCCCCACAAACATGGCCAGCTTGCCCGCATATTCATCCGAATAAAGCATCGCTACGCCACCCACCTGCGCCATGGCTTCCAAAAGCAGGACCCCCGGCATAACCGGATGGCCGGGAAAATGCCCCTGAAAAAATTGTTCGTTTATCGTCACATTTTTAATTCCTACTGCCCTTCGCAGCGGCTCCAGTTCGATAATGCGGTCTATTAGCAAAAACGGATACCGGTGGGGAAGGATTTTTTGTATTTCACTCGCGGATAACATAACCAAACTCACGCCTCCTCAAATGCTATGCACATTGCAGACTATTTCCCGGGCCAGAGCGGTATTGAGAGCATGACTGGATTTTACGGCAATTACATGCCCCCGCACCGGCCCAACTAGCGACAAATCGCCAATAATATCAAGAATTTTATGTCGTACCAATTCATCGGTGAAACGAAGCGGCGTCAAAACACTGGTGTCGTCATAAACCACCACGTTTTCCAGACTGCCGCCGAGCGCCAGTCCCTGCGCCTGCAAACTTTCCACCTCATGCATGAAGCCAATCGTCCGGGCCGGGGCAATTTCCCGGATAAAGGTGTCCCGGTCGATCTCAAAATCACCAAACTGCACGCCTAAAAGCGGATGCGGGTTAACAGAGGTAAAGGTGATGCGGAACCCGTCATACGGCAAAATGGTAATAAATTTATCCGGCTGACGCACCATATGGGCTTCCTTGATCCGGATGACTTCGCGTGTACTCCCCAGCGTCACCGTTCCGGCGGTGCCGATGAGTTCTACGAAAGGCAGCGCACTGCCGTCGGCGACAGGCGGTTCCACCGAGTCAATTTCGACCAGGCAGTTGTCAATCTCCATTGCAAACAGTGCGGCCAGCAAATGTTCCACCGTAAAGACTTTGGCCGCACCCTCCTCCAAGGTGGTAGCCCGCATGGCTGCCGTAACCTTGGCAGCGCGGGCAGCCACTCTGGGAGCCCCGGCTAAATCGGTCCGGGCAAAGACAATCCCCGTTCCGGCAGGTGCCGGATTCAGGGCGATGGAGACATCCTTGCCGGAATGGAGGCCAATGCCGGTGTATTCTACGCGCTTTCCTACCGTGGTTTGGTGCATATCTTGTCCTCCTGATACAATAACTCTCATTCATTCTACAAAAAAAAATCTTTTCCTGCAAGTACATAATTTGCCAGCGGCGTGATTTAGGCTATCCGTTTGCCGGCCAGCGTGGAAGCGCTGGTATTCATTTGATACTCGATCAGTTCCTTGTACTGCTGTCCAATCCGGGAGGACGGCGTCACAAATACCTGCGACGGCAGTCCTGCCTCAACAATTTTTCCTTTATCCATCAAAACAATGCGATCGGCCACATGCAAGGCGAAAGAAAGCTCGTGAGTCACAACCAGCATGGTGCTCGCGCGGTACTTGGCCAGCTCTTCCATAACTACCAGCACTTCCCGGACCAAAATGGGGTCCAGGGAAGCCGTAGGTTCGTCCCAAAGCATTAGTTCCGGCTCATAGGCCAGCGCCCGGGCAATGCCCACCCGCTGCTGCTGACCGCCGGACATTTCACCGGGCTTCTTGTCACGCTGGCTTTCCAGCCCTACCTTGGTCAAAGATTCAAACGCCCGGGCGCCGGCTTCCTCCCGCGGCATACCGCTCATAACCAGTCCCAGCATGACATTTTCCCATGCCGACAACCGGCCGATGAGATTGAAATGCTGAAACACAAAGCCGATCCGTTTGCGGATCCGGCGCAATCCGTCGGCATCCAGAGCGGTAATGTCCTGTCCGGCAAAATGAATGGACCCGCCGGTCGGTTCCACCAAACGGTTAATCATCCGGATTGTGGTCGATTTACCACAGCCTGACGGCCCCATCATAACCAGCGTTTCGCCTTTTTTCATTTTCAGATTCAAGCCGTCCACCGCCGTAACGCGGCCAAACCGCTTGACCAGATTATCAATAGTAAGCATATGATTCCCCCCTTTTAAAAGATGGCGCAGGGCTCAGGGTCCTTGGCTCTTGGTGCAAAGAGCACGGAATAAATCCGCCGGTCCGGTCACAGGATCCGTATTGCAGCAAACGAAGTTCCGGGTCTTCCTTAAGCCCCGCGCCCTGCGCTCTGTGCTAATTATTTAAATTGCAGTTTCCGTTTATTCAGTTTCTGCATAACGCCGGGACGGCCATTGGGAATCACAATTTCCCGCATGATGTCGTCAAAGGACATACCCAGGGCCTGTCCGGCCATGACTTCGTCACCGGCTACCGGATTGATCTTATCGGCATAACCGGCCATAATGCTGCCTAAGAACGCGCCGATTACAGGGACCCCGATCCAGGGCAGATACGGAATCCCGCCGCCGGATAAGATAAACATGGCTGTCAGCAGAATGGCTCCTACCACCATGCCGTACTGCCGTTCCGGAGCACTGAAAATAGCGGTAACCTGCTTCAACACCTTCCGCCAGCCTTTGGCCTTCACCGTTCCGCTAAGACGGCGGCGGCGAATCACGGCCATAATAGACGTATGGTCCAGTGCCAGAAATAAAATTGTCATAACCAGCGACGTCAGGCCGGCCAAAATCGCTTTGACCTGATTCAATACTTCGTACATTTCACTGCGCGGATTGGGTTCAATGACTCCCAGCGATGTCGAATACAACGATACATTGTTATAGCCGGCATCATGGGTAACAATCGGCATTACCGCGTCGGTGCTGATATTATTTGTAGTCAAAATCTGAATCCTGGCACCGGGAATCACCTGACCGCCGATAAATTTGTCCAATAAAGCCATGGAATGGCTGATATCCTCATCTTTCAAATTAGGAACGGCCGTCGACAGGTACTGTAACTGCGCCGTAATCAGCGGTAGATTCATCTGCTGCAATTCCGCCAGATGTTTATTGGCGTTTTGCAGACTGGTCCGGGCGCCGTTCACGTCGAACGCTTGCAGTGTATTCAACGCATTATTTCCCGTCACGACAATATTATCCACCGTAGCCTTAGCCTGGCGGGCATCGGCAGCCACATTATCCAGAGCGCTTAAACCGGCTTTCAGGTTGTCCAGATTTTGCCGGGTTCCGTTTAATCCGTCAATGGTATTGGCCACATCCGGCTGAAGCATCTTCACTACCTTCAGGGTAGTAATCAAACTGCTCAGCGCTTTCGATGAATTAGCCAGTTGCGCTTGCATGCCGCCGGTATTCATGTTGGTTAAACCGCTGGTTGCACTTTGAATACTGTTGCCGGCATCCCGGACGCCGTCCAGAGTGCTCCGGATGGCAGCCACGCTGGTGTCATAATTATTCAGAGCGCCGAGAGCCACCTGCCCCATGTTTTGGGCATCCTGAACAAAGCCGGGAATCTGACCCACTACTTTTGCTGTCTCATTCAGCGCATTGCCCAGTTGCTGCCGGGGGTTACGGTACGAGGCCGTTGCCACCGCCGCGTCAATCACGCTGTTGTTTACCTTGTAACCCTGCAAATTGGTCAAGGCAGATGCATCGCCCTGGATGATCAGGCCTGCTGCCGTCCCGTCGGCGTGCACATCCGTTATTTTTACCAGCACATTCGCTTTATTTACGGGACTGCCTGCCTGCGGCGCTTGCGGCGCCGTTCCCTGAAAAACCAGTACCTCGTCCGGTACGAATTTCGTACCGCCTGCCGGTTTCAGGGTAACCTGGGTAGCATAGTCGGCCAGAAACCGTTTCAGTTCCATCATGGTACCGACCATATAGGTCATATCATCGTTTTTGCCACCAATGGAAACATTGCGTGCATACTCCAGTTTCAACTGATTTTGCATATCATTGGCGATGGTATCTCCCAGACGGATCGGATTGGACGGTTCGCTGCCCACGGGGAAACTGATTTCAATAACCTGGTAATGCTTCAGCAAATTTTTGATCTGCTCACTAACGGCTGCACTTTTGTTAAAAGAGGTAAGCACTACCCCGATGGATGCACCGTCATGAAAAGCAAAGCGGACTCCGTCAAGTTGGGAAATCTTATCCATTACCATATTTTTCGCCCCGTCCGGAACACCCCGGATTGTCAATCTGGGGTCGGTCATTACGCCGACGGCGGCACCGCCGGGGATACTGCCGAACGTCTTGGACAGATCGTCATATACTTGTTTAGTCTTAAATTGTTCCGGCAAAGAAATAAAAATGGAGGTTTTGCCGGTAATCGTCGGTCCCTCCTTCATCACGGCTCCCGGGAATGCATCGGCGATGACCTTATTGATCTGCTCTTCGGCATCTTGTTTCAATTCTTCCCGGACCTGAATAATTACGTCATATTGTCCGTAATCTCCGACCAAATTGGAAAGGGTTTTGGAGAAGTAGGCATTGGCCGAAAAGGAGAGAGTACCGGCCAGCAGGGACCCGATAAATATGCTGACTACCATAAGAATCAGCACGTCCCAACAAAAAGATTTTTTTCCTACCTTCCATTTCCGATATGAAATTTTCATACTCCAGTCACCTCTTTTCCGGCTCATAACAGATTTAGTGTATAAAAGACACGTCAATTATTATATACTATTTATTCACTTTTGTATATACTCATCTTCCATTTTTATATACTAAATGTTAGTCATAAGGCTCTTGATGCAGATCTCAGGGCGCGGATTGCCGCACTCCACTTCGTTGCGTTCGCAATGACACCGTTACGTAGTCTGTCATTACGAACAAAGTGAAGCAATCTCGCCCGATCCCATAAAAAGAAGCCATCTCACCTTGGAGACAGCCCTTTTTCATAATAAAATATTTTACTAATTTAATAAGGTTCTTCTGTGTCCGCTATATTCGCATCCGGCTGAGGCGTTTTCCAGCGGTTATGCAGCCAGAACCATTCATCGGGATGACGGCGGATATGGTCTTCAACAATCTGCGTTAGCTGCTGGGTTGTAACCAGGATGTCCTGATCCCGGTCACCGGTGCGCGTGACATACACTGCCGGACAGATGAGCGCCGTATGGGTTCCATCGGGGTGCTCGGTAATAAAGGCGGGAACAATCGGCGTATCTTTCAGCCGGGCCAACGCGGCTGCTCCTTGCGGGGTAGAAGCCTTGCGGCCGAAGAATTCCACAAAAACACCATCTTTGGATGCATCCTGATCCATCAATAAACCAATAATTTTTCCTTCACCCAGCAGCCGGACCATTTCCCGGACGCCGGTTTTATAGGTAACGTGCATTCCGGCCAATGTCCGGTATTCGTTGATAAAGCGGTCCATGGCAGCATTGGTTTGCTTTTGAACCACCGCAACCAGCGGAAAGCCATGCATTGCCAGTGCGGCCCCCAAAAGTTCCCAGTTGCCACTGTGCGCCGTCGCCAGTACAACGCCTTTTCCCTGCCGCAATGCCTCTTCCAAATGCTCGCGGCCGCTGACCGCCACGTAGGAATGAATAGTGCGGGCGGTCAATCTGGGAAAGTGCAGTACTTCCATAAACATGCGGCCAAACCGTATACCGCTTTCTTTGGCAATGTCATATGCCTGCTCACGGCTTACTCCCAGACTTTGGACAATATTATCCACCGCCATATTCATCCGCCGTTTCGGTACAAACCGCCAGCAAACCGCTCCCAGCCAATTGCCGAGACGGCGGCGGAGGCTATGAGGCAGCATAGACACTAACGTGCTTAACCCTTTTACAAAATAATATTGCAACATAGTACAGTACCTCCAAGAAAATACCCGGTAAGGACTCCTTTTTTTAGTTGGTGAAGCTCATACCGATGTAGAAATCGTGCTGCCGCCAGCCGGCATCCAGCTTCATACCGGGCACAACCGACAGACGCGCTCCATAGTTCATATAGTGTCCGTCATATTCGGCAATCAGCGTAGTCGCCGGAAAAGTATTGTTGCCTGATAAAACACTAACCGGGTTAATTGTTTTTTCAATCCCGGCAAACACGCCGTCATAGCGCCCGTTGCCGATACCGGCATGGATGCGGAACCCGAAGGGCAAGGCTTTGCTGGCCGCAGCATAAACCGTTCTTTGGCCGTCCTGGGCTATATCTTCCACACCGATCGCAAGGCCGGGGGTAAATACCGTTTCCGGCGCCAGCGCAAATTTGGCATTCAGATAGGTCCGGTTAGCCGCACTATCATAACGAAAGCCGGCAACGCCTATTTCCCAATTGTGTCCCATTCCGAAATCAAATACTCCCACACCGCCCGCCTTCAGATGATAATAACCGGCGGAAAACTGTCCTTCCCGCAAAACATCGGCCGAAGGCGTATTAATTAATCCTGTTGACCCGTTCGTGCTAGGAGCCGCCCAAACCGTAGCCGAAACCAGCAACAGACAACAGACTAGCCAGCTGATTTTTCCCTTCATGCTAAATCTCCTCGTATATAAGTTAAACGTATAATTTCTATTTATTCAATACGGACCGCGAAAATCCTGCCCTCCGGCGGCGGCCAAATACTAGTAAACGGCACAGGGCGCGGGGTTCAGAGAAGCTTTAAATACGTGGCCCATGGTTCCGGTCACGGATGTGGGTCCAGTCTCGAAGGAAATAGGCTCAATAAAAAAGTAAAGACTTGGTTATAAGCCAAGTATCAGACTGTAGACAAAGTTGCTTCTTAAGAGATCGCCACATCACTTTGCTCTTACTCCGAAAAAAAGAGATTGCTTCACTTCGTTCGCAATGACAGACTACGTAACGGTGTCATTGCGAACGTAACGAAGTGGAGTGCGGCAATCTCGTTTTTTTCCTATTTCATTTTAGCCGCTTTGCGGACTACGTCGTAGTTGCGATCATCGGTGGCGATAAAACCGTTAATGGGGGTATTTTTCAGCAGTGCCTTAAACTGGGGATCCGTATCGGCAATCTGCCGGAAGGCCCCGGTCAGTCCGGCAACCAGTTCCGGCGGCAGATCCGCCCGGGCCGCAATTACATCTTTGGGGATCGGTTCGGTCCGGGCAATGATCGCCAATTGCTCCACGGCAGCCCCTTTGGCCTTGGCACTGTCCAACGCTTCCGTATAGGTGGCGCCGGCATCAATGGTTCCATCCAGTACAGCGTCGATTACCCGGTTATGGCTGCCGAGAAACAGGGTTTCCCCAAAGAAGTGCCCGGGATCCTTGCCTTGTTCCACCAGAATTGCCCGGGGATATATATACCCCGATGCCGATTGGGGATCGACGAAGCCGAACCGCTTGCCTTTCAAGTCATCGACAGACCCGATGGCAGCCTCTTTTTTGGCGATAATGTACCCGGTATACGAAGCATTCCGGTTGGTGACCGGGGTGACAAGCGGAATGATATTGCCTTGATTTTTCGTAGAAACATAAGCAAAGGGTGAGAACCAGCCGATATCCGCATTTCCGCGCAGCAGGGAGCGGCCCAGGGCATCATAATCGGACACAATAATCAGGCGGGCTTGCCGGTCGATGTGCTGTGCTGCCGCTTCAACAATCGGCAAATAGCTTTCCCGGATTGTCTGCGGCGCCGAGAATGGATTTATGGCAAAAATAATTTCTTTTTCGGTTTTGAAATAAACGGCAATTTCCTGCAGTCTGTCGGCTGTTCCCGTCATCTTCCGGGCATGGTCATAGGTCTCCTGAATGCTCTTGTCCTGGGTAACGACACTTTGCTGCGCTTGCTGGGTATTGGCGGCGATTTCCTGCGTAGCCGCGCTAATGGCGTCTACAGCCCGTACAATATCACTGGTGGTCACTTGCTGTTCATAGGAAACATCCCGTAGTTTTTTCACATTCTCGCCGATATGGGCGACCTGGTCAACAATCTCCTGCAGCGCTGCCGCCGATTGACGGGACATCTGTTCGATGCCGCTCAATTTGTCACGGCTGCGGTGCATATTGGCTGTTACTTCACTCGTTTTGCTGATCATGCTGCAAACGTTATTTTCTACTTCCTTCGTGATGCGGGCACTTTCATCAGCCAGTTTGCGAACTTCATCGGCCACAACGGCAAAACCCCGGCCTTGTTCTCCCGCCCGGGCCGCTTCGATGGCGGCGTTGAGGGCCAGCAAATTCGTCTGACTGGCAATCCCCTGAATTTGACCAATAAATTCGCCAATCCGCTGGGATGCCCCGCTTAATTCTTCAATTGCCACGACTGCTGCTTGTACGGTCTGGGCAATGTCCAGCATTTGATTGCCTGCCTGCGTAATCTCCTCCTGGTTTTTAGCCGCCAGTTGCCAGGACTCATTAGACTGGCGCAAAGCATCTTCGGCCGCATTATAAACAACGCCCGCCTTGGCAGCGATTTGTCCTATGCCGCTGGTGGTCTTTTCCACGCTGTTCGCATTGAATTCACTGGCTTTGGCGATATCCGCCGACAAATTTCCCAGTTTACTCAAAGCCGATTTACTCTGTCCTACAACCCACAATAATTGTTGAGACATAAAAGCCACTTCTTCGGCAATTTTCAACATGTCCAGACTATTCTCCGTTTCCCGGCATGTTTCCGGAGAAGTTTCTGTTGGCCCTTGCTCCGGCCAACACCGCAAGCTGAATGCGGCCGCCAATAATGCCGCTGCACCAATAAGTAAAGCGGACTCCCCCACGGATCCACGCCAACGAAAAACCAGCATGCCTCCCAACCCGGCAGCTACAACGAACAAGAACTGGAGCACAGCCATGATCTTTTTATGCATTGTTTCCACCTCTTTAAAAATTGGGCTTTTTTTCTATATTCTATCAGAATATTCCAAAATCCTTTAAAGAAAAATCGCTGGCGCAGTTTTTCGGCTCATAGCGCAGGGCTCGTGGCGCGGGGAAGAACCTGGATCTACGGTGATTTTGAGCTTAAGCTATAAAAATTTAGACTCTTTTTTTTAAAACCTTTGTGCGCCGTGCTGCACCCGGTACTGCGCATCTCTGCGCCCTGTGCCCTGCGCTTTGCGCCCAAATAGAAAGAGGCAATCATGACGATTGCCTCTTTTTACTATTTGGGCTCCAGTTCCGCCAGACGGCGTTCCAGTTCCCTTACTTTTTTCATGATATCATTGACTTTGTACATACCCACTGCCGCTCGCAGCCATTCCTGGTGAGGCCTGGCGGGAAAGCCGGCGTAAAAGGACCCGGCCGGCACATCACCGGTCACACCGGCTTTGGCGGCAAAAACACAATGGTCGCCAATGGTAATATGTCCGTTACTGCCCGACTGGCCGGCAAAGGTTACATAGTTGCCGACCTTAGTACTGCCGGCAATGCCAGTCTGAGCAGTTAAATAGCAGTGCTCACCAATAACCACATTGTGGGCAATATGGACCAGATTGTCCACCTTGGTTCCCCGTTTGACTACCGTGCTGCCCGTAGTAGCCCGGTCAACGGTGACGTTGGCGCCAATTTCCACATCATCTTCAATGACTACGTTCCCGACTTGCGGAACTTTGCGGTGCTCTCCGCCAATTGTCACAAACCCAAATCCGTCACTGCCGATTACAGCACCGCTGTGAATAATATTCCGGTTGCCAATCCGGCATCTTTCCCGCACCGTTACACTGGGATACAGCACCGTGTCCTGACCGATGACCGCTTCCTGACCAATGTAGGTATGCGGATAGATTACCGTATTATCGCCGATAACAGCATGGTCGGCAATTACGGCACAAGGCATGACTGCCACATTTTGGCCGAGTATGGCTGTTGGCGCCACCACGGCAGCAGGATGTACTTTCCGTTCAACCTGCAGCGGCGGTGTAAACAGCTCCAGCAGTTTGGTAAAGGCAATGCGGGGATTCGCCACGCGGATTGCCGGCTTGGAATATTCCGTCACGCTATCGGGAATAATGACTGCCGCCGCCCGGCAGCGGGCGGCTTTTTCCAAATGCGGCGGCACCGCAAAGGTAATGTCCTGTTCCCCTGCATCTTCAATATTGGTCACACCGGTAACGGTTACATCCCCGTCGCCTAAAACTACCCCTTCCACTAAGGCGGCCAGTTCATCCAGCTTCTTAATCAACGAAACATCCTCCAATGTGCAACGTCATGGTGAAGGGCGCAACAGCTATTGCATCTTTTTCAGCACGTCATCCGTTACGTCCGTTCCGCCTTGAGCCACACTGTTTTTATAAACCACGACGCCAAGTTTTTTCTCTTTGGCGACTTGATCAAGAGCCTGCTTAATCGCGTCATCAATTTGTTTTTCCATGTCCTGCTTAGTCTTTACAAATTCACTGTAAGACGCTTGCTGCTGCTTTTGAAAATCTTCTTTGCTAAGAGACGCTTTTTGCTTTTCCAGTTTGTCGCTTAATTCTTTCCCTTTGGTATTCAACTGGTCCTGGAACTGTTTTACCTTAGGACTTTCATTCATAATCCGGTTTACGTCCAAGACACCCACATTCGTGCCGGCATTACAGCCGCCCAGCAGGGCAGCCAGAGCCAGCAGGGCAATCGCCGTTATTACTCTCATTTTCCGTTTCATACCCGATCCTCCACCTTCCAATTGGTTGCTCTATTCGTCCCGGTTCCAGCGGTCCGGAATTTCACCTATAGTATGCGCAGTCAATCATTTCTTAAACTCGGCAATAACCGCATCCGTAACATCAACCCCGCTGGCATTGACCGTCACGTTGGTTAACACAGTATCCAATCCCTTTTCAGCCGCTACTTTAGCCGTTTTATCGCGAATGTCCTGCACGATCTGTTCTTGCAGGGTTTGCATCTGCTCCTTCAGCGAATTTAACTGCCCCACTAATTCATCATTCGCACCGGCTGCAGGAGCAACCGGCGGTATCAGGGGCGCAGCGGCAAGCATTTGAGCCCGCTTGGCGGCTCCCTCTTGATCCAGTTCGGCTCTCAGTTGTTTGGCGTATTGATCCAGTTCCGTCTGCATGGCTTTGCTTTCCGGCGCCATAGCCTCATTCATCTTCGCCTGTAATTCCTTCTGTTTAGCCGCCAGTTTAGCGTCCCGCTCATTTTGCAATTGCTCCAATTGCTGCTGCAGGGACGTCATCTCTTCTTTACTTAGACGCAGGGTTTTCAGTTTCAACTGCAAGTTAAAAATTTGCGGTTGATAGGTCTTATCCACTTCCGCTTTATATTCATCCATTTGCTTATTCAGGTCACTGCGAACCTGCGTCAATTTTTCGTTGAGCTGCGCCTGTAACGTGTTCTGCTGGGCGGTCATTTTACTTTTAAATTCCGCCGACAATGTCTCATCTAACCCGGCGGCCTGCTGGGACGACAATGCCTGCGGCGCCGGACCGCCATTCGCTGCCCGCGCTTGGCCCTGGGCTGTTTTGAGTTTTAGCACCAGCGTATTATATTGTTTTTGCATTTCCTGAAAATCTTTATACCGGGGATGGGACTGAATGGCTTTTTGCATGTCAATCAAACCCATTTTAGGAGTAAAGGTAACTTTGGGGCCCGGATTCTTCGGTGCATTGAAGCAGCCGGCCAATAATATGGCTGGCACAACGAGGATCAAAAATCGCAACATCGATCGTTTGGATACCACCAAAAATCACCTTCCTTCTTACTTATCCGGTAATCTAATGAAGAACCGAGCAGGTTACCCGGCTCGGCTAAACATCTTCCTATTATTTACCGGTAATTTTTTTCATTACATCATCTGTAATATCCTGACCGCCGTAGACGACATTGCTCTTATCCAGAACCACCGTAATTCCTTTGGCGTCGGCCACTGCTTTAATAGCCGCGGTAATGGAATCGTGAATCGGTCCCATGAGTTCTTGTTGTTTGTTGCTCAGCCGCTGTTGCAGCTGCATATAATAATCTTGCTTTTCTTTATCGTTCATCGTGGCGGATTTGGCGTCAAAGTCCTTCTGTGCGGACTCAGCTTCCGTTTTCATGGCTGCCTGAGCCTTGGGAATGTCGGGATGGCTTTGCAGCAGCAGCTGGTAATTCACCACGCCCACATTGGAAGTATTAGCAGCCGCAGCAGCGTAAATCCTGCCGGATTGGGTAGCCGCCAGGCCAACGAAACCCAGCACAAAAAATGCCACGATCGCCAGCGTCACTATTTTCACTTGCTTTTTGTCTTTCAAATTTAACACGAAGTAACCTCCTCAAAATTTATTGGCCTCTCCTGAGAGTTGCCCTTGCGCTTATCATTATAACAGGGTGCCAGTCCAGATTCAACCTACAAATTTCCAATCAGCCGGAGCCACTTTTCATCTTTGGTAAATACATACTCGGCGCTTAAAAAATCGTGCAATTTATAGCGGATGCCAAATTCGTCATAGCCGGTTGCCGGCGTGCGTTCCAGGCGCAGGGTCAGGTTATGCCCCAAATACTGGCTGCCCCACAGAATCGCCTGCCGGTCCGACAGGTCATATTTAAAACCCGCAGCCATATTGCTGCTCAGGGAATGGCTCCAGCCCGGCCTGAACTGCCAGGTTACGGAATTGGGATAAAATGTCGTTTCCATAAAAAGCTCATCCCGTTTGCCGAGATAACGGCCAATATGCAGTCGCGCAGCTGTATTATCGGTCTGATGCCCCATATCCAGATAGCCTTCCAGCGTCACTTTGTATTTATCGGTATCGGCATTTACTGCCACAACCGTTTCAGCTCCGGGATAAATATCGGTAGAAAGGGCCAGACCGTATTGACGGACAGCGGACTGCTGGGAAAGGGCCGCTTGCAGCTTAGCCGTAAAATAATCACGGTGCCGTTCGACAAAGGCTACGGGCAAGCCATTGAGGGATTTTACCGCATCCTCCGTCACCGGCCGAAGGCCAAACAGCAACAGATTGGGAATCGTCCGGGAGCGGAGGGAAACCCGCACGTTTTGGATAAGCGGTCCGGTTGGCGCCAGCGATAGTTTTACTACCGTATGCGGACCGGCCGTGACATCAAAACTAACCCGGAATTCCGGCAACTGGGCGGCCAGCATTTCGCGGATCATGTTCTTCGATACGCTGCCTGCCCAATCCGCCGCATCTACAGACAAGCCGACAAACACGTCGTCCACTTGTTCTTTGATATTTCCCATATCCTGGGCAATCAAGCCGGACAATTCGGGCGAAATCCCGTCGAGATTCACTTTCAGCGTCACATCCCGGACAACCTCGCCCCAAGGAGCCACCACTACATCGATTTGAGTAGCACCGGCCGGATCAATGGTTACGCTTTGCACGGAATAACCAACTAATACCCGGTCAAATACTTCTTTAATCAACTTTTCATAGGAAGCCTGGGAGGCTGCGACTTCAGCCACACTTTTTCCCAGCAACAATTGCTCGCCAACCGTACGCACACTATCAGCCATACGTTTGGCAACCTTTGCCGGCAGCGGTGATTCACCGGCCTGAATGGTTACCTGGACTGCATCCACCGTCGCCGGTAAGGCCTGGGCCTTTAGCGGCAATGCCAGAATTGTAAGCACAGGGATTAGCAGGCATAGAAAGCCAAGTCTGCGGTCTGCGGTAATTGCCAACACCCCCTCAATGGTACGGATAAGAGTCAGGCCGGAGCCTGACTCTTCAACGCCGGTTCGTTTAGAATTGTCCGCCAAAACTGAAATGTGTTTTTACACCTTGCGTACCTTTGGCAAAATCCAGACGGATCGGACCGATTGGAGTGGCGACACGTACACCCACGCCCACGCTGGCTTTCAAATCATTCAGTTTATAGCCGTCGCCGGTCCAGGCATTGCCGACGTCGCTGAAGAGCGCGCCCTGCACTTTCTTGGCAATCGGGAAACGGTATTCGGCGGTTGCCGTCAGCATTTTATTGCCCTTAAACTGTTCGTCATTATAACCGCGCAGCGTATCGGCGCCGCCCACGGCAAATTCCTGCGATTCCGGCATATTACCCGTAGCGTAGCCCATATTGAGACGGACTGCCACCACCTGGGCATTGCCGACTTTATAATAGTGACGCGTTTCCGCGGTATACTTGTTGTAATCAAAGTCCCCGCCCAGCATCCGGCCGGCAAATTCGGCCGTCAGCGACACCATCTGGCCTTCGGTGGGATCAAATACATTGTCGCGGGTATCATAGATCCGCTGCAATTGGATACTGTTGGTCAAACCGAAGTTATTCTGTAAATACGATGGTGAACTATAATATGAATCGTAATTGGAACTGCCGGATGTCGCCTGATAGTCGACCGGTCCGCTTACATACCCTTCATAGGTGTCGCGCCGGTGTTTCAGCGTTATATAATTCTGGGTATAGTCATCGCTGGGTCTGCCCAGCGTAATATTCCAGCCCCGTCCATTCCGGTAGTATGTGGACCGTTCGGAGCCGCCCTCATTATAATCGGTGTACTCATTGGTCATATCATAAACACTAAAGCCCAGGGACGTCTGTTTGTCATCCAGCCAGGGCCGGGTATAACTAAGCTCATAGTTATGGTTGCCAACTGTGTTTCCGCCAAATTCCCAATGGAGCTTGACTTTATCGCCCGTACCCCGGAAATTATTGTCCCCCACCTCGATAATACCAATCAGGCCGTCGGCTTGGCTATAACCGCCGCCAATGGTAAAGGTGCCGGTTTTTTGTTCCGTTACATCGGTTTCCAGCACTACCGCATTCGGTTCTCTGCCTGGGTTGAGCTTCATATTAACATCTTCAAAATAACCCAGGTTGTACACTTTTTGCATACTGCGGCGCGCATCTTTTACATTAAACGGTTCACCCGGTTTCAGCTTCATTTCCCGGGTAATAACATAGTCCTTGGTCTTTTCATTGCCCTTGACAACAATGCCTTCCAGCGCTCCTTCATTAATGGTAACGTTCAGAACGCCGCCGGCTCCCATGGATACATCGCTAACTTTAGCCAGAATAAAGCCCTGGTCATGATAATACTGTTCAATAGCTCGCATATTGTCATTCAATGTTTTGCTATTCAAAACGTGGCCTTTGCTCACCGTCATCAGGCTGGCCAGCTTGTCCGACGTCACTTTGGTATTGCCCTTAAAGACAAACTGATTGACGACAGGATTTTCCATCACAGTATACACGACTTTGACACCTTCAGGAACTTCGGTAAAGTTCGATACTACATCAAAGAAGTAACCCATCTCGTAAATAGCCTGCATGTCCTGCTTGACCTTATCCGCCGTCAATGTATCACCCGGCTTCAATTTGATAACGGCCAAAATATCGCTGGTTGATACGGCGGAGTTACCGGTCACACTGACCTCGGTCACTGTCTTGCCCGTAAGGTCGGCTGCGGCATAGGCCGGAACAACTGCATTGAGGACCATGCTTAGACCGAATATCGCTGCAAATAACAGGTTCCCGTAGCGTCGTATCGTTTTCATGTACTACCTCCTTATTAAATTTACTGGCCCCGCAATGACCGGCCGGCTTCCCGGATTAATTTCTGCATCTCCTGCGGCGGCAGTACTACTTCCGGTGAAGCGGTATGAGACCGCGTCACTGTCTGCGGAGGCCTTGTCTCTTGTAAGCTAGATTGTGAATTTGGCGTGGAGATTGCTGCCGGAGCCGGAGACGGCTCGGTTACCGCAACGGGAGCCGGCGAAGGCGGCGTCAAGGAGGAATCGGGCTGGCCGATTTTGGCCGGTGCCGGTTTGGAGACGGCAGCCGGAGCCGGAACTACCGGTTTGGCTTTTTCTATAGCCGCTAACGGTACAGGTGCCACATTGCCCTTGTCCCGCAGCCACAGATACGTTCCTCCCAGGCCGGCTACCGCAATCATCGCCGCAAAACCAAAAGCAAGCCCCTGCCATAAAAGCGGATATTTAAACCGCCACTGGCCGGCGCGATTGGCTTCCCGTACTCGCTGCAGTTCCGCCTGCGCAATCATCAAATCCAATTCGCCGCGTACATCCCGGTTTTTGCCGAACGCTTCTTCCGCCCGCATTAACCAATGACGCGCCGATTGCATTCCTCGGGTCATATTTTTTTTAAAATCCGCCATTTTCACCACCCCTATTATAACCACATTTATATAGTCATGGGAAGAGGCCAGATTCTGGACATCAATCAAACGCGAAATAAGAGCAAATTGAGGGGGTTCCCTTCCTTTTTGAACAATTTGCTCCCAGGTTAAGCTTATTTTCTTTATATTACTGAATATCCTATGGTAAACACTCCGTGCTTTTGAATCTAGCCTGTGTGTCGCAGATACTCTGCCTTGATTTTGGTTTTCTCATTTAGAAGCGCTCGGCCTTAAAACGGCTTACCAATGCTGCATAACTTTGGCGAGCATGCCGCGGATGCGGCGGATGCCCTGTTTCTGTAAACGGTAAATATGGGAAAGGCTCATATTCAGGTCTTCCGCCAGTTTTTTCGGTTCATAATTTTGAAAGTAAACCCCGTTGAGGACAAGTTGCTCCTTGCTGGGCAAACGTTCCAAAGCCGTTTTCAGCTGCTCCACCAAATAGTTGTGTTCGGCCTGTACCGCCACTTCCTCTTCACTGCCGGCTAAGGTCTCACTCAGTGTACCGGCGGATTCGTCCCCCGCCAGCGGCTCATCCATGTAGGCCCAGTTAAGACTGCCTTCGCGCTGCAAGAAGTTCACCATCCGGCCCCGGATGCGATGCGTCGCATATAAACTAAACGCGACACCCCGGGCCGGTTCAAAGTTTTCTACTGCTTCGATCAGACCGACGGTCCCTTCCTGCACCAAATCCATAAGCATAGAGTCGGAACACCGCCAGTGCATAGCCAGTTTAAACACCAGCGGCTGATAATGCTCAATAAGCTGCCGCCGGCTTTCAAAGTCGCCGTCATGTTTATAATTTTGCCACAGAAGCTTCTCTTCTTCCGGTTCCAGCAGGTTGATTTTTTTGAGTTCCGCCAGATATTGGTGTAATAGCATACCTGTCACCCTCTTCATACATAAAGTGGCACACCTGCGGTTTGAGCCGCCGGCGTAACCTTAAAAACGGAACCGGGCTTGCAGCTCCAGTTTTTTGTTATTTTGCGTATCTGTTGAACCGGTCAGACTGATGCGCGGCGATAAATCATAGCGGACAAGCATGGACTGCTCCGTATGGTCGACTCCCATGGTATAGCTGAGGAACAGCCGGTCCGTGACATATTTGCCAACTTCCAGGCTGTATACGTCCCGGTTGATCGCCTCCGCCTTATCCTGATCCGATAAGGTGCCCGGCACCAGTTGAAATTCATCCAGGCCAAAGGCATTGCGGAAAGAACCTTCCACTTCGCTAAGGAAACTCATTTGCAAGCCGGCATTCATAATGCTGTAGAGTTCATCCCGACCCAGACCGGTATTGGATGTTGTATCCTTCTGTTTGTCATAATACCGGCTGCGCAGGGTCAGTAAGGAAATAATTTCCTGCTGGTTCATTTCCGGCTGGGAACTCAGCCGGAGGTCCATGGCGCTGACCGGCCCCTTAGCGGTCATATATACTGTGGTCTGTTCCAGCTTGGTTTGGGCGCTAAGCGTAATCACCGGCTCAAACGACCGGAACTGGATGAAATCGGCCCGGCCCTCCGTGACCTGAAACGGAGTTTGTAAATAGTTGACCGTACCCCGTAATGCGTCAATATGTCCGGAGACATCGGGGTATTTCGTTGTGCCTTTCAGTTTCACTTTGCCCTGGGTCCAAATATCATAAAGATATGGATTGTAAAAACGCACCTTATTGGCGGCAAGCAAATCCACATCCAGGGCTATATTCAAATCCGAGGGGCTCACTTCCGGTATATAAGGAATGTTAATCGTGTCATTCTCGAATGTCAGGGAGCCGCTCAATTTAGGTCTGGGACCCGTAGAATCCAATTTGAGCAGACCCTGTACCGGCCCTTTAAAGTATTTGCTATTTACGCCAAGTTTATCCAGTTTCAGCGTTAAGTTGTAATCATCCAGGGCCATTCCGTTCAGCCTGGCGCTGCCGGTCAGACTGTAACTGCCCGACCCCATAGCCCCACTGAAGGTATTTATATTTATTTTATCACCTTCAAAGCGAATATCAACCCCTACTTTTTGGATAGGGTCCGCCAGGGCGGCCAGTTTAATAACGCCGTTATCAATTTGTATGCCGCCTTCCAGGGTCGGGTGAGCCAAAGTACCGCCAATAGTAACTTCCCCTTTGGTTTGGCCGGCTCCCCAGGAAACCGCCTTGGTCAGGAACGGTAAAATGCTGAGATTCGCTTCGTCCAGACGGACCTTCAGATTCATCTGATCCTCAGCCGATGCCTGCTGCCGTCCCTGGGTATTAAGGGCTTTTAAAGGAATCAGGCCGTAGGCGCTGGCCCGGTAAGTTCCTTTGTTTAACAGTAACTGATTGACATGAATATTGTCTTTATCAATAACAAATAATCCGTACAAATTATCAAAGGTAGCGTTGGCCACGCTGCCGTCTTTAACTTCCAGGGAGACGGCTGCAGAAGGTTTTTCGGCCGTACCCGTAATTTGAACGCCAAAACTAAGTTTTCCTTTCGTTTCGATGTTCGTGTCCAGCCAGGCCGTTAACAATCCGGCATCCAAATCCCGGCCGCCGATTTCCAGGTTAAGGGGTCCATGCAAATCCGCCGTTCCCCGTACCGCCAGAATACCGCTGCCTTGGTTGGCCGTGAACCGGCTTACGGTAATCACATTGTTTTCCAGGCTTATATCCAGGTCTATGTTCTGGAGCGGATAATTCTTGATTTTTCCGCCGGTCATGTTTCCTGTCAGCCAAACATTCGGCCGCTTTAACGTACCGCCGATTTGAATATGGCCGTTGAGCCGGCCTGATACATCCTGGGTATCCACATTAAACAGGGGTAACAAGGCGCCCAGTTCGGCATTGTTTACATCCAGGCTGCCATAGACCGCTTCGGACGCCGTATCAATGCCGCCGGTAAAGGTGTATTTTCCGTTGCTTTGGGTAAAGCTGAAATTGGGAATATCCATCTGGGAACCGTGAATCTGCAGAGAACCGTGAATATCCTGTAGGGTCTGACCGTTGAAAACCATACTGTCGGCCAATAGTTCCCCCGTAAAGACCGGGTCCTGGGGCGTTCCGGTCAACTTGCCGCTAAAATTAGCTTTGCCGGTAACCGGATAGGGATAGTCGAAATGCAGTTTGGCCACGTCAATATTCTGGGCGATGATATCAAAATTGAGTTGATTGCCGGCCGATATTTCGCCGGACAGTTTCAATTCCGTATTTAGCGACTGCAGCGTAAAGTCGTGAATGGTTGTGACTCCGTTCACGCGTTGATAACTGCCCTCGCCTTTGGCCAGCAGATAACCGCGGAAACTTCCTTCCGTCAGCCGGACCCGGCCGCTGGCATTGAGCTGTTTTAACGTTCCGGTCAAAACAACATCATTGTCCACATTCCCCGTCAGTTTTTCTCCCGGCAGGAGCAGTTTAACCAAGTTTTCCGCCCGGGCGTGCCGGGAACTGATGGTAAGGTTGACCGGCTGCCCGTCAACCAAACCAATCGTACCGTCTATCTTATGGGTAGTAGCATGGTCGATTAGTTCCACGCCGCTTAGTTTTATTTGCCGGCTGGTCATCTCAATCCGGCCGGTGGCGGTAGTAAATGGCTGATAAAGCACAACCCCGTCGGCCGCATCAAATACAGCATTAAACACAGGATTATCGATTGTCCCCGTCACGGTTCCGTTTATGCCGCATTGTCCCTCCAAGGACGGTAAACCGACCCGGTTCCGGATCCCGTCCAGAGGCACTTGGCTGCCGCTAACATTCAGCGCAAGCTCACGGCCCGTGACGGTACCGGCGGCAGTAACCGCCCCTTCTCCCAGTTTCATTGTAAAATAATCGAGCGAAACCGTGTCCTGCTGCCGGGTAAAGCCGGCCGACAGAGACGTAAAGGGAATTCCCGCTGCTTCCCCCTGTCCCACGGTAACTGTTCCCTGCAGGCTGGCCGTTGCCAGCGTTCCCTGGCCGTCCACCAACAGGTCCACATCCCCCTGTCCGCTGAGACTGGGAAGTCCCGGCGGCAAAGCCGCGCAATTAAGCTGACGGCCATGCAATTCAGCCCAGAAGGCTCCGTTAGCCATATTTAAGCTGCCGTCACCGGTCACCCGGCCTCCGAACAGAGAAGCCTGCCCGGACGTCAAAGTAAGCTGTTGGGCATAATAATGCACCTTGCCGCCGGCATTGGCAATGGCATACCCGTCAATCTCGCCCTGTTTCACGTTAAAGCTTCCTGCCATATCTGGCTGACTCATCGTTCCGCTCACCGCCAGGTTGAAGGCTACCGTTCCCTGGAAAGGATATTCCCCGATGGCGGCCGGGTCAAAACCATCGGAAGCCACTTCGAGGTTCAACGCCGGTTCGGCGCCGTCCGTACCGATCTGTCCGTTAACAGTCAAAGGCTGGTTATTTACTTTTCCTTTGAGACTCAGCAGATAGACGGCATTATGGGTCAATGCCAGCATTCCGCCGGCCTCGCGTATCTTCAGGGAGTTGAAGTCGGCCCCTCCGTCTACCAGCCGGGCTTCGCCCGCATAGGTGAATTGACCGTGTTCCCTGGCCACAGTCAGATTCAGGTCTTGCAACAGGCCGGTCACTAACTGTATAGACGGACTGCCGGTTAAAAAGGGCTGTCCCTCTTGCAGCGCAATCTGGTCGGCGTGAATATGTAAGGTATCCCGGCCCCCGCTGTTTATGAGTCCCTTCACAACGACTCCGCTGTTCCGGTACTGCAGGGATAAATCTACGGCGATAGCGGGATTGGCGTCAAAATCAATGCGCCCGTTAATCCCTTCGACCGGCCACTTACCCTGGGATGTTTCCACGACCGCCGTCCCGTCTTCGGCCGTGATTCGCCCCGTAAATTCCGATTTCGTCGTTTGTTTTTGCTGCAAAAGCTCCGTCACATTCCAGCTTTTATCCGGGTATTGCTGCAAAAATAATTGTGGCTTAACCAGTGTTACGCCGGAAATCGCTGCAACCGGCCCCGCCCCCCGCAGTAAAGAGAATGGGTTGAAAGTTACCATAACTTTGTCACTGGCAGCAATTTCGTTTCCCTGTTTATCAAAAATCACTGCCTTGTCTACGGTTACTTTATTATACGACGTGATTTGCACGTTCCCGATCGATACCTTGCTGCCGAGGGCTTCGGTCAGTTGCTGGTCAAGGGTTTGCTGCATTCCGGCTAAGACGGTCTGACTGGCGGAAGCCCCCCAAAACAATACGGCAGCCAATCCAATTACTATACCGGCGGCTATCAGCGCGCCTATTTTTTGCCGCATGTTCAGCCTCCTGTCCTCCAAACGGATTCGCCCACCTTATGTAAAAACATTTTTCGTCTTTACTCATAATGATCCACGGGCATTTATTTCGACAGCGGAGGGGCTCTTTCCTCTCGGTATAAATTGGTATGCTATTTTTCCCCAAATAAAACCGGTTAATGCGGACGGGATTGGCGTTTGGACATTAGGTTTTGGATGTTGGGTATTGAAGGTTGGGGGCAAGTATAATTTCTCTTCACAAAAAAAGACCGGAAACTCCGGTCTTTTTAGTATAAGTTTTAAAGACTGCATAGATGCCACTCAAAATGATTCCGGACGTTTTTTTCCTATTTTGCCGGAACGCCCATGGCCTTTTCCAGTTGAGCCTTGCTGGTGTTATAATCATACAACGCCTGGATATAGTTGGTCTTGGCCTGGGTAAGCGCCAGTTGGGCATCAATAACGTCCAGGTTAGTACCTACACCCGAGCTATAACGCACCTCATTAATTTTATAGTCTTCCTGGGCCTGGTTGACGGTAACACTGCTGGTCTGAATCCGTTTTTCCGCTTCCCTCATGCTGAGGTAAGCCTGACGCACTTCAAGCTGCACACTGTCCTTCGTTTGCTGCGCTGTGTGCTGCGCTTTGTCCAGAGACGCATCCGCCTGTTTAATTTGCGAACCGGTTGAGTTGGAATCAAAGATTGTCCACTTGGCAATCACTGCAACAGTCCAGTTATTATTCTCCACTCCCGGGAAACTCTGGTCGTTCCAGTCCTCCGACCCTTGCAGGTTCACATTAGGCGCACGTCCGGCCTTAGCGATTTTGACATTTGCCTGACTTTGAGCCACCGCCACGTCGGTCTGCTTGACTTCGGGCCGGTTGGCCAGAGCCTGGCGAATGCAGTCATCCAAAGACTGCGTATACTTTTCGTATTTCAAATCTTCCTTAAGTTTAATTTCCGTATTCAGCGGCAAACCAGTGACATTGTTCAGGTTAGCAACGGCCAGATCATAGTTGTTTTGCGCTTTGGTCAGGTCCTGCTGCGCATTGGCCAGTTGCACCTGAGAACTCAATAAGTCCGACTTGGCCACCGTTCCCACGTCATATTGGGCCTGTACATTTTTCAAATGCTGCGTCAGGTCGACCACCGAATCCTGATTCACTTTCAATAGATTACGGTCCTGCAATACGGTAAAATAGTCGGTGGTTGTATCCAGTTTCACTTGCTGCATGGTACTTTCCAGACCCAGATCGGCATAGGTCAGACCCAATTGGGCATACTCAATCTTACCCTCCAGGTTCCCCCCCGTATAAAGCGGTACCGTAAGCACCAGGGAATTGTCAAAATTGTTGTTTACGAACGACGGCTCCGTGCTGGTGGCCTGGCTCTTAAAGCGCTTAGCTGTATGAGTAATATCCGCAGTAAGCCCCTTGCCCGCCTTGGCTGCTGATAAACTCCAGCGGGCATTTTCCTTGTCCGCCATGGCAGTCTTTATGGACTGGTTGTTTTTAAGGGCCAGCGCGATGCTGTCGTCCAGGGAGAGTTCCACCGGCGCCGCCAGCACCGTGGCTGCGTTCAGCACCATCAGACCGCCGACGCACAACGCAGCCCAACGTTTCCAGAATTGTTGTCCAGACATTTCTTTCCATTCCTCCTGTTTTTTTACAAAATGCCATCGGTAAGATGCAGTTTTTCGTAAATTTTATGTATGATTGACCCTAGGCCATCTTTTCTGACTGAGTGGTCAATCCTTTTTTTATTATATGGGGAAATCCTGTCCCTGTCAATGCGCGGAGGCATCCCGCTTACGCTTAGAAGGACCGGCTGAGGCCGATATAGGTATTATCGCCGGGATTCTTGTTCAGGCTTTCGGTTTCGGCGACAAGGGACGTATCCGGCGCAAGCTGATATTTCGTACGGAGTTTGACGCGAACATCATTAGGGTCATATACATCAAGGGACAGTTGGAGGCGGTCGTTCAGTTTCGTATCGACGCCGACTCCCGCTTTGCCGTCTATGATCCCGGCCCGTTGGTCCCACTTGTCATCACCTTTGCCTACCTGAAAATTAAACTTGTTGGTTTCTCCCAGGTCGGAAACACCGACTACGGCAAAGTCCTGCGGCGATGTTTGAATCCGCACGTCCGCATTGCTGCGGTATTTATTGTTTCCCGTACCGTACAGCATTTCAAAGTCGGTCCGGGCACTGACATTTCCCACCTTGTTCAGCATCTTATTGGCCTTTTCGCTCACTTCCCGGGCATTGCGGAGAGTCGCTTTAATATTTTGGGCTGTTTCCGGGTCGGTTACGACGCCTTCCAGAGAGGAAGCCATTGTTTCCACCCGGACGCTGGTTGTTTTCAGATTATGAATCGCTTCCCGCAAATCCTCTGCCGTCTGTCCGTTATTATCCACGGTTGCAAGCATTTTATCAACCCGGGCGGCGACCTGTCGCATACTGCCCGACATGGCCTGCAGATTATGCACCATGCTGTTGACGTCGGCCTCGTTATTCCGGGCCATACGAGCCAGGACAGCGCTGAGCTGATTCAGATTGTCCGTAATGCGTTTGGCATTGACAGCCGAATCTTTTAGTGAGGCTTTTACCTGCTCATCGGCAAATATGTCATTGAAGGATCCCATCAGGATGTCCAGCTTGGCCAGGACTTCATCGGCCTTGGCTATCATTTGGTCAAGCCCCTGCGGGTCTTCTCCCCTGACCCTGGCATTGGGGGCTAACACTCCCGAAACAACCGGCGGCGGAATAATATCAATAAACTTTTCCCCCATCAATCCTTCCGTGTTAATGGTAAACTTGGCATCCGTGGGTAATTTCGTATTAGGATGAATCAACATTTTTACGTCTACTCCCTGAGGCGAAACCATCACGTCTTGCACCCGTCCCACTTCAACGCCGGCATAGCGGACAAGATTACCCGGCTTTAATCCGTTAACTTGTTTGAATGCGGCATAAACCGGGTAGCCTTTTTCCCCCAAGCTAAATCCGCCAAGATGAATCACCATATAGGCAAGCAGCAGCAGGCCTGTCAGCGTAACAGCACCTACCCTGGCTTCCGTGCTCATTTTCATTCCCGCAGCCTCCTTTTGGCCAGACCTGCTATTTTTTGACCTTGAATAAAGTGTTGCACCAGTGGATTCTCCGAATGACGGATCTCATCTACCGTACCGGTTTCGACGATCCGTCCGTTATAAATCATGGCAATCCGGTCGGCAATGTTAAATGCACTGGGCATATGGTGAGTCACGACGATGGAAGTGACATTCATCCTTCGCTGGGTGCCGGCAATAAGCCGGTCGATTTTGCCGGACATAATGGGGTCCAAACCGGCAGTCGGCTCATCATACAATATCACTTCCGGATTAATGGCAATGGCCCGGGCCAGACTTACTCTTTTTTTCATGCCGCCGGACAGTTCATTGGGCATGGTGTTTTCCTGTCCTCTGAGCCCTACTATCCGCAACTTGCGCCGCACTACCGCCGCAATTTCCTCATCTGTCATTTTGGTATGCTGCCGCAGTCCAAATGCCACGTTTTCCCCCACCGTCATGGAATCAAACAGGGCTGAATACTGGAATACCATGCCCATCTTCAAGCGAACCGCATTGATCTCATCTTCGCTTAGCCGGAACAGTTCCTTATCGTCAACCCAGATTTCACCGGAATCGGGTTTGAGCAGGCCGATGATCAGGCGCAGCAGGGTGCTCTTGCCGGAGCCGCTGGGACCGATAATCACCATGGTCTCACCCCGGGCAATCTCCAGATTAATGTTCTCCAACACCTGCTTACCATGGAAAGTCATATTGACATTTACCAGTTTGATCATGGTCTCTCCTCCAGGCAGAAATACTAGTTAATCAATATAGAAGCAGCGATAAAAAATAATTGCTGATAAAAATTAAAATAATGGAACTGACGACGGATGCCGTGGTTGCCTTGCCGACGCCTTCGGCTCCTTCGCTGGTATTCAAGCCTTTATAACAGCCAATTACGGCAATGATCGCCCCAAAAAAGGCCGCCTTGACCAGCCCTCCCGTTACATCATTAATAACGGCAAAGACCGAAATGGAATGAAGATAAGTAAACGAACCAATGCCGGCATAAAAGGTAGCCACCAGATACCCGCCGATGGTCCCGATCACATTGGCAAAGATGACCAGAACAGGCAGCATAAAGACACAGGCCAACAAGCGGGGAACAACCAGATAAGCAACCGGGTTGGTCGCCATAACCCGGAGCGCGTCGATCTGTTCGGTTACTTTCATCGAGCCAATCTCCGCCGTAATGGCCGCTCCCACCCGGCCGGCCGTGACAACGCCGGTCAATACGGGAGCCAATTCCCGCCCCATGGCAATGAACACAATACCGCCAACTGAGGATTGCGCACCATATTTAATAAACTCGTGAGCCGTCTGTACTGTCATGACCATGCCGGTAAATAAAATCGTCAACAATACAATAGGCAGCGAGTCAACGCCTAAATGTGCCATTTGCTGCAGTGTATGCCGCAGGTTGGCCTTCTTTAAATGAACCATTGCCTCCGAAAACAAAAGAACAATACGGCCGGTGTTTTCCAGCCATTTTAATATGGTCCGGCCTAGTTTTTCCAGCAGTCCTATCATAATTATAGTTCCCTCGCAGTATTTTCCCGCCGGCAAGTTGGGTGGTGCGGGCGATTGATATTATGCCATAATCATGTGTACGAAACCGATTCCCGCCCTATGCCTTAAAACAAAAAAATGGCCAAAAAACCGCTAACGCGGTTTTACCGCGCAAGAATCCGAAGTTTAGGGTCCGGCGAAATCGGTCAAAAGACTATACTTCCATTAAAAATAATTCTATGCTTGAAGGCATTTCCCTGCTTTGCAAGTGGTGACGCTATTTACCAATAAGAAAAACCGCTAACGCGGTTTTTTCGCTCGTGGCGCAGGGCTCAGGACGCCCATAAAAAGCCACACCCGGAAAACCGGGTGTGGCTGAATCTCATTTCTTTACGACCTGAATCGCGGCCTGTGTATCACCTTGAATAATATAATCGGTAGTAATATAATTTTTGGCCCCCTTATCCGGCGCCTTTAGCAAATCATCAATTAACGATTCCGATGCCGGCAGTTGCTTTTCAGCCTTCTCTTGACGAGGCTTGATATCGTTAGAAGCTTTTGGCTGGGCCACTGTGCCGGTCTCCAGACCGCCCGTAAGGTTGCCAAGATTCTTATCAAGCATTTCCACGACAATATCGTTGTTACGGTCCCGGTTGACCAGGTCCTTGATATCGCCTGCAAAGGATTCCGTTTTTTTCTTCGGATTTAATATACTCGCATCCAACCCCTGATTTTTTAACAGGAGTTGCGCCAAGGGCACCATACCGCCGCCGCGGACTTCCAACAACAACGGTCCGGGAGGCTGGTTCCCAGGTATGGTATAGGAAACGGTCCGTACAATCGGGTCACCCCGAAACGGTTTGAGAGTCACATCCAAATTAATTGTATCACCCGGCTTGGCGGTTGCGGCCCGGGCTTGTACCGATAAAATGGTCGCAGTGCGCTGTTCCTGGGTCGTGCTCACATGAACCGTCATATCCATGATATCGACCGGATGAAACGGATTGCTTGCCAGCATGGTCAACGCCTCATGCAATTCGGCAATCGCAGTTTGCGCAACATTGGCCGGGCTGTAAAACATGTTTTCCCGCTTCAGCACACCGCCGGGCATATCTTTCGCATCAATTTCAAAGCTGACCCGGGCCGTTCCCGGTCCTACACGGTCAGATGCCTTATTGATGGCGTCAAATACACTGGTGGCAGCCAAAATGGGGGCCAAATCCTGGTCCTGTACAACCATGACGTCGCTACGCTGCGTCTTATGTAAATCCTGGTCATTTACAAAAATATGCAGCGGCACTACGCTGGGATATTTAGCAAGACGCCCGGCAATTCCCGCCCCCCGGTCCTGATTGATCATTCCGATGGGAGATTCGGTGACTCCGACTTTAAACGGACTCTCCAGTCCGTTCACGGTAGTAAAAATCCGGGCATTGGTCATAAAATAACCGACATTGCCTTTTTGCAGAAAGGGATGGCCGAAAGCTAACACTTTGCCGTTTTCAACGTAGGTAACCGTCCCTAACGCTCCCAAGCTAAGATCCCCGTGTATCAATTCCACTCCGACCGCGCTGCCCGGTTCCAAAGGAACCGGATGATAGCTGTCGGAGTCTCCGTCAGCGCCGGAATCTCCGCCGCCAATATCATAGGGAATCAAGTGATACGGCTTAAGCTGCTCCTGTAAATAGCTCAGTGCCGGCTGGCCGAAACCGGCCGCCATCAACGGCGTATCCAGTTGTTGGGCCGTTCCGTCCTGACCCTGAACAGCGGCATTTTCCGTTTTCAATGCCGGTGATTGCCCGCCATCGGGCAAATCCCACAATTTCAACATATCCGCAATGGGAGTGACCATACCTATTTTGTGATCAGCCAGCGACCAACCATACGCAATGGCTCCAACCAGTTTGCCGTCAATATATACCGGACTGCCGCTCATTCCCTGGGCAATGCCGCCGGTGCGGTCAATCACATCTCCAAAGGTGCGGACCAAAATTAAATCCCCGGCGGCTCCTTTATTTTTCATGACTCCCAATACTTCTACGCCAAACTCTTCAATCTTTGAACCGGAAACCACCGTCTTGGCAATACCCCGCATCCCTGCATGCACTTCACTCACAGGCAGAATATCCGGTGCCGCTAACGCGGCTGCACTCCAAAACAGCAGACCAAGCATCATCATTCCTGCTGCAACCGTATGGCGCCATCGCAATACATACGACAAATAAAATCATCCTCTCCTATTTTCGCGCTGGCTCAATTCGTACTAACACTTCTCCTGTCCGGACGTTGTCTCCCGGGCTAACCAGGACTTGTCTCACCCGTCCGTCTGTATTGGCCCGTACGGCCGGAATGGGTCCGGTAATGGTATCAACAAATACCAATATATCTCCTTCCCGCACATTGGCACCGACACTTACCAGTCCTTGCGCCAACACCCGGCCGGCAAGAACCCCTTTTTGATCTACATAAGTATTTGACGCTGCAGCCCATGCGGCGGCAATCACCAGTAAGATTACCGTTAACAGTAAAATTCTGCGACGATGATTATGGAGCATAAGTAGCACCTCCCTAATCTCATTATACAGGATTCTGCTTAATTCGCAACCTTAACCGGCATAACCAGCAGGGCATCACCCACTTTCCGTTCCTGACCGTCGGAGGGATTATTCACCAGTTGTCCTTTAATTACCATGGCGCTTGAACTGCCGCCGTCAAAATTCATAGCGTCCACGGCGCCCAAGTCCTGCATTAATATAGCCAGTTCCAACAGGCTGACGCCAACACTGTCCGTTTCCCGTCCGTCTATAACGGTTAAAAGTATATGTCCGTCTTTCGTAATACCGAATGCGGTCCGGGGCGCCCGCCCACCGGACACATCGGAACCGAATTCTTCCACTTTGGTCGTTAAAAATATACTGCCGTCCTTTACCAGCATGGGACCGGCGCCCAGTATGACATTCGCCTTGTCCCACTCCGGTCCCAGCGTCTGGGTGACGGTAACTTTATCGCCCACTTTCAGGGAAGCCATTTTCGCGGCTGCGGCCCCGTGGGCCGATAAAACCACGCCATCGTCAGGAATTTTGGAATTGGCCTGATTCACGGCGACAATCACGCCGTCTTTCACAACGTATTCCTTACCATAAGGATTCGTACCGGTTGCTTCCCCAAAATAATGGTTGTAAAGAACCAGCGAATCTGTTTCCCGCTCGCAGTTGACCCCGCTAATAGGAACTTGGCTGCCATCGGGTAATGTAATATTTCCCTGGTAATTAACCTGGTCAATTAAAATTCTCCCGCCGGGCAGGATTCCCATGGCCGTACGCGGCAATTCGGGAATGCTGGCAATGGTCCCGTCTATTTTTAACAACCCCCAAATTTGCCCGTCCGGATCAAAATAGGAGCCGTTAACTGCCGCAACGGCCTGGGGAAAACGCTGCGCCATGGAGGATACTGTTTCCACGCCGGCGGTGATAGAGTCCCCGCCTAACACCGGCTGCAGAGCATATCCGGCCTGCGGGTCAATATCCAGAATGTGGGCCTGAATCGGTCCGAAGGGCATACTATGGAGCCAATACGTGTATTTAATTCCCGGGGCCACATCTTCGGTGATTTTTTGTTCATACGATTTTATCAGGTCGACAACCAGGCGATTCGGTGATTTTAATGTAAAAACATTATAGCCGACAGCCATTTTTAAATCAATTACGGCCTCTAAGCCGCCTGATTTTAATTGAGTTACGGAAAGGCCGTCGACAAAAGGGTCATTGAAAACCATTCGCGACGAACCGCTCTTGTCCACCGTGCCGGGCAAATCAATGGTCAATTGAAGCGGTGTTTGCTGCAATTTTACGTTGTAAGCGGGAATCTTATCCAAATCAAAAACAAGACGGATTTTCTCCGGCGTCTGACTAAAACGGATTTTTTGCAGGGTACTGCCCGCCGTTGCCGCCGGACCTGCCGGCGCAGCCGGTTGAACCGGTGCCGCCAATACGCTGCCGGCCGTCATCCCCAAAATTAGCAAGACCGTTACCAGACGTTGCAGTATTTTCATCGTACTATTTCATCTCCTGTACTGTTTGGGGTAGATTTTGGTAATTGGTAATTGGAATTTGGAATTTAAAAAATTGAGAACGGGAATGATGGACAAAAAAACATGAGCAGGTCCCTACTCCAACATCCAAATTAAAAGGGCCAGGGCCTTCGGGGCGCCTGGCCTTTTTGAAATCATTTAGTTTTCTCTTTGCTGACAACAGTCGGGGATAATTGCCGGTATAGCATATCGGCTAACCCAATGCCGCCGGCCTTAGCCATATTTTTACTCATTTCATTGTCCAACATGGACCGCATGATATTCTCTTCGGAACTATCGCCGAACAAAGTGTCTTTCGGCACTGTTTCCCGCATTTTAGACAATAAAAGATTGAGAAATACGGCTTCCATATCCTGACAGGCCTGACGCAACTTTGCTGCCTGTTTCGGATTCTGGATGTTCTGGGCCGCCTTGGTTATCTTAGCGGCCAACGCACCACCGGTACTCGTGTCGGCTGCCGCATTCACGGATGCTGCCAGGGGACTTTGTATTCCATTAATTTGCACTGATTTCCCCCCTACATGACCTGCAACTCGGCGTGAAGGGCGCCGGCTGCCTTAATAGCCTGCAAAATAGCGATTACGTCCCGCGGTGTGGCGCCGACGGCATTCAGCGCATTTACTACATCACCAACGCTGGCTGCTGTCGGCAGAACAACCAGATTAGCAGGCTGCTCCGTCACATTTACACTGGTATTATTGACAGCAACCGTACTACCGCCCGATAGTGGCGGCGGTTGTGACACGGTTGTGTTGTTCGTTATCTTAACGGTTAAATTGCCTTGCGCCACAGCCACTTCGTCAATAGTGACCCGTGATCCCATAACGACTGTGCCGGTGCGTTCGTTAACCACAACTTTGGCAATTTCATCGGGAACAACGGACAACTCTTCCAGGGCGGAAACAAAGTCGACCACGTTATTAGTATACGCCGGCGGCACGGAAACAATAACTGTTCCCGGATCCCGCGCATAGGCCACCGAACCAAACCGGCTGTCCAGCGCGTCGCTAATACGGCTTGCCGTGGTAAAGTCCGGCTGATTAAGGGCTAAAACGATATTACCGTCATTGGTAAACGTGGCGGGAACATCTTTTTCCACAATCGCGCCGCCAGGAATAGAGCCAACGGTAGGAAAGTTCTTCTGCTGGCTGCTGCCACCG
>NZ_UPPP01000081.1 GCF_900476375.1 Allolucifera butyrica | reverse complement strand
TGCGACCTTTGGTCATGATGGGGGCTCCTCCCGTTCCAGAAGATTTTAACTCCTCATGACCATTATACTTTGAAACCCAGTCTTGCAGTTGACAGGTTGATTTAATCCCGTATTTTTTGCAAAGATTTCTGTAAGAACCGGTACCAGCCAAATAATCCATTACAGCTGCTTCTTTCAACGTCGGCGAGTAGTGCATGTTTTTTGATGTTTCTATTAATCCTTCTGGCCCCAAAGACTGATACGTTATTAACCACCGCTTAACAGCCCAATAGCTAACTTTTAATTGCTTTGCCAGATGTGTTAATGAATTCTCATGCCGCAAATACTTTTCAATTGCATCGATACGTTCTTCATAAGAAACTGAAAACTTTCGACCCATAAAAATACGCTCCTCCTTATGGTAAACAGTTTTTTTATTTCAACTGTCTACCACAAGGGGAGCATATCAGAACCGTCACCCTGTCTTTTTTACGATTAAACCGGACTGCCGGAGTACGGCCGCCGCTTGGACGACATCTTCCGCCGTGGCGCTTGGAATTGCCTCAAGACTGTAAGGCAGGCCCAGCCGTTCCCACTTAACTTTGCCCATAGTATGGTATGGCAATAATTCGACGGCAGCCGTCCGCGGCAAAGAAGTAATCAGACCGGCCAGCAAAGCGAGGTCGGCGGCACTATCGTTCATGCCGGGAATCACAACATAGCGGACCACCAGTTCGGCCGCACCGGCAGCGGCTTGCCGCAGGTTTTCCAAAATAACGGTGTTATCCCGGCCGGTCAATAGCCGGTGTTTTTCCGCATCCACTGCTTTCACACTGAATTGTATCAAATCAGCAAAGGGCATCACCTGAGACAAAGCGCCGGCGGGATAAAAGCCTCCCGTATCCACCGCCGTATGAAAACCCCTCTCCCGGCAAGCCCTGAGCAGCGCAGCAACAAACGGCGCCTGTAGCAACGGTTCGCCGCCGCTGACTGTGATTCCGCCAGCAGACGGCTCGTAAAAAGGCCGGTAGTTTTCCATCTCCGTTAGGACTTCCGCTACGGTAATGGTCTTCTCCTGCCGTTCCCAGGTATCCCGGTTATGGCAAAACCGGCAGCGTAAATCACAGCCGCTGAGAAACAGAACATAGCGGATTCCCGGTCCGTCGACAGTACCGAACGTTTCCACGGAATGAATAGATCCCTTCACAGTATCCTCCTTTATAACACCGCCCTTATACAGCCTGGTAAAACGTACGCCGGATCACTTCCTGCTGCTGTTCGGCCGTCAATTTGATAAAGTGTACGGCATAACCGGAAACGCGGATGGTCAGCTGCGGATAATTTTCCGGCTTGGCCATGGCGTCTTCCAGCAGCGCCCGGTCGAGAACATTTACATTGATATGATGTCCCTGCTGGCGGGCATATCCGTCAAGAAGGGTCACGAGATTCAGCAGCCGGGCTTCTTTCGTTTTGCCCAGAGCGCCCGGAACAATGGAAAATGTGTAGGAAATCCCATCCCGGCAGTCATCGTAAGATAGGGCGGTTATCGACCGCATCGCCGCCAGAGCGCCCCGGCGGTCCCTGCCGTGCATGGGATTGGCCCCGGGGGCAAATGCTTCGCCGGCTTTACGTCCGTCCGGCGTGGCGCCGGTTTTCTTGCCGTACATTACATTCGACGTGATGGTTAAGATAGATAAAGTATGCTCGGCGCCACGATAGGCCGGATACCGCTTTAACAGGCAGGAAAATTCCGCGGCAACCTCCTGGGCCAGCCCGTCCACCTGCTCATCGCCATTGCCGAAACAAGGATATTCGCCAACAATCTCAAAATCAACGGCAATTCCCCGGCTGTCCCGGACCGGTTTGACCCGGGCATGCCGGATGGCGCTCAAGGAATCGGCCGCTACGGAAAGACCGGCTACGCCAAAAGCCATAAGGCGGGTCACTTCCGTATCGTGCAGCGCCATTTGGGACCGTTCGTAGGCATATCTATCATGCATGAAATGAATTACATTGAGCGTGTTAACATACAGGCCCGCCAGCCATGCCAGAACCCGGGAATAATTCGCGCGCACCGTTTCATAGTCCAGCCATTCTCCCGGCGGCAGCGGTAAAACCGGTCCAACCTGCTCCCCCGTTTTTTCATCCCGGCCGCCATTGATCGCCAACAGCAGCGCTTTGGCCAAATTGGCCCGGGCGCCGAACAATTGCATCTGCCGGCCCACCTGCATCGCCGAAACACAGCAGGCAATCGCATAATCATCCCCATACACAGGACGCATAATATCATCATTTTCGTATTGCAAAGCACTGGTATCAATGGATACCTTAGCGCAAAACTGTTTAAAGGCCGCCGGCAGGTCCTGCGACCACAGAACGGTCAGATTGGGTTCCGGCGCCGGTCCCAAATTATATAACGTATGCAGCATGCGATAGGAGGTGCGGGTTACCAGTGTACGTCCGTCGGTCCCCATGCCCCCGATTGCTTCGGTTACCCAGAGCGGATCGCCGGCAAATAACTCATTGTATTCCGGCGTACGCAAATGGCGGGCCAGCCGCAGCTTAATCACCATCTGGTCAATCATCTCCTGGGCTTCGCTCTCGGTAATCAGCCCGCAGGCCCGGTCCCTTTCCAGATAAATATCCAGGAAAGTAGATACCCGCCCCAGGGACATGGCAGCGCCGTTCTGTTCTTTAATGGCCGCCAAATAACCGAAATACAGCCACTGTACCGCTTCCTGCGCCGTTGCCGCCGGTCTTGCCAGATCATAGCCGTATTCCCGGGCCATATGGAGAATATCTGCCAGGGCGGCAACCTGCCAGGCCACTTCTTCCCGCAGCCGGATCACTTCCTCGCTCATGGGGCAGGCGGCTAACCCTTTTAAATCTTCCTGTTTCGCTTCAATCAGCCGGTCAATGCCGTAAAGGGCAATCCGGCGATAATCGCCGATAATCCGGCCCCGTCCATAAGCATCGGGAAGGCCGGTAATGATGCCGACCCGGCGGGCCAGCTTCATTTCGTCGGTATAAGCACTAAAAACAGCCGTATTATGAGTGGTGGTGTGCTCATGATAAATTTCCCGTATAGACGGACTTAATTCATAGCCGTATGCGGCGCAGGCCTGTTCGGCCATGCGGATGCCCCCGTTTACAATAACACTTCGTTTCAGCGGCGCATCCGTCTGGAGCCCGACGATCCGTTCTTTCGCTTTATCAATGTAGCCCGGCCGGTGGGACATAATCGTGGACACACACTCTGTATCCACCGTCAGCACGCCGCCATTGTCCCGTTCCCGTTTCAACAGGTCCCGGCATGCAGCCCACAGGGCCGCCGTGTCGGCTGTCGGCCCGCTTAGAAAACAGCCGTCCTCCTCATAGGGCCGGTAATTCCGCTGGATAAAGTCCCTGACATCAATTCGTTCTTCCCATATTCCGCCGTTAAATCCCTTCCATGCTTTCATTTCCCAAGACCTCCTGCCGTATTCTGGAAATTAAAAGACCGCCTGGAACAAGATGCGGTCTTGCCCAGGCGGTCGGCTTTTCCTAGAATACAGTCCACGTGGTAATCTCCACTTTTCCGCCAGTTCCGTATTCCGTACTATTGGATTATAAATTTATTATAGGTGCTGTGCCATAATTCGTCAATATTTTTTGTTCTTAAAATGCAATTTCTCTACATACGTTAATTTAAGAACTTTGTTATTTCCCCATTAAAATCCGCTGCTGAATGCTCAGAATTCTTTGCCCATAACCGATACCTGGTACCGCCCACTTCCCGTTCAAATCAGTCCAGGTAACTGCTTTGCCGAACCGTACCGTGCGCTTCAACAGCTCATAGCGCGGATCAACCAGCGGGGTGACGGGAGGACGGCTGGAGGCGTATGCCAATAAATGCTGGATTTGCGCCCGGACTCCAATCCGGGCGGAAGGAAACCAGGCTCCTTTTACACCGCCGCCGGTCGTTCCCAACCCGCAGTAATTATTTTGCAGCGGGTTTACATCGCCGCCATAAGCAAAATAACCGGTTTCGTGCAGAGCCTGAGCAAATGCAAAATCCGGCCGGATTCCTTCCCGCTGTCCTTCTTCGAAATAATAATTTACCAGTTTTGCCGCCGATACCGTAATCAGCGGCAGCGGATTATGCTTAAGCAAATGACTCACGCATTGCTCTTGTGTAGCCAGCGGAGGACCCATAATGGTTACATCAAACAAAACAGGAAGTTGTGTAATTTCTTGTCCACCCAGCGCGGCTGAACTGGCAGGACGCATAAATACACCGCCGAAAGAGGTGACGGCACAAAGCAGCAGCAATAAATACAGACAGCGTTTCTTCAATGATTCATCCTCCTTGCCTTACTATATGAAACGGCTTCGCTACTTCTATGGCCTGATATAAGCCCAGCCGGTCGCCTGTCTGCGGACCAGTTCCACCACGCCGGACGGAACAATTTTTACGCCTTCCAGCAATGTGTCAGCGTCAATGCCCAAGGCCTGTAGTGAATGGGCACAGGTCACAAATGATACACCCTGCGCCATTAAGCTTTTCACCTGTTCGCCGCATAGGCTGGGCTTTTGCAGCAGCATGAGAACTCCTTCCCCGTTCGCTACCAGCTGCACTTCGGCGTCTGCGCCCAACTCGGCCAGCAGATTGCGCATATTGTTAAGCACCATTACGCAACGGGATTTTGTCCCCTCATCAATGTGAAATACAACCCGGTATCTTGGCATACTACTCCAGCCTCCCAATCAGATTTGTTATTTTTGTATTCCATATTGCGGCCGGTTTCCCCTTTTTTCCGTTGAGCGAGGCTGTATAAAAAAGCGCATCAATCCCCTTTTCGCAGGCCCTAAGCTATTTTTTCTTTTTAATCAATAAATAGGATAAAGCAATGACCAGCAAAATGCCACCCCCGGAATATAACCCGGGCAATTGGTCCGGATACAGCGGCGACGACAAAAAGATAACCAGGATCAAGGCAAAACAAAACCAGGATAAATACGGATACCAGGGAGCCTTGTATTTCAATTTCTCCGGCGCGGTTTTTTCTATTTTCCGGCGATAAAATACATGGGTGACGGAAACGCTCATCCAGTTTACCATGGCTAAGAACCCGCTGGCACTGACCGTGTAAATAAAAATAGTTTTCGGCAGTAAATACGACAGCAATACCACTCCCATAAGCACGATGCCGCTTAACCAAACGGCCGCCACCGGCACTCCCTTTTTATTTTTCCGGGCCGTCAGCCGAGGCGCCTCATGGTCTTCCGCCAGGGAAAAAAGCATGCGGGAGGCGGAATAAACCTGGGAATTTAACGCCGACAGCGAGGCGGTCAGCAAAATAAAATTGACAATATCCGGCGCAAAGGGAATACGGAAAATAGTAAACAGGGTCACAAATGGACTGGTCTTGGTGTCTAATGCGCCGGGCGGCATAATAGCCACAATGAAAAAAGCCGCTAAGGTGTATAAAAGGACAACACTGATTGTTATAATTTTGGCTGCCCCGGGAATAACGCGTTCCGGTTTTTCCGTTTCATTCACCGCCATGCCGATAATGCCGGTCCCGGTATAGGCGAATAAAATTAGCAGCATGGAAGCCAGTAAGCCGGTTATTCCTTTGCCACCCCCGCTGGCCGCACTATAAAATTGCGCCAGACTTTCCGTGGCGTTTCCGACCTTTACCCCGAAAGCCACGGCAAAACCGATGACGATAAATACAACCAGGGTGGCAACTTTAATAAATGATAAACCGGTTTCAATCTTACTTAATCCTTTCAGGTCATTGAGGTTGATCATCGTAATGAGAATGGAGAAAGTCAGGCTAAATATCCACAATGGTACGTGGTGCAGCCACAATTGCATAAAAATTGCGCAAGCCGTCACTTCACTGGCCATCCCCAGTACCCCGCTGGTCCAAAACATCCAGCCGATCACGTAACCCCACCAGTCGCCAAATATTTCCCGGGCATAAACCCGGAAAGACCCGGCTACAGGATTGGCGACGGACATTTCAATAATGAATGCCACTTCCATCATCATAATCAGACCGCCCAACAAATAAGCCGCCGGTGTCCACACGCCGGCAACGCTGATTACCAGGCTGCTGGCCAAAAATATGCCGGAACCGATGATATTCCCTAATGCCATAACAATAAAATCCATTTTGTTGAATGCCCGCAAAAACCGACACCTTCTTTCGGGATAGTTTATATATTGAATATGGCCGGTTAAGAGGCAAGTTATACGAAGAAAAACCGCTAATGAATTAGCGGCAATCTTCAGCCAGTGTTTTTATATCAACGGCGCAATCTTCATTGGCCGATACAAACAAATAATCACCGGCAACGAGCTCGGTGTCACCCTTCGGGACAATTTCCCGCTCGCCGCGCCTTACACATACCAGTAAACAATGCGGCGGCCAATCAATCTCCTTAATGATTCTGCCATCCAATTTAGAGCCAAGACAAACAACAATCTCCATAACCGTTCTGGGGGGCGCCGTTTTTGTTACCGCTGGCAGTCCCCGCTGCAGCATCCGCTCTAAGAGGCTCTCATAAATCGGCTCGGCTTTGACAAAATCAGCTGTGACGTAAGCAATCATGCAAATGGTAATTAGTTCCGGCAAATGACGAAAGGACCCCGTCATTTCCGTTATCAGAACGCTGCCGGTAACAGGAGCTTTTACAATTGCCGTAAAATACGCCGCCATGGCCAGAATTATAAAAGTAGTGTGATAGTCCGGTTTAACTCCCGCGATTACCAAAATCCTGCTGAATGCCTCCCCCGTCAGGGCCCCGATTACCAGCAAAGGAAGAAAGATTCCGCCGGGAACTCCCGAACCATAACTAAGCATGGTGTATAGAAACTTGACGGCAAGTAGAATCAGCAGCATTGATAAATCAAATTGGCCCCTGGAAATAACGCCAACCAAAGTATTGCCGCCGCCAAGGATTTCCGGTAAAATGAACCCCGCTATGCCGCCGGCAATCAGCGGCAGCAAGGCTTTTCCCCCTGCCGGCAAGACTTGCTGCCGGCTATAAATATCGAGAGTCTTTAGCAGCAGGCTATTGAAGACAGCGCCAAAAAGACCGGTAATAACTCCCAGGATCAGCAAATAAACATAATAGTGAGCCGGTAATACGGGTACACCGGAAAAATTCCAGATTGGCTCCCGTCCGGAAAAATACCGGACCATGAAATCGGCGGTAAGCGAAGCGGCTACGGCCGGCATTAATACAGCGGGAGAAAAATTCTTATGCAGCTCTTCCAGAGAAAAAATCACACCTGCCAGTGGCGCGTTAAAGGCGGCCGCCAGCCCGGCGCTAGCGCCGCTGGTTAATAAATATCGTTCTTCCATGCTATCCCGGCCGAGAAAACGGCTGAATCCCTGCCCAATTACAGCACCGATTTGAATGGAAGGACCTTCCCGCCCTAAGGACATACCGGCCCCGATTGCCAGAACACCACCAATAAATTTTGCTGCCAACACTTTTAAGCAGTCCATTTTTATCAAACCTAATAAGACTCCTTTTGTTTGTGGTATGCCACTGCCGCTGCACATGGGTTCGAATTTTACAATCCGGCCTAACAGGCAGGCAATCCCTGCCAACAGGATAAACCAGCCGGCAATAAGGGCCATATTCCCCTTATTTAGTTGCTGGTACAAACTAGTCCGTAACACTTCGGCCGCTTCCAGGGCGAACCGGAACAAAACGACCGTCAATCCTCCAATCAGGCCGGTAATGATCCCTTCGGCAAAAAGCTTAAGCCGGAAATTCCGCCAATGTAATAACGCATGATGAACCTTTCTGATTTCCATCAGTGTCATTATCCGTATCTCCCAGTCATGAATTTGACGGTAATCAAACTGCCGGGCTGGCAGCCCGGCAGCGGCACTTGCGGGTTTAACCCCTGCATCGCTGCCGGTAACCCACCCGTTGAAGCTCATCTTAACCTTGGATTGTTTTTCCTTCGGTGGCAATATCACGCCGGACCGGTTTGGCAATCCGGGGAAGAACCAGGGACATTAAAGCGGCGAAGAGCGAAAAGCCGGCAGCGGCGGAAAATACTATCGTCCAACCGAAAGAATGCGCTAAATAGGCTCCCAGGCCCCCGCCGAAAATCGAGGCAAACCCTTTGGCACTATACAGAAACCCATAATTGGTCGCTGCATAGGTCGTACCGAAAATATCCGCATTGGCTGCCGGAAACAGGGCAAAACATTGTCCCCATGTCCCGATAATCAATGCCGTCATTAAAATATACATTCCATCGCTGTGAGCAAAGTAGGGCAACAGGAACAAGAAAATCGCATTAAGTCCAAAAGAAAGCCCCATCGTTCTATAGCGCCCGATTTTGTCGGATACCCAGCCCCAGGCCATACGTCCACAGCCATTGACCAGATTCTGGACAGCAACCGCTGTCAGAATAGCGGCTGCACTGATTTGAATGCTTTGCCCGAAGGGTTTGGTCTGAGCCGTTATAAGCAGGCCGCCGATATTGACCGATAAAAACATGACCCATAGCAGCCAAAAATGGGGCGTGACAAACATTTCCTGAAAAGTAAAGCCCCGGGAGGCAGCCGGTTTTACGGTCTCCGGCGCCGCTGCTCCTCCCGCCGGCCGTTTAAAGCTGACAGGGTAGCGTAATATTTGGGCCGCCACCATAATGATGATCCCTTGGATGATCCCGGTGGACATCAGGGCCAACGCCGGACCACCGCTCTTTAACAAACCGGCAATAACCGGCAGAAACGGCAGCGCCCCCATGCCGAAACCGGCGGCGATTAAGCCGCTGGCCATGCCGCGGCGGTCGGGAAACCAGCGTACCGCGACACTAATGCTGCCGCCGTAGATTACTGCCGCTCCAACCCCTGCCAAAGCATAAAAAAAGTAAAGACCGGCGATAGACTGTACTTGCCCCATCATTGCCCAGCCGATGCCAACCAGCAATCCGGCGGAAGTAAACATCAGTCTGGCACCAAAACGGTCTAGCAGATACCCGGCAAGAGGCTGAACAAAGGTTTCAAACATGATAAACAGCGTAAATGCATACTGAACCGCTGCCAGGGATACTTTGAGCCCGTCCCGCAAAGGCGTGGAAAACAGGGTCCAGGCATATTGGAGGTTCGCAATCATGATCATGCTGATAACCGCAGTAACGAGCTGTACCCAGCGATTCCCAACAAAACTTCCGTAAGCTTCCTTATCGGAACCACTAATGGGTGTCATTATAAATAACCTCCTAGCGTATTAATTCAGACAACCAACCGACAATGCGCCATCTGAATCTTCAGGAAGACATACTACCTAGGAGTACTGCAAATAAAAAATCATCAATTGTTCCAAAATATTTAGTTGCCAATATGACCGTCAAATTTCACATCTGTCGGCAAAATACCAACCGCAAAGTTCAGAAGTTAAAATCACCCTTCCTATTCTCTTTGCAAGCCGAGACTGCTTAAAAAGATGCAGATACTAGGCGCGGTGAGCATTCGAACGAAGGCGTACATAGGCGTACGTTGAGTGAGAACGCGCAGCCGCAACAACGTAGTTCCCACATTTCGCACTCTGAAATAAAGACAGAGGACTGCGAAAAATGGGATTGATGCGCTTTTTAAGCAGGCTCAAGTCGGGCAGAAGTAAGCCCCTGGTTCCTTTTGTTCATAGGCGCCAGGGACTTATCGCCATCATAAATCGGGTTACCGGGCCGGTGGCAGCGGGACTTCCATTCCCAGCGTTTGAGCCCGCTGATTAATCCAAGCCTGCATTTTCGCCACATGCTCAGGCTGCAAATGGCTGAAGCGTCCTTGGGTTTGCAGATATTCTTCCACCGGCTTCAGTTTTTTCGGCATATAATTCCACTTCTTGACGCCATTTTCGATTTCATACAAGAACCACATGCCGGTTTCCACGGCCAGTTTGCCTAGTTCGACAGTACGGTCGGCCGGGAAAGTCCAGCCCTTCGGACACGGACACTGTACATGAAGGAAGGCGGGCCCTTCCTGCGCCAGTCCCTTGCGCACCTTGTTCATGAGATCGACCGGATAGGAAACGGACGCCGTTGCGCCGTACTTGACTGCCGGATGCCCGCCGCCGCAGAAGATCGCCATGGGGTCCTTGGGGAAAAACTTCTTGGCTTCGGGAATTTCCGGACCGGCAGGAGTAAACATGGTCGTCGCTCCGTAAGGAGTCATGGGGGAAACCTGAATGCCCGTGTTGGCATAGGATTCATTATCATACATAATGAACAGCACGTCGTGATTCCGGTACATCATCGCCGAGGCCGCTTGCAGGCCAATGTCGATTGCGCCGCCATCACCGGCCATTACGATAATATTGGGGAATTCATCCTGAATTTTGCCTTTCTTGATCAACTGCTGAAACGCCGCTTCAATCCCGGATGCAATCGCGCCGCCATTGGTAATCTGAGCGTGTGTCCAGGGCACCGCCCACGGTCCGCAGGCATAACTGGTATTGGCAACATACATACAGCCGGTCGGACCGATGAATATCGTGTTCTTGCCGGCGGCTTTGGCGATAAGACGGTACGCAAGAGCCGGACCACAACCAGCACAGGTACGGTGTCCGGGAAGATAATACTCCTTCTCCGGCGCCTGCGCGATGGATTTTATTAATTCGGCAACTGCCATTTTCTTAACCCCCTTTGTTATTTTCTGGCCGACGCCGCTTCTTCCCAGGCAGCCTTTACGGCAAGTGCGGCTTTATCGTAATCATTGAAATTCACCCAGGTTGCACTTTGAATCATCTTGCCGGCTTCCATGGTCTGTCTCATCATGTCCGCCATTTTGAAAAATTCCTCGTGAGTAATGGTTTCGCCACCCAGTCCGGAAGTAAAGCCTTGAATGAGCGGCTTTTTCGTTAATTCGGAAACGGAGGCCCTGGTTTCGGGCAAAAGCACGCCGCCGCCGCCGGCCGCACCATAGGAAGTATTGGTGTCGATCACGCCGACCACTTTAAATTTGGGCAGAATTTGCTGCAGCGCCGCGTCCGGGAACGGACGGAACCAGCGCAGACGGCACATACCTACTTTATAACCGGCATCACGCAAATAGCGGATTGCGCTGCGACAAGTCACGGCATGCGCTCCCTGCAGCAGGAAAACCATATCGGCGTCGTCCGTCCGATACTCTTCCACGAAAGGAGCATAGTTACGACCCATGATTTTGTTATATTCCCTGGTCACTTGGACAATTTTATCTTTAACCCGGTTCATGACAACGTTGCGGTCCCACTCCAGCGGCGGTCCCATTTCCGGCTCAATCTGCGGTCCCATGATAACCGGATGATTCACATCCAGGCGAAATTCCGGTTTAAACGGAGGCAGAAATTTATCAACGTCCGCCTGATCCGGCATTTCATATTCCTGACTGATATGGGTAACAAAATAGCCGTCCATGGCCACGATCTGCGGCAGCATGATTTCCGGATCTTCTCCGATGCGGAACATCATCAGGCTGTTATCAAGTGATTCCTGGGCATTCTCCGCCCAACCATAGATCCAGCCGTTATCTCTCAGTGTCAGGCAGTCCGTATGCTCCGAACCGAAGTCACCGGGAGGATCCAGCGTGCGGTCACCAATCAGGGCCTGTATGGGACAACGACCGCCGGCGATTGGGGAATAAACCTCGCCCGCATAAGTAACGCCCACGCCGGACGAACCGGTCGTAGCCCTGGCTCCGGCCATAGAAGCACCGTGAGCGATACTGAACTGAGCATGTTCGCCTTCGCCGTGAACCATTTCGCATTTCATCTGACCGTTGGCGATCCGTTTCGCTACTTCCGCCATGACCGCCGTATAGGGTCTGATCGGATAGGATGCGGTAACATCAATGTCAGCAAGCTGCCAGGCGTCGGCGACTGCGGTTAAACCTGTACCTATCTTCTTAATCGGCATCTTCTTCACTCCTTAATCGTCAAAATCCAGTTCGGGTACCCGACTGATCGCCCCTACGGGGCAAACATTGCTGCAAACACCGCAGCCTTTGCAGAATTCAAGGTTGAAGTTAATTCCAGTCTCTTTTGAATAATTCACTGTGGCATCAGGACAGGAAATCCAGCACATTTTGCATTCTGTACACAGACTTTTGTCAACCACAGGACGCAGATACCGCCAATTGCCCGTTACCATTCCCTGATTATTCTCCGTAGGCGATTTGACGATAGCAGCAAAAGGGACTTGTTTATACGATTTTGACAAAGTAGACACCTCCTCGTAATTCCAGCTAGCGTTCCTTATCTCCGCTTAATTTACTGCGGGTTTCCGTCAGGACACGTATAGGTTTGCATTACAGCGGTAAAACATTCACTTTTTCCCAGCCTAACTTAACAGCTTCTTTATTTTCCGCAACGGCAACGAGGGATTCCAGTTTGGCATAACCCGTAGCTTTGGCTACAGCCCCGGCAATGGCTGCGCCCACACCGGCCCCGATCTTCGTATCATCACCGGCGCCCTCGGTACCGTCAAAGGTAAGCATAACCCCCATCCCCATGGCATTCGCATCAATGGTCGCAATGGCTTTGACGTGACTCAGATTTTCTTTCGGCGACAGATATTTAAGCAAACTTTTGGGATCGCGCGCCGTATTAATCACCACTACGGTCCCGGGCTTGCAGCCCTGTAAAATATCGTGTCCTTTTACCAGGGTTTCTTCGGTGAGAACCACTACATTAGGATGATGGTTCTCATACTCATAAAACGTTTCAATGGGAGCCGAACTCAGCCGGGCATAGCTCTTACAGGGAACATTAATCCGGTCGGGAAGGTCAACATAATTATCGAAAGACTGTACATACAATCCTTCCCGTCCGCCGGCCTTAGCCATCAAGGTAGCAACATCCCGGGCCTCCTTAGCCAGAGTGACACCCCTGGTCCATACGGTAACTTCCCGCATTTGGGCGTCGATAGCAACTGCCAGTGTCATTTTCGTTCCTCCTTCGTTAATCGATTTCCATTTTTCGACGATTTACCAGACGAATTTACTTTGGTAACCACCCCCATGTCTTAAATAACACTTATCGCCGGTTCCGCCGGCAGGTCACCGAGGGCTTCCTCGAAATGCCGGGCCCGCACGCTAAAATTAGCGGAACCAAAACCTTTTTGCGCCGCCGTGAGGCTATGCATTGCCGCTAAATGAAGCTTGATTGCCTTTAACGCGGCTTGTTTACAAAGCGCCTGAATATCCGAGCCCACCAGCCCCTCCGTCTTTGCTGCCAACCCTGCTAAGTCTACATCATCGGCGAGATTCAGGCTGGCCGTATGAATCTGGAAGATTTCCAGCCGTTCTTCGCAATTCGGCTTGGGAAACTCGATTTGATAGTCAAAACGGCCGGTCCGCAATAAAGCGGGATCAATCCGGTCGGGACGATTACTCGCTCCTACTACGATCACATTGGACGAATCCATCAGGCTGTCCAATTCAAGCAGCATTTGGCTCACCAGCCTGTCGGAATCCTGCCGGCTGCCGGCGGAGCGAACCGGTGCCATGGCGTCAATCTCATCAAAAAATAAGATACAGGGAGCCACCTGTTTAGCCCGCTTAAAAATCTGCCTAAGCCCTTTTTCCGCCTCACCAAGCCAGCGTGAATTCAGTCTTGATGCGTCAACGGCCAGGAAATGGACGTTAAGTGTACCGGCTAATGCCCGAACCATAAGGGTTTTGCCCGTACCCGGCGGCCCGGTCAGTAAAACGCCTTTCGGCATTCCCTGCCGCATACCCAGGAAGAGTTCCGGATGCAGCAGCGGCAATTCAATAACCGTCCTGATCTTTTCCTTAATTGCGGTCAATCCGCCAATATGCCGCCATTGCGTGTTGGGTTTTTCCGCAAAAAACTCCCGCGTGGCGGTGGGTTCCACTTCCCGCAATGCCAAAAAAAAGTCTTGCCGGGTAATCCGGCTTGCCGCCAGTACCGCCTCATTCATCGGCCCGTCGGAAAAATCCAGTTCCGGTAAAATACGCCGGATGGCGTTCATACCGGCTTCCTTGCACAAAATTGCCAAATCGGCCCCGACAAATCCGTGGGTTATTTGAGCAAGTTCCTCCAGGTTCACTGCCGGATCCAGTTTCATATTACGGCTATGAATCTTAAGAATCCTCAGTCGTCCGGGCCGGTCCGGCGGATTAATGGAAAGCTCCCGGTCGAACCGTCCGGGACGCCGTAAGGCGGAATCAACCATATCCGGCACGTTGGTTGCGCCAATCACGATAACCTGGCCGCGGTTTCTTAACCCGTCCATCAGCGCCAAGAGCTGGGCAACAATTCTTTTTTCCACGTCGCCGATCACTTCGGTGCGTTTGGGAGCGATCGCATCAATTTCGTCAATGAAAATGATAGACGGAGCCCGCCGTTGCGCCGTTTCGAATATTTCCCGCAGCCTGGCTTCGCTTTCGCCGTAATACTTATTAACGATTTCCGGCCCGTTGACATGGACAAAAGCGGCCCGTGTTTCACTGGCTACCGCCCGGGCCAGCAATGTCTTGCCGGTGCCTGGCGGCCCATACAGAAGGATTCCTTTTGGCGCTTCCACCCCGAGCCGGCGAAATATCTCCGGATAATTAAGCGGCAACTCAACCATCTCGCGAATCCGTTCCAGTTCTTTATCAAGACCGCCAACGTCTTCATAGGAAGCCCGGCAGCTGAAATCTTCCAGTGAATCCGGTTCAGTAACGGTTATCTTGGTCGCGGCATGAATCAGTACCGCTCCCTGGGGCGCAGTGCCAATAACGGTAAAATATTGCCCCCGGGCACCGGCAAGTACTACCTTGATCCGGTCGCCGGTGATTACGGCCAGTCCGTTTAGTATCCGCTCAAGATGCTGCGCATCCTGAGCGTCGTTAAAATTAATGGTCGTATCGAGAGGACTTAAGACAACACTCCGGGCCGGTTGACGTTCCGTCTTCCGGACGGTTACCCGCTCGTCAATCCCCACGCCGGCATTCTCACGAATAATCGCCTCAAGCTGGACAATATTCTGCTTTTTAAATTGAGAAAAGCAGGGCACGACTTTGGCAACCGTTGTTTTGCGCCCCTGAATTTCAACGATATCACCCATCACTACTTCCAACTGAGCCATATCGTCATTGTCAATTCTGACATAGCCCTGACCAACATCCTCCGGCATAGCATCTGCCACTTTAAAGGAAAGAATTTTTCCGGCTTCGCTCAAAAATCTTCCCCCCTTATTGGCTTTTTTTGAATTTTCCATCTTTTGGCTTCAGTATAAATGACCCCGCGCTAAATAGCCATATTTATGAAACTAAGTTAAATAAAGTAAATAAGTAAACTACAAAAAAGAAAGACCGCTTAACGCGGTCTCAGGTTATCGACAAAACCTAAGATCGCCACGCTACACTCCGTTTCGCTCGCAATGACAGCCTGTCTTTCCCGTCATTGCGAGAAGCAGAGCGACGTGGCAATCTCTTAAGAAATTGGCTTAATTTATAAATTCCTTAGTTATAATATATTTTTCCAGCGGCCGCCCGATGGGGCCATAGGACAAAATTGCTTTCAGCCAGCCGTTATCTAATAAATAATTGAAATAGCGTTTCACCGTAATGCGGGAAATTCCCGTATTTTCTGAAATTTCCCGCGCTGTAAAATAACCTTGCTTTTGCTGCAATACTTCCACGATCATATCCAAGGTAGTCTGCTGCAGTCCTTTTGGCAATCCGGGTGTATTGTCGGCTGCATTGGATTTTAGCGGATTGATCTCCCTGGCCGGGTCCGGCCGGTCACCCGTTTCATTTACTTTTAACGCATCAATTTCCTGTTGGGACATAAACTTTTCTCCGGCATGCAATTTTTCAAAATACTGTCTATACTTCGACAGGGCCTTTTTATAACGCTGAAAAGTAAACGGCTTAACGATATAATCCACCGCTCCATACTGAATGCCCTGTTGCACGGACTCCGTGTCGTGGGCCGCCGTCACCAGAATCACATCCGTATTCCAGCCTTGACTCCGGATATACTTCAGCACCTGCAGTCCGTTAATCCCCGGCAAATAAATGTCAATAATCGCCAGTTGAGGCCGTTTCTCCTCAATTAACCGGAGCCCGTCTTCACCACATATGGAAAATCCAGTCAAATAATATTCCTTGATTTTATTCGTGTACTGCCGATGAAGCTCAAGTACCATAGGATCATCTTCAATAATTACAGTTGCAATCGTTCTATTCATCTACTTCTCCCCCGCATTTACTTTATAGCCAGTGGAACCATAACAGAAAATCGGCTCCCGACATCCTGTTGAGATTGAACAGCTATTTTTCCGCCGCTTGCCTCGACCTCCTGCCGTACAAGCGCCAGTCCAATGCCGCGGCTCCCTTTTTTAGTGGAAAATCCGCGCTGAAAAATCAGCTTTTGATTTTGCCGGGAAATCCCCTGTCCATTATCGCTAACCGTAATATTCAAATACTTTTTCCCTTCGAAAATATGGACATGAATTACCCTTCGCTCGGCGGTCTGGTCCAAAACCGCTTCAATGGCATTGGTAACCAGATTTCCCAATACCGTGACCATTGCCACACTGCTAAAATGAGCAGGCAATGTTTTTAACCGGGTGCGGGATGTAATTCTGAGCTTCACTCCTTTCTCCTCAGCCTGGCTGACTTTCCCCAGTAATAAGCCGGCCGTCGCTTTGTCATGGATGCGTTTAACGATAAAACTGATAAGTTCCTGCTTATTTTGGTAAATTTGATTAATCAGTTCTACGACCTTGTCATATTGTTCCATTTGAATGAGCCCGGATATGGCATGCAGCTTATTGATAAATTCATGGGACTGGGCCCGCATTGATTCCAACAAACTCTTTACACCAATCAGTTCTTCAGCAATTTGCTTGTAATCCTGTTTATCCCGGAATGTCGCAATAGCACCGGTAACTTTGCCGTCTACAATGATCGGGACCCGGTTCACGATAACCCCATGACTGCCGAACCGGTATTCCTGATCGTATTCCGCCCGTCCGGTTGCCACCACAATAGGCAGTCTGGATTCGGGGATTAAATCTTCAATCGGTTTACCGACCAGTTCCGGTATGTCGTCGAGCATGCGGAGGGCCTCATGATTGATCGCAGTTATATAGCCTCCGGCGTCAATCGCAATCACGCCCTCCCGCATGGAGTGCAAAATTGCCCGGTTTTGCTCCAGCAAAACCGTTGCTTCATGGACTTGTTCCTGTAATTTTTGGTCCGTATCACCGTACAATTGGGCATTCCGTACAGCCACAGCGGCATGATTGGCGAAAGTAAACAGGACCCGTTTATCATTGCCGGTAAAGTTCAGGTCATCCTTAAAACCCAGTATTAGTACGCCGGTAACGGTTTGGTTGCTGCGCAGTTTTAGTAAAATAAATTTGGACAGCCGTTCACAGACAAATACTTCCTTAAAAGAGCCGGCAGCAGGATCCTTCCCTGATAATGCAGTAATATCTGCAAAAAGCGGGGCGCTGTGAGAGAGGATCTGCGGAGAGTTCTCCTCCCGCCAGCCATAAGACACCCGTGTCAAATACTCACCGTTCTTATCTACCAGCGATATGCTGCCGCAATTGGCCTTGAACAAACGTACGGCATTGGTAACGATAAAATTTAAAGTTTCATTCAGATTTAACGAGGAAGCGGTATGGGCGGAAAGCTCATTAATAATACGCAATTGCTCGAACTGTTTAAAAACAGTTTGCTCATATAAAGAAAAGAAATATTCCGATGCATAGACCCTTGCCCGGTCCAGCAAAGTATCAATCTCCCGTCGCAAATAATTCAAGCTGACCAGATCCTGCTGCAAATAGAGGGACATGGCATCTTTCAGCGCCGTTTCATACAAGTCGAAAACCGTCATAATATCGGATAACCGGACTCTTTGTTCCAGCCGGAGTTTACAAATCGTATTTAAATAACTTGTCAGATGCGAAAAAGAATTGTATTGAATGGTATTAATCAGCGCTTGGGTCAGTCCGGTAAACTCTTCTACCAGAGTACCCAGGTTCATGGCAAGATAGAAGGCCGGACCACCGGCTTTTTTTAGCTCGATGATTGTACCGCTGTTAATATCCTTTTCAATGGAACTGAGAATTCCAACTAAGTTGACAATAGGTATCACCTCTCAGTCAAAAGGCACTTAAATGTTTGTATGAAGAAACCTATGATGTCAAGTATATTATATAATTTCATGTAAAAATTTTCCACACTAAATTACTGTTACCTAGTAAAAAAAACCGTTTAAGACGGTCTTTCAGTAATTGGAAATTGGTAATTGGAAAAAGATAAGGCGATTCTTCTAAGGAATTATCTTCCATGGGCGATCCTGGAGGATTTTGCGATAACTACGCGAATTATATAAATGCTGTAATGTATTTGTCGTATTTCATTACCGCCTAATTCATTACAAATCCTTGGCCATGAGGTGCTTGTCTTTGTCAAAAATTAAAATGTTATGTCTATTGCTGCTACTATTGTGTATACCCCAAACTTCCTGGGCTTCTTCAACAAACTCGTCCCAGGTTAAGCTTTCCGATGTTCGCTTTTTCGTACACACCGATGCAATCAGCGGCGAAAAAAAATTACGGGTAGTAATTGATGTGACCGGACCGGTGCAGGCATCGGCATCACTGAATTCAGGGCCGGCTCCGAACCTGACGGTGGATGTCAGTGGAGCTTCCCCCGGCCCGCTTGCCGGCCAAATTTCGCTCGACGGCAATATCGCCACGGATATAAGCATATTGTCAACAGGTGAAGCAAGCAGCCGGTTAATCCTGCATTTACCGCAAAGTATCGATGATTCCGCTTACCGGTTATTTACCTTACCGGCAAACAAGGCGGCCAATAGACCCTTCCGGATAGTCATTGACATTAACCAGACGATTTCTCAGGCAACGTTTCATTTTACGCCGGGCTTAAGAGGCAAAGTAATTGCTATCGATCCGGGGCATGGCGGAACCGACTCCGGCGCAATCGGTCCTGACGGAATCATGGAAAAAACAGTGACCTTGGATGTGGCTTTGAAAGTGAAACAGCTGTTGGAACAAGCCGGGGCAACCGTATATATGTCCCGGGTAACCGACCGGGATGTTTATGCTCCGAACGATGATGCCATACCCGAGCTTGCCGCCCGGGCTGCGGTCGGCAACAAAAATAAAGCGGATGTGTTTGTTGATATTCACGCCAATTCCTTTGTAAATCCCAGTGTTGGCGGAACAGCCACTTATTATTATCCCAAAACGGACTATGACAAATTATTGGCGCAAAATATACAGGACCAGGTCGTTGCCATTAACGGCTTAACCGACCGGGGTGTCCGGGAAGCCAATTTTTATGTCCTTAAGCATACGCTGATGCCGGCTTTTTTAATTGAAATGGCGTTTATTTCAAACCCCAATGAGGAAAAACTACTCACATCACCCCAATTTCAGCAAAAAATGGCGCAAGGAATCGTCAACGGTCTCGATGCTTTCTTTACCCAAGCCGCTCAATTAGGAGGAAATACGGATGCTTCGCAAAACTAACATTGGATTGGCTCTCTGTTTGGCGTCCATACTATTAATAGCAGGTTGTAGCGGGACTCCGTCCCTATCATCTAACGGCACTTTGCCGAACGATGGAACTTCATCCTCAACGGTTAACAACCAGCAACAGGCACCTTCGAACTTAAATAACAGCCAGCCCGCGGCGGCAACGATGCGTCTTACGACCTATCAGGCAACCCGGGACGGCCTGCATCTAGGGGCGGAAATTCATACGGTGCCAAAAAATGACCATCCTGCGCAAACTGCGCTCGAATTATTAACCGCCGGTACCAGCAATCCTGAACTGATTTCGGTCATTCCCCCCGACACCAAAGTACTCGGTCTAAAAATCAAAGACCATGTAGCCTATGCCAATTTCAACGCGGCAATTGTTAAGAATAATCCAGGCGGTTCGGACAATGAAATGCTGTTGGTGGCGGCAATCGTAGATACGCTGACTGAATTTCCCGGAATCCAGGAAGTGCAGATCCTGGTTGACGGAAAAAAAATTGATACTTTGAGTGGTCATATGGATCTCAGTGAACCCCTTAGCCGGTCGGAAGAAATCATTAAAAACAAGTGAACGAAGGCCCTAACCTACCAATCGTAGGTTAGGGCCTTTCTACATATGTACAAGCTAAGATTACAAATTTCACAAAAAAAACAAAGCCCTGAGCCAAAGCCCTGAGCTTTCATTCCTTTAGAACGGCTGACGCGCTCATCTGCGGGATTAATCAGTTGAAACCTGTACAGCCTCCTGCGTACGGTATAAAAACCGCTGTTGAAGAATTTGAACCAAATTGCTTACTACCCAGTATAATCCCAGGCCGGCGGGAAACCGCAAGGTCATGAAACCGATAAAAAACGGCATAACAAGCAGCATCATTTTATTTTGCTGACTAGGATCGGTCATGGTCTGCTGGGATGAAACATAAGTTGTAATTGCCGCCAGCACCGGCAGAATAAATAAAGGGTCCTTGCCGGCTAATGTTTTTATCCAGAGAAAGCTAGGCTGACTAACATAGCTGAAATTCCGTATCGCATAAAAAATTCCGGTTAAAAAAGGCATCTGAACCAGCATTGGCAAACAGCCGGCCATCGGATTGACTCCCGCATTTTTATACAGCTTAGCCATTTCTTCCTGCTGTTTCAGCTTGTCGTCCTTGTACTTTTCCTGCATCTCTTTTATTTTGGGACCCAGTTCCCGCATCCCTTGCATCGATTTTACCTGTTTGGCGGTCAAAGGATACAAGAGCATCCGGATTGTCACTGTCAGCAAAATAATGGCTATACCATAATTTGGGAAACCCAGCTTGCTTGTCAGGTCATAAAAAAAAGTCAATCCCATTTGCATGAACCCGCTGAAATACCCGAACAATCAGTCCACTCCTTTATACTAATCAAAATTTCGAGACTTATTCCCTAAAAAATTATATTCGCTGCGAAATTATTAATTCCTTTTTTTACACCTTCGTACCAATATTATACCACCAACATCATAGGATTAAACCGGGCATTCAATCTCCGGCGAAACCTTGCCGGCAAAACCAGTTATAGGTCCGTCCGATTCCCGTCCGTAAATCCGTGGCCGCCTGCCAGCCTAGCTTTTTTAAATAGGATACATCGCTGACCTTGACCGGCATTCCATCCGGCTTCGTTTTATCAAAAACTACCTCGCCTTCATAGCCGGTTATCGTACGGATCAGGTCGGCAAGCGCGGCGATGGAGATGCCGGAACCGGTTCCGACGTTAACAATTTTATCGCCTTCGTAATGGTTCATAAGAAACAAACAAGCCTCCGCCAAATCGTCAATATAAAGAAACTCCCGGATTGGTCCGCCGCTTCCCCAAACAACTACCTGCGGCCGGCCCTGCCGCTTCGCCTCATGAAATTTACGCAGCAACGCCGGCAAAACATGCCCTGTCTCCAGGTTGAAATGGTCGTGAGGACCATAAAGATTGGTCGGCATGGCGGCAATATACTTTGTTCCATACTGCTGATTATAAGCCTGACACATTTTCAACCCGGCAATTTTGGCAATGGCATAGGCGGCGTTACTGGGTTCAAGCGGCCCGGTCAGCAAAGCATCTTCCGTAATCGGCTGCCTGGCCATTTGCGGATAAATACAGGTACTTCCCAGAAATAACAATTTTTTCACGCCATTTTTCCAGGATTCATGAATGATATTGGCTTCCATCATTAAATTATCGTAAATGAACTGCGCAGGATATACGATATTCGCCATAATACCGCCGACTTTGGCAGCCGCCAAAAAAACGTATTCCGGCCTCTCGCAGGCAAAAAATTCACTTACATCCGTCTGGACGGTCAGGTCGATTTCCTGATGGGTCGCCATGACCAGATTCAAATAACCTTCCCGGTTTAACGCCCTGACAAGGGCGGAACCCACCAATCCCGTATGGCCGGCCACATAGATCCTTGCCTTCTTTTCCATAATATCACCTACAATTCATACTATGCAAAAAAATGGCAAAGAATGTGTGCTATTTCTGTCGGCAATTGGCTGCCGCTGTCTTCGCTAGCAATTGTATCCACCGTTCCGCCAAGCTTGTCTAATGGCTTGATTCTGATTATAATGTAAAGTACAAGGAGGCATACCATGAAAAAATTTGTTCTGCTCATAGTCTTAATGATGTTTTCACTTGCCATGCAGCCGGTCCAGGCGAAAGCGGAAACCATTCTTTTCGTTCCCGCCGACAACCGGCCTGTCAGCTTAGAATATGTCGTTGATACTGCCCGGAATGCCGGAGTGAATCTGCTGACACCGCCAAATGACCTGTTAGGCAGCCGGACAAGCCCCGGCAATCCCGACGCTTTATGGGACTGGGTATTCAACCATAGTCAGGAAGCTGATGCAATCGTTGTCTCGGGAGACTCTATGCTCTACGGCAGCCTTGTCGGCTCCCGGAAACATAACTATTCCGAAGAAGTCCTGCAGCAGCGGATGGATCGCTTTGCCAAGCTAAAGCAGCTCAATCCCTTCGCTCCGCTTTATGTCTATGCTACCATCATGCGAACGTCCAGAGCCAGTTTCGGCGGCGTCGAACCTGCTTATTACGAAAAATATGGCCCGAGCATTTTCCAAATTACCGCCTTGGAGGATAAAAGCGACTTGGAACCTCTTTCCCGCAGCGAACAATCCCAGCTGCAAACTCTGCTCCAAACGGTACCGCAGGAGGTAATGTCCGACTGGATGGCCCGCCGCGCCAAAAATTACAAAATGGATGTCCGCATGATCAATTACACGAAAAATGACACCTTTGATTACCTCATTCTGGGACGGGACGATTGCTCCCCTTTCTCCCAATCCCACAAGGAATCCAGGCTTCTGTCCAAAGTTGCGCAGGGCCTTCCCACTACCCGGTACACTTCGTTTCCCGGCGCCGACCAGTTGGGAATGCTGCTGGTCACCCGGGCCATTAACAATCTGAATTGGCAGTTGCCTTTTATCCAGGTAAAATACGCTCCCGGCGCCGGCCCGGAAACGGTGCCAACCTATGAAGACAAAGAACTGGGCGAGACCATTCCCGAGCAAATTACGGCCGCAGGCGGCATCATGCTGCAAAATGCGGTACACCCGGATCTGATACTCGAAGTAAACACTCCGGCAAACGGAAAAACCCTGGAAGCGGGCAATCCGGTCAACCAGAATCCGAAGCATGCTAAAACTACCGTGTTTACTGAGCGGATCGGCCAGGAGCTGACCAGTGGCGCCAATATCGCCGTCGCGGATGTCGCTTTCGCCAATGGCGCCGATAACGCCCTTATGGACGAATTGGACCATCAGAAGCTGCTGCCTAAACTGGCTGCTTACTCCGGCTGGAATACCGCCGGCAATACCATCGGTTATGCGATTGGTCAGGGAATCCTCGCCGCCGGAACGGAACCGGCCGCCAAAGACCGCTTGCTGGCCGTCCGGCTGCTGGATGACTGGGCCTATCAGGCCAATATTCGCAATCAAATCAGCGATTCCGTCCTTTCGCCCCTCGGCGGCAGTCCCTTTTACCTAAACGGTCTGGCGCCGCAAATCACTGCCGAAACCCAGCGAAAAATGCAAAATTTCGCAACAGACAAATTGCAGGATTTTGACATTCATGACCTAAAGGTCACCTATCCCTGGAACCGGATGTTTGAAGTAAATATCGAACTAAAATAATAAAAAAACAGGAATCCGGCAGGCCGGATTCCTGTTTTCTCTTCATCTAGCTTCTATTTTTTTACTGTGGCACCTTTCTGGTCCAGACTGGGTTTTAGCAGATTGACCATAACCGCAGTTATAACCGTACCAACAACGATAGACACTATATACATTCCCAAATTGCCGACAGCATGCGGTATGGGCAGGACAAAGATTCCACCGTGAGGCGCCCGCAAGGTACAGCCAAATATCATTGACAAAGCGCCGGTAACTGCCGAACCCACCATGATCGAGGGAATCACCCGGAACGGATCGGCGGCGGCAAATGGAATGGCTCCCTCCGTAATAAAGGAAATTCCTAATACAGCAGCGGCCTTGCCTGCTTCCCTTTCTTCCACGCTGTATTTATTCCTGGCCAGATACGTTGCTAAAGCCAGACCAAGGGGGGGAGTCATGCCGGCAGCCATAATGGCCGCCATTGGGCCGAATACATTGCTTCCCAGCAAACCCACGCCGAACGTATAAGCGGCTTTATTAACGGGACCGCCCATGTCAAAGGCCATCATCGCTCCCAGAACCAAACCCAGTACGGCGGCATTGGATGAAGACATGCCTTTCAGCGTATTGGTCATTGCATCCATAATCACTTTAACCGGCGTACCGATTACGTAGATCATCAGCACTCCCACAACAAAGGAAGAAATTAAAGGAATAATAAGAACAGGTTTCAACCCTTCCATTGTTTTCGGCAGTTGAACTTTTTCCTTCAGAAATTGGGCAACATAACCTGCCAGGAAACCGGCAATAATACCGCCGAGAAAACCGGCACCAATCTTGCTGGCCATCATCCCGCCGATCAAACCGGGGGCAATACCAGGCCGGTCGGCAATAGAAAAGGCAATAAATCCGGCCAATACCGGAACCATTAAAGCAAACGCCGCACCACCGCCAATATCCATCATAGCTGCCGCAAACGTTCCTTGTTCCTTAAAGGCGGTAATCCCAAAGATAAAAGAAATGGCAATTAACAGACCACCGGCTACAACCAAGGGAATCATATAGGAAACACCCGTCATTAAATGTTTATACGGACCTGTTCTTTGGGCCGACATTTCCAGTTTGCTCTCTGCAACCTGTTTGAGGTAATCATTCCCGGCCACACCGGCTTTCAACGCCGTATTAATTACTTCCTTAGCATCTTTAATCGCCGCCCCCACCGATGTGGTATAAACTTTTTTCCCGCTGAAACGGTCGGTGCCCACTTTGGCGTCGGCAGCAATGATGACTGCATCCGCCGCCGCAATCTCCTCGGGAGTAAGAACATTTTCGGCGCCAACCGATCCCAGCGTTTCCACCTTGATAGAATGCCCCATTTCAGCCGCAGCCTTTGTTAATGCTTCTGCCGCCATGTAAGTATGAGCAATTCCGGTCGGACAAGATGTTACTGCAACAATTTTACTCACCTAAACCCCTCCTCATAATTGGTATTGGCCTTTTCCCTAAAGCTACACTTCGTTTGCCTCAATCACCTCCCGCACTTCACGTCCTGTCGCGGCCTGCCGCAGCCCCTTCAAAAAAGATTCGTGCATCAGCATACGCGCCAGCTTGGACAATGCCCGCAAATGTATATCTTCCCCCTTCTCCGGAGCAGCAATCAAGAAAAACAAATCCGCTCTGGTGCCGTCCAAAGACTGAACATCTACGGCATTTTTCAATCTCCCCATGGCCAATGCCGGTTTGATTACCGCGGCGGATTTGGCATGAGGGATGGCGATGCCGAACCCTACGCCGGTCGTCCCATGTTCCTCCCTTTTTTTCACATCCTGCAGATACGCATCCACGTCGGATACCGCTTCGCTTTTCACAAAAGTGTCCGCCAGTATCCGCCAGACATCTTCCTTGGTAGCGGCATCAATTCCTAATACAATACGGTCTTCATTCAATAAGTCCACGATTTTCATGATTGTCCTCCTGTTTTACGATTTGCACATAGTCTAATAAAGTTGTTACATCCGCCTGGGAAGCCGCCTGCGTTCCCGGCTGAGCGACGGAAGCCGCCGCGGCGGCCGTACCCAGCCTTACCCGTTCGGCCAGAGGCAGCCCCCGGACTTCCCCGACCGCCAGTCCGGCAACCATGGCATCTCCCGCCCCCACCGTACTTCCCACTTTCACCTTGGGCGGGCGGACAATCCACTGCTCATCCCGGCTGGCAGCCAAAGCGCCGCGTTCTCCCAGAGACACAACGACTTGCTGAATACCGCCGGCCAATAATTCATTTACAGCCTTCAACAGTTCCGCATCATTCCGTAATTGACGCCCCACCAATTGACTCAATTCCGGCAGATTAGGTTTTATGGCATACGGTCCGGCTTTGATTCCTTCGGCCAGCGCATTCCCGCTGGCGTCGAGAAACACCTTGCAGCCATACTGATTCAAGACTTTGATAAATTCCTGGTAAATAGCGCCGGATGCACCCTGCGGCAAGCTCCCCGCCAGGATAAACAGTTCATGGTCTGCAGCCAGTTGACGGACAACCTCCTGCAGCCGCTCGCAATCCGCCTGAGAGCAATTCAGTCCGGGAAAATTGATTTCACTTACCAGGCCATTGGATTCATCCACAATTTTGATATTAACCCGGGTCGCTCCCTCGACCTCGACGAAACGGTCATGAATCTGTTTATTTTGAAAAAACCTTTTGAAGAATTGAGAATTATCTCTTCCTAAAAAGCCGGTAACCGTAGCGGTACACCCCAGTGCGGTTATAACTTTGGCAACATTAATGCCTTTTCCCCCGGCATCAAACCGGTCCCGGCTCACGCGATTGACCTGACCTAATTGGAACGTATCGCAATAAACCGTCTGATCCAGGGCCGGATTCAAGGTAACGGCTGCAATGGTAGTCTGCAATTTTTTTTTCATTTTACACCTCATGGTGGTATCCCTATTTGAGCAATACCTTTTTAAACAATGCTCGTTTATGTTTATTTGCATTTATTTATGCTCATTATAAAGGAGATGGCACTGGTTGTCAATCACTTTCAGAAGATTTATAAAAATCCATACGCCGTATATCCCATAAATAATTTCGGCCCTAATTTCCCTGCATAACCCGGATTTCACACCCTGAACTTATGGCGACAATATTTCTCCTGATTTATATTATTTTACAAACTTCTTCAAACTAACAGAATCATTCATTAACGTGCATGATCTTGCATATTTATTTAAGAAATCAAAAATATTTTATCATCAAGTAAACCCCGGCTACTCCCAGCCGGGGTTTACTTGATGATATCGTGCCGCTAGCGGCATGGAGGACCGGCCGCCGGATGACGCTTTTCACAAGCGGTAACCGTTTCGCACTTTTTAATACTTTTATGGCAAAGCCACCAGTCAAAACATTCCATTTCACCCTGTTCAGCCTTTTCCAGACGCTCCCGGGCTGCCTCTTCCGTAGTGGGCGGCGGAATAATAACATCGCTGCCGATCAGCTCATTCGCCGGCCAATTCGCCGGTGTAGCCACGCTATACCGGTCGGTTGTCTGCAATGCATCAATCAGCCGCAGGATTTCCCCCATATTGCGACCTACTTCCTGGGGATAGTATAAAATGGCCCGGATAATTCCTTTATGGTCTATTACAAATACCGCCCGTACCGTATTCGTTCCCTTTTTCGGATGAATCATGCCCAAACGGTTAGCGGTTATGCCTAATTCATCGGCAATAACCGGAAAGGCTATTGACACCCCCAGACGGTCATGAATCCACTCGATCCATTTCAGATGGGCGTACACCTGATCAACGGACAGACCAATCAGCTCCGTATTAAGCCGGCAAAACTCCTGGTATCTTTTTTGAAAAGAAACGAATTCCGTGGTGCAAACAGGGGTAAAATCCCCGGGATGGCTGAACAGGACAAACCATTTTCCGGTATAATCGCCGGGTAAATTAAGATAGCCATGGGTGGTTTTTACCCGCATTTCCGGAAACCGGTCCCCCAATAAAGGCATGTGAAAATCAGCGGATTCCTCCATTATGCATCCCCCTTTTTCACCCATAGTAAGACTTTATGTAATATATTCTATGCCCCCCCACGGTAAAATTGTGCCAAGTTAAGAGAAACAGACCCGCAATAAAATCATTGCCAATAATCCCAGTCCCATTGTCCAAAGCACATTATTAAAACGGTAAGCCGCCAATACGGCAATCGCGCCGGCCAGTAAGTAGTGATTTTCCAGGCTGACTTCCATAGTTCCGTGCGGCAGCAATAAGGCCGGCGCAATCAGAGCCGTCAGCATGCCTGTAGGAACGTGCTTCAACCACCGGGCCACTGCGGGAGAAATGCCGGTTTTGTTAAATACGGCGAAGGCGAGAGCCCGCGTTAGATAGGTTACTGCCGCCATTCCCAAAATAATGTTCATCATTTCAGTCCTCATATACCTCACCCCTTTCCAGCCAGATACCGGTCAGGCAGGCCGCCAAAGTGGCCAGTAAGATATACCATTTCCCCGGCAGATACACTGCACCTCCGATAGCCGTAAACGCCGCCACAGCAGAGACGATTATGCCGGTCCGGTCCTGCAGCCGCGGCACCAGCATGGCCAAAAAAGTCGCCGGCATGGCAAAATCCAGACCCCATCTTAGCGGGTCGCCAATATATTTTCCCAGTTCAAGTCCCAGCATTGTCGATATCAGCCAGGTCGCGTAACCTGTCAAATTTGTGCCCAGTTGAAACCAGGGTGAATAGCCCGCCCGCTCGGCGCGGTTCACGGTGACCATATACGTTTCATCGGCCATGTGAAAAGCTAAAAAAGCCTGCGCTCCCGCCGGCAGCCGGGTCAAATACGGAGCCAGGGATGCACCCATCAGCAGGTGCCGCAAATTAATCAAAAGGGTTGTAAGCACGATCATTACCCAGGCGTGAATCCCGGCGGCAATCATACTCACAGCAACAAACTGCGCCGCGCCGGCAAATACCAATACCGACATCAACATAACCTCCGCCGGCGTTAACCCGGCCGTCAATCCCATCACCCCGAAGGTAATGCCAAAGGGCATGATGCCAAATATAAGCGGAACCGTTTCCAGTATTCCCTGTTGCAATTCCCTGGTTCTATCCATGGCTTTCATCCTCCCCATTTTTTATTATTTCTTTATCATAACGGAAAGGAAAAACAGCGTAAATATCCAATTATAAAAATTAACCCCAATTTGGATATATTGGAGGAAATAGCGCAAATGGATATAGCCAAAATACTTTCCGATCAACAAATCACCCCTAAATCTTCCATTCCTATGTATCTGCAGATTGCCAACACCATTCAAAACAAGATAATGGCGCAGCTGCTGCCGGAAGGCACCCGTCTGCCGCCGGAAAGGGAACTGGCGGCTCTTTACGGTGTCAGCCGTACCACGGCCATTAACGCTTACCGTCAATTAGAACAATCAGGTATGGTCAAAACCAAAATGGGCAGCGGCACCTACGTGGCGGCAGCCATTAACCCGTCACCCACCGGTGTCCCCTGGTCCCAGCTCTTTGTTCCACCGCCGCAGACCACCATGGTTTCTCTGATACGGGAACTGATATCCGTTGAAATTACCGGCAATACCGTCTCCTTTGCCGCCGGCATGCCGGATCCCCGGCTCTATCCCACCGATCTGTTTCAGGAACTGTTTCTGCGCTATCAGAGAAAGTTAAACAATTTCGAGCTGGGGCATATCCCGACCGAGGGCAGCACCTCACTGCGCCGGGATGTGGTTTCTCTAATGAACCAGCAGGGAGTACAAACCGGTCAAAATAATACCATGATTGTATCCGGATCCCAGCAGGGGCTTTATCTTATCGCCAAAGTGTTCCTGTCCCCCGGCGATTATGTCGTCGTACAATCTCCTACCTATCTGGGCGCAATTCAAATCTTTCAGGCCGCCGGCGCCCGTATTTTAACCTTGCCAATTGCCGGCGCATTTCCCCTGAACCTGTTGGAAGATTACCTGATACGCTATCGTCCCAAACTCCTCTATATGCTGCCAACCTTTCAAAATCCAACCGGGCAGGTGGTACCCCTGGAGGAGCGTAAATCGTTATTGCAACTGGCGGCCAAACACCGCCTGGCAATCGTGGAAGACGACCCTTACAGTGAACTGTATTATGGCTCACAGCCGCCGCCATCCTTAAAAGCCCTGGATGACTACGGCTGTGTAATATACCTCGGCACCTTTTCCAAGGTCCTTTTTCCCGGTCTGCGTACGGGCTGGATGATTGCACCGGAAAAAGTAATTGACCGGGTTGCCCTGGAAAAACAATATGTCGACCTGCATAGTTCCAACCTGTCACAATGGCTGCTGCATCACTTTTTACAAGAAGGCCTCCTCGCCAACCATCTCCGCCATATCCGTCAGGAATACAAAAAACGGCGCGACAGCGCCGTCCATGCTCTCCGCCGCTTTAGCAACGGCCAGATTTCATTCCGGGAACCGGAAGGAGGTTTTTATTTGTGGTGCAGTCTCCCGGAAGGAGTTACTTCCCGCTCTTTACTGCATGAAACCGCTAAAACCGGCGTCACTTTCGTCCCCGGGGAAGCCTTCTATGCCGATGCAGGGGGAACTCACGAATTTCGTTTCTGCTTCGCCACCCATTCCCGGGATCTATCAACCGATGGCATCAAGCGACTGGCAAAATGTCTTGCGGGCTTGGAAAAAAATAAACCGGCCAACAGCCGGGACAATTTATCCCGGCGGCCGATTATCTAGGAAAAACCGCTAACGCGGTTTTTCGGCTCATAGCTCAGGGCGCAGGGCGCGAATAATGACCTTCTGTCCACTTAATCGCCTTGTCATAAACGGAGTGTAAGTGGCAACGATGGAGCATCACGGCTATAAAACGGTAATAATTTATCCGGCGGACGTAAAAATTATCAAAGGATATTAGCCGTTTCAGTCCGAACATCATAAAACGCGGTGAAAACTAAAAAACTGGTCTTTATAAACAGGGAGGTACTGAATGCATTTACTGCAAGAAACGTTAGCAAAAATTGCTCCTTTAAACAACGATTGCATGAAAAAAGTTCAACAACGCCTGGATAACCTGGCTAAACCGGTGGGCAGTCTCGGCCGCCTGGAGGATATGGTCAAACAATACGCGGGAATAACGGAACAAGTCAAATTAGCGGCACCGCATAATTGCATCGTCATGACCGCTGCCGACCACGGAGTGGCCAAATTGGGAATCAGTGCTTATCCCATCGAAACTACGGCGCAAATGACCGCCAACTATTTGCTTACCCAGGGAGCCAGCGCCAACGCCCTGGCCAATTTTTGCGGCGCCGATATCGTTGTGATCGATGTGGGGGTTGCCGCCGATTTGTCGCATCTGCCGGGCCTATGGCAGCGAAAAATTGCTTACGGCACCCGGGATTTCACTCAGGGACCGGCTATGACCCGGGAACAGGCAATTCAAGCCTTGGAGACCGGCATTGAAGTCGTAAATGACCGGCTCAAACATGGATACAACTGTTTTAGTCTGGGGGAAATGGGCATTGGCAACACCACTGCCAGCGCCGCCATGGTAGCCGCCTTTACCGGCATTTCGCCCGAACAGGCCACCGGCCGCGGCACCGGCATCTCCGATAGCCGTCTCAAAGTAAAGATTGAGGTTGTCCGCCGGGGCCTGGAGAAGAATCAGCCTGATCCCGGCGATGGTCTTGACGTTTTAAGCAAAATCGGCGGCTTTGAACTCGGTGCGTTGGCCGGCGTCGTACTTGGCGCTGCAGCCAACCGCTGCCCCGTCGTCATCGACGGCCTGAATACAACGGCGTCCGCCCTCATCGCTCATGCCGTGGCGCCGTTAAGCAAAGACTTTATCCTGGCATCCCACTTATCCGGCGAACCGGCTCATAGTAACGCCCTCAGCCATCTCGGCCTTACCCCCTGTGTGGACATGGGGATCCGTTTAGGAGAAGCGATTGGCGCTTCTCTGGTGGTGGATATGTTGAATATAGCCATAAAAACTTTTCATCAGACCGCCGTCTTCGATTCCGCCACAACTTGCCGCAACGAGGAGGGAACTGTATTATGATCCAGGATGCTATTGCCGCTATCGGGGCGCTGAACACTGAAACCATGGACCGCTGCCAGCTTCGGCTTGATAATTTAACCAAACCGCTCAACAGTTTGCACGGGTTAGAATACCTGGCCCGGAAAATGGCTGGAATTACAGGGAATGCCCGGCCCCGGTCCTTAAAGAAGAGCATTGTCCTAATGGCCGCCGACCACGGTGTTGCCGTCCGGGACCCCAGTCAGCCGCCTCCGTTTTCAACCGCCCGGAGAATGGAAAATATCTGCCGCGGCTGTGCCGCAATCAATACCTTTGCCGGGCATGTCGCCGCCAATCTGGTCCCTGTCGATATGGGCATCGCAGCGGATATGGCCGGGATGCCCCAGCTGCGCCAGGCCAAACTGGCTTACGGTACAAAAGATATTACAGGCGGACCCGCCATGACCCGGGAGCAGGCGGTTGCCGCCATCGAAACAGGCATCCGGATTGCCCGGGAGGAAATTACCGCCGGTACTCAGGTTATCGGCCTGGGAGAAATCGGCGTCGCCAATGCGATAGCCAGTACAGCTGTTATCGCCTGTTACTGCGGCCGGCCTGCCTGCGAGAAACCGGACGCAGCCCGGCAGCGGAAAATCGACCTCGTCGAAACCGCCTTATCCGTAAATCAGCCGGACCCCGGTGATTCCATTGAGGTATTAGCCAGAGTCGGCGGATTTGAAATCGGCGCCTTGGCCGGCGTGATTCTGGGCGCGGCTGCCTACCGGGCCGCCGTTGTTCTCGACGGACTGCCCACTGCCGCCGCCGCCCTGCTGGCTGTCAAGCTGGCCCCCGCCGCCAAAGAATATCTGATAGGTTCCCATTTTGCCCCGGAACCGGGTCATAAGGCTGCGTTGGAACGGATCGGGGTTCCCGCCTACCTTCATCTTGACCTGCAGTTGGGAGAAGGCACGGGGGCCGTGCTGGGCATGTCCCTCATCAATGCCGGATTGCATGTGCTGAATGATATGAAAACATTTGGCGAAGCCGAAGTAGCAATTGCTCAGGACGGCCCCGGCGCATCGAAGCAAAGCAAACATGTCAGAGATTAACTATAATATGGGGAGAGAAATTCAGCCTATGGAAGATGCAAGCTTAGAAAATACACTGGTAACCGCCTTGGGTATTCAGATACAGGAATTAACGGCCGGACGCGTTGTAGCCACAATGCCCGTTAACAACGCAACCCGCCAGCCCTTCGGCCTGTTGCACGGCGGTGCCTCCGTCGCGCTGGCGGAAACGGTCGCCAGTATGGGCACTTGTCACCGTATCGATATCACCAAAGAATACGCTGTGGGAATTGAGATTAACGCCAACCACATTCGCAGTAAACGGGACGGAATTGTCACGGCCGTGGCAACCCCCCTTCATGCCGGCCGGACCACTATGGTCTGGGATATAAAAATCATTGACGAACAGGAAAAACTAATTTGTGTATCCCGCTGCACAGTCGGCATATTTTCTAAGAAAGACCGTTAACGGGCTCTTGGCTCATGGCACAGGGCGCGGGGAAACCATCTGGAAATCATTTTGGACGCCAATCCAGGCAGAAGGATCGTCTTGTCATAAGCGGAGGTTAAGTGGTAACGGCGGAGCGTTGATAAGGCGATTCTTCTGCCGTTGACGGCTAATCTCCAGTGCCTAAGCCTATACATTATTTTTTAAATAACAGCCGTTATAAAAACGGCTGTTGTTTTTTATGGGATCGGAAAGTATAACTTTTCGGGTTGTTTCAAAAATAACACATTCTTCTTAAGAACCGAAAAGTAAAATACTTTCCTTCCACTTAAAGACCCTTTGGCTCTTTCTTGCCTGTGCATTAGAATCTGGGCGGCTTATCCATCATAAATTGAAATTCTTCCGGCTGCTGCCACTCAATCCATACATAAAAAGGGGCATTTACCAAACACTATACTTATATAAATCAGCATAGAGGAGGAATCCCATGTCAGACAAAGACAGCCTCATTCAAAGCACGGACCCCGTCAGCCGGGGCGACGTGGAGTCCGTTGCCGGCAAAGGAGACGCCAGCGGCACTAACCGTCCGGAAGACCATTTTGATGTCCATGCCAATATGAAAAAGTTTTACGATATCCAGAAATCTCCCCCACCGGCCGAAGTCTATGACTGGCAACGGCATCATATTCAGGTTCATGACCAGGGCAAAGACGGGTATCCTTTGAATATTATCATTGATCCTGCCATGCGGGAAATGTACCAGCATGTGCATGCCCAGGGACTTACCAACGTATTTGACCGCTGGGAACAGCAGGAAAAAATCCGCTGCGGCTTTTGCATCCAGGGTCTGTCCTGCCAGCTTTGCGCCCAGGGGCCGTGCCGTATCAACGCCAAAGTTCCCCGGGGAGCCTGCGGAGTAGACGCACACGTTATGGTGGCCCGCAATTTTGTTTATCGTCATGTAACCATCGGTACGGCTGCCAACATCTTTCACGCCCAGCAAGCCGCCCGGACTCTGAAAGCGGCGGCGGAAAAACCGGAAAGCGGCCTCAAGATCCGTGACCAGGACAAACTATACAAGTACGCTGAAATGGCCGGTCTCAACAGTAAGCAGGACGTGTCCAAAGTCGCCGCCGACTTCGCCGATTGGGTACTTGCGGATATGGGGAAACCCTACTACGAAGAAGCGGCCATGGTTCAGGCCTTTGCTCCCGCCAAGCGTAAAGATTTATGGCGCGAACTGAAGATCTTTCCCGGCGGCGGCAACAGCGAAGTGGCCTTTGCCCAGACAAAATGCATGACCAATCTAAATGCCGATGCCGTTGATTTCCTGCTGACGTCGGTGCGTCTGGGCATTATCAATGAATATCAGGGCCTGTTTGCCCTCGACATCCTTCAGGAAATCCTCATGGGTACGCAAAAGATCCATAAAACCCGGCAAAACATGGGGTTGTTAAAACCGGAAAGTGTCAATATCATTACGAACGGCCACATGCCCCTGACCGCCCATGTTGTCATCGAGCTGGCCTCCACCCCCGAATGGCAGGAAAAAGCAAAAAAGGCCGGTGCTGCCGGCATTCAGGTTCTCGGTCATGTCTGTGAAGGTCAGCAATTGCTAAATTACACCGGCACCCAGTCTATGCCGGCATACGGCGGGCAGGAAGGCGAATGGCTGTCGGAAGAATATCTTTTGGCTACGGGGGCTGTGGATTTATTTATGTTTGACTACAACTGCACCGTACCGACACTGCCCCTTTACGCCAAACGCTTCGGCACCCGGATGGTCAGCACCCATGAAGTAATCCGGCTGCCGGACACGGAAGTCGTCGAATTCATACCGGAAAAAATGAAAGAACAGGCTGCCAAAATTTTGGATATGGCCCTGGAAGCTTTTCAGCGGCGAAAGGCGGAAAACCGGGAAATCTATATTCCTCCCTATACCAGCGAATGCACGGTCGGCTTCAGCACCGAACCCATAAAGGCGGCGCTGGGAGGCACCTGGGAGCCGCTCCTGGACGCCATAAAAAAAGGCAGCATCCGCGGCATTGCCACCATTGTCGGCTGCACCACAGCCCGTTACGGCCAGGGAGGCAGCAATATCTTCCGTATTGCCAAAGGTCTTATTGGCAAAGACATTTTAGTCCTGTCCGGCGGCTGCACTTCCTCGGTCATGGAATATACCGGCTTAACCCGGCCGGAAGCGGCGGAAGAATGCGGTCCGGGCTTAAAAGCGGTCTGCCGGCAGTTGGGTATTCCCCCGGTTCTTTCTTACGGCGCCTGTGTCGACATCGGCAAAATGACGCACACCGCCAAAGAACTGGCCGATGCGCTTGGTGTCGATACCAATATGCTGCCCTTGGTCATTGGCGCCCCGGAATACCTTGAGCAAAAAGCCGTGGCCGACGCCTGTACCGCCATCGCTCTTGGCTGGCTGGTACATGTAGCTCCCGTGCCGTCCGTAACCGGCAGCGACGTGGTTGTAAAAACCCTAACCGAAACAACGGAAACTCTCGGCCTTGGGAAATTGATGGTGGAACTAAGCGCCGACAAAACAGTCCAGATTTATGTGGATCACATTGAAAAGAAACGCCGGGGGCTGGGTATATAGGGAAAAACCGCCTGAGGCGGTTTTTTTCCTATTTTCACGCCTGGAACCGTTTTAACCTGAGCGCGTTGGATACGACCGAGACCGAACTAAAGGCCATAGCTGTTCCGGCGATGACCGGCGATAAATAACCGGCCGCCGCCACCGGTACTCCCAATGAATTATAAATCAGCGCCCAAAACAAATTTTGTTTTATATTGCGCATCGTAGCCTTGCTAAGTTTTATCGCAGCAACCAGACCGCGCAAATCCCCCCGCATAAGGGTAATATCGGCGGCTTCAATGGCCACATCCGTACCGGTGCCGATGGCAAATCCCACATCGGCCGTAGCCAGCGCCGGCGCATCATTAATGCCGTCACCGACCATAGCAACCACTTTGGCTTCCCGTTTCAACATTTCCACCTTGGCCGCTTTGTATTCCGGCAGTACCTCAGCCATCACATTGGTAATGCCGACCTGCCCGGCAATGGTCCGCGCCGTACGCTCGTTGTCGCCGGTAATCATCCAGACCTCAATGCCCATCTGCTGAAGTTCTGCAACTGCCATAGCGGAATGTTCTTTCACCACGTCGGCCACGGCCAGAAGCGCCGCCATTTCCTTATCCACCGCCAGCAGCATAACCGTTTTTCCCTGCTCTTCCAGGCGTTCAATCTGCGGCAATACCGCCGTTATGTCAATTGAGTTGTCGCTCATCAGCTTGCGAGTACCGATCAACAAACGCTTATTGTCAAGGGTAACCTCCACTCCCTGCCCGGGAATAGCCTGAAACGTTTCAGGGTCCGCTGCCTTTACGCCTTGAGACCGGCCGTATTTGACAATCGCCTGCGCCAGCGGATGCTCGGAATTTTTCTCCGCCCGCACGGCCATTGCAAGCACTTCGTTAGAAGAAAACTGAGCTAACGGAATCACATCCGTCACCGCCGGCTCTCCTTTGGTTATTGTCCCGGTCTTATCCAGAACGATGGTCGTCAGCCGGTGGGCATTTTCCAGGTGTTCCGCCCCTTTAATCAGGATGCCGCTTTCCGCTCCCTTGCCGGTCCCTACCATAATGGAAGTCGGTGTCGCCAGGCCCAGGGCGCACGGACAGGCAATCACCAGCACGGCCGTAAAATTCACCAGGGCCCGGGAAAAATTACCGGGGTCAAAGATAAAGTACCAGCCGGCAAAGGTTAGCACGGCGATACCGACAATGGCCGGCACAAAATACCCCGAGACCACGTCGGCAAAGCGCTGAATAGGCGCTTTGGAACCTTGGGCTTCTTCCACAATGCGTACAATTTGCGCCAAGGCGGTATCCTTGCCCACTTTGGTGGCCTTGAATTTAAAGGTGCCTAACTTATTAATGGTAGCGCCAACAACTCCATCTCCCGTCTTCTTGTCCACCGGGATGCTCTCGCCGGTCAGCATGGACTCATCCACGGTAGAGTTTCCTTCGGTAATGAATCCATCCACCGGTACTTTTTCCCCCGGCCGGACGATAATAATGTCGCCGGCTGCTACTGCCTCCACCGGAATGTCGGTTTCCTGGCCGTTCCTGACAACGCGGGCCGTCTTGGCCTGTAATCCCATCAACGCCTTAATGGCTTCCGAAGTCCTTCCTTTAGCTTTAGCCTCCAGCAGTTTGCCAAGAATAATCAATGTAATCAAAATTGCCGAAGTTTCAAAATAGAGTTGCGGCACACCGCGCATAACATTAACCAGACTGTAAAAATAAGCTGCCGACGTGCCCAAAGCCACCAGTACATCCATATTGGCACTGCCGTTGCGAAGAGCGCTGTACGCGCCGCGATAAAACTGCCCGCCGGCGACAAACTGGACCGGCGTAGCCAGAACTAACTGCAGGTAGGGATTTTGCAGCAATTCACTGATAGCGGATATTTTGCCGAAAAAGTGCATCCCCATTGCCCACAACAACGGAAAAGAAAGAAAAGCGGCAAGAATCAGCCGGAAACGCTGCTTGCCAATCTCTGCTTCCCGCTCCTCCTTTTCCCGGTCTACTTCTCCGGCCACGGCAAGATTATGCGCTTCATATCCCAGCCGGCTTACGGCCTGCTTCATTTCTTCCACCGTTATTTCGCCGGGATTATATTCCACAACCGCCTTTTCCGCCGCAAAATTCACCGCAGCCTGATACACGCCCGCCAGTTTGTTCAATCCCTTTTCTATGCGGTTGGCACAAACGGCGCAGCTCATCCCGGTAAGTTTTAGTTCTACTTTATCTTTTATGACTTTGTAACCCAGTTCTTCCACTTTAGACGCAATATCTTGCAATTTTACCTGACCCGCATCATAAGTAACCGTTGCTTTTTCGGCTGCAAAGTTAACAACGGCCTTTTCCACACCGGGCAGCTTGTTCAACCCTTTTTCAATTCGATTGGCGCAAGCGGCGCAAGACATGCCGCCTATTTTTAAAATTGCGGCATGTTCCTCTTTCCCTGCCGTATTGGTCATTTTGCTCACACCTTTCCGTTCTTTTTATCTGTCTTATATGCATTCGTTTCTTGCCTGTTATTTAGTAAACTGCTTTAGGACATCCATTAATTCATCAATACTTTGCTCGGCCCGGTCTTCCCGGATAGCCGACACGACACAACTTTTGGCGTGACTTTCCAGAATAATCAGCGCCACCCGGTTAAGAGCCGCCCGCGCCGCCAGAATTTGCTGCAATATGTCCACGCAGTAGCGTCCTTCATCCATCATTTTGTCAATCCCGTTGATTTGGCCTGCCACTTTCTTCAGGCGGACCCTGAGCTCACTTTTCTCCTTGTCATTTAACATGCCTTATCCCCCCAATGTACCATACCCCTGTACCGTATATATTTAAAGTATAAATAATTCTTGTCTTGCCGTCAATCCCTTTCTCGCTTTACTCTTAGTAATTTCCACCGCCGGCGCTCAGTATCCGCGAAGACCGCTTAGAGCGGTCTTTCGGCTCGTAGCGCAGGACTCAGGGCGCGGAAAAGCCCGTCTGTAAACCAGTTCGGTAGCAATCCCGGCAGAAGGATCGTCGTATTTTTTCCCAGAAAAAAACCGCCTATTCGGCGGTTAAGTCATCAATAATATTGGCGGTTAAGCATTTGTCGTAGGCAATATCGTATACATTGCAAACTTCCAGACGAAGTTCCGGTTTGTCATTACCCATTTTTATCACCTCTCTTTTAACTTAGAATTCATTGACTCAAGGGGAAACAAGGTCACGGGCGCGGAAAATCCGGACAACTGTAAAAGCAGCCGTCTAGCGCTTTGATTCTTCCGGACAGCGGGGCCTGATGCCCAGGTAGTAGAGAAAATTGGCCATCAGGCAAAACCCCGTAAGCGCAAAAACGACCAGGTTGACACCGACCAAAGCGGTAAGAATCAGCCAATAGGGACTAACCAGCCAGGCCAGCAAGAGGCTGAATAAAATGAAAACCCCCGCAACCAGCCAAATGATCCTCTCCAGATACCACTTTCCTGTATCGGCCTTATACATGATTATACACCTCCGCTAATTTCGGTTTCTTGGGTGTGTGTTTCTCTTTCCCGGTTCCGGAAAAATTCATAATATAAAAGGGGAACTACAACAAGGGTAAGACCGGTCGCCGCTACCGCACCAAACATCATGGCAATCGCCAGGCCTTGAAAAATGGGATCAAATAACATCACAAAGGACCCGACAACAACAGCCGCCGCCGTAAGCACAATCGGCCGCAGCCGCACCGCGCCGGCTTCCAGCAGCGCTTCACGCAAATTGTCTGATTTAGCCCGTTCCAGTTGAACAAAATCAACCAGCAAAATGGAGTTGCGCACGATAATCCCGGCCAAAGCAATGAAACCGATCATGGAAGTTGCCGTAAAGAAGGCGCCAAACAGCCAGTGCCCCGGCAAAATACCAATCAGGGTCAACGGAATCGGCGCCATAATGACAAAAGGTGTCGTAAAGCTGCGGTACCAGGCAACAACCAAAATATAAATAAGCACAAGTACGACGGCAAAAGCCAGCCCCATATCCCGGAAGACCTCGTAAGTGATTTGCCATTCTCCGTCCCATTTCATGGAGTATTTATCCTCCATCGAGGGTTGAGCCGTAAAATATTGCTGCAATTTGTACCCTTCCGGCAGTTTTAGTTTGGCAATTTTGTCTTTCATGTCCATGATGGCATACACGGGACTTTCCACAGCACCGGCGACATCGCCCGTCACGTAGGTAACCTGTTTCAGGTTTTTATGATAAATGGTCTTATCTTCGATCCCTTCTTTTTTTGTCACCAATTCCGACAGGGGAATCAGGCGGTTAGCGGCAGACATTACGCCGACTTGCCGGAGTGTTGCCAGATCAGACCGTTCGGCGGCGGGCATACGCAGGAACAGTTCCACCGGCTCCTTTTCTTTTTTAAAGTGAGCCAGCCCGACCGGCATTCCCTGCAAGGCAATCTGCTGGGTTTCGGCAACTGCTTCGGTACTGATCCCGTTCAAAGCCGCCTTGGTCTTATCTACCGCCAACGTAATTTTAGGCTGATCATCTTCCACATACCAATCTACATCAACAACTCCGGTGGTATGTTGAAAGATATCTTTGATCTGCCGGGCAATTTCAATTCGCCGTTTGCTGTCGGGACCGTATACTTCCGCAACCAGCGTGCTGATCACGGGAGGACCGGGAGGAATTTCCGCAATTTTAATTCTGGCGCCGAACCGGTCCCCGATCCGTTTCAGTTCCGGCCGCAGGCGCTTGGCAATATCGTGACTCTGGGCCTGCCGCCGGTCCTTGGCGACAAAATTGACTTGCATATCGGCGGAATTGCTGCCTGAGCGCAAATAGTAATGCCGGACCAGACCGTTAAAATTGTAAGGCGCAGCTGTACCGACATAGGTTTCATAATCGGTTACTTCCGGTACGGTTTGCAAATAGTTTCCCAGTGCATTAACGGCTGCGCCGGTTTGTTCCAGCGTTGTACCCGTCGGCATATCGACGATCACCTGCAGCTCGCTTTTGTTATCAAAGGGCAGCATTTTCACCGTAACTGCCTTCAGAGGAAGCAGCAACATAACCAGCAGCAGCAGTCCGGCTACCCCGCCCAGGGCGAACCGCCGTTTTCTGCTGTTATCCAATAACGGTCCCAGAATCTTTGCATAGACCGACCGCGCCTTGCCGCCTTCCTTTCGGCCCGGCTCCTGTTTCACACCTTTAAGCACTTTATAACTGAGCCAGGGACTTACAATAAACGCCACCAGCAGGGAAAACAACATGGCGGCGGATGCACCGACCGGTATGGGACGCATATAAGGCCCCATTAAGCCGGATACAAAGGCCATCGGCAAAAGGGCTGCAATCACCGTAAAGGTCGCCAGAATGGTCGGATTCCCCACTTCATCCACCGATGCAACTGCTGTGGCCGAATCGATTCTATACATTGTAAAATGACGGTGAATGTTCTCAACCACCACAATCGCATCATCAACCAAAATGCCGATCGAGAAAATCAGCGCAAATAATGTGACCCGGTTTAACGTATAGCCGTATAAATAACTGATCAGCAAAGTAAGTGCCAGCGTTACCGGTACGGCGACGGCAACCACGATGGATTCCCGCCACCCCAGGGCCAGGGCAATCAGAATGACAACCGAGATGGTGGCGATCAGCATATGATCTAACAATTCGTTGGATTTTTCCTGGGCCGTTTCGCCGTAATTGCGGGTAACGGTCACATTGACCGCTGCGGGAATCAGCGTACCCTTCAACGCTTCTACCTTACGCAGCGCATCTGCGGCAATCGTACTGGCGTTGGAACCTTTTTTCTTGGAAACAGTGATGGTTACCGCTTCCCGCCGTCCGGCGCCGCTTACGGGAATCCCCTTTTGCAAGGCCGCCGGGCCAAAACCGATAAAGGTATAGTTCGCCGGTTCCGCCGGCCCGTCGTAAATGGCTGCCACATCGCTGAGATAAACCGGTTTGCCGCCGTCTACCGCGACAATCACCTTCTCTACATCGTGTACATTATTAAGAAAACCGCCTGTTTGCACCAAATATTCCTGATTGCCGGCGGCAAAAGCACCCGATGGAATCATAAAATTGGCTTTTTCCAAAGCCCCGGCAATCTGATAAGCCGACGTATGATATGCTTTAAGGCGTACCGGGTCCAGGGTGATCCTGATTTGTCTTTCTGGGCCGCCAATTACGGAAACATCAGAAACATTGTCTACTTGCTTGATTTGGTCCCCTACTTCGGTCGCAATCCTTCGCAGTTCATAACTGGAATACTGGTCGTCATTACTCCACAAGGTCAGCGTCAGGACCGGCACATCGTCAATCGACTTCAGCCTGACTAACGGGCGGGATACGCCGGGAGGAATTTTATCATAATTGGACATTAGCTTACTATATAATTTGACTAAACTGTCTTCCGCATTTTCCCCGACTTTAAACCGGACAATGGTTAAGTTGGAGCCGGGCTTAACCGTAGAATAAATGTATTCCACTCCCGGGATTTCCCATAAAAACTTTTCCATAGGATTGGTCACCCGTTCCTCCACCTCTTTGGCGGATGCGCCCGGATAAGACACCATGACATCAACCATGGGCACAACAATTTGCGGTTCTTCCTCCCGCGGCGTAACCAATACGGCAAAAACACCCAGCAGCAGAGCTACCGCAACGGCAATCGGCGTCAATTTAGAATGAATAAATGCGTTGGCAATCCGGCCGGCGATTCCCCTGGTCTTCATTGGGAATTCACCTCTTTTACAATTCCGCCGTCAACCGCCTTGTCGGCACCCTCCACAACTACCTTGTCGCCGGGCTGAATCCCTGCTACGATTTCAATCTGTTTGCCGTATTCTTTTCCCGTCTTCACGATCCGGTAAGAAATAACCCCCTGACTGTCAACCGTATAAACCCCGGTCAATTGTCCCTTAGTAACGATTGCTCCCGCCGGCACCAAAATCCCTTCCCGCCGGCCTACAGGTATGCGAATGCGGGCATACAAACCGGATTTTAGACCGCCACCGGGGATTTCAATTTTAACATGAAATTTCCGGGCAGCCGGATCAATGGCCGGAGCTACCTCTGTAACCTTCCCGGTTACCTGCCGTTCCAGCGAATCAATGAATACATTCACCGTCATGCCGGTATTGATTTTATCGGCCAGGCTTTCTGCCAAATCAGCTTCTACCGTATAAGTAGTATTATCATCAATAATCAGCAAGGGCACTCCCGTTACGGCCATACTGCCCACATCCGCCTTTTTAGCTGCGACAACTCCGGCAATGGGAGCTACTACCCGGGTAAAGTCATAATACGCCTGAGCTTCCGCCACCCCGGCCCGGGCCTGGGTTACGGACTGACGCTGCCGTTCCAGTTCCAGGTCGGCTACTTTCTTCTGATTTTCTACCTGGTCCATCTCCTGCTGGGAAACCACTTTGTCATCATACAATTGTTTATAGCGTTCATAGGTCGTTGTCATCAACGACTGGTTCTGCCCGGCCACAGCCATCGATTGCAGCGCTTCCTCATACCCGGCCTGAGCCGACCTGACTTTGGGAGCCACATCCCTGTCGTCAATGGTTAAAAGCACCTGGCCTTTTCGGACTCTGTCTCCTTCCTTCACCAAAATAGCCGTAATATTGCCCATGACCTTACTGGCAACCGCACTAACGGTTTTAGCTTTTACCGTACCTGACGTTTCATAAAAATCATCCAGCGCCGTCCGTTTTGCCGCTGCCACGGTAACGCCGGTTACCACCGGCCGATTTATCGCGGCGGTACCGGGTTTGACTTTACTGCCGCAACCTGTCGTAAGCAGGAAAACGGCAATGACGGCGATTCCCAGGAATGCAGCCTGTTTCTTCATACTTTTTCTCCCCTCATTTTATCGCAAAATCAGTTAATAATGTCCCGCTGGAATAACTCAGCTTAGTGAGGGCCTGCCGGTAGTTATTTTCCTTTTCCACCACCCCGGCTCTCGCATTGTCAAGATTCAGTTGCGCATCCAATACATCGACAATAGGGGACAAAGAATTCTGATATCTGGCCTCCACCAGGCGTTTTCCTTCTGCCGCACTAGCCAGAGCCGCCTGGGCCAGTTCCACGTTTTTCGCCGCTTCTTCCACCCCGGCGAAGGCTTCATATACTTGAAAAGCCACTTTCTTTTTTAATCCGTCAAGGTAGATGCGGGATTCTTCGAGCTGCCGCCGCGCCTTCCGGCTTTCATGCTCTGTCCGGGTCCCGTCAAAAACGTTCCATTGTAATACCGCCATAACCTGCCAGTTATCACCGGCTGAACCGAAAGGCTTATCCGGATCATTCATCTGGTAGCCGGCGCCGACAGAAAAGGTGGGCAAATTCCCCGCCGCCTTTAAATTCACATTGTTTTGGGAATTTTCGCAGCGCAATTCCAATGCTTTCACATCAGCCCGGGCTTTTGCCGTATTGGTATAATAACCAATGTCACGCAAAGGCAGGGAGGGAAACGAGCCGTCAATTTCCACCGGTTCCGCCTTCCCCAAAAGAAGCCCCAGTTGACGTTTGGCGACAGTCAGATTTTTTTGCACACTCACCAGTTTTTCTTCGGCACCGGTTACGGCTGTCGACGCTCTTAACATATCGGAATACAATCCCAAGCCCGCTTTATACCGGGAATCAGCAATGCGCAAATGCTCCCGGGCGTCGACCAGCGCTGTTTCGGCTGCGGTTTTATACTCAGCCGCCGTATGCAGCGACAAATAGGCCTGAACCACCGCAAAAGCAACCTCTTCTCTTTTCCGGATAAAATCCGCCTGTTGCGCCGCATATTCCTGCCGGGCCATGGTAATGCCAATATCGGCCTCTTTGGCCACAACTGGCTGCATAATGGAAACAGTGGTTTGGAAATCATTAATTAGGCCCGGTTGATTAAAGGTATCGGGCGCCCCTTGCAAATCCTGCAATGTAAATCGTCCCTGATCCATTTTAGTGGAAAATACATAGCCGGGATTGTTGGTGCGCAAGGCCCGTTCCTCTAACGTAACCTTCGGCAGCAGCCTGCTGTTGGCAACGCCGATTTCTTCCTTGCCTGCCGCCAGCGATTCGCTTGCCGCCTTGATCTCGTCATTATTATTCAACGCCTCCTGAATCGCTCCGGTTACCGAAAGTCCCGGCGCCGCAGCCAGAACGGGCTGCACGGCAAAAAGAAATATTCCCAAAACCAAGAGAAAAAAACGGTTCATAAAGCACCTCCCTTAAATCCTTTTGTCCCCACCCCTCCCCGAGGGGCATTTGTTGATTTCATTGTAGCCTATTTTTTTTCCGCTGTAAATAACGAATTAATTTTTTCTTCCACCGCTTTTATGGTATTGTCCTACCCTATATGTATTTAAGACCAAGCCGGATGATACCGATTCAAACACAGCGGTAAAAAAAACATACCCTCACCGTTCCCATTCCCGGAAAAACAAACCGTTTATTGTAGCCGGATTAAAAACTAAATTGCCAAAAACAGGATTTGATGATATTATAAACCCTATATCACCTAGTAACAATTATTAAATTATAAAAAAATTAAATAACAGGAGGTTATTCATGCACACCAAAACGGTCCAACATTCCAAGGTAACCATGTCTACCGTGATGTTGCCGCAGCATGCCAATCCCGCCGGCAATGTTCACGGCGGGGAAATCATGAAGCTGATGGATGACGCAGCCGGAGTGGTTGCCCGCCGTCATGCCCGTACCAATGTCGTAACGGCGTGCGTCGACGAACTGCAGTTTCATCACCCCATTCTGATCGGCAATGTCGTTACTTGCCACGGACAGCTAACTTTTGTTGGTAAAAGTTCCATGGAAATATCCATAACCGTGACTGTAGAAGACTTATCCCAGGAGGAACCGGCCAAAACCGCCTTAACGGCTTTTTTTACCTTTGTCTCCCTGGATGAAGCCGGCAGGCCCCATCCCGTCCCAGTTTTGGAAATTACCACCGATGAAGAGCGCTGTTTATTCGAACGGGGCCGCCAGCGCTATCTGTCCCGCAAACATCAGGAAGATAAGCCTGCTTGCACAACCCTAAAGTAAGAAACGGCTATCAAATCAAAGGAAATAGGTTTATTTACTGGCGATTGCCAAAATGAATACAGCCCCAGCGGTAGAAGGCGATAAAAATCCGAATAATTAAAAAGCTAAAGGTCAGAGTATACAGCGAAGTAAACCATGTCCAACTTTTGTACACAATAAGTTCGGTATACAGTTCCAGGGGGTACTCGACGGCGACAATGCCGGCGCTAAAAAACAGCGCATAATAAATAACGGGCCACAGGCCGCTTTCCCTGGTAATCTGGTTGTATAATATACACAATACAGGAAATACCCATAACTCAAATAATATGCTTGTATTATAAAAATGCGGCAGCAGCCGGACAGGATAATCAATCAGACCCAGATTGACAATCGGACTGCTCCAGACAAAAGCCAGACAGTTCGCAAACAAATAAACAACAATCCAATCCCGGAAAAAGCGCCAGTCAATGGCGAATAGGAAAAGAAATAAAGTAATTAATGCCGCCGTAGCATTAATAATTTGTTCTGTAGTCAGAATCATAATCATATCTCCGTATATACTTCTTCTCTTTTTCAGCCCTTTACTATGTAGTAGCATTCCCCGGCAAGGGAGAATTGAGTAAGAAAAAACCGCTAACGCCTTTTTTCGGCCCATGGCGCAAGGATCGGGGCGCAGAGAAACCATCTGGAAATCATTTTTTGCGAACAATTCAGGCAGAAGGATCGTCTTGTCATAAGCGGAGGTTACGTGGCAACGGCGGAGCGTTGATAAGGCGATTCTTCTGCCGTTAACAACTATCTATGTAGTCCTTTAAACTTATACTTTCTTAGATTTTAGTAAGAAAGACCCAAAGGGTCTTTAAATGGAAGGAAAGTATTTTACTTTTCGGCTTTTTTAGGAAGCATGTGTTATTTTAAAAATAACCCGAAAAGTTATACTTTCCGGTCCCACAAAAGAAGACCGCCGGCTTATTGGGAAATAAGCCGGCGGTCTTCTTTTGCCAATCAGGCTTCATCAGGTTCACTGCCGGTAACAAACCCGTTGTCTTCCAGGATTTCCATAACTTTCAGATAGGTCTCCGTAACCACATTCGGGCAGCGCAGCATACGGTTCCAGGGATCCTCGTTCAGAATAATCCGGCAGTCAATGCCGCCATAATCTTTCCCGAACCGTTCTTCAAACCAGACCACTAATTCCTGAATCATAATGTTTAGCCGGTGGTTCTCCTGCTCCTCCACCTCACCCCGGCCGGCGTACAGCCCCAGTAAGCAAACCGCGCCGGTCAGTGTTCCACAGATTTTCCCTTCAAAACCCAGCCCGCCGGCGAGTCCCGTCATTGCCCGGATCAAATCCGGATTGCTCTTTCCCTGTCTTTCAAGACCCAAAATCAGCAGGATCTGACTGCAGTGAAACCCTTGCATATTCAGTTGGGCAATCCGAGCCATTTCAGACACTTGGTACCCTCCTTTCCGTTGTTAAGTATTCGATGCAAAACAACAACTTCTACCGGCCCGTAAAGGCACAGTAATTAACCAGTTTTACCTGATAGCCGTAACTACTGCATTGAATCATATTTAAACAGCCATAGTCCTGGGATATTCGAAAAAGATTGGCCAACGGAATTCCCAGCATATAGCATAAGAGCACCCGGTTAACTCCCGCGTGGCCGACGAGCAGAATGGGCCCCTCTGTCGCCGTAAGAATATCATGAAAAGCAGCCACCACCCGCCGGCTGCAGTCGGCAAAACTCTCGCCGCCGGGGACCCGGTAATAGCCAATGTCCGCACCGCGGGCCTTAAACTCATTGGGGAAATGCCGCGCAATCTCGGCGAATTTACAGCCCTCCCACCGGCCCAGGTCGATTTCCCGCAATTCTTTACGCGGGATAACAGCTATGCCTTTATCACCGGCCAGAATCGCTGCAGTTTGCCGCGAACGGATTAAGTCACTGCAAAATATCGTACCGATATTTGCGCCGGCAAGCCGTTTTTGCAACCCCCGCGCTTGCCTGACACCTGCCTCATTCAGCGGCAAATCCAATTGTCCTATATATCGCCGCTGTTCATCTTCCAATTCAATCTTCCCATGCCTGACCAGAAATATCAGCCGGTTTTCCGCCAAATTCACTCAGCTCCATAATCGTTCGTTTTGCTGGCTTTGGTGAAACTATCGCACCATAGCGGGAAATTATGCTTATCCTTAGCGTACCGTCCTGCCGGGCCTGATAAATTGCCGGTATGCTGTCCAAAGCCCGGTGAATTTCCCTTTCCGTTGCCGGGCCGGAGTGTCCTGCTATCGAGGCGTTAACCATCAATTGGGTCGTCCGGCGTATGTTATCAACGGCAGCCGTAAAATAAACCACTCCCGCTACCGCAAAGATGGCTTCGTCTAAATCGGCCAGAGTAAAATACCGGCCGCTGCTTAGGACAACCTGTCCGTTTCGGCGGGTTCGAATCCGCTCCAGCCGCCGTAAAACCGAGCCACAGCCGCATAGCCCGGGGAGAAACCGGGAAATATCGCCGGTACGGTAGCGAATGAGCGGCATTCCCTGACGGGTCAGCGTTGTAAAGACAACTTCCCCTTCCTGTCCATCCGGCAGCACCTTGCCTGTAACCGGGTCAATAATCTCAAAATATAAATCCGCTTCCCGCAAATGATACCCTGTATGAAGGCCGCAGTCGACCCCTCCCCCTAACCCCATTTCGGTCATGCCGTAATGCTCGAACACTTGGCAGTTCCAGCTCCGGCGCAATTCCCGGACAATTGCGTCCGGGACATGATCGGTGCTTAAAAGCACACTTTTAAGCCGTAACGGCCGCCGTCCCGTAACAGCCGCATGGCGGGCCAAAGCAAGTACCTGTGCGGGAATACCAACCAGGGAATGAATCCTTTCCCGCTCCATGGTCCTGAGCGTTGCCCGGATGTCGGTAACAATACCATGCGGCACCGGACGCACACCCAGGCGTCGCAAAGCAATGGCCAGCAGGTCACCGACACAGCCGGAGCGTTCAACAGGCAACAAGATGAGTACCCGGTCTCCCGCTTCCACCAGGGTAGCCATTCCCTGCCGGAAAAAATCAATTGTCAGCTCCTGCTCGGCGGCGGTAAAGAAGAGACGCTTGGTCCGGCCCGTTGTGCCGGAACTGTCCAGGGTTACAACCCGGCTGATTTCATTTTGTGATACACAAAGAAATTGCAGTCCATGTTGCCGAATATCTTCGGCCGTCGTAAAAGGAAGCTGCTCCAGGTCAGCCAAACTAAGAAGTTCCGTTGCCGTAAAATCTTTCAGTAATTCCCGGTAGAACGGGCTGCGGCCAACGGCTAAGCAGATGGTCTCTTGCAATTTCTGCAGTTGATACCGTTCAATCTGCTGCCGTGTTAAGGCAGTTCCGCTTAGTCCCAGCCGGTTTGCAATCCATGCTTCCAGGGGGGTCTTGTTTAGCATCGCCGCCTTCATGGTGTCACCGGCGAGTTATAGTCAGGACGGTATAGCGCCTTACCTGTTATATCTGTTAAATTGTAGGCACAAAACGGGATAATGCGCTGTTCCGGGCCGACCACGTGGATAAAACACTCCCGCAAGCGCTCCAGATCAAGGTTCCAGACATCCTGAAACGCCATACCGGATATGGAAAAGGAATACTTTTCGGTTCGTTCCAGAAAGGAATCCAGACTATCCGTGTTCACGGCCGGTAAAGCATCCGGCTGGACCGGGGATATTTCTCCCCTTTCCCGCGGTGCTGCCCAGCGTTTGGCAACAAAAGCCTGCGCTTTCCTGGCCCCTTCTCCCGCCAGGCGCGGCTGGCAGCAGCATCCTTGCTGTTCTTCTTCTCTTGTCCAGGTTAGGAATTCTCCGTTAGCCAGCAAAACAAAATTCCCATGAAAAGAACAATAGGCATTTTCGGCGGAGGGAGGACGAAAATCGCTACTCTTCATTTTTCCTTCCGTTTGGCGTTCGATGGCGGTAATCACTTCCGGGATGGTAATCCGGTCCTTATCGGCGGGAGCTTCAGGATAACGGCCAAAATAACTGACCGGCTGAAAATGAATGCCCCGTACGGCCGGCATCCTCTCAACGGCAAATTGAATCAT